>JBBRAM010000059.1:0-2404 GCA_038206765.1 Burkholderiales bacterium | reverse complement strand
ATTTTTCACTTAGCGGCCACAGCGCGCCAGCATTCCCTTATCCAAACCCGACTTCAACGCAAACTGCGGCACAGCAAACTCCATGTCGCCAACCGGTAAAAATTTAATCTCCAGCGGTTTGTCGTCTGCCAACCCCGACAGCTCGATCTCTTTACTGGTGTCGCCGTTATAAATCGACCAGCCTCGTAGCGGCATATTGTTGCGCAGTCCGGCGCGGTACGCGGGGCCATTGTCTATCACGCCAATCACTTTTTTTGCCTCTACTGATGCCCCAATATCGAAGCCCGGGTCGTATGCGCGAACCTTGATATCGTGGCGTTCAAAGCATCGCCCGAGATCGTCACGGTCCGGTTCGATGGTGTCGCCCTGATCGATATACCGGGAAATTTCCGGAATGTATGAACGACCCAGACGTCGGCTAATGTGTAAATCAAAGACGGCGGTATCAATAATGCGGCCCGGTTTGGCAGACGCTTTTAAATCTCGCATGACATCATCGAGCGAATACTTGCCTTTGCTTGCCACCCCGATCTCGCGATCCAACCGCGCCGCTAACAACATGCCGCGCTGGTAGGCGAGCCTTTGCACCTCGTAGTCATTCCAAAAATCGGCGCCGATGCGGCTATTCGGCGCATTGCGTACATTCGATAGCGTATAGCGGCGCAGCACATCGTTGTAGGCTTTTGCATATTCTTGGTTGCTAAACAAGCCATTGCGTAACATCAGCCGATATGTGTAGAAATCAGTAAAACCCTCGCTCCACCAATAGAGCAAGCGTTCGGGATCTTTGAGCCCACCGAGTTTTGCGGTGTTCCAGTTATGCCACAACTCGTGGGTAATAAGATGACGCAATTCTTTAAGCTGAGTACGTGGGGACAAAAATAGTGCGAAAGCGTTTTCGACGCCAGTGCCGCCGAGGTTCACACCACTGGGTACGCTGTCAGGCCCAACTTGGATCGCCGAAATCAGCGATTGAGGGTATTTGTAATCAGGCCAAAACGCGCGTTCCATCGAAAAAATGCGTTGCGCGAGATCTGCAAAATTTTCATCAAAAAAACCCCATTCGCCTCTTAGAGCAACGGTGACGGGATAGTTCTTCACACTAAATTTCGCGAGGCGAAAATCGCCGCCCAAATACAGCGCATTGCGCATGGCACCCATCGTGGCGCTAAAGCTTTGCTCGCGCCTGCCCGTTTCAAAACTGTTCGCGACGGCCCAATCCGCAGGCATCTGCCAATGCATGACGACTTTTAGCTTTTGTTCACGGGGTACACGCGGCACTACCCATGCGCCGTAGCCAATGACATGAAAATAGTTTTTTTCCAGCACCGGTGAATAGGCATCGCTTTGCGATTTTGGATAAGCTTCGCCGATGCGGGTAAGACGATATTGAATCGTGAGCGCAGCATTTGGCGTGTGGATCGCGCGGAAGATTTTCACCTCATTGACTTCTGCTAGGTCAGTCAAGGAAACGATGGAGCTGGCAATACCATCGCCATTGACCGTCAGGTCCTTAACACCGCTCAAAAAATCATCGCGGCCTGCCCATTTGTGGGGCAGCTCAAATTCGGTGTTGCCGGTATTACTTCCCTTCAATTTCAGCGTGACCAGCCATTCGCTGCGTGACTCAGTGGCCGATGTGGATGGGATAACTTTGATCGTGTAATCAATCGCAGCGGGGTACGTCACTTTTATTTCTTTTGGTGAAGGCTGGGCGGCGGCCAAAATTGGCACCGCCATCAGAATCAAAAGGAATAGAATATTTCTTGCCATCAATCGCCCTTTCCATTAATTATTTCTTGCCGCACTCCGTCTGGGCTCGGGCAATATTAAACTCAATTTACCCAAATGTCCGCCTGAATTTTCACGCCAAAAAATGTATACACCGAATCATTTTAATGAAGACCGAATCGATGTTTTGCACGAATTGATCCGCCACCATCCGCTGGGCACGCTCATCACGATGACGGCTGATGGACTCAATGCAAACCACGTGCCATTCATGATTGATCCGCAGTCCGCGCCGCTCGGCTTGCTGCGCACTCACGTCGCGCGAAATAATCCGGTGTGGCAAACATTCGACGCGAGCGTCAGTGCGCTGGTGGTTTTCCAGGGGCCGGATGCCTATATTTCGCCGTCTTGGTATCCCAGTAAAAAAGAACATGGCAAGGTGGTTCCAACTTGGAATTATGCGGTTGTGCATGTTGCCGGGCCGTTGGTGATTCGCGACGACCCAGCATGGATGCGCGCTTTCCTAAACAATGTAACTGATCATTTTGAATCGGCGCGCAACACCACATCGATGCGATGGAAAATGGATGATGCACCTGAAGATTATCTGCAAACCATGATGCGCGCAGTGGTGGGTATTGAGATTCCTATCGCAAGCGTCCAGGGCAAATGG
>JBBRAM010000058.1:0-3742 GCA_038206765.1 Burkholderiales bacterium | reverse complement strand
AACCACTTCAGCTTTGAAATCAAGCGTAAAAGTGCGCCGCTTTAATTGCTCTTTTTTGATGCCTTCTAAAACGTTATGCTTTTTGTCTTGTTTCATTTTATTGCTTTCGTTAAGGACTCAACGAAAAGCTTACAGGATCAGGGCATGCTGCATCCATTGAATTCGGCCAAACCTACAACCCTACACCTAGGGTTTATATCGACAGGTCGCTCGAAGCCGTTTGGGACAAAGCAAAAGTTCCCAATCTGGGCGGCGTTAATTCCAGCATCGCAGGATTACGATTGGCTTTTGCGATGGTTGAGAAAGCGAGGAAATGTCCTCTCCCTATCGACGCGACTCGTGGCACGGCACGAATTAGCTACGAATTCTTGAGAGAACACAAGAAAATGAATTTATCCGATTTGATCAGAATTAACGCGCTTTCGTGTGAGGAACGCCAAGCAAAGGGGGATGGCGGGCTTAGATTCAACGCTTAAGCAGAGAGCAGAATCCTAATCGTTAATAACCTCAAACGCCGCGCCAGTGTGGGCGGAAACAATTGCCACACCCATAAAGCCAAAATATTAGCGCTTCGCCTCCAACTGCTCCCATCGCGTCATCGTCGCCCCCTGCTCCGCTTCAATTTTCGCAATCCGTTCTTGCAGCGATTTCACTTTTTCCGCTGACTTGGCATCTTGATAAAGCGCGGGATCGGCGAGTGATTTTTGAAGTGATACCAGCTCGTTTTCAAGCTGATCGATCTTTGCGGGAAGCGCTTCTAATTCTTTCGCTTCGTTTGAACTGAGGTTTGATTTCGCGGCTGAAGATTTTTGGTTATTTTGCGAGCTCGTAGATGGCGTTTTGCTCGCAGGCACCTTCGGATTGGCAGCCTGCGCAGCCGCACTCACCGCCGCCATATTTGCCCGCTGCATTTGCCAATCGCTGTAGCCGCCTGCAAATTCTTCCACCTTGCCGTCTCCCTCAAACACGAACACCTGTGTGGCGACGTTATCTAAAAACGTGCGGTCATGGCTGGCGACCAAGACGGTGCCAGCATAGCCTTGCAGCAATTCCTCTAACAAATCGAGCGTCTCGATATCGAGATCGTTGGTGGGCTCGTCTAGCACTAAAAAGTTTGCCGATTTGGCGAACAATCGCGCCAGCAATAAGCGATTACGCTCGCCACCCGAAAGTGATTTCACCTTGGCACGCGCACGCTGCGGTGGGAATAAAAAATCGCCCAAATATGATGTGACGTGCTTTCGGTTGCCGCCAATATCGACAAAATCAGAACCGGGGCTAATCACGTCTGACAACGTGGCTTCATCATCAAGCTGTTCGCGGAATTGATCGAAGTAGGCGATCTCGAGCATCGTGCCGCGCTTGACGGTGCCTGCGTCGGCTTCCAATTCGCCCAAAATAATTTTCATTAATGTTGATTTACCTGCGCCGTTCGGGCCGATCAGGCCTATGCGGTCGCCGCGCTGAACAATGGTGCTGAAATCACGAATTACTGTTTTATTAGGTGCTGTCTCAGTAGCACCGGCAAATGATTTCGTGATGCCCTTCAGTTCCACCACAATCTTGCCGCTTTTTTCGACTTCACCGACGGAGAATTTCACATTGCCCGCCCGCTCGCGCCGCGCCTTGCGGGCTTCGCGCAAAACCTGTAGCCGTGCGATGCGACTCTCGCTGCGGGTGCGCCGCGCTTGCACACCACGGCGAATCCAAATCTCTTCTTCTTTGAGGAGTTTGTCGGCTCGCGCGTTGGCGATTTCTTCGGCGTTCAAAAAATCTTCTTTACGTTTTTCATATTCGGCAAATGAGCCGGGATAGCTCGTCAATTGGCCGCGATCTAGCTCGATAATCCTAGTGGCGAAACTTTCCAAAAAGCGCCGATCATGGCTGATCACCAAGATTGAGCCATTGAACGTGGCTAGGGTTTTTTCCAGCCAATCAATGGATGAAATATCGAGATGGTTGGTTGGCTCATCAAGCAACAATAATTCAGGCTCCGCCACCAACGCCCGCGCCAAGGCAACGCGCTTCAGGGTGCCACCGGAAAGTCCGTCAATGCTGCGATCCGGATCGAGCCCCAAACGCTCCAAAACCGCCGTCACCCGCTGTTCAACATGCCAGCCACCACTCGCCTCCAGTTTGTGCTGTAAATCGCCCAGAAGCTCTAACGCGGCTTCATCGCCCTCGCCCGCGTCGTGCAAGGCATGGTGATACGCAATCAAATCCGTCGCCGCACTGCCCAAGCCAACGGCGACCGCATCAAACACGGTCAACGTCGCGTCAAAATGCGGCTCCTGCGGCACGTAGGCAAGCTTCAATGTAGCGGTTTTAGCAACGTCGCCATCATCGGGCTTTACTTCGCCGGCGATGATTTTTAACAGGCTGGATTTGCCGGTGCCGTTACGGCCGACCAAGGCGATGCGCTCATTGGCATCAATGGAAAAATCAACCTGATCCAGCAGCTTGGCGTCGCCGAAGGCGAGCGAGAGTTTTTTGACGTGAAAAATAGGCATAGGGGCTCAACGAATCAACGAGGTGGGGATATAAAATGACGATGCAGAATCAGACTGTCAGCGTTTTCGGCATGGTATCGACGGCGGCTCGCCAGCAATCCGAAATATCGGCAGGATGCGCAGCAACGGGCGACGACTGACAACGCGCAAATGCCAACGCGAAGGTGCGATGTTACCTGTGAACGACCAGCGAATGTGAAAATAGCGTCAGATTAACGCTTGCATTAGCGATTTGTAGATCTGCGGCTTGATGCAGCTGCGGAAGCAGAGGTGGATGCAGATGTGGATGCAGGCGTGGATTTCAAAGCGCCGCGCCATAAGGGCATTTAGGGCGATTTATGCGTAAAATTGAGTTGCTTCAGCGAAGTTGGGTGGTCCAAACCGGCACCATCCGGCGGCTTCTCAACACAACACCATGCCCTCGTAGCTCAGTGGATAGAGCATCCCCCTCCTAAGCGCTCCGAATCGTTCCGAAAGTTTGCATTTATGCTCGCAAATACCTAATTTACAAGCACTTAAAATAACTCCTGATAACTCAGGTCCAGGAGCAAACTAGGAGCACGTCAAACAACGGTCGTTGCATCAATCAAGTATGCAAATTTTGAGTTCGCGCCTTATCCGAGTTGAATTGTTTTAGCGAGAACTTCGGAACGATAGGGCAAATTGAACAAACGCCCGTTCGGGTCCAGTTCCTTGAAAATGTCTTGCGCCAATTGGTCTACTTCAGAATAGAGCTGTTGAACAGCACTCACTTTTTCAGGTTTATCGAAGATAGGCCGCGAGCCGTCTGGCACCATCAACAAGTCACGGTAGATTTGACTAGATGCAACCAATCTAAGATGCGCCCTCGCTCTATCTACAAGCATGAGGTCCACGCCGTAGGGAACCGCAAGGTCAGCGTATGTCATATGCCAAGTGATTGCTGCGATGTCGTAACTTGACAGTGCAATTTTCGTGTCCGAATCGTATCGAAGGTTTTTTAGCAGACGAATTGTCTTGCGTAACGCACCGCCGGATTGAATGCACTTGTCTTGAATTAGCTTGATGTGCAGAAATGGCTTATTGTTTGTGCACAGTCCAGCATGGCTATCTAGAAGAGGGTGTCCCGAATTTTGTGTAAATCAATTTTACTGGGCGGGGTTAAAACGGTCTTCGAAACGAATCATAAGCTGACTCATGGCTTGTTTCCAGTTCTGTATTGGCATTGTCCAGCGTTTAGCAATATTGCGTAA
>JBBRAM010000057.1:0-5029 GCA_038206765.1 Burkholderiales bacterium | reverse complement strand
ATTACGCAATATTGCTAAACGCTGGACAATGCCAATACAGAACTGGAAACAAGCCATGAGTCAGCTTATGATTCGTTTCGAAGACCGTTTTAACCCCGCCCAGTAAAATTGATTTACACAAAATTCGGGACACCCTCGTTTTGATTGACTGCCGCCTCCCATGGGGGCAGGAAAGCCGCGCCAGTGCTAGTGTTTGGGGCAATCCTAGAGGGAGCCAAAATCCGTCATTGCCAACAACGTCGCTGCCAACGCTTCTACACCAACACGATCCTCATCATCAAACCGCGCGAGCTTCGGGCTATCAATATCGACGACGCCGATCACTTTTCCGTCAACAATAAGCGGAATCACGATCTCCGAATTGGAGGCCGAATCACAGGCAATATGGCCGGGGAAATCGTGGACATCTTTCACGACATAAGTCTTACGGTGAAACGCAGCATTGCCGCAAACTCCGCGCGGGGAAGGCATTACGGGGATACGGACACAGGCGGGTTTGCCTTGGAAAGGGCCCAGTACCAGGTCATTTCCCCGCAGAAAATAAAACCCCACCCAGTTCAAATCGGACAGCATTAAGTAGACGAGTGATGAAAAATTGGCCGTATTCGCCATCAAGTCGCGCTCACCCGTCAGCAAGCCTTCAAGCTGTTTATTGAGGTCTGAATAGAATTCGATTTTCGATGCGCTGTTGCTGGGGGCGGTGGCTTCAAACATATTGGTTCCGATGCGATGCGGATGCAGTAAACGAGTTAAATACCCGACAAGCGCAATGCATGACGAGTGCGATGCCTGACAGGTGCAATGGCTAAAATATAATGGGCAAGCTCTAGAGTGTATCAATGCCCGCCGCAAATAAAAAGCCCGGCCTTCACGAGGAAGGGCCGGGCTGAGGAGATTTGCTAAAGCTGATTACTGTGCAGGTGCTGCAGCAGGCTTAACTTGCTTGTCGTGCTTTTGGCGATGAATCCGCTTGCTGTCTTTGTTTTCCATTCTAGTCAATTTGGCGCGTTCTTTTTTTGTTACAACGCCATCGGCTTTGGCAGCGGTTTCGGCTTTGCTCAGATTGGCTTCACGCTTGTCCAAGCGGGCTGCTTCTTTGTCGGTCAATTGGCCGGACGCCACGCCTTGTGCGATTCGTTTTTCTTGGTTAGCTTGGCGTGCGTCGATTCTCGGTGTGTTGGTGCCGGGTGTGGCTGGTGCTTGCGCCAATACGGATGCGCTGATGACGGTGGCAAACAAGGCGGCTACGAGGGATTTTGTGTTCATGGTATTTCCTTTTTGGTTGGGGTGACGAACTTTTGTCGTGCTTTTGGCGTATTTTTATCGCATTTTTGTTTGAGCGGTTAAGGGGTTTTTTTGCTGCTGTGCCTGAATAACGCTTGCCCCGTGGGCGCGTTTACGCCAAATTCCGTGAACTTTGTATCAATGTGTTGCAGGCAATAACAGCGGGGTTGTTTATAATGATCAGCTTAACCCTGAATGGAGCGTTTCATGTCGAATCGATTTATTGCCGTCGCCGCAATGTCATCAAGTCTTATTTTCTCGCTGATTTGCTGCGTTGCTCAAGCCCAACCAACAACCCCATCAATTGCGCCTATGCCACCCATTGCTAAAAAAATCCCCAAAACCGTCGAAAATTTCGGCGATAAACGTACCGACGATTATTTTTGGCTGCGTGAAAAATCGAACCCGGAGGTCGTCGATTATTTAAAGGCTGAAAACGCTTATACGCAAACCGTGCTCGGCCCGATGAAGGATTTTCAGGCGCAGTTATATCAAGACATGCTCTCGCGTATCAAAGAAACTGACGAAAATGTCCCTTACAAAAAAGGTGATTATTTTTATTACACCCGTACCGAAATGGGCAAGCAGTACAGCATCTACGCACGCAAAAAAGGCAGCCTGACCGCCCCCGAAGAAATTATGCTTGATGCGAACGAGCTGGCAAAAGGTAAGCCGTTCTTCGCCATTGGCAGCATGGATGTAAGCCCGGACGGCAAGCTGGTTGCGTATTCGACAGACATCACCGGCTTTCGCCAGTACACCTTAAATTTTAAAGAGTTGGAATCGGGCAAAACGCTTGATGACAAGATCGAACGCGTTACCTCAATCGCTTGGGCGAACGATAACAAAACTGTCTTTTATGTCACCGAGGACGCGACCACCAAACGTAGCGATAAATTTTTTCGCCATAAGCTAGGCGAAAAAAATGATCCGATGTTGTTTGAAGAAAAAGACGAGCTGTATGGCATCGGCGTAGAAGCCACCCGCAGCAAGGGCTACCTTATCCTGACTTCCGCAAGTTCCGAAACGACCGAACAACAATTGCTCGATGCGAACAAACCTGACGCTAAATTTGTCGTCTACATGAAACGCAAAGACAACATCAAATATTCAATCGATCACCACGGTAAAGATTTTTACATTGTGATTGACGACAAAGGGCGCAACTCAAGGCTGGTCAGGGCTCCCGAAGGTAAAACTGATAAAGCAAAGTGGGTAGAGATCATCCCCCATCGCGTCGACGTGAAGCTCGACGGCGTTGATATGTTCAAGGATTATTTTGTCGCGATTGAAAAATCGGGCGGCTTGCCGAAGCTGCGCGTGTTTGATTTAAGGAGTGATTTAAAAGGCGACGTGAAGAAGGGCAAACCCCACGACATCTCGTTCCCTGAGGCGGCTTATGAAGCCTCACCCGGCCAAAACGCCGAATACGATTCTGCACAGTATCGTTTTAATTACAGCTCGCTTGTGACGCCTAGTTCGGTGTTTGATTACGACGTCAACAAACGCACCCGTGTCCTGAAAAAACAGCAGGAAGTGTTAGGCGGCTACAAGCCGGAAGATTACCAAGCCGAGCGCATTATGGTCAAAGCCGCGGACGGCGCGATGATTCCGGTCTCGCTCGTTTACAAAAAATCCTTAAAGCGTGCTGGGCCACAACCGTTGTTGCTCTATGGCTACGGTTCGTACGGCATTTCGATGCCATTGGGCATGCGCTCATCACGGCTGGCGCTCATTGATCGCGGCATGATCTACGCGATTGCCCACATTCGCGGCGGTGGCGAAATGGGCAAAGCGTGGCACGACAACGGCAAAATGATGAAAAAGAAAAACACTTTCACCGATTTCATTAACGTCGCCGAATATCTGGTTGCCAATAAATATACCTCATCCAACCAGCTCGCCATTCAGGGTGGCAGTGCGGGCGGTTTGCTGATGGGCGCGGTCACCAATATGCGGCCAGATTTGTTCAAAGCCGTTGTTTCGCAGGTGCCGTTTGTCGATGTCATGAACACGATGCTCGACGCGACATTGCCGCTAACAGTCGGCGAGTATTTGGAGTGGGGCAATCCAAATGAAAAGCCAGCGTATCAATACATGCGCTCTTATTCACCCTACGATAATTTGGTCAAGGGCGCATACCCCGCGATGCTAGTTGAGACCTCACTTAACGATAGCCAAGTGATGTATTGGGAGCCAGCCAAATACGTTGCCAAGCTGCGCACATTGAAGACCGATAATAATCTGCTGCTGCTCAAAACCAATCTGGACGCGGGGCACGGCGGCGCTTCGGGGCGATACGACTATTTGAAAGAGATTGCGATTACGTATTCGTTTGTGCTTTCGCAGATGGGGATTGTCAAATAAGCCACGTTTGAGTTGCGGAGTGGAGAGGAAGGGAAGGGAAGGAGGAAGGAATTTTCAGTGGCGGATATTTTGACGTTATCGAAAATTTGATTGCCGCTCCTCCTCGCTCTGCTGCCCCTCCCATCCCTTTTCCCCAGACAGGGAAGCGAATCGCGCGACCGCAAATTTCGTAAAAATCATCGACATCTCATGACGACCGCCAAACAAACCCCAACTCTCCAGCTCTTCGCCGTCTGCGTAGTAATTTGGGGCACAACATGGCTGGCGATTACTTATCAGCTTGGCCATGTCGCAGAGGAAATATCCGTCGGCTACCGTTTCATGGTGGCTGCTGCTGCGCTCTTTGCGTACTGCACTTGGAAAAAAATTCCACTCAAATTTAGCGCAAAGCAACACGGCGATTTCGTCTTGCTGGGCGCGGCCATGTTTTGCATCAGTTATATCTTCGTTTACTACGCCGAAACCTACATCATCTCCGGCATGGTTGCTGTCGCTTACTCCGCCAGCCCAATGATCAATATGCTCGGTGCCCGACTGTTCTTTGGCACACCGATGACGCGACGCGTTGTCGTAGCCTCGCTGTTTGGTGTTGCGGGCATCGTCGCTGTGTTCTGGCACGAGTTCAGCCACATCTCGGACAGTCGCAATGCCGAATTGGGAATTATCCTGACCATACTCTCGGTCATAGCCTCCTCCGCGGGCTCAATGGCGGCCACGCGCAACGCCAAGTTTGGCTATAACACTTGGGCGAGCATGGCCTGGAGCATGCTGTATGGCGGCTTGTTGTCGCTGGTGGTTGGGGTGGCGATGGGCAAACCATTTACGGTTGATCTTACCGCCGGATATTTTTTATCACTAGTCTATTTAGCCATCGCAGGCTCCGTCATCACCTTCGGCTGCTACTTGACCCTCATCGGCCGTATCGGGCCCGCCAAGGCCGGTTACGTCGGTGTGATGGTGCCAATTGTCGCGTTGGTTGTGTCGTTCTTTTTTGAAAAATTTGCGTGGGGTTGGTTGACGACGGTGGGGGTCGCGTTGTCGGTGGTGGGGAATGTGGTGATGCTTAGGAAGGGCAAGTGAGGAGGTGAGCGTATGACGATAATTTTTGTGGCGAGTAGTTGGGTAGAGAAAAGCTGCACAAGTAGCGGGCTCAACTTGGAAACTAACAATCATCTTTGATATGAAAATTAAAAATGGGAACTAAAAACGATTATTACGTTTATGTTTATATTGACCCCTGAGCTTCCCTCGATATTTCGTCTGCCATCAGATTCGTTTTATGCTGCCAGCTTTTGCTGACATTGTTCACCTCTCCAGCGATCGAGATATTGGACCGGTGAGCAATAGCCCAGCGTTGAATGCTGACGGGTTTGATTAT
>JBBRAM010000056.1:0-6125 GCA_038206765.1 Burkholderiales bacterium | reverse complement strand
CGAAAGGTTTGAAAGAGCTTGGAATAAGAGAATGGTTCTGCAAGGAATGCGGCACACATCATAACCGTGATGTGAACGCCGCCAGAAACATTCTCCGTCGCGGACATGCGACGCTCACAGGAGGAATCCCCGTTCTTTAGGGCGGGGAGGATGTCAATAATCCGGCAATTTCATTTGCTGATTTTTTGAAGATCTGTCGCTAGAAATTTAAAGGTTTCCCCCCATGTTTCGCGTACTCGCATTCGTTTACGGCCTCGCGGCCTATGTTGTTTTTCTGGTGGTATTTCTGTGGCTAATTGCCTTCATCGGCGACTTCGCCGTGCCCAAAACGATCAACAGCGGCACATCTGAAAACGCCCTATTCGCAGCCATCTGGGACCTCGCGCTGATCGCACTGTTCGGTGTGCCGCACAGCGTGATGGCACGCACCGGCTTTAAGCGCTGGATCACGACAATGATCTCGCCCGCGATCGAGCGCAGCACCTATATGTGGGTGACCAATGCGCTACTGGCGCTGCTAATGTGGCAGTGGCAACCCATCGGTACCGTCATCTGGCAAGCGCACGGCGCGCTTCAAATTGTGTTGTACGGGCTGTTTGCGTTTGGCTGGCTGGTATTGCTGATATCGACATTCCTGACCGACCATTTCTATTTGTTCGGCTTAAAACAGATCACCGCCCACTTGCGCAACCAAGCCGCGGCGCCGATGAAATTCCGCGTGATTCTGTTTTACAAATTAGTGCGTCACCCGATGATGCTCGGCATCCTAATCGCCATCTGGTTCGTGCCGACGATGGCCGTGGGCGGCTTGGTATTTGCAGCCGGGATGACGGCCTACATTCTCATCGGCATATATTTTGAGGAGCGTGGGTTGGAAGCGGAACTGGGTGCCGACTATCAGGCTTACAAACAAACGACGCTGATTCTACTACCGGGGGTGAGGGTGGGGATGAAACACGTACCAAGCGATAATGAGTGATGGGCCAGCTATCAGGATCAGGATGGATTTGTGCAGCGAGGCTTAACTAGAAAATCTACCCGAAGGCCTATTTTACAAAAATGTATATTTTCTACAAAATTTATTGTGATTCATAACTAAAAAATAGTGCGCAAAATCAGCCTGATACCAAGTCGTCACCAGTATTGCGATAGAAGCCAATCAATAAATGCTTGTTTTAAATAGTTAAATTTGTGCATTGCAGCAATTTATTAGCATTTCAAAAATACACGCACGGCCTCCTAAAAGTAGTATAACTACACCAGCAATGATCCAAATCATTGTTGGTTAGATTTATAGATACTTACAAAAAATCAACTAGGAGAGAGAAATGATTGGTACAACAAGCACCGTGCTGGCAGCAGCGCGTATCCGTTGGCAGTCGTGGTTTTCCGCCGCGATGATGGCGATAGGCATGCTATTGACCGCTTCGGTTTCGGTATCATTAACTGCCGCAACATTTAACGCGCGAGACACATCTGTCCAGTTGTTCGAATGGAGCTGGAACGATATTGCCACCGAATGCACCCAGTGGCTTGGCCCGCAGGGGTATGGCGGTGTACAGATCTCGCCACCCGGTGCTTCCAAAAACGCAAATGGCTGGTGGGGCGTTTATCAGCCGGTTAACTACACCAATCTAACCAGCCGCATGGGTACCGCCGCGCAATTGCAAACCATGATCAACGCCTGCCATACCGCTGGTGTTCGGGTTTATGCCGATATCGTGGTCAATCAATTGGCCGATGGCAGCGGTACAGCAACGGATGGCTCCGTTTGGAACGCGGCCACCCTCGCCTATCCGTTTTTTAGCAGCAATGATTTTCACCCGCTTTGCGATATTCAAGGCGCTGACTACAACTCTCCATCCGGCCAATACAATGTTCAGCACTGTCGCCTTGGCGGCTTGCCCGATCTGGCGACCGAGAACGCTTATGTGCAGGGGCAAGTCGTCAATTATCTGAATGCGCTGCTGACAATGGGCGTGGACGGTTTCCGCATTGATGCTGCCAAACACATGCAGGCAAGCGCCCTGCAGGCCATTTTCAACACCGTCAAAACCACTCACCCCAAAACTAATGCCGGTGAAAATATTTGGGTTACGCAAGAGATTATTAACGACGGCGAAGTCAATCGCTCCGATTATTTTCCGGTGGGCACGCTGAATGAATTTCAATTCCCGTCTGCCATGCGCGATATTTTTCGCGGCAACAATGGGCTGAGCCTATCGTCAATCCCGACCGTGATGGGCACCTGGGGAAATTGGGGCGGCACATGGGGCTTTATCCAGCCGCAGAACGCGACCATTTTTATCAATAACTGGGATACTGAACGTAACGGTGGCTCACTCAACGCCAGCAATTACACCGGCAGCGTGCCCAATGATACGCAAGGCACCAAGCGCTACGACTTAGCCTCGATATTCATGCTGGCACAAGGGTACGGCGAGGCACAGGTGCAATCGGGCTTTCGCTTTACCAACACCAACGATGATCGCCCCACTGCAAGCCCATACGTCAATGGCGTGGCGCAAATCAATGTGAATTGGGACTTCATCCATCGTGGGCAAGGCATTTCCAATCTGGTGAAATTCCGTGCCGCGTCTGTTGGCCAAGCGCAAACGAATTGGTCAACGGGCAATAGCAACCAAGTGGCGTTTAGCCGTGGCACAGTCGGTTTTATCGCCCTGAACAACACCAATGGCGCTTGGACAAATACCTTCTTCACCAACCTGCCCGCTGGCACTTATTGCAATATCATCAACGGCAATCTCAATGCAGCAGGCAATGGCTGCACGGGCAGCACGGTGGTCGTTAATACCAGCGGCAATGCGAGCATCTCCGTTCCCGCCGACGGCGGTGCATCCGCACCGGCAGTGGCTATCTATACCGGGCAAAAAGTATCCGGCGTGGTCGCCGCTAGCTGTGCTGTCACCTTTACGATTGCCAATGCCAACACGGTCGTGGGGCAAAACCTTTATGTGGTCGGTAATCAAACCGCGATCGGCAACTGGACACCTGCCAGCGGCTTCAAACTCACCATCCAAGGCTCGGGTGCCAATGTACCGTGGACAGGCACTGTCACCCTGCCCGCCAGCACCGCCGTTCAGTATAAATACGTCAAATGGAATGGCAGCACGGCGGTGTGGGAAAGCAACCAAGCTACCGGTAGCGGCAATCGCGAATTCACCAGTTGCGCATCGGGTACACAAACCCGTAGCGATGGGAATTTTAAACCTTAGGGCTTGTGTGTGGTTACGGGGCGGCGTTGGCAAACTGCCCCGTAATGTCGCTGTTAGGATCGCCACAAATCGGCAAGGTCCTTACCGATTTGCGTCGTCGATAAATAAATTAAAAACACTAAAAATCCCAACACTGAAATCGCCGCAAACGTCATCCTTAGCCACCAAGGCAAGCTTTCAGTAAACACCAACAGCCCGATCCCCACGCTCGCAACGGCCACCACGAACCAGCGAATCCGAGAGCGCGCCGCCTGATGACGCTCCGTCACTTCGATCACCGCATCCATCATCGCTTTGTCTCGTGGGCTAATATTCATTGGATTCTCAGCTGGACCTAAGTCGTTAACCGGCGGGCTTCTTGCGCCGTTTATGGCTGGAAACGCCCGTCAATACTAGCGTTTTATGTATTCTACTGGAAGCGCTAGTGGCACCAGCCCCATTTTTACATAGGAACAATACCGGCTGCAATGAATCGCCAATCACGGACTGCACCCGTTTCGACGCGGAACGCGGCCCCCAAGCACGCCTTAACAACATATTGCACTCCACTGTTACCTTTTGTTTCCAATCTTTGTGCGGTTGTGTACCCCGCATCCGATGTGGCCTCGTTATGAGAATAGCAACAAAGAACAGCGACGTCTGGAACCGAACACGCTTTCGTGCCATCCACATCGCTCGTCCGCGCAACAAAATGCTTGAATCATTTATGGAGAAAACCCAAATGAAAAAACTCAATATCCCATTTCTTGTCACCGCCGCCCTTTTAACGACGGCCCTGACTGGCTGCGTAGTCGCACCTGTCGGTGTGCGGCCTGTCTATGCCGCACCTGCGGGCGTCGTCTATGTAGGCCCGACCTACGCCATTCCTGCTCCCGGTTATGGCTGGGCGTATCACAACGAATTCGGCTGGGGTTGGCACCATCCGAGGTACGGCTGGCATCGTGGGTGGCGTTGAGTTGGAATTGTCGCTACCTAACTTTATAAGCCTTCAATTCCTGCTGAATCGTATGGCGAATGGTTTTCTCAATTGCTTTTTCGATCGTATTTTCGATTACGGCGGTTTGGATAACATTTTTTAGCGCCTCGTTAATCAGCGTTTGGTAACCGCGCTCACCCGCCTGCGTTTTGAAGTGGTCAACAATGGCGCTATCGAGATAAATATTGACGCGTTGCTTCGTCGGCGCACCTGCTGGCAGTACCACGCCAGAAGCGGCACGTTTCCGCAAAACGAGTTTGCCCGCAGCGATATCACTCGCGCGGATGGGCTTGTCTTCAAATGTTTTCGTAATAGATTTTTTGTTCATAACGGTCGGCCTCCGTTAGTCAAATCGGGAGCGAAATTACGCGAATGTCATCATCAATTTCTGCGGAAACAATTTGTACCAACACGTTACGCAAAAACCCAAGCGTAACGAAACGAACCTCGCCATAGTCGTAACGATTATCTTCAAACGTTACCTTGTCATCGTTCTCAATGACGAACTTCGCATCGTCAAAATCGTAGCCGTGCTTCGTTAGATTGGAAGCACGCTTGGCAGGATCGAACGAATATCGCATAGCACATTGTATGTATATTTATGTGTATATGCAATATGGGAAGAACGGCTTGGCAATTGAAGCCAACAAATTGATTTCAGCGGCAGCTTTGATGGGGTTTAAAAATTCAAACCCTAGCACCGGCGTGCCGTTCAGGGCCTTTATGGCTAAAACGGCGCGCTGGCATTGGGTCTTGTTAATTTTTAGCTACGCCGCGCAGCAAGTCCCTTTTCGGGATGAAGAAAAATTGGTAGGTTGGGTAAACAGCTTTACAGATTGCCCAACATCGCCGCCCAATTTGCTTCCGATGTCGGGTAGATGAAACCTGCACAACCTACGGTCTACAAAGTTAATCTTATTTACCACTAGGCGATGCTGTGCGAATAAGTTCGATAATTGGTGAAGACGATGAATTGTCTCCATCGGTCTTCACATATCCCGTGGCCTGCGGGGCAAATATTGCTTGTGTTGCTTGAATCAAAACTGCATTTTTTGTTTGATCGTCCGTTGCTGCTTTTGCAAATGTCTCAAACGAGCGCAGGGCGTTCATTCTGTGTCGGTTCACAACCTCATTATGTCTACTAGCTGAATAGTTTCGTGATGACCATAAAAGTCCGAAAAGTAGAACGAACGCGAACGCAATTTTTTCGGCAAATGGTTTTATCCATAGAAAATCTGTTGCAGGCGGAGTTACTGCAGGAGCAGGGATGGCGTTTCCAACCGTAGGAGTGGCACTCGCAGCGATCGTCGCAGCAGTACTTGCTGAAATTGAAGGCAGCACTGGATGCCAGCTTTTCGGATCAATAAAATTAGTCGCTAGTAAGCCAAGAAGCAAGGCGAAAATGGCAATCACTATCATCCATATGATAGAGCTTGTTTGGAGCTTTTTTGACTCATCGTCAAAAACTTTTGCGTGTTGCGAAACGCCGGCCTCAGACGCAGCGTTTCGAACTAAAGTCAGCGCATCGTCTACTTCTTTTAGTTTCGTTTTAGCCTCGTTCGTCGCTTCTTCGCGGATAGCGCTTATCTCTTCATCTAGTCGTGATTTAGCTTCTTCTGTAGATTTCTTGATCTGAATTGACGCATCTGACTGCGCTTGAAGCGCTTGGGTCACCTGACTTTCCAAGAGGTCATAGTCGATTGAATTGTCTTGGGCTTGCTTCCCGTTCACTATTGGAAAAATTTGGTTAAACCAACCATGGTATTGGTCTTTGCGTATTCCACGCCATTCGGCCACTCATTCCATGAACATCCGGCCACCTATTCCACGATGATCCGGCCGGGTCAGTCGGAGCGAAGCGACGCAAGATTTTCAGGTTAATTGGTTTGATTGTCTGTTGTCAATTTTCCCCT
>JBBRAM010000055.1:0-6269 GCA_038206765.1 Burkholderiales bacterium | reverse complement strand
TCTGTCGCGGCATGAAGTACCCAGAAAGTGAGGCAAAACCTCGTTTTCTGCGCGTGAAAACGCAAAAAAGGGACTCGAAAATGTATCGGCAATCATTGAGCGTAATTTTTGCATCAAAATCCTGACTTAATCAGACCTTCCCTAAGTAAATATTTTTTATAAATGCCGTAGGCGTACTCAGTGCGATTTGTGGAGCTTGCGCAATTTGAGTGTTGGGGATGTTTGTTGATGACGGCGATTGAGCTGGCTAAGAGGACGCAAGCTGTTATGTTCAGCTATATGTGCGTTATCGCACAGACTTTTTAGCCCTGCATGATATGGTGGGAACTAGCTTCATCAAAATTGGTGTTGGTGTAGAGTTTATTCCTGCTACTCCAACATTATTGTTGTTGATAACGCTAGATTCACTTGAGGTCACATCGGGCCCTGCGCGCATCTCTGCGCGGAAAGCTTCCAAAAGACTGTTTACAAACTACCTTCAGACTCAAATTTGATTCCAACGCAAAGAACGTAATGACGAAACCACTTGGCCAGCAAGATCCGTTACAAAACCACCTACTTTCAGCATTACCAGCAGCCGAATTTGAACGTCTGTCAGCGCACCTCGAGCTAGTGCCGATGCCGCTTGGTGATGTGCTTTATGAATCCGGCGGACGTTTGAAGTATGTTTATTTCCCAACCACTTCGATTGTCTCGCTGCTTTATGTGTTGGAAAATGGCGCGTCGGCTGAGATCGCGGTGGTAGGTAATGAGGGCATACTCGGCATTTCGCTCTTCATGGGCGGCGAGACCACTCCCAGCCGCGCGGTCGTGCAGAGCGCTGGCTTTGGTTACCGGCTCAAAGCAGACCACATTAAAAAAGAATTTGGCCGCGCCGGCCCGGTACTGCATTTGCTGCTGCGCTACACGCAGGCATTAATTACGCAGATGTCGCAAACCGCCGTTTGTAATCGCCACCATACGATCGAACAGCAGCTATGCCGTTGGCTGCTATTAAGCCTAGACCGCTTGACCAGCGATTCGCTGACCATGACGCAAGATTTAATCGCCAATATGCTCGGTGTGCGCCGCGAAGGCGTCACCAACGCGGCGGGGCATTTGCAGCGTGCGGGACTCATTTTCTATAGCCGCGGCCGTATCACCGTGCTGGATCGGCCAGGCTTGGAAAATGCTGCTTGCGAATGCTATGCCGTGGTCAAGCGCGAAGTTGACCGCCTGATCTCAGATATCCCGCGCGGCGACCCGAAACAGGTGTTGGGCAAATCGACTAGCGATAAATAATCGTTTTAGTTCTTGTGCTGCCCGCATTATGAGGGTGGCGTTCGCCCGCCCAACCGAGTTTTTTGTCCGCCGTTAAGGCTGTGCGCCTTATTCGGGCACTGCATGCGGCAATGCATGCAGCAATCCATGCGGCAATGTGTACGACAATTTATAGGGCAATTTATAAGGCAATTTAAACGGCCTCATATGCGGCCCGATCAGCAAGTCTAGTGGCCACCCAGAGCCCGCTTCTGCTACAAGTGTGCGTTCGCATTAGGCATTTCCGCTAATCCCATCACCGGCCCCTATCCTTCCCCCCGAAGCCCTAACCTTTCGCGCCAGCGGCTCCCATCGACCGCAACGCCAGTAATGGCTATATTTACTGCTCGATGCTGCAAATCCGCATCTGCGTGTTGGGTGCGGAAACGAACAGATGGCCTCATAAAAACCACGTAGTCTCGATCTTATTTCGATTCCATCTCGGTTTAAACTCGGGGGGAGCAGGATTTAACAATATTGGACCTTCAACACAATTTACTGCTCTGGTTGCAGCTGATGTTGATACCTAATTTCAATTTAACGCAGGATTGATTTTTAATGCGCTACCAACTCATCACGCGCCCTTTTCGTTCCAGCTGTTCCAACCGTTACAGCCGCTTCCATCGACTAGTCTGCCTCCTGTGGGCGGTATCGGCAATCATGCTTTTATCAAGCCTGCTCGGATGCGCATCGATCCCACACCTGGATGCAACAAAAAGGACAGATACGCGCCCAGAGGTAGAAGTTGAAGCAACGCGAGGCCAAGGCGGTGCGCCGGGTTCTGCCGGCGCTAGCAGTCCCATTGTGGCAATTGGGCTGCCGTCGCTACCGCTGCAAGCTTTACCGCCATCAAAACCCGCAAAACTAGCTGGGGCGCGTGGACCACTATCAGCGCGGCAAAGTGCGGCAATCATTGCAGGCATGAGTAGCCAGGGCGAGGAGACGCGAATTTTTGACCATCACTTGGCGCTCGAAGAAGCGATCGCGGGCACACCGTTGATGGTCGGCAACCGGACAACACTGTTTGAAGATGGTGAATCAACTTACACCGCAATGTTTAAAGCAATCGCTGGCGCCCGCGACCACATTAACATTGAAACCTACATTATCGAGGATGATGAAATCGGTCGGAAATTTTCAACAGCCTTAATCGAAAAACAAAAACAAGGTGTTCAAGTCGCGTTAATTTATGACGGTGTTGGCTCACTCAACACCTCCAAAGAATTTTTTCAGAGATTAAACGAGAGTGGGATTAAGACGCTCGAATTTAATCCCATCAATCCGCTTGAAGCAAAAAAAGGCTGGCAGCTCAACCAACGCGACCATCGCAAGCTCATGATTATCGATGGCCAGACGGCTTTTTTGGGCGGCATTAATATTAGTAGTGTTTATTCAAGCGGCTCGTCTGGGAGGCTCCGTCGCCGTTCACCGTCGAATGACCATAAGCCTTTAGTTACCGACAAACCTGCGGCTAGCGTTTCAGCCGAATTACACCAAGACGGCAAAGAGGGTAATAAAGAACCTGAAAAAGCCCCCGAAGCTAAAACGCTTTGGCGCGATACGCATCTAATGGTTGAAGGACCAGTGGTAGCAGAATTTCAAAAAAACTTTATGGAAAGTTGGCGAAAGCAAAAAGGTGGTGCATTGCCCGATCGCAAATATTTTTTGCCGTTGGTGCCAAAAGGCAAAGAAGTGGTTCGGGCCATTGCCAGCTCGTCCGATGATGCCGGTGGCGGGCAAATGTACAACACCCTGCTTTCAGCCATCAACAGCGCAGAAACATCCGTGCTGCTTACCAACGCTTACTTCGCCCCCGACGAATACATCATGGCAGCCCTAGCCGAAGCGGTTGGACGCGGTGTCGATGTCGTTATTATCTTGCCAACTAAAACGGATTCATCGCTCATCTTCCACGCTGGTCGCTCCTATTACAATGCGCTTTTGACGTCAGGGGTCAAAGTCTATGAGCGGCGAGATGCGTTGCTTCACGCCAAAACCGCGCTCATTGACGGTGTTTGGTCCACGATTGGCTCAACCAATCTAGATTGGCGAAGCTTCCTTCATAACGACGAGATCAATGCGGTAGTCCTGGGCCCAGAATTTGGCAAACAGATGCATGCGCTGTTTCAGAAAGACTTGGCCGCCTCGACGGAGATCACGCGCGAATCTTGGGCGGCGCGTTCGTTCATGTTGCGCCTCAAAGAGCAAGCCGCGCGCCTGTGGGTTTACTGGCTTTAAAGGTAATATGCCGGCCAGTCTAAACACAGTAAGCGGTTAAACCATAAAACGAGAAAAAATGAACACTAAACTGCATCCAAAAAATTTGAACGGAGCTATTGATAGCGACCGCTATTCAGCCAGCCATTTTGTTTTAAATGCCGCGACCAAAATGGGTTTGCCGGGCGGATTCATCGCGGTCGCCAGCGTGATCTGCTTGTCGTGGATGCATACTTCCGCAAGTGCTGCGATTGGGGCCAATATCGCCAACGCGAGCAATACAAAAGACCCGGTTACCGAGTCGACTGCCGGCGTAAACAACATTGCTGATCCGGCGCAAATATTGCGAGCACGCTACCCCAGCCTGCGTGACAGGCTCAATACCAATGGATTCCAACGCCCTATCGTGCTAGATTCGTTTCACAGCGCGGACGATGTGAAAGGCGAAATATATGCGGTGGTCCCGACCAAATTTGGCAAAGTGAATGAATCGCTCGCCATGCCCCAAGCGTGGTGCGACATTCTTATTCTGCATCTCAATACAAAATATTGCCGCGTCGTACTAAATAAGCAAGTGTCAGGTCAACAATCGCCGGTGCAGCCAAGCACGACACGGCAAGCAGCACCGACGAGTCCTGAACGAAGCTCGGCGCACGCAGAAACCACATTAGTGATGAATGTCGGCAAAAAATTTGACCGACCTCTGGATGAATCCTATCGCCTCACCTTTGCTTGGCAACTTGCCGATCAAAAAGCAGATTACTTTCGCGTGCAGCTCAATGCGGATGAGGGGCCACTAAGCACGCGTGACTATCGCATCACGCTCGAGGCTATACCCTTACCGATGCCCTTACCCTTCCCTAGTCCGGCTTCCGCTGGTCCGGTGGCCGTCAACGGTAACAGTGGCGCGACGCTATTGCATCTTTCTTATTCATACCAGTTCGGTCTGACTGGAAAGATCGCCATGCTCGCTTACTTGAGCACCGTTGGCCGTGCCAAAGTCGGCTTTACGGTGGTTGGCAAAAATTCAAACGGTGACATAAGCTATGTGGACGGCCTGCGCGGTCTGGTCGAGCGCAACACCATGCGCTATCACTTGGCCATTGAATCCTACTTGGGTGCGTTGGCAGTGGCCCCTGCCGCGCAATTTGAAAAACGCATCAGCGACTGGTACGCCGCCACAGAGCGCTATCCCCGACAATTACATGAAGTGGACCGCAGCGATTACATCGATATGAAGCGAAAAGAAAACCAGCGCTGATCGGAGAATGCAGCATCGAAATCAGTGCTGGCAGTATCGTCGAGCGCAAACCATCGCCTATCGAAAGCCGATTGTGGACGGCGCGCTCCAAGTATTTTTTCCGTTAAATGCAGGCCACTAGCTGCTTTTGGTCCTGAATTATCGTGCGATCTGCTCGTCAAAAGAAATGCACATAAACAGCGCCAACAGCACCGCGTTGGCACTACATTGAACGCCAACCTCCCGTTCCTACAGCGCTATAAGCGTTTGCTGACATTGCCTAGCTTGGCGATGCGTCATCGTTAGTCCTTCGCTAGACTTTACCGAGGAGTGCACATGCATACCAGCTTAGAACAACCCCGAGACATACTTTGGCGACTCGTCAAAGACATCAAATTCAGCATGTTCACCACGCGCCACGGTAACGGCCATTTGCATGCACGTCCGATGACAACGCAGAACAAATTAATAGATGAACAGAATCTACTTTGGTTTTTTATGTCAAAAAAAGACGACACAATAGCCGATTTGCGATCAGATGCAAGCGTGAATATTACCTACGCCGATCCTGGTAAAGATGCCTATATATCGGTTTCTGGTGAAGCTACGGTGGTCGATGACCTTGCCAAAAAAACAGCGCTTTGGACGGCATTTGCCAAGGCGTGGTTTCCGGGCGGCCCGGAAGATCCCGACTTGGCATTGGTTCAAGTAAAGATCATCCACGCCCACTATTGGGACGTGAAGAGCAGCAAAATTGTGCAGCTTTATGAAATGGCGAAAGCCGCTATTACCGGAAAGGCGCCTGAAATCATCAATCAAAGTGGTGAAGTTCGCATGTAGTGCCGATTTTTGTGGCAAGCCGCGTTTGTGGCAAGCCGCGTTTGTGCAGGTAGCTAAATAATCGCCAACACCATAGTCCTCAGGACCACTTTTTTACAATCAGTCTTAAAACTTTTTAAATGGAGTACAAAATGAATAAATTTCTCTGGCTATTGTTAGTCGCCGGCGTCACCACCTATGCCTTGGTCGATCAGGCGAGAAAGAATAAGCATCAGCGCCGTGTTCAGCGTAAGAAAGAGAATATTCAGGTTTGGGAAAACGAGGGCGGCCCACCAATGGTGGTACGAAAAAATTACTAACAAGCGTTTTAATATCGATTTTTGTAGGCCGCATTTCAGTGCGTCGAATTCGATTTCGACGCATCTTAAGGCATCAACTTTTGCAAGTAGATGATGGCATTTTTAACGTAGCCTGGCAGGTGCGAACCCGTTATGGGCTTGTAAATTGCCAGCATGGGGTCAAACAGAAAAGCCAAGCGGGGAAGTCAACGGCGGAGCAAAGCGAATGCCAGATGACTTGCTCAACAGCGTTGTAATTCCATTTCTATTTCATTAATGCATTAATAATCCATTCCCAAGCCACGATGGACTGAACGCGAGGATGATCTTGTTCGAACGCGACGAGGCCGATGGCGAGCTGATCTTCCAGCGCACCCAGTGAATCAAAGACTTTG
>JBBRAM010000054.1:0-7607 GCA_038206765.1 Burkholderiales bacterium | reverse complement strand
CGAAAGGTTTGAAAGAGCTTGGAATAAGAGAATGGTTCTGCAAGGAATGCGGCACACATCATAACCGTGATGTGAACGCCGCCAGAAACATTCTCCGTCGCGGACATGCGACGCTCACAGGAGGAATCCCCGTTCTTTAGGACGGGGAGGATGTCAAGGCAATTTGCTCGAGATGCCCACTCGCCAGATTTCGTCAATGATATTTAAGGATGCTGGCTTACGACTATTTCCAGTAGTATCACCGAATATTCGATTCAATACTTTTTGGCCCCCAACCTGTATCTGGTGTCACTGCAAAACTATGAAAACGCTCATCGCCCTCATCATTCTCGTCGCACCCTGGCTCATTTTTGCCGCTATCGCCATGCAAACTGAACGTCCCAACACCACCGGGTTGGTCATTACGCTCGCAGTTTCAGCCTACGGCTTAACGCTGCTGATCTCCAAGAAGAAATAATGCCGCGCCGGACTCACAAGCCAACACTCTCTGACGCCGCGCGCCCCGCTACGTTTACCGTTGATGCCATCGATGAAAACGGAGCAACTGTCCCAACGCCGATTGCAGGAGAACACCCGCTCACAATCTACGTGGATAAGCGCGAAATACTCACCATTATGACGCTGGGTGCTGCACCAGAGGCCTTGGTAATAGGCTATTTGCGCAACCAACGGTTGTTGGAATCAGTCGACGAGATTGTTTCGGTGCAAGTCGATTGGGAAACCAACGCATGTTCAGTTGTCACCAAAAATGGTCTCAAAAACCTTGATGAAAAAATGGCCAAGCGCACCAAAACCACCGGCTGCGGCGAAGGTACTGTGTTCGGTGATTTGATGGCAGATTTAGAAAATATTCGATTGCCGACAGACATTAAAATTTCACAAACTACGCTCTATGCGTTGCTCACCAACGTAAGGCTACATGAATCAATTTATAAACAAGCTGGCGCAGTACACGGCTGCGCACTTGGCAATATGAATGGCGAGATATTAACTTTCGTGGAAGATGTCGGGCGCCACAATGCCGTCGATGCGATTGCCGGTTGGATGTGGCTTGAAGATGTTGACGGTGGCGATAAAATTTTCTACACCACCGGGCGGCTCACCTCAGAGATGGTGATCAAGGCCGCGCAAATGGGAATTCCATTTTTGGTTTCCCGTTCCGGCTTAACCGAGATGGGGTACAGCATCGCCAAACGGGTCGGGCTGACCATGATTGGCCGCGCAGTGAATAAACATTATTTGTTGTTCAACGGCGCGGAACGTTTGAATGATGGCCCATAAACCAAACATTACCGCCCTCGTTCTTGCCGGGGGCCGCGGTTCCCGAATGGGCAGCGTCGACAAAGGTTTGCAGCCCTTCAACGGCCTGCCGATGGTCGTACATGTTTTAGCAAGGCTTGCGCCGCAGGTTGATGCCGTTATCATCAACGCAAACCGTAGCGTTGATGAATACGCCGCAATTGGAGATTCTCAAGGGGGCTGCCGCGTCATTCCCGATGCAATCGACGGCTTTGCAGGGCCGCTTGCAGGCTTGCAAGTGGGTTTGCTAAACGCAACCACGCCGCTGGTTATGACTGCCCCGTGTGATTCGCCATTTTTGCCACTGGATTTGGTGGCGCGCTTGTTTACGGCATTGGAAAAAGCGAACGCAGACTTGGCGGTCGCCAAAACATTCGATCAAGTGCATCCCGTTTTTTGCTTGGTCAAGCGCGACCTGGAACCGCATTTGCGCGCCTTTCTTGAAACCGGGCAACGCAAGATTGATAAATGGTATGCCAGCTTAAACGTGGTGGAGGTTTCGTTTGATGATGCTGCTTCAGCGTTTGAAAACATTAACACTTTAGCGGATCTCCAAAAGCTAGAATCCTTGGAAACGCCCGCCCAGCCTAGTGTTCCTAGAGACGACGCACCACCACGCGCCACCAACCGACCTCGCGACAACTAACACCAATGCCGCGCCGCAATGTTCGCAAATTAGCCCTACGCCCGCCACTACCACGCCGCGGCATTGTCTGGTTTCCAAGGTTTCCGACCGACGCCAAGATAGAAGTATTCCGCGCTGAGCACGATCCCTTAGCGGCAAAAATCCCTGCGCATTTGACGTTGGTGTTTCCATTTGCCTGCACGCTTACCTCAACGCAGATCGCCTCACATACCCGCCGCATCGTTGCAAAATGGCCACCACTACCGGTGGTCTTTCGGGATGTTGAGGGCCTGCTCGATGAATTTATATTGCTCATGGCGAGGGAGCGGGCTGAGGCGATCACCGCTTTACATGACGAGCTATATACTGGCGTCCTGCGTAATTTCTTGCGCAAAGAAATTGCTTACGAGCCGCATATCACCATTGCCCGCGCCCGCTCACGTGAGTTGTTTCCTGTAATCCTTGACGAGGCCGAGATGTACTTCGGCAGCGGCCGCAGTTTGGAATGGCGCATCGTAATGCGTGAACTGTCTGTTGTGACGTGGCACACTGACGGTAGAATTACGATTGATGCCACCGTCCCGCTCAACACAAACTGATATGACTACCGAACCCTCCGCAACAGCCTCCACAAACATTACTATCACGCAAGCCTCCTGCGCCGACGATTACGATCCAAATTCGATGCCGGTTGCCAAAGCGCGCCAGTTTATTCATACCTTCCTCAAGCCCGTAACCGGCGTGGCGCGGGTTCCGGTTCGCAGCGCACTTGGCCGCGTACTGGCCGCTGATATTGTTTCGCCAGTCGATGTTCCCGCACACCGCAATTCGGCGATGGACGGATGGGCGATGCGCTTTGAAGACCTGCAGCCGACATCAACCACATTGACTGAAATCGGTACCAGTTTCGCCGGGCAACCTTTCAGTAAGGCAGTTGGCGAAGGCGAGTGTGTGCGCATCTTCACCGGCGGTGTCGTACCCGAAGGCGCTGATACGGTGGTGATGCAAGAGAGGGCAGTGGTTAATAGCGCTGGCAACGCTTTGGGCAATGACAAGTTGATCACCTTTGGTGACGGAAACAGACTTGGCCAAAACGTCCGCCATGCGGGAGAAGATTTGAAAATGGGTGCTATCGCCCTAGCCAGTGGCCGCATCGTTCGCGCGGCAGAGTTGGGCTTGATCGCGTCACTCGGGATTGGCGAAGTATCGGTTTACCGTCCGTTGCGCGTTGCGTTTTTCTCAACCGGCGATGAACTCGTACAAATCGGTTTGCCGTTGGGCGCGGGGCAAATCTACGACAGCAATCGCTATACGCTGCACGGCATGTTGTCCAAGCTCGGCTGCGAAATCATCGACATGGGCGTAGTCCGAGACGATCCTGCAACATTGGAAGCGGCATTTGTCGAGGCCAGCGGCATTGCCGACGTAGTGATCACATCTGGCGGCGTTTCAGTGGGTGAGGCTGACTACGTTCGCGGCCTGTTGCAAAAATTGGGCGAAGTGGTGTTTTGGAAAATTGCCATGAAGCCAGGGCGCCCGCTTGCCTACGGCAAAATTGGCAGCGCCCATTTCTTCGGACTGCCCGGCAATCCGGTGTCGGTCATGGTCACGTTTTATCAGTTCGTTCGCGATGCTTTGCTCACGCTGCAAGGCGTTTCACCATTGCCAGTGCAGCCACTTCTCAAAGCGGTTTGCACTTCGCCCATTAAAAAAATGCCGGGGCGTACCGAATTTCAACGCGGCGTTTTGTATTTGGAGGACGGCGCGTACAAGGTGCGTGTTACCGGCGAACAAGGCTCAGGCATTTTGAAATCCATGTCAGACGCGAATTGCTTCATCATGCTGCATGACCATGTTGGCAATATCGATGCCGGTGCAACAGTGGATGTACAAATTTTAGAAGGTGTTGTGTGATGGCGGTTGCCGTGGAAACCAGTTTGTTGATCATTGCATCGTCCACGACGCGAACGACGGCATTAACACTGAAAGCATGATTCCCTCGATTAAAACAGCACAAGACTTTCCCGATGTCGACCGTGCCCGGCACGAACCCAACGGGCTGCTGTGCGTCGGTGGTAACCTCGATCCGCAGACGATTTTGACCGCCTATTCACGCGGCATTTTCCCGTGGTATTCCGAAGGGCAACCGATACTATGGTGGAGTCCCGATCCGCGGATGGTGTTATTACCCATTGAGTTCAAGCTCTCCAAGTCGCTTGCGAAAACAATCCGAGCCAACAAATTTGAGGTGCGTTTTAATACCGCGTTTGCCAATGTCATTTCGGCTTGCTCAAAACCGCGTAGTCAACAGGGCGGCACATGGATACTGCCCGCGATGCAGGCTGCCTACATCGAACTGCATCAGCTCGGCTTTGCCCATTCCGCTGAGGCTTGGCGAGACGGCAAGCTGGTTGGCGGGCTTTATGGCATTGCCTTGGGGCGTGTGTTTTATGGTGAATCAATGTTTGCCCGCGAAACAGATGCCTCAAAAGTTGCCTTTGCTGCGGTCGTCGAAAAACTCACCCGCGACGGCTTTCAATTGATCGATTGTCAGCAGGAGACCAAACACCTTGCCAGCTTCGGTGCGCGTCCGATCCCGCGTAAAGAATTCACGCAACGCTTACAAGAATTGATAACATTGAAGGTAGATCATTCGCCTGTTTCTTATTGGACTCTTTGATGGGCTCTATGATGGACGCTTCGATGGATTTTTTGACGAATTTTTGACGAATTTCCGACCTAAAGCCCCCCCAAGTCATCAACAACCAGCCATGAGTAAGCTAAACGATTTACCATTCGCTAATTTGCAGTTTTATGCAACAGCGCCTTACCCGTGCAGCTACCTGCCGGGGCGGCTGGCGCGGTCGCAGGTGGCCACGCCGAGCTATATGATTGACACACCGACCTACGGGCATTTGGTGTCGTCGGGCTTTCGGCGGAGCGGTGCGTTTACCTATCGCCCTTATTGCGACCACTGTCGCGCATGCGTTCCGGTGCGGGTGCTGGCGGACGAATTTGAAGAAAACCGTGCGCAGCGCCGCACGCTTGGTCGCAATCCACATTTGGTGGCAAGGGTATTGGAGCTAAAGTTTTCGCATGAACACTATGCACTCTACCGGCGCTATCAGGCATCACGCCATCCGGGCGGCGGCATGGATCATGATAGCCGCGAACAGTATTCACATTTTTTGCTGCAATCAAATGTCCATACGCGCTTGATCGAGTTCCGCGAACACGGTGTGCTCCGCATGGTGAGCGTCATGGACACCCTGTCCGACGGACTCTCGTCGGTTTACACCTTTTACGATGCGCAGCACCCACAATCAAGCCTCGGCACCTACAGCATTCTCTGGCAAATCGCTGAAGCCAAGCGCCGCAAGCTCGCTTATGTTTACTTGGGTTATTGGATTGAAGAAAGCCGCAAGATGCGCTACAAAATTAATTTCCAGCCGATTGAGGGGCTGGTTGATGGTGTTTGGGAACGGCTTGAAAAACCGCCGTCGTAAAATTTCTGTGAACGTTATTACGTCCGCTAAACGAATCCGTGCGATTGTCGAAACTCACTACCAGTAACACCCATAACACCAACAGCACCAATAGCACCAATAACACCCATAACACCCATAAATTTAACGCACTATTTACTGACCCGGCGAGCTTTATTTTTGCGGCCATTCTGGGTTAATTCGAGCGTTTCAAAATTCACACCATCAGCTGACAAAAATTCAATGTCGGCCGGAACCTGTTCAAGGACGAATTTGACGCCACCAAGTGGTGTCAGGAGAAATTTTGGTTGATTCGTTGCCTGCGCATAGAATTTTCCGGATTCGATAAAAATTTTAATATCGAAATTCGGCGCCAGGTTATACGCGCCCACATAGCGCTCAAAATCTTGAACCGATACTGGCGGGATTTTAGCCCGCTCGACAGCGAGTGCGGCTTTTTCTGCTTCCGTCAGGACGCGCTTAACTGGCTGCGCACCGCCGCCTTGTAGCCACATCAACCGGTAATTCGCGCCATTTTTTTCGACTTTTAATAGCGCGTCAAACGCCAGCGGGTAAAAATTGCCGCTACTGTCGTAGCCCATTTCAAACTCAGGTTGGCCTGCCGCTTGCGCAAATAGCGCCTTGCCTTTTTTGCGTAGGGTTGTTGGCAAATTATCACCAAGCATGTAGTCCCCTACCAACGCATCCAGAAGTGTTTCGGGCGCATCCATGGCGATGGTTGGCTCGCCTATCGGCGCGTCGCCGTTGAGTAAGTGTAGCGCCACTTGCGACACAGTACCCATCGCGCCTACTTGCGTGTCAGCAAGGACAACAACCGCCCGATGCGCTTTTTTATCAATCACCAATTCCGTCGAAAAGCCTCCTGTGCCGCCGCCGTGAAACATGACCTCTCCCGTTTTGCTGGGTTGGAAGAACCAATTCATGCCCATTTGCCGGCCATTTTTTACCGGTATTTTTTCTTGCGTTTTCAAAATTGCTTTTGACAAGCTAATGCCAGCATCGGTCTCGAATTTAATCATGCCCAGTTGCGCTTTCGCATACAAAACCATATCAGGCAATGTCGCCCGTTCGCCGCCCACACCAGCCAAGTTGCCCGGCAAAGTCCAGGGGGCGGTAACGGCTTTTGTCGGCAAATGGCCGATAGCGGCCGTTACTTGTTTGGGCTTGTTGGCATCAGTAATATAGGCGCCTGCCATGCCGAGCGGCTTGAGCATTCGCTCTTGTAACAACACTTCGTAGGTCATGCCCGCTTTGTTGGCGATGGCGAGGCTCAACACCATCATTGCAAAATTGGAATAGCTTTGCGCCTCACCCGGCGCTTGCTTTAAGGTTACTTTACCGAGGGATGCCAATAAATTTTTTTCGGTTAAGTTAGCGTAAGGATCAGCGGGATTTTTCGGCATAAAATCGGGTGGCAATGCGGGCAAACCAGACGTATGCGTCACGACATGCCGTAACAAAATCGGCTTACCCTCAAAGCTTGGTACGTTTGTACCAGCGGGCAAGTAATCAGCCAGCGGCGCATCGAGGTTCATCTGACCGCGTTCGATCAAATCAGCGAGCAACGTCGCCGTCATCGTCTTGGTGATTGAGCCGATTTCGAAGGATGTATTGTCATCTAGTAAAGCCGATAATTTGGGCGATTTTGGATCCGCGCAGGCAGTCGCTTTGATTGATTTTTCAGCGATGATGGCGACAGTTATGCAAACTCCGGTGCGATCATTGAGCAGGCGCTTCTGTAGGCTTGTTTGCAGAGACTCTTGGGTTTCAATCAAGTCCGCCGCATTAGCGATCGGCGCGAAGACTGCGAACGCAAAAGCAAAGGCAAACGCAGCTGACGTTGAGATCAAGCCGGAAATAGAGCAGGTAATTTTATTCATCAATGATCCCGTGGTAAAAAAAGTAGGTTCAAACATGGAACAGCGCAACCGAGTACCGAATCAATATAACCAATACTGTTCACAACACGACAGCAATGCGACGAATAACGCTAAAACAGCGATGAAACGGAGAGTTCATCGATAAAGAAGATCATTTTTGACATCCTCCCCGCCCTAAAGAACGGGGATTCCTCCTGTGAGCGTCGCATGTCCGCGACGGAGAATGTTTCTGGCGGCGTTCACATCACGGTTATGATGTGTGCCGCATTCCTTGCAGAACCATTCTCTTATTCCAAG
>JBBRAM010000053.1:0-8169 GCA_038206765.1 Burkholderiales bacterium | reverse complement strand
ATATTTTGAGTTCAAACCATCTTCACAACCAAATTCATTAACCTCACCAAACTTGCGCCTGATCCTGCTAACGACCGTTGCAAAGCGGCACCCTAATACTTAGTACCCACCTCAATCAGTTGTCCATGTTTTTAAAGAGCGTTCCCGAAATTTTTTCACCGCGCATGCTGCTGTTGCGTTGTGTTTCGAAGGATTGCCATTATGCCGCGCCGCACAAACTCGGTCAAGCCCTTTTGCAAAATAATTTCAATCAGGCTGCAAAATTATTTCCATTGCGCGCGACACCGGCGAATCATGCACGCATAAATGATTGGGCTATCAGCTGATGTGCACGCGGGCAAACTTGCGTTTCCCGACCTGAGCGACGACTACCGTGCCCTTGTTGATGGTGAGCGATTTGTCGCTGACTTTCGCACCATCGAGCTTCACGCCACCTTGGTCGATCATTCGATTCGCTTCGCCGGTGCTCGGCGTCAGCCCTGCTTGCTTCAAGAGTTGTGCGATTCCAATCACATCACCAGAAATCGTCAACGTCACTTCCGCAACATCATCTGGAATCCCGCCGCTGCTGCGCGTTTCAAAATCGGTAAGCGCCGCCGCTGCTGCGGCTTGCGAATGAAAGCGCGCCACGATCTCCTGCGCGAAAGCGACTTTAATATTCCGTGGATTGCGGCCCCCTTCCACGTCACGCTTCAATATCGCTGCTTCCTCCATCGATTTAAACGACAACAACTCAATATATTTCCACATCAAATCGTCTGGAACGCTCATCAGCTTGCCAAACATGTCGTTAGGTTTATCAGTAATGCCGACGTAGTTATTTTTGGACTTCGACATTTTTTCGACTCCGTCCAAACCTTCAAGCAGCGGCATAGTGAGTATGCACTGCGCCTCTTGGCCGTACTGCTTCTGTAGTTCGCGCCCAACTAACAAATTAAACTTTTGATCGGTGCCGCCCAACTCTAGGTCAGATTTCAACGCGACTGAATCGTAGCCCTGCATCAGGGGGTATAAAAATTCATGCACGGAAATCGGCGCCCCCGCAGCGTAGCGTTTCGTAAAATCATCGCGCTCCAGCATCCGCGCCACCGTCCAACGCGACGCCAATTGAATGATTCCCGCAGCACCTAGTGGGTCACACCATTCCGAGTTGTAGCGAATTTCGGTTTTTTCACGGTCGAGAACCAAGCTCGCTTGGTCGAAGTAGGTTTTGGCATTCTCTTGAATTTGCTCGCGCGTGAGTGGCGGGCGGGTGGCATTGCGCCCGCTTGGGTCGCCAATCATGGCGGTGAAATCGCCTATCAGAAATATGACCTGATGCCCCATATTTTGCAGCTGGCGCATTTTGTTGAGCACCACGGTGTGCCCCAAATGCAAATCCTGCGCAGTCGGATCTAACCCCAGCTTAATTCGTAACACACGCCCACTTTCGAGCTTTTTACGCATTTCGGCTTCGACGATTAGTTCATCGACGCCGCGCATAATCGCGGCGAGGTCCGCTTCAACTTTTTCGGGATTACTTTTAACATCAGTGTTCATTGATAGACCATTCAGCAGAGGCAAAATAGAGGGGTTAAGGAGTCCGCCCGACGAATGGTACGTGACGGGACAAATATTTTTCTGTTACTCTTCAAGGTCTTGCCGATATTTTACAAACTTTTTTGCATCACCAAACGAGTCGTTTCGCTGATGCGTCTGGCACAATGAATTTCACAAAACTCAAAATTTTATCGCAAAAGCTCACTGAAAACCTATGGAATTCGGGCGGCAAGCGCACGGTCATTGCAATTGGCGTGTTGCTCGCACTCCCCGTTTTCGGCGTGTTGACCGCATTCGGCGTTGCATCGGATACACAATTAGACAGCGTTCAACGGCGCGATGTCACTCAAGTGCTAGCGCTTCCTGCCGCCCCTGACCCTCAAGCCGACGACGAACGTTTTTATAGCACTGAGTTCATCCAGCGGGGCGATACGGTGGCCACGCTTTTGCAACGGCTCAACGTCAACGATACCGCCGCATTTAATTTTTTACGCACCGAACCATCCGCAAAAGCAATTTTTCAATTGCGCCCCGGTCGCGCCATTCAAGCGATCACTGATTCAGATGGCGAGCTTTATTCACTGCGCTATCTGTACAGCGGCGAATCACTTTTAGAAGTTACCCGCCGCAACGATGGCGAACTTGACGCACCCCGTTTCACCGCCCAGCAAAAAGCGCTTAACCCCACGCCGCAAACAGTCCAGCGCACCGGCACGATCAAATCTTCCCTTTATGGCGCGACCGATGATGCGGGCATCCCCGATGCGATTGCCAACCAACTCGCCCGTATTTTCTCCACCGACATTGATTTCCACATCGATCTACGGCGCGGTGATCGTTTTTCGGTGGTGTACGAAATGCTCTACCAAGACGGCGAATATCTGCGACCCGGCCGCGTGCTCTCGGCTGAATTCATGAACAACAATAAAAAGTTTGAGGCGTTTTTATTTACCGACGCTGAGGGCAACGAAGGTTATTATTCGGCCGAAGGGCAAAACCGCGCCAAATCATTCCTCCGCTCACCGCTCGCGTTCTCACGTATCTCTTCCGGCTTCGGCGGGCGCATGCACCCGATCTTCCGCAACTGGCGCGCCCACACGGGCGTCGATTTCGCCGCCCCACGCGGCACGCCGGTCTGGGCAACGGCTGACGGCGTAATCGAATATGCCGGTGTCAAAGGCGGGTATGGAAATGTAATAGAGATTCGCCACTCAGGCAGCGTCACCACACTCTACGGCCACCTTTCTGCATTTGCAGCCGGCATGCGTAAAGGCGCGCGCATCTCACAAGGACAAACGATTGCGTATGTCGGCGCAACGGGTTTCGCCACGGGACCACACCTGCACTATGAATTCAAAATCGCGGGCGCGCACCAAGACCCAATGCGCGTCGCGCTTCCCAAAGCCGACCCGCTCGCTGCAAAATATCGCGCCGCTTTCTTGAGCCAAGCCGCAGTGCAAGTGCAGCAACTTGCGTTGATTCGGGATACTAATTTTGGACGCTTTGAGTAAACTATTTTTATCTTACGCTTTGGCTTAATAACGCCTCAGTAGATTTGTCTGCGCTTGTGTTTAAGCTGGTGCACATGCATTAAATCCGCTCACGAAGTTGATTAAGCAAACGAATCGGCTGAACTATAGGAGCGGGCGATTTCCTGACTTTTTTATCGCTTTAGTTGCGTTTAGTAACTTGCCCGCAAAGCCACCACCAAAGCCTTTCTTTCGGTAGAGCCGCCCAAACGGATGGGGAGGTTATTTTGCTGGAAATATTTCGCAGTTTACGGCACATCCCGTCATTGTTGCGGTGTCTAGTTCATCTGGCATTAAAAGCGCGCACCGCTCTCCCTCACCTTGGAGGTAACGCATGCAACTCCTGAGATTGGTCTCACTTTCCATCGCTCTCGCGGCTTCCACTGCTGGGGCCGTCGACCTCGCACCGATAGTCTCTGTCGGCATTGTGAAGGCGCCGCCCGCCCAAGTTTGGGATGCGTGGACAACAGATGCCGGGCTTCGCTCGTGGCTGGCCCCGCTTGCGGACATCGACCTTCGGGTGGATGGCCTGATGCGGACAAACTACAACGTAAAGGCAACCCTCGGGGATGGCGGGACAATCGAGAACAGAATCTTGTCCTTTGAGCCGCAGCGAATGTTGTCCATCAAGGTTCAAAAGGCACCTCAAGGCTTTCCGTTTCCAAACGCCGTCAAAAGCATGTGGACTGTAGTTTACTTTCAGCCGACGGCCGATGGCAGCACCGAAGTTAGAGCTGTGGGCCTGGGCTTTAGCGAGGAAGCGGAGTCTTCTCGCATGCGCGAGTTTTTTCAAAAGGGCAACGACTACACAATCGAGCAATTACGCAAGCGATTCGCGCAGTGATGCCTAACAAATTAGGCGTCAGGAAATCCCATCTACGGAGCACTCAAAATTAATAATCAACACCAAAGCGCACAACCGGACGATTTCGACTTCATCATCGGCAGTTGGACCGTTGAACACACCAGACTCAAGGAACGCCTCGCTGGATGCGAGGAGTGGGTTGGCTTCAGCGGCGAGTCAACCACGAGAAAAATCCTCGGGGGCCTTGGGAACATTGAAGATAACTTACTTCGCTTGCCAGAGGGCGACTACCGCGCCGCCGCGTTTCGTTCCTACGATACGGAGTCGAGGAAGTGGGCGATCTGGTGGTTGGATACAAGGGATCCGCACAGGCTCGACATGCCAGTCATCGGTCAATTCCAAGACGGATTAGGGGTGTTCTACGCCGATGACGTTTTGAATGGGATCGCAATTCGTGTTCGCTTCACATGGTCGGTTCCTGCCGATGGGGCTCCTCGCTGGGAGCAAGCATTCTCAACAGACTCGGGCATCACTTGGGAAACGAATTGGAAAATGAAGTTCACCCGTCGCACTGATCGGCTTGACTGATGCCAACTCGTCGTCGAAGCTATATCTCCTCAACTGTTGGACGCTGGCGGCGCGCGGCGCGCATTGCCTCAAAAGCTATCCCGCTTATATTGGTGCTGTTAACCGTCTCGATAAATGCTGCAGCGGCACCGAAATCGACCAATGAGCAAGTTCTGGAAGCCGAGCAATCCTTTGCGAAGGCAATGTCGGACAGAGATTTGGCCCAGTTTTCAAACTTAGTGTCAGATGAAGCCGTATTCTTCGACGGAACGACCCCGTTGAAAGGGAAGAAGCAGGTGCTCGCGGTTTGGTCAGCCTACTTTTTGCAACCGCGGCCGCCCTTCTCTTGGCAGCCGGATCAGGTGGTAGTCCTCGAATCTGGGACACTGGCGTTGAGTACCGGCCCAGTAAGCGACCCAAGTGGAAAGGTTATTGCTCGATTCAATTCAGTCTGGCGCCTCGAATCACCCGGCGTTTGGCGCATCGTGTTTGACAAAGGTAGTCCCCCGAGCCCAGGGCCAAAGTGACGCTGAAAGGAAATCGGGGTCTACCCGACTAACACCTAAAATACCCGCCTCCCACTTAATCGGAAATGACGATGAATAAATTTTGCGTAGCAATTGTCCTCTTTTGCACGGCTCTGCTAGTTAGTGCCGCCCCGATCAATATCGGCCCGCCGCTGGGTAGCAAGGTGCCCGATTTATCGGCCGTCGACAGCAGCAGCGCCAGTCGGAACTTGGCCAGTCTCAGCGGCACCAAAGGCGCTGTGCTCGTGTTCTTTCGCTCGGCGGATTGGTGCCCGTTTTGCCAAGTACAACTCATGTCGCTAAAAGATGTGGTCGAGCCCCTTAACAGCCGCGGTTACCAGTTAGTGGCGATTAGTTACGACAGCATTAAGGCGTTGGCTAGCTTTACTAAAAAACGCAAAATCAATTACACACTTCTGTCGGATGTTGGCTCAAAAACAATAGACGCGTTTGGCATTCGCAACCCAGAATATGCGGTGGGTCACTTTGCATATGGCGTGCCGCTGCCAGCTATTTTTATCGTCAGCCCGACCGGCGTGTTACGCGGCAAACTGGCTGTCGACGGCTATCGGGATCGCCCGGAAAACGATGCGATTCTCGAGGCGATCGATAAGCTTCCTAATTAAGCCAAAAGATAAGCTATAAGAACCTGCTTCAGAATGGGCCCGTTGCGAAGCCTATCGCCTGAGCCATCTCGGCAATTGACCAGCGAAAAGCCGCCAAAGGTAATGCCGGCGTTCCCCATTGGGCAGAGCGGCTTCATAATTACGCGGCATCGAAGCGAAGGTTGAGCAAATCGAGAATCCGCTTTTGCGGTCCGACAATCGCCATTCGGCTATTTTTATTTGATTTCGACAACGGCTAATTTGGTGCGTTGGAAAATTGAGCTCACCTTACTGGGCGGACGCGGGGGAGCGCGCACCGAAATGTTCACAAAACATTCGATCAAAAGCGCTGTGTTACTTTTTTTGCGCCTGATGATTCGCTAAATCGTCCGGCGATGTGGTGCGTACCGAATATGAATCGGCGGCAGTAGCCACTTTAAGCGCGAGATGTTCCGCAAAATGCGCCGCGACCATCGAATACAGCATTGGCGAGGGGTGAAAGCCGTCCTCAGCCATTAGCTTCGGATGCGTAAACCCATCCATCGGCACATGGGAAATGAATGCAGCACGACGTGCATGCGCGGCCCAGCGTGCCTGCAGGTCATTGTTTCGTCTCGCCTGTGCGCCGCCGTACCACGCCAGCGGCTGCGGAAGCAGCGGAAAACGCTCCACGGCAGGTAAGCCCGGAAACAAAATATGCCGTACACCGGTGTCTGCCCGCAGCAACCGAACAATGCGGTTACGGGCACGCAACGCGTGGCCAATCGGCACGTTGTGGGTAATATCGTTGACACCCACAATGACGACAGCAATATGGCATGTAGGCAATGATTGGGCGCGCAACAGATTCAGCAACCCGCTTGAAGTCAGCCCTGTCTGCGCGATCAGATGCCAATGCACATCTCTTTGAATACGTTGGGCTAAAGCAGCAGCAAGCTGCGAGGCCAGCGCATTGTCCTGCGTTGCGGCGCCTACACCGGCGGCCGAAGAATCACCGGTAATCAGCAGCGATAGTGGTGGTGGTGGTAGCGCTGAAAGTGATGGTGAGGGTGAACGTGAATCCGCATCAACGTATGCAGCCACGCCATGCCGTTGTCCTGAAGGCTCAGGTAATTCGAGCGCCACTTTACGCAGGCGCTTAGCTTGTGCGATCAGTACGGGCGCCAAAACTGGCTTGATGAGCCGAACAACCATGATAAGTGATCCTGAAGCAAGTGATGTTGCGGACTGGGATTACTTAAACAAGCAAAATTTGCGCCACGTCGCCCCGAATAGGGCTGGCGCTCACTATTGCAAACAAATCAAAGTCTGAATGTTGTTTAGAAGAAGTTGTTAGGAAGTGGCAAAGAAAATCAGGCTGAACCGTACCACGAATTGTTCGCTGTTCGCGTCTTTAACAATTATGCAGCTCCCCCGCAAGCACGCCTCCGGCACCGAGACGGCTGCGCCAACAACAATGTTTCGCCGTTCATTTGCGCAAAAGTGCGCGCAACCTCGTCCTTCGTCAATGCAGACGGTATCCGTTTTGTTTGCGTTGGCCGTTTGATGTCATCCATCCACGGCAATTCCATGCACAGCACTTCGCGATACGGAAAAAGTAGCGCGCTCAACGCCTGATCGTGGGTCGATACAGAAACCTTCAGTCGCTGGACGCTGCGCGAACGTTAAGCCTTCGGCCCATGAGCAGCCGTTGCGAACTCTTTGTTGCTGACTGAAAGACACCGGCGTGTTGATTATCGCATCTGGTTGACCCATTTTTTCGCGGAAAACTAACCCGCTGTGACGCAAATTTAATTGTTAAAAATCAATCTCATAAAGTTAGTTTGGCGGGTCAATGCAAAATGAAAAAATGGGTCAATCCAGCGCGATAATCAACATTTACAAAAGAAGAAAGAACAACAGCATTTCACGCAACGTCAGGCGTTTATTGTTGGCTTAAATCTCGGGCGTCCGTAGCACAGATGGAACATCGGCCCAGTCGCGCTTATCTTCTTTTATATATTTCAGATTGAAGCAATCAATGGACGAAGGCCATGGTTCGTCATAACTATAGCCTTCAAGCATATCAAGGACGCCATCCTTCACATAAAGCAAGAAACCTGCTCCACTAGGTAATCCAGGGATACATCCAATTACGTCACCAAATTTAATGTCAAGTCCTACTATCCTAGGAATACTTTGAGGCACGGTCAATGTCGTGTAAAAACCGAAACCAGTAAACTCGCGTTTTTCTGCTATGCATAATTCGAGTTGCCGTTGTAGTTGAATCAGCAATGGGAAATTACCATCAAGAATTTTCTCTAGTACGGCTTTTTCAATTATAGAGAGTGCATTTTTCATGGCTTGAATACCGTCCCAATTTTCACAGCCCCATCTACAACATTTCCTCGAACCGTAACGGTTTCAGCACCAACTCTTACAGTTGTTTCAAAAACTCCCTTTACGCCCTGAGTGGCGACTTCAGTCGCCTTCTGGATAGCATTAAAAGCATTCTCCTGCGATCCAAACTGCTTCACCATATCCGTCAAATTATGTCTTTCTTGCCCAAAGATATGAGCCAATTTGTTAGGATCTACCCCCTTCGCTAACGCCCCTGC
>JBBRAM010000052.1:0-8666 GCA_038206765.1 Burkholderiales bacterium | reverse complement strand
AACCTTCAGTCGTCCACAGATAGGTAATGTCGGACAACCAGACCTGATCCGGTGCCTTGGCGTGGGAGACCGATTCAGCGCTGATGTCGCAGCTAAAGTCTTGGCCGAGCAAGTTGGCCACCACCGGCAGTGCATGGCAAGAATCGGTCGTGACTTTGTATTTCTTCGCCGCTTTGGCTCGCAACCCCATGACGCGCATCAGCGCCTGGATGCGGTTGAGACTGCCGCCGTAGCCGTGGTGTTTGCGAAGCGTTTGGTAGATACGTGGCGCGCCGTAGCGGCTGCGCTGGCTGGTAAAAATAGTTTGAATGGTTTCGCGTAGCTTCGCTCGCTCAATGGCGCGCGCAGACGGTGGGCGCGTGGCCCAGGCGTAAAACCCGGCTGTCGTCAAACCCAAGACCCAACAGCAGACCGACAGCGGGTACATAGTGAGATCAGTTTGGATGAAGGCATATTTCACAATATCTCTTTCGCGAAATATGCCGCTGCTTTTTTTAGAATGGACACTTCCATTTTTGATCTTGAGAGCTCGGCGCGCAGTCGGGTGATTTCGGCTTGCTCGGGGCTGACGGTGCGGCGGCCAGCGGCGGCGGTTAATTCACCAGCCTCGTATTGCTTCTCCCAGCGTTGGACGAGCTTGGGCAAGACATCAAATTTCTGACCACAGGCTATAAAACTGAGGTTCTCGGCTTTCTTGTGCCGAACCACTTCAGCTTTGAAATCAAGCGTAAAAGTGCGCCGCTTTAATTGCTCTTTTTTGATGCCTTCTAAAACGTTATGCTTTTTGTCTTGTTTCATTTTATTGCTTTCGTTAAGGACTCAACGAAAAGCTTACAGGATCAATCATGCGCCATTAAGCTTGGGTAGACCGCAACACGTGTAGACACTTTGTAGACGGGCGAATGTCGCAAAACGGCCATCTGCGGTCATAGTTTTCTCAATAGCGGACTGACAGAATCGTTATCAAGGCAAGACAAGGCGATAAGGTAACGAGCTAAAGATAGGGTTGCGAGTCGCCGCTATATCTGTAGAATGGTTACATGGGTGCAACCATTCGAGTCGTTCTAGATACGTCTGTTCTGGTCGCCGCAGCTAGATCGCGGAATGGCGCAAGCTTCGAGTTAATCTCGCTCTTACCTGATGCTCGATTTCAGATCTGTCTATCAGTAGGCGTGTATTTTGAGTGGCAATCCGTAATTGCGAGACCTGAACACAGGCCGCCAGGAGTAGATGAATCGACGGCGCTCGGATTTGTTCGCTATCTTGCGTCAATCGCACATTTGCAAGAGGTGCATTTCCTGTGGCGGCCATTCTTGCGCGATGCGGCTGACGATATGATTCTGGAATGTGCCGTTGCATCAGGTGCGAAATACATTATTACGCACAACATTAAAGATTTTCGCCGGGCACCAGAGTTAGGCGTGAGCGCTGTAACGCCCTCGCAGTTCTTGAATTTGGTTTTGAAACGCAAATAGGAGTTCGCTATGACTGCACTTACAGTTCGTTTGCCGCATTCGGTACATGAAAGTATCAAAGAATTGGCAAAGAAGGATGGCATTTCAGTGAATCAATTCATCGCGAGCGCGGCTTCGGAAAAGATGGCGGCCTTCGTCACCCTTGAGTACCTGAGGAAAGAGGCTGCCGGAGGCAAACGGTCAGATTTTCAACGTTTTCTAAAACGTGTTCCCGACGTTCCTGCTGACCATGGCGACAACAAGCCATAGTGACCGGTCGGGGGCGACAAAGGCCGAAAAAAGGCGCATCAATAGTAGAGGAAGTAAATGCCAAACATTCCAGATATGATTGAAGCAAATCAAAATGACATCTCCGACGTCGCTGTGAAATGCGGACGAATTGCGTGTTTCCTTTACGGAACAGTCTTTTTCCTATTTGGTAGTCCGGCAGCATATTTTGATGCGCCGAACAATGCAATTCTCGCAGCAACTCTGATAGTTGTAGGGGTTTTGGTTGTCGTTCTGGGATTCCTGCTTCCCCGTAAAATGGTTGTGGTTTTGGCACTCTTACTGCCATGGTGAGCGCTTTCAGTCGAAGGCTGCTGTGGGCGAAAGTGACATGAAGCGTGCGTATGTTTAGCAAGTTGATGGACACAGAAACACAACAGTACGAGGCTAGTCCGCAGCAGTTGTTGTGTGCTGTATCCCAGCTCAGGGGACACTGGTGGGGCATTTTCCACCGGCGCGTAGCTCGCAGACAACTAAATTACTTAGCTAAATTATCGTCTGCGGTTTTTTGAGTATCTTACGATCGTATGCCAAAGACGATTAAAGTTCGTGAGACCGAAGTGGCGGGACGAATCTTGGTCAGCACCTTGACCGATACGACGGCGGTGACACCGTCTGATTTGGCTGCGCTTTATGGCAAGCGTTGGCAAGTCGAGGTGGATTTGCGCTCCATTAAGGCGGTGATGGGCATGAATATCTTGGGTGCAAAATCGCCAGCGATGATTGATAAGGAAATCGCCGTTCATTTACTGGCCTACAACTTGGTTTGCGCACTATTGGCACGCGCTGCTACGGGTGCTTCGTTGGTGGCACGGGCGTTACGTTTTAAGGGCACGCTGCAATTGCTGCTGGCGTTTCAACAGCAGATGCGCTGGGCGGGGCGGCGAGCCGTGCAGTCGATGTGTGCGCATTTATTGAGCGCGATTGGTTCGATGAAATTGCCAGTTCGGCCGAACCGCATTGAGCCGCGCGCAATCAAACGAAGACCGAAAAATCATGCGCCACTAACAGTGCCGCGTGATGTCGCTAGACAAAACATCATGCGATCAAGAGCTGAATGGCTTAAGGTAGTGCCATAACGGGCTGATCCCCGTGGTCCTTGCAGCTTTGCGATGCGATCAGCTTCATGAAGGTTTTTGGCTAGCGCGCTCATCCAAGGCGGATATTGCTTTGGACAATACGGCTCGAGCTGACACTGACGTAGAAGCATCAAGCCGCCCAACATCAAAGTAAAGATCGAGTCCAGTCGAGTGTTCGTTTAATACACTGAGAGTGGTGCCATCTTCCGCCAGTAACCCCTCGATTGCGTATGGCACGACTTCGCGTGCAATACCTTTCATACTCACTGCTGGTAGTGAGCAGCCAGCAACCATATCCCGCACTAGCGCATAGGTCTCATAGCTGACAACGATGCCGCCTGGCGGTGCGACGGATTGTAGCCGGGCGGACAGGTTTACCTCTGCGCCGAGAATTGTGTAATCCATGCGGTCGATGCTGCCAAAGTTTCCGACATTGCAGAATCCGGTGTTGATACCCATGCGAACCTGAAATGGCTCCTCGGCACCCAACTTGCGCCAATTGAAATTGAGTTCGCTAAGGCGCTGCTGCATTTCAATAGCCATTCTCACACAGGCTTTTGCGTCGCCCACAACCCCTTGAGTCGTCGGATCGCCGAAAAACACTAGAATTGCATCGCCGATGAATTTATCAATTGTGCCACCATGCTTCAACGCGATTGCCGACATTTCGGTGAAGTACTCGTTGATCAACGCAGTCAGCTCTTCGGGCTGCAGCTTTTCCGTCAATGCCGTGAAATCTTTGATATCGGAAAAGAAAATGGTGAGTTTCTTGCGGTGCGTTTTCAACTCAACACCCATCTCGCCGCTAAAAATACTCTTGTAGATCTGCGGTGAAAGATAATGCGAGATCTTCATCGAGATCGATGCAAGAAACCTATTCGCGCCTTCGAGTTCATGGTTCACATTCAGTATGGATGCGTTCTGTCGGCGTTGCATATAGATAAACGCCAGGCCGATAACCGCCACGAATAAAAAATAAAGAATGCTGAATTTGAATGCACCCAAGCTCAATGCAATCGGCTGATTAACGATCACCTCCTGAATGCCGCGTACGTCGCCTACCTTCCAATCACGTTTAGTGCTTTCGGGGTGCCTGTTGTGACAGCTCGTACATGCAGTAGCCATAATAACCGGTGTGATCATGCGCACTTGACTGCGTAGTCCGGCCGAAGTCGATTCCACAAGCGGAAATGCATCTGGCGCTCGGCGCAAGCTGGCAAGAGACGCCCTCTCGAAGTCGTCCAATGCATGCGGCGCACGGTTGACAAAAGGAAAGTCGGAGATGAATCGGTAAAAAACTGCCGACTGTTTGTCGGCAATAATGTCGCCAAGCTCGAGCGATAGCGTGGCTGGAATTGGGATCGCGCCAGGAACGACTTCGTAATCGTGGATCACCTTGATGTTTGCGCCGTGCTGCTCAAGAACCCGCGCCACTACATTGCTACTATAGTAGCCACGAATGCTGGTAATCATCGAGTTCAGATCGCTAGCCTGGTGCTGCAAAATCAAGCGCGTTTGGCTTTGAACATCAAACCATACTGCGATCGGCAAACCAAGCAGCAAACAGATCAGCAGCACGACGGCAAGAAGTTCGCGTTTACGGCCGCTAGCCGCATCGAACGTTGGTGATGGCATGTTCATTGAGAAATCCTAAAAAAAACGGCACTATTGACAGGCCGTGTTCGTGAAAACTATGCACCCGCACAAAACGTGCATTTTTCTGCCGCTCACGCACCGAATCAGGGCTGCGAAGCGAAGTTCAAATCGCAGAAGCTGGCATGCTCGAACGCACTCGCTCTATTGATGAGTCATTCGGGCGCATTAGATTCGGTGTGCATACTGCGCAGCAGCCATTGGCCCCCCGAGTGTAGCTCCCACTTTGCCACAAATATTCCTTGCACGACGACCGTTTGACCCGCTGGAATAATTACAACCTGTCGGTATGTTCCCAATTGAGTTGCAGTTTGGTTCTCGACGAGAATTGACTTGACGTTGAGCTCGTACTCGTTGATCTTGTAGTTTGCAAACGAGGCAAGAAAGGTTTCAATAGCTTGACGACCGACGATCGTTACCTGATTAGCGTGTGAGATCGAACCTTGTTCGGCGAAGAGGCGTGCAATTGAGGCTGGTTGCATACGCACGATGAGTTCGCGGTAGCGATAAAGTGCCGCATTGACCTGTGTTTCAGCGTTGGTTGCATTGATTCGCGTTTCTGCATCGCTTGGCGCCACTGAACCGCAACCTGTTTCGAACGAAACGACGATTGCGCAGAGATAGGTGGCAATCTTTTTTTGCAAACGCATCATAGGCGCCTAAACCCTTGGAAATTTGGAACGAGCAGAACGTAGCGAAATAGCCCCGGAAACGTCTATTCGATGACCGTGCGACCATGAATCGCCACATGCGCAGCGCCTGCACCACCATTGAAAATATTTTTCACTCATCTCTTTTGCCGACATCGCAATACTCTTTGCTTTGTTTGGCATCCCGACAGTCTCGAATTGCCCCAAAATTGCCACTCTCAATGTGCTCAATTAAAACAGAATCTTCTCACGCGAATGTCGGGAACGTTGTTGACTGTCGCACCGACTTTTCGCAAAATTCAACCGCACCATTGCCAAACCAAAATGGCAATTTGTCACCGCAGGTTCAAATAATGACTTATTTTTTTCAACAATTGTTGCAGCTTAAGAGAAGTGCTAAGTTAACGTGATTACGGCTGAAACACGCTGTACCCAACCGGCGCAATCCCAGCAATTGGAATCACAGTGGGTGAGGCTGCTTTTGCATTCATCAACCAAACGCTGAGTGTGCCGTCGGGCTGGCGCCAGACAATATCCATAATGCCGTCACCGTCGAGGTCAGCCGCCGCGTAGAAGCGCCAAGTGGGGTCAACGCTGGGTGCGGCGATGATCGTACTGGGAACAATGAGGCTGCTGGCGGTGCATGATGCATTGGGGTCGTCTGGGTTGGCAGTAGGAGCGGGCAGTGCAATGCCAAGCGCGTTGAAGCTCATAATTTCCACTGCGCCTGTTAAAACGTTGTGCAGCAACATGTCGCCTAAACGATTGCCGCTGAAGTCGCCTAACTTAAGCGGCGTAAAGCCGAGAGGCAGGTTGCCAGCGTTGAGATTTGCGCATGTGCGGTCTGCGGTAGCCATCAATGCTTTAATAGCGCCGCTGGGACTTATATAAATCATATCGGCCGCGTTGTCGCCATTCAGATCCACAGCACCTAATAGCGTCCAATTCAGAGGAGCCCCGCCGCGTTTTCGCACTTGCGTAACAGAAGGGTTGGGTGCGACGGCGTTGCCGTTAGCAAACCAGATATAAGAAACGCCTGTGTCGTTGGGGTTGCCATCGTCTCCCCGAAAACGGAACGCCATATCGGCGTAACCATCACCGTCCAAGTCCGCAACTGCTTCGACGATCCAGGCCAGTTTTACGGCGCGAAATAATTGATCATTAGCAGGTTGAAAAGCGCTGCGCCAGCGCACATCGCCAAAAATAGCCGGACGTGTATCTTGGTACGCCAAATCAGTTTTGCCATCACTGTCAAAATCGCCTGCCGCAACGAGCCGATAGCTGTCGCCTGGGTCGGGAACGGCAGAGAACTGAAACACATTGTTTACCAGCGTGGCTGCTTGCAATTGACCGGTGGCCGAGCGAAGCAACAGTGAGCCTTTGCCACTGCCGGTGATATCGGTGCTGCCACGTTTGGCCGCGGTCATTATCGGCGAAACAATGAATGGCTGACGCAAGCGTTGCGGAACGCCCGCGTTATTATTGTAAGTGGCCTCAAAAATCCAACTGCCAACCGGTGCTGAAGAACCGAGGCCAAAGCTCCAATACCAATACGAGCTTGAGTAAAAAGGATCGGTGTTAACTAACTGCCATTGCCTAGCAATACTGCCGTCAGGCTGATAGACCTTGAACTGCGTCGTTTGGCCATTCGCAAAATCCCGATAAGTCGCCATAAAGTAAGCATATTCGCCTGGCGCAAATACTGATTTCTCAAAATAATTTCCACCATCAGACAGCGTGCCGCTAGCGCCACAGGCACTGAACTTCGGCGGTGCAGTCGCGGTATAAAGCCGGTTCAAATTTAAATCCTGATACGGCTTTTGGGCAATCCACCACGAGCTGGAATTCCATGTGTTGCATTGACCGATGTAGGGATCAATCAGGCGGCGGTTTGCGTCGTAAACCTCAAAGTGCAAATGTGGTCCGGTTGAATTTCCCGAACTACCGACCTTGCCGAGGTATTCACCAGCCACAACGCGCTCGCCAACTTGCTTCGAGGTAGGTGAACCCCTCTTCATATGCCCATACCAAGCGATCGAGCCATCATCGTGTAGCACATAAACAGCGTTCCAATCAAGCGAATTGAATTTACAGCTTTGATCGGCGTTGCCATCTTGACGAAATACGATCCTTCCCGGTGCTGCCGCCACAATATCAACTAGGCCACTCGCCATCACGTTCCAAGAATCTGGCCAAAGCGCAATGTCGGTCCCGGCATGGTTATAGCCTGCGGCTGTGTCGTACGAGCGAGCCCCGCACTGATAGTCTTGAACGCTATTGGGGTATGCGGGGTTGTGGTCAACGAAATTACTAATCGTATACGAGCTGGTACCTTTGTATGCGCTATTTTCTTTTAGCGGCCAGGCGAAAAGTGTTTGTGGCGCGGCTAATAGTTTGACGACGGATGCCGTGTTCTTCTTGGCGAGACTCGATATATTGCGGTCGATCTGGCCCCAAATTTTTTGGCGATCTGCGTCGCTAATTTCGTCAGCCGCAGCCTCATTTAGCGAGGGGTTTAAAGTGCCGCTGCTTTTCCCGATTAACGTAAGTACGGGTTCGCTGGCTTCTTTGGATTGAGCGTGGGAGTGCGGTGAGAGCACAAGCGCAAACGACGCTACCGCGGTTAAGAATAAAAACAAGTTGAAGCGTTTGAGTGTCATATTTCCCCCTGAAAAATTGTACCATTTTGGAGCTGACGGCTAAGGCACTCGTGCACTGATAACGTGTTGATCTGCGGGTTTCTTGTTAAACGCTTCTCACGCAGAGGTTTCGATAGGTCTGTCTTGTGACGGCAAAATCGGTGTGTTAAATATTTACCAATGTCACTCCGTGTTGGTGAGAGAAATTTAAATGAACACATCGATTGACGCTTGCGGCGTTGAAGCTGTCGCTCGCGTTACGCTTCCATTTCAAACCATTTTCCGTCGTTATCAACCCGAAGAGTCAAGGTGAATAAGTTTTCGCAACGAAACACTTCCAATGCAACCTCTTGTTACAACATGATGTCGGCCTATTTGTACCGCAAACGTTCTTCGAGAATTTGCTGCATCTCGATACTGCATTCAATCGCCGCAACATCAAATAATAGTAAATGGGTGAGCGATTTGCCAATACCATTGACAGTATTGATGCCTGGCGAAGTCATAAAATTTATAAACCGGAGTGAGCAATGACCAAAATAATGTGGCTTGAAACAATAAGTATGGTTGTGTTCGGGTTGGTTGCCTTCTGCTTGGTTGGGTGCGAAACCACAACAGACATGCCAAAATCTGTGCAAACGTCACATTTGGAAGTCAGTAGCGATTGGATAGGGGTCGTCAATCGATTGACTTGGGGTATCAACACCAGCACCGCACAATATGTCGAACGCGTTGGATTACGGCAATACTTGGGCGAGCAATTGAACCCCAAAGGGAGCCTGCCTGCGCCACTAGCGGAACAGATTGCGGCGATGACGTGTTGAGTTTCACGTCGAATTGACCCTTCTTTTCAATTTGCACTGACCCGGCAGAAAAACTTTAAGGGATTGATTCCAATAGAAT
>JBBRAM010000051.1:0-8732 GCA_038206765.1 Burkholderiales bacterium | reverse complement strand
CGCAGAATTCACCGCAAAATGGCCGTGATCGGGATTCTTCGGCTTTTCGATTTCGATTTTGAAATCATCTATAGCGAGCGCGGGAAACGCCGTGGCCAGTGCTTGCTGGAACAGCGCGGCAACAGCGCTTTTATTGTCGATATAGGTATGGGAGGCGGACATGGTTATTTCGATTGGGTAAGCCTCATATTATAGCGGCTCGACCTTTTTAAGGCTAACGGTCGAGCTAAGTCCGCCGCAAAATCGCGTGAATCTTCGTGAATTTCTGTTGCCGATCCAAAATAGCACCTAAAAAGAAAACGGGACGGCTAGTGCCACCCCGTTCCTAGGTTCGATTTGACCGATGAATGTCGACTAGCGTATTGAGCGAATGCTACAAAACATTGCTCAGATTGCCGACCCACATTTAGGCAAATGTTGGCCAAATGTCAGCCAAAAACGAAGTTACTTGCAGCGGAAATTACTTTTTCTTTTCTTCCAATTTTGTTTGCTTGGCGATGATCATTTCCTTCACGCCGTCGTAGGTTTTTTGGTTCAAGATTTTCTTTTTCAACAGATCATCCTTGCCCGAATAACCGGTTTTACCGCGACCTTTAATGATTTTTTCGGCATAAACATCGCCAATGCCGGGCAATGCTTTTAATTCATCTTTGCTAGCTGAATTGATATCGAGGGGCTCTTTCTTGGCTTCCGCTTTGGCGACTGGCGCGGGCTCTGCTTTAGCAGCTGGTGCCATCGCAGCAGGCGCGACCATGGGTGTTGCCGGTGTGGCTTTAGGCGGTTCTGTTTTTTGGGCAAATGCAGTACCCGCAACAGCGAATAACGCAGCGGAAAGTAGAGCGGCGAATTTTTTCATTGTGCCTCCTTGGCAAAATTATTGAATGAGGTTTCGGTGCGCAAAGCGATAAAAAGTGATCCCAATCGCTGCGTGCAAAGCATACAACGTTTGCGTTCGCTGGGGGTTTACGCAAGGTTAACAGCGCAAAAAATTTCCGTACCGGCAACCGAGTTAAATAATCCAAAAAAACAGAATGGAATAAGCGATCTCGTTTGATCGTGAAGTGGAAATAGGCAAACGCCCTATCGACGGGCTTTTTTAGAATGTTATGCTCGGAAATGCCCGCCAGTGCTAGGGTTTGGTATTGGTTAAGTGGCACGACTCATATGTGACGCACGCTGGAAAGACGTGGAGGAATTCGCGAAGGCTGTGAACGGAGCGGCAAGTTAAAGTTAACAGCTGAATCTAAACCGTGTCGCGTTGGTTTTTGAATTCGAATCTAGCGATTCCATTTCAATATCCAGCGCTAAAAATTGCTTGATCACGCTCGCATTGGTGCGCGCATGCTCGCTGGCTTGGCTGGCGACGAAGCTCCCGCTGCCTGCGAGCGCAAAGGGGATCATGAGCTGATCCGCTAAATGTTCACTGACGGCAACACCAGACGCCAAATAATCTTTCGCAGCATGGATCGCGCGGTTGGCTACGGATTCGGATGAAATCCCTTTTTCACCAAATGCCGTAAACACCTCAGTTGTGTCCTCAAATGCCAAGGTGATCATGACCACATTGCCAGGTCCTTGATTTTGATCGATACCGCGGATGTGCAGTTTTTCATTTGCCCATCCCATGCCAGCACCAATTACCATAAGCTCCCGCTCGGCCACGCCGACGGGAATACCGGCGATCACGCTTTCAGCAAAGCCATCCGTGCTTGCACCGCGGGAGTCGAGGTGGATCGGCGTCAGTTCGGCAACGGGTGAAATCGTAGCCAAAAAGCGCCCACCACCCGCAGGATAGAAACCGAAGCGGTCTAGCTTGACCGCCACACTGGCGCCCATGCGACGCAGTTGCGGCAAAAATGTACGCTCGATGAAATGAAACGGCGGCGACATGCCGTTATGTGTCCCGCCTTCAAAGCTAACTTGGCTAGGTCGCGCTGCTAGCATCAATGCTGGCAGCACAGTTTGAAACACGAGCGTGCAACTGCCTGCGCTGCCGATCGCAAATTTATATTCACCCGCCTTCACCGCGCCTGGGCTAAATCGAACCGAGGTCGCGCCGAGCACCGCACCTTGCACTTGGGCGCCACAAATTGCCGTGGCTGCGTCAACACAGGTGAGGTGTTGGCGCAGTAGGCCTGGTTTAGGCCGCTTGGCGCGGATGTGATCAATGCGAAACGGGATGCCCGTGACCATTGACAGCGATAAGGCAGTGCGCAAAATTTGCCCGCCGCCCTCGCCGAGGGAGCCGTCTAAAACCACTTCAATATTTTTTTTAATTTGCGTGTTCATGATTGTTAATTTTTTGTTTATTCACTAGTCCTGCAATGCGCATCGCCTCTGAATACGCCTGCCGCTCCCGTTTGATTTTGCGACATGCGCGGCAACGAACTGCCATTGAATGCTGCGGGCCTTGCCATTTTTCGTACCAAAGTTTCTGTTGCTTCGCCGCCCAGATTTCTTCAACACCACAATCGCGACATATGAACGGGAGCGGAAGGTAGAAACCACGTTTTACAAATTGCGAAGTGCCATAACTGTTATTCGCCGTCAGTGCATTAAAATCCACTAGCGCGCAATCTCCGGTAGAAAACGTTAAATTTCGAAATCTAGGAACGTCAATTTTCTTTCGCGCGCGGCGTAATCGGTTTTCTTTAATCTCCGCATGCCGCTGTTTATTACTTTTCATTTGCTGCCCTTTCATTTGATGTTGCGTGAAAGGGCATTGCAAAACTACCCCTTCATTAACCCTTCACACAAACCACTTGCTTCAACGTGTGCACCACTTCTACCAAATCTTGCTGCGCCAACATAACGGCATCGATATCTTTGTACGCCATTGGGATTTCATCGATCACGGCGGCGTCTTTTCGACACTCAACACCGGCAGTCGCACGCGCCTGATCCTCAAGCGTATAGCGGCGCACAGCTTCGGTTCGGCTCATTGCGCGGCCTGCGCCGTGGCTGCAACTCTCAAACGATTCGGCGTTGCCCTTACCGCGCACGATGTAGGATTTCGCCCCCATCGATCCAGGAATAATGCCCATCTCGCCCGCGCCCGCACGTACGGCACCTTTGCGGGTGATGAGCACGTCTTCACCAAAGTGGCGCTCGCGCTGCACATAGTTGTGGTGACAATTCACTGCCTCCACATGGGTTTCAAACGGCTGATCGACCACAGTTTTTACCGCACCAATCACAGCCACCATCATCGCTTCGCGATTTAGGCGCGCAAACTTTTGCGCCCAACCGACTGCTTCTACATAATCATCAAAGTGCTCGGTGCCTTCGGCGAAATACGCCAAATCTTGATCGGGCAGATTGATAAAGTGACGCCGCATATCTTCTTTCGCCTTCTCGATAAACAAGGTACCAATCGCATTACCCACGCCGCGCGACCCGGAGTGCAGCATGAACCAAACGAAATTTTGCTCATCGATACAGACTTCAACAAAGTGATTTCCGCCGCCCAATGTGCCGAGATGACGATAATTGTTGGTGTTTTTTAAGCGCGGATATTTTTGCGTAATGCGCTCAAATTCCGGAAACAGCTCTGCCCAAAAAGTATCCACGCGTGAGGGCGGTGATTCCCATGAACCTTTGTCTCTTCCGCCACCGCCGCGGTTTTTGGGCGACATACCGTGTGGCACGGCTTTTTCAATCGCCGAGCGCATCGGACCCAAGTTATCGGGCAAATCGGCTGCATTCAATGTCGTTTTACACGCCATCATCCCGCAGCCAATATCCACACCGACGGCTGCGGGAATAATCGCGCCCTTGGTCGGAATTACGCTACCGATAGTGGAGCCTTTACCCAGATGCACATCCGGCATAACAGCGACGTGCTTGAAAATGAACGGCAGCTTTGCTGTGTTTGAAAGCTGCTTGCGCGCTGAATCTTCCACCGGCACCCCGTTCGTCCACATTTTCACGGGACGACCACCTTCGACATTCATTATGTTGTAGTTTTCGTTTTGCATTTTTTGCTTTCAACTTCTAAAAAATTAAGCGACAAAATTTAATGAAACAATGCTGCGTGGGGCTCTACCAACTGAGCTACGTAGACCAAAAACTTAACCTACGGCAGGCTTCGAACCTGCGACAACCGATGTAGTTTCAATAGCATTCGCTAAAAGGTAAAACTCTTTTTTACTGATCTTCTGAACTAATTTACGACTAAAAAACTGGCGACAAATATTGATGAAACAGATGCTCTACCGCCGAGCTACATTGACCGTGTATCTGATCAAGGACGGGATTCGAACCCGTGACCCTCTCATTTAAAGATGTAGTTTCATCGGCATTCGCCAAAAACAAACAATGCGACAAGTGTTGGCAAGATCTTCATCACACCAAGATTCTGGCGGACGGCGAGCTTCGAACTCGCTAGGGTTTCCCCGTACCAATGTAATCCTGTCTGCATTCGTATCATTCGTTTGTGCTGCTCGGTTGTGGTGCCGCAAATGACAAGGTTTTGATGTGATCTAACAATTTTTGGATGTAATCACACCAGCATTCATTTGCAGCCCCATAATTCTTGCTTACTGCTTTATTACTTTGCGGTCTTATTACTTACTGCTTGTGCAACGATATCGCTTCAATCTCGCCAACCCAGTGATCTGCACTCAATTGGCCTGCCGCAAACGCGGCAATAATCTTGAATACGTCATCGGAAAATCCGCCAACATTCAAAATATCGCCCTGCTCTCCAGCTTGCGTTGTGGTGTTTGGCTGAATATCAACACAAACCAATTTTGCCAACGGGTTTCGTTTTTTAAACTCGGCCCATTCACGCATCGTGGCGGTTGCGCCATTACGCGTTGCATCTATCCATGATTCGTTATCAGACACATACACCACCAAATCAGCTATTACTTTTTCACGATTTAAAGTCCCTAACGGTGCGCTACAGTTCGTACCGCCACCACCCACTGCGGCTAGTTTTTCGGCATTCGTCACAATGGAGTCGCGGCTGTTTAGCACCACATCTACAACCTTGTTTTCGAAAGGCAATACGCGTGTTGTCGGATTCTTGCGCAGCATCGCTGCTGCTACCAACGCGGCAATATCAATGCAACGCACCGCGCTGGTTGCACCGCCACGCTGACCTGTAGCAGGAGATCCCATGGAACCCGATACATCAGGGCAAACCACAACTGAACCCTCAATTACAGGAACATTAACCAACGAAATATCCAACGCATCTTGCAACGCGGCTTTGATTTCGGCGGGCATTGTTGCTGATGCCGCTGTCGCTTTGTATGCCATCAACAACTGATACGGAAACACCTTTGCATTGGCAATCGCTGCAGGGTCGCGCAATTTCTGCGCGATTTTTGCAGCCATGCCATCAATTGTGAAGACACCTTGGCGCGCAAAAGTATTCAAATTCATCCGCAACATTTGCCAGCTACCGTTTTCAGCAATACGTGCCCAATCGGTTGCGCCAAGTTCTAGCGCAGTCAACATTTGAAACGGCACGTCTGGAATCGCGTTGCTGCGATCACACTTATATTCTTCATAAACCTGTGTGATGGATGGCAACTTGGCGTGGTCGTAAGGCTTATTGATTAACCAGGCAAAAAACGCCTCGCGCCACGCATCGGCAGGCTTTACGTGAACCATCTTCACAATATCGGCCAAAGATGGGTCATTACCAATCGATGCGTTCAATAACTCCTTTTCGGTGGCGGTGTTTAACCAAGTTTGAATCAGCTTTTTAGGTCGTGATCCCATTGATTTACGACCCACTACACCGCTGCGAATAATTTGCACAAAGTTTCTCAATATTTTACCGTTGGTCACCACGCGCCCAAAAACGGGGGCTAGGAATTCCTGACCACGTACCGTGAGCATGGCAGCCAACAAGGACGGTGAATCCTTCATATAGCCACGCTCACGACAGTAAATGGCGGTCTTCGCCACGAACTCTGCATCGACCTCGTTCGCAAAAGCCAAGAGCATCGTCAACTGCTCCTCGGCGCTTGCGTAGTAAGTGTTGTTTAAACAACCCGTTGCGGCGACCTGCGCTAATTTTTGTTTGGCGCTCAATACATAGGCAGGTGCGCCTTCTGCGTTGGTTGCATCTGCCAAGGGGAGAAATTTGCCGATGATGCTTTTAAAGAGTTCTTTGTTTGCCACGATTTTTCCTTCGTTTTGATGTTGCTAATTCCCGTCTGATGACTACCCTAATGCAACGCGTGTGCCAAGTTTTAATCGGGATTGAAATTAGCCACTAAGTTATTGAATTAATTAGACTAATTAATTCTCTTGCTTTTGACTCTATTTTTACCGGGATTCTAAAATTGCCATTTGATATAATTAAAGATCACAACTTAGATTTAAATATCATTTTAATTTATGAAAAAAATTGTCATCATCGGCTTTTTGGGGACCCAGCTAGATTCCGGGCGCGGGAGCCAGCGTTGGGAGCGCTGGCGGCCAACCGTCGCGCTTTCGCAGCATCAGGATGTGCAAGTTGAGCGGATGGAACTTTTCTATACCCAGCGGCCCGATAGATATATAGATCAGCTCATGTCGCAGGTGCACGAGGATATTGTTGCGTCTTCACCTACCACCAATGTGAACATGACGCAGCTAGCGATTAAAGACCCGTGGGATTTCGGCGAGGTTTATGCAGCGCTGTTTGATTTCGCGAAGGGCTATGATTTCAAACCCGATGAAGAGGAGTATTGGATTCACATCACCACAGGCACGCACGTCGCGCAGATCTGCTTGTTCCTGATGGCAGAGGCCAGGTTCCTGCCGGGCGTCTTGCTGCAGACCATGCCGCCGCGCAAGCAAGCGCTGGGCAATCCGGGCGCGTACGCAATGATCGATCTGGATTTATCGAAATACGATCAAATTGCGACGCGCTTCGCAGTGGACGAAGCGAATGCCGTGTCGTTTTTAAAATCTGGGATTGCGACTAAAAATGCGCGGTTTAATAAATTGATCGCAGAGATCGAGCGCGTCTCGGTGCGTTCAAAATCACCGATGTTGCTAATGGGGCCGACAGGTGCGGGCAAATCGTTTTTGGCTAAACGTGTGTTTGAATTAAAACATTCGCGACAGCAGTTGAGCGGTCAATTTGTTGAAGTCAATTGCGCTACGCTGCGCGGCGATGGCGCGGGCTCAACATTATTCGGTCATGTCAAAGGCGCATTTACAGGAGCTGCTGGCGACCGAGCGGGTTTACTGCGCACCGCGCATAAAGGGTTGCTATTTTTGGACGAGATTGGTGAGCTGGGTGTGGATGAACAAGCGATGTTGTTAAAGGCGGTTGAGGAAAAGAAATTTTTTCCTGTCGGCGGAGACAAAGAAGTAGAAAGCGATTTTCAATTGATCGCGGGGACTAATCGAGATTTGCGTGATGAGGTGGCAGCCGGGAGGTTTCGCGAGGATCTTTTTGCGCGGATCAATTTGTGGACCTATCAGCTGCCGAGCTTGGCTGAACGCAGTGAAGATATTGAGCCGAATCTCGATTACTCACTAGCGCAATTTTCGAAGGAAAACGGCCAGATGGTGCGTATTAATAAAGAGGCGAAGCGCCGCTATATGGCGTTTGCCGAATCGTCTGATGCCAGCTGGCAAGGCAATTTTCGTGATCTTACGGCATCCGTTACGCGCATGGCTACATTAGCTGAAAGTGGGCGAATTACTGAGGATATGGTGGATGCAGAAGTGATTCGGCTGCGTGACTTGTGGCGTGGCGAACGTGACGCGGTCGGCGGCCATGCGAACACTTTGGAAAAATATTTGAGTATTGAGGCCATCGATGCGATTGACCTATTCGACCAATATCAACTTGCGGCTGTGATTAACATTTGCTGCAGTGCGAAGTCATTATCGGAAGCTGGTCGCACACTATTCGCGGCGTCGCGAACCGTGCGCGGCAGCACGAATGACGCTGATCGACTGCGCAAATATTTGACGCGATTTGGATTGAGCTGGAGTGAGCTGATCGCAGATAGATGATGACAGCGTCAAACTGTTCATTTTTTAAAAAGGAAATTAAATGCTTTCCCACGTGTTCCTCGGTGTGAACAACTTCGATCAAGCCTTCAAATTCTATTCAGCCATCATGGATGAATTAGGCTTACAGCTTAAGTTTTGCGAACCTGAAAAGCCTTGGGCAGCTTGGATGGTGGCAAACACGTCGCGGCCATTGTTTTTGATTGGCAAACCTTACGACCGCAACACAGCGACAGCAGGCAATGGGCAAATGATCGCACTGCTTGCGCCTAGCCGTCATGCGGTTGATCGCGCGTATGAGGCCGCGCTCGCGCATGGCGGATCAAGCGAAGGCGCGCCCGGATTGAGGCCTGAATATCATAGCGACTACTACGGGGCGTATTTTCGGGATGTTGATGGAAATAAAATTTGTGTTTGTTGCCACGACCCGGTTGTTGAGTTGTAGATTTAAAAAAGACAAAAGCCCGGTTTCCCGGGCTTTTGTTTTAACGCTATTACATTGATAAGCGGTCGCAATGACCGAACAGAACGGGAGCGCAGCTAGGCGCGATGGGGTGACGTGTACGTATTTGTACACGAGCCTTTGAGCAACAACGCTGCGGCCCGTTATGTTCGGCTCGTTACATATCCATACCACCCATGCCGCCCATTCCACCCATACCGCCACCGCCCATGCCGCCGCCAGCTGATTCATCTTTTGGCATTTCGGCAACCATTGCATCAGTGGTGAGCATCAAGGATGCGATTGAGGCTGCGTTTTG
>JBBRAM010000050.1:0-10859 GCA_038206765.1 Burkholderiales bacterium | reverse complement strand
ATTCCTTTGATATGTATTACTGTATAAGTAATCAGTAATATATCACGACAACAGCGAAGGTCATGTGCAAGAATAGCTGCGCTATTCCGCGCTTATATCCCCGCCCTAAAGGACGGGGTTTTACGCGCTAACTGATAAAATTATAAAATTATAAAGTCTAGTACCTGAGCCGGTTTTGAGACCATTTTGGCTGGAAAATACCGTCTAACCTCGTGTTTAATGGTTTCTACCAGGCAAGCGACTCACGCCCAGACCACTGGCATTGCCTTGCCCAAGATGATTCCCGGCAGCTCCGGCAAGATCAAACCTTGGCATCCCGAAACAAGCGGAAAAAATTCTCGGTCGTGGCCTTGGCCACTTCTTCAACCGTAATCCCGCGCAGCTCGGCGATGTGTTCGGCGACATGCTTAACGTAACCCGGCTGGTTCATTTTGCCGCGATAGGGCATCGGTGCTAAGTACGGCGAATCGGTCTCGATCAACATGCGATTTAAAGGCACTGATTTGGCAACTTCTTTGAGATCTTTGGCGCTTTTGAAGGTGACGATACCGGAGAATGAAATATAGAAATTCATCGCCATCGCTGCTTCCGCAACGGCCTGGGTTTCAGTGAAGCAATGCATCACGCCACCCGCGTCGGCAGCCCCTTCTTCGCGCATGATGCGAAGCGTGTCTTCGTGCGAATTGCGGGTGTGGATGACCAGCGGTTTTTGGCAAATTTTTGCCGCGCGGATGTGGGTACGAAAGCGTTCGCGCTGCCAATCTAGCGGCTCTTGCAGGCGAAAATAATCCAAACCGGTCTCACCAATCGCAACGACTTTGGGGTGCGCAGCCATCGCGAGCAGTTCCTCAACCGTCGCCTCATGGTCGTCTACCTGTTCGTCGGGATGCACACCTGCCGAGCACCACATATTGGCATTGGCCTCGGCAACGGCTCTGACCGCCGGAAAACTTTTAAGCGTGGTCGAAATCGTGAGCGCATGGGTGACCAAGTTGTCGCGCATGAGTTCTAAAATGGCCGCTTGGTCGGCGAGCAGCTCGGGGAAATCGAGATGGCAGTGCGAGTCGATAAACATGTGGCTATTATCGCAGCACTAGCCACACTATTGTGATCGGTGCGCGTAAAAAGCCAACTTGCGTCAGCGGAGCATAGGATTCGCCACCCTATCGCCGGTTCGGTATTGGGCGCAACATTAAAGTCGGCGGTGTGATGCGTATTACAATTAGCCATTGCCCTTATTGCTATTGTCACAAACATTCTCGAAAGCTTGTCATGATTGAAGTTCATCACCTCAATAATTCCCGCTCACACCGCATTGTGTGGCTGCTCGAAGAGCTGGGCATACCGTATGAAATTATTCAATATCAGCGCGATCCCGTAACGTCTCTTGCGCCACCATCGCTTTATAAGATTCATCCGCTAGGCAAATCGCCGGTTATTAAAGACACAAATTCGGACGAGGCGCTGGTATTGGCCGAATCGGGCGCAATCGTAGAATTTTTGGTGGGCAAATATGGCGACGGCAAATTTTCACCCGCAGTGGGCACCAGCGCCCATGCGAAATACCTTTACTGGCTGCATTTCGCCGAGGCCAGCGCGATGACGCAGCTTATTTTGAAGCTCTACCTTTCACGATTACCAGATGCCCCCGCCCCAATGATTTCGCGTGTGAACGGGCAAATCGCGGCACAGCTTAATTACATGGAATCCGTGTTGGCCACGCAGCCGTATTTCGCGGGCGATGTATTTTCCGCTGCCGATGTGCAAATGAGTTTCCCGATCATCGCGGCCACTTCGCGCGGCAGCACAGATGGCTGGCCGCATTTGATGCGCTACCTCGGGGCACTGAAGGCCCGTCCTGCCTTCGCGCGGGCAAACGCCCGGGGCGGCGAATTGACGCTTGGTTTGTAACCTTGCGACGAGGGTTATCGAGCCTTCAGTATTTCAACCGCCGCGTTATGCCCCGGAATCCCAGTCACACCGCCGCCTGGATGGGTGCCCGCGCCGCATTGGAATAAACCTTTAATCGGCGTACGGTAGTTGCCAAAACCTAAGATGGGGCGCGCGCTAAAGAGTTGGTTCAGCGATAATTTCCCATGGAAAATATCGCCGCCGATTAAGCCAAATTTGCGCTCTAAATCGAGTGGCGAATGGATTTGTTTGGCGATCACGCTTGCTTTGAAATTCGGCGCAAATTTGTTCACCGTGTCGATCATCACATTCGCAACTTCTTCACGCTTCTCGTCCCAATGCATGCCATTCGGCAGGGTGGGCGCAACATGCTGGCAGAACAGACTTGCGACGTGTTGCCCGGCCGGCGCGAGCGAATCATCAACGGTGGATGGAATCAAAATTTCGACAATCGGATTTTTGCTCCAGCCAGAAGTGCGGGCATCGAAATAGGCTTGCTCCATGTATTGCATGCTTGGTGCCATGATGATGCCGGATGAATGATGTAGCCCGGCCTCGGCGTGGCGGGTTGGCAAGCACGTAAAGCGCGGCAATTCTGAGAGCGCCACATTCATGCGGAACGTGCCGGAGCCTGACTGATAGGCATTGATCCGCTGGGAAAATTCAGTTGGCACATCTTGCGGCGAAACGATGGTTTGAAACAGCAATTGCGGATGCAGGTTTGAGACGACCTGCTTGGCATAAATTTTTGTACCGTCTGCCATCTCAACGCCTTGCGCAGCACCGTTTTCGACAATCAGTGTCTTCACGGCTGCGTCGGTTGAAATCTCGACGCCCCGCGCCCGCGCTTCAGCGGCGATGGCATCGGAAATCGCGCCCATACCGCCAATCGCGTGTCCCCAAATACCGGGCTTGCCGTTCACTTCACCGAACACATGATGCAGCAGCACATAAGCCGAGCCCGGCGTATAAGGCGAGGCAAAATTGCCGACCACGCTATCGAAACCAAAGCAGGCTTTGATCGGCGCGGACTCAAACCAATCGTCCAACATCTCGCCCGCACTTTGCGTGAACAGATTCAGCACATCACGGCGCGCGGCCATGTCGAGCGATTTAAATCGCTTGCCGATTTTGAGCGCTTGAAAAATATCCGCAACACCGCCACCCACATTGGGTGGCGTCTCCAGCAGCAAATCTTTTAGCACCGCCGCCACGCGATCCAACATCGCGTAATACGCCGGTAGTTTTTCAGCATCGCGTGTTGAAAACCGAGCGACCTCGCGCTGCGTGTCGGCAAGACTGCCGCCAACCTTGATGTATTCAGTATCACTTAGCGGCAAAAAATTTGAAAATGGCCGCTCCACTACGCGCAAGCCATGCGCATGTAAGTTCAAATCACGAATAATAGTTGGATTTAGCAAGCTAACCGTGTAGCTCGCGCTAGAATTGCGAAAGCCGGGGTGAAATTCTTCGGTAACGGCCGCACCGCCAACAACGGGGCGGCGCTCAAGCACCCGCACCTTTAGTTTTTTGGCGGCTAGATAGCAGGCGCAGACGAGGCCGTTGTGGCCGCCGCCGATGATGAGTGCGTCGTATGGTTGGTTCATTTTTAAAACAATCGTTTCAGGAAGTGACGTGGAACATTACCGCAATATTTGCGAATCGACTTGAATGATGCAAAATAAAACGCTTAAATTTTTATCGGTATTTCTACTGCTGTCGGTCGTTGCATGCGCCGACAGTATCGTACATTACGATGGCGCTGACGCGCCCAACTTTGTCCCCTACCCTGCCAACCAACAGCCACGCATCGCGCTAGTGCTGGGTGCCGGCGGGCCGCGTGGGTTTGCGCATATCGGCGTACTCAAGGTGTTGGAAGAAAACGGCATTGAGCCCGATCTGGTGGTGGGCGCATCGGTGGGCGCGATGATCGGCGCGCTCTATGCCAATGGCATGCGGGCAGCCGATATTGAAAAAATCGCCTTGGAAATCGACGCCGTGCAGTTCCTCCAAGTTTCGTCAGCGGGTGTCAATGGCAGCGGCGGCGCGGTTGCTTCCTTTATTGCCCGTTACACCGGCGGTAAACTTTTGGATGGATTGAAGCGCAAATTTGCCACTGTCGCGGCCAAGCAAGACAACCGTGAAATGACGATCTTTAATCGCGGCAATACGGGCGCAGCGGTGCGCGCATCGAGCGCATTGCCAAATAAATTTGCGCCGGTCAAGATTCGTGGCGTTACGTATGTCGACGGCGATGAGGCGTCGCCCGTGCCCATTCGCGCCGCACGCAAGCTGGGTGCGGCAATTGTGATTGCAGTCGATGTCTCAGCTTATGTGTCTGCCATTCCATCGGGCGTACCAACTGTTTGGAGTAACCGTGACCGCCAGCGCGCCAGCATGATCGCCGCGGAGATAGACGATGCCGATGCGTTCATCCACCCCGATCTGGGTTACTACGCAGGCATCAGCGATGGCTACCGACGCATGTGTATCGCCCGCGGCGAAGCGGCGACAAGAGCAGCAATGCCTGCCATCAAATCAGCCTTGGCAAAGCTCGCTGTCGTGCCTGCGGCCGCTGCAAATTGAGCATAATGCGGCTGGCGTGTTGGCACTTCCCCAATCCCCGACGCGATGCCTCATTATCGCTGCAAGCAGGTTCACGCTTTATTCCGTCGTCTTTTTGAAAGTGCCATCATTTTGATCCTCAATCGATCTATTCCAGGCGAACTCGCATTCATATTTCTTTGCGGCATCAGCGGCCAGGCCGCTGCAGCCAACATTGATTCATTGCCTGCGAAGCAAGCCCCGACCGCTGCGAAGCCCGCTTTTGTAGAGAAGCACGCCACCCTGTCGGCGCCGTTTGTTGAGCGTACTGAGGGGGCTGATTTTAAAATCCAGTAGCGCCGTGGCTGTTGCAGGGCTGGGCAACGCGCGGCTGATGGTGAGCAAATCCGAAGCCAAATCAGCCGGGCAGGCAAACTACCTGCGGCAACTAAAGCCGCCGACGATCGGGCTCGCATCTGAACAGACCAAGGCGGATTTTTTGCCCACGCCGAAAAGCTGAAGGCCAAACTCGATACCGCTCGCACAGACGAAAAAATGGATGGCGGCGCGTTTGGTTTTGATATAGATGAATGATGTTGTCAAAGACGGTCAGAAACAATAAATACCTTGAAAAGCCGCGCCAATACTAGGGTTACAGATTTGTACGGCTTCTCCCAACATGAGCGAAACAGGTTAAAATCCGACTTCGGATTAACCATCCAACTAACCAACCGCAGAAGAAATCATGACCGAAACTAACCCCTTGCCTTCCCCTGCTCCCTCACCAAGCGCCGCACCAGCCGCCACGCCCGCCGCTATGCCCACCGCCACGCCTTCAGCCGCATTACCCGACAGGCTATCCAACGACCATCGCAGCCCGTATTTCAACGAAGCCGCGTTTGAGCGCGATGTTGGCATCCGCGTCAACGGCAAAGAATATTCAGAAGTTGTCGAATATTGCATTAGCGAAGGCTGGATCAAAATCCCCGCCGGCAGAACGCTCGATCGCAAAGGTTTTCCACTGCTGATGAAGTTAAAGGGCCGGGTTGAGGCGTTTTATAAATAAGCGGCATGGTGCTGTTGCTGGCGTTGATAGTTGATAGCCAATTTTCCAACCGGCATGTTCAATGAAGACGCAGCATCGCATGTATGTCGGTTTGCGTTTGCTTAAAACAGACCGCGACGCGCCGCCACACACCGCCGCACTCCACCACACTCCACCGAATCTCGCGGTTGATGTTTCAAGACCGTCGTAACGCCAAAAACTGGCTATTCCGCAACAGCCCTGCCGACACCAGCGAAACCAGCACATTCACTTGGAAACCAATTGGCTGGCGATGAATTCTCAAGCAATGGCGGGCTTTATGACCTTTCTCACCTCTCAAGCGCTTAATTACTTAACCACTTAACCAATCCGGGCGGGCGGGCGCAGCAGCAAGGAAGCAGTAAGGAAGCAGCAAATAAGCAACACCAAAAAACCTGAACCACCCGCCACTCAACGCTTCCACGTAAACACAATATTCATATGGTCCGCATCTTTTCGCAACCGAAATGGCATCCATTCCACAACATAATCTTTCATCGCAAAGCCGATGGTCATCGTAAGCGCAACCAGTAAGCACCAGTTCCAGTTGGCCATCATGGCCGGCAAATTCAGCCCCGCGCCAAGCAGGACAATCCCGACGACGATACCTGACATGCCCAAGGTGGACTCCACACACATGCAGCGTATTTTTTGAATAGCATCTGGTTTCGGCTCACGCTTTGCTTTTACAAGCAACCAGAGGTCGCGGATCAGGCCCTGAAATAGCAGAAGCGCGGAAGTCGTCAGGAACAAATTGCCCAAGCCCACGACTGGCGGCAGGTGATCCGCCAATAGCACAACGACCCCGGCGAGAACAGGAATCAACGCCAACTCGATTTTTTCAGCACTTGTCATTGATTTTTCGAGGCAGGGTTTGCCGTTTGGGGGAATTTGGTTAAGTCAGGCATATTTTCCACACGATGCAACTCTCCGCAACTCGCCTCAAACGGCGCTGCAAAATTTAAAATCACAACAGCAGACTACCGTCGCGATTACTTCTTGACTAACTCAACGCGCCGATTTTTAGCACGTCCCTCTTCGCTGCGGTTATCGGCGATGGGACGCTCTTGGCCGATTCCGGCGGCACTGAGTCGGCTTGCACTGATGCCACCTGCAATAATCGCGTTCATTACGCTTTTTGCGCGGTTATCGGAGAGGGTTTTATTGGCGGCGGCTTGGCCCACATTATCGGTATGGCCTTCAATGGCAATTTTCAACGACGGTGAATTTTTAAGCAGCGTCACGATCTCGCGCACGGTTGCCTGACCATCGGTTTTTAAATCCCATTTGCCAGTATCAAAATTGATATATAGCGCAATAAAGCCATTTTTATTGAGTTCATCCAGCAGTTTGTTGGCCGTGACCACTTGCTGGAGCGCGGCGGCCTCAACAATCCATATTTTGTAGCTCTGCGTTGGCGCACTGAAAATGCCCGGCTCTACCCGCACCCAGACTTCCTTGCCGCCTGCATTTGCTTTTAACGTGGTTTCGCCACCATCGTTTTCGCGCGGGAGGCGTTCATAAACAACTTCGCCACCGATGCTTTTGATCGCATTTTGATAATTACGAATCAGTTGTAATGCGCTGGGTTGCTTATCCGCGGATTGGTGAAAATAGGTAATCACGGTGGCATCACCTTCGATCATTTTTCGTTCGGCTTGATTACCTTTCTTTCCGACCGCAAATTCATGCGCATTGAAATTTTTCCCGTACTCGGCAATATACGACTGCGGATAGCGCGACAGCAGCGGATGGTCTTTGCCGTTCGCCACATCTTCCTGCGCAAAAACCGCAAAAGTTGCAAACGCCGTCAAACATGCGGCGAGAAAAACACCGATAAACGACGACGTAAATGGTGCCAAGCGAACTGGCGACATCGTAGAAAAAGTTAGCATCGCAATATCCTTTAAAAAGCAGGCAAATTACCAACAATAAGAGCGTACCAGTAAATGAAAAACGAGTGTCGTTTGCAAATTTATCAGCTTGGCAACCATCCCAGCACAGTAAAGTAAACCCTAGTCACAGCGCGGCGTTTCGATGGAGACCACCACGTTCTGTGGTGAAGCATTTTCCTCCCAAACGCCGCGCCGGTATTAGCGACATCATTGTTTGAACCGCAATGTACAACTGCGCCAGTGAAAGTGTTGCAGTTCGCGTTCCCAGTAAGCTCCTCGCACGGGCCTCGTGAAAGCGCTAAGCCTCAGCAATCGCAGCTATCGAAACTTTCAGCCCCGGAATTCGCGCGGGGAGCTTGGCACCTTGCCTCGCGGGCGGGTTGGACGGAAACCACTTAATGTATTCCTCGTTCATGCCCGCAAAATCGTCTTCATCCGCGAGCACCACGGTGACGCTTACGATCTTGTCCATCGTACTACCCGCCGCCTCAAGAATGGCCGCGATGTTGGTCAGGCACTGCTTGGTCTGCTCTTGGATGGTGGTGCCCAATATAACGCCAGTCACCGGATCAGCCGGCGATGTGCCCGAAACAAACACCAGCCCTGCCGCCTTTACGGCTTGGCTGTAGGTCGCGGGCGGCTTAGCGGCGTTGGGGGTGAATATGATTTGTCGAGGCATTTACATTCCTTAGCGTGAGCCGTTAGAGTCGGGCTTCGTTGGGCAGCAATGAATAGGGTTGCGCCAAACTATTTTTAGCTAGCCGATTGAGCGCAACGAATATATTAACCTTGCCCCTTTGATGTTTGAGCGCGAATTCTATAACGAAAGACCTGATCCCAGATACGCTATCGGCTTGACCGGCGCGCTGGTAATTGGGTTTTCTCGTTTTAGCAATGGCGCGGCAATTTCTTGCTCTGGATGAAGGCTGAAACCGAAAGTAGGTTAGGCAGATCTTGTTTGCCCAACATCGGTTAATGCCTAACGGCCGATGTTGGGCATTATAGAAACAGCCCAACCTACTAATTGCCCTACCGACTACACTAGCCGAAACGCCTCACTTGGCTCGACTGCTGCCAAGTTCCTTGTATGAGGCGCGCAACTTCTGGATTGACACCTGTCCATTTTGCGTCATTCGTCGAGGCATCAATAACGATCAAAGAGTCATCGATATCGATGGCAGTGGATAGGCGCAAAAAAACTTGTTCCATCGTTAAGCTACCACTTACGTACCATAATGACTTCTGAACATGTGCCCAGGTACCGCACGTTTTGATCGCGTGAATTACGCGCTCATAGTTTCGGACAGGCTGGTGAAGATCATACGAAATAAAAATATTGGATGACATAGTATTACCTCTTAAAAAATACTCCAAAAAACGAGGTAACCGACGAGCTAAATACGCACACAAGCAAATGCTGAACCCAAAAGCTTGTTGACAGACTCAGCAACGAAAGTGCAATATCAGGTGGCAATCAATGCAAATGTTGCCAGCTAACTCAACAGCTGAAGCTTGGGGTGACTTTTCTAAGAAGTCATCCCAAGCACCTCGACGCTTCAGTCGCCACCACATAACAATAAAAACTCATTAGGCAGTGGTTTCTGAATGCGCTACTCACTATATATTGCGCTTTCAAGAAAATGCAACAGTAATTTGTTCAGCGGCATATGTTGAATAAAATCAATGCCTTACCCATAAAATTGGCAGTCAAAAAATATACGCCTTAAAGTGATTTATTAAGAATAAATATATTGTCTTTAAAAATCAAATGGTTGAAGAATTTTTTATTTGGCAAAGCTCAGCTTATAGGCTTATGAGTGAATACATTCCGGTGCGAAGTGGTTGAAAATTCAATTTTCTTTATTATGTTGAATTTTGGCAATTGACCGTCCGTCACTGCTTTCTTACATCAAAATGTATAATCATGCTGCACTGCACCAACACGCCCTTCTTTCATTCCGCCTTTAAATCCACAGGACCAATTCATGTCTTTCCTAGCCGCCCGCCTCTCCCGCGTTAAACCATCCGCCACCATCGCAATTTCTGCCAAGGCGAATGCACTTAAAGCGGCGGGTAAAAACGTGATTGCGTTGTCGTTTGGGGAGCCAGATTTTGATACGCCGCAGAATGTGAAAGACGCAGCGATTCGGGCGATTCAGTCGGGGGATACGAAGTACACCGCAGTCGACGGCACACCGAAATTGAAGGAGGCGATTGTGGCCAAATTCAAACGTGAAAATGGGCTGACATATACGACCAAGCAAATCACGGTGGGCACAGGCGGTAAGCAGGTTTTATACAACGCTTTTATGGCGACATTATCAGCGGGTGACGAGGTGATTATCCCAGCACCCTATTGGGTTTCGTACCCTGAAATGGTGTTGCTGGCCGAGGGTGAGCCGGTGATCGTGCCGTGTACGCAAGAGAGTGGTTTTAAGCTTAAAGCGGCTGATTTGGAAGCGGCAATTACCCCAAAAACAAAATGGGTGCTTCTCAATTCGCCATCGAATCCGTCCGGTGCGGCATACACCTACGATGAACTCAAAGCGATCACCGATGTGCTGGTGCGCCACCCGCATGTATGGGTGCTGACGGATGATATGTACGAGCATTTGGTGTACGACGATTTTAAATTTTTCACTCCCGCGCAGATTGAGCCCTCACTTTATGAGCGCACGTTGACCATGAACGGCGTTTCAAAAGCGTACTGCATGACCGGCTGGCGCATTGGCTATGCGGGCGGGCCGGAGAAGCTGATTAAGGCGATGGGCGACGTGCAATCGCAATCGACTTCCAACCCATCCTCGATCAGCCAAGCGGCGGCGGTGGAAGCGCTGAATGGCCCGCAAGATTTTATCCCGGTGAACAATGCGGTGTTTAAATCGCGGCGTGATTTGGTGGTGAAGATGTTGAACGAGGCGAAGGGGTTGAGCTGCCCTACTCCTGAAGGTGCGTTTTATGTTTACCCAAGCTGTGCGGGCTTGATTGGTGCTACTACGCCATCCGGCACCACGCTTAAAAACGATGAAGACGTGATTAACTATCTGCTCGATTCGCAAGGCATCGCGGTGGTGCATGGCGCAGCGTTTGGCTTGTCGCCGCACTTCCGCGTTTCTTATGCGGCGTCTACTGAGCTGCTGGAAGATGCTTGCAAGCGGATTCAGAAAGCCTGTTCAGAGCTGAAGTTGGCGTAGTTTTTGCCGCTTCACCGCCCCAAACTCTAGCACTGGCGCGGTGTTTTGGGCGATTTACCGAAATTTAGCAGGGATTAAACTGGTTGCTGCCGAGGGTGTCCCGAATTTTGTGTAAATCAATTTTACTGGGCGGGGTTAAAACGGTCTTCGAAACGAATCATAAGCTGACTCATGGCTTGTTTCCAGTTCTGTATTGGCATTGTCCAGCGTTTAGCAATATTGCGTAATCCC
>JBBRAM010000049.1:0-13970 GCA_038206765.1 Burkholderiales bacterium | reverse complement strand
TGTCAAAAGTTAACACCAAATGAGAAAAGTTAATACTATTTGAGAATAATCAATAGCGGTGAGACGACATTTTTACAAGTAAACGCATATAAAACAACAAGATATAAGAATAAATGCCTTCCCAGATGATGAAACTGGATGGCGTATAGATTGGTTTGGCGAATTCGCATTCCCTGATCGGCTCACCCGTCGACGCCAGCCTTCCGTTTTGGTTTTCTTATCGCGCGTTCTTACAAACGATTATCAGACGAAGCCCGAAGTCCTATTACGATCTTGGTCAACATCCGATCAACAACGTAAATGCTGGGTTTCAGTGGGGACCCTGGTTCTCCTGCGCATCGGCGATATCTGGTGCAACCAGCGTCTTGCGTTGCGACCCGACTACGAATTAGAAACCTTTGAGAACGTAGAGGTGGGCACAGCGACTAATTTCGTCGTAAAAGCGGGGCACAGTCAGAGCGATGGCTTCTTGCTACCGCTCGGTAGTCATCCATTGCATCGGCAAAATACCCACTCGTTTTGTATTGTCGTTGCGTTAAAAGGTGGCCTGCAGTTAGCGATTCCTTGCGCGGAACTGATTCGGTTTTATTTCGGCTCTTCCAGTGGCCTACTGTCCAAACTGTTTTTACCGCCATTGGAGCGTCGCGCGCTTTACCACGACGCTGTGTTCGACCGGTTTTCCGGACGCCTTCGACTTAAGTTAGCGCATAACATTGCCGGCTCGTCAGCGGCCGATATCGGGCGCCTAGACTTAGATCCAATTGCCTGGCGCGCCGCATGTCAAATTGGCGTGTCTTTGCTAAAAGCATCCATGGCGAAAGAAGGAATTTTTCCTCGCGCGTTTTTCCCATTCATCGGTAAAACGACGCTGGTTGCATCAGGTAAATGGCTGCCGTCCAACGATAAAGAACGCGCCACATTCATCGTATTTCACTTACGCTCGTGCTCTTACGCCTTCCCGTTTCGCACGCTTCGCTATGAGACCAGCGGCTACCAAACACCTGCCCGCACCGGTGGACCGGCACAAGCTAACCAACGCGCTACAGACACGCGCCGAGCGCCGCAGGATTCGGTTAACCAGAAGTTGGTTGAACAAGATGCATCAAATGAACTCACACCGAAAAGCAAACCATTCCAACTGGAACAGCGTTTCCCGGACTTGCGTAACAAACCGGTATGGAAAAATAAGGCCTTCGTTGCGGATGGCAATGCGCAAGCGGTAAGCTTGAAAGGGGCACCACCAGTCGACACTGCCGCAATCGGGCTACCCGGGTCTGGCGAGCGTATTCGGCCAGTTGAACTCATGGCGCTTGCGTCGCCGGAATCCGAACAACATGCTGCTCCACCGGCTTTTCTACAAAGCGTCGTCGACGAATTAATGCAGCTTCGGGGCATCGACGTCGACTTGCTGACGCGAAGCGACGATAACGGCTGGACGTTGCCTGTCACCGTCATTGCTGATGATGACGGCGTGATTGATGAAGCCTTGTTTATTAATGATTCGATAGGTGATGGGGTAGGCGTGAGCCGTTTGAGAAGGATCGCGGTATTTGCACTGAAATGCAATGGCGAGCACGCAAGCTTAGTGGTGATCGAATCGTCACCGCTACACATGAAGCTTTACGCAACTGCGGGGCATGACCCTGATGAGGTGTGGCGGACTATCGGCGGCGCTTCGAATGATTTCATTTGCAGGCAAGAACCAATGGTTGCTGGATTAGCTGGAGAGATCAATTGGCTATTTGAAACTGTTCAATTTGAGTAGGCTAGAAAAAAAAGCGGTACTGAGATGTGAGTTGTTCATGTGATGTGCTGAAATAGAAAAATTTCTTTCCACAAATTCGCGTACCAAGGGTTCTTGGATACGGGCGACGCGGCAGCCCTGAATTTGGTTCCGCGCAGCACGTTTAAATACCATCACGGCGATTGATGGTAGTGGGCCCCGGCAGCCGAGCAGCGTTTGTGGTTATCGTATACAACGTAATCACACGCCTGTTTTTATTTTCGTTTTACGTCTTGACGACCGCCTATTTCACCCGCTATCCTGTTCTCGCTAGCACCAATCGTTGACCCAAATTTGACTCCGATATCCAAATGAAATCGCTTCACAACTTGCCAACCAAAACACGCACTGCATCGACGGCGATGACGTGTGAGGCTGTACGCGTCGTCGCCATGTCGACCGCGCTGACCAGGCGAAGAAGGATGTTTTAAACAGGGTAGTTCTATCTCACTAGTTTTTACATCACTTCAACGCCCGGTCGCTAACAGCCACCGGGCGTTTTTCATTTCAACAGGACTATTGATGAACAAGATCTTTTTTTGCGGCGACAACCACGGAAACTTCCGGCACATCGTACAGGCGGTCGAAGAACATCGCCCGGATGCCATTGTGCTGCTTGGCGACATTCAAGCGCCGCGTCCGCTCGAGGTGGAGCTCGCTCCCATCATTCGCAAGACCGAGATTCACTTCATCTATGGAAACCACGACACCGATTCCCCGGAGGATTACGCCAACCTGTTTGAATCGAAGCTTGCTCATTTCAACCTACATGGGCGTGTCGTCGAGGTTGCTGGCGTGCGTATTGCCGGCCTAGGCGGGGTCTTCCGCGGGAAGGTGTGGTACCCACCCACGCCGGCGGATCATTTGAGCTACAACGCCTTTACCAGCGAGCTTGATCGGCGGCAGGCGTGGCAGAAGCGCCATCCCGACTACATGAGAACACAGCGACGCACGCATCGGTCGACAATCTTCCCCGACGTCTATGACGCGTTGAGCGACCTATCCGCCGATGTACTCGTGACCCATGAAGCACCGTCATGCCATCCGAATGGGTTTGAAGCCCTTGATCTACTCGCGCAGGCGATGGGGGCCAAGGTTGCGTTTCATGGCCACCACCACGATCGGTTGGACTACAGCAACAAATGGGAGTCGCTTGGATTCCGCGCTTTTGGGGTCGGCTTCTGCGGCATCACTGACCTTGACGGCAACGTCATTGTGCCGGGTGAGTTCGACGACGCGCGAATGGCCAGAGGATAGATTGGTTGCGAAACATGCAGCAATCTAACAAATACTAAATTGAGTAAAAAAATGAAACTACACATTCTTTCTGATCTTCATAATGAGTTTTCGACATTCGTGCCACCGGACACGGATGCCGATGTGGTCATCCTGGCCGGCGATATTGGTGTGGGCGCCACCGGGATGACGTGGGCGAAGCAGTACGTCACTAAACCGACGATCTACGTCGCGGGTAACCACGAGTATTACAACGGGAACATCGAATCCGATCTTGTTCGATTTCGTGGCGCGGCGGAAGAGTTGGGCATCCACTTCCTTGACTGCACCACAATGGTGTTGGGCGGCGTGCGGTTCATTGGCGCCACGATGTGGACCAACTTCAGACTGGAAACACGCAGTGACAAGGAGGTCGCCCTGGCAATGCGGGCAGCGCATAGCGCGATGAATGACTTTAGAAAGATCGAACTGGGCACGGGTCTGCTTAAACCGATCGATACTGTCGCGCTATTTGAGCACGCCGTCACGTTTATTTCGAACGAGCTGGCTAAACCTTTTGAGGGCAAGACCGTTGTTGTGACGCATCACTCGCCGTCCTCGAGGAGCGTGCATGCGCGCTATAAAAGAGACCCGATTAACGGTGCGTTCAGCTCAGACGTTGAGTACCTGATGGAAGCGCCGAATGCGCCGACGCTCTGGATTCACGGCCACACGCACGATTCGTTTGACTACGTCGTGGGGGGTTGTACGCGCGTCGTTGCCAATCCGCGGGGCTATACGAGTCGGTATAGCGCTGACGATCAGGAGAACGAGTTTTTTAATCCAAGCTTAGTCATTGAGATCTAGGCAAGTTTGCCAATGCTCCCGATTACAAATCCAAAGACCACAACTTATACTGGCACAGAACATTTCAGAGTCAATCATGATCATCACTACAAGGAAACAACTCCTAGCAGCCGTGCAAGTCCATGAATACAATGGAAACCCTTACTTCGTCCGTCTTTCAGAAATCCCGGAGCCATGGCGCGCGCAAATGAGAGCGGAAGTATTTTTATGTGCGCAGCCGGTTTTAGAAGGTGAGCGCGGCCTATATTTCGCTTGGGATTGGGAGGACTGGGTTTGCGGCCGCTGGTGGGGTAGCGCAGGGCCACAGGGGCTTATCTGATGACTGAGTAGTTGTCGCACGGGGATTCAATTTCGCTTTCTAGGCCGCCCATAGGGCGGCCATTTGCATCACGTATTCGAGTGCAACAGAAAAAACTAGCAGTCCGCTTTACGCCAGTGTGCAGGGGTTGGGCGATCTTGGCGATGCCGCTCCCGCGCCACATGGACTGTATAGCCCCGTGAACAGGCCCAATTTTCTGCGGCGCGTTGTGTTGTGTCTCTATGAACTTCGGCGTCATTAACAATTACCACATGGTATTCAACACCATGAGTTTGATCGCTTGACTTTGGTCTGTACTCAACATAAGCATTTGTCATATTGTCCCTTTGTCTAAGGAGTTGCAGTGGAGGATCCCACTTACATAGTTTGTGGCAAAAGTAGTAAACACAATAGTGATTTTTTTGTCAATTTGAAACATTGCAGGCCGTCAGGCAGGCGATTAGATTAGGCCTGATCGGCTTTGATTGACGGGGTTCTTATTAGCAGCGTAAAACATGTATCGCTGAAATGCGCTGAATTCTACAGAAATCGCGGAATAAAAGTGTACCAGTCCAAGCCTGTATTGCGGCGGGGTTAGAGCAATCCTCCAACTAAAAGCAACGCACGCCATGGCGCTTAAGGCAGTAGCCGAGTATGCCTGGTTGGCCGTCGCTATCTAATCCTATTTCTGATGAGTAGCGATGATCGTATGATTGCGGCTGTGCATAGGTAAGTTCAATTGCGCCATTCAATTTTATGTACGCCATGGCAGCACCAAGGGCATGCGGCTTCGGCCCAAGAGCGACTACTTCTATTGACGATTCCTCTGCCCAACTAACTATGCGATCACAAACTTCGAAGGCATCCATTCCGTGCAAGCGGTGTACGTTTGAAGGCGCGTCGATCGGCATAAGCCTTGATAGGAGTGACCAATTTCTTCGGTATGCAGGCGAAGCAGGCGGAAAGGGAAATAAAAATTCAAGTTTTGTACCCGACAATATCCAGTCCATCAACCTCTGAAATTGAAGGCGCGGAATATATATTTTCAATCCAACCAATGAACAACATGTAATCCTGAATCTGGGGCTACCACTTTTGGTGCGGCCAATCGTGAACGAGGTCTGATTAATGTACGGTAAAGAAACGGTTCTAAACAATTTGGGATAAGCGAAATTTTTTCCAAAAATTCGGCGATTCTCGCCGTACATATGGAATGGTCGCAACATGGAAAACAGGCAGAATCGAGGGCAACCTATCGCAATGCTTCACGAATCGCGATGCGCCAAGGGCGAGCCCAATTCCCGTCGTTAGGGATCTCCTCGAACAATACGCCGGCCGCAGACAATTTGCCCCAATTTGCTTCCGCGACGGCAAGCCATGCGTCAGCATCAATTTCACCGCGGTTGAAACGCTCCTCAAAATCGCATGCCCACCACATATATTGCTTCCAACCAAGTGCCACCCAAGGACGCGGAGGAGTGGCTTCCAAAAGCCCCAAGATTCCTGTCGCAAATGGATTTCGCCGCGCTTCAATCAGATCTACCACTTGGTTGTTAAGTGCGCGCTTCAAATCAGCTTCCCGCAAAAATGCCGAGAGGGCTGGTTCGGTCCAGTAAGCGAAATTACGCCCCCCCGGCTCTATATCGTCGTCAAATCGCCCCAGCGAAAAGCGCCTTAGGTTGAAAAATTTGCCGGTTGCAATATCGTGCGCTCCTGCCGACTTCCATATTACTTGGTCGATAGAGGCGTGTGAGACGAACACTCGTACGCCAGCCTCAGCTAAGTAACGGATAAGTTTCGCTGCGCCTTCCAAGTCGCTGCTCTTCGCTAGTTCCCGTCGTGGGGCTGTATCGTCGGCAAAAACAACGTATATCCCATCGGCGCGGGTAGCCGACAGAATTGAAGCAAAGCGCTGCGGGGCATCTTTTATTGCCAACGTGGGCATTGAGAAAATGCCGGTCAAAAAGACCTTTGTGCCGCTATCGACGACCGCAGCCTTCAAGTCATCGGCCACGTCAACAACAAATTTGTAATATTCCTCATTCCACACGCGAGGCACATTCGCCGCAGAACAAATCACATCGGCTGAAAGCTTACCAGCGTCTTCAATTATTGTTTTCCCCCGCGCCATCCACCAACCAAGTGACGCTGAGTCTTTGGAATCCATGTCGCTGGGGAAAAACGGCCAAGTACTCAATCGCCCGCGTTGACTACCTGGCGCGTAGAGTTGGGGGTCGAAAATAACCTCAAGATCAGGCTTCGTGCGGCGCGCTTCGGTTAGCTTTGTTTTGGTATCTTCTGGTGTGTCGTTTACGGGACTTAGTACTAGACCAGCGAAGCCAGAAAGGTGTTGCTCGGCCACCAAATTCCACGAGTCATGTCCCATTTGATGAAAACTTGCCATGTGTTCCCCTTTATTTAAAGATTGCTTCCAACAGATCGGGCGTGCGGTAGCGCGCTACGGGCCAGGGCGCGAGCATTTTGAGAATATTCTCAAAGCCCAACGCTGCCAAATCTTCCGCTGCTTTTATAGGGATTGGATGACGCAAGGACATCGCTTCAACCCAACTCCATTGATCGGCGCCAATACTCGAATATGGGTGCCGGCCTAATGCACATTCGGCTAGGACGATCCCTAGCGCGTATTGGTCTGTTCGCCAATCGATTAAAAATTTGTCGTTCAGCAACTGCTCGGGGGCCGAGTAGATTGGTGTACCTGGCCCCCGGCTGGCATAATCGGCGGTGAGTGATGGTAAATCCAAGTCGCGCACTAGTCCGAAATCCGTGAGAACGGGCGAGACACCGTCCGCACGAAAAAGAACGTTGTCCGGTTTAATATCCCGGTGAACGAGATTCCGTTCATATAAATGGGCGATCGCCGAAGAAAGTGCTGCACCAAGCACTTTTACGAGCGCCGGATCAATCGGCGTTCCCGTCAGTCGGTCTTTAAGGGTCCCGCCAGCGACATACTCTTCTGCCGCAATCCAGCAAGTTCCCAGCGGGCTCTCAATGTTTTCGTAGCCATGAAATCGGGCAATAGCTGGGTGAGCACAATTGGCAAGCGCGTTGAACTCGCGCCACAGTCGGTCGGCGTTGGTGTCTGGCCGCGCAACCTTTAGCGCAATCTCGCCGTTAGGGGTCGAGACGAGGTAGGTGAACTTGAACGAACCGCTTCCGAGCAGTTTGTCGAGTTGGTACTGGCGATCGTCGCAAAATTGTTGCGCAACCAAGGCCGGATCGAACACAATCATACGGCGTTCCGGCCAGCGAAGCTCGGGCAGCAACGGTAAGCCAAGGTAACACCGGGTTTAACTTCGGGCAATTGACTAAAACACGCGCGATCGACCGATCGATACCAACAAGCCCGACGCAATGAAGCGTGAATTGGTCCCTGAAAGCCATTACCTTTCGCGCCCTTGCCATGGGCAAGACTACGAACACGCGATTGGCGAAACTTGAATTGCGATACGCCTGGTGAAGGGCACGCTTCCAATCGCTTAGCTTCGCTTCGAATGCCAATAGCTCGCCATTCGCATCTAGGGCAAGCAAATCGGTCCGCCCCGATCGGTAGTCCCATTCCGTTGCGTAGCTTTCCACAGCCCAATTGCCTTCTGGATCCTCGACGGCCTGCGCGAGGTCGAATACCAAGTCGTTCTCGGTTTTGTATACAGTTGGCATATTTCAGTAAGGGGCAGCAGTTTACAATTATCGATATCAAATATAGTATTATTGATATCAAAATTTCGCAATAGATATCTATCAGACTAATATGCCGCCCGGGCGAAAACCTAAAGCCGAACCAACCAAGCAAGTGCTGCTGCGTCTGCCGCCGCAGATGCTGGCGGCCGTCAGTCGCCTGAAGAATGCAGGATTTCATGGACGCTCTGAGCCGGAGGTCATCATGACACTGCTGGGTCGGGAACTGGAGCGCATTGCAGATCGCGAACTGGTTGCCAAGCTGGAATCGCTGGGCACGCCACGAGCAACAAATCCGAACCAGATCTAACCGATCGCATTTCTCAAGTAGGTTACCAACGTTAACTATATTCAATTTTCTATTGCCTATTTCTATGTGTTTTTGCGCGCCGCGCGCCGGTTACTTGATTGGTAATGATCGAACAATCGAGCGTGTAAATCAAAATTAGGAGATCTTGGGATGACTAATGCCATTGGAGTTTTCATGGAGATTAGAGGTATTTCCAATTCCTCGATAACCCGAACATAAAAATTGAAATATTGCCGGACTTGAGATTATGTGAATGAAATTAAACTGTCGAATAATTTTACGAAGCGTAACCGAACGGCGAGAAAAAAAACCTGTCAGGTCTGACAGGATTGGCAACACTTCTCGGCCATTGCCATTAAATGGCGCTTCAAAACAATGATTGGCACTGTTCAGGCATTCTCAAAGGATGCCCACGGACATCTCAAGTGAGTGGTCTGGACGGAATTTGAAACCCGAAGGGGCAGGCGTGCTGAAAGTTCCACTACGACATACCTTCTTCTGGCCAGCAGTCCGCTAAAGGAGTCTGCGTCGGACATTTGATTGTCCACAATTGAATCAGGCGCAAGGTCGATTGTCGTCAGAGGAACCTTACTTGAAAATATTTGGCGCCAAACGAATTGACAGAGCCCAAGCTAAATCGAGGGGCTGAGCAATTTTGGAATGATGTCTTACGGAAGTGATGGGGTTGGCCCTGTAGCGCTTACTGCGGGGCCACCGTTTTGGAAGACGGTATATCCAGCTGGCGCAATTCCAGCATTTGCAATTACGGTTTGGGTCGCACCATTGGCTTTCATCAGCCACAAAGTCAACGTACCATTCGGTTGCATCCAAACAATGTCCGCTATGCCGTCGCCATTAAAGTCCCCGCTTGCGTAAAACTGCCAAGTTGTGTCGGTCGTTGGAAGCGTGGTCATCGTATTAGAAACGGCCAATGTACTTGACGTGCATGACACATTCTGATCGTCAGGTGCGCCCGTATAGTCGGGAAGCGTGAGGCCCGACGCGTTAAGCGATAATAATTGCGTCGCGCCGCTTCCGTTTCGTATCAAAATATCGCCGCGCTTGTTGCCGGTAAAATCGGCAAACTTGAGTGGGGAAAATCCCTCTGGCATTGTGCCTGCCACGAGGTTTGCACATGTGCGATTTGGCGTTGCCATCAACGCCTTTAGCTGACCTTGCGGGCTTAGGTAGACCATATCGACCGCGCCATCGCCATTTAAGTCCATTGCGCCGATTAGCTTCCAATCAAGGGGTGCGCCACCACGTTTTCGAACTTGTGTAACCGAGTTGCCGTTGCTAAACCAGATGTACGACACGCCGGTGTCAGGCGAGCTATTCGCGACATATCGCCACACCAGATCATTTGATCCATCCCCATCAAGATCGCCGACGGCCTGCACATCCCAAACTTGCTTAACTTGCCGCCAATAAATTTCTTTGCTCGGCGAAAAATCCGGCCAGATTTTTACATCCCCGAAGGTACCTTGGGTCATATTTTGAAAAGCGAGATCGGACTTCCCATTTTTGTCGAAATCCCCGATGCCGACAAGGCGATAGTTTGGGCCTGGATCGGTCATTGCGGTGAACTGGAACACGCTGTTAACTAATCGGCCAGCCTGCAACTGGGCATTGGCTGACCTGACAATTATTTGGCTCTTGCCATTGCCGTCGATGTCGATGCCGCCTCGACCCGAAAGGGGAATCCCAGATGCAGCCGCCACAGCAAACGTTTGCGTGACTGGCAATGCGGAAGCGTAAACACTATTGCCACTTTGGCTGGCACGTAGCGTGCAAGCGCCAACGCTCTGAAAGATGACGGAACTGCCAGAGACATAACACACAGCGGGCGTATCGCTGCTAAAACTGACCGCAAGTCCAGACGTGGCGCTCGCGTATAAAGCAATTGTTCCGGTACTTAGAAAATGATTCCCCGGATTTGTAAAAGTTATGGATTGCGATAACAGCGTCGGCGGAACGGCACACGAACTGCATGTGCAACTTGGACTGACTGTGCCATCACTACAAAAGATTCTTCCGTTACTTGCGCAGACATTAGACACGCCGCCGTGGCTCGAACAACAGCCGCCGCATGCTTGGTTGATGACTGGTTCGAAAACCGTATTAGATCGTACTAGCGATGTGATTGAGATGTTCGGCGGCGAGCCCAGCTCAGCCGCCAACGGAACTGTCGAAACCAACGAGCAGAGTAATGATGTGCAGACGGCTCCGATTGCGCTCATCGCATTTAGCGCTAAAAATTTTCGCATCGATTTAATCCGCCTTCTCTTTTTGCATTGCCCATACTGCATACCTTTACGAAATTGAGGCAAGTAATTTATTTTAGCCTTGCGTCGATTGAGTTACTACCGTTAACCTGCGCTAATTCTGCACGAAAATCAAAACACGAACGTAAATATCGATATCGCCAAACGCACAAGCGTCCCCCAAACAGTTTTGGCCCTCATCGAAGCGCCGCCCTTTACAAAAAACTGTTGTAGGACTAGTGTTCAGGACACAAATATTAAAATAAAAGGCTGCCATTATGAAATTTCTGCTGTTACTTGTATTTGCAGCCGCGCTAGTTATCGCGTCAAATGATTCAGACGCTAAGCCGTCTGGGGGAAAGGGCGGCGGTTCAAAGTCACATGCTTCTCGGGCCCACACTGGTAGTCCGATGAGCGTGCGCGGCCATGTTACAAAGCGCGGAAGCTATGTGCAACCACACAAACGGAGTGCGCCGGACAAATCCAAGTCGAACAACTATTCAACGAAGGGTAATGTTAATCCATACACTGGCAAGCCCGGCACCGCTGATCCATCGAAGAAATAAGAACTTCACACGCTGGAGGAGAAAATGGCTTTTCGTTTCCGCAAGTCGATTCGGTTGTTTCCAAGCGTTCGCATAAATCTTAGCAAGTCCGGCGTCAGCATGACGATAGGCGCTCGTGGAGCTACAGTAAATCTAAAAAGCAGTCGCAGCACACGCACAACTGTCGGAATATCGGGATCAGGGGCCAGTTACACTGCGGCATCGAATCGCCATCAACAAACGGATAAACTTCAAGGCAACGCCAAGGATGATTCGCAAGAAGGACGAAGAATTGGCAAAATTGTACTTTGGTTCACGATTACCTTCATAATTTTAGCAATAGTGTTTCGCTTTTTTAAGCTATAAAAACCACGTTCGTCGGCAAGCTATTCTATTAAAGTGTGAAAACAAAAGGCCCATCCCATGAATGCGAGCCGTTCAATTAAAGTGTTGAAATAGTACAATGCCTTCCTTAATCTGGAAGGCATTTTTTTTGGCACAAATTAAAAACCACCCTCGGATACCTGCCACCTTTGGCGGCGTGCAGGTAAATCACTGCAAAAACGTTCATTGTGCAAATTTTGGTGTTGTCGCACCCGAGTCACGAGGTGCATCGGGTGTCAAGCCGGACAAGGTCGGCGCATATACCGTCATCGGTTCGGAAGAGCGCCATCGCATCCTAAGTTGTCAGATCTGCAAACGTAGCACGACGATGCGCAGCAACGTTGCGATTGTCCAAGAACTTGCTCGCTTTGAACCCTCAAAAATGCGTAAGGAATCTGCATGTTGCCCAGTTGAGAGCTGCGAGGCATTTGGTCTTAACGTGTCGGTCTCGCCTGAGGCATATCATCGCCATGGCCACACAAAGGCAGGAGTAGTTCGTTATCGATGTAAAAAATGCGGCGCTACTTTTTCCACAGGTGCGCCTATACGTACTCAGCGTCGTCCTGAGATGACTGATCAGGTTCTAAACTGTTAGTCAACAAGATGCCCATGCGCCGCATCTGCGAGGTGCTGGCATTGAATCCCGCAACTCTATATAACAAGATTAGGTATCTGGCAGAAGTAGCGTCCGAGGTTAGCGCGCAGCAGGAATTGCGGCTCGTCAATGGCGACTTGGCTCTTTCACGGGCCTACGTTAGCGTAGATCGCCAAGATAACGTGCTCAATTGGGGGACGCAGCTAGATCGCCGAAACATCATGCTTGGCGCATTAGGAGCGGTGGAGAATAAAACAGGATATGTACTTGCCATGCAGCTAAATTTTGATCCCGCCTGCAATGCGGAAGATGTTGAAGCAGATGCAATCAATATCGGCGACTATGACCTTCCGTTGCCGCACCGCAAGCACGCCAGGGTATGGTTACGACAGGAATATCGTAATCTCGCTAAGAAACCAGACGACAGCGCAATTGTGGACGAATCATCCGAACAGTCAGCACCACATGTGAAGTTGCCACATTCAGGTATGCAGGTGCATCTGGAGTATACGCATCACGCGCTTTTTTTGCATTTAAAACGACTGTTGGCTCGCGTTGATCGTGTGCGAATTTTTATGGACATGGATCCGGGCCTAGATGGGGCATGTATCGCCGCTTTTGTGGATGATATTAGGCTAAGAAGGGTAGACGCTTTTCGAGTCGGAACTCCTAAGGGGCTGACGATGGCCAAGAAAAAAATTATCATTGCGCAGCTGAATCGTGAATTGGGTCGCTTTGGCGATGCCAACCCCGGGATAAAAAAGGATGATTTGCGGCGCCATTACGTGCAACATAGTCTTGATACTTGGCGCCGCGACAAAGATCGCTCGACTAGTTTTCAATATCCGCTCGCGGATATGGCAGAACCCGGCAAAAAAATTGAATATCTGACGGACTTCGGAGACTTGGAACTGGAACATCTCGCCAACTTGTACATGCGTGTGTCGCTTCGAGGGATCGACCGCTTTTTTATGCAGGTTCGCCGCCGCTTGTCTATTCTCGAGCGCCCAATCCACACGCCAAACAATGCGGGTCGTACTTGGAATGGCTACTCGGCCTATAGTCCGCTAGTGGCCGAACAGGTGCTTCGCATATTCCGAACATATTATAACTATGCGCTTGTCGGTCACGACGGTTCAACACCAGCGATGCGGCTAGGCATCACCAATCAACCCTTGGCTTTAGCCGAGCTAAGTGTTTTCCCACGCGGCGCGATCAAGCGATAGCGCTCAATGACGCCTTTTTCACATAGCTCAATGAGCCTTTGCGGATCGTCTGGGAGATCCAGTCGGTAGTGATAAATAAAATATCCTGCCAAGCAATTTCGCAAACGCACTTCCCAAATCCATTGTCTTCCGTTCTGGTTCATTCCAAATTCTTTTGCAATTACGTCCGCTTGGCTGGATGTGAATGTGCTATTTGGTCGTACTTCCAATGTTACAAAATTTCGCCAGTCTTTATCCGCATCGGCGCTTGATGAAGTAGTGGAGGTAAATAATTTGGCGGAGAGAATTCGTTGAAGTACAAGATCGATAAACGCTGACCGCGTCTCATCGAAAACACGCGCATGCCATCTTGTGCCACTAAAGACAAGTGCATGTGGCCAAATGTACTTCGTGCCAGGCTCAGCGCTGTTGAGCGATTGATAGCGAATCTCGAGGCCAGTCCTAGACGAAATCGCTCGGGTGATTGCGTTCAGGACTGATGCCTCAATTCTTCCACGGGGTTGCGGCACCGCGTCGGCGGGCACCATGCTACCGAGCGCCGGCATCACCGCTGCTTTTTCGCTTTCTGCAAAGGTACGCAGTAGCGATAGATATTCCTCTGGCGAACCCTTGCCGATCTTCGGCTTGAACTTTCTGCTTGGTCGATTGTTTATTATCGTGCTGAATTGACCCATTTTATCGTCGGAAATTAACCCTACGTCGCACTAAGTTATTCTATTGGAATCAATCCCTTAAAGTTTTTCTGCCGGGTCAGTGCAAAATGAAAAGAAGGGTCAATTCGACGTGA
>JBBRAM010000048.1:0-14495 GCA_038206765.1 Burkholderiales bacterium | reverse complement strand
ATTACGCAATATTGCTAAACGCTGGACAATGCCAATACAGAACTGGAAACAAGCCATGAGTCAGCTTATGATTCGTTTCGAAGACCGTTTTAACCCCGCCCAGTAAAATTGATTTACACAAAATTCGGGACACCCTCGTTTCCGCCAATCCCGCCATTCCCGCCATTCCCACTGTCACCCTCAAAACTAGAAATAGGTGCTAACAACGACTCCACATCCGCCAACGTAATGCCGGTGAGCGCGCTACCTTCGCCGTTTAAAAGGGCTGCAGCGAGTTCGCGTTTGCGTTCTAGCATGACCATCATGCGTTCCTCTAACGTCCCCTGGCTAATCAGCCGAGTTACAAACACCGGCTTGGTCTGGCCGATGCGATGTGCGCGGGCAGTGGCCTGCGCCTCGACTGCGGGGTTCCACCACGGGTCGTAGTGAATCACGGTATCCGCCGCGGTTAGGTTCAGTCCCACGCCGCCAGCTTTCAGACTTAATAAAAACACGCGCACCTCACCAGCTTGAAAACGGCGGATCGGGGTGTCGCGATCAGCGGTGTCGCCAGTCAAGATAACGTACTCAATTTTTTCCGCATCGAGCGCTTCGCCAATGAGCGCCAGCATGCTCGTGAATTGCGAGAATATCAGCACGTGGCGGCCTTCTTCGAGCAGTTCGGGCACATGCGATTTGAGCCAATCGAGCTTCGCCGAGCCTGCATCACTGAAATGGTCTTTCGCTTGCGGGAGCTTCACCAAGCGCGGGTCGCAGCATACCTGCCGGAGCTTTAGCAGCGCATCGAGAATATGAATCGTACTTTGCTTCAAACCTTTTTTATCGATCACCTTCCGAATGTCGTCGTGAATCGCGGTGCGTAAGCTCTCGTATAAATCGGCCTGTTTGGGGGCCAGCTCAATCCAGCGTGTGTATTCGGTTTTTTCGGGCAAGTCAGACAATACTTGTTCGCGGGTGCGACGCAGCAGGAAAGGGCGAACTCTGGCGCGAAGTTTTTGCATTTGCTCGCTCGCTGCGCGCTGCTCAATCGGGTGGCGGAAGATGCGGTTAAACGATTCCAAATCACCCAGCAAACCGGGTGACAATAAATTAAACAGCGACCATAAATCACCGAGATGATTTTCCATCGGCGTGCCGGTCAGCGCCAAGCGGGTGTTGGCGTGAATGCGTTGCGCGGCTTGGTAGGTCTTGGCTTTCGGGTTTTTAATCATTTGTGCTTCATCGAATATCACACTGTCGAATTCGATCGCGGCCAAAAATTTTTCATCCCGCTGCAAAATTGCATAGCTGGTTAGCACCACATCGGCGTTTTTGAGTGCTGTTTGATCGCGCTCGCGGGTTGCGCCGTGATGCATCAATACCCGCAAATTTGGCGTGAATTTTCTGGCTTCGGCAAGCCAATTTACAGTGACCGAAGTCGGTGCCACGATCAGGCTGGGTTTGTGCACCCCATTGCTTCCGCCAGCGGATAGCGATCGAATCAAATGCAAATACGCCAGGGTTTGTACCGTCTTGCCTAGTCCCATATCGTCGGCCAAGACGCCGCCCATCGACAGGGTACGCAGGTGCATAAGCCAGGCTAAGCCGCTTTGTTGGTATGCCCTCAGGTTCGCACCAAAGCCTGCGGCGGGTTCGATATTTTTGAGCGACGCGCCATCAGCGATCGCAGTGCGCATCGCCAACCAACGCGGATTATCACGCCCCATATAAATCACGGTTTCCGGTGGCAGATCTGGCATTAGCGCCGCTTGTAGCGTTGAGAGCGGCGCAACTTCGCCACTGCGGAACCAATCAAATATCGGCGCTAAAATCGTATGCACGCGCTCACCGGTTAACCTTACAACGATCGCGCCTTTGACGATGCCCATCGTGCCTTTACGCGCTACCGATAGCAGCACTGACGGTATCGACTTCACCGCTGCGAGCCATTGCTCCGGGTCTTTTTGTGCGCCGATCAGTTTGGCCAGTGCTGGTGCTAAATCAACGCGCTCACCATCCACTGTTACACCGAGCGCAATCCGATACCAACCGTTTTCAGGCGCGGGCGAAAACTCCAAATCGGGCGCTGGAATATCTTCGAGCGTGAGCGGAAAAGCCGAATCAATTTCAATCGTGAACCCAGCCATTTGGGCGCTTGCCAGTATCGCCGCACCGTCATGCGCCCAATCATGGCGTGGCAGCGCCCAGAGCGATTGGGTGTTGGCGCCGCTTTTTTGCGCGGCATAGGTGATCGCGTGCTCCACATAACTAGCCCGCAACAACCCAGAGGGCATCCGCGTGTGCCAGTCACGCTCCGCGCGAACATTGCGAATCCGGCGCGCCGTTACGGCGTCTCCGAGCCGGTCCTCTTCAATCGCGTTATCAAGCCCGCGAACATCAAACGGAACGCGCGTGCCATCGTAATCAAACAAGAGTTGCACGGCCGGAAAAATCACCTGTTGTTCGCTCTGGTTGCGCCCCCAGCCCATGCTGTAACTAATTTCGGCAACGATAAAGCTCAGTATTGGTGTGGGAATCGGTAACGGCTGCGCTTGAATGGTGGCCGGTAGCGGCGGTATGGACGGCGCGTCCGGCAAAGCTGCCAGCGCATCGCGCACAAACGTCCAAGACATCGCATCGTCACAACGCAATGGCGGTAACAGCGCAAGCCGCTCAATGGTTGAAGAGCTGGCTGATGTTGCAATCGGGATCAATTGTTGGGCGGGTATATCGAGCCCATAGGCCGGCGCGGTGGGGACCAGCGGCAACGCGACTTCATCTGATTGTGCTGCCAGCGATACGACTGCGGCATCGCCGGATCCTTTGGTTTGCCACATGAGATGCGCCACCCGCGATGGTTCAATGACGAGCGGCTTGAGCAATCGCCCATCATCAATAGGGGAGCGTTTTTGCAGCACGCGTTTCAGTTGGGCGGCGGTCATCGCATAAAGCCTGCCGGTGTCGTAAGCGAGGCTCAATAGCTGTGCGCCGCTCACCCCTGACAGTCGGGCGCGCAAATTTGCGCTGCTAAAATTTTTGGCGTTGTTTATCAGCAATAAAGCCGAGATATCCGCGGCATCGGCGTAAGCGGGTCGTTCACGGGCGCTACCAATCCACGACGATGAAACCCATTCGCCGGTCAGTTCGCAATCCCTTCCATCGTGGCGCCGCCGACCTTTAATCGCACACAGATCACCCTCTTCCGTCAGCACATAAAAAATGCAGGGCTTGAATGCTTTGGTGGACGATTTAGTGGACAATACGGTCCCTGGCGCGGCGGCGGATTGGGCATTATCGAAATCTAGAAAAGCGTTGTTGAGCCATTGGCTCAAGGGGGCCGAAAGTCCCAATCGGCGTGTCACCACTTGCAGCGGCGGCAGTGGAGTGGGTACGTCGTTTGAGCTGGCTTCGGCTGGCGCATGTACGCCTTTTTTGGAACCTATCGTCGGGATGCCATTATTTGAAATGGCGTTGGCGGCTTCTCTAGGGATCGACGTAACACCGCTTATCGGTATGGGGACGGATTTGGGCGTGGCCAACTTTTTGCCTGCGCTTCGCACCGACATTGGCAGCGGCAATCTGGTGATCGTGTCGTTCTCCAGCTGACATCCATCAAGCCACGTCATCACCAATGCGGCTGCGTGTTTGCAATCAAACTCAACTGGGCAAGTGCACTCAGTCTCTTCAACGCTAAACGTGACCTGGCCGAGATCAATATAGAGCGAGACATCAACCTTATAAGCCTCGGGCGCACTGCCTTGCACTTGACCGTTGAGCGACCAGTTGCCGGCATCGTCGCCAGCAATTTCGTCTAGCGCAATATCAACTTTATGCTGATGAATGCCGACGGCACGGCTGAAGGTGGTATTGCCAAATGCGGCACGTACTTCTTTAAGTACTGCCGATGTGGTGAGTGTGATGGCTGTGGTGCCGGTAGTGCCAGTGGTGAGCGTGGTGGATGCGGCCAGTAGGCTAGGTGATACGCTGGGGCGTTTCGGTGGCATGTTGTGGGCTTGGCTACGTAAAGGTAGGACGCGACAATTGACGCAAGCTGGTCGCATTAAATTAACAATGATACTGCCAGCAATTGCCGTTGTATGGACCAACGGAAATTAATTTACGTGCAAGCGCAGCGTGAAAAACACCGCATCGCCTCACTGCCAACAACCCCAAACCCTAGGCTAGACGGGCACTTTGGCTAAAGCCGGCAGCAAAAATGAAAATGCGAGGCAGTACAACACCGTACAAAACAGTACAAAACGCGGCTATTGGCCGGGCCCGTTGTACGGAATCACCACGCGATCATCGCCGCCACCGGCTACGCTTGTCATCGTTGTGAGCTGTTTGCGGGCGGCGGGGTTGCCTTTCACCATCGCCTCGAAATACGTGAGCGACCACGTAAAAATATCGTTGGTCGACGGCACATCGAAGGTATGAACCACGCCTTGTAGCGCAATGAGTTCGCGCGTGCCGGTCAGGCGTGCCATACCTTGTTGCGTCATGCTGATGGGTGCGGTGACGTCCGCCGTCCCGCTGATGCCCAGGTAGGGCAGCGTGACGCCATCAATGCCCAACTGATCGCGCCCAAAAGCGGGCAAAAAAGGCTGGCCAAAATACGGCACATAACCGACCGCCGCTTTCAAGCGCGGATCCGCCGCCAATCGCGTTGATGATTGGCCGAGCGAGGTTGTCAGTGCCGCGCCACCCATCAGCAACATCGTCTCGCCGCCCATGCTGGCGCCAAAGCCGCCAATTTGATTCGCGTCGAGATGCTCGCGCCACTGCGGGTGCGCGAGCATAAAATCGAGCGTGGCCGTCATCGACAGTGGCCGCAGCGCTTGCACGGCGGTGATATCGGCAAAATTTGCCAAGACGAGGGCGGCTTCAGCAAGATTGTTCGTTCTGAGATTGCTAAAGCGCAAATCGCCATGAAACGGCGCGAGCACCACGTAACCATAACTGGCGAAGGTCGACATGATCTGCAAATACTCGCCCGAAATCGGGCTGCCGCCATAGCCGTGCGAAAACAACATCACCGGATACTTCGCCGCCGCATCGGTGAAAATTGGCGCGGCATTTCCGGTTTGCATATGCGGGACAGTGGAACCTGTTGGCAGCGCGTAATTCGCATTGGGATTGCTAGCGGTGGTTGGATAACAAGCCAGCACTACATAAGCGATTTTTTGTCCTGCATACGAACCGTAGAGACTGCTGTTGTTCGGCGCTGTGACCGTTACGGCAAGCGTATTGGCAGGGTCGGCGAGTAAGTTTGTCGCGTAGCGCCCGGAGAGATTATTGGCTAACGTCCCCTCCCAATAAGTCTTCACATCATCGCCCGCCGGAACGCGACTAAAATCTTGCGCTATATTGCTACAGGCAACTGCGTAGGGTCCGGGAAGTACCAATGGCTGCACGATGGGTGATACTGGCGGTGGCGGTGTTGGTGGGACGGATGAATTGTTTCCGCCACCACCACCGCAGCCGCTGATTGTGAGCATAAACACTAGCGCAAGCGCAGGGACTGGCGCAAGCCCAGGTTGGCGAAAAAAAACTTTTATCATCGTTTCCATTTCCTTCTGCGTGTGCGCAGTGTTTGCGATAAGTGTGCAGCGCACTAAATCTATACTAGTGATCGTTGGCAAAAAACCGCTACCTCCATCCAAACTAAGATCGACTCCCCCTACAAATCAATCGGTTAAACGCTTAACGATCATTTCAATTTGCTACCTTCATTAAAGCACTTGTAAGGGAGAGCGGGGCGAACTTAATCTGGGGTGAACGACACGCAAATTTTGCGCCGCTTTCAAATTTGCTTCTGTGCGTTGGGCCGCATAAAATTTCTGCCGAGCAGCAAAAAATCGTCGGCTTTAGGTGCAGGAAGAATTAAATGCGTATTCAAAGCTGCTTTTAAATTGACTAATGCTATTTAAAACCTGCATAATTAACATTAATAGCAGGCAATAGCCTGCGCTAAATGGAGCGCATCATGACCCATCAAGCCAATAATCTCAAACGCGCACAGTTAACCGACTCGCTGCGCGATTATGCGGCTGCTGCCAATTCGCGGCCGCCCGGCGGGGGATGGGTGCGTGCGATTCGAGGTGCTTTGGGCATGACGCAGGCGCAGCTCGCGTCCCGGCTTGCGATTAGCCGCCAATCGATTCAAGAGCTTGAACAAGCGGAGTCTGAGCGTCGTATCACGCTCGATAGTTTGGATCGCCTGGCGGCCGGTTTGGGCTGCCGGGTGGTTTATGCAGTGGTGCCGGTGCAGGAACAGCAAAGCCAGGTTGTAAACACGCTTGACGACATGCGATCCAGACGCGCACGCAAACAAGCCGAGCAAATGCTCGGCCCGGTTACACATTCGATGGCAATGGAATCACAGGGGGTGCCGTCCAATGTGCGGGAGCGCCAGCTTGCTATGTTGATGGATGAGTTGCTTCGTGGCAGCGCACGAAATTTGTGGAAATAAGTTTCGATGAATTTTGAATACCCAGAGGGTGCTACGCCGCTCGACGCCGACGAAGCAATCGGACTTATTCCAACCCATATCGTGAACCATTCGCAGCTTAACGAATGGGAGCTTGCCAACGTGCTGAAAGGTGAGGTGTGGGCATTCGGTTCCGTACGTCGCCGTCAGCATGCCGACCTGTTCACTAGTGGATTCGTGCGCGAATTGCACAAACGCATGTTTGGTGAGACGTGGCGCTGGGCGGGCATGTTTCGCAAGACTGAAAAAAATATTGGTATCGATCCCGCACGCATCCAAACCGCGCTGCACGATCTGTGTGCAGATGTGAAAACGCAGATCGAGTTCTCACGTTCGCCAACTTTCCAAATCGACGAAATCGCCGCCAGGTTTAGCCATCGCTTAGTGTCGATTCATCCATTTGCGAATGGAAACGGGCGACTTTCGCGTACCATTGCCGATGTACTTTTAGCGGAGCATGCGAGACCGCGCTTTACATGGGGCGCAAAAAACTTGGTGACCGAAAACGATGCAAGATTGCAATATCTGGCCGCATTGCGGGCGGCGGATGCAAAAAATATCGCGCCGCTGTTAGCGTTTGTTCGGTCTTAAAAACGCATGAAAAACCGAGTGCTGAAGATCAAGTCCCAAAAAACCCCTTTCCTCGCGCGGCCGCAAGTTCCACTTCCAAATAATCCCAAAGCGCCGGGCAGCCAGCGTGAATAGGCGGCTTGATTTTGCGGATCACCTGTTCATAGCGGATGTCATTTTCGACCCAGCTTTGGCCTTTGTTGGCGAGATTGAGCAACACCGGCATTGCGCGATCCGCTGCGTGGGCGAAGCGAGCTTCAGCGGTTTCGCAACGCTCAAATTCCAGCCACAGCATCATCAATTCTTCTGCATGGGGCTTATGCTCATCCGAGCCTAATAGCCCGAAGATCCGCGCCACTGCTTGTTCTTCGGCTAGTTTGCGGTCTGCCAATCCTTCTTCTTGATACACGATCGTATCGCCCGTGTCGATCTCGCCAATGTCGTGGACGAGCAACATCGCAATCACGCGATTGATATCAACTGGCGTCGTTGCGTATTGGTGAAGCGACGATGCCAGCATCGCAATCTGCCAGCTATGCTCGGCCGAATTTTCATAGCGCTCACCGTTGAGCAGGCTCGTTTTCCGGGTGACCGATTTGAGCTTGTCCAGCTCAATGATGAAGTTGACGATTTTTTGCATGATGTGCTTTTCTTACCAAGACCAACAAATTAAAATGTAAAGGCCGTAAATTGGGTTTGCCATACTGCTTTAAGTCTGTCGTAAAAACGCGGAATGTTTTACGAATGCGCCCTGCATCATAGCCCAAGCTTTACAACCAGTTCCCGATTCTCCACTGCGACGCTTTTAAGTACGAATCTAGCCGCCGCTTGTCTGGTATCAGCCGCACGCAGGGTATAAATCGGCTGCTCGGCAAAGTAGGCGGTAATGGCCTTCGTGAGTGCGACGTTTACCTTTTCGCTATATTTTTCCGGCATGCCGTCCAACGAGAATCGCTCAATGAGCGGATCGGTTAAAAAGAACGCGCCGCGCTCTGGCGAGTAGAGAACGCCGCCAGATAAATCCAGCGTCCCGACCAACGGCTTGCTCTCGTTGCCGAGTACAACGTTCAGCACCACATCAAGCCCGGCGTGAACCCGCCCAGATTCGCCAACAAGCGTCACGCGCGGGTGATCGAATGTGAGCTGAAAAATGAAGAAAAACGTCTTGCTAACCGGTAGTTTTGCGGCGAGGTTTTCCTGAATCTGGGCTTCAGAGAGGCGGAATACATATTCTCGTTTTGCGAGATAAACCGCGCTACCAATGATGGCGACGACTAAAAGAACCGCGATGGCAATGATGGCTTTTTTCACGTGGTGTTGAGCCTAAATTTGGTTGGGTAGGCCGGAATTTTTCGCGATTTCAGTCTTGCTGCGAACTCAAGGTAATTTTTAAAACCTTTATGACCCTAACCACAGGCAACCACCCATCGCAAATGACGGACGCACCGGTTTAGGGTTTAGGGCTTAGGGCTTCGGAATCCGAATTCGGCTGATCATCAGCGATCCCGATATTGCAAACAGAAGCACCAATGGATGCAGTTTAAAACCGCCAAGAACAATCTCGCCGAACCAGAGCGTTTCCCGAACTGCGCCGTTGGCGGCTGCGACCATCAGGAGTATGACCAGCGCGAGCGAGGTCGGAATTGGCGTGCCCTCAAAATATTTTACTTTATCCCCGCCATCGGACAGGGCTTCGGCGGTAACGTTGTAGCGAGCCAGGCGGGACACGCCGCAAACTACAAAATAGACCAGAATAATGCGATCAAATAATCCCTGCATCCCGCAGCCGTAGGCGATCATCGCCGGGGCAACGCCAAAAGAAATCACGTCCGACAGTGAGTCCAGCTCACGACCGAGTACCGATGATTGTTGACGCCATCTGGCGATGCTGCCGTCTAAAACATCGAACACAAATGCTGCCATCACCAGCGCGCAAGCGATATAGACATGGCTGACAGCGTTGGTTTCTAAATAAGTCATCGTGGAAAAAATAGCGCCGGTGCCGCACGCGGCGTTGGCGAGTGTGAACCAGTCGGCGAGATGAAATTCGCGGATCATGGAAAAGCGTTTGGGTGGGTTCATTGATAGCTGTGCTCGTTGAATTGAATGGCGTCAAGTTAAGTCGCGATGGGTGCCAAAGCTGTGCAGAAAGTGGAGTGTGGCAAAAATGTAGCAAACGCGGCTTGGTCCGCAACGTTAAAAATGCAGTATCAATACGCATTGTCAAAGTGCATTTTTCAACTTATCACAACTCAGGCGCAGCATCTGTAGGAAGCATTACAAAATTTATAGCGACGGGATGTTTTTCACAACACGTGTGCTGCACAGCGCGCGCCTCACAACGCGCGCTTCATGACCGACGCCAGTTCGGCCTTGCTCAAAATTGTCGGATTGACAATGGGCTGCCCGCTCGATGCATTAAAAAACGGCGTTTCTTTATAGCTGCCATCGAGCCGCGCGCCGAGCATCATCATGGCAACCCGCACCATTCCTTTGGCGAGCCCAGAGGATTTTAACGTCATCGGCGGCGAGCTTTGGGGTTTTGCTGATTCCGCGCTACAAACCATACGAACCGGCCCGAACGCTGCGTCCAGCGTGGGCTTTGGCGTTTTGTCAGATGCTAGACAGGTGTGAATCAACCCCACAAAGGCCACCTTGAAACTCGCCATCGTATTGCCAATCGGCGTGTTGCAGCAGGTGGTGTACCAGCGCAACATGCCTTTGTCCGTCAGCCGCATACAGGCGAGGTGTTCAGTGCCCTGCATGAAGCGCACATATTTTGGCAAGGTCTGGATGATGTCGGTTCCGCCCTGCGAGTTGAGGACGTTGCGCACATCAGAATCCCACTTGAGAAAATGCGCAAACGCCTGGCAATCCTCGCAATAACACTCGCAGCGGTTGATGCGGCCTGGACGGAACAAGCGCCGTCCGTTCATCAAACAAATCGCGTCATTTCCTGTTAGATGCGCTATACTTGTATAGCAAATGGGGCGACCGTCGCCCCATGCCACCGATTGCAGGAGCATCCCATGTTAGCCATCCGCCTACCGGAAGAAATCGAAGCCAGGCTCGACAACCTTGCCAAGCGCACCGGACGCAGCAAGACCTTTTACGCCCGCGAAGCCATCCTGGAACATCTGGACGACCTGGAAGACCTGTACCTGGCCGAACAGGTCATGCGGCGCATCCACAGCGGCGAAGAACGCACGTCCACGCTAGACGAAGTGGAGGTGCGGCTTGGTCTGGCAGATTAACGTGTCCGAGACTGCCGAAAAACAGCTTGCCAAACTCGATAGGCCCGTGGCCCAGCGCATCCGCACGTTTCTGCGCGAACGGGTCGCGGCGTTGGACGATCCGCGCAGCATCGGCGAAGCCTTGAAGGGCAGCGAATTGGGCGAATTCTGGAAATACCGGGTCGGCGACTGGCGCCTGATTTGCGAAATCCGCGACAAGCAAATTCTGATTACCGTCTTGAGCCTTGGAAACCGGCGCGAGGTATACCGATGATGCCAAAAATGCGGCAAGCCAATCCGCTGATTTGGCTGCTTCTGCTGTTGACCGTGTGGGCGCTTCTGGCCGCGTCGCATTTGGAGAAAAAAACCGCGTCGGGGAATTTTTACGTGCCGGAAACCGTGTCTGGCGAAATGACCGGCTGGGAAGCCGCGCCGCGTCTAGGTTTCGGCGGATTGGCGGTAAAAGATGCGTCGGGAGCGCTTGTTGCGGCAAAGGGGGGAACATACGTTCTAAAGGACGCCGAAGGTGTCGTCAGTAAGACGGGACGGACCAACGATCTAGCACGGCGCGAAGCTGAGCTTGGCCGCAAGCACCCGGACAAGACACTTGAAGTCGACAAGCGCACAGATAGCCGGTCGGCTCAGCGAGGGCGTGAGCAAGATATTCACGACGCAAACCCTAGCGCACATGCTCAAAACGGAGGGCTCGACAGAATCAATGGAATTGATCCCAAGAATCCACGTCGAGATGAGTATTTGAAAGCCGGACGAGAACTACCATGAAGCAAAAAGGCATCCCCGCCGATGGTTCTGTTTTTCTAGTTCCTCTTTCGACCCGCGGGTTTTGTATTGGTGTCTTAGTTCGAGCTGATGGAAAAGGCCGCGCGTACGGCGCGTTTTTTGGAAAACGAGTGGCAGTTGCTAGTGAAGTCGACGTAGCAGGACTCAAGCTTCAAGATGCCGCTCTTTGCTGCCGTTTCGGTGATCATGGGTTGCACACGCAGCGTTGGGCCGTCATCGGTTCAATCCCGGACTGGGATGCCTCTCCATGGCCTATACCAAAGTTCGCTAGGCGCCATGACAATCCGGCAATGCGCTACGTGACTGAATATGACGACGAACTAAATTTTCTCTCGGAGTCTCTCGTTCAAGCCAGTGAAGCGCAAGATTTTCCAGAGGATGCGCAACTAGGCTCCGGTTTGGTTGAGATAAGACTCGACAAGCTCCTGAGGTAGCCGCAAAAGAAGCAACGACGGTCATCGGGCGAGAAATCGGGACGATTTTTACTCGCACGACAAAGAACGAAACGCATCTTGGCGGAACCGCCGGAGAGCCTGGGGTAAAAATCGTTAACCGGGATGGCACTGTGTTTGATATGACTCGAACACGAGTTAAAGAGACCGAGTTAAATCCATATGTTCCCGGCGGTACTCGTCCAGTTTGTTTATTATCGTGCTGAATTGACCCATTGGGGGTCAGTTTTGAGTGAAAATCAACATGCTGGGTCCCTCGAGCGTGCTGCAAAATCGTTTATCGTTGGCGCCGGTGATTTGATCAAGCCGCCAATTGAGCGGCCGCGAACGCCTCTGTTATTGCGCGGTCTTTTTATTGTCCATTCCTATTTATCGGCCGTTCTCCAGTTGCAGCCGTTTGATTTATGCTGTATTCTCGTTTGAGAATTATCATATCTCATATAGGAATACTTAAAATGGCAACCAGAACCGATAAGCAGGCCAAGATATTGGCTAAAATTGGAGCGAAACCCGCCAGCCAAGGAAAGTTAGCACGAGCGAAAGCCGTAGTAATGGGCAAAACTTCCACTGGTGAATTCAAAAAAGTAGAAAACAACCCTTATTCAGTCCTCGTTAAGAGGCCACTGTACGAACCACTTAAATTTTGGAAGCAAAAAAAGGTATTTCAGTATTTAGTCGATACCCCTATAAATGCCCAGGACGCTATAGATGTCATCAGAGGCAAGCTACCGACGAAGGTTGTCGGCGATGCCATAATTTTTCTCGACTTACCCCAAACGGCGGTTCTTGAAGGGCTTCGAATACCAGCAAGTTCCTATCATCGCAAACTGAATGAAAATCTCTTGTTGAGTTCTGAGGAAACGGAGCGAGTAATGCGCTTAGCGGAAGTAACGCGTTCAGCCAGCGAAGCCTTTGGCAGTGCTTCTAATGCGGCATCTTGGATGGGGGCGGCTAATAAGGCGCTGTCTGGAATGACGCCCCTTTCGCTGCTGGACACTGACGCCGGTGCAAGTCAAGTTCGACGTGTTCTGTCCGTCATCAACTATGGGGGAGTGCTCTGATGCGATTTTGGCGGTTGGCTCGCCGAAAATACTGTCAAGATCGCATTGGAGAAGGTGCCAGGCTGAATGGTGGTCGTTGGAATGCGATCGGTTCGCCCGTTCTTTATGGCGGCTCCTCAATCAGCCTCGCTAGCCTAGAATACTTGGCGCATTTAGGAGCGGACTATCCGATAGACTTGGTGTTGGTTGCCATTGATGTACCGAGCGAGGCACAAATTTACCGTCCTAATCGCGATGAATTGCCAGAGGACTGGATGAGCCCCTTCCCCTCATCGAAATGTCAGGAGTGGGGCAGCGACTGGTGCAGACTGTCAAAGGAGCTACTGATGGAGGTTCCTTCGGTGATAGTTCCGGAGGAACGAAACATTGTAATTAACAGCGACCACCCTTTAATGGCCGGCGTCACCCTCAGCCCTATCCGCGCCTTCCATTTTGATCTACGAGTAACTAAGCTTAATGTTGAGACTTAATTTGTGATTGAGAAGACAATTGCGCGCACGCTTAATGTTACCGCATGAGTTGCGTCCTCCGTATTACCTGTGACCAGTTATACGAACGCCTGCCGCCTTTGGCTATGAAGTCATTCCGTTTTGATCGCGGAACGGCGCATTTTGCGGTAAGTGCTTGTGAGTTCAACGACCTACTTGGACAGGTGCGTGATGCATTTAAGTTTCTTCAATTAAATCGCTCGGAAATTCTGTCTTTGATGGAATCAGAAGGTGCCGAGGGCGTGCTAGATTTCGCGATTGATAGCGGTGAAGGGTTTAGGTTCAAAACGCTCCCTCGGCAGCTCGTGCGCGAGGCGGGCGCTTTGGGCCTTGCTCTGGAAATTTCCCTGTATCCGCAAGCTGGAACAAGTCATGGATTGCCAAATTGTGCGAAGGCCGAACTAGAGGTCAAAAGTATCGAGCTCGATGTTTTGGGAATGGTTGCAAATGACTACGAGGCGTCGAATACAATCACAGCAGACCTTAGTCGCGACCTTGGTCGCCCGATTGCCGAGTCAGAAGTAACTGAAGCCCTTCTGTCTCTCGCTTCCAAAGGGTGGGTACAGGCCTATCAATACGATGACGACAATAAGCAATTTCAGGCTCTTGCCAACTCTGCGAAAATTGGTCCCGCGATATGGTTCAAAATGACGCCAAAGGGACAATCGGAGTATGAAAATGCGGGAAGGGGCTGAGTGTCTGTAACGGGGCGCACCCAGACAGTTGCAGTGACCTTTCACACGGGCTTGGGAGATTTCGTCGAGTTATCCGTGGCGGTTTAATAGTTATGATTGGAGACCCCGTATGCCGGAATTACAAATAATCTTGGAGCCCGGCAGGCGGCCCATGGAGAAAGATTCGATTTGAAAGCACTTACTACATCTTCTGTTAATGCTAGCAGAATGGGTATTGCTGATACCGCCGCCAACAGGGCTGAAGTATCGAGACTATTTAACGAGGCGTACAACAATCCAGCCTCGATTGTTGGTTCAGGAAAACTACCCGGAAGTAACATGAGAGAGTTCTTTTTGCCTGGTGTTACCGGGACTGGATCGAAAATTCATTTCGTAGAGCAGAATGGCAAAGTCATTACCATTATGGCGAAGTGATTATGCAAACCGAACAACAATCAAATGTATGTTGGGTGCCGTGTGAATCTTACGCGGCACTCGTTGCGGATTTACCCAAAAATGCTTGTGAGTTACTTACAACAAGCGATGCAAATTCTTGGGGATATATAACCTTTGGCTCGGATGCAATCATTCCGATTGGATATGCGGATAGCAAGGTCGTAACGCCCGCCGAGATGGAACTGTCTAGGCTGCGCGCTGAGAATGTTCGCCTCAAACGGGAGAACGAAATCATAAAAAAGGCAGCGGCGTACTTCGCGCAGGATGTTCTGTGAAGTACGCCTGGATGGG
>JBBRAM010000047.1:0-16470 GCA_038206765.1 Burkholderiales bacterium | reverse complement strand
ATATTTTGAGTTCAAACCATCTTCACAACCAAATTCATTAACCTCACCAAACTTGCGCCTGATCCTGCTAACGACCGTTGCAAAGCGGCACCCTAATACTTAGTACCCACCTCAATCAGTTGTCCATGTTTTTAAAGAGCGATGTTACGAATTCTTTTATTTCACCAACTCAAACTGGTTGCGGGGGCAGGATTTGAACCTGCGACCTTCGGGTTATGAGCCCGACGAGCTGCCAGACTGCTCCACCCCGCGTCCGATGATTCATGACACTAATCTTGCCGCTAAACCGAAAAAATTATTCGAGTTACGAAAGAAGGCTATTGTACACATATCTTTGCCAAACGGTCAACACCCTTCTCACTTTTTCTTCTCAACCAGACAAAAATATTATTGGGGTCGGCAGTAGAAACACTGCCCGCGTTGTCGCCGATTGGGTTTCGCCAATGCGTAAGAACTAAGGGGCCAATATGGAACAACTTGCATCAATTGCTATCGCAGGCGGCCTCGCTTGGGCAAGCGGCATTCGGCTCTACGTTGTACTGTTTTTGCTCGGACTGACGGGACACTTTCACTGGGTTGATTGGCCGCTGCCGCCATCGCTACAAGTGTTAGCGCACCCTTTGGTAATTGGCACAACAGGCCTCTTGGTATTGTTGGAGTTCTTCGCCGACAAAATTCCCGGTATTGATTCTATTTGGGATGCGATTCACACCTTCATTCGCATTCCCGCTGGCGCGCTTTTGGCTGCAGGGGTGATTGGTGCAGATGATGGTGCGGCTTGGGCGGTGGTAGCAGGGTTGCTTGGCGGCACGATCACGGCAGGAACACATTTTATGAAAGCCGGTGGCCGCGCCGCCATTAACACCTCACCCGAGCCTGTCAGCAATTGGGTGGCATCCTTTAGCGAGGAAGCTGCTGTGTTCGGTGGCCTGTGGCTGGCGTTCACGCATCCGCTGGTGTTTGTGTTGCTGTTAGTTTTGTTTGTGTTGCTGACGATTTGGCTGTTGCCGAAATTGTGGCGCTTTGTGAAGTGGATCGTGCGGCGCGTGGCTAATTTGTTCTCAGGTGAATCCTATCCGCGTCTCACTTAAAACTGCGCCCGAAGATACATCGGCAAACAGCAGTACCAAACTAAACGGCACGCCGCTCAATCAACGCTTGCGCGAGGGTGCCACTATCCACATACTCCAACTCTCCGCCGACCGGTAAACCACGGGCGATGCGCGTCACTCGAATGCCATGTTCGCCGAGCATTTCGCTCACGTAGTGCGCTGTCGCCTCGCCTTCGACGGTAAAATTGGTGGCAAGAATCACTTCTTTGACCAACCCATCTAACGCGCGATTTAATAACCGTTCAAGGTGAATTTCTTTGGGGCCAATGCCATCGAGCGGCGAAAGGCGTCCCATCAATACAAAATAAAGCCCGCGATAGGTTTGCGTCTGTTCCATCATCAGCAAATCGCCTGGCATCTCAACCACGCATAACAGAGACTGGTCCCGCTTACTGCCTCCACCCCGGCCGCCGTCTGCATCGCCAGATTCACAAATTTCGCAAATCTCGCGCTCGGTGAAGGTATTGCACATTCCACAATGGCGCACACGTTCAATCGCACTTTGCATTGCGCCGGCGAGGCGCGATGCACCAGCCTGATCACGCTGCAAAAGATGGTATGCCATGCGCTGTGCTGATTTCGGCCCCACGCCGGGCAAACAACGCAAGGCATCAATCAGCGCCTCTAGGCTCGAAATTTGGCTGGATGATCTACTTGATCTTTGTAAAGGGGGTCGCATCAAAATGATTTTTCATAGGCGCCGTCATTGTGGGAGCTGCGGGGAATTTTATGCAAAAAATCGTGCAGCTTCTCCGGCTAGTCTATAGCGCCCTCCCCGACAAAAATCGGGATTTAAAGTTGTCGGGTGGTTTAAAACGGCATCTTAAAGCCGGGGGGCAGCTGCATCCCCGCCGTAAAACCTTGCATTTTTTCTGACGAGGTCGCTTCTGCTTTGCGCACAGCATCATTCATCGCGGCCGCGATTAAATCTTCGAGCATTTCTTTGTCGTCCATGACGGTCGGGTCAATCGAGATCCGCTTCACATCGTTACGACAGGTCATGACAACCTTGACCATCCCGCCGCCGGATTGGCCTTCCACCTCCATCAGCGCCAATTGCTCCTGCGCTTTTTTCATGTTCTCTTGCATTTGCTGCGCTTGCTTCATCAGGCCACCGAGGCCACCTTTTGGGATCATGTTTTTTCCTATTGATGCATGAAGTGAATTAGGGTGCAGGACGAATGGAGGCGCGATTTACATCTGCACCAAAATCCTGCTTCAGGTTTTTAATAAATGGGTCTCGCTCGATTGCAGCCTCCGCCGCCGCCTGCTCTCGGGCACGGGTGCGATCTTCTTGCGCCGCGACGCTGTTACCGCTGCCTGCGGCAGTGTTGGTAGCAGCGGAATCAATTTTAATCGTCAACCTCAAATTTCCGCCCAAACTCAGCGCGAGCGCTTCTTTGAGTTTGTCTTGATAAGCCTTTAAGGCAAGATGCTTGTGCGCATCCGCCAAACCGAGCACGAGTAGACCATCTTTAAACGATTGAAACTCCACCTGCTTAGCCAACATACTCGCCATGCCGGTAAAGTTTTGTCGCAATACGAATGCGGGCCAATCACCGTCAAAAGCGGCATGTGTTGGCATTGGCGTGGGCACTGGTGCTGGCATTGGTGTGGGCAAAGGCTGAGCCGTTGACAATCCAGTGTAAATTGGCGATGGCGCTTCTGAAACCCCAGCAGCGGCGGGCCTTTCCAGGGCATATTGCTGGGAAGCCTGATCTAGCGGGGCGTTTGAAGGCGCCGCCTCCGAAGCGGCCGCTAGGCGGGGCTTTTGAGTTGGTGCTGATATTGATCTAGCGCTTTGATCCGTCTGCCGTGCCGGCGCATCACCGTTTTTAAATGCCAGCATCCGCAGCAACGTCATCGTAAAACCGGATTGCTCATCCGGCGCTAACGCCAAATCACGCCTTCCCAGCAACGCAATTTGATAAAAAAGTTGCACATCATCGGGCGTCAATTGCCCGGCAACTGCCGCGATTTTTGGTGCGTCCGGGCCTTCTACCGCATCGATCCCCGCACTCTGCACTAGAGCCACTCGGGATAACACGCTGGCCAAATCTTTGAGGGTTAATTCAAATGAAACATTCCGCTCACCCAAACCGGAAATTTCAGCCAACAATCCTTTGGCATCGGCCGCAGCCAAACACGCCAACATCGAAAACAAATAGGTTTGATCAAGCACGCCCAGCATCGTCGCCACTTGATCGGTTTTTACCTCGCCTGCGCCGTAAGCAATCGCCTGGTCAAGTAGCGATAACGCATCACGCGCACTGCCCTCACCCGCCCGGCCTATCATTTCCAACGCGGGCTGCTCAAACGGAATTTTTTCCACCTGCAAAATATGCGCAAGATGCCCGGCCAGCAAGGTCGGCGAGAGGTTTTTCAAATTAAACTGCAAGCATCGGGACAGTACCGTGATCGGTAATTTTTGCGGATCCGTCGTCGCCAAAATAAATTCCACGTGTGCGGGTGGTTCTTCTAATGTTTTTAACATCGCGTTGAACGCGGATTTTGAGAGCATGTGAACCTCATCAATGATGTAGACCTTGTAGCGGCCCGACACCGGCGCGTATTGCGCAGTCTCCAGCAAATCACGCATCTCATCGACTTTGGTATTCGTCGCCGCATCAACCTCAAGCAAATCCACAAAACGGCCGGCATCAATGTCTTTGCACGACTGGCAAACCCCGCAAGGTGTTGAAGTCATGCCACCGCGACCGTCCGTGCCTAGGCAATTCAGCGCCTTCGCGAGAATTCGCGCCAATGTGGTTTTGCCAACCCCGCGTGTGCCGGTGAACAAGTACGCATGGTGGATGCGCCCCGTGTCAAGCGCGTTTGCCAACGCCCGCACCACATGCTCTTGCCCGACAACATCAACGAAATTGCGTGGGCGCCATTTGCGGGCTAGAACTTGATGGCTCATGGTGACGTGGCGCTAACGGGAGGTGTGGGGGTTCGTGGGCTTTTCGTAGGCATAAAAATAAAATCTGGCTCCGCCAGTCTTTATCCCATACTAGATTAGATTCGAAAAAAGTAGGTTTTCACTTTTTCCGACATAAATTTAGGTGGCGAGCCTGACCCTCGGCACTGCAACTACTTCGCTGTGGCTGCTTCGTTCCCGACCTGACCCGGTTCACAAAGGCTGCATGCGAGGAGACCCGCCACCATCGATTTTAACGCACTTCGCTGCCTGTAAACAAACTAAGCGATGGCGCAAGTACGAAAGCCGCAAAACATATCCGAACGATTTTTTGTGTAGAAATTTCGATATTGCGGATATTTCATCAGCGGATGCGTAGCAAACGATCCCCCACGCAGCACTTGATGCGATCCAAACCAGGGTGCTGAATATTCCTGATAAACACCAACTTCAAAACCGGGGCGCGGCATGAACGCCGACGCAGTCCATTCCCAAACATGGCCAACGCTCGCCCAAAATTCCGGCGAGCGGGTAGCGGCAAACTCCCATTCCGCCTCCGTTGGCAGGCGTCGGTTGTGCGCGCGGCAAAAGGCCTCCGCTTCGTAATAATTGACGTGCACGGCCGCCAAATTTCTATCTGACCGCGCATCATAGCTGGCCAGCTTTTTATCCAGCTTTTTCAAACTATTTTGCGCCCGCCAAGCATTCCCTTCATCCGACCAACACCTTGGGTCGTGATACGCAGCGCTCTGCCAAAACGCCTCAAACTCGGCTCTAGAAGCGGGGTTTGAAGAAATTGTAAACGGCGCAACTGAGACCGTCATCGCCGGTGATTCGTTATCAAACTGAAAACGCTGTGCAGCATTCGCATTGTGAGCGACATTATCTGCACCAAGCAAAATTTCGCCGCCCACAAACGCTAATTCGGTCGATTCGCCGGTGAACAGCGTCCGCTCCGGCACCACCAGCGGCAACGGCAAATCAAGTGCCGCCAGGGTCATCGCGAGCGCCTCTTGATGCATCAGCTCATGTGCTAGCACCAACGCAAAATTAGTTTCCTCCGCCGCATTTCTGTCTTCAATACCGTTCTTGGCTGCGCAGTCGGCATTTTTTTCGGCAACCTCGCAGACCCGTTCGAGAACCGCAGCCATATAGCCAAATATCTGCTCACGCGTCGGATAATCATTTGTCCAGCGATCACGATGCGCGACCGTGTTTGAGTTCAGCAACCCATCGGCGAACACGCTCAATGACGGCGGCAACTCGCGCTGCGCCCCGACGATCAACGCAATTGGCAGGCGTAACACAAAATATTCCTGGAACCATGCGAGATGCCCCAGCTCCCATAACGGCGGATTGATGTGGGACAAATACGGAACGTCGGCGGGTAACCATAATGATTCTGGCAAATCAGCATAGAGCGCAAGGGTATAATTTCGCTGCGTCCGCAAGGCGTTGACGATGCTACCCGCTTCTGTCGGAAATATTGAACGATGCGCCATTTGCCTCAAAACCTTCCCATCAAAATTACGCCAATACATTGAAAAAAACTCACGTCACCCGTGTCGCCATTGCCACGCCGTATTTGGCGGACGCCAACAATGGCAACTGGCGCACTGCCCATCGCTGGCAAACGCTGCTGACGCCACACTATCACGTGATTGTACAAGGCGAAGAAGTCAGAATTACCAAGCAGCCAACGGCCGCACCCGATGTATTGATTGCGCTGCACGCAAGGCGAAGCGCCAGCCTCATCCAACAATTTCGTCAACAGCATTCCACCACACCCGTCGTGGTGGTTCTGACCGGCACCGATCTTTACAAAGATTTGCCAGATAACGCCGATGCGCAAGCATCGTTACAGATTGCCGACGCACTCATCGTCTTGCAAGAAGATGCGATCCAGCACATTCCGCTCCAGCATCGCCACAAAACCCATGTAGTTTATCAATCTGCCAAACCGCTCACACCCGCGCTCAAACCGAAAGGCAAATTGCAATGCGTCGTCGTCGGTCATTTGCGGGATGAAAAAGACCCAGCCACCGTTTTACACTCGCTTGATTATCTCTCACCGGCAGCGCCCGTCCACATCATGCACATTGGCGCACCGCTAGACACCAGCTGCGAAGCGGCTTCCCGAGCAAAAATGGCTGAAGATAGCCGTTATCACTGGGCTGGTGCCCTTGCGCACGGGCTGACAAGGGCTGCGATTAAGCGGTCGCATGTGTTGATTCATCCGTCAAAAATGGAAGGCGGTGCCAATGTAATTGTCGAGGCCATACTATCTGGTACACCGGTGTTGGCCTCAAAAATGTCGGGCAATATCGGCATGCTAGGGCACGACTATTCGGGCTATTTTCCGGTAGGCGACGCGCCGGCATTAGCTGCATTAATGCAAAAATGCCTAGATGAACCCAATTTTTTGTTGCGGCTTAACATCGCCTGTCAGGCCCGCGCAAAGCTGTTTTTACCGGCGACCGAACGTGAGTCGTTAATTCGGATCATTGATTCCCTCACGCTTGATCCGCGGCATCGATGAAACTAAACTGGCGTCACGCACGTCTCAGCTTGATTAGAAACGGTTTGGCAGGCTCCAGCAGGTTTGAACGCGCTTTAATGGGCTCAACAGACCGGCACGGGCTTCAATGGGCCTCAATGGACTTCAACGGGCTGCATTGGCCCTCAACGGGCTTCGACCCGTCTGGGCCGTTTGGACTAGATTGCGCTAGTTTGTGAGCGTAAAATCACTTTCTTTCACTTTCATACAATTCTCTGTTATTTTCGTTTTTTAATTGCCCCTACTTGGATACCCCATGAACGCACCCGACCCGATCAAAACCATTCCACGCCTCACGTCACTATCCCACGGTGGCGGTTGTGGCTGCAAAATTGCGCCCGCTATTTTGCAGCAAATTATTTCTAAGTCCGGCAATCCACTGATCCCGAAAGAATTATTGGTCGGCATCGAAACCTCCGACGATGCGGCGGTTTATCAGATTAACGAGACGCAGGCGATTGTCGCCACCACCGATTTTTTTATGCCGATTGTCGACGACCCGTATGATTTCGGCCGGATCGCCGCCTGTAATGCGATCTCGGATGTTTACGCGATGGGCGGCACGCCGCTGTTTGCGTTAGCGCTTGTCGGCATGCCAATCAACACGCTTCCGCTCGATCAAATCAAGCTGATTCTTGACGGCGGCGAATCGATTTGCCGCGAAGCAGGTATTCCAATTGCCGGTGGCCACACCATCGATTCAGTTGAGGCAATCTATGGATTAGTTGCGATTGGCATCATTGATCCAAAAAATTTAAAACGCAACGCAGGTGCCAAGCCCGGCGATAAGTTAATCCTGAGCAAACCAATTGGCGTCGGTATTTTATCGGCGGCATTGAAAAAAGAAAAATTGAGCGCTGAAGGTTATGCTGCGATGATCGCCTCGACCACCAAGCTCAACAAACCCGGCATTCCAATCGGCAAACTACCCGGCGTTCGCGCTCTCACTGACGTCACTGGCTTCGCGTTGCTCGGCCATTTATTAGAACTCTGTCGCGGCTCGAAAACCGGCGCGACGATTGATTTCGATGCGCTACCGCTGATCCCCAATGTACTGCAAATGGCGCGTGATGGCTTCGTCACCGGTGCATCAGGCCGCAATTGGGATGGCTATGGGCATGACGTCGAGTTTGACCAAACCGTTGCCGATAAATTTGGCAAAGAGCATCGCGATTTGCTAACCGATCCGCAAACTTCCGGCGGCTTGTTGGTGGCCTGTGATCCGTCTGTCGTCGATGAGGTGTTGGCGATTTTTAGAGCCGATGGTTTTGATCATGCGGCCGTGATTGGCGAGGTCACGGAAGGTGCTGCGCGGGTTGTCGTTCGGTAGGATTTAAAGATTAAACCCTAGTTCTGACGAGCTTTTCGAGACATTTATGGCTCAAACGGCCCGCCAATACTAGGGTTTTTATATTTTTAGCGGAGCTTCGTAGACTGAACATGATAGTCGCATCGTGGACGAACAAAAGGAACACTGATGAAACCCAACGAACACGCGAAGCTTGCCCCGCATCCCCTGACACCGCTCGAAAGCCGTTTCACCAGTGTTCGCAGCACGACCTTGCGTCTGATCGCCAATTTAAGCGCCGAAGACTGCAGCCTGCAATCGATGCCCGATGCCAGCCCGGTCAAATGGCATCTCGCGCATACAAGTTGGTTTTTTGAAACCTTCATCTTAGAAAAATTCGAGCCAAATTTTAAACCGTTTGATCGATCGTTCAAGGTTTTGTTTAATTCGTATTACAACGGCGTTGGCGATAAGCACCCGCGTGCTGAGCGCGGCCTGATTTCTCGCCCTGATTTGCAAACCGTGTTGGAATATCGCCGCAACATTACCGAGCGTATGCTGGGGTTGTTGGCGGCAAATGCGAACAGCGCAAACGATACTGAATTTTCAAAACTCGCTTGGCTTGGTTGTAATCATGAAGAGCAGCATCAGGAATTGATCCTCACCGATCTCAAACACTTGCTCTCAAAAAACCCGCTAAAGCCGCCCTACCAAAGTCGCTGGCCGTTGACCCCGGTTGAATCACGAAACAAACGCTGGCATCGCTTCGACGGCGGGCTTGTTGAAGTCGGCTACGAGGGCGAGGGCTTTCGATTCGACAATGAGAGCCCGCGGCATAAAACCTATTTGGCACCGTTCGAACTTGCATCGCACCCCGTGACACACGGCGATTTCGCTGCCTTTATCGCCGATGGCGGCTACCAGCGTGCCGAGCTTTGGTTATCGCTCGGCTGGGATTGGGTAAACGCAAACAAAATTTCTGCGCCGCTGTATTGGGAAAAACGCGGGAGTGAAAACGGAAACAAACGCGATGGAAAATGGTTCACATTCACACTGCACGGCATGATGGAGATCGATGACCATACGCCGATTTGCCACATCAGTTTTTTTGAAGCCGATGCCTATGCGCGCTGGAAAAATGCGCGGCTGCCGTCGGAAGCCGAATGGGAACATGCTGCCGCGCTCGCCCAAGCGACCAATACACAAACCGAGCGAGACGCAACTTGTGCGCAATCGCTACTAGCGGGCAATTTTCTAGAAAGTAATGCACTCCATCCGCTAGCGCTTCGTGAGGAAACATCGCAGGATCATCCACAGCAATTATTCGGCGATGTGTGGGAGTGGACGGGCAGTGCTTACTTGGGCTACCCAAGTTACGAGCCGGAAGCGGGCGCTGTGGGCGAATACAACGGCAAATTTATGTGCAACCAGTTTGTGTTGCGCGGCGGCTCATGCGTCACCCCGCAGCAACACATTCGTGCAAGCTATCGAAACTTTTTCCCACCGGATGCGCGGTGGCAGTTTAGTGGATTGAGGTTGGCCCGGAGCGTCAGGTAGCGGGCTTAAACCGCGTAAAAAACCCAAAACGCCATCGCCTCATTTGTCCAAACTTTTACGTCGGCAAACCCGGCTTGGCGTAGCATGCCGCTAAATTCTGCCTCGTTGTATTTATAAGAATTTTCCGAATGAATGCGCTCGCCTTTTTCGTAATTGCGCACCATCCCATCAATGTTTACGTCTTGCGTTTCGATCGCCTCTAAATGCATTTCGATGCGGCCATGCAGTTCGTTATATTGACCGATATGCCGCCACTTCTTCTCGTCAAAATTTGAGCCGATAACACGGTTGATATGCCGTAGCGCATTCAAATTAAACGCTGAAGTAACACCGAGCGCATCGTCGTAAGCCGCATCCAGACTGGCTTTTGACTTCTTGGCATCAACTCCAATGAGCAATCCGCCAGTCGCGTATTTGCGCATTTGGTTTAAAAAATCAATCGCACGATCAGGGGTGAAATTGCCGATGCTAGAACCGGGATAAAACAACACGCTGCGTCCAACCAAGAGATCGGAGGGAATATCGAGTTTCTTTGAAAAATCCGTTGCGAGGCCGAGCATCTCGGTGCCCGGAAATTCAGGCGCCATTTTGGTCAGCGCCGCATCGAGGGAGGGCGCGGCGATATCGATCGCCACATAGCGCTTGGGCTCGATATAAGGTAGCCAGCTCAATGCTTTGCAGCAATCGCCCGCGCCGACATCGACGAATGTATCCACTTGCCCCATCGCGGCCGCAATTTCGGCACGGTTGGCCTGGAAAATCGCCCGTTCGGTTCGTGTCGGATAGTACTCATCCAACTGGCAAATCGCGCCGTATAAAGCACAACCGAGTTCGTCATAAAAATATTTCGGCTCAATAGTGGCCGGGGTGTCGCGCAGGCCGTGAATGAGTTGGCTAATCTCGGCGGCCTCATCAATGTGGAGGCGATCAATAATACGGTAAGCAGGCTCTGCCATCATGGGTGGGCTTAGGTGGAAAATTGAATTGAGGAAATGAGAGTGTATCGCTAAAATTCAATTTACAATACGTGACATTGTTGGTGTCGGTTTCAATTGTTTGTTTTTTGTTTAGGTCCGTTTTTTCCGTATCTTCTTTTCAACGTTCTTGTCACTTTTTTTTGATTTTACTTTCCAGGAGTTTGCCATGTTGATTCCCAGTCGTTCGCGCACCCTCAAAACCTTGTTTGCTGCCTTTGCAGCTTGCCTCGCGTTTAACGCACACGCCGAAACTGTCCTAAAAGTCTCGGCTATCCCCGATGAAAATCCGACCGAACTGCAGCGCAAATTCGCGCCACTTGGCAAATACCTGGAAAGTAAAATCGGCATGAAAGTAGAGTTCACGCCAGTGTCAGATTATGCAGCAACCGTCGAGGGCTTGGCGGCGAATAAAATTGATATGGTTTGGTATGGTGGGTTCACGTTTGTGCAGGCGTATCTCAAAACCAACAGAACAGCGGTACCAATTGTGCAGCGGGAAGAAGATGAGAAATTTCGTTCGGTGTTCATCACGCAGACCGATTCGCCAATTAAAAGTTTGGCGGATTTGAAAGACAAAACATTTACGTTTGGCTCCCCATCGTCAACGTCCGGCCATCTGATGCCGCGCTCGTTTTTGTTGAAGGCGGGTTTGGATCCGGATAAAACGTTCAAACGCGTTGCCTTCTCTGGCGCGCACGATGCAACGGCGCTGCAAGTGGCCGGCGGCAAAGTAGATGCAGGCGCAATGAATATTTCGGTTTATGAAAAAATGATTGCCGAGAAAAAGCTCGATGAAAAACAAGTTCGCGTGTTCTACACCACCCCGCCCTACTACGATTACAACTGGACGGTGCGTGGCAATTTAGATCCGGTCTTAATCAAAAAATTAACGGATGCCTTCTTGGCGCTCGATGCTAAAAACCCGGCCGATGCTGAAATTCTAAAACTGCAACGGACCACAAAGTTCATCCCTAGCAAAGCAGAAAATTACAAAGGAATCGAAGAAGCTGCGATTTCTGCGGGCTTATTGAAGTAATTCAATACTATTTTGCCAGTGCAAATCGGGGCGGTGGCCGGAGGGTGTTTCTCCCGGCTGCCGTCACGACTGTTGTTGGCAAAACCCATTTTCAATTTTGCCTGTTTAATAAAATACGCACATAACAAGATAGCAAGATGAAGATTTCGCTCGCGAATATTGATGTTGAGTTGGGACGGAGCAGCGAAAAGCGGGTCATCTTGAACGATGTGTCGCTTGACCTCGCCGCAGGAGAGCAGATCGCGATTATCGGCCCTTCGGGCGCTGGCAAAACGACGCTACTCCACACGCTGGCCTGCGCGATTGCACCGACGCGCGGCAAGTTACTAATCGATGGCGCATCGCCTTGGAAATTATCAAAAGCCAGCTTGCACCGGCTACGCGGGAATATTTTGCTGGCTCCACAAGCGCCGCCACTGCCGCCCCGGCAACGCGTGGTGCATGCTGTTCTCGCTGGGCGATTGGCAAAAACGAGCATATTGGCCGCGCTCGCGTCGCTCTATAAACCCCGCGATTCAGCAGTAGCGGTGGCATACACGGCTCTTGCGCAATTTAAAGTCGAAGACAAGCTCTGGCTTCGTTGTGATCGTCTATCCGGCGGCGAACGCCAACGTGTTGGTTTGGCGCGCATGCTGGTGTCCGATGCACCGCTAATTTTGCTAGATGAGCCTGTCTCAGCCTTGGACCCCGCACTAGGACTTTCCGCGCTCAAAACGATTCAGGATGAAGCCACCACCCGCCAAGCAACACTCGTCGTGAGCCTGCACGATGTGCAACTGGCGCGCCAACGCTTTAGCCGCTTAGTTGGCCTCAAAGCCGGGCGAATTCATTTTGATTTGCCCGCCAGCGCCGTTGATGAGGCCACGCTTGCCGATCTCTACGGCGCCGAGTTTGAGGAAGCATCTGGCGCTGCCCAATCACGCATTGCGGGGATCGCAAATGATGAAGTGGCAAGTGCGGCTGCATTGGAGATGGCTATTGCTAAAGCGCCACCCGCTGCACGTTGTTTTTAGCATAGCTGAATGAATTTGCAACCCAATCCTGCCCAGACGCCGCACACCAGTGTTGCATCGGCCATCCGTGACCCGGCGTGGCATGAACGGTTGACCGGTAGCTGGGTTTTCTTCTTTTTAATCGCGGGCTGTGCCTTCATCACGGAATTTAAACCTTGGGTGCTTTTTGATCGCGCGAGCCTTCGTTCATCAGGGCAATTTTTGGCGTCGTTTTATCCGCCCGCCCATGATGCCGAATTTCTATCGTTGCTGCTGACGTCCACATGGCAAACGATCTCGGTGGCAACGGCGGGTGTAACGCTTGCGGTGTTGGCCGCTGTGCCGCTAGCGCTGATCGCCACGCGCACCCTATCGGTCTCTCGTATTGGCAATCAATCGAGCGCCAAGCAGCTGTCTTCCGGCTTGGTGTTCATCCCCACGGCCATCCGGAGTCTGGTTCGGCTGATCCTGATCTTGCTACGCAGCATTCCAGAGCTGGTTTGGGGGCTGTTGTTCGTCCGCGCCATCGGCTTGGGCGATACGGCGGGAGTGCTGGCGATCGCCCTGACCTACACGGGCATGATGGGCAAAGTTTTTTTAGAAATCATGGAATCTCAAGATGCCCGGCCAACCCAGGCGCTGCTGAACAACGGCGCATCGCGCGGCCAGGCATTTTTATACGCAACCTTACCAAGTTGTTTACCAGAATTGGTTTCGTACACCGTCTTTCGCTGGGAATGTGCGATCCGCTCATCGGTGATCCTGGGCTTTGTTGGCGCAGGCGGGCTCGGCCAACAAATGGATTTATCGATGAAAATGATGGACGGCGGGCAGGCTGTAATGCTGCTGGCGGCGTTTGTCGCGTTGGTCTGGGTTGCGGATATGGCCAGCAAAAAATTACGGACATGGCTCGATTAGCATGAATGCGCGCAACCAATCCGCAGGCACATCTAAGCCGACATCTATGCCAACATCTGTGCCAACAGCTTCACTAACAACTGCGCCAACAGCTGCGTCCACCACCATGCCATTGCCGCCAGCGGCCCACGGTCGCTGGGTCATGCTGGCGATCGCGGTGTTGGTTGTGGCCTCGTTCGCCACGCTGCGCGGTGATTGGAGCGGGCTATTTTCGCTGGAATCACTCGCCAAAATGGCGGCGTTGTGCCGTGATTTTTTCCCGCTTGAAACAAACCCAGTGTTTCTTAAGCAAATCGCATGGGGGACGCTTGAAACTATCGCCATGTCATTTCTTGGCACGTTACTGGCACTAATCATCGCGCTTATCATTGCGGTCCCAGCGGCAGGCTTGAACGGCGGCGTAATGCGTCGTGTGGCGCGGGCTTTGCTCAATATTTGCCGCGCTGTCCCGGAGCTGGTCTGGGCGAGCATACTCGTCATTGCCGCTGGCTTGGGGCCATTCGCGGGCACGCTAGCGCTGGCCTTTCACACCACCGGCGTGTTGGGGCGTCTTATTGCCGATGCGCTCGAGAACGCACCCACCGAGCCGTCTGAAGCACTGCGCCGCAACGGCGTCGGCCCTGTTTCTGCCTTCGTTTACGGCACCTTACCGGTTGTGCTCCCACAGATCACGAGCTACACACTTTACCGCTGGGAAAACAATATCCGCGCCGCTGCCGTGCTCGGCGTCATTGGCGCGGGTGGATTGGGGCAGATGCTCTATTACCGGTTGAGCCTCTTGCAATATCATGACACCGGCACAGTTCTGGTCGCGATGATTTTACTAGTTGTGTTGGTGGATGCGTTTTCGCATTGGGTACGGGGGCGATTGGCCGGGTGAGCGGTATGTCTTGGAAAATACATGTTGTAACCTAGCCTCCTCGGCGCAGAATGTCTGTTGAACCAGAGCACCACAAACGCTTAGGCAACTGACCGAACAAGCTAGTCAGTAACGCGCTACGACCGCTTATGCTCCCTCAAAATATCGGTGCTCAATCCAGTGCAACACAATATTGGCCAGCAACAATACAGCAGCGGCAATGGCTGCCAACAGCGGAAAATTTAAACCAGCCAAGATGCCGACGGCGGCTGTACACCATACCGTTGCGGCCGTGTTGAGGCCCCTGACCGTTGGCCCCTCGTGCCAAATCACGCCAGCACACATAAAGCCAACACCAGTCACGACCTGCCCGGCGACGCGGGTGAGATCGGCGTTTTGGGTGTTCAAGAGACTCACCAGCACGTAAGCAGCCGAGCCCAAGCACACGAGAGCATTGGTATGCAGCCCTGCCGGGTGCTTGCGCATTTGCCGCTCCCAGCCGATGATCGTTCCGAGCAACAAAGCCAAAAGTAAATTTAAAACCGACTGGGCCATGATTGGCGTTAACATTAAATTTATCTCCACCCGAATGTTGGCATCTCATTGAAACCGTATATTAAAAATATCGATGGGCTGGCCGCGCTATTAAACCCCTGTTTTATTAAGCCAATACAGTAGCAAGCGATCACAACGATGAACCCCACCACCCAAACTATTTTAGACTACAACGCAGGTCGTTCCCCGGAACGACTCCAACTCAAGCTTATGGCAATGCGGAAGGACGCTTTCGCTTTTTTTCGCGGCTCGGCGCCACTTTTTTACCAGAGCCTGAATCTTTCCAAGTCATTGTTGCGTTCGCCATCCGTCTTGGCTTGCGGCGATTTACATCTGGAGAATTTCGGCAGCTACAAAGGTGACAACCGGTTAGTTTATTTTGACATCAATGATTTTGATGAGGCTTGTGTCGCGCCACTGGCCTTTGAGTTGATACGTTTTGTCTCAAGCATTTTTGTCGCTACCCAGAATTTTAAAACCGGTTTCAAAGCCGACTTTAAAAAAAGCTCCGGAAAAAATCTCCCCATTAGCGAAAACGACGCCCGCGATTTGGCAGCCCTTTTTTTAGATACCTACGCCGCCACCATCCAATCCACCAAACCGCGCTGGGTTGAACGCGCCACCGCTACAGGGGCAATCAAAACACTATTGCAAAGCGTGAAAAATCATCACCGCCCCGCTTTAATCGCGCAGCGGACGGTGCAAAAAAATAAAAAAACGGTGTTGCTGATTGACGGTGTGCGCACCTTGATTGCAAGCGCAGATGATCGCAAACGTGCAACCGCTATCCTCGCTGCTTATGCCAAAACTGGTTTGGCGACGCACAAAAACCCCGGTCATTTTGAACCCATCGATATTGCCAACCGCATTGCGGGAAACGGTAGTCTTGGGCTTGAGCGCTATGTGGCACTGGTTCGCGGCGACGGCACCAGCGAAGGGCGCTATTTGGTTGATATTAAAATTGCTAAGCCGTCAGCGCTTTCGGGTCTGCTCGCGAACCATTTACCGAGGCAATTTATCCAACAACCTACATGGAATAGTGAAGCCCTGCGGATTGTTTCTGCCCAACGCGTGGCACAAGCAATATCACCGGCGCTGCTCGGCGCAGTCAGCGACGCAAATTTTGGTGAGCCATCATATGTCATCAAAGAATTACAACCCACCGCCGACCGGCTTAATCTTGCGGCACTGAGCGGTAAAAATCGCACACTAAGTGAAGTCATTCGCACAATGGCTGAGGTGACCGCTTGGGCGCATCTCCGCGGAACCGCACGTTTTGGGGCGGCCAGCGTAGATCAACTGGTCGCGTTCGCGATGGAAGCCGATTGGAAAGTCGAACTCCAACAAGCCGCGATAATTTCTGCCGGACAAACCCAGCAACAGTGGCACGATTTTGCGGCTGATGTTGCGAACGAAAAATTGGTCGGCTTGCTGATGCCGACACAGCCGAACGTAAGGGGCCAGAAAATAGCCGCGAAAGTAACGAATAAAGTACCCAAGCCGATGTCAAAAAACGTGGCCAAAAAGAACCGAAAAAAGTGAAAAATACTTCCTTAGAGTTGACATCCTCCCCGCCCTAAAGAACGGGGATTCCTCCTGTGAGCGTCGCATGTCCGCGACGGAGAATGTTTCTGGCGGCGTTCACATCACGGTTATGATGTGTGCCGCATTCCTTGCAGAACCATTCTCTTATTCCAAG
>JBBRAM010000046.1:0-18088 GCA_038206765.1 Burkholderiales bacterium | reverse complement strand
TGCCATGAGCTGCTCTATAAGTTTCTGGCTGGCTAACGGTAATGCGGGAATAGCGGTTTTGCGGTGCGACATGCGTGACTCCTTGGTGAGTTAAGAAGCCTAGCAAAAATTTAATCTACACAAAAATATTTATACCCTCGCTCCAACCGCACTCAATGGCGAATTCCACCGTCCATTTCGAAAGCTGTGGCTCCACTAGGCGAGCGTCAGGGTTAACTTTGCCAAGCAGTTTTAGTCCCAAGCCTTTTGCATGGGCTCGCTTCGGAACAACCCTCGCAGCGCCATTCGTTTGAAAGTGAAATAGCAGTTTTCCCTGCAATGCATCACCTAAGCTGGGTTGTTGTTATCTATTGTCTATAAGAGATGCCACTGCACACCATGGCAACCATTCAAATGCACGACCAGTAGCCAAGACCACCATGGCGCCCCAGCCATTCGGCATAAACGATCCCTCCGATTCGAGTCTGTAGGGACTCCAAGCGCGTCCGTCCATTGTGGGGAAAGCATAAATTTCGCCCGTCTGAAGAACAAGATCGGGTGGTTGGGGAGGGGAGAATCGTAGGCGAAACGCACGGGGAGATCTCAGCCGCTCAGCAAGTGCTTTGAGTACTAGTGTGCGGTTCTTTAAAATTTTTTCGTCGGCGCCTCTGGCCTCGTCAGCTAACAAAACAGCGCCACCCGCGATGATGGAAAGAGCCGTATCTGCCACTTCTTGGCACTCAATACCTCGACGTTCAAATTGATCCGCAACTACTAACCAGAAAATTGCCCCGTCCTCATCGCCCGGTTCGCAGTTCCCATAAATACGCTTACTGAGCTTCAGTAGTTGATTGCCGTCTACGGGAACTTTGCACAGTAACGCTAGAGTCGATTTGAGATCGCTCGCCGAATCGTCGTCGTAAAGGGATGCGCCCCAAGTGCCCATTTTTTTTCAGTCAATTGCTAGATCACGATTCTCGAAATGCTCGCCTGTCCAGATTCCAGAGACAGCCTGAGTATTTTGCAGCCCGTAATTCAAGAGCTTGGTGGCCGAATCGTCTGGGTCAATAAAGGAGTAAGGTACCTAACCGTTGGCGAGCCGTCAATTATCTTCTGTCGGTTCAGCGATAAAGCTGTAAATTTCAGTTACGGAAAAATTTTCAAGTAAAAAATCCCGACCCGACCCCGCACCAGTACTAAGCTTTGGCCCATCTACGCATAAGCACGAACGCGCCGCGAAAACTCCTGCAAGGCTTGAATCCCCGAAGCCTCAGCCCGCTTACACCAGTCTTCCAAATTGGCGACGAGCTCTTCTTTAGAAACCGTTGAGCGCTCCCACGTCGCCATCAATTCTTTCTTAAAGGCATAGACGGTTTCAAGCACAGTGCTGCCTTTTAGGGCCGCATCTAAACTCTGCTGATGGTCATCGGCCAGTGCGGCGCGGTCGGCGTACATCCACTCTTTAAACCGCATCCAAGCGTGTTTCGCGCCCATGTCTTTGAATGCCGTACCTTCGGCCTTCAGTCGTAGAATTTCAGCACGGCAGGTGGCCTTGAGCGTTCTCGCGTAGCCGGTGGTAATCTCGTAGCGGTGCGCGATGACGGCGTGCACGGTTTCCAAATCGCATGCGACTTTATTGAGATCGAACTTTGGCTTCGGCGCGACTTTTTTGACCTTTGCCATGCCAAGTGTTTCGAGCGCACGGATGTAGAGCCAGCCCAAATCAAATTCATACCAGCGCATCGAGAATCGTGCCGATGTCGGGAAAGCGTGGTGATTGTTGTGCAGCTCTTCGCCGCCGATCCAAAATGCGATGGGCGTGATGTTACGGCTTGTGTCGTTCACTGTGTAATGACGATAACCCCAGTAGTGGCCAATGCCGTTAATCACACCGGCGGCGTGTATCGGAATCCACGCCATTTGCGCAGCCCAAATGGTCGCACCCAGCGGCCCGAACAAGATAAGGTTGGTCACAAGCATTAGCCCTGCACCTTGCCAGGAATAGCGCGAATACACATTGCGTTCCATCCAGTCATCGGGCACGCCGTGGCTGTATTTTTCCAAAGTTTCTTGGTTTTTAGATTCAGTCCGATAAAGCTCGGCACCCTCCGTTAACACTTTTTTGATGCCGTAATGCATTGGCGAATGCGGGTCTTCAGCGGTTTCGCATTTAGCGTGGTGCTTGCGGTGAATGGCAACCCATTCTTTGGTGACCATGCCGGTCGTAAGCCACAACCAGAAACGGAAAAAATGCGAAACAATCGGATGCAAATCGAGGCCACGGTGGGCTTGCGCACGATGCAAAAAAATCGTGACGGCCGCAATCGTCACGTGGGTGAGCACCAGCCCCACGACAATGTAGCCCCACCACGGTAAATCGATCATCCCCTTTAACAATTCTACAAAATTCAGGTTCAAAGCGTGCTCCTTCAAGTTAACCGTTGATTTTACAGTGAATGGCAGTGATTCGCTTCACTTTTATTGTGATGTTTTAGTATTAAGCGTTTGAATTTATTGATTATTATTGGTGCTATCCAGTGTGGTGCGGCGGCTGTTTTGTTGTGCTGTTTTGCAATGTTAATGGCGCTGGCGTATGGATCACCGTTTGCCCGCTCGCTGCGGCTGTCATGGCAAACGCAGCAGCCGAAGCGGCTGCAGAAGTCGCTAGTTTGACACCCGCCTCGTGGAAATGTTGCAACACATCACGCAACATATCTGAACGCAAGCCGCTTTGGCCTTGATCCGGGTCGTGAATCCACACGTTTAGCTCCAACTCAATACCGTTATCGGTCAGTTGCTTGATCAGGGCAGCGGGCGCGGGTGTTTTTTGCACCCGTTCTTGTGTGGTGGCGGCCGCTAACAAAATGGCCAGCGCAGGCTCAACATCGCTATCAAAACTCACCATCACATTCACCTTCATGAGCACCATTCGGTCGGAATGAGTGTGATTAATGACAGTGTTAGTAATAAGAGTGTCGTTCGGGACAATGGCAACTGTGCCGTCCAACGATTTAATTTCGGTATAGCGTGATTTGATACCTTGTATGACGCCGTAACGATTGTCGACCGTGACCAAATCACCCAAACGGATTGATCTATCGAGCAAAATAATAAATCCGCTGACGTAATTACTCGCGATTTTTTGCAGGCCCAACCCGAGCCCCACGCCGAGCGCCCCGCCGAATACTGATAACAAACCAAGCGGAATCCCGAGTACCGTAAGGGCAATTAACAGCGCTAACACCAGCGCAATCACGCGAACGAATTTGGTAATCACGACGCGGGAACTGATATTGACCGAATCGGCCTCCATAATGCGTTGTTCAAACAAACGCGAAAGCGAAAGCGCGATAAACACGGTAATCACGGCGAGCAGCAGGGCTTCAATGATTTGCCTGAGCGATATATGCTGATTGTTGAGCGGGATTTTGGTGTCTTCCAACGCGCCAAGCAGCTCAGGCAAAACGCCCGTCAAATAAAGTGCCAGTAACCCCCAAACTGTAAAAGCAATAAACCGTTCCGATGATTTTAGCAACGCGCTCGGCGGGATTAAGTGACGCAACAAATATAGCGCGAGGCGGATTACCACGAAAGCCAAGATGAGCGGCAGAGCAATATTAAGGACGGGCACCGTCTGGAATTTAGCAAGCAGCAAACGGGCGAGCCACGCTAACATTAAAAACAGCAGTGGTAGCATCAGCCGGTTAGCGCTTCCTGCGCCGATTTTGGCAAAACCCGGTTCAAGTTTGTCGGGCAGGCGCGGGCGCAGCATCCGCGTGAGCAGCCATGCGAGCAAAAATGCGGCGACGAGAGCCGCCATTTGCGTCGCGCCGCTTGTAGAAACTAACACGGCAGTGATGCTGTCAAGATCGAGGTTATTCATGTTAAGTGCGTTGGTTTGCTAACCGACGAGACTAGTCAGAAACTGCCGACGATTCCTCAGCAGGCTCAAGGTTGGCATCGTTCTTTTTCGCGTCCTTGCTCCGCTCCAACACCGCCGCAAAAAATCCATCCGTATGGTGCTGCTTTGGTGTCAATCGCAAGTATGGCTGCATGCCGGTTAAGGCAATTTTTTGTCGCGCGAAAATGTCATCAACGGTCACGATTTGGAAGTCGGGATGATCGCTCAAAAATGCTTCAACAATCATTTCGTTTTCTTCGCGCAGCAAGCTGCATGTTGCATATACCAACCGCCCGCCGCGCTTCACAAGTCGTGATGCCGACGCCAGAATCGCCGCTTGTTTTACGTTCAGCTCAGCCAAGCCTGTTTCAGATTGGCGATATTTCAAATCCGGGTTTCGGCGCAGGGTGCCCAAGCCGGTGCAGGGCGCATCAACGAGCACACGATCGACTTTGTTGGCGAGCCGTTTAATACGGCTATCGTTTTCGTTCAAAATTCGTTGCGGCGTGATATTCGATAGTCCGCTGCGCTTGAGTCTTGGCCCCAGATTAGTAAGGCGCTTTTCAGAAACATCGAATGCATAAACGCGGCCGGTTGACGCCATCGCGGCACCAATCATCAGCGATTTGCCACCCGCGCCCGCACAAAAATCAACAATCATGTCGCCGCGCTTGGGCTCCATCAAAATGCCAAGTAGCTGGCTGCCTTCATCTTGGACTTCGATAAAACCCTCAATAAACGCAGCGTGCTTGGTAAGCGAAATTTTGCTCTCCAACCGAATGCCGAGCGGTGAATACGGCGTGCCCGAACAGTTCATACCTTCCTGCTGAAAACGCTTGAGAACCGCGTCCCGCTTGGCCTTAAAGGCATTCACCCGTAAATCCAGCGGCGCCGCGTTCATCATCGATCGGCCCAATTCGAGGATTTCTGCGTCGCTCATAAATGCTTGTAATTTGGCCACCACCCAATCAGGCAGTTCGGCTTCAACCGGCAACGGCAAGCTGGCGGGCTTGGCCGCTTTCATTTCCGCCAAAAACTTTTCTTCGCCGCCACGCAGCACCGCATCGAGCTCTCGCCGCCCCAGACCCTGAATGCGGGTCATCGCGGCCAGCGCCAGCAAGCGTGGCGTGCCCTCAGGAACCAAATGTTCAAGCAAACGCCGGTGGCGCAGCACGGTGTAGATCGTTTCAGCGATCAGGCCGCGGTCACGCAGTCCCAATTTGGGATGCTCGCGAAAGAAAAACTTCAGGCTCACATCGGCCGGTGAGGTCAGCGGCAAAATCGTCGTAAGAGCAGACACCAGCGCGTTAAATAATGGTGGCGTCAGAACATTTAAAGTGTTTGAAGGTACGCGCGGAGGAGCATGCTGGGGGGTGCGGGTAGGAGTGCGCAAGGGGGTATTTGATTTCATCCCACAATTATCCCCTATAACGGTGCAGGCGACACGATTGATCCGCTGCCTCAATACGAAATTAGTTAGTTTTCAGTCGCATCAATCGACCTTACCGTCTGCTCGACTGAAAATTTACCCATATAAAATTTAATCTTCACTGGCAAATAAAAATGTTTTGGCGATAGCCACACTTCGTACACATCTTCAGGGTCAACAGCGTCGCTTTTCAAGTGTAGCGTTGTCAAGATGCCCATGCGGGTTTGCAGCGTTTCTTCACCGAGCGCGCGAAATTCATAGCGATAAAGTTTGCGGGCATTGGTGAGCGCCACCTTAATGCGATCCTCGGGAGTCCTTAATTGGCGGGCTTCTTGAGCCAGTTGGAATAAAAAACTCTGCGTGTCTTGCAGTCTGGGTGGAAGCGGAAATAGATGGGTTTCGCCGTGTTTGATAATTTTTAACGTGCGTTTGTCGCGCATGAATTCGGCGGTGTCGGCAGCTGCATCGCCGCGCTGCATGCTAAAAAAAGTTGGACGGATACCGTTGTAGGTCATCTCGCCACGACTCGTTTGGCGAAACGTGCCAACGAACAATCCGGCGAAAATGCCGGTCGCTTGGATCGTACTTTTTAGTTCATAGTCACGGCCATCAGCACCGCTACGGTTGAATGAAAAATCGGCAATACCATCGGCGATACTTGATGATATTTTATACGCCATGCTGATGCGTTGCGGAAAGGCGTATGCGGGCTCAGAAGCCGGTGCAGCATCGGTCTCGGTGACGGATGTCGCTTCGTTAACGGGAGCGGTTAGCGGGGCGACCGGTGCAATTTCGGGCTTTGGATTGTTGCTTTCTTTACCGTCTTTGCCTTCTGGGAGCGATGCAGCGGCGGTAATAGTGTCGCTGACGGTCTCGGGTTCACCCTGCGCCAATGGCGAAGCTGAGGCATCAACCGCAATGGCATTCTCTGGGGCGGCGAACGGCGCGGCAGACTTTGCCGGGAGCGAAGCGATATTTTTACGCGCCGTTGGCGAAGTTTGAGCCGTCGATTTGGCGGTCGCTTTAGGTGCGGTTGGCTTTGGCGCGGCGACTATTTTTTGCGTAGTATCATTTTCAGCTGCGACTAACACAGCGTTCAATGCGACCCCGCCAATCGGTTCAGAATCAGCGGCCGACGGACGCCAACGCAGGGCAAGGTCGTGTGTTGCGACATAGGCAGCGAAATGCACCAAGGCCGAGGCCGTCAGTGCGATCAGCAGAGTTTGGCGCTGAAAAACCGCCTGCCAGAAATGTTTTGGTGCAGCCTGCATGGCATTTTTATTGCACGCTCAAGCTGGTCAGCACCTGCTCAAACGCGCCATTTTTATCTTCAAAAATCACGCGTACCGGCAAATGAAATTTGTCTTTGGCCAGCCACAGTTGGCTTTTTGATTCGCCGTCTTTAGCGTTGCGGGCGTAGTACACAGTCTCAAAATTACCAACCGGCGTTTTGATAGTGGGCTCGCCCTGTTTTTGGTAGCTGTATCGCTCGCTGCGTTTACCTTGGCTCATTAGCACCGTCAGTTGTGCATCCTTCGGGATAGCGTGCATGAATTGATACATCGATGACAAACGGTCTTGCGTTCCGTCGGGCAAATCAAAGGTTTCTGATCTACCGTCGCGGGTGGAAATAATATCTTTTTTATCCCAGTCAAATTTCGCAAAAATACTCCGGCTGGCTTCGGCGCGCACTTGCTCAAATGTCAGCGGCTGCAAGCCTTTTGCGTTGATGATGCCTTCGCTTTTGTAGGTGATATGTTCTTTGAGAAAAATTGCCAACGGACCTTCAGCGTGTGTGGTTGAGACAATGCTGTAGTGCTTGCCCTTGCGCTCAAAGGTCTCGTCATTTTGGCCAATTAAAATACTGCCTTTATATATTTTATAAGACGCCTTGACGCTGGTGGGTAATGTCTGCGCATCCGCGGAAGCAGACACGGCGGCCGCAGGAAATACAGCAGTTGCGGTAGATGTAACAGACGCGGCCTGCTCAGCCTGCACACTTGCCGCGGCAAATGCTGCGCAGGCGGCCAGTAGGTTTGTCAACAATCGTTTCGCGCGTTTCACGTTTGATCCTTATTGAGTCGGGACGAGCAATGGTGATGCCCCGTACCCTTCCAAAACGTCCAACCCACCTATCCGGACTACACCATCCACCAGTTCGATACGATCCTCACAAAGCCACCGCAGCGCCTGCGGATAAATCTGATGCTCACAGGCCAGTACCCGCGCCGCCAGCGAAGCCGGACTGTCATCTTGCCGGACCGGCACGCCAGCTTGAATAATAATCGGTCCGTGATCCAATTCTGGCGTCACAAAATGCACCGTTGCGCCATGAATTTTGACGCCGGCCTTCAGTGCATTTTCATGGGTGTGCAGGCCCGGAAACGACGGCAATAACGACGGGTGAATATTGATAATCCGGTTCGGATAGTGGGCAATAAAATCTGCCGAAAGTACGCGCATAAAGCCGGCCAGCACAATGAAATCAGGTGCAAATTGGTCAATCGTTTTGGCCAGCTCCGCATCAAACGCCGCGCGCGATGTGAACGCTTTGTGGTCTAAGCCAATGGCTGGAACGCCGCGCTGGGCGGCGCTTTCCAGCCCTTTCGCGGCAGGGCGATTCGAAACAACCGCGCGAATTTCCAGCGGAAGCGCGGCGTTAAAAATCGCCTCCATGTTGCTCCCACGTCCCGAAATGAGGATGACAATAGATTTCATGTGTTACGGCTCTTTGGTTGGAATAGCTGCAAGCTGGAATTTTTCAGTCGAGGATTGTTCATTCGCGCAAGTAAAGTGGCCATCAAAGCTTGCCGAGGGTAGCAGCGGGGACCGAATTTAACCTGCAATCAACGGCAATCCGTTCATCGAAAACAAAGCAATCGCCCTCGTAATGCGCGCCGCCACATTCCTCAAAATATTTAAGAATCCCGCCGTCGAGCTGGAACACATTTTTGAAGCCTTTTTCAATCATCAGCGGCGCCGCTTTTTCACACCGGATACCACCGGTGCAAAAAGTGACAATGGTTTTATCCTTGAGCGCCTGATCGCCCGACGACCAATCATCTACCCTTGCATCGAAGCGCGGGAAATGGTCAATACCGATTCGAACTGCGCCTGCAAAAGTGCCGTGATCGATTTCAAATTCGTTGCGCGTATCAAGCAGCACCACATCGCGTTTTTCGTCCAGCCACTGTGCCAGCTCTTTCCCCGTCACGCGAGGCGCGGGTGCGAGGGCCGGATTGATGTCGGGCCGGTTGAGCCTGATGATTTCGTTTTTAAGTTTAATAAACAAGCGGCGATATGGCTGCGTAGCGGATAGACTTTCTTTCATTTGCAAATCGGCAAATTCAGGCATTGCACGCAAATAGGCAAGCAATGCATCCACGCCCTTACGTGCCCCCGCCACAAAAATATTGATGCCCTCCGGCGCGTAAATCACCGTGCCCGTGAGCCCGCCGGCAGCTGCCACAGCACGTGTGGCCATAACCCGCGACGGCAAATCAGCCAGAGCGACAAATTTATAACCGGCGATGTTGATAAATTCAGACATTTCAATGGTGGGATAAAAACGGTTTACAAAACATACCGCGCCAAGTCTTCACTCTCGGCCAACGCGGCAAGCTTTTGATCGACATACGCCGCCGTGACCGTAAACGCTTCACCGTGGATGGTGGAATCAAAAGAAACCTCTTCGAGCAATTTTTCCATAACGGTGTAGAGCCTGCGGGCGCCGATATTTTCAGTTTTTTCATTAACCGCGAATGCGATTTCAGCCAAGCGCTTGACGGCATCGGCCGGAAAATCGAGTTTGAGATTTTCCGTTTGCAACAGTGCTTGGTATTGCTTGGTCAGGCACGCGTCGGTGTTGGTAAGGATTGCTTCAAAATCCTTCACCGAAAGCGACGTCAGCTCTACGCGGATCGGCAGCCGGCCCTGTAATTCAGGAATCAAATCCGACGGCTTTGCCAGATGAAATGCACCGGATGCGATGAACAAAATATGGTCGGTTTTCACCATGCCATACTTGGTGGAAATCGTTGTGCCCTCGACCAGCGGTAGCAAATCACGTTGTACGCCTTGACGCGAGACATCAGCACCCTGGCTCTCTGAGCGACTGGCAATTTTATCGATTTCATCGAGGAAGACAATGCCGTTTTGCTCGACGTTTTTTATGGCTGAAGTTTTCGTATCTTCGTCATTGATGAGTTTTATCGCTTCTTCATCGGTCAATACTTTTAGCGCCTCTTTCACGCTTAATTTGCGGGCACGTTTGCGGGTTTGTCCCATGTTGTGAAACATACCCTGAATTTGCTGGGTTAAATCCTCCATGCCAGGCGGACCAAAAATTTCCATTGAGCCGGGCGCGGTGGAAACCTCGATCTCAATCTCGCGATCATCGAGGCTACCTTCGCGAAGCATCTTGCGAAATTTTTGGCGGGTGGTATCTTCGGCATCATTCGGATCGGCTTGCTTGCCGTAAAAATCGAAGCTGCGAGCTTGCGGTAGCAAGGCATCCAACACGCGTTCTTCGGCGTTATCCGATGCCAGATGCCGCACCTTTTGTGACTCCGTTTCGCGGGCTTGTTTGACCGCGATTTCGGCCAAATCACGAATGATGGAATCGACATCGCGGCCCACATAACCAACCTCGGTAAATTTAGTAGCCTCTACTTTGATAAACGGCGCATCAGCGAGCTTGGCGAGTCGTCGTGCGATCTCCGTTTTGCCCACACCGGTTGGCCCGATCATCAGAATATTTTTTGGCGTTATTTCTTGGCGCAGCGGCTCCGGCACCTGGCTGCGCCGCCAGCGGTTGCGCAACGCAATCGCCACAGCTCGCTTGGCCGCAGCTTGGCCGACAATGTGTTTGTCGAGCTCGGCGACGATTTCTTTCGGGGTCATCATATTTAGGTGAGGGGTGAGGGTTTCTGATTGGTAAAGGAGGGTGATGGTTGGTGATAGTTGTGGAAAAAGTTAGGGCAGCATTTTGGAACTTCGAGGCAATGGTCGGGATTGAGAGCTGGGTAAAATTCACACTACCCTGCTTGGTCACTTCACCGCTTCATCGCATCGTTATCGTCCTTATGCCGTGCTTAAGCCGCGCTTAAACCGTGCTTAAACCGTGCTTAAACCGTGCTTAAGCCCCGCTTATCCGACGCTTGCCCCGCGCTTACGGCGCGCTGGCCTCCGCGAGAACCTCGATAACATGATTATGATTGGTATAGATACAAAGGTCCGCCGCAATGGTTAGCGATTTTTTAACAATGTCGGCTGGGGTTAATTCAGTGTTCTGCAAAAGAGCGAGCGCTGCGGATTGCGCGTAGCTGCCACCCGAGCCGATTGCGGCTACATTGTCTTCCGGCTCCAGCACGTCACCGGTGCCAGTGATGATGTAAGTATTGCCACTGTCAGCGACAATGAGCATCGCCTCCAAGCGGCGCAAGATGCGGTCTGTGCGCCAATCTTTCGCCAGCTCCACGGCAGAGCGCATCAAGTTGCCCTGATGTTTTTCGAGTTTCGCCTCGAACCGATCCAGTAGTGAAAACGCATCAGCCGTGCTACCCGCGAAGCCTACCAAAATTTTGCCTTGATAGACCTTGCGCACTTTGGTGGCGGTGGCTTTGACGACAATATTGCCTAGCGTGACTTGGCCGTCGCCGCCAAGCGCAACCTGATTGTCGCGTCGAACGCAGACGATGGTGGTGCCGTGAAATTGTTCAGTCTGCATAATGAATTTTCGTTAGACAATGAAGGCGCGGCGCTAAATGCCGTTGAGGGCAAGAAAAATAGTCGCACAGAGCGCGATCAAAAAGCATGCTATTAAGGTTGTGGTAACAATCTCAAAATCAAGGCCTAGCGCGGCTTTCGCGGTAATTGCCGTGGTTACCGGCGACTACCTTGGTCTGCCGTGGTTTACCTTGAATTTCAATTTTTCGACAGGCCAGGAATAAAAATTACGCCGCTTTTTTACGCATCAAAATTGCATGTTTGGTCATACCAAACACTTCCAATATGCCGGCAACCAATTCGTTGATGTTTGAAAGAATCACGCGTTTTTGTGAAAGGTGGATCGAGCGAATCGCCTCAAAAAATCCGCCCATCGCATTAAAATCAATCCGCAATAGTCCGCTCATATCGATTACTACTTCTTGGCGCGTGTTGGCATAGATCGCGAGCTGTTGCAGCATTTCTTTGCTGCCGATATTTATCACGCCCTTCAGCTGGAAGCCAATTGTTTCTTTGGGCACGTCAGCGGCAACCGCATTGGCAGGAGCATCACCGGCACCAGTCGGGCGGTTGACGGCTTCCCAGGCGGGTGGCGACATCTCAAACGCAACCGCATATTCAAGCCCCAGCTCTTCATATTCGTCTAGTTTGTTGTCCAAAATATAAACCTCAAATAACAGGGACCAATAGCCTTGGCTGGCGTTGAGGGGCTGGCCCGTCGCATCGTTGATTTGTTTTTTGAGGAGTGCGGTAAAGGGATCAAGTTGATTAAACCAAATCGGCAATTTGCTGCGACGCAGGCGTTGAAAAACAATCGAAAAAAGTTCGGCTTCTTCGACCAAGATGGAATTTATTTTGCTGAACTCAACGCGACAGCTACCCATGTGCTTGGTGAAGATTTCAAACTTATCGATCTCCTCCATTAGCGCACCGTCAGGTTTGGGGTTGAGCAAGAAAAAATCTTTATGCTCGCGCTTCTCTTTGCGTCGCGGATCGGCATTGTCGGCGCTATCGGCCCAAACCGGCGGTGAGCGCTCGAACTTCACCGTAAATAGCATCGACAGCGAATCAAATTCGGACCGGTTGTGCGTGAGCTGGTAAAGATCAAATAACATCAGCCAAGTGCGGATGCTGTTTTTGCCATCCGGTGTTTTTAGATGGTCGCACAGCACCTCTTGTGCGGCCTCATAGCAATCGGCTGCGTATAAAATTGCCGCTTCGTAAATAGCCGGAAAATGAATGTTGTCGGGGGAAAGTTGCTCGACCGAAAATGCGCCCGAGCTTTGCAGCGGGGCGTGCGCACCGGTTGAGCTTGCAACCTTGGCGAGTTGCCGCACGCTGGCGGAAGTAGAGGCAGATTTTGTTGGGGTCGGGGTGGCCATAGAACGTTAATAAACTATTGCAACTGCCATTAAAATTTGACTGGTTCCGCGTTGTTAAGGCGATAAAACAAATATTGGTCATTCACTAATTCAAATTTCCCTGTGACAACGATCGGCTCCCACTGATTATATTCCACTCCGGTTTTTGCCACCACTTCCACCATTGAATCGGGCCCTTGGTTCACGCAAAAGGGGCAATGCGATGGCAACGGCGACAACAGAAAATGTTTCTGTTTGGCAGAAGTGGAAAGTGGCAACACGAAACCATAGAGTTTTACTTCTTGTTTATCCAACTCGCGAATTTGCGGGCCGAATTCCGGAACCATGTTGGCGGCGGCATTTTTCGTGTTGGCGCCTTTCACGGCTTTGGCGTCCGTGCTTTTTTCGACCAACTTTACCTGGCGCAGTAGTTGCCACGGGATCGTACCGGGCGGTAACGGCTCTTTGCCGATATAACCCATCAACTGATCGTCCGATAGTTTGCCCGGCGCCTGCGGCTGTAACGCATGCGCGGCCGTGGTCAAGCCGATTGAAAACACCGTCGCGGCAATACCCGCTGTAAATGGGCGGCCTATAAAATACGATAAATATTTCTTCATGCTGAATCCTACTTTCAATTGCGACTGATTAAGCCCTGCTCAATACCTCGGGAACCGCATCGCGATAAGCTCGCCACGCCGGAAACAACGCCGCGAGCACCGAAAGCACCATTGCCGCGCCGATCACCAACCATTCCTCACCAACCCAAACCCAGCCGGTCAACGGAATGCGATGGGTTTTGGCAATCGCCTGCCCCACCCATTCGCCACCGATATGACCCAGCAAGACGCCCAGTATAACGCCCGCCAAGCCTAGCGCGAAGCCTTGCGCCACGATGGTCAGGCAGACCATGCCACGCGTTGCGCCAAGCACCCTCAACAGTGCGAGATCGGATTGGCGATCATTTAATGTATTCATCAGGCCGATAAAAATCCCAAGTGCGGCGCATAGCATCATAATCGCCGCAAATACTTTCAACGTCGTGACCCCCACGCCAATGAGTGAAAACAATCGTGCGGTTTCCATCGCGGGTGCAGCGGCTTGCATCGAACTAGAAGCATTCACCATGCGCGGGAACGAGGCCGCTGCTAGTGGTGTGGCGTACTGGATCAAATAAGCGGTGACTTCTTTGCCTTGTTTCGATTCAGCGGTTCCAGTCTTTTCGGGCGCTTCAGTCTTTTCAGCTTTTCCGCCGTTTTCAGCCTTCGCGTCCTGCTCTTCATGATCATGCACCAACCAAATACTCTCCAAGCTTGTCAGCACCAAGCGATCCATCACCGTTCCCGTGGGTGCCAAGATTCCCACCACTTGATACGGATGCTCGGCATGCGTTTCGCCACTTTCGCTGAGGCCGTGCGCACCGGCAAATTTATCGCCAATTTTAAGCCCCGTTTGCTTCGCAATCTCCGCGCCGATACTGGCTTCCAGAGGCTTTTCCCATATTTTTCCGCTGGCAATTTTGGCATCATAGAGATCCAAATATTGCGCCTCGGTGCCGACAATGCGGAATGTTTTATAGCTATCGCCAAGCGCCAACGGAATCGCGCGACGCACCTGCGGCAGCGAAATAATGGTTTGGGCTTCCGCCATTGGAATATTGCCGGTCGGAATATCGACGTGGAAGACGGTCGATAAAATCAATTGCAGCGGGCTACCTTTTGCGCCAATGACCAAATCGACGCCCGCCACATCGCGCTCCATCCGGTCCTCGGCTTGGGTAAGTATCAGAATCAGCGCGATGATGGTGCCGACGCCAAGGCTGAGCAAAATAATATTGAGCAACGTTGCCAGCGGGCGCTCACGCAGATACGCATACGCCAGTGAGAATGCCGTCGTCATGGCGTTCATGCCGGGCCTTTCAGCGCGATGATGTTTTCAGATTTGAATCTGGATTTGATTCGCGCATCATGCGTCGCTACCACCAGCGTCGCCCCGTGGTCTTCCGCTTGCGCGAACAGCAGGGCGATCGCGGCCTCGGCATTGGCATCGTCGAGCGCTGAAGTCGGCTCATCGGCCAAAATCATCACCGGTGAATTCAGCACCGCACGCGCAATCGCCACCCGCTGTGCCTCGCCCTGCGAGAGCTGGTGCGGGTACACATGAAGCTTGTGGGCGATGCCGAGCTTTTCGAGAATTGCGTTCACGCAATTGCTATTCGCTTGAACACCGGCCAAACGTTGCGTCAGTAGCAGGTTATCGCAAACTGAAAGTGCAGAAATTAAATGCAATCGCTGCATTACCAAACCGATTTTTTGCCCCCGAAAGTGATCGCGCTGGCTCTCGCTTAAGGCATCAACGCGAATGTTGTCAATTATGATTTCGCCCGTCATCGGCGTTGCCAAGGCTGCCAAAATATTCAGCAAAGTGGTTTTGCCGGATCCTGAAGGACCGAGCAGCAAGGTATGTTGGCCGCGCGCAATTTGAAGCCGATCAAACGCAATCACAGCTTTGGTGCCGTAGCCGGCTTTGAGATCGGTGATGGAAACCAGCATTAAAGGAACAATTAAGGGAGAAATTGAGGGAGCAATTAAGGGAAAATTTAAAAAAGCATCACTTTATTTCAACCGCTGTTTTCTCTACATCAGCCACGCAATACGCCAAGCCTTCCACAAAAATCCGCTTTGGCAAGTTGCGGCCAATAAACACCATTTTCGATCCACGCGTTTCACCGGGTAACCATGCTTTGCCCGGGCTGCCGCCCATCAGCATGTGTACACCTTGAAAAATCATGCGATTTTCTTGATCTTTGATGCTCAATACACCTTTATAGCGCAGCATATCCATGCCGTAGGTTTGAATCAACAGCGATAAAAACGCCTCGATTTTTTCCATGTCTAGCGGGCGCGCATCTTGCCACACAAACGACTGCACATCATCCGAATGGGTGTGTGTGCCTTCGGTTAAAAAATCGGGTTCAACGTCTAAAATTGAGTTCAAATTAAAGCCGCGAATATCTAAGATTTCTTTTAGCGGTGTTTCACCGAAATGCACTTTTTGGAAACTCGCACGAGGGTTCATTTTGCGCAGCCGTGCCATCAGATTTTGCGTCTCAACTTCCGCCACCAAATCGGTTTTAGAAATCAGCAAACGGTCTGCAAAGCCAATCTGGGCGCGGGCTTCCGAGTTATCGGTCAATTGTTGCGGCGCGTGTTTGGCATCCACCACGGTAATCACGGCGTCAAGCACATACTGCTCATGAATCGCCTCATCCATAAAAAATGTTTGCGCCACGGGGCCCGGCTCGGCCAAGCCGGTGGTCTCAATAATGACGCGGTCAAATTTCAATTTTCCGGCTTTGCGTTTAGCCGCAAGGTCCGCCAAAATCCGCACCAAATCGCCGCGCACTGTGCAGCAAATGCAACCGTTGTTCATCTCAATAATTTGCTCGTCTTTGTCCTGCACGAGGATGTCGTTATCAATGCCTTCTTGGCCGAATTCGTTTTCGATCACCGCGATTTTTTCGCCATGGCGCTCGGTCAAAATGCGGTTTAAAAGCGTGGTTTTACCGCTGCCCAAAAAGCCGGTGAGGATGGTAGCGGGGATTAGATCTTTTTTGCTCATGGGGTTGCCTGAATAGGGTCGAAATGGTTTGATAAAAGTGGATGAAGACTATACAAATATGCGGATGAATATGGGGATGAATATGGGGACGAAACGGCGATCATCAAGCCGCCACCGTTGTGGAATGTCTTATAAAACTATTGAGCGTCTCCCGAACAAACTGCTCGCTCAAATCACGAACAATAAAAACAATCTTGGAACGCCGATCATCATCCGGCCAAGCGGGCAGCCTTGCGAACGGATACACCGTATGCTGCACGGCATGAACAGCACGGGGCGTTGCCTCGTCCGCTACGTTGATGATGCCCTTAACCCGCAGCAATTCATCGCCGCGCAAATCCGTTAGCGCGCCCAACGCATCCATCAAATCCTGCCAAACGATCGGCGCATCAAAAAAGACCGCAAATGCATGAATCCGTTCATCGTGGTTCGAGCTTTTAGCATTGGTCAATACGGGTCTATACGCTTCTGCCCGCAGCCAGTTCGCGACATCCGGCGTTTTAGAGCCTGCCTGATATAGCCCCGTGTCTAGCAAAACATGCGGATCAACCTCGCCTGAAACCGCCTCAACGATGGTCGCGCCGGGATTTAACTTTTCAAGCCGAATCCTCAGTTCCTCCACTTGCGATTTTGTTGCCAAGTCTGTTTTGGTGATTACAATCCGATCTGCCACCGCCACCTGCTTGATGGACTCAAAGTGCCCGTCCAGCGTGGCTTCCCCGTGCGTTGCATCAACGGTTGTGACGATGCCCGATAGTGCATAACGTGCTGCCACCAGCGGCATTTCAATTAGCGTATGCATAATCGGCGCGGGGTCGGCCATGCCGGTTGTCTCAATAACGACGCGTTTAAAAAACGGCACCTCACCATTGGCCCGCTTAAAATAAAGTTCTCTGAGCGCCTTTACCATATCGCCCGCCACCGAGCAGCACACGCAGCCATTCGCCATCACTACAATATCGCCACTGGTTTTAACCACCAGCAAATGGTCAATTGATACGGCGCCAAATTCATTGATGAGCACGGCCGTGTCTTGCATGTCGGCGTGTTGCAATAGCTGATTTAGCAACGTGGTTTTGCCGCTGCCCAAAAAACCGGTGAGCAACGTAACGGAGGTGACGATTGAGGCGGTCATCGCGCAAACTTATCGGGGGAAATTAGAAACATTAAGCACAATGCGCGCATTGCCCGCGCAGCTTCAAATCAACATCGATGGTTTTAAATCCTGCCGGCACCTTAACGGGCAGTTTTGGCGACACCTCATCCAAACAAAAAGTCTGCCCACAATCGTTGCAAGTAAAGTGCGCATGTTGCAGGTGTTGCGTGTTCGCTTTTCCGTTTGGTTTCGCAGCTGTCAACATGAACCGCCACACCCGGTCATCCCCCGCAATTCGGTGCGCAATACCCATCGACACCAACCATTCCAACACTCGATAAACCGTCACCCGATCCATCGGATGATGCTTAGCCAACGCGTCCACCGCATCCAAGTGCGAAATCGCATGGTCGGCCGCCATCAGCGTCGCCAACACCGCCACCCGCGGCTGTGTGAGCCGCTCACCGGTCGCACGAATGTGCGCTTCGGCGGCGGGGATGCGGGTTAGGTAGGTGGGCTTCATGGTTGGGTGCAAATAGAAAATTCGGTGCTGGTGGGATGTGTCATTTTACGACTTATTGCTGCGTTTGGGAGTTGCAGATGCAATTGAGTCGCAAATCAATTTTAATGTTGGGAAGCTGCACTAATCCTTAAATATGTGCACGAAATTATCAATGTCCCATTTTTTAATGTCAGCGACTTGTCCGTCGCCAAGTTCGATAAGCCTTAACTTGCCGTTTACAGTTTCTACGATATCAATTGAGAAGAACGGACTGTCGACCCTCGATGCGATAATATTTACGATATTCGGGATTGGGACTCCTCTTGTGAAGTGGACAGGCTCAAAAAAGCGGACACCATAAGTTGAGATTTTAAGCTGCTTTCTTCAATTGCTGGTCGTACCATTGTTTTTCAAAATCAGTCGGTGACTGATTGTTGATTTTTGAATGTCTTCTGACATTGTTGTAGAAGAC
>JBBRAM010000045.1:0-19043 GCA_038206765.1 Burkholderiales bacterium | reverse complement strand
CTGCCATGAGCTGCTCTATAAGTTTCTGGCTGGCTAACGGTAATGCGGGAATAGCGGTTTTGCGGTGCGACATGCGTGACTCCTTGGTGAGTTAAGAAGCCTAGCAAAAATTTAATCTACACAAAAATATTTATACCCTCTTGCTGCCGGGTGCTTTACGGGCGCTTCGGCACCCTTGCGGGACCTTTGCGGGACCTTTACTGAGCCTTTACGGCAGCTCCAACCGTGCCAAAATACCGCTGTTGCCTCTAGCAGCCAGCACTTATGCCGTTCCAACCCGGCATACCCGCCTTACCAAAAGCAGTGCCCAACTGCGATTCATCCGTTGAAATGCGCATTCCGTCTTAGATCGGTGGCGGATGGCGGCTTGCCACCCTATTCTTGCGTTCATTGCCAGCACTGCTGTTGATGCGTCTCGGCACACAAAATCTACGCTTTCCCAAGGTTTTATGTAGCCGATGCGGTTCAACGTAGCGCATCTATGCGGCTCAACAGACCAAAACCGATCGACAGGGGCTACCCAATGCAACGAAAAACACATTCACTTTATTTTGCCGCGCTCATCGCGCTACTGCCATTCACGATCTCCGCTTGTAATAAGGCGCCTGAGAAGGCACCCGACAAAGCTTCCGATAAAGCGTCCGATAAAGTACCGGAAAAAACCGCGAACAAGACTGCCAAGCCCGCCGCACCAAGCGCAACCTTGTTGATCGCCGCTGAAGATCTTTATACCGTACGCTCTGATTCACTGTCTTCCGGCCCGGCCATCACCGGCTCGATTCAGCCGGAACGTCGCGCCGATTTGCGGGCGGAAGTATCGGCGGTGGTGTTGCAAGTATTAAAAGAAAACGGCGATGCTGTGAATCGCGGCGATTTGTTAGTCCGGCTTGACGATACCGCGATTCGCGATAGCCTCGCCTCGGCCGATGCGGCAACCCGCGCCGCCAAACAAGCACTCGACCAAGCCGAACGTCAGTTTCAGCGCATGACAACCCTGCGCGGCTCCGGAATGGCGTCGGCGCAGCAGCTAGATGATGCCGAAAACCGCCGTAACGGCGCGCAAAGCGACCTTGAAGGTGCCAAATCGCGCACGGCGCAGGCCCGCCAGCAATTGCAACGCACCGAAGTCCGCGCCCCGTTTAATGGCATCGTCGCGGATCGTAAAGCCTCGGTGGGCGACACCGTACAGATCGGCAAAGAACTGGTGAAGGTGATCGATCCAACCAGCATGCGTTTTGAGGGCTTGGTGTCAGCCGATAACATCGGTAGCGTCAAGTCGGGTGAGCAGGTGGTTTTTCGTGTCAACGGTTATGGCGAGCAAAAATTTATTGGCAAGATTCGCCGCGTGAACCCATCGGCCAATGCGACCACGCGCCAAGTGGAGGTGCTGGTTGATTTCATCGACAAAAAGCAGCCGAAGCTCGGTGGGCTGTATGCGGAAGGACAGATTGAAACCAATAGCGTGGCGGCGCTGACCATCCCTGCGACCGCGCTGGTACGTGATGGCGATAAAACCGCCGCCTGGCGCATCAATGCCAAAGACAACACGCTTGAAAAAGCGACCATTGTGGTTGGTGAGCGCGATAACCGAAGTGGCGATTTCCCATTAAAGAGTGGTCTGAGCGAAGGCGAAAAAGTGATTCGTCACCCCTCGTCAGCGCTTGCGAACGGACAAAAAATTGATTTGAACAATGGCGGTTCTGTTAGCGCATCGGTGAACGTTGCATACAATTCACCCAATGCAACCAACGCAACCAACGCAACCACCAACGCGAGTGCGAGCGAATCAGCTGCCTCCAGTGCACAGGGGAAATAGCCATGTTCCTCTCTGATTTCAGTATCAAGCGGCCAACCATCACGGTCGTGCTCATCATCATGCTGATGTTTATGGGGTTGCTGGCGCTCAAAAATTTAAAGGTCAATCAAAACCCGGATGTGAACCAACCGGTCATTGTGATCAACATCCCCTACCCCGGCGCTTCACCTGATACGGTGGAACGTGAGGTCATAAACCGCATTGAAAAATCGCTGCAAAGCATTCCGCAGGTTTATCAAATTCGCGCGACGGCTGCCGAGAGCAACGCCACCATCGTCATGATTTTCAATTTCAAGAAAAACATGGTGGAGGCATCCGATGAAATTCGCAATGCAATTGCGTCGGTCCGATACAAACTGCCGGTGGAGATGCGCGAGCCCAACCTCGAACGGATTGACCCCGCCGCAGAACCGATCATGCAATTATCGTTGTCGTCGAGCACACAAAGCCATGCGGAAATTTCCCGCTTTGCCGAAGACACGCTGGCCGATAAATTCCGGGCCATTAGCGGCGTTTCAGTGGTGGATGTCGGTGGCGCACTGCACCGTGAATTGTCGGTGTTGCTAAAGGCGGAAAAACTACGTGAATACAACATTTCGCTCAGCGACGTCACGAATGCGCTGCGCCAGCAGAATACCAATGCACCGGTAGGCCGCGTCAAAGGGCCATTACAGGAACAAAGTATCCGCTTGGTGGGACGTATCGAATCGCCCGCAGAATTCCAGCAAATTGTTGTAAAACGCGGCGTTGGCAGCAACGGTAACGAGGTTGTGCGTCTGGGGCAAGTCGCGACGATTGAAGATGGTTTTGCCGAGCAATCACGGTACAGCCTCCGCAATGGCAACCCAAATGTTGGCATTGATATCACCCGCTCTCGCGATGCGAGCACCGTGACTGTGGCAAATAAGGTTCGCCAATTGGTTGAAGAAGTATCCAAAACCTTGCCCCCCACTACCAAGCTGGAGGTCACCGAGGACGGTGGTAAAAGCGCACAATCAAGCCTGCAAAACGTGATTGAATCGCTGATGTTCGGCGCGGTGCTGACAATTCTGGTGGTCTATGCGTTTTTGAACTCATGGCGTTCGACGCTGATCACTGCATTAGCATTGCCGACATCCGCCATTGCGGCATTCATCGCTATTTGGGCGTGCGGCTTTACGCTGAATTTCATGACACTGCTCGGCTTATCGCTCGCCATCGGCGTACTCATTGACGATGCGATTGTGGTGCGGGAGAACATCGTCCGCCACATGGAAATGGGCAAAGATCGGTTAACCGCTGCCAGCGCGGGCACGGCGGAGATCGGCATGGCGGTGACGGCAACCACCTTTTCCATCATCGCCGTTTTTATTCCCGTCGCGTTCATGGGCGGCGGCGCGGGCGAATGGTTCCGGCCCTTTGCCTTGACCGTGGCCGCATCGGTGATCGTGAGTTTGCTGATTTCGTTCACGCTGGACCCGATGCTTTCTGCTTATTGGGGCGATCCGGTGGGTTATGCACACGAGAAAAAAACCGGGCTTTCGCTTTGGCTGCAAAAGTTTAATCATTGGTTTGACCATCAGGCGAATCGCTACAGCAAGGTAATTGAGTGGGCACTGCACCATCGTAAATCGATGGCGATTATCGCCGGCGCGACCTTTGTAGCGGCCATCGCCTTTCAAGCCACGCTTGGCGGCACGAGCTTCCTGCCAAAATCCGACTTCGGCACTATTGCGATTGATGTCCGCACCCCATCGAGTGCGAGCTTGGAATACGCCCGCTTAAAAGTAGAAAAAGCAGCTGAAATTGCGCGCACTATTACCGAGACAAAAGCGACCAGTAGCTCGGTGAACAGTGGCGGCGGACGTGTTTATGTCGATATCGGTAAAAGCACGACACGCAGGCGTTCAGCCACCGACATCGCGTTAGATTTACGCGAAAAAATGAAGCAAGTGATCGGCGCTGAATATACCGTGTTGGATGACCTCAATAACGGCGCAAGAAAGCCGGTGCAAGTGCAATTCTCCGGCCCCGATTCGCGCAAGCTGCTGGCCATCACGCAAGATTTCATGGACAAGCTCGCCAAAGTGCCTGGCGCGGTGGATGTTGGTTTGTCTGAGCAAGATCCCAAAGATGAACTGAAGATCGAAATGAACCGGGGCTTGGCCAATACGTTGGGCATTTCGGTCGGCGACGCTGCCCAGGCATTGCGCGTTGCGTTTGCCGGCGTTGAAGTCGGTGATTGGGTTGACCCAACCGGTGAAACCCGCGATGTGGCGGTGCGTCTAGCCCCTTCTGATCGTGTCAGTGCCGCCAACATTGAGCACTTGCCGATTGCAGTGGTGGGCTCGAATATGATGGTACCGTTGGATCAAATCGCCACAATTACGATGGGCAAGGGACCGGCGAAAATTCAACATACCGACGGCAAACGCACGATTACCGTCTCGGCCAATGCACAAGGGCGCTCGCCAGGTGAAATAACTGCTGATGCGCTCAAAATCGCCAAGCAAATCGATTTCCCCACAGGCTTCGGGCTTGAGCTTGGCGGCGCGGCACGCGATCAAGATGAAGTCTTCAGCGAAATGGGTATCGCACTCGCGATGGGCATCGGCTTGATGTATTTCACGCTGGTGATTCAATTCGGCTCCTTTACGGCGCCGATACCGATCATGCTTTCGCTGCCGTTGTCCCTGATTGGCGTGGTGATTGCGCTGTATGTGACGAATGGCACGCTGAATTTAATGAGCTTCATCGGCATCATTATGTTGGCGGGCTTAGTGGCCAAAAATGCGATTTTGCTGCTCGATTGCGCCCGCAAAGAAGAAGCACTAGGTGTTGCCCGCGAAGACGCGCTGATGCATGCTGGCCGGGTGCGGCTCCGCCCGATTTTGATGACCACCTTTGCGCTGATTGCGGGCATGTTGCCGGTGGCAATTGGCCTGGGAGAAGGTGGCGAGTTTTATCGCCCGATGGCAGTGGCGATTATCGGCGGTACGATTACCTCAACCATTCTGACGCTGTTGATGGTGCCGACGTTTTACGACTCCATTGAAATCGCCCGTGATCGTGCGCTGGCCAAATTCCATTGGCGCGAATTGCAATGGCAGTCGTCCAAACTCAATACCTTGTATGCGTTTGTCGCGACGATGCTGGAGGCTTTGATGACGCTGACATTCTTGCGATTTATTTTTAGGATGATCCGGTTAGCCGCAGGCCGTCATCGCAATCGCGATCATGAAGCGATGCTGAAAAAAGATGTTGTCGCGAAAAACAGTAACAACGTCAACCCAGCCCTGCTGCATGCATCGGCTGATTGAGCCGCAACGGGTGAGAACGCGTGGAAATGAGCATCAATGAATCAAATTGCAATGCATCAATCCACCAAGCGGATTGGCATTGCGTTTGGTTCGGCTGGGACGGAGTTGCGGTCAAATTCTGCGGCGGACTTGGTGGCAGCAGTTGTGAGAATCCGGATATGCGGCTTTGCGGCTCGGCGGTGCGGTAGGCCGGGGTTTGCGGGATTGATCAATCAATCAACCCATCAATCTGCAACCCGCAACGCGATATCGCCATAATGCGCCGTCACCACCGTACTCGTTGCGTTCGTGTCCGTCATCACACCGACTGAAATGATCTTGCCGGGCATTTCATTGAAAGCGCGCTTAAAGTCTTCAACGACATTTCGTTTGAAATCCAACCATGCCCCAACGTTGGCTTGGCCACTTTCGACCACAATCATTTTTGCCCGGCCAGAGTGGGCGTTATCGACGAGTGCGTTCACGGGTAGCTTATTGTCCCAGACATACATCAGCGAAGCGTAGGGCATTTCCCGGCCACTGAAGAGTTTGACGAGGTCGGCTGCTGCGCGGTCTTCAAAATCAAATTTCGATCTATCGCCGTCAAAACTGACGATCACGCGGGCAGGCGAATCGTCGCTACCACGGCGCGTGATATCGGCGCCTTTTGGCAGGCTTGAAACCTGCCAGCGCCATGAGAGCTGCGGATAGAGCGTTGGCTCAATCGAGACATCTTGCAGCACACCCGATGCCGACTTATCGGCATGCGCTACTAGCACCTTAGCGCCGTCGCGCTCGACAATTTTGTAGCTGGTGTTGCGATTAAACCGGGTGATGATCCACTTCTGCCAGCCGATCGGTAGCGCATCGCCGCTGTTAGCCAGTGAGAAGGGTGAAATCGATTGCGCAGGTGCCAACGGAAAAGGAACTGACTTATTGTCGATATTGCTCGCGCAGCCTGCCAACAATAACAGCGGGCACAGGCAAGATATAAAAAGCTTGCCGGTTTCTGCCCGCTTTGAACGCACATTCGAAAATGGGATGCTGTAAAAAAACAGTTTGAAATAATTCATAGCATCCAGTTTCAATTAATTTTGTGACAAGCGCGCGTCACCCTCCGTGAAGCAAAACCTGCCGCATCCGGTGAAAAAACATCTCGCGGAAAAGACACATCAGCGTTGGCGAACTTTGCAGAATGCCCAGCGCAATCGCCAAACCATTCATTATTCCGAACTGGCAATCAACGCCGCGTTGCCACCTGCCGCCGCGGTGTTGACTGTACAGCATCGCTCGCCCGCAAAGCGGAATAAATAGTGCGCTCCGCCTGCCTTCGGACCAGTGCCGCTCAATCCTTCACCACCAAACGGCTGCACACCAACGACTGCACCGATCTGATTTCGATTCACGTACAAATTGCCGACCCGCGCACGGGCTCTCACGGCGGCAATCGTTTCTTCAATCCGTGAATGCACACCGAGAGTTAAACCATATCCGGATGCATTGATTTGATCCACGACATCCATCAAGTCTTCGCCGGCAAATGCGTAGATGTGCAAAATCGGACCAAATACTTCGCTTTTGATGGCGTCAAATGTCGGAATTTCAAACGCACATGGCGCGAAGAAATGGCCCCGTGCACCGTCGGCACCTTGGGTGCCATCCGCATTTTTCATCAGCTCACGTGGCAACAATGTTTGGCCAACCTGAGGATAAATCGCGGCCATTTTTTCGCGGTGGGTGATGAGCATGTCAAAGGCCTCACGATCAATCACCGGGCCGATATCGGTATTCAGATTTTCAGGACGGCCAAGATTCAGCTCCTGCATTGCGCCATGCAGCAAGGTTTTGATGCGCGGCGCGATATCAGCCTGCACGCACAAAATGCGCAGCGCCGAGCAGCGTTGCCCGGCACTATTGAAGGCAGATGCGATCACATCACTGACCACCTGTTCTGGCAATGCCGATGAATCCGCGATCATGGCATTGAGCCCGCCTGTTTCGGCGATGAACGGAATGATGGGTCCGCTGCGGTTGGCGAGCGCACGATTGATTGCCTGTGCGGTACTCGTGCCGCCTGTAAAGACTACGCCGGCGATTCGCGTATCGGCAACCAGCTGCGCGCCAATCGTCTCACCGCGACCCGGCACGAACGCAATCGCATCGTTGGGCATGCCAGCCTCGAGCAACACTTTGACCGCCTCAAATGCGGTGATCGGCGTCTGCTCGGCGGGCTTGGCAACCACTGCATTGCCAGCTGCGAAGGCTGCCGCAACTTGCCCCAAGAAAATCGCCAACGGAAAATTCCAAGGCGATATGGCAGCAAACACGCCGCGCCCTACCAGGCTTAATTCATTGGATTCACCGGTGGGGCCGCTCAATACCTCTGGCTGCGAAAAATGTCGCCGCGCCAGCGCCGCATAGTAGCGACAAAAGTCAGCTGCCTCACGGACTTCACCCAGCGCATCGGGCATGGTCTTGCCCGCCTCGCGCGCCATCAAACCCATGAAAAATCCGCGCCGTTCTTCCAACAAATCGGCCGTTCGCTCCAAGACAGCGGCGCGATCATCGGCGGGCATGGGCTTGGCTGAATAGCCGTGAGTGATCTTTAGCGCCAAATCAAGTAACTGATCGTCAGCCTCTTCGACAATGCCAATCCGCTGCAATGTTGACGGGCAAAGCGCCTCAAGCACCGCGCCCCGCATGGCTTCTCCGGCAATCAGGGGTTGCGCCAACCAATCTGCCTTGGCCAGTGCAGGCGCCATTTCCGTCTGCAATTTTTGCAATTCGGCAACATCAGCAAAACTAAAGCCCAACGAATTTCTCCTCGGGATGTTTGATGCGGAGAAAAGCTGCGGCGGCAACGGAAGTTTGGGATTCGATTTTTGCGGGCTTCTATCACAAACCGCAATTGGGTCGGCAATCACATCATCAATCGAAACATCCGGGTCGGCAATGCGGTTTACGAACGATGAATTTGCGCCATTCTCCAGCAAACGCCTGACCAAATAAGGCAACAAATCTTCGTGTGACCCAACCGGGGCATACACCCTGCAAGCCGCGCCAGTGCTGGCATTTACGGCATCATAAAGCTCCATTCCCATGCCATGCAGGCGTTGGAATTCAAACCGGGTTTCAGCCGTCTTGCGCTGCAAAATCGAGGCAACCGTATGCGCATTATGTGTTGCAAATTGGCTATAAAAAACATCAGGACGTGCCATCATTTTGGCCGCACAGGCCAGATACGAAACATCGGTATTCACCTTGCGCGTGAACACCGGATAGTCAGGGAAACCCTGCATTTGCGCACGCTTAATTTCGGTATCCCAATAGGCACCCTTCACCAGCCGCGTCATGATGCGGCGCGGGTGACCATGTTGTGACGTTTGCGCAGCTGCTAAGGCAATCAACCAGTCAATCACATGGCTGGCCCGCTTTTGGTAGGCCTGCACGGCAAGTCCCAAGCCTTCGTAATTTGCAAACCGGGCGTCGCTATAAATCGCCGCGAATAATTCCAGCGAAATCTCCAAGCGTTCCGTTTCTTCCGCGTCGAGGGTCATGCCGATGCCGCCATCCCGCGCCATCTCCGCCAGCTTCATCACTTTCGGCAACATTTCCGCCATCACCCGGTCACGGTGCGCAAGCTCGTAGCGCGGATGGAGCGCGGACAACTTCACCGAAATACCGGGCGCTTCAAACACGGATTGGCCGGGCTTCACGAAACCAGAAATCGCTTTAATCGCATCTTGATAGGATTGAAAATAACGCTCGGCATCGTGCGCGGTCATGGCCGCTTCACCAAGCATGTCGAATGAATGGCGATAATTTTTTTGATCTTCCGACACCGACCGTTTGAGCGCATCGCCAATATTGCGACCCATCACGAACTGCTCGGCCATGAGACGCATACCTTGCCGCAATGACGAGCGCACAATCGGCTCGCCTGCCCTCGCCGCCAAGCGCGTGAGCCAGCCGCCGACGTCAGTCACACTGGTCGGGTCAACCGAGACCAATTTTCCGGTGAGCATCATGCCCCAAGTGCCGGCGTTGACGAGCATTGAGTCCGAGGCACCCAAGTGCTTCGCCCAATCACCCTGCGAAAATTTGTCTTTGATAAGCTTGTCTGCCGTTGCCGCATCGGGAATGCGCAGCAGCGCCTCTGCCACACACATCAGCAACACGCCTTCCTGGGTGGAAAGATCGTATTGGGTCAGGAAAGATTGCATCCCCACACTGACACCACTGCCCTCGCGACGTGTGGCGCGAACCGATTCGACCAACGATCGCGCGGTATTTGTCACTTGCGCATTCGCGGCAGCATCGAATCGTGCGATGTTGAGCAAGGATTCTAGCGTCTGGGTTTCGTCAGCTAGAAATGAAGCGCGAAGGGCTGGAAAGACTGAAAAAGAGTGAGCAATCATGTTGCCTCGTCAATGTTTGAGAAGGCCGGATTATCGCATGCGCCACGCAAAATTCGCTGAAAGATGCTAAGTTCGACGGCAATTTTTGCAGTGCCATCGCCGACGCGCCGAATAGCCAATCACTAGTACTGGCGGGGCTCTCCAAGTACTTTACGCCCTACAGAAGCCGAATCACCGGTCGGTACCGATGCGATGTGCAGCCGCATAAACCAAGGAAGCGCTGGGAAAAGATACAGACGAATAGCGATAGCGAGGAAGGGCGGCAGATCTGATCATTATTAATAACGCACCGCCGTGGCGCGGCCAGTTGCATCCAGAATTGCGCCTGTCACCGCTGAGGCTTGGCGATAACAATTGCCGCAATCATCGTCGCGGCAATTTTGTGCGGGCCTGCGTCTTGCGCAAGGCCGCGCCCCACCACCATCGCACCTTCAAGTGAACAAAGAAACATCGCGGCAAGGGATTTAGGCGTGCCAATATTTTTGATCGTACCGTTCCCTTGCCCTTCGCGGATCGCGCCGACAAGCCAATCAATATTTATCTTAAAGAAACGCTTTACTTCCTCGGCCACCAAAAGCGGAAGCCCTTCAACCTCCGCACCCAGCATGCCGCAGACGCAGATTCGACGGTTACGCTTATACGTTGATTCAAACAGGGCGGCGTAAGCCTCCAACTGACTTGATGCCGGCAACTTTCGATCCGCAATTTGCGCGAGACACTCGCTGAACCGGTGTGTATAACGCTGGACGACGACCGCCACCAACTCCGCCTTAGTCGGAAAATGATGGTGAATGCTGGGCTTCTTGATGCCAATTGCGCGCGAAATATCGTCGTAAGAAAATCCGTTATAACCATGCTGCTGAATGAGATCCTCCGCGGCATCAACGACGCGCTCTGCCGAATCAGTAATCTGCGAAAAATGCTTCACGGCCGGTGTTAATTTCGTATAGGACGTTGCACATTTTTAGCCGCATAATCCACATCAGGCAGATGCCCTGTTTTCACAAAAATCGTGCAGCCCTCGCGGCTAAAGGGCTGGTGTTGGCTCATATGCGGACTGCGCAACCACGTACCTTGAGGATAGCGGCCATGTTCGTCTTCAAACACACCATCGACCACGAAAATCTCCTCACCTCCGTGATGCCGGTGAGGATTAAAGTAGGTGCCCGGCGCCCAGCGCACCATCGCAGTATGTTGAGTGCCATGCTCATCAAGCGGCAACACCGTCAGCCCTGCCACCATGCCGGGATACCAATCTGCAGTGCTAGTATCAATCACCACCCGGTCTTGATCATCGGGCGCTAAATGCCGTAATTTTACAAACAGCGTACAACCGTCCTCCGAGAACGGCGTATGGGACGAGCCGGGAGGATTCTTAAGGTACGTGCCGGGGCCGTAGTCGCCAAACTCATCGGAAAAAATTCCCTCCAGGACCAAAATTTCTTCGCCAAGATCATGCTGATGGGATTTAAAACTAGCACCGGCCTCATAGCGGACAATTGATGTTGCACGCGCCACCTCGCCGCCATCGCGTTCGATCAAGCGGCGCAGCACATTGGCTTCAGGCGAAGGTATCCACCCGGCATCAGCTGTGTTGACAACCGCACGCTGCGAAAAATCTGTGTTTAACGAATGCATTCGTTGCTCCATCAATATTTAAAACTTGCACTACCGACTACTTGGTAGGTATTTTAACGATTTTTCGGGTGTCGTCAACCCCATGTTCTGCGCCATCCAAATTCAGGTAGCCGCCCAGTTCCCGGTTCGGTGATGCGTCGGAAAGGCGCTCCAGCGCTGGGCTTTCAGCGTCTTACCCACCGGGAAACCGATAAACAATTACGAAACAGTCGGCACTTTTTCCTGCTGCGCGATCTCAGCATGAACGACTGCCATGTCAACTTCCAACGATTTTTGGACAACTTGTTGCAGGCCCGATTTTGGCAACATACCGGCTTGCGTAAAAATAATGACTTGTTCACGAAACACCATCAGCGTCGGGATTGAGCGGACATTGAACGCTGCACCCAAATCCGGTTCGGCTTCGGTGTTGATCTTGGCGAAAACAACATCGGGAAACTCTTCGGCAACCGCCTCAAACGTTGGGGCAAAGGCACGGCATGGTCCGCACCACGGCGCCCAAAAATCGATGATGACGGTCTTGCCGCTTTCAATGGTGGCGTTGAAGTTTTCGCTGGTGAGTTCTAAAGTCGACATGATGAAATCCTGATCGTTAATGGTGATGTGATGAAAATGGCAGTTGCGTATTGTTGAGCGTTCATTTCGTTTGTATTACGTTTTTGAAGATTGCGGTTAGGGTGCGAAAAACTACTTGCCCTGCGCGTGCGCCTCAACAAACCATAGGTATTTATCAACATCGCGCGAAATACCCGTAAACAAATCCGCGGTGCCAGCATCGCCTAGTTTGTCGGTCGCATCAATGGCAGCGCGAATGGCTTTGCCATACGTTGCCAGCGCATTCGACAGCGCTTCCACGTGATCAGCGCCGGCTTTGATATTGAGCGGATACTCGCTGAGATTTGATTTTTTTGCGGCAACCCGCACGGTGCCGTAAGCCACGCCGCCGAGCGCGACAGCCCGTTCGGCGATGTCGTCAATCCATTCTTCCGAACTCTCGACGACCTTGTCGAATAATTCGTGCAGCGCAATGAAATTGGCACCCTTCACGTTCCAATGTGCTTGCTTGGACTGCATCATCAAATCGATCGAATCGGCGAGGCGTTCGTTGAGTACCTTCACAACCGCATCACGGGTTTTTGTCGCGAGATCATTTTTGGTTTTGGACATGAAATTTTCTTTCCGCTAGATAGCGCAAACGTTTAATTGTTTCTGAAGGCTATATGCCGTTGAAACACAATTTTGCAAGACATCAGCATCACTGATGTGTCGAGCAAACTCAAATTAAAAGTTTGAATCGGTTCGATAGTGACCATCAATCACAGAGGTGGAGGCGGACATGCCGAGTGGTGCGCTGAAAAAAGAGAGTGAAAATTGACCCGCGAAAATTGACCAGTGATCGCGGCTTAGAGGTTGCCATTAATTGGTAGTCGCTGTGAGCGCCAAAAACTTACGACAATTTTATTATCGTCTCGGCCACTTTTTTGCCCAGCTGGTGCAGCATCTTACCAGCGCGCTCATCTTTGATTGTGCCGTCTGCGTTCATCAGCTCGCCCGCTCTGGGGACAGCGACGACGGGCAGCACGAACGCACCGAGATTCGACAAAATATAAGACACATGTGGCAGTGCGCGAATGGTACCAAACGCGCCGTTTGATGCGCCCATTAGCCCGCATATTTTATTGGCAAACGGCGCGCTACCGCTCTCACCGTTCACCGATTGTGAGAGCCAGTCAATCGTGTTCTTGAGCAGCGGCGTGATGGATGCGTTGTATTCGGGGCTGGCAATTAACAAACCATTTGCGGCCATTGCCAGCTTTCGCAGCGCCAGCATGCCTTCCGGCAATCCATTTGCCTCATGCGAATCGGCATCGTAGATCGGCATGGCGAATTCGCGTAGATCCGCTACGGTGACAACGGCACCTGCCTCGCGTGCGCCCGCAACAGCAATGGAAAGTGCTTTGCGGTTCATGGAATCCTTTCGGTTGCTACCGGCAAAGGCGAGGATGTGGGCTTGGATCGTGGATTGGCTCATCTGCTGGGTCATCTGTTGGGTCATGTTTTAACTCGTTTCGAATGATTGATTTGCGCAAAATATCACAAATATAAAACAAACATGAGCTTAACCGAACCAGAAATGGGATGCGCATCAGCCAGGCACATCGGCGGCGGACAACCGATTCGGACAATGGGCTGGCGCAACCGGGCGGCACAATCTGCTGACACAATCGAATGACATAACCAAGTGGAAGAATCAAGGCCCTGCAGCCGTCAGTTAACCAATGGGACCAGCCTCGCCGGTATTAAATGATCATTCGGTCATAAAGTTGAAATCACTGAAACGCCGCGCCAGTGCTTGCGTTTGAATTTTTGTTTGTGTTTTTATTCACGTTTTTGTCTACATTAACGTTCAATGTAAGTCGGCTCGCGTGTCGATACGCTTTAGTTAGCTGCACCACGACAGCCGTGCAGAACTGCTCATCAACCGCCGCGACGTTTAAACGCTATCGCGCCCGAAATCGAATTGTTCAAGTTGTACATCACCGCCGCGCCATTGCCAGTCCGTCCGGTGAAAAATCCATCAAGGCTGCCGACGGGATTGGTCGGCGTGCAGCTTGGCGTACAGCTCAACAACAGCTGGGCAGGACGCGGCAATCCGGGGAAGTTTGGACCGCCGGCAAATGCAGAAAAATATTGGTCACGATTGATCGGTGCCCCGACTGTGGAAGCATTCCAAGTTTGTCCGGCAATGGTGAGGTTCAGGCTGGTGTCAACGGTGCGCGCCGTGAAATTAGCGTTGAGTGCCGCGCTATTTAGCCTGCCGGTGTTGCCGGATAAGTCCGTCGGATTTGTGGAACCAATGACGTCATAGTTTGCCGTACCAGTCAGCGGTAGTGCGACCGGGCCGCTCTGAGCGCTACTAAAAATATAGTGCAGACTGCGATTTGCCAGCGCGACATTCTGGCCCGCAATTGTGGCGCTGCCACCTGACCAGCGCCCCCATACCAGCCCTGTGGCCGCGTCAAAGCCGGCGTCTGCCACCTGCGCCGTGCCAATTTGGTAGCTTTGATGGCCAAGCTTGTTGTTGGCAATCACATAAGGTGCGGCGAACGCCGTTACCCGCCCAAGCGTATCGGCAGTCACTTCGGCAAGTCGATTGCTCGTCACGAATGATCTGGCGAAGGGATCGGGCAGCAAAGCGAGCGTCGGGTCGGAAACAAGGCCAGTCCGATATGGCTCGGCGATGTTTTGTACCGGACCTCGGAATGCAACAACACCGTTGACCGTATTTGTATTCGCGGAATTGGTGGTATCCACAAAACCGTAACCAATAATCGCACCATTCAGCCCCGAGCCGACGAAACTCCCCTCGAGTGAGCCGAACAGATTGTCACTCGTATTCGAGTTTTGCCCCGTACGATTAGTAATGGTTAAGCCTAACCCGGTCGCTGCAAAAAATCGGTTAGCCGTAAACGGAAGGTTAGTCGCCTGCAATGTCCATGTCTCGGCGGGTGCGCCAGCTCCCGCGCCCGGCATGCTGATTCCGAGCGTGGTGTTCAACGTGCGTTGGGTGAAATTAACATCAAGAATACTGCTGGTCAACGAGCCCAAGATGCCCAGTTGATTCGTCGGGCTCGTGGCGGCCACCCGGGTATACGAAACCGTACCAGTCAGGACATCGGATAAATACGAGGGATAGCCGGCACCGCCGTAGGCAAAATGCACGCCACCCGCAGGTTGAAAGCTGGACCCGGTGAAGCTAAAGCTACTCGCGCCCGCCCAGCGTCCGACAGTGATCAGGGTGTTGTTGCCGACATCGACGGTTTGGACTTCAGCCGCCGTACCACCTTGAATACCAAATGTTTGGGCGGTTTGTAGGCCCGCGTAGGATTGCAAGCCGCGCAAAGCAGCGCCTTCCAAACTAGTATCGACAGGCAGCGCCTGGCTGCTATAGGTACTGCCCGCAACAGCAACCGCAAAGTCGCGCAACCCTGTAGGCTCGTTAGGCGCGATGAGCGCTTCACCCAACACCTGTGGTGGCAATACCGGCCCTGTCACCCCCTGCCCCACATTGCCGCTGGCACCAACGCTAGCAGGTAGAGTCAGATCGATTTTTTTGTAGGCGAAAATTTTATCGCGCTCTTTCGGGTCACGGTCTTTCGCATCAATATCACCAAACATTCTTGCTGAAGCTGACAATATCGAGGCAGGCGTGGGAATAAATTCGGGCAATTTGCCCGCCTGAACGCGCACCGTTTGATCTGGCTGCGTGATCAATCCCGGTGCCTCCAGTCCAATAGTTGCGACCAGATGGCTGCCTTCAATCGTGTAGTTAAACGTTGTCGGAATGCCGTCATCGCTATGCTGCAAGATATTGCCGGAACCGCGAATACCCACCGTCGCGGTACGGGTTTTCATTTGGTATTTATCGCGATTGGCGCTGCTCAATAAGCCGGTGAAGGTGCGCAGGGTGCCGGTTAACAACGATAAAATCGCGCCATCGCCGCCCTCTTTTTTAACCGTATAGCGCTCGATCCGCAATTGTGAATTCGAGCGTAACGAAATTTTGGCCTCATCAATCATTGATAGCTGCGCCATCCCATCAGCCAGCGTAACCACGAGATCACCAGCGTTCACATTCATGCCGCGTGCTGCGTTGGTACGCTTGCCATTGGTTTCAACATAAACGCCGCCGATGACGTAAGAAAACTTACCGCTTTGTGCAAATGCTGCCGATCCCATCAGAGTGCCAACGAGGACAACGGTCATCGCCAGCAGCGGCATCGATGCATTTATCCACCGATGCAGAAATTGACGATTCAAAATATTTTTAGTCGTGACCATTATGTTCTCCAGAACTTCCGTTGTGCTTCTGTTGTACGCTGGTGATGCTTGTGCTATGCGCTTCCGATGCATTCGCCGTTCGCTCGTTTTGCTTCCGTAATTTTTTTACTGCTGATCGTCAGTATTTCAGAACTTCCAAATAGTCATTTACTCAACATCACAACGAATATTCGATGACACCTCATGCCTTGTGTAGTCGTAAATCGCAATATTAGAATCATTGCGCGATCCCAGCCACTGCACGCGCAGACTGCACTTGGATTGGAAACGCCAGTTAACGCCAAGACCCGCATCGGCCAAGGTGTCGCGGCCGAATTCAACGGTGTTCGCCCGTGCAAACGCACTCTTATCTTTTCGCAGGGTCGCGCCAAGCGTGTTAAATACTGAGAGATTTTCAGTCAGCGAATATTGCAAAGTGTGGCGAATACCGCTTATTTTTTTCGATTTGTCGGTGACCCCATCGGCCAAGGTTCGGACGGCTTTATCGTCGCTATAAAAGCCGCTCAATATCCATAGCGGGGATGATTTGCCCTCAAACACTTGGCTCCATCCGAGCGTTGCGGTGGTGGAATTAAAATCTTCAACCTTATTTTTCGGGAAGCGGGTTTGCCCTCCGCTAATGCCGGCACTGAGTTGCTTCGCCGATGAAAACGCGTATCGATACTCGGCGCTCACGGTCGCGGCCGTGCGCGCGTTGGTGGGTTTAGGATCCCCGGGCGCAGCCCCATCTTGATCGAAGCGGTTCGCGTTTGCCATGACGCGCCAATTTTGCTGCCCAGAAACCCAGGCACCACCAGCGCGGATTTCACCGAAGCGCGAATTAAAATCACCCTCGTGGCGGTAGGCGCGTCCGCGTAGTTCACCACCCAGCAAGGCACTCCATTCGGCATTGAGTGGCAATACAAAATCAGCTCCCGCTGCCAAAGCCAGATAAGGCGCTTTGCGTTTGATCGAATTGCCAGTTGGGTTTACACCGACCAAGTTAAAAGCGGATTGCACCGCGCTCGTAAAATCAGCTGGCACGCCGGTGATATTGGTATCGTAGCCCAGCGATGTCTCGCCCCACGCAAAAAGCCGCTGTTTACCTTGATTTCGTTTTGAGACAATGGCGTCAAGGTAACGATCTATCGCGACGCGGGTTTCGGCAGGTGGATTGCTCGCGGCTAATTCGCGAAACGAACTTTCGGCCAAATCGAACGAGCCCACCGCAAAATAGGCACGTGCCAAATCAAGCTTTGCCCCCGCGTTGTTCGGATTTGCTGCTAAGACACGCTCAAACGAGATAATGGCCTCATCGACCTTGCCGCTATCTAGGGCTGCCACGCCCAGCAGATAATTGAATTCAATATTTTCTGCAAGCCTATCTTGCACCGCGATTAACTCCATATACGCCTGCTTCGCGTTACCGGTCGCCAGCAACTGCTGCGCGCGGGGTAACACATCGAGCTCCGGACCCGCCCACGTCGCGCTAGAAAAGAGCAAGGCGATAAGCGTCATCGCCGCTAGCTTTGGTGCGGTAGGTATCCGCGTTCCGGTATTGATGCTATTTTTTTGGGTGATTATTATCATCGCAGACTCATATCAGCATGCAGGCTTAGGGTTGGGGTTGGGGTTGGGGTTGGGGTTGGGGTTGGGGTTGGGGTTGGGGTCGGGATCTGTTTTCTCATTCGTCAATTTACAATCGCCGTGATGGTTTGCGACAAGCCATTCGGCACCGTGAAGGTGACACCTTGATTCAGGGTCAGCGATGTTGAACCAATTGAAACCGGCGTGAATTGGAACGGTGCGGCAAGACATTGCTGGTTGCCAAGGACCTGCAACGGTGAGGTCACAATCGTACCCACACTGGTTGCGCTACTGGTGAGCGCCACGACGGCCGGCGTGATACCGAAACGCAACGTTCCGGCACCCTCGCTAATATTCGTGCTGGGCGCGAGCTGGTAAACGCAAACTTGGACAGACGAATTACCCGCGGCGACGGTGGTGCTAAAGTTGCTGGTTGAAATCGCAAAGCCACTGGGTCGCAAGGACGTGGTCGCCGTTCCAGTTGTAAAGGCCGTACCCGTCGCCGTTAAGGTCACAATACCATTATCTTGTAGCGCGTGATAAGTGAAGGTGGCGTTGGTTTGCCCCGCTGGTATGTTTATCAGCAAGCTGGACGCGCCAACCGTAGTGGCATTTGGCGCAAGCGCCAAGCGGGTCGGGTCGTCTAGGGCAATGGAAACTGCCAGCCCGCCAACTGGCGCACCAACACTCAATGCGATGGTCCCGGTATTTTGCAAATCGCGTCCGAGGTTAGCGACCGTGATGGTTATGGTTGGCGAACTCACTGTTGCCGTAATGGTGATCGCAATATTGGCCGGCGTCTGGTAGGTGGCCGGTTGCGTCATCGTCAAGTTGGTCGTGCCAGCGGCGGCAGGGGCAAATATAAATTGCGGACCGTTCTGACTGACACAACTTTGGTTGCCAGCAATGCTAAGCGGCGAATTGGTAATAACACCGGTTGGCGTGTTGCTGCTGGCCATCACGATGGATACCGGGGTGATGCCAAATCGCAAGTTACTTTGTCCCTCATTGTTAAAGGTACCCGGTTGCAGCTGATAGGCACAGACTTGTATGTTGCTGTTGGCCGAAAGCGTGGTCGTTACGATGTTGCCATTGGCGATCGCAAAACCGGTCGGACGCAAGATACTGGTACCAACACCGCTGGTAAATTGTGCGCCGCTGCCGGTGATGGTGACAGTACCGTTATCTTGCAACGCTTGATAGGTGAAGGTGCCAAAGGATTGACCTGCCGATATATTGACGACTAAGCTGGCCGTGCCGACAGTGGTCGCGTTGGGGGCAATCAACAGACGGGTCGCATCGCTGGATGTCAGTGTGACGTTGAGTCCGCCAAGCGGTGCGGGTGCACCCAAGCTTATTGACCCACCCGATTGCAAATCTCGACCGATGTTGCCGATGCTTACCGAAATCAGTGGCGCACTCACCGTCGCGGTGATCAATTGCTGCAAATTGGCCGGCGTCTGGTAGGTGGCCGGTTGCGTCATC
>JBBRAM010000044.1:0-19216 GCA_038206765.1 Burkholderiales bacterium | reverse complement strand
ATCAATCGCCGATTGAGTTTGAACGCGAATTTATTGGACAGGCGAAAGCGGCGAACGATGAAACACTTCTGCAAAACAGCCAAACCGCTCGGCTGATTAAAAGAGCGGCTTAATTCCTCAACGAAAAGTTGCTAAGATCAGGTTTGGAAGTTGTAAATGGCTTGACGGCCACCGGTGGCGTAACCGGCTTAACCGTCACCGTCGGTCGGAGTGACGGAGCTGGCTGTGACAGCGCCGACAATGTCATAAGCAAGGGCAGCCCCCCTGCAAACGTGCTCACGATTAGATGCCGATTTAGCAAACGCTTCACATTCATTCCCCCAGATGATTAGCCGAAATTAGAACGCGATCAAGGTGTTCTAATGAATGAAGGAAGGATAAGGAGGTGTATCTAACGGATTTCTAACAAATGTCTAAAGTCAATTAATGGGGCGCTGCCAGAAGTGTGAATTTTTTGATTTATCTTAGTGGTTGGCGCGGGTCAGATTAAATTTTTATCACTGGTTTACCGGCTTAGCCGCGCGGTAAAATAACAATTGCTCATCTATATTTAGTGAATAACATGACTACCCTATCCGCATCAGACTCAAGTTCAAATGCATCCTCAAACACTGACCCCGGCTCCGATTTCGATTTCACGAATCTCGCTGGGGCCGCAGCGCCTGCTGCTCTGGCTGGGAAAGCTGTTCCGTCCGTTCCGGCAAGAAGCAAATTTTACAACCCGGCTGTCGCACAAAAGCTATTTGAGCTGGGTGGCTCGCGAGAGCGGATGGAGGAGGGCGGCGTATTTTTCTCGGAAAAAGATAAGCCGAGCAAAGGGGGTATGTTCAGCAAAGCCGTCCCCAACAAAATGTTTTTTATTGCGGCCGGAGAGGTCACGTTAACTATTGGTGGTAAATCGTTAGATACGATTGGTGTTGGCGAAATTTTTGGTGAGATGTCCGTCATCACGGGCGCCCCACGTAGTGCGACAGCGGCCGCTAAATCAAAATGCGCCGCTTATTCGCTCGATGCAGAACAATTCCAAAACGCGATTCAAAAAATGCCAGAATTCGCGCTGATGCTCATGAACGTGATGTTTGACCGGCTGCGCTTAGTGGCCGCGCGTTTGGCATCTCGCAGTGTCGCACCGGGGCATGGCGGCGATCGTGGCTTGAGTATTTTTGATACGGTAACCTTAAAGCAACTCGAAGCAGAGCTTGATCATGCTGCACGGCTCCGCTACTCGTCGATGCAGGCAATCATGCGCGAAGGCGAGGCAGGCGCATACATGTACGTCGTGCTTGAAGGCCGCGTGGGGATTTCGATTAAAAATGCCGTGGTTGAAACCTGTGGTGTCGGCGGCACATTCGGTGAAATGGCGTTGGTCGATCAATCGCCGCGCACTGCCACGGCAACAGCGGAAACCGAAGTGGCGTTGTTAGCGATTAATCGGGGTACGTTACTCGCGCTCATCAAAGAAAAGCCGGATTTTGCGATGGCGCTGCTGCGTGTGGTGGCCGAGCGATTACGCTACATGAACAGCTTGTTAGCGTAATTGAAGTAACAGTGTGACAGCAACAATTGCTGCGGTCGTTGCAATGGCCACGAACCGTGAAATTGATGGCGGCATCGACAAACGTGAAGCCGAGATGATTCTTGCGACAGTGTTGTCATTAAGCCGCGCCAGCATAATTGCGCATCCAGAACGCGTTTTGAACGCCATCGAGGCTGAAAAAATTCTTGCGATGATCACGCGCCGCGCGGCCGGTGAACCGATGGCTTATATAATTGGCACGCGAGAATTTTATGGCCGCGATTTTATTGTGTCACCGGCTGTTTTAATTCCGCGCCCCGAAACAGAATTGCTCGTAGAGCAAGCACTGGCGCGGCTCTTCGATGGGAACCTCAGCACAGCGGCAGGGCAAAGTGCCTCTCAACGTCAGGTTCTAGATTTGGGCACGGGTAGCGGCGCGATTGCAGTGAGCGTGGCGGCAGAGCGCCCCTTCGCCAAAATCACCGCCACCGATATTTCTGCTGCTGCGCTTGCCGTTGCGGCTCGCAACGCCGTGCAAAATGGTGTAGATATTTTGTTCATCCAAAGCGATTGGTTCAGCGCATTGTCGGGAGAAAAATTCGATCTGATTTTATCAAACCCACCCTATGTGGCCGAGGGCGACCCGCATTTGACGCAGGGTGATTTGCGTTTTGAGCCGCGACAGGCGCTGACTGATCAGGCGCTAGGGGAACGGGGTTTAGCCTGTATTCGTCGCATTATTGCCCATGCGCCACAACACCTTTGCCCAGGCGGATGGCTATTGTTTGAGCACGGTTTTGATCAGGCCGTGGCGTGTCAGCGATTGCTCGCGGAGGGCGGCTTTGTCGAATTGGTCGCCGTGCCGGATTTGGCGGGCATCATTCGCGTTTCGGGTGGTCGGATTCCATCGTGAACCATCATGTGGGTTTGAAACGCGGTAAAATAAGGACTAGCCAGCCACCTCTTTTTTTGAATACGAAGGAATCACCATGGACACCCAAGAACGCATTCGTCAAACCGTTTCGGCCCACCCGGTTGTGCTTTTCATGAAAGGTACCGCGCAGTTTCCGATGTGCGGATTTTCCTCTTCGGCCACACAAATTTTAAAAGCTTGCGGTGTTGATAAACCATTCACCGTCAATGTGCTCGAAGACGAAGAAATTCGCCAAGGCATCAAAGAATTTGCCAACTGGCCAACTATCCCCCAGCTCTATGTAAACGGCGAATTTATCGGCGGCTCTGACATCATGCGCGAGATGTATCAATCTGGCGAATTGCAGACAATGTTGGGTGGTAAGTAATTTAGTTTTGCGGCGCTGGAATTTTTAGGTCGGGAAATGTTCTAAACCGAAATTTTTCCCGCCTCAAGATGTAGCCTCGCCACACCCGGCAAATCAATAATCTCGCGGTCATGGCAAGCGACAACCACGCAATTATTGCTGGAGGCCGTTCGCCGTAGAAGCGCGATGATTTGCTGCCGCGCGGCGCGGTCCAAATTGGCCGTTGGCTCATCCACCAGTAGCAAGCGGGGATTTAATACCTTGGCACGTGCCAATGCCACTTTCTGTTTTTCACCGCCCGATAATCGCTTTGGCGCGATGTCAGCAACATGCTGCAAGCCTGCCCAACGGATAGCTTCCTGTGCCAAAGAATGGCGCGTTTGGCTGTCTACACGGCGCATCTTTAAACCATATTCAATATTCGCAGCAATGCTGGTGTTGAACAGATACGGGTGCTGATGTACATAAATAATCTCGCGGCGAAGTGCTTGTGCATAATCGGCGCCGTCGATTGGTTCGGACTCGAAATCACCGCGCAAAACATCGGCAGGTTCAAGCCCCGCCAAGATGCGCAGTAGCGTGGATTTGCCGGCGCCGTTGTCGCCAGTGAGTGCGTAAATAGTGCCCGAATTGAGCTGAAGATCAACTATATTCAATAGCGTGCGGTCGCCAAATGACTTTTGCAATCGGGCGATTGCGAGCAGTCCAGCGTTGAAAGTGCCGGCGTTGACGGCGCTAACGGGGGGCGTCATTTCATTCCACCCTCACCTTGGAAATAATTGAGCGAAGCATTGATGCCGAGGGCTAACACAATCAACACAAACCCCAATGCGATGCCTTGCGCAAATTCACCTTTTGCCGTTTCGAGCGAAATCGCAGTGGGAATATTGCGCGTGAGTCCCGCGATATTGCCACCCACCATCATTGCGCAGCCGACTTCCGAAATGACGCGGCCAAAGCCGTTAAACAGTCCCGCCATCACTGCAAAACGTACTTCAAATAAGGTCGTGAGCGCCGCGCGACTGCGGGTTGCCCCCAACGATAGTGCCGTTTCGCGCACGATCCGATCAGCGCCCTGCACAGCCGCTAACGTGAACGCCGCCAGTACTGGAAACGCGATCACCGCTTGCCCTAGAATCATTGCTTCTTGCGTATACAGCAAGCCGAGCGACCCCAATGGACCGCTCCTCGCCAACAACACATACAACACCAAACCGACTACCACCGTGGGAAAAGATAAAAAGCTTTGCAGCACAATCACAGCCGCCCGCCGCCCATGAAACGGCACCGTAGCTAATAAAAATCCGAGCATAATTGCCAATGGGGCGGCGATCAGCAGCGCCAATAGCGATACCCGCAGTGAAACCCAAATCACGCCCCAAAGTTGTGGTTCAAAGGTAAAAAGCAGTCGAAACGCTTCGACGGTTGCGGTGGTTAAGTCCATGTTTTTCTTAACGTGAAATTATTTGATAGGCGGCACGCCCGGCGTGAACAGCGATTGCCCTTCAACCTTGAGCGACAAAATCGCTGCTCGGCCTGCTGGCGAAACAATCCAATTCGCGAATTTTAGCGCGGCCTCATGTTTGGTATGCGGGTGCTTTGCGGGGTTTACCGGCATGATGCCATAAGGATTAAACAAGCCCGGCACTTCGGAGACGATCACATCGAGACCAACGCGATTTTTATACGCGTTAAAGGTGCCGCGATCCGAGAGTGTATAGGCCTGTAAATTGCCCGCCATCGCCAATACCTCGCCCATCCCTTGGCCGGCATCGATGTACCAAGGTTTCGATTTAATATCTTTGGGGACAATGCCCACATCACTCCAAAGCGCCAATTCTTTTTTATGTGTTCCCGAATCATCACCGCGGGAAATAAATTTTGCGATGGGCGGGGTTGGCGAGCGTAAATTTGCGCCAGCAATCGCTTTCAACGCGCCAGATGCACTAGGCAAGCCGCGCAATTTAGCCGGATCGCTTTGCGGGCCGACGATAATAAAATCGTTGTACATGACGTCAAAGCGCACGCTGCCAAAGCCAGCCGCCATAAATCTATCTTCATCGGGGCGTGAATGAACCAGCACAATATCCACATCGCCGCGCTCACCCAGCTTTAGCGCCTGGCCCGTCCCTACCGAAATGACGCGCACGCGAATCCCCGAATCGCGCTCAAACAGAGGCAGTATGACGCCCAATAAGCCGGACGCCTCAGTGCTGGTTGTCGTCGCTAACCGAATTTCTGCATCGGGTTTCTTGGCTTCTGAGGATTGCGCATGTCCAAGGACGACTAGCGTCGAAAAACAACAAGCAAATGTTGCGTTGAGAATTTTGGAGACAACTCGCATCTAAATTTCCTAAAAAACTGACCGTAAAAGTGTACGGCAAATCAATACGTTAAATGTCGGGAGAGCACCTATTGTGCATTGTGTTGCGCCGGGCGCTACGTTTACCGTTGCGTCGGGTGTTGGGCTGCGCGCTACACAATGACGTGATGTTAAAAACTTCTATCTGACCTCTATACTAATGCCTATGAAGCCATTTTTTCCAACGCTCACGATTGCGCTCTGTGTGCTTACCATTGTTTGTCTATGGGCATTGTCGGTAGGGCAGTTTGCGATTCCAGCGAGTGAAATTTTTGCGCTGATCGCGGCCAAGCTTGGTGGCGCCACAACGCCACGTTTAGCGGAAATGGCGAGTGCGGATGTCGTGTTGTTTGAAATTCGCGCGCCTCGTATCGCCGCGGCGTGGCTGGTGGGCGCGGCACTTTCCGCTGCGGGTGCGGCGTACCAAAATTTATTTCGCAATCCGTTGGTGTCCCCCGATATTTTGGGCGTATCCAGCGGCGCAGCCTTGGGTGCGGTGTTGGGTATATTTTTATCGCTGCCGATTATCGCCATTCAGGGCATGGCGTTTGGGGGCGGCTTGCTGGCGGTGGCGCTGATTTTCGTGATCGGTAGCAAGTTGCGCGGTCATGATCCGATGCTCTCATTAGTGTTGACGGGCGTGGTGGTTGGTTCGTTATTAGCATCGGGATTGGCGTTGCTTAAATATTTAGCCGATCCGACTAACCAACTTCCCGCGATCACCTACTGGCTGATGGGAAGTTTCGCCAGCGTCGCGTCACGCGATGTGGGCATCACGGCGCTAATTTTTTTCGCTTCGCTCACCCCGCTTTTTTTGATGCGGTGGCGGATGAATTTGTTATCGCTACCAGATGATGAGGCCCGGGCCTTGGGGCTGAACGTTAACCGCAATCGTCTCGTCGTTATTGTTGCTGCGACGTTGATGACGGCAACTTCAGTCTCGCTGTGCGGCATGGTTGGCTGGGTGGGCTTGGTCGTACCACACGCGGTTCGGTTATTAGTGGGTGCCGAGTTCTCACGTCTGCTGCCGCTCTCAATGATTATTGGTGGCACGTTTATGCTGGTGGTCGATACCCTGTGCCGCACGATGACGCAGATCGAAATTCCCCCAGGTGTTTTAACCGCCGCAATCGGTACGCCCATTTTTTTACTGCTGATGGCGGCAACCTTGCGCGGGAAAGGTTGAGGCGCGTCCATGCTCGCTGCCCATCAACTCGCCATCGGCTATCCGGCGCGGATCGTTGCAAACCATATTTCTCTGCAATTGAATCCAGGGGAAGCTGTTGCCGTTCTCGGGCCCAACGGCAGTGGGAAGTCAACGCTATTCCGGACCTTGTTAGGTTTGCTACCCGCGTTACAGGGAGAGGTGCGATTGAATAGTAGGGTACTCGACGCATTAACACCTGCCGAAATCGCCCGCCATGTTGCTTATGTTCCGCAGGTTTCCGCCAGCTTTTTTAATTTCAGCGTAATCGAAGTTGTCGAGATGGCGCGTGCGCCGCATCTGGCTTGGTATGCGAAGCCGGGGGCATTTGATCGCAAAATATCCGAGCAAGCCTTAGATGAGGTGGGGATGTCGAGCTTTGCCAATCGCATGTTCAGTTCGCTATCCGGTGGCGAACAACAACTCGTGCTCATCGCTCGCGCACTCGCGGCAGAAGCGCCAACTATTTTGCTCGACGAGCCGACGGCAAGCCTTGATTTTGCCAATCAATTTTTAATACTCGATGCCATTGCGAAGCTGGCTGCAAACGGCCGCTCGGTATTGTTCACCACGCACAATCCCGAGCATGCTTTGCGAACTGCCAGGCGGACGCTCACGATGTCGCGAGATGGCGAGGTGGAAATTGGCGCGACCGACACCATCTTAAATAGCAAATCGCTCGCATCGCTTTACGGCATCCCTATTCAATTATTCGACGGCCCCAACGGCCGAATGATTGCGGTTGCGAAATGAAAGCACAAATCAACTAGTTTCAAATCTATTGAAGGCGAACCCGACGCAACCAGGCAACGCGGGATGTAAATGGCTGGCGCCATGCAGCGTTTAGGTGGCAGCAAAGTTCGCTTTATGCATTTGAGTCGTTAATTTCTGTGATCTGTCGCAACAGTGTTGGCGATTCAACATCGCCATGCGACATTGCCATTGTGCTTTACGTGACGCCTCATTAACAAACCGCGAAGGAATTATCATGGACATGGCTGACCAACTCCAAAAATTGACTGCCCTGCATCAGCAAGGCGCATTAACCGACGAAGAATTTTCGCTCGCCAAAAAGAAGCTCATCGAGGAAATGCAATTTAGTCAAACTGAGAGTTCCGCTAATTCTAATAAAGCGGAATCATTCGGCAACGACACTACTGGCACGCCATCGCGAGCAACATCCGCGTTACATGCATTGCGCCGTTCGCTCTACGACCGCTGGATTGGCGGCGTTTGTGGCGGCTTGGCGATGGCGACCGATATTCCGGCATGGTCGTGGCGCTTGTTATTCGTATTGATGACCTTACTACATGGTCTCGGCATTTTGATTTATATTTTGTTGTGGATCTTTGTGCCGTTGCAAGTGGAAAAAATCATTCCACGCGCCACCGTTTATGAAAATCCAGGTTCAACGACAAACGATGATGCGAACAAAAACCCTTAGCACCTATTGTCGCCACCGATGCCGCCACGAATAACGGTTCCAATGTCACCAACGCCGCCCGCGCCGCCAACAGCCATGACGCCACCAACCCTCTACACCTTCCGCCGCTGCCCCTATGCCATTCGGGCGCGACTGGCGGTGGCGGTGAGTGGGGTCGCGGTGGCGACGCACGAAGTGTCGTTGCGTGACAAGCCGGCCGAGATGCTGGCTTGTTCGCCGAAAGGTACGGTGCCGGTTTTAGTGCTCAATGATGGCACGGTGATTGATGAGAGCTTAGAAATTATGTGTTGGGCGTTGCACCAGCATGATCCGGCAAATTGGCTGCAAGGCAATGCAACGTTATCTGGCGAGGTAAGGGCGATAATCGCCGAAAACGACAGTACGTTTAAGCATGCCCTGGATCGCTATAAATATGCAGGCCGTTATCCCGAATATCCGCAACTAGTTTATCGCCAACGAGGTGAAGTTTTCCTAGTGAAACTTACCGAGCGCCTCACTCACCATCCTGGATTGTGCGGTGCGCAGATTGGCATCGCCGACATGGCGATCTTTCCGTTTGTTCGGCAGTTCGCTGAAGTGGATCGGATGTGGTTTGATGAATCGCAATATGCAGCGCTTAGATATTGGTTGCAAACCTTGACTGCATCACCACTGTTTTTGCAGGTGATGAAAAAAGCGGCGGCTGACCAATAAAATCCCACAAAAAATTATCGACGCATGTTGCGAGTGCCGCGCCAAAGCTAGAGTTTGGGGGTATTTTCAACTGGTAGCGAATCGCTTCCCTCGCCAAGCACCCGGACCATCTGCACGCTGTCAAGCCAGCGGTTAAACTTGAAACCAATGGATCTAAACGTCCCCACCATTGTGAATCCACAGCGTTCGTGTAGTTTAATTGAGCCACTGTTTTCACTGTCGCCGATGACTGCAATCATTTGCCTAAATCCGCGTTGTTCACAAACTAGAATCAGTGCGTTGAGCAGCTGTGTGCCAACACCGCGTCCATGGAAATCGCTTTTTACATATACCGAGTCTTCGACGACAAAACGATATCCAAAGCGCGAGCGATAGCTGCTTGCGTAGGCGTAACCCACAACGCTCCCTTCGTCGCAGGCTACCAAATAAGGGAATTTTTTGGACAAAACATCGCGGCGGCGTTGTGCAAACTCTTCCAGGTTCGGCGGTTCATATTCCCACGACGCGGTGTCGGCAATGACGCTCGCAGCATAAATGGCTGCGATGGCTTCTAGATCAATATCCTGCGATTCACGGATTGTAATGCCCATCGATTGATATCCAATCAATACTTTTTAAACCTAAATATCCCTACATTCCTTTAAACAAATGCGCGTAGCCACGGCTGACCGGCAGCTCGGCTTTAACATCCTTTAGCTTTACTAAGGTGTGCCCCATGATGTCCCGCTTAGTGCCCGCTATACGGTTCACGTTCACGATGGTTGAGCGATGAATTTGCCAAAACTCATCGGGGTTGAGCTGCTCTTGCAGTTCGGCAAGTGGCGTGCGGATTAGTGATTCGCCCTCCTTGGTGTAGACACTCACGTATTTATCCTGCGCCTGAAAATAGTAAACTTCATCCACCGGAATCTGTTTAGTGAGTTCGCCGACAGAGGCGCGAATAAATCTAAGGTGGTTGCTTTTCGCTTGCGGCAACACATTGGCGAGCGATTTTAATATCGCATTGATGTCCTGCGGAACTTCCTTCGATGTGAGCTTTTCTTTAAGCCGATCAATCGCGCGTTTAAGGCGATCATCGGTCACCGGCTTGAGCAAATAATCAACCGCTTGTTTGTCGAACGCATCAACCGCATATTGATCGAATGCGGTGACAAACACTACGCGGGTTTTGACATCGATGCGTCCTGCCACTTCCAAACCCGTCAAACCCGGCATGCGAATATCGAGAAACACAATGTCAGGAACATGATCGTCAATCAGCCTCAGCGCCTCGGGCCCGTTTGCAGCGAGCGCGATTACGTTGAGTTCTGGCCAAAGTGCACCAAGGCGGTCTTTTAAGAAGTTCGATAGATGTTGTTCATCATCTGCAATGATGGCTGTAGGGTTCATATTGGTCTGTTTAAATTAAAACTCGTCTATCGGTGGATGGTTCAAGCAATTTTTGCTCAAAAACGCCGCGCCAATGCTAGTGTTTACGTTTTTTATGCGACTGGAATTAATATGGTGATACGAGTACCGCACGGCTGATTTTCTTCAATACTGACCGAGCCGTGATCGCCGTAAAGATGTTGAACCCGTTCCCGAACATTTTTTAAGCCGATGCCGTTCGAGCTGGAGTTCTGAAATCCCAAACCGGTATCGGCAACTGTAATCGCTATTTTTCCATCGTGCTTCCTGACTGTCAGTGCCACTTCGCCACCGTCAATTTTAGGCTCCAAACCGTGTTTGATGGCATTTTCCACCAGCGGTTGCAGCAGTATCGGCGGCACCGCAAAGTCCGCTAAATCGCGCGGCAAATTAAAGCGCACCTGCAAACGATCCCCCATACGGATTTGCAGAATCGCCAAGAAATTTTTCATCATCTCGAATTCGCTGGCGAGAGTGGTGTGCTCTTCGCGCGTTGCCGACAGTGTAGCGCGCAGGTAGACAATAAACTGTTCTAACATCAGCTTGGCTTTGTCGGGCTGCGGGTGAATCAGACCGACGACATTGGCGAGCGTGTTGAATAAAAAATGCGGTTCGATCTGCGCTTGCAGGGCGCGAAGGTTCGCTTGCGCTGCTTGGCGCTCTACAATCTCCACCCGCTCACGCTCATGTGCTGCTTGGGCATCGCGCTCCAGAGCGCTGTAGCGTGCACGGTACGACGCCCCCAGCACGAGTGAGATAAAAAACGAAATTGCCAGTGTCGAAAGATAAAACTGTGGCTTGTAAGCCCACTGCGGCGTTGAAGCGCCGTATTGAATATAAAATATTGCCATAAACGCAATCTGCGTAATCACAAATCCCATTGCCGTGTAGCTAAGCACAGTTAGCGGCAAGGACAGTTTGTTCACACGCTTCAAGAGCGGATTGAAGACTGTCATAACCAACGCCCACGTAAAACCAATGGCGTTGCTGGTCAGTACGATCTCGATGGTCGCCTTGCCAAAACCCGACCATGAACGGATGTTGCCCAGAATCATGTTCATCAAGAGAAAAAATAGCGCAATCAGCATGTTGAAAACCACCGTCAGTACGAGGATACGAACGTAGCGATTTTCAATATTTGGCCAACGACGGAAAAAAGCGAATAATTCCAGCGGATGCAGATCGGCTACCTCTCGAATCGGCTCTTTCTCTCGGCAAGGCGGTATTTTAGTTAGCATCGGGTTTGTCGCAACTGGGTTCACTTGGTTCATAGAAAGTCTATAAATAGGGTGGCAGGCGTTGAAATAAATTGGCGTGTTATCTCTGCGGCTCAAGCTTTGGTGGCTTCTTTGCGCGCTTGGAACCAGCGATACACCGCATAGCCAATAGCGGCAGTGATTGCGGCAACACCAATCGCACGAATCGCTTTTGCCCAAACAGCGATTAAGCCAATGCCCATGCCAAATGCCACCCATTGCACCCACCACACACCAGGCGATGTGAAATAGTTGATGAATGCGCACAGACCGACAACGTAAATCATCTTGAATGGGTAGGTGATAGCGCGGGTAATTTCCGAGACAACGGGGATGGCGGATAGTGGGTTCATGGTGTTCTCCTTTGATTGGTTTTGATGCAACAAGACCAGTTTAGACTTTTGATTTGGTTGGCGGTCGCAGAATATGATGAATGGCTTGGAGTATGGCGCGAATTGCACGTCATTGGCGTGAGTTGGCGGTAGAGACGGCATCGCCCCCCATCGCCCCATCGCCACGTCCTTCTCCAAACACGGCATATCAAGCGGCATGAAAATTTCCATGGAAGCAATGCGGAACCCAGTATGGAAGCCGCGCAATGGCAACTGGCCCAGCTCTCAAGTTGAGCGCATCGAAGACGGTGGCAAACGTCTGTTGCCGCGCTACATCGAAGCCGACACCGATTAACCAACCATCGCCCTCTGTATTGCCGCCGGGCTTGGCTACCACTACATGCTCTTCAATATGAAAATCCTCGCCAAATGAATATGTATCGGTCTTGCCCGAATCCACATCGAGCCTCATGACGGCGTTAAATCCCCAGCGCTTGTCATTTTTACCGATAAAAGTAGGATAAAACACATGGCGATTTCGCATCGCAACAAAGCGCGGATCAACTCTCGGGAACTCCAACTGTTCGTTGCGTGTTTCCATCGAGAGCTTGCCGCTATTGAGGTCAATTTTCAAAAAAGAAGCGAATGCATCGGCGCTGACAGCCAACTCACCGCGCATAATTTTTGGCATGTAATCGCTCATGATGTTGAGATTATCGTTCCTTACGAAATCAACCCGGATCACATTGTTTTCCTCCCAGGCATTGCCAAAATGGAAGACCATAAACGGCGGCAACTCAAGCACGCGTTGCTTGGTGAATTCATTTTTATCAATCACTAGCACACGCGTCGCGCCGCTCGCGTTCCACTTCATGGATTCACCGAAACCGGCGCCAGCACGAAGCATGTCGCGGTCTAGTGTGATCGGGGCAAGCAGGAAAATAATGTGCTTTTGCGACACCGCAAAATCGTGCACCATCGCCGAAGGTGGCGCATCGACCAGGTGATAGCGAAGTAAATCGCCTTTTGCCGAGATGTGATAAAGCACGGTTTTGCCCATCATCAGCGTGCCGAAATTCCAGAACGTGCCGTCGGCCTCCACCTTCGGGTGTGCGGAAAATGGCATGGCTTTGAGTTCCGGCTTCCATGCGACAGGGCCGCGCGTCTCCAGTGTATTCGGATCAAGTTCGTAAGCCGAGCCACCCTCCCACATTGCGAGCAGCTTATCGCCAACTTTGACGACATTAGTGTTCGACGTATTCACCGAATCACTATTTTTTATGGCGCGTTTGGCTTTGATGCGTGAGCCAAAAGCGGGAACCAGAAAATCATTTGCCGCAGACTCGGCGACAAATTTTTCCGTGCGCACAAAACGCCCTTGGTGAGAAACGCCTTTATCTGTAAACCGCCACGCATTGACTAAGCCGTCGCCGTCAAACCAATGCTGATAGCGCTGGCCGTTACGCTCGAATAATCCGGGGCCGTTTCGGTAAAATACTCCGCGTAACCCAGCAGGGATCTTGCCCTCAATTGCCAAGTTCTCGCAGCTCACATCCTGCCCGCCAAATCCGCGCATAGGGGTTAGCTGTGGGTTATTGTTGAAGAGGGGTTTCGCGTTGGATGCGGCCGCTGAACCTGTGCCAAACTCGGCGCTGGGAGCGGTGTTTGGGGCATTGTTGCCAGTTTGAGATAAGGCATTTAGGGAAATTGCCGAGGTGGCGGCAACGGCGCTGACGGCGCTGGCAGATTTGAAGAACGAGCGACGATCCATGAGGGCTCCTTTTAGCTTTTAAGCTACGGCGTTTTCAGAAAGATATAAAAATTATTTAATGTTAATGACAATATTTTTCTTCTCGCCATCTACTTTAAATTTCGCCTGTTCAAAGGAGGCGGGACCAAAGTTGCCCGCTGCATCGTTGGAGAATGCATATGGTTCGGTGGGGATACCGATTACGTTTGAGTCCATTTTGCCGTTGCTGTTTTCGTCGTGATAAAGCGAAATTGCATAATCGCCGTCAGGTAAATCTTTGAAGGTTACCGAGACGCTGCCTTTTTTGGCCGCCACTTTTGAACCGGACAAGCTGGTCTTCATCCATTTTTCGGCCTTATCGTAGAGCGCGACATAGATATCGCCCGTGCTTGAGGCAATGCCCTTGATTTCTACGGTAAGTTCAACGGCAAAAGCAGGTTCTGGCACAGTGAAAGCGAATAGCGAAATCGCTAACGAGGCTAAAGTGAGGCTAATTTTGTTCGACTTGTTCATGATGTTCTCCATTAATTGGTATTGCTGATTGAAGGATTCGATCATGCCAAGATTCGTAAATATGAAGGTAAAAATTGCGACGACTTGCAAAAAAACGGCGCGAACGGCAAAACGGTTGCGTTCGGGGTCAGGGGTCATGGGTAAAGGGTCAAGGGTTAAGAATTAAGGGTAAAGGGTGAAGGATTAAGAATTAAGGGTGAATGGCCAAACAAGACCAACTCACCCGCCGAACCTAAGTTCCGATACGCTCCCACGATCACTGGCGTATTATCTAAAGCATCACCCACCAACGAAAGTTTGAATATGAAAATCTGCCCTGTTGCCATTGCAGTAGGCTGTGCAAAATGTCCTATTTTTAAGGTTTGTCCTGTTAAAGGTGTCATTGGAGACTATGTGCCGCCGACTCAGAAAGCGAAAAAAGCACCCAGCAAAGCTGCTTCAGCTAAAAAATCGGCCGCAAAAAAGAAATAAAAAAAAGCCCACCAAGCATTGCTGCTTCGTGGGCCAATGGCCGGATTACAGGGAAATAATTCCGGCTCCTCAGGGATCGTCGTTAACAGATTTACGGGCGCGGATACAGTTCGGATGCAGCCTCACAACAAAAATAAGGCAGCTGTTTGGTAATAATCGCCCGATGCATCAGCATCAGTAAAGCCTACAGCTTGCTTTGCATGGCGAAGGGAGTGTTGTTGTGGTCCACCGCACAGCAGCCCTTGGCGAGTAGCGACTCGCCAGGAAACTGCCGCACTTTCTTGAACTTTAACCATCGCGCGAGATGCATCCTTCGAGATTGCTATAAATCGAAGCGATCAAGGTTCATCACCTTGCTCCAAGCAGCAACAAAGTCCTTCACAAACTTATCTTTGGAATCGTCAGACGCATAGACTTCGGCAATAGCCCGCAGCTGGGAGTTTGACCCGAAGATGAGATCAACAATCGTTCCTGTCCACCCGACTTGACCTGTCATCCGATCCTGACCATCCAGCACGCCTTCCGAGGCTGATTTTTGCCACTTAACGTTCATGTCGAGCAGGTTTACAAAGAAGTCGTTGGTCAGCGCCTCTGGACGCTTGGTGAATACGCCATGCGGGGCCTGTCTGGAATTTGCATTGAGGGCCCGCATACCACCGATGAGGACGGCCATTTCGGGAGCGTTTAGCGTCAACAACTGCGCTTTGTCAATCAGTAGTTCGGCTTGCATTCCCTCTAGTCCCTTGCGGACGTAATTGCGAAATCCATCCGCAACAGGCTCCAGCACTGCGAACGAGTGCACATCGGTTTGCGCAACCGATGCGTCCATACGGCCGGGTGAGAAAGGAACTATCACTTCGTGGCCGGCTTTCCTCGCTGCGGCCTCAACAGCTGCGTTGCCGCCCAGCACGATCAGGTCGGCCAATGAGACTTTCTTGTTACCAGACTGCGATCCATTGAATTCCGTCTGAATCGCCTCCAATTTGGCTAGTACTTTCGCCAATTCTGCCGGCTGGTTGACTTCCCAATCCTTCTGCGGCGCGAGGCGGATGCGCGCACCATTTGCGCCACCGCGTTTGTCGCTGCCGCGGAAAGTCGCTGCCGAGGCCCACGCGGTGGTAACCAGCTGCGAAATGGAAAGTCCTGATGCAAGGACCATGTTCCTCAGCGCCGCGATGTCCTGCTCATTGATCAGCGCGTGGTCGATGGCGGGTACTGGGTCTTGCCAGACCAGCACTTCTATTGGCACTAGCGGGCCGAGGTAGCGAACCCGCGGTCCCATATCGCGGTGCGTCAGCTTGAACCAAGCGCGGGCGAATGCGTCGGCGAACTCGTGCGGGTCCTCCTTAAAGCGGCGCGAGATTTTTTCATACGCTGGGTCCATCCGCATCGCCATGTCGGCCGTGGACATCATCGGTGCGTGGCGCTTGGTTGGATCATGCGCGTCAGGCACCGTACCTGCGCCGGCGTTGTCCTTGGGCTTCCACTGTTGAGCGCCCGCCGGGCTCTTCGTAAGCTCCCACTCGTAGCCGAATAATGTCTCGAAATACCCGTTATCCCACTTGATAGGGTTGGGAGTCCAAGCTCCCTCTAGACCACTGGTAATTGTATCGGCTCCCTTGCCGCTGCCAAAGCTATTCTTCCAGCCAAAGCCTTGCTCATCGATGTTGGCACCCTCCGGAGCGGAGCCGACATGGATCACATCGCCTGCACCGTGGGTCTTGCCGAAAGTATGGCCGCCAGCGGTAAGCGCTACCGTTTCCTCATCGTTCATTGCCATACGGGCGAAGGTTTCGCGGATATCGCGCGCCGATCCAAGTGGATCAGGTTTGCCGTTCGGCCCCTCCGGGTTCACGTAGATCAAACCCATCTGCACGGCGGCGAGCGGGCTGGCGAGATCACGGTCGCCGCTATAGCGCTCGTCTCCAAGCCAGGTTTTTTCGGGGCCCCAGTAGATATCTTCTTCCGGTTCCCAGATGTCGGCACGGCCGCCGGCAAAACCGAAGGTTTTGAAGCCCATTGATTCCAGTGCGACGTTGCCGGTCAGGATCATCAAGTCCGCCCAGGAAATCTTGCGACCATATTTTTGTTTGATTGGCCATAGCAGGCGACGCGCCTTGTCGAGGTTGCCGTTGTCGGGCCAGCTGTTGAGAGGCGCAAAGCGCTGCGCACCGGCGCCAGCGCCGCCGCGACCATCGGCGATGCGGTAAGTGCCTGCGGAATGCCAAGCCATGCGGATGAAGAACGGGCCGTAATGGCCGTAATCGGCAGGCCACCAATCTTGCGAATCCGTCATCAGCGTATGCAAATCCCTAATCACTGCATCCAAATCGAGGCTATTGAACTCATTGGCGTAATTGAACCCAGCGTCCATAGGATCGGACGCGGCCGAGTGTTGTTGCAAGATTTTCAAGCTTAGTTGGTCAGGCCACCAATTTGCATTCGTGAACGTGCCTGCTGTCGCAGGCTGTCTAGATCCGGACGACATCGGGCATTTTGATTCAGTTGACATAATTTCATCCTTTACAATTTATTCGTTAACAACACAGAATTACTAGTGCGGTAGCAACAGAAGTGGCTCTAATACGACGAAGTCCGAAATCTGGCAGCCAATACGTCTTGGTAGTCACCGCATAGCTGACCATGGGCAAGGCGATGAAGCAAGCTTAGGCAGAAATATGTCATCAGTCCAATTGATTGTTAGGGCTTTTTCAATAGTCTATTACTATGACTACATTGCAGCGACACTGGCTGAGCGGTGTTTGTGCTTTAAGTTTAGACGTACAACCCCAATCGCTAAGCTTGCTTTTTGGCGGCTCGTCATTTGTGCCGCTTGAACAGGGTTAACGATTTTCGTGCAGATCAAAATACCAAAATACCGCGCTGCAGATGAAAATGCCGCAAACGAATCCTATGGCGTCAAGAAAAGTGAAAAAAACGAAATAAAAAAACCTACCATGCATCGCTGCTTGGTAGGCGAATGGCCGGATTACAGGGATGTATTCCGGCTCCTCAGGGATCGTCGTTAATTTGTTAAGGGGCGACGGGTCATGTCGGAAGCGGCCACATAACTTAAGGCCATAATTATTTGGTGATAATCACCCGATGCATCGGCGCCAAGACGGCTAACAGCTTGTTTTGCGTTGCAAATGGCACATTATTTTTGTCCATTGCGAACTGCAAATTCTCAACTAACGCATTAAATGCTTCGCGATTCACGCCGAGCTCTTTGTGGATCGGCGTCATGGCACCGCCAGTGTATTTGCACGGTCCCAGCAGGATTTCGCAAATCTGGTTAACAAGTTGTTCCTTCACGCGCTGCTGGTCAACATTTTCAAAATACGGTTTGGTGCGCTTGTCATTCAGCAGGCCAATCATGAAGTCGTCCATGATTTTGACCAAGCCAGCTTTTTCACCAAACGCCTTGAACGCGCTCGTATCGGAAACTTTTGCACCTTCTTGCGCAGACGCGTTCGTCGCCACCATTGCTCCAAATGCCGTAATGCTGAGCGCAACTAAACTAAACCCTAATTTTCGTAACATGATTGAAGCTCCTAATTTGAAAACGCTTTAAAACCCGACTTGTACCGATAAATAAGTCGCGCGTTGTTTATCTTTAATAACGATATTGCCTAAATCCGCGTAGGCCAATGTGACTGATACATTCTTGGTGGGGGCATAGGCAACAAACACGTCATACCAGTTGTCTTCTTTGAAGGGCAGGTTGTCTGGCTTCTGACGAAATTCCACCCCGAATGCCAAGTCTTTCCGCGCCAAGTAGGCGACTGAGCCTTCAAACTGCGCTTCGTATTTGTCTTTGGTGGCGGTACCAAAACCGAGAATGCCAGTTTGGTTAGCTTTCGTGAGCCGCACTGTGCCGTTGACTAAAATAGACGTATTCAAAAATAATTTGGTTGCTGCAACATAATAGTCCGTGCCGCGATCGCGCTTAATGCCCAATGCATTCAACAATGCACCGCGATCATTTTCTTTTCGTTCGAAGCCAACCGAAATTTGCGGTAATGCCGAATCCTGCTCAAGCACCGCATCGCCCACCAGCCGTACTTTTGCGCCATAAATCTTCTGCGTAAATTTAAACCCGTTGCCTAAACCCAATAGTCCGCCTACTGCTCGGGTGTCAAATTTTTGCTCGGCGAACGAAAGCTCGACACGGTCATATATGCCAATCAACGCGCCTCCGGTGTTGAGGTTGTAATCCTTAGAGTGCACATTCGTATAAAAAGCGCTCGCACCAATTTGCTCCTTCGTGCCGTTGCCACCGATCACCGCCCAGGGTGTTAAGCCGCCACCTGCAGCACCCTCGATTGTGGTGACGCCGCCGGTCAGCAGGAGTTTGCTTGAAAATGTTGAGTTGTTGTCTTCGGCAAATGCAGCGCCACTAAATACCCCGATGCCGATGGCCGAAAAACCAGCAGCGAAGCGGACTTTGGCGTTGCGGCTGAATAAATATTGCAATTTCATTTCTTACCTTTCTACTTTCGATGCTACGGAGATTTATTGTTAGCCAATACCCATTGTGAGTTATAACGAGCCGTCATACATGCAACTTGTACGGACTCTGCTAGGGACTGGATTTAAATTTATCAAAATTTGTTAGAATCAGATAGTGACGCATAATTTGCCGCATGAATTTCAGGCGGCTGCAGCTGGCAATGTGCTTGTCACAACAGATGGTAACGGCGCTTTGATCTCCGCGTCCTCGGCAGCAGTAGATCAGCTAACAGCGTGGCGGGTGTAGTTCAATGGTAGAACGGCAGCTTCCCAAGCTGCATACGAGGGTTCGATTCCCTTCACCCGCTCCAATCCAAGGTTTCGAACGCTTTTTATGTGATGGGAAGGATAATAAGTACCAAAAACAGCGCTTATGGTTCCAATGTACACACCGACATAATATGGGTTAAATTCAAAGCGCACGTCGTTAAATTATTGAATTAAAAGTACTAATTGTTTTTCGCTTTTCTAAATTA
>JBBRAM010000043.1:0-20489 GCA_038206765.1 Burkholderiales bacterium | reverse complement strand
CTTTGTTGGGTAACCTAACTGTCGGATAGTCGCTGCAATGCGCTTCCCAAGCTTGATATAGAGTCTAACTGCACGAATGCGGTCTTCGTATGAGTACATGAACTACCTCCAAGTAGTCCAAGTTTTACGCCGCACCCCCGGAGGGTCAATTCTGGGTGAAATTCAACATTGTCGGCTTCCCCAGAGTCGCCCGTACACAAATTTTGTTGATGATTCATGCGTATTCTCCATGCCTAAACAGGTCAAAAAAGCTATTGCAAACGTCGACAGCAGTTGGGCGCAAATTTCATAAAATCTTCGCAGGAATACAGATTCGCAAAATCAGGGCCGCGGAAAAGTAGGTGAATGCCTCGAATAGCTGTGAGCGCGTGCTTACGGTCAACTTTAAAACAGCCGCGTAGGTTGTTTGTAAATTTGTAGGCTTTTTTAAGGCTGGTCCGGCGCCCCCTATGTCTACCATTCAAGCGACCTTCAGAAGCATGGAGCCACGTTCAACGACGCTAAAAGCTTATGTTCGTCCATCCGTTCGTTTCCGCACAGACATAAGGCGGCATTCTGCCTATCCTTTGTCCGAAGAGTTTTTTTGTCACCGTGCTTATTGCATCCTTGGAACCTCCGTTGCGCTAACTGGCGTTGCTGTATTCGCGTTAATGAACCTGGTCCGACAACTTTTTAGGAGTTGTGTTCACGCGGCGTTTAGAAATTACAACTGAGCCGGTAGAGATCACGAAGCTCAATGACCTGGGGCATCCGAAATTGAATTTAGACCTCAAATCAATCCGCGCTTACTTCACCGCGGTCCCTTTCGTTACTGACTCATCGCGGAAAGACAAGCTTGGTGGGACGTTTGCAACCTCACCCAAATACCGCAGAGGCGGGGGTGGGGGCGACAGATTGTTGTAAATACACCCAACGTCTACACAATTTCATCTGAATGTTCGGTAGCGAACAGAGCGCATTTTTAATAATCACTACATTAGCGCCAGCAATTTACAAATAAGTCCGTCACTAGCACCAGCAGAGCCCGCGTCTTTCCATGGAAAGCTTCTCAGTTAGGTTGCAAGCGATCCGGTTGTAACCAGACTCAAACGCTAGCGGCTGTTCGCACAAATCATCCGACTCATCAATCATAAAAGAAAGATCATCATGAAAAACCGTTCCGCACTAAGCCTCATGAGCGTTATGAGTGTCGCCTGCCTTGGCACACTCGCCTTGCAAACAGCTTCTGCCCAATCGGTCGACGACCCATACTACTACCTCGGCCTCGGCGGCGGTCAAGCGACGGGTAAGTACGACGAACGACAGATGTTCAACAACGTAACGTTGCGAAACAATCTCCCGACCGCATTTAGTCACAATGATCGCAATAGCGCGTTCAAGATTTTTGGTGGCTATCAGTTCAACCGTTATTTTGGCGTTGAGGCAGGCTATTTCGATCTTGGTCGCTATCGATTCAACATCGCAACCAATCCAGCTGGCAACTTCAATGGTGAAGTCAAAGCGCGCGGCGGAAACTTGGATTTGGTCGGCACGCTGCCGATCACCGATAATTTCTCAGTCTTTGCCAAAGTCGGCGGACAGTATGCCCGCACTGAAGATGCGTTTAACGGCAATGGCTCGGTGGTTGTCCTCAATAGCAATCCATCGACACGCAAAACCAATTACAACGGTGGTGTTGGCCTACAGTACGCGTTTAACCCTTCGTTTCAAATGCGCGCCGAGTTCGAGCGTTTCCGCCTAGACAATGCGGTACTCAACCACAGCGCCGTCAATCTTGCTTCGATCAGCCTCATTTTCCCGTTTGGCCGCACGATGGCACCGAAGCCACGCTTGGCCGAAACGGCCTATGTTCCGCCTGTTGCTGCGCCAGCGCAACCTGCTTACGTTGCGCCCGCGCCAGCGATCGCACCAACGCCGCCAGCTTATGTCGCGCCGCCGGCTCGTCGCGTTAGCTTCAGTGCAGAGTCATTGTTCGCGTTCAACAAGTCAGAAATCGGCGCAGAGGGCAAGAAGGCGCTGGACAAGTTCGCCGCTGACACGCGTGGCACCAGCTATGACACGATCGTTGTTGAAGGACATGCTGATCGTATCGGTTCGAATAGCTCTAACCAAGCTTTGTCTGAACGCCGCGCCGAGGCTGTTAAAAACTATCTCGTCTCAACCGATCGCTTAGAGTCGGCCAAGATCAACTCGATCGGCAAAGGTGAATCCGCACCTGTTACTAAGCCCGGGGATTGCATCGGTAAGCGCGCCACCCCAAAGCTGATCGCCTGCTTGGCACCTGACCGGCGCGTGGACGTGGTGGTTAACGCAACGCGCTAAGGAAAATTGATTGGCAGGCTTCGGGCTAAACGAATGGCTAATTTCACCGGCCGCAGTTTAACTCGCCCGACGCCTGCTTTTAATTATCAGTGCGTCACTGGCCCTGCCGATCAGGTCGAGTGCTAATCATATAAGAACCGACTTTTGGCTCTGACCGGAGGCTTGAATTTACCTCGTCTCGCTCATTGACGCGGGGGTAAGGATAAGAAACCGTAACGCTGAATTTTACCTTGACGCCTCGGGAATGACCGGGTAGCCAGCCCATTTATGTTCTGTGCCGGTCGCGTTCAAATTGCTCTCACTTGAATTTCACGCCAGTCATCGTTTCAACGCCTAGCGGACCGCGTGCGCCGCCTATTTCCATTTTTCTGATCAATGTAAAAATTCATCAATATGAAATTCGATTCTGACATGCAATTGCCATCGGGCAGGGAGGGTGCGATTCCCCTGACAAAGGCGCTAGGACAAAACGAGCGCGCTAAAACACTTGTAACGGATGCCGCCAGAGAGCTGTCATCAGTTAACGAGGTTTTGAAAGAGGAACTCGCGGAGATGGATGTACCGCCCGCTGTGGAAAACGCCCTCGAAAAAAGCGAGGGCGTGAAAGAAAAAGTGGAGGAGGTCGCAGAAAAGCTTTCGCTCGTGAATCAAGCTCTGGAGCACGAAGTCCGGGACAGGGTCATGCTGGACCATCAACTTGCGGCGGTAACCGAGCAAGAAGAGGCGGCCCGTTATGCAGCCTTCCATGATCCATTGACAGGACTGCCCAACCGCGCCCTGTTTACCGACCGCCTGGAGCATGGGCTGGCACAAGCGTTACGACACGGTTGGAATCTTGCCTTAATGTTTGTGGATTTAGACAAGTTTAAGGAAATCAACGATACGTATGGGCATGACGCGGGCGACCGCGCCCTGCAAACCATCGCGGACCGCCTGAAGAAGAACGCGCGCGCCAACGACACCATTTGTCGTCATGGGGGCGACGAATTTCTTTACTTGCTGTTAGAAACACGAGACGAAAACGCTGTCCGGCTGATCGCAGAAAAAATAATCGAAGCCATCCAGATGCCCTGTGAGGTCAGCGCCGGCGACCACGCGCTTCGGCTATGTGTGACTGCCAGTATCGGTATCTCGTTGTTCCCAAAAAATGGTACGACCGCTGAGGCTCTGATGGCTAGTGCCGATGCGGCGATGTACACGGCTAAACGCAGCAAGGCGCGATACATATTCGCCATCTAGCCGTCGATTGCACTATTCTTTGGAATTGGGCAGAAACACCCAGATGGCGGCGTCAGATCTTCTTAGACCAACCTGTTATCGCAATGCCGACTCTTGACTCAGAGCTTGACCCATTGTTCAACTGCCTCCAGTTTATAGACTGACTTTGAAAAATAATGCCCTGCGCAGCAACTAAGGAATGATGCTAAAAATCTCAGCTTATGATGTCTGTTTTTTGAGGTGGTCTACCGACAATAAGTATTGAATAGGTTCGGTGCGGTAGCGAACAGAGAGTTTGTCGGCGTGTATATATTATGATCGAATGCTTTATGATTTTCTTACCTCGAACCGCCAAGAATTAATTTACCGTTGCCGTAAAAAAGTAGAAGGAAGACTTGCGCCAATCAAAGCTTCGGCAAGCGTAGGCCACGGCGCACCGCTGCTGATACAGCAGATTGCAAATATCCTCGTTCGTAATCAAGCGATTCACCGACATCAAGTGCACGCAACGGAGCAGGCGAACGTGTCAGTGCAAACAGAAATCGGAACCGCGGCATCCTTACACGGGATTGAATTGTTACGCGCCGGCTACACCATTGACCAAGTAGTTCACGATTATGGCGATATCTGTCAATCGGTCACTGAATTGGCTGTCGAACAAAAGGTATCAATCTCCCCAGAGGAGTTTCGCACGCTCAATCTTTGCCTAGACATTGCTATAGCCGATGCAGTTACTTCCTTTGGCAAAAGCGTTGAGGCCAATATTCATGCTCAGGCAATAGTTGCTGAATCTCACCGAAACGGATTCTCGGATGAGAGCCGTCGCCTCGTCGAAATCGCCATCCAGTCGTTTTCCGCCATAAAAAGTGGGGCAGTCGGCGTGACTGGCGCGACCGCTGCTTTACACATGCACACACTGACTCAACTACGTTTTCTTATGGAAGGTGACCATTCCTCCAAAGATCATGACGACCTTGAGCGTGCGTAGCTGAACACGACTCATCGCCGACTTTTGAAATTCTTTAAATGACAGTTTTAGCTGCAAAATACCCAACATTTGACGATGAAACCAATTTTAGGCCCGTGCTTTGCTCAAATTTATGAGGCGTAAATTTTGTTGTCCCTGGTGGTATTGAGGGAAGAGGGTGGCGCCAACTACTCGCAGCCGACCGACAACTTGCCGATGCAATGTGACACACGCACGCATGTGCTTGTAGCGTCTCATCAAGGCGTGAAAACGGAATTTGCAAGGAGATGTTTGACTACTTTGATTCTCACCCGCAGATTGTTGTAATTTCAGATGACCGCGGAAAATTCGATACTCAATACACGGCATACTATTACCGCAGCAAGTGCCGTGGTGTCCGTAACTTTCGTGGAAACGAGGAGCGGAGGGTTCTAACGACGCGTAGCGACGGAGCAATGGCTTTTCGGTGGCCAGGCAGCAGGTGCGCGGTATATTAAGCCATTCTGTTCGCTTAGGCCTCAAGCAATCGGGCTGCTAATTTCCGTTTACGTTGTGCCAAATTTGTCTTTATCTTTTGCATCTCGACGACGTAAATCGCTTTCGGGGAAGACGGATTGGTTAAGCGTTGGGATGGAGCTAGCTCCTAGATTTTCAAACCCGCCCGAAAGGCACAGCCATTCAACAAACGAGATGAGTTCAAAGAGTGTGTGGCGAATGTGAGTACGCAGTTTTAAAGCAGGTCTAGAGAATGTTGAATTCGGGTACTCTGGTTACTACCTTCGACATTTTTGACGAGTTCTACGAGTATTTAGCAAATTGGTCATTTTCCTGCCAAACTTTTGAAATTACCTACACTTACACCATTGCTCCACAAAAAGTTATATATTTACTGCGCCGGTATGGAATCGAGTCTCAACCTCCAATGACACACTTTTACTCCGCCGCACGGCAAATAAGCAATTTACGAAATAAAAACAAATAGTTATCATTTAACATAATATAAATTATACGAAATTAAGGTTATTCAAATCATGCCCTTGAAAATCAGCAGCCAATTCGATTCCGGCGCCATCGAAGTTGTTAATGCTACCAATGCAGCAAGTATTGAACTTAAAATTCGCGCCGATTCACATGCGCACGACATCGCCCAATGGTTTCATTTCCGCTTGCAAGGTGCACGCGATGTTGAATGCACCATCCGCTTCGTCAATGCGGGTAAGGCAATGTATCCGGATGGTTTTGAAGGCTATCAAGTGGCAGCGAGCTACGACACCGAAAACTGGTTCCGGGTGACGACAAGCTTTGATGGCGCCGTGATGACGGTGAACCATATGCCAGAATTTGACAGCGTTTATTACGCTTATTTTGAGCCGTATTCATGGGACCGACATTTACGACTGCTAGGCGAAGTCGCCGATCGTTCCTATGACCGCGCGGTTGATGTAGTCGATATCGGCAGCACGATTGATGGCCGCGACATGAATATGGTCGTCGTTAGTAGCGCCGATATGGATGTCACGGACGTGGATGTCATCAAAGCAGACGATAAAAAACAAAAAATCTGGATCATCGCCCGCCAGCACCCGGGCGAAACCATGGCGGAATGGTTCGTAGAAGGCTTGCTAGACGCCCTGCTTGACGATGCCAATCCGATCGCACGAAAAATCTTACAGAAAGCGGTGTTTTACATTGTTCCGAACATGAATCCGGACGGTGCGGTTCGCGGCAATCTGCGCACCAACGCTGCGGGCGCAAACTTAAACCGTGAATGGATGATGCCCACGCCCGAGCGCAGCCCCGAGGTATTGTGCGTCAGAACCAAAATGCACGAGATCGGCTGCGATATGTTCTTTGATATCCACGGCGACGAGGCGCTGCCGTACAACTTTGTGGCAGGCAATGAATCCCTGCCCGGTTTCACGGCAGCTGATTTGGCAAAAGAGGAAAAATTTGCGGCCCAATACATGGCCGCCAGCCCGGATTTTCAGAATGCGCACGGCTACGGCGTCGGAAAATTTGAAGACTCTAAACTGACGATCGCGTCCGGGTACGTCGGCCATACCTTCAAATGCTTGGCTCTGACGCTTGAAATGCCGTTTAAGGATAATGCTGATTTACCGAATCCTGAGACAGGCTGGAATGGCGAGCGAAGCCGGAAATTAGGTGCCGCGCTGTTGCAGCCGATTTTGCATTCGCTTTCATAGGTGAAAATAGCGAAAGCCTAGGATGGACGGGCATTTCAACGCTAAAGAGGCTGAAGAACCGCGGCTGCCAACGAGTTTTAATTGCATTATCAAAACCGTCGCTGCGCGTAAATCCCCAACCCCATTGCCACACTGGCAAAACGATCGCCAGCCACGCGCTCGGCCTGCGGGAACGCCGCGCCAATGGCCTCGGCTAAAAATCGCAATCCTGTCGATCCGCCGGTGAAATACAGGGCGTCGATTTGGTTGGTTTTTAAGCCTGCTTGTTGGGCGGTTTCGGTAGCGGCAGAGACGATTTTTTTAACTTGTTCATCAATTGCGGCAAACAATTGATGCTCAGTGAGCGCAATATGCAATCCGGCCTCTAGGGTCTCCAGATCAATTTGTGCTGTTCCGGTTAGCGACACGTTTATTTTGGCTTCTTCGGCCTTTGCCGCAAGCAGATGGCCCAGACGCTGGGTGATGGCGCGGATTAAGCGTTGATGTTTGGTTTTATCGGCGTACATGCTGGCCATGTGCTTGAGCTCAATCACGCGATTGTGACCGTACACGGTATTGATGAGATGCCATGTGGCGAGATCAAAATAGACGGTGCTGGGGACGCGTCTGCCGTTGCTTCCTGATGAACCCATGCCGAGCAGCGGCATGATGGCGTTTAGATTCACGGCGCGGTCAAAATCAGTCCCGGCTATATGCACGCCGAAGTTGCCCAAGATGTCCGCCTGGCGGGCAGTTTGAAGGTGTCGTGAAGGGCTGGCGCGAACGATGGAAAAGTCGGATGTGCCGCCGCCGATATCAGCAACCAAGACGATTTTTTCGCTGGCAATACGCGATTCATAATCCAACGCCGCGGCAATCGGCTCAAACTGAAACGCAATCTCCGTAAAGCCTACCGCTCGGGCGGCCGCTTCCAGTACCGATTGAGCTTTGGCATCGCGTTGTGGATTGTCGTCAACGAAAAACACGGGACGACCAAGGATAACTTTGCTCAGAGGCTCCGCATGCTGTAGCTCGGCCACCATCTTCAGATGCCGCAAAAATCCGCCGATCACATCGCGATATTTGACGCTCAACCCCAAGCCGATGTCGGTCGTTTGTTCCACCAAATCAGAACCGAGTATGGACTTCAGCGAGCGCATTAGGCGGCCGTCGTAACCGTCTACATAGGCCGCGACCGCCTCACGACCGTACGTTCGGGTGCTGTCCTCGGCGTTGTAGAAGACGGCCGTGGGGATGGTGTGGTGCTGCTCTTTTTTACCGAGCTGATTCACCGCGCCCTCCTCCAACACGACGAGTTTCATACGCCCCGCTTCATCGCTTTGATCTCGCTCAACTGGCTCAAAAGGCAGTACCAGCGCGGAGTTTGAGGTGCCGAAATCGATGGCACAGTAGTCATTTTTTTGAGGTCGTGGCATGAGTAATAAAATGTAAAACCAAAATACAAAAAGCCAGTTAGCGAGCTAACTGGCTTCATTGGTTGCAAAACAAAACAGCAAAAAATAATTTGGTCGGGGCGAGAAGATTCGAACTTCCGACCCCTTGCACCCCATGCAAGTGCGCTACCAGGCTGCGCTACGCCCCGACCGAGCTTAAATTATAGCGTGAATGCGACTCAGGGTGACGCGCTGAGCATCGAAAGAATACTTTTAATTTCGCTGCGAACTTGGCTAACATCCATTGATCGAGCGAGCTTTGCATCCGCTGGACTGCCAGCCAATCGTGCTGTCGGACGAGCGGCCTGCCCGCCGAGCATCGCTTCGGGGCCATCAAGCCGATTGCGGGCGCCGTTTATGGTGAAGCCGTGTTCGTATAGCAGTTCACGGATACGGCGGATGAGGAGTACCTCATGGTGTTGATAATAGCGACGGTTACCACGGCGTTTTAACGGCTTGAGCTGCGTGAATTCTTGTTCCCAATAACGCAACACATGCGGCTTGACACCACAAAGCTCGCTCACTTCACCGATGGTGAAATATCGCTTGGCCGGGATGGCGGGCAAACTCGTTGTCGGCAAGACGTCCATTAATGCACGATGCTCCCTGCGCCGTTCCCGCTAAATGATTTTTCAACCAAACTTTTGAGTTTTTGGCTGGCATGAAATGTGACCACGCGGCGGGCGGTGATCGGAATTTCTTCGCCCGTCTTTGGGTTGCGGCCGGGCCGCTGCGGCTTATTGCGGAGCTGGAAATTGCCAAAGCCGGATAGCTTGACGCTATCGCCTTTTTCCAACGCCATGCGAATTTCTTCGAAGAAAGATTCGACCATATCCTTAGCCTCACGCTTATTGAGGCCGACTTTTTCGAACATTAAGTCCGCTAATTCAGCTTTAGTCAGTGTTAATGCCATTTTTGTGTTTATTTTCTGATAGTTGCGCCGTATTGCTCTAACATTACTTTAACAATTGCCGCCACTGTTTCATCGGATACCAAATCTGTTAAAGTAAAATCAGTATCCTGCATAACTATCCGAAACGCAAGGCTTTTTTGTCCGGCGACCAGGCTGGATGCACGGTATAAGTCGAAAATATTAAAATCGATCACATGGGGTAATTTCAAGGCCAAAACGCCATCAATCATGGCTTGCACGGCGACCTTTTCATCAACAATCACCGCCACATCACGACGCACGGCTTGCATCCGCGAAATCGGTTGGTAATGCGGCGACCTTTGCTTGGCCAGCGCCGAAACAGCAAGTTCAAACAAGATTGGCGCGAGCGGCAATTCATAGCGTTGCTGGATGCGCGGATGCAGTTCGCCCAAAAAGCCAACCGCCTGACCGCCAATAATAATTGTCGCAGAGCGCCCCGGATGCAGTGCCGGATGGAGGCTTGCGGTGTCAACTGGCTCAAAACGTGCGTTCAAACCCGATAAGAGCGTCTCCACATCGCCTTTAACTGCAAAAAAATCAACCTTAGCCGCTTTGTCTTCGCCCCATTGCTCTGCATGCAATGCGCCGTACGCCAGGCCACCGATCCGCTCTGGCTGTGCTTCAAGTGTGGCGTCGCTACTGTTAAAGCAACGCCCGACTTCGAATAGCCGGAGGCGTGATTCGCCCCGATTTAAGTTGCCTTTAAGCGTCGACACCAGCCCGCCGATGAGGCTAGTACGCATTACGCTCATGTGGTTGGCGATCGGGTTTGACAACTTGACAGGCGCTAGGTTGGCCATAAAGTCTGCTTCCCATGATTCGGCCACAAAGCTGTAATTGATGACTTCCTGATAGCCAGAATCGGCCAACTGGTGACGCAAGCTTGCACGGCTGCGATGGCCTTCGGGGATTGCCATGATTGCCACGGATGACGTCGGCGGGATCGCGGGGACTTTTTCGTAGCCGAAAACACGAGCTATTTCTTCGATGAAATCCGCTTCAATATTGAGATCAAAACGATACGATGGCGGTGAGACGAGCAACGATGCGCCGTGCTCAGCAACCGAACATTGCAGGCGCTGCAAAATTCGCACCATCTCATTAGTCTCGATGGTCGTTCCGATCAGCGCGTTCACGCGCGCCACGCGAACAATGACCGCTGGCTTGGCCGGCATATCAATATTGGCGTCTGTAATCGGACCGATTTGGGTATCAGGTGTGCCGCAAATCTGGATCGTCAAGGCGGTTGCGTATTCGATGCCATCCCGTGGAGAATGAGGATCCACGCCCCTCTCGAAGCGATAGGCCGCATCGGAATTGATGCCGAGTTCGCGTGTTTTGCCTTGGATCACGTCGGGGTCAAACGAGGCCGCCTCAAAAAACACATTAGTTGTGGTATCCGTGACCATGCTCTCCAAGCCGCCCATCACCCCGCCCATCGCAATCGGCCCAGCCTCATCGGTGATCAGCAACATATCGGGCTTCAACACCACATGCTGCTCGTTAAGCAGGTTCATTTCTTCATTAGTCTTCGCGAAGCGGACGTTAATTGCGCCTTGCACTTTATCGTTGTCAAACGCGTGCATCGGTCGGCCACGTTCCAGCGTGATGTAATTGGTGATATCGACTAGCGGCGCAATGGAGCGAAAACCAGCGCGTTCTAAACGGCGCTTCATCCATTCCGGCGTAGCCGCACGGGCGTTGATATTTTTGATCACGCGGCCAAGATATTGGGTGCAGGAATTGCCCGCAGAAAGGCTTGCCATGCGGTTTTCAGCGATAGTGGCCGCTACAGGCGCGATAACTGGAATATTCAACTTGGCCCCGGTAACTGCCGCTAAATCGCGGGCAATGCCCACCATCGACAAACAATCACCACGGTTAGGCGTGAGCTTGAGCGTCAGGTAAACATCATTCAAATCGAGATATTCACGAATGTCTTGGCCAATTGGCGCATCGGCTGGCAGCGGCAACAACCCGGCATGCTCGTCTGAAATTCCCAATTCACGCGCCGAGCACAGCATGCCGTTTGAATCGATGCCGCGCAGCGTAGCCGCCTTGATTTCGAGGCCAGGCAACTTCGCCCCGACCAAAGCACAGGGAACCCGCATTCCGACCGCCACATTCGGCGCACCGCAAACGATTTGCAGCAACGTACCCGTGCCCGCATCAACTTCGGTCACGCGCAGCTTATCGGCGTTCGGGTGCGGGCTGACGGTTTTGACTTCCGCCACCACGATATGCTCATAAGGGGGCGCGACAGGCTCGATTTCTTCAACTTCGAGGCCAGCCATTGTCAGGGTATGGGCTAAATCATCAATCGATAGATCAACATCCACCAGCGATTTCAGCCAATTTACAGATACTTTCATGTTGCTTTTCCTATGCGAATTTTGGCTGATTTAGCGGAATTGATTTAGAAATTTCATATCATTTTCAAAGAATAAGCGCAGATCGTTCACACCATACTTTAACATTGCGAGGCGATCCAAACCCATGCCAAATGCGAATCCGGAATACTTTTCAGGATTGATTCCGCCCGCTTTTAGGACTTCGGGGTGCAGTACCCCTGCACCGCCAATTTCCAGCCATTTGATCTTGTCCCCTTTGGCGGTTTTTACACGGCCCCATTCCATGTCGACCTCAACACCGGGCTCCACGAACGGGAAAAACGACGGACGAAAGCGGATTTGCATATCGTCACGCTCAAAATAGGCGTTCAAAAATTGCGTTAAGGTGCCCTTCAAATCGGCCAGACTAATGCCCTCGTCCACCCACAAACCTTCCAGCTGGTGGAACATGGGGGAATGCGTGGCGTCGTGGTCGCAGCGGTAAACTCGACCCGGACAAATAATGCGGATCGGCGGCTTGTGGTCGAGCATATGGCGAATCTGCACCGGTGAGGTGTGGGTGCGGAGCAAATTCTTCGAACCTTCGATGTAGAACGTGTCATGCATCGAGCGTGCCGGATGATTTTCAGGCGTATTCAGCGCCGTAAAATTGAAATAATCGGTTTCAATCTCCGGGCCATCGGCTACCGAGAAGCCCATGGTGGCAAACAGTGCCTCAATTCGCTCCAACGAGCGGGTTACCGGGTGCAAACCGCCGACACCCGAGGTCCTGCCTGGTAGCGTGACATCAATTGCTTCAGCGGTCAGTTTGGCTTCGAGTTCGGCATTCAGAATTCGGGCTTTGGCATCGTTGATGAGCGCCTCAACCTGGCCTTTGATTTCATTGATCGCCGCGCCGGCCGATTTTTTCGCCTCCGGGGATAATTTGCCCAAGCCTTTCAGCTGTTCGGTAAGGGAGCCGGATTTACCGAGAAATCGCGCTTTAGTTTGTTCCAAATCGGGCATGCTTTTCAATGCCGATAAGGCAGCCTTTGCTTCATGCAGAATCGCTTTTAGATCGCTCATGGGTGCTCAACTTAATGGGGGAGGCAGAAGGATAAACAAAGTAACGTGAACAAAACTATATGCGCGTAAATTTGAATACATTCAAATACACTCAAATACATTCAAAACGCGCAAAAACCATGACGCCATAAAGCAAAAAGCCCGCTCATTTTAGGGAAGCAGGCCTTTTGCGATAGCACATGTTGCGGTTGTTGCTTATGCGCTACGAGCGGCCTTAGCTTGCTCGATAAACTGCGCAAAAGCGGGCTTGTCCATAACGGCCAAGTCAGCCAACACTTTACGGTCAACCAGAATGTCAGCGCGCTTCAAGCCGTTCATAAAGGTTGAGTAGTTCATGCCGCCGTTGCGGGCTGCGGCGTTAATACGGGCAATCCACAAGGCGCGGAACACACGCTTCTTGGTGCGACGGTCACGGTAGGCGTATTGGCCTGCCTTCATTACCGCCTCTTTTGCGATACGGAAGACTTTACTGCGGCGGCCGCGATAGCCTTTGGCTAGATCGAGGATTTTCTTGTGGCGGGCGCGGGCGGTAACACCACGTTTAACTCTAGGCATAGTGGTGCTCCTTTACGCGTAAGGTAACATCGCGCGAACGCTGACGATGTTAGTTTTATGGATTTCGGCTGTACCGCGAAGTTGACGTTTGGATTTCGTCGTTTTCTTGGTCAGAATGTGGCGTTTAAACGCCTGCGAGCGCTTGATCGAGCCGGAACCACGCACTTTAAAGCGCTTGGCCGCTCCACTCTTGGTCTTCATTTTTGGCATGTTAATTCCTTAAGTTGCCTTACCGCAGCAGGTGGCGAAACGATTTCGCGCTTGATACCTGAAGACGGCTTGTTTGCATATTTCTTTTTGGTTGCTACCAAAAACCGGAAATGCACCGGTACTTCCACCACTAAACTTTACTGTTTGCGTTTTAATTCAACTACTAATCCAGCAATCAAAAGGGCAACTGATAGCCCTAGAATAACCCAAGCCAGTGTATGTTCATGAAGGTAGTACTTGGTAAAAAGATGCAGAACAAACACTGCCAGTCCAACCCAAGTCAATACCGATAATCTTACAATTTTCATGGCTCAGTTGGACCTAATCACGAACGCTACTAAATCTTCTTCTTTGGCGAAACCACCATAATCATCTGGCGGCCCTCCATTTTTGGGAACTGTTCAACCTGCCCCACTTCTGCTAAATCCGCTTGTACACGCTTCAAAAGCTCCATACCAAGCTCCTGATGCGCCATTTCACGGCCGCGAAAACGCAGCGTGATTTTTGTTTTATCGCCTTCTTCCAAAAACCGCTTCAGGTTGCGGACTTTGATGTTGTAATCACCATCATCTGTACCGGGACGGAATTTGATTTCCTTCACCTGAACTTGTTTTTGTTTCAGTTTGGCTTCGTGCGCTTTTTTGGCCTCGCGGTATTTGAATTTGCCGTAATCCATGATTCGGCAAACAGGTGGTTTCGCCGTCGGGGCAATTTCCACCAAATCCAACTCCGCAACTTCAGCTTGCCGAATGGCATCCGCAAAACTCGCGATTCCCAATGGCTCACTTTCCGGGCCTAGCAATCGAACCTCAGTGACACCGGTGATCTCACTGTTGATTCGAACGTCTTTTTCAGTAGCGATAAAACTCTCCTAATCGTTCACAAAATCTTGGGCGAAAATAGTATTTTCGCCTCAAGGGCATAAATCTAAACCAACCATAAAACTAAGCGTAACGAGAAAACTACCGCATTACCTCTTTGCGGATATTTCTTCTTTAACGCGGGAAATAAATTCGCTTAACGGCATTGCGGGAAGGCTTTCACCGCCACCTTTGCCATCGCGTACTCGGGCTGTAACCGTGCCTGCTTCTTTTTCCTTATCGCCTAAGACTAACAAATAAGGGACTTTTTGTACGCTATGTTCCCGAATTTTATAGGAAATCTTCTCATTTCGCAAATCGGCGTGAACGCGGATGCCCGCCGCTTTCAATGCCTGCGTCACTTCTGCTACGTAAGCGTCTTGGTGTTCGGTCACATTCATCGCCACCACCTGCACGGGGGCCAACCAAAGCGGGAGCGCACCGGTATAATTTTCGATCAAAATGCCGATGAAACGCTCAAGCGAGCCGACAATCGCGCGATGCAACATAATCGGGCGTTTTTTGGAACTGGTGTCATCCACATATTCCGCATCGAGGCGCTCGGGTAAATTCGGATCAACCTGAATCGTGCCGCACTGCCAAACGCGACCAACTGCGTCTTTCAGCGAATATTCCACTTTCGGGCCGTAAAAAGCGCCCTCGCCTTTCAACTCTTCCCATTCCACACCGCACGCATTGAGCGAATCGGCCAACGCTTTTTCGGCTTTATCCCATGATTCATCGGTGCCAACCCGTTTTTCGGGACGAGTAGAAAGCTTGTAAATAATCTCTGTAAAGCCAAAATCCGCATACACTTTTTGCAGCAGGCGGGTAAATTTTAAACACTCATCTTGGATTTGGTCTTCAGTACAAAAAATGTGGCCATCGTCCTGCACAAAGCCGCGCACGCGCATGATGCCATGCAGCGCGCCGGACGATTCATTGCGGTGACAGGAGCCGAATTCCCCATAGCGCAACGGCAGATCGCGGTACGAACGCAGATCGGAGTTGAACACCTGAATATGGCCGGGGCAGTTCATTGGCTTGATTGCGAAATCATGTTTTTCGGATTCCGTAAAAAACATGCCTTCTTTGTAATTTTCCCAATGGCCGGAACGCTCCCAGAGCGAGCGATCTAAAATTAAGGGCGTGCGGATTTCCTGGTAGCCATTGTCAACATAGACTTGCCGCAAATATTGCTCAACCTGCTGCCAAATCATCCAGCCTTTCGGGTGCCAAAAGACCATGCCCGGCGCTTCTTCTTGCATGTGAAACAGGTCAAGCAACTTGCCGATTTTGCGATGATCGCGTTTTTCGGCTTCCTCTAACATCGTCAAGTAGGCCTCTTGGTCTTCTTTTTTGGTCCAAGCGGTGCCGTAAATGCGGGTCAGCATCTCATTTTTACTATCGCCGCGCCAATAAGCGCCGGCCACTTTCATGAGCTTGAATACTTTCAGTTTGCCGATTGATGGCACATGCGGGCCGCGGCATAAATCGGTGAAGGTGCCTTCTGTGTAGAGCGAAACATCCTGATCTGCCGGGATCGACTCGATGATCTCTGCTTTATAGGCCTCACCAATGGCTTTGAAATAAGCGACCGCCTCGTCACGCGGCAACACCTTGCGGGTGACGGGCGTATCGAGTTTTGCCAGCTCGGCCATTTTCTTTTCGATGATTGCCAGATCTTCGGGTGTAAACGGGCGTTTATATGAGAAATCGTAGTAAAAGCCGTTTTCAATTACGGGACCAATCGTCACCTGCGCTTCGGGGAAAAGCGTTTTGACGGCGTAGGCTAGCAAGTGCGCCGTTGAGTGGCGAATAACGTCCAAACCGTCTGCGTCTTTGTCCGTCACGATGGCGAGCTTCGCGTCTTGGGCAATCACAAAGCTGGTATCGACCAATTTGCCATCGACTTTGCCGGCAAGGGCGGCCTTGGCAAGGCCCGCGCCGATACTGGCTGCAACTGCTGCGACGGTAACGGGGGAATCGAATTGGCGAACTGAATTGTCGGGCAATGTAATGGAAACCATATTGAAACCTTTAAGAATAGAAATAAAAAAGCGCAGCTGTTGCTAGCCGCGCTTTCTTTGAATTTGGTGTTTGGATTGCATTTGCAATGACAAACGAGACGGACAGGAAAGATCGACTAGGCGGTGAAAGCTCCGAGCGTCGTAGTCGGCGGTACCATAACCATTGTCTTATCCGCGCTGCACCCAAAACTGCTGAGCGCCGCACGGCCCTTCCGTCTGAGCGCTGCGATTGAAAATAATTTATTTGAAGACAAGAGTGTACCAAATCCATAGCAGAATGCCACCGTCTTTACAACCAGCGTCGCCAACCAGTACCCACCCCAAAGCGCCAGGGACAGCCGTTGAAATAGCAATCGAGCCCGTGAAAAAACGGCGAATGGTTCTGCGGAAAATGAGAGGAACGGTTGACAGGGGTTGTTGAGTGCATTGTTGAGTGCGGCTATTGAGTGAATAGGCAACTCGTATAAAATACGAGCATGACCCTATTCTCTGCCGCCTATCCCCTCGCCCGCGCCGCCCTCTTTAAGCTTGATCCCGAAACCGCCCACGATCTCGCCCTCCACAGCCTCAAAAAGCTTGAAAAGGCGCATCTGGCGGGCATCTTGGGGCATCGGGTATCGGCACCGCGGGAGGTTTTTGGCCTCAAATTTGATAACGCCGTCGGTTTGGCGGCGGGCTTGGATAAAAACGGCGAATATATTGACGCGATGGCGGCACTCGGTTTTGGCTTTATCGAAGTCGGCACGGTCACCCCGCGGGCACAGCCGGGCAACCCGAAACCACGCATGTTCAGGCTCACCGAATATGATGCACTGATAAATCGGTTGGGCTTTAACAACGGCGGGCTGGACGCGTTTTTAGCCAATGTACAGCGGGCGAAATACAAGGGCGTATTAGGTCTAAACATCGGTAAGAATTTCGATACACCCATCGAAAATGCCGTTAATGACTACCTGAAATGCTTACGCGGCGTATTCCCGCACGCGAGCTACATCACGGTCAATATATCCTCCCCCAATACCAAAGGCTTGCGCGATTTACAGGCCGCTGAGCAGTTAGAAATATTGCTATCGACCTTAAAAGCCGAGCAAACCAAGTTGGCCAAAAAACACAAAAAAACCGTGCCTCTGGTTCTTAAAATCGCGCCTGATCTAGATTTGAAATCTATTAAAGATATCGCCAAACTCACGCTGGACAACGGTTTTGAGGGCATCATCGCCACCAACACCACCATTTCCCGCGACGCCGTGCGCGGCAACAAGCACGCGAATGAAATGGGCGGGCTATCCGGCCGGCCGCTATTTTCACCGTCGACCGAAGTGCTGCGTGAATTTGCCAAGCAGGTGAAGAGCAACATCCCCATCATCGGTGTCGGCGGCATCATGAGCGGTGAAGACGCCAAGATGAAAATCAACGCCGGTGCTGCGTTGGTGCAGATTTACACTGGCTTTATCTACAAAGGTCCCGCGTTGGTTCGGGAATGTGCGTTGGCATTGAAATAGATGTTGTTGATTTGAAAGCAAGCCCGATGCAATTTTCATGCAAACACTGACCCTAAAAATCGATGCAATCGATGCGCTGTTGCCGCAAACCCAATGCACCCAATGCGGTTATCAGGGCTGCAGGCCCTATGCCGAAGCAATCGCGACCAGCGAGGCGCCCATCAACCGCTGCCCGCCTGGTGGCGATGCGGGAATCAAAGCGCTCGCCACCCTTCTGGATCGCCCGTTGATGGCATTGGATGCGGATTGCGGAACACATTTGCCGCATCGGGTTGCGATGATTATTGAAGCCGAATGTATTGGTTGCGCAAAATGTTTAAAAGCCTGCCCGACGGATGCGATTATCGGCGCGAATAAATTTATGCATTCAGTCATCGCCGAGCTTTGCACCGGCTGTGATTTATGCATCCCGCCCTGCCCTGTGGATTGTATTGAAATGATTGAAGATGCTCGCTATCCGACGTTAGCGGATAAAGATGATGCGCGTGAACGGTTCAGCTTCCATCAATTTCGTTTGGCGCGGGATTTTCAAGAGCGCCAGGCGTTATTGGCCGAGAAAGAACGTGCTGTGTTGAGTACTCAGTTAAGTAACGGTTAAGGACACCAATGGCGTTAATGAAACCTCCGCAACGGCACGAATTTTTTCGACGCATGCAAGAAATCAATCCGCATCCGAAATCGGATTTGGAATATTCCACGCCGTTTGAATTATTGATCGCCGTAATTTTGTCTGCGCAAGCGACCGACAAAGGTGTCAATGTCGCCACCCGCAAACTCTTCAAAGTCGCCAACACACCCAAAAAAATTCTCAAGCTCGGCCTTGAAGGCTTAACCGCACACATCCAAACCATCGGCCTGTTTCGCATGAAAGCAAAGAATGTTTTTGCAACCTGCAAAATATTGGTGGAGGAACACGACAGCCAAGTACCCAACAACCGTGAAGCCTTGGAAGCCTTGCCCGGCGTGGGGCGCAAGACCGCAAATGTGGTGCTTAATATCGCGTTTGGCGAGCCAACGATGGCCGTTGATACGCACATTTTTCGCATCTCAAATCGCATGGGTTTGGCACCGGGCAAAGACGTGGTGGCGGTTGAAATGAAGCTCTATAAGAACGTGCCGGAAGAATTCATGCAACATGCGCACCATTGGCTCATTTTGCATGGCCGCTACACCTGTGTGGCACGCAAGCCGAAGTGCGGCGCTTGTGCGGTTTATGATATTTGTGGGTTTAAGGATCGTTCCAAATATGTTGAAGCTTAGTTTGCGAAAGCCACCGTTTGTAAAAACGGAGTTTGTTGAAACACATGTGTCAAAACCACGCCTGTCAAAACATTGCGGTCATGTTTAATCCCAGCCGCGACGAATCGCGCGATTTTTTGTTCGAGGCATGGCGCAAATACGGCGCGGGTGAACCATTGACGGCGTTAGAATCAATCGCGGTCGGGGTGATGGCGGAACACCCCGAATACCATGCAATGCTGAGCAATCGGGACAAAACCATCGCTCGCGATTACGTGCCAGAGGCTGCCGAAACCAATCCGTTTTTACATATCAGCATGCACATCGCCATCCGCGAACAAATCGCCATTGATCAGCCGCGCGGCGTGCTAAATGCGCACAGAACGCTCTCGCAAAAACTCTATTCGGTCATGCTGGCCGAACACGAAATGATGGATTGCTTGGCCGAGATGATCTGGCAAGCGCAACGAAATCGAACCGCGCCGGATGCAGCGGTTTATTTAGAGTGCTTGGCGGTGAAATTCGATGTGTAGCTTGGGCAAAGCAAAGCTTGTCTATATTAAAGTACGTACGATAATCGATGTTGGTCACGCTGCAGTTTCTCAGACAAGCCCGTTTCAGCAACAATGAATTGTTGTTTACTTTCCGTGTTGTTGCTGTTAATTTGCAATTGCAATAATTGATTTAAATCTATTGACGAATCAAAACTAGTTAGGTGTGTTTGACGCCAACATTATTCTATGGGAAAAATGATGAAACTCTTAAAAATGAAGTGTTTGTTTGTTTGTTTGTTTAGCATCGTTCAATGTTCAGGCGCAAACAGTTGATCCTGATGATTTAGCCGCGCCCAATAGGCCAACGCTACAATCTTTAACAGCACAACCTGATTCAAGTGATGCAGGATGTAGGGCAACTAAAGCGGTTGACCCCAGATTTTCAAAGCAGGCCATGGTGGCAGAGTTGCAAAAATCAATGAATTCCGCCGAAAAAGATGCGTCGGGGAAAATTACTAAATTCAGCCTATATGGAACAACATTCACCCCAATTTACGCAGGGAAAATGCTTTCTGGCTTTACATACGATGGCAAACAAGTCAATTTTACCTCAGACGACGCCACTACCACTTCGGGGGGCACCACTGTATTTGTGCGGGATGAACGCGGCGAAATTCAGAGAACGCTGATTATAGATCAACGATTGGTTAGACAAACCAAAATGTCTTTGATGCCTGAAACGGCGCTAACGCCTGCAAGAGCAACCGCAGTTATTCAAATGCGGAAATTGCAGCAGGATGAAGCTGATGCATTGTTAGCAATTCAGCGCAATGGAGGCGTAAAAAGTCCCCGTGTGGCGAGCGTTGCTCAGAATGATTTTGAACAAATACTGACGACGAAGCCATGCTATCAATGCGATGCTGAGCTTTCAGTTGATCTAAATTGGTGCACAGCTGGGTTTGCTGGAGGGTATAAATATTTTTGTGTAGATTAAATTTTTGCTAGGCTTCTTAACTCACCAAGGAGTCACGCATGTCGCACCGCAAAACCGCTATTCCCGCATTACCGTTAGCCAGCCAGAAACTTATAGAGCAGCTCATGGCAG
>JBBRAM010000042.1:0-23470 GCA_038206765.1 Burkholderiales bacterium | reverse complement strand
TTCGTCGACTGTATTCGCCCGCCGAATCATCTCGTGGGCTATCTCCAATACATCTACACCAAGCGCTGGTCTGCCCATGTCACACCTCAAAATTTATTAAGAGGGTTATATTATTGCATTAATGATGTGGAAATGGAATTACACAATCCCAGCCTTGAGGGTACTGATTAGGACATAGGCACTCTAGGTCCGCTACAGGGTTATTACTGCATACTGGGATGCCAAAAAATAAACGTACTAAATGATAGCTTCTCCGAATTTTTAGCAATATGTCATGCCAAGCTCTCATCCACCTTCCCCCCAGGCCGGATCCCTAACTGCTTCAGCTTTCGATAAAGATGTGTCCGCTCCAGCCCCACCTTATCCGCTACCCGCGACATGTTGCCGTCCTCGCGACGAATGTGGTGCAAGAAATATTGGTACTCAAATCGTTCGCGCGCCTCACGCAGCGGCAGATCAAATGGAATGCCTGCAACCGGCGGGTGGGTGTGCAGCTGATCGAGGCCGAATTCTCTGGCGACGCGGCCTACATCGTCGACCGTAATCTCGGTAGTGAGTGCGGTAAGGGCAAGCGTTTTCACGGTGTTTTGTAGTACCGGCAAATTGCCCGGCCAATCGAGATTGCGCAGCGCGTTTAAGGCGCCGACACTAAAATGGCGGAGCGAGCACTCATTGGATTCGACCATTTGCAGCAAAATGGTGGATGCTAAATCGGGAATATCTTCGGGGTGCTCGCGCAAACTTGGGATGCGTAGCGTGATGCCAGAAAGTTGCGCTAATAATGTCGCATCGAAGGCACCGCTATCAACAAGTGGCATCATGGATTGCGCAGTAGTGGCGACTAAACGCACATTGAATTTTTCGAGTTTTGCGATGAGCTGCACCAAGCCTTTTTGCTCGTTTTTATTGAGCGTTTCAATTTGTCCGATGAACAGTACGCCATCGCGTGCGTCGGCCAGTGGTGCAAAGGGGTTTAGCGCAAGCCATGCGTGGTCTGGCGGGGCGATCCACGCGGTGTTGCGTTGATGCACCATGCGGGCGATTAGCTCGAATCCACAGCCTTCCTCACCGGTCAAGAGCAGCGGCATTTTGAGGCGGCTGATTTGCTCCAAACGCTGTTTGAGTTCATCAATAATTTTGGCGCGGCCGAGGTGATCGAATTGTAGGCCCGGCTTTGGCAATACGCGGCCACCCTGCAAAGCTTTACCAACCGTGGCTATGAGCTTAGGCAGGCTGATTGGCTTTTCTAAAAAATCACAGGCACCAATTCGCGTTGCTTCAATCGCCGATTCAATCGTACCGTGCCCTGACATCATGACAACCGGCATAGTGAGTTGTCCGGAGGACGCCCATTCTTTGAGCAGTGAAATTCCGTCGGTATCGGGCATCCAAATATCAAGCAGCACGAGATCAGGCCGCGCTTCGCGACGCATGGCGCGAGCAACGGCGGCGTTTTCGGCGACGCGCACGAAATAGCCCTCATCTTTGAGAATTTCAGAGAGCAATTCACGGATGCCGATTTCATCATCGACAACTAAAATATTATTGGCAGACATGATTTTATTTATCCTGCTTTCATCATACGTTTTACGGCTGGATTTTGCTTAACTGCGATTTTTGATATTTATTTCTAATTTCGACTAACCGGGATTGCCTGATACGTGCCGGTGCTATTTGCAGTCGTACTAAAAACACCTTCTGTTGTCAGCACAAACTGTTGGGGTAGTTCAATTTCAACCCTTGCCCCAGTTGGCTTGATGTTCGTCACGCTGATTGTGCCGTGATGTTCATCAATAATTTTCTTCACAATCGCCAAGCCCAAGCCTGTACCTTTCGGTTTGGTGGTGACGTAGGGTTCAAAGATTTTCGTTTTAACTTCTTCGTCAATGCCTGAACCATTGTCTTCTACGATCAACCTTACAAGTGGCTCATCACTTCCGTCTTTTGTATTTGCATCCCCTAGCAATTCAGTCCGGATGACGATACGAGGCGCTACAGCGCCGGCTGAAGCGTCGAGTGCATTTTGCAGCAAGTTATGCAGCACTTGCCGCAGTAATCCGGGGTCCGCAGAAATCATCGGCAAGTCCGGGTTGAGCTGAACATCCAATTCCACCGCCATGGATTCATACATCACAAGCACATCCCGCGCCAATTCATTGAGTGCGAGCATTACCGGCTTCAATCGCGAAGAGCGCGAATATAAGCTGAAATCATCGACCATGCCTTTAAGCGCGCCCACTTGCGCGACGATCGTGTTGGTAGAGCGCTGCAAAATTTCTTGCTCGGCCGCAGGTAATTTGCCGGCGAGCTTCATCTGAAGTCGCTCGGCTGATAGCTGAATTGGCGTAAGCGGATTTTTAATTTCATGCGCCAACCGACGTGCCACTTCGCCCCACGCCGCATCGCGCTGCACTTGAATGAGGCCGGTAATATCATCGAAGACGAACACGAAGCCGGAATCAATTGTTGCCGGCAATTTAGTTGCCCGCACTAGCAACGTGCGCCGGCCGGTGATGCCTTCATAGGCAATCTGCCGCTCCCATGGCTTATCGCGCGGCGTGGCAAGCTGCTTGGTGATTTCATCGACCAGTGGCTGCAACTGTGGCTGGCTTTGCCCCCATTCGGGCAGCCTCACGCCCCGTAGGGCGTGGTGGTTAAAACCCAACATCCGTTCGGCATTGCTGTTAATGGTTTTAACATATAACCGCTCATCGAGCGTCATCACACCAGAGGTTAAGTTTGCCAAAATCGATTCGAGATACGTGTTGGCATTTTCCAATTCTTGCTGCTTTCGTGCCACGACGTCTGACGCTTCGCCGAGCTGGCGTGTCATGGTATTAAACGATTGTGTGAGCACACCGAATTCATCGCGACTTTTGACGGGGTTCAATTTGGAAAAATCGCCCTTAGCAATCGCACGGGTTGATTCGGCCAGAGCTGACAGCGGGGCAGATAGTTTTTCCGATAAAAAGAACGAGAGCGCAATCGCCGAGAAGAGCGTAAGCAGTAGCGCTAAAGTCAACGTGAGCGAAAAAAGATTTTTTAAACCATCGCGTTGCAATGCGAGCTTGGTGTAATCGTTGCGGCCGTTTTCAACAATTTTTGCATCGGCTATAACGTCGGCCGGCAGCGCATTGACAATTTGCATCAGTCTTGGTGTTGGTTCTAATATAGTCGCCGGAACATAGATCACGACGCGCGCATAGATGCTGCGATCCGACAGTGTTTCAATGACTTTAATTGGCGCTTTTCGGTTGACCTCGCGTAATTCTTCGATGCTAGGCTTGTCCCCAAAAATCGAGGTGCGTGTGGTCGCGAGGCTGGCACTGGCAAGCGGACGGCCATCGGTTGCGAACAGCGCGATTTCATCAAAGCCATATTGCAGCCGGGTTTTTCGCATGGCTTCCGCATCCGTCGCTGATGCAGAATTTTCCTGCGCCTGCAAAACTGCGACCGCTTCTTGGCCTTTACGGAGCGTCTCCATCAGCGCGGAATCAAAGACGCTTTTGCCGAGATTTACCGCGCCTTCAAGCGCCTTATCAACGGGCACATCAAACCAGGAGTCAATTGAGCGTCCCAAAAACTGTACCGATATGGCGTACACCAAACCGCCTGGAATAATTGCCATCAACGCAAACACTGCCATGAGCCGCAGCGCGAGTTTAGAGCCGAAAACCCGGGATCGTAGTTTTCGCACCAAACCATAAATTTGATAGCCGATTAACGATAAAAGTCCAACGGTGAGCACCAGGCCTAGGCCGAACAGCCAAGGGTAATGATCGGAAAAAAATTCGTTGTTGCTGCTCGCACGAAACAGCACAACGATTAGCCCCACACCGACGGCGATGCAAGCAAATATAATGGAGCGGATCACGGCTGCATCCTTATTGGGTTCGCGCTCATCGATTGTCGCCGCCCGTGATTGACCAGCGCGCCCAATCGGAGTCAAGACCCCATTCTTTTGAGGCTAGCACGTTTAACTGAAACGGCTTGGGTAGCTGCGCGGTATCGAGTTTGAAGCGGACCGCGACCTCATATTTTTCGCCGGATTTTAATCGACCCTTGTCAATCACGTTCCATGATCGAACCCGCGACAGCACACGCCGCACATCGTCAAACGTCGCCACGTTTTGTGATAAACCAGAAACCGTAATTCGATATTGATCGGTAAGCGGCGCAAACGTCACGCGTATGTTGCGTCGCTCGCGCACCACAACCTGATCGAGCCAATACCAGCGACTACGACTGACCTCAAAATCAACCGCAAAATAAAGTGAAACCCCCTTGCGCACGGCTTCTTCCATCGCGGGCGTGAGGGTCAAGTCAAGCTGTGCATTGAGTTGGTAGCCGTCTTCCGTTGCCTCTAGTTTCGCCGATTGGAAGGTTGCGCCTTCAGCAAACGCGAGTGACGGTGTGCAGAGCGAAGCGCAAAATAGGAGCCATGGCAACCCGGCGAATCGCATCGCTGCACACAAGCCCTTAACGAAACCATTCACGGCGCGCGCAAAAATAGGGTTCGTTGGGCGTCGCGTCGCGCCAGCGGCCTGTCTCAAGAAGCTATTTGCGCTCGCACACCGCATCGCTGTGCTATTGCGGTTTGGTACGAGTAAGCAGCGCGAAATAGAATCCGTCGTGGTGTTCATCCGGCAGCAATTGACCGTCTTTGAAGGTAGGCCGTGCAGCATGTTTGGGGTCGGCTGTCTCGGTTGTTTCGGGTGTTTTTTGATCATTGCCGCATCCCGGCAAGCGGGAAGTGACGGTCAGGTTTAGCTGCTTTGCGCTGAGATGCGTTTTTAAAAACGCGTCAATAATGTCTTGGTTTTCGCTCTTAAACACGGAGCAGGTTGCGTACAGCAATTTACCATCAACACCTAAGCAACTCCACAACGATTCCAACAGCCGCGTTTGCTGGCGTGCGAATGAGCCGAGATCGGTTTCACGGCGAATCCATTTGATGTCGGGATGGCGTCTTGCTACACCCGAACCTGAACAGGGCACATCAAGCAAAATCCGGTCAAACGGTTTTCTGTCCCACCAGGTATCAGGCTCGGCAGCGTTAACGTTTTTAAGCGTCGCCTTGAGCTTTAACCGATCCAAATTGTCGGCAACGCGTTTTAGGCGATGGCGATCGCTATCAATAGCGGTTAAATCAACATCAGCCATTTCCAGCAGGTGGCCAGCCTTACCGCCTGGCGCGGCACAGGCATCTAACACGCGCATACCGTTCTTGACATCGAGAAAATGTGCCGCCCATTGCGCGCCCTCGTCCTGCACTGATACTAGGCCGTCACTAAAGCCGGGCAACTCGTGTACCGAGGTTGGCTTGACCAGTTCGATGGCGCCTGCGCCGCGGTCCGCTGCCGCAATGCCCACCTTGGCGAGTTTGGCCAAATAATCGGCGGCGTTAGTTAGGCGCTGATTAACTCGCAAGCACATCGGTGGATGCTCACGCGAAGACAGCAATGCATCGTGCCAGCCGCCGGGCTGTTCGCGTTTGATACGTTCAATCCACCAGCGGGGGAAGTCATAAATCGCGGTATCGACTTTGAAGCGTTCGCGAGCAAATTTATCCGGTGTTCGCAAGTAATTGCGCAGCACCGCGTTGACCAGCGATTTGGCGCGCGGAAAGCCGAGCGCCTCAGTGGCCGAAACAGCGTGATCGACAATCGCATGGTCGCTAGCTTTTGAAAATTGGAGTTGTGCCAATGCCACGAGTAGCAAATGCCGCACCGGCGCGTCCGACATCGGCCCTGTAAGCAGCATATCGAGTTGGGCTGTTAAGAGCCCGTAATGCCGCAGCGTATCAAACGATATGGAGTGCACTGCAGCACGCTCGTTGGGTGTAAGTGGTGGCGTGGGTGGCGTAGTGGGCACCGGTTTGAGGGTGATTTGTTCCAAAACGCGATCCAAGTTTTTGCCGCCGAGCACTTGGCCAACGACGGTTGCTGAGGCGACTTGAATGGGGATCATTTAAATAGACTTCCTAGTTGAAGTGCGCTTGTTGCATTTGGAGGAGTGTGGCCGGCCATGCCGTTAAGGAATTCAGCGATAGCGACGCGCTTGCTACCCGGTTTTTGTACCACATTCAGCGAAAGTGCGTCTTGACCGCATTGAACAATGAGCTGATTGTCTGTGCGGGAAATGATCGTACCGGGCGGTTGAGTTGCTTTATTTGTGATGACTTTAGCGCGCCAAACTTTAATTGTTGCGTCGCCGTCCACGCCGTATCTAGCCTCGGCACCGGGGAACGGATCAAACGCCCGAATTCGACGTTCCAGCACCGTTGCTGAATCCGACCAATTAATTAAAGCCTCGGACTTCAAGACTTTTTTGGCATAGGTTGCACCATCGCTGGCTTGCTTCGCAGCGCTGAGCGTGGATAAGCTTGCCAACGCATGGACAATGCTTTCTGCGCCCCCGCGGGTCAGTTTCTCAAATAGTGTAGCGCTGGTTTCAAAATCCGAAATTGCAATGCGCTTCTCTAATAGCACTGCACCCGTATCCAGCCCCGCATCCATTTGCATAATCGCTATCCCGGTTTCCGTATCACCTGCTTCGATGGCGCGCTGCACCGGCGCAGCCCCCCGCCAGCGCGGCAGGATAGAGCCATGAATATTGAGGCAACCCAAACGCGGAATATCGAGCACCGCCTGCGGTAGCAACAGGCTGTAGGCTGCAACCACCATCAAGTCGGCATTACACTCGCGCAACATGGTTTGGGTAGTGAGATCCTTTAGGGACAGCGGCTTCTCAATGCGCAAACCCGCCGCGTGTGCAACCTGCGCCACTTCGCTTGCGCAGAGCTTCATACCTCGTCCAGCGGGCCTATCAGGCTGAGTAAGCACTAACAAAATCTCATGGCCAGCCGCCACCAGCGCGGCCAAGGCGGCTGCGGCAAAATGTGGAGTACCCGCAAAAATGAGTTTCATACCTTATGTTCAGCCTTATGTTCGGCGCTTGGCTTGAGGTGCAGCGCGGTGTCAAACGCGATGCGCGGTTTAAAGCGGCATGGCTTTAAATGACAACGCCGGCAATCACGCCGGCGCTGGTGCAAAAATGTGCTTAAAACTTAAATGTGCGGCAAATTAAGCCCGTGCTGATGAGGCTACTCGGCGGCGCGGCGCGGCAACTTCAGCCTCGCGCTCAAGTTCACGCTGGCGCTTGACCAATTTGTTTTTAATCCGATTTGCCTTCAAAGGCGATAAATATTCGACGAACACATGGCCGTCGAGATGATCGACCTCATGCTGAATGCAAACGGCTAACAAGCCTGAAGCATTGATGGTAAAGCGTTGTCCATCACGATCAAGCGCTGTCACCATCACGGTCTCAGCACGTTCAACTTTGTCGTAGAAGCCGGGGACAGAAAGACAGCCCTCTTCATTAACGGCTGTGCCTTCTTTTTTGATGATTTCAGGATTGATGAAAACGCGAAGTTGGTTTTTTTCTTCGGAAACATCAATCACCATGATGCGTTTTAACTCGCCAACTTGGGTGGCTGCTAAGCCAACACCTGGCGCGTCATACATGGTCTCAGCCATATCATCGACTAATTTTTTGATCTTGTTATCGATCAGTTTGACCGGCTCCGCGACGCGGGTTAAGCGGGGATCGGGGTATGTCACAACATCCAGAATGGCCATAATTGCTTGCGAAATGAATAAATTAAGTGCAGAATCTTCAGAAGTAACTTTAACTTTGAAACGAGTGCTGAGGGTATAAGTCTAGTGGAAGTCGTCAAAAGTAGCAAATTTGCCGTGTATTTATCATGCGCTTGCATGGTGGCGGGTATTTGCGTTGTGATGACAGCTTATATTTGATTGCGCATCGTTTTACCGATGTTTTATCCGTTTTAGTGAGACTATCTGCGCGTTTCACTGTTCAACAACGCAACGCAAGCAATTGAATTCGCAGTGACTACTAGAATTCAAGCATTGCCCGTTGACCGCGCTGACAAATCCCACCGCTGTTGAATTTCACTTAAATTACAACATCCCGCAACTTGAAGCGAGACCCGACATGCCCAAACAAACTCGTTCACTCTTCTTAGTCCTTGCGATATCAGGATTTGTTCCCGTCGTTGCCTTAAATTCTGCAAATGTGTTGGCTCAAGCCGCACCAAGTGCCGCCGCGGAATCAAAGGCAACGGGTGCCAAGCCCGCAGAAGCCAAGATGGCCGATCCCAAAGTGGCATCAAAAGCGGCTCCCGGATCCTCAAGAGCCAACACTGAAAAATCGCCGTCCGCTGAAAAAATGGCCGCCGAATCGGCCGGTGGCGAAAGCAAATCAAACAAATCTTTAGCGCTAGCTGAAAATGCACCTAATACTTACACCGTCGTCAAGGGCGATACGTTATGGGATATTTCTGGAAAATTTTTGAAAGAACCTTGGCGCTGGCCAGAGATTTGGAATCTTAACCGCGAGCAAATTAAAGACCCGCACTGGATCTACCCGGGCGATGTGATCAACCTGACCTTTGATGCAAACGGCAACCCGCGATTATCGATTGGCAACTCAGGAGCTGGTGGCGGCGTAAACGGTACGGTGAGGTTGTCGCCCGGTGTCCGTGTTGACAGGCTAGCGCAGGCAATTTATTCGATACCAGCGCGCGCTATCACACCATTTTTGTCGCTACCGCTGGTGGTGGAAGAAGATGCACTGATTAACGCGCCAAAGGTGATCGCCTCCGATGACGGTCGCGTGATTGTCGGTGCAGGCGACAAGATTTATGCGGTGGCGGTCAAGCCGTCGCAAGGCACGCGCTATCAGGTTTATCGCCATGGCAAAACGCTGATTGACCCCGACACAAAAGAAATTTTAGGCTACGAAGTTGGTTACTTGGGCGAGGCCAAAGTCAGTAAATTTGGCGAAAGCACAACGCTTGAAGTAGTTAAATCCACCCAAGAAATAAATCGGGGTGACCGCCTTACACCAACCACAGAAATGACTGTGCCGTCGTACGTTCCTCACGCACCAGACACATTCGTCAAAGGAACAGTTATCTCGGTTTTGGGCGGCGTTGCTGAAAGTGCCCAATACTCTGTTGTCGTAGTAAACTTGGGCAAGCGTAACGGCATGGAAATTGGCCATGTTTTGGCCGGCATGCGTGCGGGACCAACCGTGAGCACCAAAACTGACGATTTTAGATGGAGCTCGCTTATTCCGGGCTTCGTCCACAAATCCAACATTGAGCCCATTCCGGCAACGGTAAAGTTGTCCGACGAGCGCAATGGCTTATTGTTTGTTTTCCGGGTGTTCGATAAGGTTTCATACGCACTTGTCATGAGCAGTAACCGGCCGCTCAAAGTCGGTGACGTGGTGCAAACACCATAGTCTCACGCTGTTTGCGTGGTCGTGGCAAACTCATTGCATCTTACTTCCGACCTTCATTTTTGCACGACTAGTCTATGCCACTGCCTCCCAGCGGGGCTGAGCCGGCAGCATGGCTCAGCCTTGATCTTATTTCGGGTTTAGGCGGCGAAAAACTTCGCAGCTTACTCATCCAATTCGGCACGCCGTCCGCGATTTTAGCGAGCCCTGCATCTGTGCTCTCACCCTTTGTTGGGGCAAAAGTTGCCGCTGCCGTTGCTGCCGGGCCTGATCCGGAGGCGCTCGCGGCTGCGCTCAAATGGCTAGAAGGCGAAAACAATCATTTGCTGACTCTGGCGGATGACGATTATCCACCAGCGCTCTTAGAGATTTCAGATCCACCGCCCATCTTGTACCTAAAGGGGAAGCGCGCCTTGCTGGCTCGAGCGGGAATTGCCGTAGTCGGTAGCCGTAATGCGACGCCCGTCGGCCTACAAAACGCGGAGGGCTTCTCACTTGCGTTGTCGAGGGCGGGGCTCACTATTATCTCAGGCATGGCTTTGGGCATTGACGCGAGCGCGCACCGTGGCGGGCTCGACGGCGGCGCTTCGTCCATTGCGGTGGTTGGCACAGGCCTCGATTTGGTTTATCCCGCCCGCAACAAAGCGTTGGCCAAGGAATTGGCCGAGAACGGTTTGATTATTTCGGAGTTTTCACTGGGCACACCCGCTTTAGCCAATAATTTCCCACGTCGCAATCGCATCATTAGCGGTCTATCGCGTGGCGTGCTGGTGGTGGAGGCTGCGTTGGCCTCAGGCTCATTGATCACGGCACGTCAAGCGGGCGAGCAGGGGCGAGAGGTGTTTGCGATCCCCGGCACGATTCACTCCCCGTTTTCAAAAGGTTGTCACCAGCTCATTAAGCAGGGTGCCAAGCTGGTCGACGAGGCGAACGACATTTTGGTTGAATTGCAATGGCAGCATTCCAATTGGGCATCCCCTCCGAACCAAAACTCTAGTACTGGCGCGGCGCTTGAGGGTGATGCCGATGAAAACATTGGCGCTGAAGCCAATGATCCGATCCTGACCGCGATGGGCTACGATGCGGTTTCGATTGATGCCTTGATGGAGCGGGTAGCGTTACCGGCCGAGCAAGTCATGGCAAGGATGTCCGAGCTTGAGATCAACGGAATCATCGCGCCTCTGCCAGGAGGGCGGTATCAACGTCTGTCTTGATGCGGCCTTCCGGTTACACTTTTCGGTTACCTTTTCGCCCGATGAACGTTAAGCGAGCGAAGTGTAAAAAGCCTGTCACAAGCATTTAACAAGCACGTAACAGGCAAAATGACAAAGCGGGAATAGTCGCACTTAACGCCGTTTTTTGACGTTATCATCATCATTCAGCGGCCGCCGAGACACATGATTTTTCTATTGAAGCTTGTAAAAACAGGCCAACCCTGCCTATTATTTGGCCTCATTTGCGATCGAACACACTGTTGCCTGCTCAGTTTTGAGCGACCAAACCCGTTTTAAACGCCATTATTTTAATCACCCGAAAACGAAACCCGCCGTGACCAAACGCCTCATCATTGCCGAAAAACCCTCCGTTGCCAACGATATTGCGAAGGCGTTAGGCGGTTTCACGAAAAAAGACGATTTCCTCGAGAGCGATGATTTTGTGCTGTCATCCGCTGTCGGCCATCTGGTTGAAATCGCCATGCCCGAAGAGGAAGAAGTCAAACGCGGCAAATGGACGTTCGCGCATTTGCCGGCGATTCCGACGCAGTTTGCGTTGCGCCCAATTGAAAAAACCGAACCGCGCCTAAAATTATTGTTAAAGCTTATTAAACGTAAAGATGTATCCGGCCTTATTAACGCTTGTGACGCCGGGCGTGAAGGTGAATTAATTTTCCGCTACATCGCCCAATACGCTAAGTCAAAGCACCCGATCCAGCGTTTGTGGCTTCAATCGATGACGCAAGGTGCGATTAAAGACGGTTTCAAATCTTTAGCATCGGGCGAATCCTACGAACCGTTGGCCGATGCCGCGGTGTGCCGCTCTGAATCTGATTGGTTAGTCGGCATCAACGGCACCCGTGCCATGACCGCGTTTAACTCCAAATCTGGCGGTTTCCAACTTACTACTGTCGGTCGCGTACAAACGCCGACACTCGCGATTTTGGTCGATCGCGAAGCCAAAATTAAAGCGTTTAAATCGCGCGATTATTGGGAAGTCGTTGGCAATTTTTCGGCGTCCGGCGGCGATTATGCCGGCCGCTGGGTTGATGAAAAATTCAAAAAGTCAGAGGACGACGAAGGCTTAAGGCCCGAGCGTATCTGGGACGAAAAAGCCGCGCGTGCGCTCGTCACCAAATGCATGGGAAAAATCGGCATCGTCGAGGAAGAGTCGAAGCCGACCACGCAAGCGCCGCCAATGCTGTTTGATTTAACGTCACTCCAACGCGAAGCCAACTCACGCTTCGGCTTCAGCGCCAAAACCACGCTGGGCTTGGCGCAAGCGCTGTACGAAAAACATAAAGTACTTACCTACCCGAGAACGGATGCCCGCGCGTTGCCGGAAGATTACATTCCGACCGTAAACGAAACATTAAAGATGTTAAAAGACGGTCCCTACAACACCTTTGCAAAGAAAATTCTCGATGAAAAATGGGTGAAGCCGAATAAACGAATTTTTGATAATTCAAAAATATCGGACCACTTCGCGATTATCCCCACCACCCAAGAACCCAAAACGCTGAACGAAATCGAAGCGAAACTGTACGACTTCGTGGTGAAGCGATTCTTAGCGGTGTTCCATCCGAGTGCGGAATTTATGCAGACCACGCGCATTACGCGGGTTGAAAACGAACCGTTTAAATCCGAAGGTAAAGTGCTCGTCAATGCGGGCTGGTTGGCGGTGTACGGCCGCGAGATTGATGATGAAAACGCGACCAGCAATCTCTCAGCTGTGAAAGCGGGTGAGCAGGTGAAGGCTGAGACAGTCGAATCCAAACCGCTCGCCACCAAGCCACCCGCCCGATTATCCGAGGCAACATTGCTGTCCGCCATGGAAGGTGCCGGCAAACTCATTGACGACGATGAACTCCGTGCCGCGATGAAAGAAAAAGGACTTGGCACGCCAGCCACGCGCGCCGCTACGATTGAGGGCCTGCTCTACGAAAAATATATTTTGCGTGAAGGCCGCGAATTGATCCCGACGGCCAAGGCGTTTTCGCTCATGACCTTGCTACACGGCTTGGGCGTGCCGGAACTGTTCTCGCCCGAAATGACCGCCGAATGGGAATACAAGCTTTCGCAAATGCAGCAGGGCAAATTTTCGCGCAAAAAATTCATGACGGAAGTGGTGGAGATGACGCACCACATCGTCGGCCAGGCGAAAAATTTTGAAGCCGATACCATCCCTGGCGATTTTGGCCAATTGAAGATCCCGTGCCCGAAATGCGGCGGCGAGATTCACGAGAATTACAAAAAATTCCAGTGCCAGTCATGCGATTTTGGCTTTTGGAAGATTTTGGCGGGTCGTCAAATCGAAATGCACGAAGCTGAAATTTTGATTGAGAAACGCGATGTCGGCCCGCTCGATGGCTTTAGAAGCCGCTTGGGGCGCGCGTTTTCAGCCAATCTTATTCTCAACAAAGAAAACGCGATTGAGTTTTCATGGGGCGACAAAGACGGTGAAGATGGCGAGCCGCCCGATTTCACGGGCCAGGAATCGCTGGGCGAATGTCCGAAATGTAAGTCACGCGTTTTTGAAATGCCAAATGCCTATAGCTGCGAAAAAGCGGTCGGCTCGGCCAAGACCTGTGATTTCCGCTCAGGGCGGGTGATTTTGAAGCGCCCGATCGAGCGCGAGCAAATGATAAAGTTGTTGGCCGAAGGCAAAACAGATTTGCTGACTAACTTTATATCCAAAAAGGGTCGTCCGTTCTCGGCATATCTGGTGCGCCAGCCGGATGGTAAAACCAGCTTTGAATTTGAAGCGCGCGAACCCAAGGCGGGCGGCGCCGGTGGCAAAGGCGCCCGCGCTGCTGCCAGCGGCCCCGCAGGTGCCCTGCGCATCCTCGGTAAGCACCCAGTTGACGATCAGGTCATCTCGGTTTATTCGGGGCGCTACGGGCCTTACGTGAAGCACGGTTCGACGAACGCGACTATCTCCGACAAAGACAAAGCGGATTCAATTACCTTGGATGAGGCGGTTGCTCTCATTGAGGAAAAATCGGGCGGTGTGGTGGCAAAAAAGCCAAAAGCGTCTAAAGGGTCTAAAGCGGCCAAAACGACCAAGAAAGCGCCGAAACTGGCCAGCATTATTATTGCCGGCGATGAAGATACGGCGCCCAGATTGGGCGCCAACAAAGTGGCAAAGAAACCTGCCGCCAAAAAACCAGCGGCAAAGAAGCCGGCGGCGAAAAAACCCGTTGCGAAAAAGCCTGCCGCCAAACCCCCAACATCCAAAACTTAATTGCCCTGTTTTGGGGCGCAATGCCTCCCCGCAGCATTGCGCCTAACGGCATCTACCGGCCCAAACTGTCAATGCCGCTCTGCCCAAAAAGTTGCCCCGGCTAAACTGGAACAGTTTTTGCTCATCATTTGTCACAGCTGAGCCATTTTTCATGGTTAACATGACCGTGCCCTATCGCACAGACACTGATACCGAAATTTGCCAAGCTGAGGGATCAGGCGTAGTGTCATATTAACGCCAGAGTTGTCGCAATGAGGCGACAAACAACGGTCATGCGCATTGCGCCGTCGCTGCTTAAGTGCGTAGGAAATTTTTCAAGAGCACGGAGGAAATGTGAAAGTTGGACTGAAATTACAGCAATGCCGGGCGACCGAATATCGCCTCGCCAGAGGCGCAGTATTTTCAATGGCAATTTTCGGCTCGGTATTCTGCATGGCTGAGGGCGAAAAATCAATCCCATCGCTGAGCAATTCAAAGAGCATTGTTTCGACCGCATCGTCCATGCCGAGCGCATTTTCATCACGCTCGATTCTGTCGGCAGGGAGCAAGCAATCCAGCGTCATCCGGTACGATGCGGAAGATTTTTCCTACATCACCTCGCCCACCTCGGCCGACAACTTGGCGGCGTTACCCAACGCCTGCAAAAAAGAGTCGACCACCGTTTGCTACGACTACCGAAGCGGCCGCATGGTGGTCGTCAAAACCCGTGATCTGTTGCCCGCCATCACCGGCCTAAAAGCCGAAGGTATTTCGCTTAAGCGCGATAAGGTTGCGGTGCGGTATAGTTTTTGAAAGGCGTCGCCGACTAAAATCCACACACAAGAGCTGCCGAGTTCAATCCCAAGCTTGCGCCCAAGTCGGATAATATGTGGATTGTTAAGACGGTTTTCGTGGTTTGATTTCAGACATTACGGCGCTAGAAGCAACATGCATTTGGTTATGTGCCATTACGACAAACATTCCAGCTGACAAGAGATAAGCGTTCTTGAGGCCATCAACTTTAAGCGACTGCCCGTCTGGCAGTAATTTTTCTGCTGCAAATGATAGCTCGTTCGCATAATTACGTACCGGACTTTCAGTGAAGGAAGCAGACTTTGGATGGTGGGCGAAATGATTGCGGATTTTTCTTATGAGATGAAGCTGCGCGCAAACACTAGAAGGTAGAAAGCCAAAGGCCTGTGCAAAATCGATGCGTTGTGAAAAACTAGAGAGGGATCCACCATCAGAAAAAAGCCTCTCTGACAACGACTGATCAACCATTTGGAACTTCAAATAGGCTGCAAGAAAATTTTCCACATAGCTGCCAGCGAGTACGGCAGCGCCCCGATCAGTTTCCCCGTGAAAAAGCACAACCATTTGCTGGTAGTCGGTGATGCTCACGTCAATTGGTTTCATGTAGGCTTGGTATGAGTATAAAAACTTGTAATTTTGTGTCGTCTTAGATGTAGATCGATAACCATAAGCCGCTGATGAACGGGTTCACTGTGAGCATTTGGCCGGCGGCACGAATTGGGAAAACGAATTTACTGCCCCGCTGGCGGCTGCCAAAGCTCCACCCTATTGCCTTCCGGGTCCATTACCCAGCCGAATTTTCCGTATTCGGATTCATCCACTTTAGCATCCACATCGCAACCTTCAGCTCGAAGCAGAGCGAGCACGGCATGTAAATCATCAACGCGATAATTCACCATGAACGCCGCGGTGCTTGGCGCGAAATAGGTATTGGTGTTTTCAAAAATACTGAACACGGTAGAGCCGGTGCCCGTCGGGTTTTGTTCATCGCGCCAGGAGAACGATGTGCCGCCCCATTCCGAAATATCAATGCCCAAGTGTTTGCGGTACCAATCGCGCAGCATAGCCGCATCTTTCGCTTTGAAAAAAATTCCGCCGATTCCTGTGACTCGTTTCATATCGCCTCCCATATATTGTTCAATCGCACTTTTTTATCAGAAATGTCTTGAAGAATGGCTCTAGGAGCGGCTTTCCAAGGCATTCGCAAACTATTTTGCGGGCTGCCGATCCACAATCACCAACGCAATACCGCCCAAAATTGCTGCCGACGCCACCACCAAACCGACCGTAATCGCTTCATCCAAAAACACGATCCCACCCACGGCTGCGATTACCGGCACGCTGAGCTGCACCGTGGCCGCGTTGGTCGCCCTCAATCGCGGTAATGCGGTGTACCAAACTGCATAGCCCAAGCCCGAAGCCAGTGCGCCCGATGCAAATGCTGCCCATGCGCCCATGCTATCCCATGTCGGACTTTGCAATGTAATTTGCCCTGTGCTCTGCGATACCCCTTGTAGCGTGAATGCGCCCATGGATTGCAATAGTAGAAATAGCAATAGCGCCATCGGCACGGCCCGCAAAAAATTTCCCGCGGTAACGTCAATCGGATCGCCAACGCTCCTCCGGCCCTTGAGCGAATAGATACCCCACGCCACGCCTGCACTGACCATCAATGCTACGCCTAGAAACGATGGTGCGCTTTGCGAAACTACGGCGTCGGTCAAGCCCCGCGGCAGGGCTAAGCTCGCCAACCCGCCAAGCGCGCAGAGCAGTCCCAGCCATTGCCGAGGCCGCAGACGCTCGCCGAGCGCTAACCCCACGCCGATCATCGTCGCCTGCACTGCACCAAACAGCAGCAGCGCACCGGTGGCGGCGGGCAAGCTCACGTAGGCGGTCGAAAACGCGGCAGCATAAACAAACAATGCAAACGCAGCTGCCCAGCTGCCCGCAAGGATTTGCGGGGTATTCCCGCTGTCGAGTACGGCAGCACTTTTTTCACGATTTCTGGCGCGGCGTATGCGTACGATCAGCCACAACACCAACGCGCCGGAGACAATACGGATCAGCGTAAAGCTCGCCCAATCGATGACAGTGTTTTTTAATGCAAAGCGGCACAGCAACGAATTGCCCGCAAAAGCAATCATCGCGGAGATTGTCAGCAGCGATAGTTGATTCATTGTTGCCCGGGCCAGCCGTCGGCAAAAGGGTGGACCGAAAGGGTTGCCCAAAACCGACATTCGTTACTGCGAGTGCGCAGTTCGGCGGATTCAAGCGACGAGGGTTCGTCGCAACTTTTGTTGTTGGAGTGCAGTTTTAACATGGGAGAAGTCTAATATAAAACCTACTCCGCGCCATGTCGTGGTCGTTGGATGTTCGCTGTACGCAATCGCACATCAATTCATAAACGGCCAATAAAAAAGGCGCTCAATAGAGCGCCTTTTTTTGTGCGAGCAAACAATCGTTTAATGATTGTAAGCCGACTCACCGTGCGAAGTGATATCCAAACCTTCGCGCTCTTCTTCTTCTGGTACCCGTAAACCGACAACCATTTTCACGATAAAGAGCGAAACAGCTGCAACGGTAGCAGACCAGACCACGGTCACACCAACTGCTTTAGCCTGCACAATTACTTGCGCCATGATGGTCTCAAAGCCCGGCTTCATTTCAAACCAGTTGTTTGGGAAGCCTGGGCCACCCAAGTCTGGTGAATTGAACACACCTGTCAGCAATGCACCCAAAATACCGCCAAGAGCATGCACGCCAAACACATCCAATGTGTCGTCAGCCTTGAGCATTTTCTTGAGTCCAGTCACGCCCCACAAGCAAACCACGCCAGCCAAGCCGCCAATCGCCATTGCACCCATGATGCCGACGTTACCGGCAGCCGGTGTAATCGCCACCAATCCAGCGACTGCACCGGAAGCCGCGCCAAGCATCGACGGTTTGCCACGCAGGAGCCATTCAGCAGTAATCCAAGTGAGTACAGCACAAGCCGTTGCCAAGAAGGTATTCATAAAGGCAAGAACCGCGCTGTTGTTGGCTTCCAAGGCAGAGCCGGCATTGAAACCGAACCAGCCAAACCACAATAATGATGCACCGATCATCGTCATGGTGAGGTTGTGCGGCGTCATCGATTCCTTACCGAATCCGATACGCTTGCCTAAGAAATATGCAGCGACCAAACCAGCGACACCGGCGTTGATGTGTACGACTGTTCCGCCGGCGAAATCAAGTGCGCCCCATTGCCATAGCAGACCAGCTTTAGCGTTTTCGATGTCGACCGAAGCGGCAGTTGTGTAAGCATCAGGACCAGACCAGAACCACACCATGTGAGCGATCGGAATATAGCTGAACGTGAACCAGAGCGCCATGAACAAAATCACTGCGCCAAATTTCATTCGCTCGGCAACAGAGCCTAAAATCAAACAGCAAGTGATAGCCGCAAACGTCGCTTGGTACGCTGCATAAAGCATTTCAGGTAGCACGACGCCCTTACTGAAGGTCGCGGCGGTCGTGAAATCGCCTTTAACCAAATCAGCCATGCCCTTAAAGAACATGCGTCCCGAGCCGCCGAAGAACGGGCTCGTCGCCCCGCTACCCTCGGTGAAGGTGAAGCTATAGCCGTAGATCACCCACAGCACCGTGATCAGCGAGAACGTGACGAAGACCTGCATTAATACCGACAGCATGTTTTTCGAACGCACCAAGCCACCGTAGAACAGTGCCAATGCGGGCACGCTCATCAGCAACACCAAGGCCGTACAAGTCAGCATCCATGCCACATCGCCTTTGTTTGGGACTGGGGGTGGAGGCGTTGCGGCGGCGGGCGCAGCAGCGAGAGCCGGTGCTTTGGCATCGGTTGCAGCTGGAGCAGCGGTGGTAGCGGAAGGCGCAGCCGCTGCAGCTTTCGCATCAGCTGGTGCCGCAGCCGCCGGCGCAGCGGGTGCTGGAGCGACAGCAGGTGTCTGCGCCTCAGCGATTGCGCCGAAGGCGAAAGCGCTGCTAACAGCCAGCAGCGAGAGTACTTGTTTGATTGATTTCATGTTGTCAGTGCTCCCAATTAAAGCGCATCCGCGCCGGTTTCACCGGTACGGATACGAACGACTTGTTCCAAATTGAACACAAAGATTTTCCCGTCGCCAATCTTGCCGGTGTTAGCCGACTTTTCGATTGCTTCAATCACTTGTTCGAGCAAATCATCCTTGACAGCCGCTTCGATTTTTACCTTTGGCAAAAAATCCACGACGTATTCCGCACCCCGGTAGAGTTCGGTGTGACCTTTTTGTCGTCCAAAACCTTTGACTTCCGTAACCGTAATGCCCTGCACGCCGATGGCGGAGAGGGCTTCACGGACTTCGTCAAGCTTGAACGGCTTGATGATGGCGGTGACCAATTTCATTTTTTTGCTCCCTTGAGTGATGGATTGCGATGGAACGATAAATCGTTAGAACGTTTTGGAGACGAAAGCAACCAAACGGTTTTTACTCCAGTCACGGCCTTTGATGGTGTAATTGGCTTCTTTGGCGTTGGTGCCTTTATAGTAGCCGCCGATGTTCCAGCCATCGCCTAAGTCGTAAGTCGGGCCAAATTTATATACAACGTAAGTGAGCTCTTTATCGTTGTTAAAGCCTAGGTAGCTGCCTTTATATTTTTGTTGGGCAATTTGACCAGTGAGTGTCAATTTGGGCATAATTTCTTGCGCATAATTTAGCTCGAGGAATGTTGTGCCTTTTGATTTTGCGACACCGAATGTATCGCCGGTAGAGTAGGAATATTTAGCGTTAAATAGCCCATATGACGCACCAATATAAACTTCATCGGTATTCGGTTTTGGATAACCTGGCAAGCCTTTCGCGCCCGGATATTCATAGTGCAAATAGCCGATATCAAGGGTTAAGTCTTTAACGACTTCGAATTTGTAGCCACCAAACAAATCAATCTCGACGGATGAAGATTTGTCGACTGCGCCGACATCTTTATAGTCTTTTAACCAGCTAATGTTAGAAATAAACGTACCCAAATAAAAGCCGCTCGAGTGCGCATAGTCAAAGTTAAACTGAACGGCTGGCTTTTCGGAAGTTTGCGAAATGCCACGATACTCGTATTCGCTAAACAATGAAATTTTTGGTGTGAAAGTGTGCTCCGGTGTGGGCGCTGCGGCAGGTGCAGGTGCAGCGGCCGGGGCAGGCGTCGTCTGTGCGAAAACGCTAATCGCAGATAATGTAAACGCTGTCAGTCCAGCGAGTGCAAAGGTGTTTGTGCGGTTTTTCATGTTGTTCCCTTTTTAGTGGAGTTGCGTGAATGGAGGCGGGAGTAAAAACTGTCATAAGTTCGTCATGTCATCAACTATTAGCAGATAGCGTGCCACCGCACGATCATCCATAACTTATTGTTTTATCACTGAAAAATAATTTAACACTGATATTTCGCACCAAAATAAACACCGCAACCCCGCCTACGCACCGCTTTGGAGCGCTGGGAATCTCGTTTTGCAGCATTTAACAATGCCGCGTTCCGAGGCTGCGGCTACAATAGAAAACTAACTGATTAAAATTACTCAAAATGTCTGAATCAAACTCAACCGGGTCAACCCTCATCGATAAACTCAGCCGAGCAATGGGCGGTGCATTGAATGCAGCCGCCGCGCGCGCAGATGAACTCATGCAGCAGTCCCCTACAGCTGATTTAGAAAAAAATGTCCGCCAACATTTGGTAGCGCAATTAGCCAAACAAGGCTTGGTGACGCGCGAGGATTACGATATTCAAGTCGCACTGCTCGCCAAAACACGCGCTAAATTGCAGGACTTGGAAGCCAAGATTGCAGCACTAGAATCAGGGACAAATCCTGGAACGAATGCCGGTCACAACGACGCCCCGACACAAGCGACGTCGCAATAATGTCGCTCGCCGTGTTGTACAGCCGTTCGCTCGACGGCATGAATGCCCCATTGGTCACCGTCGAAGTCCACCTCGCCAACGGCTTGCCGGCGTTCACCATCGTCGGCTTGCCCGAAATGGAAGTGAAGGAAAGCAAAGACCGCGTCCGGGCCGCGTTGCTCAATGCACGATTCGAATTCCCGGCACGGCGCATCACCGTCAATTTAGCGCCTGCTGATTTGCCCAAAGAAAGCGGCCGGTTCGATCTGCCCATCGCGCTCGGCATCTTGGTCGCGAGTGGGCAAATTCCCGGCGATAAATTAAAAAATTATGAATTCGCAGGCGAGCTAGCCCTGACCGGCGAGCTGCGTAAGATTCGGGGCGCTTTGGCGATGACCTACATCGCGCACCGCGATGGGCGAGCGTTTTTGCTGCCGGTTCCGTCCGCTGAAGAGGCGGCATTGGTAAAAGATGCGACAGTATTAGCAGCCAAAAATCTGCTGGAAGTCTGTGCCCATCTGGCAGGGCGCGATACCATCAAGCCCTTCGAGAGCCGCGCCCCTGCTAGTGTTTCGCATTATCCCGATATGAGCGAAGTCAAAGGCCAAAGCCATGCCAAGCGCGCGCTCGAAGTCGCCGCCGCAGGCCGCCACAGCTTGCTAATGATGGGACCACCGGGCACTGGTAAGACGATGTTGGCATCACGCTTCCCCGGCATCTTGCCGTCCATGACCGATGAAGAAGCGCTGGAATCCGCTGCGGTGCAAAGCTTGGCAACCGGCGGCTTTAAAACCGAGAATTGGAAGAGACGTAATTTTCGAAATCCGCACCACACCGCGAGCGCTGTAGCTTTAGTCGGTGGCGGTGTAAACACTATCAATAAACGCGACTCAGCAAAAATATTTGAGACTGTGCACAGATATTTGCGACTGAATGCATTGGCAATTGGTTAGTCCTATGCAATTAGAAGCACTAAAACCATTCGACGACTTAGCTCATAAGCCGGGGTACGTAAAACTGGATTGGTTTGGTGGCGTTTACGCCAATTTGCGACAATCGGACAATCCACTTCTTGAGTGTATGTTCACGCCGGTTAAGTTTGAGACAGGTGGCAAAATATTGCAGGACATCAAACAGCAGTTTCGCGCCAAGATTGCGGTCGGGTACTTACCCGCTCTCTTTTTGGGCCGGGTGTTCGAAAATGGCCGCCCGACAAGAAATTGGCCTGGCAAACCATTTGAAACAATAGATTTTCAGTTTGACCCGTCCAACGAGAAAGAGACGGAAGAGGTTGTGCTCGAGAACGTATTCGAAAACCCGCGCGACGCCTTCTTAAGCGAGCGCAATTCAGCGGGCGGCACGCGAGCTGGGCTTAAGCGCTTACACGGAACACTGACTGCCTCGACGAATCCCGCCACTCAAGAAAAACTTTTGAGGTCGAAGGATCGGCGTTGGACTCGCAAAATAGTCTTAATTCATGAATTGGAGCTGATCCGGTTCTACCTGACGAACTCCGAACACTCCTGCCGGAACATATTCAACGGCGCGTTCGCAGACCACAGGATTTTTAAAGATGTTTTTAACGCTACCCACGAAAAACCGGGTTTTTACCCCAAAATCAACAAACACCGCTTTGTTTACCGTTTCCGGTACCGAGAAGCCGATGCGCCGACATTAGGCCGCATCCTTTTCGAGCCAGACAAATTAGCTCTGCGCGCCGCTCAACGGGTTCACAGCTCAATGATCGCGAACAACATAAACTTCGAAGATGGGACGAGCGGTTATCCGCGAACATCGTTTCCATTCAAATCGCCCACAACACTTCAATTGGAGGGTCGGTGGATCAAAGTAAATTCGAGTGATTGGGTTTTTTTAGCCCATAGAATTCTGGGGTGTTCCGCACCATTCCCTTTCGAAGGGCTCAGCTTTTGTCGAGAAGTGGAGCCGGGCGGCACACCGCCACCATCTGACGCTAAACCGGCTTTTCCATACTCAAATCGACAAGAGCATGGCCCCGATGCGGATGATCCAAGCGCATTTGGCAATAGTGTCAATGACGAACATCCAAGCATGTTTGCGCCCCGTGTCGAAGCGGATTTAGGATTTCGGCAATTCGGCGGGCTTCAAGGTGTAGACCTTGAAAGAAAAAAGCTTCTCGCGAGCAAATTCAAATCAGGCGCGAAAATTTCCATTTTTGTCGATGGACTCATCAATTCAAGCGCTGGTAGTGGAACGTCCGGAAAAACGTCCTCGATCGGCCAAAGTCTGATCACCCGGAATGTGAAGCCTTCACTAGTTACTCCGGATATTGAAAACTTCATTCGTACTTTGGTGGAGTTGCGGGCAGATAAACCGCCAAAGTGGAAATTAACCACCCTTGCTATGGATCGCGGGTGCCAATTGAATGGAGAATGGCATGCGTATTTCCCGGAAGTAAATTGCGAGAAGCGGAAGTCTCAAATACGGCAATTTTCGTTCATGGATGGGGAACAAACGGTACCTCGTTCCTATATTTGTGTTGAGGTTAGCTTCGCCGATGCGAAGCTGGGCAAGGAATTTGTGTACCTGTTTGAAGCGCAACGACGGCCGCGCGAAAGCAATGAAGCCGGCAAGGCGGCCGGCTATAAGGAGCAACTACCTATACTGTTGTTAAAGGCAATCGACGGGCAGCAAGTAGAGCCTAAGGATTTTCAGCCGATGATCAAAGCAACTGTCGTCAAAAAAACATGGCCGTCACAGTCCGAACTGCATTCGTTTGTACGCGATGAGACTATGCACGGGATGGGCGCGCAGACGGTCGCCGCTGTCAGTGCTAGAGTGCGAGAACTGATTGACAGAAACCTCGGTAACGATTGAAATATCGCGATCAAATTGTCAAAAGTTAACACCAAATGAGAAAAGTTAATACTATTTGAGAATAATCAATAGCGGTGAGACGACATTTTTACAAGTAAACGCATATAAAACAACAAGATATAAGAATAAATGCCTTCCCAGATGATGAAACTGGATG
>JBBRAM010000041.1:0-23682 GCA_038206765.1 Burkholderiales bacterium | reverse complement strand
GATTACGCAATATTGCTAAACGCTGGACAATGCCAATACAGAACTGGAAACAAGCCATGAGTCAGCTTATGATTCGTTTCGAAGACCGTTTTAACCCCGCCCAGTAAAATTGATTTACACAAAATTCGGGACACCCTCGTTAGACGCGGTGCCATTGGTGCTAAATGCTTTTGCGTGTAGGTTATAGGTGCCTAATGGGACGTTAGTCCAGAGAAATTGATATGTGCCACTCAGCGCATTTACCGCTACCTCACCTAGCTTGACCTCATTTCTACCGTTTAAGTCCTGACGATAAAACTCAATTCGCGAAATCTGTATGTTTCCGCCACTAAGCGTCACCTGCAGATTTTGGTTGTTGCCCGCGGCAATAAAGGCATTATTGACTGGCGCAATAAAATCGACCGTTGCGCCGGCAAAAGTCAAACCTACTGTCGCCGTAAAGGAAATCGGATCCGAAAATTCATTATTCGTACCGAGCGAACGCATCCAGAACTTGTATGTGCCAGGGTAGAGCCGAGCAAATGTATTAGGACCTGGGACAAGCGAATCACCATTGGCGACTGTCTGAACATCTTGTCCCGGCGCGCGGCCACTATTAAGAAACCGGCCTCCATTTGTTTGATTGTATGCGTCCGTCCACGTAGGGCCCACAAAGAAATAGTAGTAATTAGGCGATTTAGTACAAAACACCCTAAGTAAATAGGCATTCAAATCGGATGCGGGCTGCTGCTCTAAAAAGAAATTGGAACAGGCGGGAGTAGCGGATGCCACGTTCACGCTGACCGAAACCGGAGCGGATTTCAATCCGCCGAAGCTTGCAACCACGGAGTAGACTGCCGCGCCGACATTGGATGGAGCAGTCGTCTTGAGCACGTTACCGGTTTGTCCTGCGATCACCGTGCCGTTTAAGCTCCACTCATACGATGTTGGATTGTTGCTGCAAGTTGCCGTGAGCGTAACAGCGTCCGACTGCGATATCGGCGTTGTAGGGGATGTCACAACCGGCACCTTGCAAACGGGAATCAATGCCGCGATCAAGGTCACAATCGATCCATCATCATCGTCTTGCGGCGGGACTTGTGCTCGTGCACTTTGAGTCAACAGGCCAGCCAGCGCTACTATTGTAAAAATAGCGGCTTGAATGAACGCAAACGGTTTGACTTGATGACGCATGGTGTCCCTTTATTGACGGTGCGGCCGAATGTAATTGGCGTGAATCTGGTTTGTTTTTTTAAGCGCTACCTATCGCGGCCCTACTTATTGCCTAGTGTTGATAAAAGCGCAATTAGAATAGTTTCAGGTGCTTCTGGCGCTATTGTTAGGCTGCTTGGTCGTTCAACGGCGATTTACGCGGTGTTGCGATGTGGCGTAGCATTTTTGACTCAGCGGCCACCCTATCTACGCCAACGCCAACTAAAAAACCGGCCTGAATATTTTTCCGCATCACCAAACAGCGCTCCATAAGATTTGAATGTTGAGAACCACCTTGATTTCGCCAGGCATCCCGGCGAACCGAGGAGAGTTACTCCAGCGCGGCTAGCGATAAGGTGCAAAAGATAGGTACCGTTGTCGGCATCGTAAAACCAATGCGTACTTTTTGCCCTGTGGTTTTGGCCAAAATGAGCGTATTCAGCATTGATTTACCTAGCGGAGTTGTAAGGTCCCAGTAGAGAACCCCGTTCATGCAATTGGCGGGCAAGGGGTCGGTTAGGCTCAAGAAACCCGTACTATTCCCTTCGCTATTACCGTGTGAGCCAATTTTCGATACGGTCTTGAGGTACCAGTCCGTATCCCATGCGAATGCGGGCGAAGCCATCATCGCTGAAAGCACCATAATTAACGCGAAGTAGTGTTTAGCTTGCTTTGACATTTTTTCTCTTTTGATTAGTTGAGCTGTCTGAAACAACGAGGATCTAATATGAGGAAACCTATTTTGAAATTACCCGTGCGCTCGCTTCAATCAAGCCGCGCCAATAGATGGCGCGCTCAGCTCCCACACCGTTTTTAGCGTGTTTATATTCCAAAAAGTGGGGGATGTTGCGGTTTTGATCGCGTCAGGAAAGGAAATAAAAATGTAAAATTACATAACTTTTAATTTAAAGCATTTTTATTTTTACGCAAAACGAGGAGAACTATAATCGGGACCGCCATCAATTGCAAGCAAAGATTCGCATCGCCTGAAAATATTTTTTTGCTCGCCCATTGTTTTGTGCATTTCTGGTTAATTTGGCCCGGCGTCGGTCCGGTCCCGGTCGCTCCGGCGGCATTCGAGGAGCGGGGAATTAATGCAGATTTGTGATGGTCGCGCGAGTTTCGATGCTCGACGACTTCATATACCGTCATCGACTTGGGGCGCTTTGCCGTCGCTAGAACACGTACGGTAGCGCCCGCTGCGGCGGTTTAAAGGGCATTCCACAACGCACCTTTTCCTATTACGTTCAAACCTTGCCCAGAGAGTTCGCGCGCCATCGTTTGGCGCGAAGTGACCGCATTAGAACCGACGAACTGCGCCTCGTAATTGCTGGGAAGCAAAATGGAATCATCAACGGTTTTTCGGATGGCCGCTATTTTTTCGAGCGCAATTTGCATCAGCGAATGCGTTTGCAATAAGTCGAGTGTTTTTATGGCGTCGGAAAATTATCAATAAATCAGTTTTTTAATGCGGCCAAACAAATAAGCGCATTTTTTGCCCTGAAAAAGCTGCAACCAACCTACGGTTTTTTCAGGGCAAAAAATACACTTATAAAACAATAGTGTTGGTGACCAATCCCCGATTCGAACGGGGGACCTGCAGATTATTTTACTGCCGGTTTAACCAGTTCGCCGGCATCGCTAAATAAAAGATCAATCGTTTTTCCGCCAACTTTGATTGTTGACTCGTACTGTAGGGTCGCGCCCTTAATTAACTTTTCGGCGGCGGTAATTTTAGCGTTTGGATAACTTTTATTCAGCGTTGCCAATACAACGGCTGGCAAATCGCTTGGCTTCATCGCCTCTTCAATCTCCATCACATCGCCATTGGCGGCGTAGATGATGTCACGCTTGGTCGGGCCGTCTTTTGATTCGAGTTCATAGCAAATTTTACCGTCGCGTGTCTCGCGGGAATAGGTTTTGACGGTTGCCTTGGGATACGCTTTGATGAATGTAGTCAGCACCGATTCCGGCACATCTTTTTTCACGACCTTCACCGAACCTTGTGCGCTGGCCGCGCTCACCAAACCAACGATAGACAATACTGCCAATAATTCACGGGCTACGTTTTTCATGTGTATTTTCCTTGTTTAATTTCTGGTTATTTTAGAAGCATCACCAACGACCCCGCGACAATTAGCGTAGCACCTATTAGCGTCTGCGCAGTTGGCGTTTCGCCCAAAACGAAAAAAGCGAGCACCACTACTAGCGCCACACTGAGCTTGTCCACAGGCGCCACGAACGAAACCGGCCCTAGCTGCAAGGCACGATAGTAACAGAGCCATGAAAGCCCAGTGGCGATTCCAGAAAGCACCAGAAAAACGATGGTCTTGGTGCTGATGGGACTTGGTGTGCGCCACTCGTCGCGAAGCGAAACGATCAATGCGGTCACGACCAAAATGACAATCGTGCGAATAAATGTGGCGAGATTGGAATTGATTTCGGCCACGCCGAGCTTGCCGAAAATCGCGGTGAAAGCCGCGAAAATGGCGGAAGCCAGCGCGAAAAATTGCCAACTAGCGGTGAATTTCATGATGACCTTTACAAAACCTATTTGATCCCTAAGGTTAACATTGTTAGTAGTCTAGTCACGTTAGCTAAGATCGCGCCAGCGCCCGTTGCAAGCAACACTCAGCGGCGCCCGGTATCCGCCGTTCCACACCGCGGCGGAGCGTATTTTTGTGGCCGCAGGCTTGAATGGATCCTTAGGAAACGCCTTTTGATGTCGCTGACGACGACAGGCACGTCAAAATTGCTAACAATGAAAATAGATGATGATATTTTTTATTCGTAACAAATAGCTGGTCATCGGCATTTCGGCGCATCCGAAATCAATCGGGGAGAAATTTATGAACGCTTTTCGGATCATCCGAATCTTATCTGTACTCTTGGTCTTGGTCATGCCTCGTCATGCCTTGGCAAAAGACTTTCCAGCTCTGACGATTAACTAGATCGAGCCAAATGCAATTCAAAATCCGTTGGTCATTTCGGACTTGGGATTCTTAAGCAAGAATCCGATAAATCGTCCAACCACCATCAAGCCAAGTGGCTATGCGGCCCCGCTGGTACACGGATCACACCGATACTTCAGTGATGGTATTGCGTCCCATTGGCGCATTCGGCAGCGGCTACGCAATCACGCTTGCAGACGGGAGCGAGGAAGGCGAACTTTACCAACTTCCAATCACGTAAGCGGCGTTGGGCCACAAAGCCCTCAATATCCAATAGGGCAAGGTGTGCAAGGGCTCAAGGTTGATGCAGACGCTACCGGCCTCGCAGGCCAACTCGGGTTGCCCGGCGCACAAGGACCCAACGGCGATACCGATGCAACAGGACCGCGGGGAGCAGCAGCCCGACCAATACTTTGGCTCTCTGTACCACCAGCTCCGAGTGGAGCGCAGCCGCCGGGATTGCTAGGGACAGTACCGGAGCTCACGCTGGCGCCGACGTGCAGCTATCCGGCTCCTCTGGTTACCGAGCCGACGTTAACGTGCGGGACTGGCGGGGCAGGTCTGTTGTTGGCGAACCCATTAGCGAGCCGCCCCGCAAACTGCTCCGGGCAGGCGGTGGTCTATGTTGTAACCCGGATTTACACCACTAGTTTGCAGTGCGTCCAGTATGATGACAAAGCGACGTGCGGCTGCGGAGACTTAAGCGGCGGGATCCATGACAGACGCGATAGGCTCTGTGCACATCCTACATGCCTCCGATGGGCGCGGGTCAGTTGCACCTGCGCAAACGTGACACTCGGCCAACTGGTGTAGTAGGACGAACTAGAGTAACGATATCACCGCCTAACGTTTTACCCCAACCTGTCGAGCGAGTACCGCACAACGCAAATCATCGCATCGTGCTGGAGCAGAACTTTGGGTCGCCGGTCAACGCCAGGAAGGATACGCACATAGACGCTATTGGCGGTTTAGGCGTCGATGTTTCCGTTGCCGAAGCGCATTCCCAGCATCCCTGTCAATTTTGCAAGGGCATCAACAAGCTCTATAACGGGCTATTTTTTGACGAACACAAAATCCGCATCCGATAAATATACGGCTTTGTGGACATCATCACGCTTGATCGCATAACGATCGCCTTGGTCGGTCACCGAAACGCCTTCGCGCATGAACTTGGTCTTACCCACCACGAGTTTCACTTTATGGGTGCCTGCTTCGAGTTCGTCCCATACATCATCCTTGAAATCCGGCTTGTAGTCTTTGGTGTTATAGACGTAAATGAGCGTTTGATCGCGATCGGCCGCGACATCTTTGTTGGTAAAACCCAGGCGTTTACGATGGGTGCCGTCTATCCAAATATCGATGAAGCCTTCTTCTTCGCCCTGCAACTGGCCCATTTTTGTGCCGAAGTAGGCGCGAGCGTAGATACTGTCATCGCTGGTGAATTGAGTTTTTAGGACTGCCTTGCCTTCTTCGCCTTTTTTGATATTGGTAGTGGCAAACACCATATTTGCGGATCCATCTTTGTTCATCTTCTTGAACGATCCATCCGCAGCGTTCGCTGAAAGTGCCAGCATCGACAGCGCAAGTATGGCGACCGAACGGAAATAACTGTTTAATGTGTGACGCATATGTTCTCCCTTAAGCGATGATTGGCGAAGTGCGCCGCACGCCGTTCCGCACCTATTTTCCCTTGGCCACGGTACAACGCGCGAACGTAATGTAGTGTGAGCTAGGCCAAGTGAGCTGTCACCCCCTATTTACGGGATGGGCTTAGGTGCACTGTTGCGCTTGGGGTGGGTTGGCTAGCCCACTAAGCAAGTAGCTCAATGGGCTCATGGGTTGCAACCATAAATGGCAAAGTTTAGAACGGAATATCGTCCTCAAAATCATCAAACTTGGCTGCTCCGCCTTTGTTGGCGGCTGGTTTGGATGCGCCTCCGCTCGGAGGGGCAGAGCCGCCGCCGGATGAACGAGCGCCGCCACCGTTACCGCCGCCATTCCCATATTCTCCGCCCCCTCCAGCAGAGCCACCATCGCCACCCATTCCCTGGCGCGAGCCGAGCATTTGCATTCGGTCGGCGATGATCTCGGTGGTGTATTTTTCGACGCCGTCTTTATCGGTCCATTTGCGGGTCTGCAAGCGGCCCTCGATGTAAACCTGCGAACCTTTTTTTAGGTATTCGCCGGCAATTTCAGCCAAGCGCTGATAGGTCGTGATGCGATGCCATTCGGTTTTTTCTTGTTTTTCGCCAGATTTGTCTTTCCATTGCTCGGTCGTCGCAATGGAGAAATTCGTGACCGCGCCGCCCTCGGGCATGTAGCGGGTTTCGGGATCGCGGCCTAGATTGCCGACGAGGATAACTTTATTGACTGATGCCATGATGACTCCTGCATTATTGTGAATTTATTGAGCGGATGTATTACCCGTTTACCGCGCCTTCATTTTGAATGAATCGGTAAAACAGGTTTAGATTGAAACGGGAACGCGGTATCATTATAGGTTGCCTTTTGCAGGGTTTCACGAAGAAATTATTGTGAATTATTTTGCGCTGGCAAACGGTTTTTAGGAACCGCCAAGGTTGCCGCCCTATCCCGGGAGGAACCTTGATTTATCAGATAGATAGCCGATATTCGCCTTATGGATTTCATCAAAATTCGTGGTGCCCGCACCCACAATCTTAAAAATATTAGCCTCGATATTCCCCGTCATTCTCTGGTGGTCATTACCGGATTATCGGGTTCTGGCAAATCATCGCTCGCCTTCGACACCCTTTATGCCGAGGGACAGCGCCGCTACGTGGAGTCGCTTTCGGCCTACGCGCGGCAATTTTTACAGCTAATGGAGAAGCCAGATGTTGATTTGATCGAGGGCTTATCGCCCGCGATTTCGATTGAGCAAAAGGCGACATCGCACAATCCGCGCTCCACGGTCGGCACCGTGACGGAAATTCACGATTATCTGAGGCTGCTGTTTGCACGTGCGGGAACGCCCTATTGCCCTGAGCATCAGTTAGCGCTGGAGGCGCAGACGGTTTCGCAGATGGTGGATACCGTGCTGGCCTATCCGAAAGACACGAAATTAATGTTGCTGGCGCCCGTGGTGGTAAACCGCAAGGGCGAGCACGTGGAGATGATTGAAGCATTCCGCTCGCAAGGTTTTGTGCGCTTGCGGGTGAACGGCAAAGTGATTGATATCGATGCTTTCCCCAAGCTCGATAAGCAGAAAAAGCACACGATTGAAGTCGTGGTAGATCGCTTAAAAACCGCACCAGAGCTGAAGCAACGCATTGCCGAATCGTTTGAAACCTGCCTGCGGGTCGGGGAAAGTAAAGCGATTTCGGTGAACATGGACACTGAAAAGGAGACCCTGTTTTCATCCAAATTTGCCTGTCCTAAATGTGATTATTCGCTCTCCGAAATGGAGCCGCGCCTATTCTCGTTTAACAATCCGATGGGTGCTTGCCCGACCTGCGATGGCTTGGGCGAGATTACGTTTTTTGATCCAAAGCGGATCGTCGCTTATCCGGGGTTATCGCTCGCCGGCGGCGCAATTAAAGGCTGGGATCGTCGCAACCAGTTTTATTTTCAGATGTTGACCGGCTTAGCGCTGCATTACAAATTTGATATTGATATGCCGTTCGATAAGCTCGCGCCCGAAGCGCAGCAGATTATTTTGTACGGTTCTGGCAAAGAAAAAATCGCCTTCAAATATCCAGGCGAAAGGGGACGGTCTGTCACGCGCGAGGAAACCTTTGAGGGCGTGATCAATAGTTTGGAACGGCGTCACCGCGAGACCGACTCAATGGCGGTGCGCGAGGAATTATCGAAATATATATCGACTAAAACCTGCCCCGATTGCGTGGGCACAAGACTGCGCAAAGAGGCACGCAACGTCAGGGTGTTTGACCAAACCCTACACGCGATCTCGGCTATGCCGCTCAAAGAAGCACACCGCTGGTTTGGCACGGTCAAAATGTCGCCGCAAAAAATGGCCATCGCCGATAAAATTTTGTCCGAAATTTCGGCGCGGTTACAATTTTTAAATAACGTTGGTCTTGATTATTTATCACTGGTTCGCTCAGCCGACACCCTGTCTGGCGGCGAGGCACAGAGGATTCGCTTGGCGTCGCAAATTGGCTCAGGCTTGACCGGCGTAATGTATGTGTTGGACGAGCCTTCAATTGGCCTGCATCAGCGCGACAATGAGCGCTTGCTAGCAACATTGAAACGCTTACGTGATTTGGGCAACTCGGTGATCGTTGTCGAGCACGATGAAGACGCGATTAACATTGCCGATTTCGTGGTCGATATGGGGCCGGGAGCAGGCGAACACGGCGGGCAGATTGTGGCGATGGGAACGCCCGCTGAAATTAAGAAATCATCGCAGTCGCTCACTGGCCAATATTTATCCGGTAAAAAGCAAATTGCAGTGCCCAAAAAGCGTATCAAGTTTGATGGCCGAAAGCTCGTCATCAAAGGCGCATCGGGCAATAACCTTAAAAACGTGCGGCTCGAATTGCCTGTGGGCGGCCTGATTTGTATTTCGGGTGTTTCCGGCTCCGGTAAATCAACGCTCATTAACGACACCTTGTATAAAGCCGTTGCGCATCATATTTACGCATCGAGCGACGAGCCATCACCGTTTGAAACGATCGAAGGCTTGGATCATTTCGATAAAGTCATCAACGTGGACCAAGCGCCGATTGGCCGCACGCCGCGCTCGAACCCCGCAACCTACACAGGATTGTTCACACCGATCCGCGATTTATTTGCGGGCGTTCCCGAATCCCGCGCACGTGGCTACGGGCCGGGACGTTTCTCGTTTAACGTGAAGGGTGGACGCTGCGAAGCATGCGAAGGCGACGGCGTGATTAAAGTGGAAATGCACTTCTTGCCCGATGTGTATGTGCCTTGCGATGTTTGTCATGGCAAACGCTATAACCGCGAAACATTGGACGTGCATTACAAAGGTAAAAACATTCACGAAGTGCTGGGCATGACGGTGGAACATGCGCATGAATTTTTCAAGCCGGTACCGATTGTGGCGCGCAAATTGGCGACCTTGCTGGAGGTCGGATTGGGCTATATTCGCTTGGGCCAAAGTGCAACCACGCTTTCCGGTGGCGAGGCGCAGCGCGTGAAGCTATCGCTGGAATTATCGAAACGCGACACCGGCCGCACGCTGTTTATTTTGGATGAACCAACAACCGGCCTACATTTCCACGATATTGATTTGTTGTTGAAGGTATTAAACCGCTTGCGGGATCACGGCAATACGGTGGTGGTGATTGAACATAATTTGGATGTGATTAAAACAGCCGATTGGGTGATTGATTTGGGACCCGAAGGTGGTGATGGTGGCGGTGAAATTATTGCGCAAGGCACGCCGGAGGATGTCGCTGCCGAGCCGCGCAGTTTTACTGGCCAATATTTGGCGGCGATGTTGGGCGTGGCAGATAAGCGAAAAGCGAACGCCGCCGTAAACGCCAAAAAATAATCGCTGCATCTTAAGTAGTGGTAGATATTTAGTTTCAACCGCATCGAAAGCGGGCGATCTTTGGATCGTCCGTTTTTTCCTTAGGTTGGGTAGAGTTGGGTCGCGTTGGGTCGCGTTGTGAATTCAATCAAAATTTCGCGGCGCTAAATTTTAGTTATGCTTAGCTATTGTTTGCTGTCCATTCATCGCCCTCACAGATCGCTTTTCCTCCCATGATAAATTCGCGTGCCCTGTTGCTCGATAGTTTCCGTGCTGCGTTATCAGCTGCCGATCCGCTCCTCCTTGTGCCACGCCATTTGCCCCAGCCACCCGTCAACGGAAAAACGATTGCCATTGGTGCGGGCAAGGCGGCGGCTTCAATGGCAAAGGCGGTGGAACTGCACTGGCCAACCGATGCCCCTTTGGAAGGTTTAGTGATTACCCGCTACGCACATGGCTATGTGGGCGAAGGGTACGACGGCGCTGCGCTCAGTCGGCTTCGCGTGGTTGAGGCGGGGCACCCAGTACCCGATGATTCGGGCGAGGCGGCGGCCAAGGAAATTTTAGCGCTTGTGCAATCGGCCGGACCCGATGATTTGGTGCTGGCACTTATTTCCGGCGGCGGATCAAGCTTGCTTTCGTTGCCCGCTGGCGATATCTCAATGGCGGATCTAAAGGCTGTTACCAAAGCGCTGCTCGCCTCCGGCGCACCGATTCAGGAAATGAATGTGGTGCGTAAACATTTATCCGAGATTCAGGGTGGACGCTTAGCGGCCGCTACATCAGCACGCGTGGTGGCGCTCATCATTTCCGATGTCGCGGGCGATGATCCTTCGTCGATTGCATCGGGGCCAACCACACCCGATCCGTCCACCTTCCAAGATGCGCTCGACATTTTGAATCATTACAAGATTACACCGCCGGTCTCGATTGCGCGTCACCTGTCCAAAGGATCGCGGGGCGAGATTGCCGAGACATTGAAGCCTGATGATTCAATTTTTGCCGGACGGGCCGACGGCAAACAAGCTCGCGTGGAAAATCATGTGATTGCGACCGCTTATGCCAGTTTGGCGTCGGCTGCTGCATTTTTTCAGCAACGCGGTATAGCGCCGATGATTTTGGGCGATAGCGTGACCGGTGAAGCGCGCGAGGTAGCTAAGGTTTATGCGGCACTTGCCAAACAAATTCGGGCGCATCACCATCCGATCAAACCGCCGGTTGCGCTAATTTCTGGCGGCGAATGCACCGTGACGTTACGCGATGGCAATATGGGGCGAGGCGGACGTTGCACCGAGTTTCTATTGTCGTTGGCGATTGAGCTAAATGATCTGGAAGGTGTTTCAGCATTGGCCTGCGACACCGATGGCATCGACGGCAGCGAGAATAATGCAGGTGCCTATTTGCCAGTTGATGCCCTTTATCGCCTTGGGAACATCCTTCAAAACACCTCGCCAGATAAGGCGTTTGACGGCATGACCGTTGCTAAAAATTTCCTCGCGGGAAACGATGCGTACGGATTTTTTGCGGGGATTGGCGAGCTAATTGTAACGGGTCCGACGCGCACGAATGTAAACGACTATCGCGTAATATTGATCGAATAATATTGCTCAATGTCCAACGGTTTTTATAATTTTTCCAACCGCTTCGCTGCCTCAGCTAGTGTCGTTTCTTTTTTGGCAAAACAAAATCGCACCGTTTTCTCATCGACAGCATCGTGATAAAACGCAGAGAGTGGAATGCAGGCCACGCCGACATTCCTTGTGAGGTCCATGGCAAAATCGACATCGCTTAGGTTTTTAAATGCATCCAAATGTGCGTAGCTTGCGGTGACGAAATACGTTCCCCGGGATGGCAACCATTGCAGCTTTGAGGCCGCTACCTGTGCTAAAAAATAATCCCGCTTGGCTTGGTAAAATTCGCTCAATTGCAAATGGGTGGCGTGTTGCATGTAGCTCGCAATCGCATGTTGCGACGGCGTATGCACGGTGAAAACGATGAACTGATGTGCCTTGCGAAATTCGATCATCAATGCCTTAGGTGCTAGACAGTAAGCCACCTTCCAGCCAGTGACGTGATAGGTTTTACCAAACGAGGAAATCACAAATGCACGTTCAGCCAGCTCGGCGTAACGCGCAACGCTTTCGTGACGCGCGCCATCGAAGACCATATGCTCATAGACTTCATCGCTAATCAGGATGATGTCAGTATCACGCAGCACATTGGCCAATTCGCACATATCCTCGGCGCGCCATAGCGTCGCCGTCGGATTGTGCGGGCTGTTAATCATGATCGCACGTGTTTTGGCGCTGATCAGTGCGCGCACTTCTTGCCAATCTGGCCGGTAATCGGGGTAGCGCAATTTTGCGTAGACCGCCACGCCGCCGTTGAGGCGAATAACCGGCTCATAGCTATCGTAGACGGGTTCAAAAATAATTACTTCATCGCCCGGGCGGACAATAGCGGTTAACGCTGTTTGAATTGCCTGAGTTGCACCGGCGGTGATTGTCACTTCACTTTGCGGATCATATCGGCAACCATAAAGGGCAGATACTTTCTCCGTTACCGCTTCCCGCAATGCGGGAATACCGGCCATCGGTGGGTATTGGTTATGGCCCGCCTGCATGGCCTCAATCATCGCCGCAATTAAGCGGCCGTCGCATTGAAAATCCGGAAATCCCTGCCCCAAATTGACCGCGCCGACATCATGGGCGAGTTGCGACATGGCGGTGAAGATGGTGGTGCCGATGTGGGGGAGTTTTGACCGGATGGAATTGACGTTCATAGCGGGAAATGGATTCAATTCGGTGTGAAAGATGCCGTGCTACAAGGCTTCAAACTTGCTCCGGCGGAACGCTTTCAACAATTAATGTAGGAAAGAATTGCAAAAAAACAAAGCCGGACTATGCCGGCTTTATTTCTAAACTTAAGAACAACGTGCGGAAATTATTCGCCTGTTGTTTCAGCAGTTGGCTCGTCACCGATCTCTGGACGGTCCACCAATTCAACTAAGGCCATTGGCGCATTGTCGCCATTGCGAAAGCCGAACTTCAGAATACGCAAATAACCACCTTTACGCTCTTTGTAGCGAGGACCCAATTCGGCGAACAGCTTCAACACCATGTCGCGGTCGCGCATGCGGTTGAAGGCTAGGCGCTTGTTGGCCAGTGTTGGCTCTTTGCCCAACGTGATAAGCGGTTCAGCCACACGACGCAGTTCTTTGGCTTTTGGCAACGTGGTCTTAATGATCTCGTGCTGGAACAAAGAGTTGGTCATGTTGCGCAACATCGCCAAGCGATGTGAGCTGGTTTTATTAAGTTTACGAAGTCCGTGACGATGACGCATGGTATTTCCTTTTCAATCTTGGCCGCTTTGCTCTCACAGTGTGGAGCCAGCCTTATTATCGTTATGGGTTAATAAAATGACTGCTAAAAAGTTGTTAGGTACAGAATTAAGAGAACTAAGCGGATTATGCTGAAGAGCACAACCCGCCTTTAATACTTTGAACTTACTTGGCCAAGCCGGCAACAGGCCAGTTTTCCAAACGCATCCCAAGTGTAAGGCCTTTGGTTGCGAGCACTTCTTTGATTTCGTTGAGTGACTTGCGACCCAAGTTTGGCGTCTTCAACAATTCGTTCTCGGTACGCTGGATCAGATCGCCGATGTAGTAAATGTTTTCGGCTTTCAAGCAGTTCGCGGAGCGAACAGTCAATTCCAAATCATCAACCGGTTGCAATAGGATCGGATCGATCTGTGGCACTTTGGTTTCTTCCGCTTGCATTGGCGTGCCTTGCAAGTCAGCGAACACGGAGAGCTGGTCAACCAACACACGTGCGGCGTAGCGAACAGCTTCTTCGGGCTCAATCGCACCGTTGGTTTCGATATCCATTACCAAACGATCCAAGTCCGTACGCTGCTCAACACGGGCGCTTTCAACCGCGTACGAAACGCGGCGAACCGGGCTGTAAGATGCGTCGAGCAAAATCGACCCGATGGTACGGTTGTCGTTGTCAGCACGGCGGGCAGTAGCAGCAACATAGCCACGACCTTTTTCAATCTTGATCTGCATATCGAGCTTGCCACCGGCTGTCAAATTAGCGATGACGTGATCAGGATTCAAAATTTCAACATCGTGCGTCTGCTCGATGTCCGCGCCAGTAACGGCACCAGCTGTGGCTTTTTTCAGCTTCAGCGTGACTTCGTTACGGTTATGCAATTTCATCACTAAACCCTTGAGGTTCAGCAAAATATCGACGACGTCTTCTTGCACGCCTTCGATAGTGGAGTATTCATGCAACACGCCTACAATTTTGACTTCAGTTGGCGCGTAGCCGGGCATGGAAGACAATAAGATACGACGCAAAGCATTGCCCAGTGTATGGCCGTAGCCACGCTCGAAGGGTTCCATCACCACTTTGGCGTGGGATGGAGAAATGTTTTGGACGTCGATGATCCGCGGCTTCAGGAGAGTCGTAGCATTGCTTTGCATTGACGGGGGCCTCTTTAAAAGGTGAAGACGCACCATGCATGGCATGGCGCGCCCAAAAAACTACTTACTTCGAATACAGTTCGACGACAAGTTGCTCGTTAATATCGTTGGCAAACTCGGCGCGATCTGGCAGGCTTTTGAAAACGCCCACAAATTTCTTGGAGTCGACTTCTACCCAGCTTGGGAAACCATTGGCTTCGGCAAGCTTCAGTGCGTCGATCACGCGCAGTTGTTTCTGCGCTTTTTCTTTGAGCGTAATAACATCGCTTGGTTTCAACAAAAACGACGGAATGTTCACCGCTTTTCCATTCACTAACACACCACAATGGCTCACCAATTGGCGTGCCTCTGCGCGTGTAGATCCAAAACCCATCCGATAAACGCTGTTGTCGAGCCGGGATTCCAACATTTGCAACAAGTTTTCACCGGTTGCACCCTTGCGACGTTCAGCAGCTGCAAAATAGGTGCGGAACTGACGCTCCAAGACACCATACATGCGGCGAATTTTTTGTTTTTCGCGCAACTGTGTACCGTATTCCGATACGCGGTTTTGCTTCGCACCATGCTGGCCAGGACGCGATTCTAGTTTGCACTTGGAATCGAGCGGACGGCGTGCGCTTTTGAGGAAAAGATCGGTGCCCTCGCGACGGGAGAGCTTACATTTAGGACCAAGATAACGTGCCACGTGGAGTCTCCCTGCGATTACATACGACGACGCTTGGGTGGGCGGCAGCCGTTATGGGGCACCGGCGTCACGTCAGCGATCGACAAAATTTTGATACCAAGCGCGTTCAATGCGCGCACAGCGGATTCACGACCGGGGCCAGGACCCTTAATGCGGACTTCAAGATTCTTGATGCCACATTCTTGGGCGACCTTGCCGGCAGCTTCAGCAGCAATCTGCGCCGCAAACGGCGTAGATTTACGTGAGCCCTTGAAACCGGCACCGCCAGATGTCGCCCATGAGAGCGCGTTACCTTGGCGATCAGTGATCGTGATAATGGTGTTATTGAACGACGCGTGAATGTGCGCAATACCTTCCGACACATTCTTTTTAATCTTCTTGCGTACGCGTGTTGCAGCGGTGGGTTTAACCATGCTTATTCCTTCACTCTAAACTTGTTTTCGTAGGGATTCGCCGGCTTACTTAGCCAAACGAATTGCCTTACGTGGACCTTTACGGGTACGCGCATTGGTACGTGTGCGCTGACCGCGGCAAGGCAGACCTTTACGATGACGACCACCGCGATAGCAACCCAAGTCCATCAATCGCTTGATCGACATAGAGATTTCACGACGCAAGTCACCTTCAACGGTGTGCTTGCCAACCTGCTCGCGCAGTTTGTCCATATCGCCGTCTGTCAAATCTTTGATCTTTGCGGAGCGCGCGATACCGGCGGCTTCACAAATTTTTTGCGCAGTGGGACGGCCAATACCATAGATCGCAGTTAACGCGATTTCGGTATGTTGATGATTTGGTATGTTTACACCAGCAATACGAGCCATGATGTTCTTTCTTCTCTCAATTAACCTTGGCGCTGCTTATGACGTGGCTCTTTGCAGATCACGCGTAAAACGCCTTTGCGACGCACTAATTTACAGTGACGACAGATTTTTTTTACCGATGCTTGAACTCGCATAATTTACTCCTTCGTATTTCCGTGCTGAGTATTAAATTACTTGGCGCGGAAGGTGATACGTGCTTTTGTTAAATCGTACGGGGTAAGTTCAACCGTGACCTTATCCCCCGGCAAAATACGGATATAGTGCATCCGCATTTTTCCTGAAATATGGCCCAATACAATGTGGCCATTTTCCAGCTTTACTCTAAACATGGCATTCGGCAGAGTTTCAACAATCTCGCCCTGCATTTGAATCGTTTCTTCCTTCGACATGCCTTAGTCTTTTCTCATATTGCGATTCGTCTTGTTAGTCATTTTTTATTGACTAGCGAGCCGGAAAACCAGAGCCTTTGAAGTTTGCTTTCTTCAATAAGCTATCGTATTGGTGTGACATCATGTAAGCCTGCATCTGCGCCATAAAATCCATGGTCGTGACAACAATAATCAACAACGACGTTCCACCAAAATAAAACGGCACCGCAGGGAAGCTATTACGTAGAATCTCTGGCATTAAACAAACCACCGTAATGTAGCCCGCACCCACCAATGTCAAACGCATCAAAATCTTATCGATATAACGTGCTGTTTGCTCCCCCGGACGAATTCCCGGTACAAACGCGCCGCTTTTCTTCAAATTTTCAGCTGTCTCTTTCGAGTTAAACACCAACGCCGTATAGAAGAAACAGAAGAAAATAATCGCAGCAGCATACAAAAGCGTATAAAGCGGCTGACCCGGTGCCAATGCTGCACCAACATTCTTCAACCACGTGAAATTCTCATTTGTACCGAACCAGCCGGCAACCGTCGCCGGAAACAAAATAATTGATGAAGCAAAAATTGGCGGGATCACACCGGCCATATTTAACTTTAACGGCAGGTGCGACGACTGACCACCATAAACTTTATTACCAACTTGGCGCTTAGCGTAGTTGACCAAAATTTTGCGCTGGCCACGCTCAACAAACACCACGAACATCGTAACGGCAACCACTAAGACAGCAATCAACAAAATTACCGGAATCGACATCGAGCCATTACGCGCCAGTTCTAATGTCTGACCCAACGCATTCGGCAGCCCTGCAACAATGCCCGAAAAAATTAAGAGTGAAATTCCATTACCAATGCCACGCTCGGTAATTTGCTCGCCTAACCACATCAAGAACATTGTGCCGCCAACTAACGTAACGACGGTAACGAAACGAAACATCATGCCCGGATCAATCACCAACCCAGCCTGCGACTCCAAGGCGATTGAAATACCAACCGCCTGAAACAATGCCAACCCAAGCGTACCGTAGCGGGTGTACTGCGTAATCTTGCGACGGCCCGCTTCGCCCTCTTTCTTTAACGCTTCCAACTGCGGCGAGACCACGGTCAGGAGCTGCATAATGATCGATGCCGAAATATACGGCATGATGCCCAATGCAAACACCGAGAACCGCGATAATGCGCCACCCGAAAACATATTGAACATGCCTAAAATGCCACCTTGCTGCTGTTCAAATAACTTCGATAGTGCTGCTGGATCAATACCCGGAACCGGCACGTGCGTACCAATGCGGAAAACAATTAGAGCCAATACTAAAAACACCAGACGGCGTTTCAAGTCGCTCATTTTGCCAACTGCGGCTAAGGGATTAGATGCCAATGAAATATCCTAATTTACTTAAGCAACTACCGATGACTTCTTCGGCAGTTTTTTGACTTTTTCGGCTTTAACAACAACCGCAACTGACCCGCCAGCAGCTTCGATCGCTGCTTTTGCACCCTTGGTTACGGCGATGCCAACCAAATGTACTTTGCGAGTAATTTCACCCGACAGCATCACTTTGGCGCCCAACGAATAACCCGGAATCACACCAGCTTGCTTCAACGCCATCAAGTCGATGTTTTCCAACGGCAACTGATTGATTTCTGATAACCGTACCTGCGCCGTATCGTCGCGCGTCAGGGAAATAAAGCCACGCTTTGGCAGACGACGCTGCAATGGCATTTGACCGCCCTCAAAGCCAACTTTATGAAAACCGCCGGAACGGGATTTCTGACCTTTGTGACCACGACCAGCTGTTTTGCCCAAACCCGAACCAATACCGCGACCGACGCGGCGACGGGGTTTGTTGGAGCCTTCAGCTGGCTTAATTGTATTTAATTCCATGTTCTTCTACCTTGTTCTATCTTGAGAGTGCCGTCAGAAACAATTAGGCGTTCACGCGGAGGAGATAGCTCACCTTGTTGATCATGCCGCGGTTCGACGGCGTATCAATGACAGTGACAGTGTGATTCAAACGCTTCAAGCCCAAACCACGAACACAGGCACGGTGAGCTTCCAGGCGGCCAATGACGCTTTTAATTTGGGTAACGGAGATGGTTTTTTGTTCCATGTTCTTTTCCTTAAACTATCCTGTTAGCCGAAGATTTCTTCGACTGTCTTGCCACGCTTCGCAGCGATTTCAGACGGACGGCTAATTTGCGACAGCGCGTCTAATGTGGCACGCACGACGTTGTATGGATTGGTGGAGCCGTGGCACTTAGCAGAAATGTTGGTAATGCCCATCACCTCAAATACCGCACGCATTGCGCCACCAGCCTTGATACCGGCACCATCAGGTGCTGGCTGCATGAATACCTTGGTGCCACCGTGTTTGCCAACAACGGTGTGATGCAGGGTACCGTTCTTGAGCGAAATTTTAACCAGCTTGCGACGAGCTTGTTCCATCGCTTTTTGTACAGCTACCGGCACTTCTTTTGACTTGCCTTTGCCCATACCGATAGAACCGTCGCCATCACCAACAACCGTCAGTGCCGCGAATGCGAGAATACGACCACCCTTCACCACTTTGGTGACGCGGTTAACCGAGATCATTTTCTCGCGGAGGCCGTCGCCCTTGTCTTCTTGATTGTTACGTTCGATCTTTGCCATTTATCTGATCCTTGATTAGAACGTGAGGCCAGCTTCACGGGCTGCATCGGCTAGCGCCTTGATGCGACCGTGATAGGCAAAACCACCGCGATCAAACGCGACAGCGGTTACACCAGCGGCTTTTGCACGTTCGGCGATATGCTTGCCAACTGCCGTTGCTGCATCTTTTGAGCTGCCGTTTTTCAATTCACCACGAACTGATTTTTCAGCCGTTGAAGCCGCCGCCAAAACTTTCGAGCCAGTGGCGTCGAATACTTGGGCATAAATATGCGAGTTGGTACGATGCACACTCAAACGCACCGCTTTCAAACGTGCAATCGTGGCACGCGTTTTGGCGGCACGACGCAGACGGGAAATATTTTTGTCGATCATAATAGCCTCGCTTACTTCTTCTTCGTTTCTTTGAGAACGATGACTTCGTCGGAATAACGAACACCCTTACCCTTGTATGGCTCAGGAGGCCGATAGCCGCGAACAATCGCTGCCACTTGACCAACCTTCTGCTTGTCAACGCCTTTTAACAAAATCTCGGTCGCTGTTGGGGTTTCACATTTCACACCTTCTGGCATGTCATGCACAACAGGGTGCGAATAGCCCAACGCCAAATTGAGCTTAGTACCTTGCGCCTGCGCTTTATAACCCACGCCAACCAACATCAACTTACGTTCGAAACCTTTTTCAACGCCGTGAACCATGTTGGCCAATAAGGCGCGCATTGTTCCGGACATCGCATTGGATTCTTTTGAATCATTTGCTGCAGCTAACGTAATGGTTGCACCTTCTTGCTTGATGACAACATGACTGGAAGCCGCTTGTGTCAACGTGCCTAACGGGCCTTTGACAACAATTTGTTCTGCACCAAGCGTAACTTCAACTTTGGCAGGAACAGTAATGGGTTGCTTACCGATACGGGACATGTTCGGCTCCTTAAACCACGATGCAAAGAACTTCGCCACCGATGCCGGTTGCGCGCGCTTTACGATCTGTCATTACCCCTTTGGAAGTGGACACAATCGCCACACCCAAACCGTTCATGACGGGTTTGATTTCTTCACGGCCGCGATAAACGCGAAGGCCAGGGCGCGAAATACGCTCGATCTTCTCAATTACCGGCTTGCCTGCATAGTATTTCAAGCTCACATTCAACTCAGCCTTACCGTCGATTGCACGGATGGCGAAATCTTCAATGTAGCCTTCATCTTTTAAGACTTTGGCAATGGCTGTCTTCACTTTGGAAGAAGGCATTGTTACGTCAATTTTCTCCGATTGTTGCGCATTGCGAATGCGAGTCAACATATCGGCGATCGGATCACTCATACTCATAATTTTTTCTCCGTCGCTTTTCCGTTACCAGCTGGCTTTGACCATGCCTGGCACTTCGCCACGCATTGCAATTTCACGCAGCTTGCTGCGCCCGAGGCCAAACTTGCTGTACGTACCACGCGGACGACCGGTGATGGCGCAGCGATTACGCAAACGTGTTGGGCTTGAATTGCGCGGCAAAGCCTGCAATTTCAAACGTGCTTGATAACGATCCTCTTCTGAAATTGACTGATCGTTGATAGTTGCTTTAAGCGCTGCGCGTTTAGCGGCGAATTGCTTCACCATTTCTTCACGCTTTTGTTGGCGGTTAATTACTGAGAGCTTAGCCATGCGCTTAACCTCTGAAAGGGAACTTGAATGCGGCGAGAAGCGCTTTGGCTTCTGCATCCGTCTTCGCGGTAGTGGTAATTGAAATATTCATCCCGCGAATGACGTCAATCTTGTCGTATTCGATTTCCGGGAAAATAATCTGCTCTTTAACACCCATGTTGTAGTTTCCGCGACCATCAAATGAACGGGCAGAGATACCACGGAAGTCACGAACGCGCGGCAACGATACCGTTACCAAACGATCCAAGAATTCGTACATTTTGTTGTTGCGCAAGGTCACCATGCAACCGATTGGATAGCCGTCACGAATCTTGAAGCCCGCAATCGATTTTTTCGATAACGTAACAACGGGCTTTTGACCGGCAATCTTTTGCATGTCACCAACCGCATGATCCATGACCTTCTTATCCGCAACTGCCTCACCAACGCCCATGTTCAACGTGATTTTGCTGATGCGCGGCACTTCCATTGTCGACTTGTAGCCAAACTCTTTCATGAGCTTTGGCACAATCGTCTCTTTGTATACTGTCTGTAGGCGGACCATTGCCATCCCCTTTACGCGTCTACGACTTCGCCGTTTGAAGCAAACACGCGTACTTTGCGTGAATCTTCCAACGTCTTGAAGCCGACCCGGTCAGCCTTGCTGGTGGCCGGATTGAAAATGGCGATATTTGAAACATGGATCGACATCTCTTTTTCAACGATGCCGCCAGTCAAACCTTTCATTGGGTTTGGCTTGGTATGTTTCTTTACGCGGTTAATGCCCTCAACCAACAGGCGATCAGCCTCAGGCAACATGCGCAGAACAGTCCCGCGCTTGCCCTTATCTTTACCAGTGATGACGACCACTTGGTCGCCTTTGCGAATTTTGTTCATCTCGTGAGCTCCTACAACACTTCAGGCGCCAAGGACACGATCTTCATAAAGCGCTCGTTACGCAATTCACGCGTAACTGGCCCGAAGATACGGGTGCCAATCGGCTCCAACTTCGCATTCAACAACACGGCGGCATTACCGTCGAACTTGATGAGCGAACCATCGTTACGGCGAACACCTTTAGCGGTGCGAACCACGACAGCGTTATAAACCTCGCCTTTTTTCACGCGACCACGCGGCTGGGCGGATTTAATGCTGACTTTAATCACGTCGCCAATGCCTGCGTAGCGACGCTTAGAGCCGCCAAGGACTTTGATACACATTACCGATCGTGCGCCGGTATTATCGGCCACGTCGAGTATCGACTGCATCTGGATCATTTTAGTTATCTCTCCAACTTACCCGCTTGATTTTCACAAGATGTGAAAACGTTGCAGCCAGTTTTGGAACCGTTTTGCCAACTATTTCCGTAAAGATTTAGCTGACGGGATTGAAAAATTCTATGGTACATCTTGGGTCTTTGCGCTTGGACAACCGGCTTCGGCCGACGCTTAGACGTATTTGCATTTTGCTTTAGCCGTTGTTCTGGCTGAACTTACAAAATCACAAACTTTTAAACAGACTTTCAGCCGACGAAGCCACGGCTGGAGCAGAACAGTCCGCAAGTATAAGCCAGTTTGGTCAGGCTTTGCAAGTGCTTTTGGCGATTATCGTGAGGGGGGCAGCATTTTAGAACCAATAGTGCGGCTCCTATGGAGCCTCTTTTTTCGATTTTCTCACCGCGCCTTCGGCTTATCGGCAAGAATTTCGCATTTTAGCTGAGCGACCAAACATCGTGTAGCTGAAATTTACCTCTCCCTCTTCTTCTTTCGGCAGGCTCAAGGCGGGCTTTTATGACGAGGAACGCCGAATGGTCGAGCGTTCTTCGCGCCGCGCTGATAGCAGCTCAGAGCGCTAAACAGCCGACATTCCCCCATCGACTGACAAAATCTGCCCCGTCACATAGCTCGCCGCATCGGACGCTAAGAAAATCGCTGGCCCCATCAGCTCTTCATCACCGCCCAAGCGCCCCATCGGGGTCATCTCAATAATTTTCTTGTCGATCACGCTCAGCATGCCCGAACTCATTTTCGTCGGAAAAAAGCCCGGTGCCAACGCATTCACGCGAATGCCGTACTTTGCCCACTCGCCCGCCAGCGCGCGGGTTAAATTCACAAGGCCCCCCTTGCTGGTGTTGTAAGCAATCGTCTGCATTGCGCCCGTCTGCCCGCGCAAGCCAGCTACTGAGGCCACGTTAATAATCGAGCCGCCTTTGTTGGCGATCATCGATTTTGCCCCCACTGCCTGCGCGACCAACCATGCGCCAGTGAGATTAGTCGCGATCAATTTATCCCATGCGGCCAGCGGATATTCTTCGGCGGGCGCGCCCCATGAGGCACCGGCGTTGTTTAACAAAATATCTACGCGGCCGAAATGTGCGGTCACGGCATCGACCATCGGCCCGATCGTTTCCGGCTTCGCCATGTCGGACGGGAGAGCAAACACATCGTAGCCCGCCGCCGTCAATTCCGCCTTCGCCGACGCCAATTCATCGGCCTTACGAGCGGTTAACGCCAGCTTCGCCCCCATCGCGCCATAGCCATGCGCAACCTGCAGCCCCAAGCCGCGCGAGCCGCCCGTAATCAAGGCAACACGGTTGGAGAGATTGAATAGTGTTGTTGCGCTCATGTGTGGCTCCTGATGGTTGATGGGGTACAGGTGACATAAGGGGGGATTTTGACATGGGATTGGGGTTGTTGGGGATTGGTCACAGATTTCCATATTGTCGATTGGAACTACTCTCATTCGCGCACAACAAACAAATTTTTTTTCACCGCAGCTATAGTTACATCAAGGAAAGTACATACGAATTTGTTTTGCTACAAAACTAATTACATTGTTAGTTGCTGGCCTTCATAATGAATTTTTACTGCAATCTAGTATGAAAACCATTTTTGAGATGGGTTTTAAGCAGCAAAAAATGTCACCACCAAATTCATTAATCCGCAATGGTTGTGGATACATAACATTTAGGGTCATACATGGCACGCAATCTCAGTCCATTGCAGCAAGAGTTTGTCAACTATGTTTAATCAATTCAACCCAACCAAGACAAAGGTATGAGCTTCCCTCGATATTTCGTCTGCCATCAGATTCGTTTTATGCTGCCAGCTTTTGCTGACATTGTTCACCTCTCCAGCGATCGAGATATTGGACCGGTGAGCAATAGCCCAGCGTTGAATGCTGACGGGTTTGATTATAAAAGACTTCGATGTACTCAAAGCTGGCGGCCCTCATCGCATCATGGGTAGCGTAACGGAAGCCGCGATAGCGCTCGTTCTTAAAGCTGTTAAACCAGCTTTCGGTTGGTGAGTTATCCCAACAATTTCCTTTGCGGCTCATCGAGCAGATCATGCCAAATTCTTTGAGCTTATCTTGGAAGGCATGGCTAGCGTATTGACTGCCGC
>JBBRAM010000040.1:0-24252 GCA_038206765.1 Burkholderiales bacterium | reverse complement strand
CCTTTGATATGTATTACTGTATAAGTAATCAGTAATATATCACGACAACAGCGAAGGTCATGTGCAAGAATAGCTGCGCTATTCCGCGCTTATATCCCCGCCCTAAAGGACGGGGTTTTACGCGCTAACTGATAAAATTCTGCTCTATCACCCGTTGTCCCCGTGGCCCTGCAGCCCTCTGCCCCTGTCGCCCCGCGGCCCTGCAGCCCTCTTTCCCTGTGCCCCTGTGACCCTGCGGCCGAATCTCCCTATCTGCCGAACACTATATTAATCGGAGGTAGTCGCAAACAAACTGCGCCCACCAATCACCATCATCGCCAGAATACAAAATACCCCACCCGCCACAAATGTTGCCGACGCGCCGACGCTATCCCAGAGCCAGCCCGCGAGCACGCTGGCAATCAACATCGCCACGCCGCTCACCAAATTAAAGAAGCCAAATGCAGTGCCGCGCAAATCGGCCGGCGCAGTATCCGCGACCATGGTTGCGAGCAGGCCCTGTGTCATGCCCATGTGCAAGCCCCAAATTGCCACACCGGCCAACACATAGAGTAAATCACTACTCATGGCGAGGACCGCATCAGCAATAACCAAAACGATCAATCCGGCCACAAGTAATGCTGTGCGGCTCACGGAATCGGACAATTTGCCGAACGGATAAGCCGTCAACGAATAAATGAGGCTCATCACCACCAGCACCATCGGCGTAAAGGCAATCGCCATGCCACCCTGCAACGCGCGCAGCACCAAAAATGCCTCGCTGAACCGCGCTAATGTAAACATGGCGCCGATCGCGACCACCCACCAATATGATGTTGATAGTCGGCGTAAATTTTCGCGCTTGATTGGGTTTTGACGCGTCAGCACCACGCCCGCGACAGCGGCGCCGCAGGTAGGTACTTTTTCAGGCTCTTTCACGCCAAACACCAACAACGCAACCGCCAAAAATGCCGGAATGATTGCCACCCAAAATACGGCATGAAAATCGTTTGCCCACACAATCATCAGCCCCATCGCGAGCAGCGGCCCCAAGAACGCCCCCACCGTATCCAACGACTGCCGTAACCCAAAAGCCGCCCCGCGTATGGCGGGCGGGGCGATGTCTGCCACCAGGGCATCGCGCGGTGCGCCGCGAATGCCCTTGCCGACCCGATCAATCAGTCGTGCAGTTAGCACCAAACCTGATGAGGTCGCGAGTGCGAAGAGCGGTTTAGAGACTGCGCCTAGTCCATAACCCATGACGGCGAGTGGCTTGCGTTTGCCCCAATAATCGCTCAACACACCAGAGAAAACCTTAACGATCAGCGCAGTCGCCTCGGCGGCACCCTCGATTGTGCCCAACATGAGTGCGCTCGTACCGAGGGTGGTCACCATAAATACGGGCAGCAAAGAATGAATCAGCTCGGACGAGACGTCCATAAGCAAACTAACAAAACCCAGCGCCCAAATGGCAGCGGGCATACGGGGCAATGCTGCGGGTGCCTCATTCTGGGCAGGGCTTGGCGGAGCGGGCTGCATTAATGCGGCTTTTCGGCAGCTTTGGGGACAGCGCCCTGCGCTGGGTTAGCGCCTTGCAAGGCACTAGGAGAGTTCCCATCATTTGCCGCCTTTTGTGTGGATGTCGTGCCAACAACCCGCTGCCATATCTGAGAGCGCCCGAACAGGGAAATGCCGACGTAGCCGCGCACCTCGAGTTTTTTATTGCGTTCTAGGATCGCCACGCGCAAGCGATAAACTTCGCCATTGTCGGGGTCTAAAATGTTGCCATCGTCGTAATGGTCGGGACTCGAAAAACGCAAATGACTGATGATCCGCATGCCCAATACTGGCTGATTTTTTCGGGCATCAGTGCATTTCGTGCACCGCGGGTTAGGGTCCTCATTGGCCTGCGGAAAAATTCGATCAACAAAGCCTTCGTAGTGCGTCGTAACGTGATCGCCGGCTTTTTCAACGCGATTCATCACGCGGACTATTCGGACAATGCTGGTCAGCAGATGAGTGTCGTCGTCATAAGTTTCCCATAAGCCAACAATCGCATCGGCCGGGGCTGGTTCGCTCGCTTCAACGCTCGTATTGGCCAATGAAAGCATGGTGAAAAAAAGCGCCAATGGAAGAAACAATTTAACGGTAAAAAAATTCATTTTTAAATTTAGCGTCAGCCCAAGAATGGATCGTCGGTCGTAACATCAATATGGTCTCTAAGACGAAAGCGGCGTAACTTCGGATCGCAATTGAACCGTAATCTCGCCATTATTTTCAATCATTGCGATGTGAACTTGACCAATGCTGCTAACCCCCTGTCGCCGCAACGCCGCATCCAGCTCGTGTTGGGTAAGATGTTCTTGCTCCATCACATCCTTGTAAAGCTTGCCGTTGTGGATCAACAGCTTCGGCCTTCCCTCAATCAACGCCTCCAATTTTTTGCTGCGATAAGTTGCAAAGCCAATTCCGTAATTTAGCGCGACAAGAGTCACGGCAGAAATTAAGCCCGCCTGCACCGAATTATCGCCGCCATTCATTGCATTTTGTACAGCGTTGCTTAGCACCAGCAACAAGATCAAATCAAACGGGGCAAGCTGGCCAACTTGGCGTTTCCCCGTTACACGGATCAACACGAGCAGAAAAATATAGATAATGATGCTGCGAACAATCAGTTCCCACCAAGGCACGGTCATGGTCCACATTGTTTGGGTTGTTGACATATTTTTCCTATTAAAGCGGGTGGAGAAGAAGATACGACGAGATTTGCTTAGAAGCGCATTCCAAGCGAGAAACGATTTTGTGTAGCATCTGAAAAATTAACGTACTGATCATGCGCAATTCTGGCGAAGGAGTTGCCATAGTCATAAGTGATGGATGCGGCATAACCATGGATAAAATTTCCTCCTCCGGTGTGCCCGCGTTTTTGAGAAGCGTCGACCGTCCAGCGTTCACGCTCGGTTGGCTTGTAGCGAACAACCGCGTGTGTCACATGCTGCTGTGTATGAAGGCGATCATCCCAAATGTGAAAAAGCGAGAGCTCAGTTTTGTCAATTGCGCGCGAACCCAAACCCAGCGTAATAGCATCATTTGGATCGAAATTGAGGTTGTAATAGTCCTTCACGTTCGTGCGCCCCCAACCCACAATGGCATAATTTTTTTCGCCAATCTCCGCTGTAACCGATCCGCCCAGAAATCCACCCGATGCCAACTGCGCCGAAAATACCGTCCTCAGCAACCCAAGGTCGCTGCGATATTCGTAACCTGCGCGCGTCTGTTGAAAATGAGTGCTGTCACGATAAAAACCAAGCCAAGCAGTCTGTGCCGCTATTGAGCCACGCAGATTCACATCAGCGGCATGCGTATCATTTGATGATTGGTAGAACGAGGGGGTAAATTTGAGCGCTATTTTATCGTTCTCGTTTGAGCTGCTATCTTCAGAGCCAGCTTGCGCTTGTGCACTGCTTATTGCCAGCACGCTAATAAAAGCTGCCGCTATACGATGAATTATTTTTTTAATATGCATAATTGGCCCGTGGCGTTTCTTTAAATATTACTTTTATTTGATATTCAATTTGGCTAGGCCGCAAACACACCACGAAATGTGTTTTGATCGGCATGTACTAGCCTTTTGAGTATAAACGGTTGATTTAATCTGCACGTCCCATGTTTTAAGATCCGCAGAAAAATTAAATGTTCCGTTTTTGGTCGTACGGCGATTCAGTGCAACGTTGGCGTTGATCGTCAGCAGCCACGCAAAACTCTGTATTCAGACTTATCGAGTTTACGAAAACTGGGCTTTTGCAAATACGAAAATCGATGCCCTCAGGGTATGTTTGGTAAAAACGTTTGATGAATTGGGGAGCAAACGCAATGACTGAACCGACCATTCACATTATCGATGAATTGTGAATAAAAGGTTACGGCAATCCGTTTGGACGGTTCAGATTCGCCGCTTGCAATTTCGCAAACAATCCTCAAAGCGACCGACCGGAATCTTAGCCCAGGTCTAGCGCGCTTCCTCGAATAAAGTTGCTTCATGCTCCCGCACAAAAAACAAATAGTAAAGCGTCGGCAAAACGATCAATGTCAGAATCGTTGCAGATACCAGCCCGCCAATCACCACGACCGCCAATGGTCGCTGCGTCTCCGCGCCAATCGCCTTTGATAGCGCCATGGGCAACAATCCGAACATCGCCAACAGTGCCGTCATCAGCACCGTGCGTAGCCGCTGCACTGCGCCTGTCATCACAACTTCAAAAATTGGCATGCCTTTTTCACGCAGTTGGTTGAAATACGTCACCATCACCACACCGTTCAGTACCGCTTGGCCAAATAAAGCGATAAAGCCGATCGCTGCCGATACCGATAGCGGAATGCCGGTCAGCAGTAACGCAACGATGCCGCCAATCAACGCAAACGGGATATTGGCCACAATCAACAACGCGCTCTTGAGCGAACTGAACGCATTGAACAGAAGCAGAAAAATCAACATAATCGACAATGGCACGATCCACGAAAGCCGCTTCATCGCGCGTTCTTGATTCTCAAACTCGCCCGACCACGTGACCTCTTCGCCGTTATCGAGCGTGCCAATTTCGCCGACTTTATCCTGCATATCTTTTACCACGCTGCCCATGTCACGATCACGTATAAAGACGCCAATCGAGATAACGCGGCGGCCGTTTTCACGGGCAATATTCATGGCACCCGAAATACTTTTGAACTGAACCAGCTGTGATAACGGCACTTGCGCACCATTTGGGCTCGCCACCAGCAAATTGGGCAAATTGGGCAGTGCCCGTTCGGACTCTTTGAGGCGAACGACAACGCTAAAATGCTTTTCGCCTTCCCACAGTTCCGATGTCGCCTTGCCGGCCAATGCCGTTTCAACCAAATCCTGAATATCGCCAACATTAATGCCATAGCGTGCAGCGGCTTGGCGATCAATATCGAGTACGTATTGTGGCAGCGTCCCACTACGGTCAATGAACGCGCGGACAACCCCTTTAACGCCGGAAATTTGTCCCAAAATTCGTTCGCCATGTTTGGCCAAGCTATCTAAATCGTCGCCGCGTACTTTGATCACAATTTGCCCATCGACTTGCGAAATGGACTCCAACACATTGTCACGAATAGGCTGCGAAAATGACGGCTCTATCCCCGGCAATGCGGAGACGGCATCGTCCAACTCTTTGATTAACCCTTCTTTGGTTTTTCCGGTACGCCAAGCGCTTTCCGGTTTTAAATCCACTAAAAATTCTGAGCCATTAAAAATTTTAGGATCTGTTCCGTCGTCGGGACGGCCTACTTTTGAAATGGCGGTGTTCACCTCCGGAATACTGCGTAGTGCCTGCCGAATCGCACGCGCCTGCTCTTGCGCTTCCGCTGGCGATACCGATGGCGGCAAGGTGACGTTCACCCAAATGGAGCCCTCGTTTAGTTCCGGTAAAAACTCACTGCCGAGCTGGGTTGCACCGATTAAACTCAACACCAGCGATGCCACAGCAGCCGCAATGATGCGCCGCGGTCTCGCCAAGGCCCACGCCAGCACGGGCGAGTACCATGATTTTAAGGTTGCAACGACACGATTATCGCCATGCTGGATGCCACGTTTTAAAAACAGGTAGGTCAACAGCGGCACAAGCGTCAAGGACAACACTAGCGAGCCGATCAAGGCTGACGTAACCGTCCATGCCATCGGCGAAAAAATACGGCCCTCGTGGCGCTGCATGGTGAAGATTGGAATATGCGCGGCGATAATGATGATCATCGAAAATACCGTCGGACGTCCTACCTCCACCACAGCGTTGCGAATGGCCTTGAAGCGTGAACCGGCATCGGTCATTTCGTCTTGCTTGAGCAACGACAATCGATGAACAATGTTTTCAACCACAATCACCGCGCCGTCCACGATAATGCCAAAATCCATCGCGCCCAAGGAGAGCAAGTTTGCCGGAATGCCAACGAAGGTAAGTCCTAAAAAAGTTGCAAGTAACGCGAGCGGAATGATGGTGGCCACAATCAAGGCAGCGCGAAGATTGCCCAAAAAAATAAACAAGATCAGCGTGACCAACATCGCGCCTTCTGTCAAATTGCTGAAAACTGTTTTTAATGTTTTATCAATTAACCATGAGCGATCATAGTAGGGAACAATTTCCACCCCCTTGGGCAAAATTGATTTATTTACAAAGGCGATTTTTTCTTTTAAGCCGGTTAAGACGGCCGATGGATTTTCGCCTTTGCGCATGACAACGATGCCGTTCACAATATCATCCGCATCATCTTGACCGGCCAACCCCTGCGGCGGGGCACCACTCACTAAGATCTGTGCAATATCGCGCACCAAGATGGGCACACCTTTATTCTCGGCGACCACCACCTGCGCAATATCAGCAGAGCTTTTAAAGCTCCCCAAGCTGCGGACCAAATATTGCTGACGACCTTGGGTAACACCGCCCCCACCCGCATTTGAATTGGCGCGCTGCAATGCGGTAAATAACTGTGCAAACGTAACTTTATAGTCGCGCATTTTTGCGAGGTCGGGATTCACTTCATATTGCTTGATCGTGCCACCCATGGTGACCAAATCGGCAACCCCCTGCACCTGCCTTAACTGTTTTTCAACAACCCAATCTTGCAAAGTGCGAAGCTCTTGCGCAGAATAATTATCGCCACGCAATCGGAAACGAAAAATTTCGCCAATTGCGGTCGACAATGGCGCCAGTTGGGCCGTCACACCTGCCGGCAAATCGATGCCTTGCAACCGTTCACTGACCTGTTGGCGGACTAACTGGTCGTTAGGCTTATCGTTAAAAGTCAGAATAATGTACGACAAGCCAAATTGAGTGTGCGAAAACATTCGCACTGAGTTAGGCATACCTGAAAGCGCTGTTTCAATTGGGATTGTCACTTGGCGCTCCACCTCCTCCGCCGCACGGCCGGGATAGAGCGCGATTACATTCGCCTGCATATCCGAAACATCGGGGAAGGCTTCAACTGGCAAATTTAAAAACGCCAACACACCCGCGCCAATAAACAATGCCGTAGCCAACAGCACAACCAATGGCTGCCGCAACGAAAAGGTAACGATGCGATTCATCATGGCGTGCGGCTGGTTGACGCATTCGTACCCGCACTTGTGCCGCCAGCGATCGGCATGCTAGGTTCGCTGGACGCTTTAGCATTTGTGGTGGTTGGGATTGGGGATGCGGCTGCGGCTGCCGATAGCATTTGTTGCATAAACAGATTGCCCGATACAACAACCTCGTCGCCCTCTTTAACACCGCTAGTGACACGCAACCCGTTTTGGGCATTAGCGGTGCTGGTGGTGTCTAAGATAATATTTACTTCTTTGCGAGTGTATTTCTCTGCGCCAATTTTCAGAAAAACGAAACGGCGCTTACCGTCTAAAAAAACAGCCTTATCCGGTACAGTCGGAAATTCACTCCTTGGCACGGGCACTCGTGCATTGACGAACATTTCGGCTTTTAAGCGGCGATCCAGGTTGGGCAAGGCGCCTCGCAACTTAAGCGTCCGCGATACAGGATCAATAAAATCGGCAATCTGTTTAAGCTCACCCGTAAATATCTCGTCTGGGTATTGATTACTGTAGACGTGCAATGGCGTGCCTGGCTTAAGAAATTTAAGATCCGCCTCAGTCGCATCTAATTGTACCCATAGTTTACCGGGGTCGGTCACCACGAATTGCGGTGCTGTTGGCTGATCGGGCCGTAACTCCTGGCCCGGATTGAGATTGCGCTCCACCACCGTACCGGCCACGGGACTCGCCAGCCGGAATCTTTGATCGACTGCTTGCGTATTCCCATAGAGTTTGAGTCGTGCATAAGCGCGATTGGCCTCCGCCTCAGCATTCGCAAAATCAAATTGCGCCTGATGCAAATCTTTGCCGGCTGCAATGCCATTGGCAACCAGTTCTTTGACTCGGCTTAACGATTGATTGGCAAGCGTGAGCATGGTGGCGGCTTTGCGGGCATCGGTCTGAGCGATGGCAAAATCGGGGGACTGTAGCTCTGCTAAAGCCTGTCCCTGCACTACTCTATCGCCCACATTGGCAATAACTTTACTGACCCGACCGGCAAACGGCGTGAACACGCGAACGGTGCGATCTTCATCCCAAACCAGACGACCCGGAATATTAAGCTCTCGATCACGCGACGCCTCCACTTTGGTCGTCAAAATATTTTTAAGCGATGGGCTGCCTGCCGGAAAAGCAATACTATCGCTGGTAATGACCGGCTGGGCTTCGGTCGGCGCCTCCGTTTTACGGCCGCAACCCGCTAAGTTGGCCAACAAGGTCAGTGCGGTCACGATGGTCAAGATGGCCTTTGGGACAAATGATGAAATTGACGCAACGTCCCTCGCAAGAAATGCAATTAAGTCATTTTTTTTATGCGCGGCGAACAAACAAAACTGTGTATTGGCAAACTCACGCCCAGACCTATTCATCCTACTGATGTTGGATTTCGCAGATTGATTTCTAAAATTTAACACGTTCATTGCGGTGCAGTCCTGTTCAATTCAATCGACGATTCAGCCATTGTTTCAGTGCTTGCAGACCACTGGGCCCATGCTTTTCCGGCATCCGAGCTGGCTTGCGCGGTTTCTAGCTCAGAGAACTTAAGCGTGCGGCGAGCATCCAGCAAGTCAAGCACACCAGTTGCGCCATTGCGGTAGGCAAACTCTGCTGCACGTGCTACCTCACGTGCCAACGGAATCACGTCGCGCTCGGTTCGGCTAGCGCGCTCCGCTGCGGCACGCCATGAGTCGAGCGAAGCGTTCGCCTCGGTTCCGGCTTGTAGACGTAAACGAACCAACAAATCTCGGGCAATATCGAGATCAACGGAAGCTCGCTTTAGCTCGCCCTCATTTGCATGTCGAACGGAAAGTGGAATAGAAAAATATAAGCCAAATGAATTCCCTGTTCCCTGCTGATTAACAGCCGACGTTGGCCAGCGATCGAACTGGGCGCTAACGGTGACATCACGGGTGGCAATACTGGCAGCGATTGCCTTGGCTGCCTCTGCGGCTTCAATCCGGCTCGCAGCAGCAACCAAATCAGCGCGTCGATCGAGGTGGTTTAGCGCGGCGATTGCGTTCAGATTATCTTTTTTATTGGCTTCCGGCAGATCAACACGCAAGGCGACCAAATCAAGCGCTGTGGCATCGGCGCCAATTGACTTTGCAAAATCCAGCTTTGCCTTTCTGGCATCGACCTCGGCTTGCCGCAAATCGTTTTGAGTACGCGCATGATCGAGCCTAAAACGATTGGCTTCACTGACCGAAATATCTCCTGACTTCAGTCTGACTTCCGCCGCCATCAGACCATCTCGAGCGATGCTGGCAAATTCTTGCTGGGTTGCAATTCGCGCCTGTTGGTATAACAGTTCAAAATAATTTTGTCGCAGCTGTAGTCGCTGCTGGCGGATCACATCTTGCCAATCTGCCTTGGCGGCACGGATGGCCGCATCAGCCTGCTGCTCACGAAGTGATGCTTTACCGCCGCGCTCAATTAGTTGGTCAAGTCTCACCGAGCTATCGATGGTTTTGTCTTTTAAAGCGCCGCTGCCAACACCAGCACGCGGGTTGATATTGGATGCGCCAATGGTCAAGTTAGGATTTGGGCGCTGCCCAGCCGTTACCCGATCTGCCAGCGCGGCCTCATGAGCGCGTTGTGCAGCCAACACCTCACGGTTGCAATCGACCAGTCTTAACTCTGCTACCGCAAGCGGCACGCTGATTTTTGTACCAGACGACAAAGGCTGGCAACTTCCCGCATACACATTAAACGTCGTAAAAATCGTTGTAACGAACAAGAAAAAATTTCCCGCTCGCGCGAACGTGTAGCCGAACGGCTTATGCGGAACAGTGCTGAAGTTGTTAGCCTGCGAATGACGAAAAATTTGATGTTGCAATTTGATGATGAAGCACGAAGAGTCCATGGACGAACTTTAGCAGCGCCAAATGCAAAAATATGTCCGGCGATACCCTACAAGAAGGCTTGTTAGGCCATCAACAAGCGGCTTCAATCAATGCTATTTTTATCGCTATTTCTCGTGCATGCGAACCGCCTCGCGCATCAACTCAGAGCCGTTATTGAGAGCCAATTTTTCTTTGATCCGCGCACAGTAGGTTTGTATGGTTTTTTGACTAACACTCAGATCATCGGCAATACGCTTAGTCGAATGTCCCGCGCCAAGCCGACGAAAAACCTCAATCTCGCGGCCACTCAGGAGCTCTGAAAGCGTTTGCGGGGTTTTGCGTTGAGTCTCAACGCGGCGTACCTTCAGCCTGGACAGCACCTCCGGTGCGGCGTAAAGCTTGCCTGCATGAACTTGCCGAATCGCATTCACAACTTGGCTGGTCGATTCCCGTTTCATTACATAGCCAAGCGCGCCGGCCTTAAAGGCACGTTCAACGTCGCCAATTTCTTCATGCATCGATAATACCAAGCACCGCAACGGCTTGGGATAAATGTTGGCCTCAACGGCTTTAATCAGATCGAGACCCGAGCCACGCTTTAGCGAAAGATCGACAACCAGCACATCGGGCAGGAGGCGCTCGATATCGGCCAATGCAGTTGGGACGTCATCGGCTTCACCCACAACATCTATATCAGGCTCAAGCCGCAATAGGTTGCCCAACCACTCGCGTACTAGCGGGTGATCATCAACGAGATACACACGAATAGTCTGCTGCATCACGTATGGCCCAAAGTGCGCGGGAGGCGACAAATTACTTTTGTACCACCACTGATAGAGGGTTCAATCAACAGCGTTGCACCGATCAAGAACGCACGATTGGACATGATGCGAAGTCCCACACCCGAACTTTTTAGCCTAGCTTGTTGCGGCGGTATCAATAAATTGGCGGCGGCGTCCATACCGATGCCATCATCCTCGACGGTCAACTCGATTACCGATTCGCTGCCGACGAGGCTAATTTCAACGCGGCGTGGCGAAGCATGTTTGAGGGCATTGCGCAGAGCCTCGTGGGCAATACGAAACAGATGCGCCGCGGCTCCCGCGTCATGCACCAATGTTTCGCCGACTTGTCTAAATTGGCATTCGATGCCGCTGTCAATACTCATACTCGATGCCTGATCGGCTATCTCCGCCAATTTCTCACCCAACGCATCCGGATCTATTTCCGATAGCAAGAGACCTTTGGCAAGTTGACGCGTTTTGTCAGCGCCCTCCTCAAGTAAGCGAACAATGGCCTCAGCATCGGCAGCTAAGGTGTTATTTTTCTCGGTAAGTCGCTGGAAAAGCACCTGTGCAGCAAGCGCGGTGCCAACCAACTGCTGGCAAATTTCATCATGAAGCTCGTGTCCGATCATATTGCGCTCGCGCAGCCCAACCTCCAGTAGCTCGGCTTCAAGCTGTCGTCGCATTTCTTCAGCCCTTACCAGCGCGGCAGTTCGCTCAATAATGCGTTTCTCCAGCAAACGATGCAATGAGACAAATGATTCCAATATCCAAATGAGAATAAAAAAAACGAACAATGCCGACAAGCCATTCCACAAAATCCAAGCGGGTAAATCAACGCTCTCGTTGGCAGCGATGTCACCGACAACGCGAAGCAGTGCGCAGCCTAACGCTACACCGGCTGCGGCTCGCCAACCAAGCCACACGACAGCCAGCGTCACCGGCACAAAATAAAACAAAATTAGCGACAAATGGATGCCGGTAAAGTAATCAGAAAACCCGATGGCGATCACTTGCAAAACAATAATCGTCAGCGCAGATTTGTTGCCCAGCGCGGGCTCCGCATTTAATTGTCGGAGAATCCAGTCGCTAATTTCTTTCTGTTTTATATTCATGATCCCAATCAGAGACTTAGGTACGGAAAAATAAATGGTTACTCTCAAAAAAATATTGACACAGGGCGTCGTTGACGGTTTTTAAGCAGCAAAAATACCGTCCGTGAGCAAGCCAAATGCCGAGCACCTAAATTGGTTGTTCAGCGGGCAATCCAAATAACCGTCCATTTTGACTGGCCATTTTGACTGTCCATTTTTGACTGTCCACTTTTGTAAACTCGGGCAACGCAACCCTCTTTACGAACAATATACGGTTTCAAAGCAACATTTTGTTACAATTGCGAATATCATAGTTGCAAAATAGGTGGGTACGCTTCGGCGCTAAGTCTCACCGTCGATCTTTGATTTTTTAAGGGTATTACGATGTCCACATCAGATGTAGAAGCGCTACAACAAAAGCTAAAAGAAATGATCGCCGAAGAGTTTTCGATTTCAATCGATAAACTCACGCCAGACGCGACTGTTGAATCGCTTGGCATTGATTCCTTGGGGCTGATCGATTTCATGTTTAAAGTTGAAGACGAACTGGGGGTTGATATGCCCGATTCACGTACCCCGCTTCTCACCTTGGCTGATGTCTACGCCGAGATAGCCAAAGCGACGCCGCGCCCCATCAAAGGTTAACGGTCGGCCACTAAGGTCCCGCCATGCACCAAGTCTGCATTACCGGTATCGGCATTGTCTCCCCGATTGGCCATGATTTAGCGGCATTTAGCGCGAACTTGCAGCTTGGAAAATCGGGCATTCGCTTGCTGGACAACCAGCCCGCCTCGCGTTCACCGCGCGTAGCCGGCGTCGTAGATTTGGATCTCAGCCAATTTTATACGCCGTCGCAAATCTCGTTGCTGGATCGGGTGAGTTTACTGGCACTGATCGCCGCCAAACAAGCCGTCACATCAGCCAATGAAAATACCTTAGAAGCCGCGCCAATGCTTGAGGCTGGCGTTTATCTCGGCACCGGAATCGGTGGTATCAAATCACTTGAAACAGCGTTTGAAGAACATTTTTTACGGGATGGAAAGCGCATCAAACCGCTCACCGTTGTGCAGGCTATGAACAACGCCGCAGCTGGTCATATCGCGATGGAATTTGGCTGCCATGGACCATCACTTACTTTCTCAACAGCATGTTCCTCATCCGCAATTGCAATTGGTGAGGCTTATCGCGCGATCAAACACGGCTACATCGATTGCGCATTGGCCGGTGGTGCCGAAGCGCTGCTGACGCCCGGCACAATCGACGCGTGGGAAGCCTTGCGGACCTTGGCGATTCCTGATCCGGTAAATCCCGGCGCGTCTTGCAAACCGTTTTCGTTGAATCGCACCGGCTTGGTGTTGGCCGAAGGGGCTGCGATTATCGTGTTGGAATCGCTTGAAAGCGCTAGACGCCGCAACGCGCAAATCCTCGCGTTGCTATCCGGTTACGGCGCCAAAACGGACGCCACGCATATCACCAAACCCGATGCCGACGGGCAAACTGCCGCGATGCGCGCGGCACTGGCAGACGCAGGGCTTAGCCCTTCCGATATCGGTTATCTAAATGCCCATGGTACTGCGACGTTGGCCGGCGATGTAGTGGAAACCAATGCGGTCAAACAGGTGTTCGGCGATCAGGCATCTTTACTTCCGGTGTCGTCAACGAAATCAATGCACGGCCATGTGATGGGCGCAACTGGCGCCGTGGAGTTTGTCGCTGCAGTTTGCGCAATGAACAATAATTTCTTACCGCCCACCATCAATTTAGTGGAGCCTGATCCAGCCTGTGATTTAGACTATGTGGCCAATACGGCGCGGCCTGTGGACAGCCTCAAGCATGTGATGTCAAACTCGTTTGCGTTTGGTGGCAGCAATGCCTGTTTGATCGCGTCGAAACTGGTGTAAGTGCGGCAAACAGCACAGTAAAGCGCCCGCTTCAATCAGTCGGCAATACCTCGGTTTGCAATGCATCGGCGTCGCCAGCTTCCAATGGTCCACCCGTCCACCGCAATGTCAACCCGCGCTCATCCTCCATCGCCGACATTTTTCCTTCAAAAACGATGTAGAGCCCATTAGCCATCCGCAGGCGGAATTCGGATAATGTCGATTGCCGCGACTCCGTAATCTGCGCGATTTGCTCTGCAATCGAGGCCGCATCTTCAGGGTGCATCACGGTGAGCCAGTTGTCACCAATCAGGTCGTCGGCTGGAACGCCGGAAAACTTTGCCAGCACATCGCTTACGTACTCAAAGCCGCCGCCCATGCGCTTCATGTAAACAACCTCACCCACGTTATTGGCGAAGGTCCTAAAGTGATCCCGACTTTGCCGCGCTTGGGTGACAGCCGATTGACGCTCGCTTTCTGAGCGCAACAGCACCTCGTAGCGAGTACGCGAGACCTCAGCGAGCAGTTTCGATTCGTAACGGGCGCGTTGCAGCGATTCAATAATAAAAATCGCTAGTCCCATGGTGATGGCATAACCCAATACGGCGAGAATATCGGATAAGTCCGCTGCAAAAATATCGAAAGTCTCATACGGCGGGACGAAAAAATACAAACCAACTGGTATCGATAAAGCCAACGCAAACATTGATCGCCAAGCCCCATAGCGGGTTTGCACCCACAGCACCACGATCGAAAAGCTACCAAACGGGACAAGTGAACCAAGCTGGGCCTGCAATTCATAGCGAATCAGGAACGCAGCCAGCAAAGCACCCAAGGCGACAAAATAGCCGACCGGCCCCGATGGTGCCCAGCGTTTAGCGTTTTTGATTCGCATAACTATCGAGCGCTATTAACGGCTTATTACTCAATATAGATGGCGCAATCATTCATCCATCTCCGCTAAGCGCTTCGCGCGCGCAAGCTGCTCGTTCACCACTTGCGGGCCTTGCGTCATTCCGGTTGCCAGTCGGCGGCGCACACTTTCTTGAAAAAACAGCGTGGTTTCGCGGGCCACCGTATCGCGTTCATTGTCGAGCGTGATGATGTGATATGAATTATCCAAAAAAACCTTTCGCTTGTGCGGCGAGGCCGCTTTTTCGAGTGCAAATTCAGCCGACTTGGGGCTCGCTGTTTCATCGTCTACCGCATGAATTACCAGCAGATCCGAAACGGCGTTATGCGTTACGCTCTCGACATAGCGCGCTAATTGTCGCGCCTGAAAAAGCTGTTCCATCGACAGCGTTGAGGGCCCGATATCAGAAAACGCAGTGGTGCTCATCGCCTGTGCAACTTTTTTACGAAGCTGCAAATTCTTCAGGCCATAAGGTTCACCTTCATGAAAGCGATAGATATTGCGAAGCGGGGTGTAATAGCCGACATTGAAAAGCCACCGATACCAAGGCACCGCCCAGCCGTCATAAGCCAGTGTGATTGATAGCAATGCCACCGCAGTAATTGAGCGCTCCTGTGCAGCTAACGCGAGCGACAGCGTCGCGCCCATCGACAGTCCGCCAACACATACAGTTTCGAATTGCCCCTCCAATACAAAATAACGGGCACGAATATCATCCAGCCACTCCTGCCAAGTGCCGCAGCTCTCACCCGCCTGCACCACGCCATAACTTGGCAATTGAGGCGCAAACACGCTAAAGCCTGCGCGGTTAAGCGCCGTCGCTAAATACCGCACCTCCAGCGGGCTCGATGCGAGGCCGTGGATAAGCAACACCGCGTGCTCGTTGCCCTTCAAATGGAATGATCGATCAACTGCCAAAATAATTTCCGTTTACGCGAATTGATTCCCGTATTATCCATGAGAAACCCATTGATGCACGATGCGTCTATCATGTGCTGATGATGATGTGATTTACCCTTCCGTACCCCGATGAGCCCAGCCCCTATGCCTGCATTGCAAATTCGCGCCCTAGCCTGTCGAGCCTTTATGAGCCTCATTGTTGGAATGAGCGTGTCCCACCGTTGTGCAGCCGTCGAAGTCGGTAGTGCGGTCGGGGACGGCCGGGATGGTATTGAAAATGCAGCGCCCGCAAATAACACGAATGGCTGGAATGGCACGGCTGCTGCGGGGTTTATCGTTTTCCCCCAATACACGGGTGGCAAGAAATTGCAAACCTGGCTCATCCCGTTGTTATCGATCAACTACAACGAAACCTTTTACGTCGAGATCGAACGTGTTGGCGTCTATGTGCTCGCCAGTGACGACAAAAAAATTGGCTTTGGGCTGGCGGTGGAGCCGCGCTTCGGTTTTGACGCTTCTGCCGGTCCACGTCTTGCAGGCATGGCGACACGCCGAAATAGCATCGAAGGCGGCTTGACCTTCGATTGGGATTTTGACGTCGTGGCATTCAGCGTTGCGCATTTTACGGATTTGAGCCACACCAGCCGTGGCAGTTCGCAGCGACTCACGGCCTATGCGCCGTTCGTCAAAAATAGCCGCTGGGAAGTTGGCGGCGTATTGATGGCGGATCGCATGAGCACGCGGGTTACCAATTATTTCTTCGGGGTAAGGCCCAATGAGGCAGCGCCAATGCGCCCCGCCACAGCACTAACCTCCAGCACTGGCGCGGGATTTGGGCTTAGTGGCACTTACAAAGTCGACAAAAAACATGCTGTTGTATTTGGCGGCAATGTGATGCAAATTGGCCGCGAAGCGGCGAAAAGCCCGATTGTGCTGACACGATATGCGCCAACGCTCTATCTTGGATATGGTTGGCAGCTGTAGCCTTGGCATCGGCGTTAGCCCGCCCTTGATCTTTTCAATTCAACGAACCTAAAACTGTCACGAGAATCATGCGAATATGGCGTTTTGAATGATTTTCTTATTTTTAATATTCACTCAACCAGCACTTCCTTAATTGCAACAAGCGAACCAATGAACAATAAAAAACAAACCGTACTGGTACTGCAAGGCGGCGGCGCACTGGGCGCGTACCAAGGCGGCGCTTATGACGGCTTAATCAAGCACGGCTTAAATGTCGACTGGGTGGTTGGCACCTCGATAGGCGCGATCAACGGTGCGCTGATCGCCGGCAACAAACCTGAACAACGCATGGAAAGGCTCAATGCATTTTGGCGGGAGGTCGGGCAAGACGCGCCGGCCATTTTCCCGTTTTTCAATACCCCCGACTGGATGCGCCCGTGGAGCCAAGCTACGCAGGTTTGGAATATTTTGTCGAAAGGCGTTCCTGGGTTTTTTATTCCGCGCCAGAACACCTCTTGGGACCTTAATCAAAGCGGCCTCTCGTCGAAGGCGAGCTTCTACGACACCAGCCCGCTAGAGGCTACGTTAACCGAATTGGTTGATTTTAAATATCTCAACGCCCAGCACATGCGCTTCACTATTTCTGCGGTGAACGTCGCGACTGGCGAATTGAAGATATTCGATAACAAGAATGACCACATAACCGCCAAACACATCATGGCGAGCGGCGCATTGCCGCCCGGCTTTCCGCCCGTCGAGATTGATGGTGCTATGTATTGGGACGGTGGCATTTATTCCAATACCCCGATCGACATCGTGCTCGACGATGCTGAGCGCACGAACACGCTGTGCTTTATGGTTGATCTTTGGGATCCGACTGAAAAGCTGCCGACCTCGATTGCCGAGGCGATGACACGGCAGAAGGATATTCAGTATGCAAGCCGCTCAACCGAGCACTTGCACGACCATGAAAACATGCAAAATCTGCGTCGCGCCATTCAACTGCTATCCGAAAAGTTGCCCGCCAAGGAACGCAACTCACCTGCTATGAAAAAACTCACCGAATTGGGTTGTGCCAGCACCATCAACATCGTGCGGCTGATTATGAAAGCGTTGCCTGAAGACGACCAAACAAAAGATATTGATTTTACGCACGCAACCCTGAAAGCCAGATGGGAAGCGGGTCTTCGCGATATTGACCGCGCCTTGATGCATAAAAGTTGGCTCAAAACACCGCCCGCTCATATCGGAATGGTGGTGCATGAATTGGCGCAAGAATAGCCGCTTAAATTATTTTTTGATACAACTAGAGAGACAATAATCATGACCGAAGATGAAGTCCGACAAGGCGCGTTTGCCATGCCGTTTGATAATCCCGCTTATCCGCCGGGGCCGTATCGATTTGTGGATCGCGAATACCTCATCATCACCTACCGTACTGATCCGGCGTTGATCGAAAAACTGATCCCCGCCCCGCTAAAATTGGCTGAACCCGTTGTGAAATATGAATTCATCAACATGCCCGATTCCACCGGCTTTGGGCATTATTGCGAATCGGGGCAGGTTATTCCGGTGACCTACAACGGCGTGCCGGGCAGTTTTGTACTTTCGATGTATTTGAACGATCATCCGCCGATTGCCGGTGGGCGCGAGCTATGGGGGTTTCCTAAAAAATACGGCGAACCAGAGCTGCGTGTACACAAAGATACCCTGATGGGTACACTCGACTACAGCGATTTTCGGGTCGCAACTGCCACGATGGGTTTCAAACACAAGGCGCTCGATACATCGCAGGTCGCAAAATCAATGGCGGCACCAAATTTTTTGCTCAAAATTATTCCCCACGTAGATGGCACGCCGCGTATTTGCGAGCTGGTGCGCTACAGCCTTAACGATATCCAAGTTAAAGGCGCATGGAGTGGACCCGGCGCATTAGACTTGCACGACCATGCCTTGGCACCTGTGGCTGATTTGCCGGTGTTGGAGGTGTTATCCACAGTGCATATCATTGCCGATCTCACCCTGCCGTTGGGTGAGGTGGTGCATGATTATCTGTCCACGTGAAATCAATTGTTCCATTGTTTAATCAATCCAAAGGAAATCTTATGCAACTCGAAAATAAAGTCGCCATCATCACCGGCGCTGCCAGCGGCATCGGAAAAGAAATCGCGATTGAATTCGCTCGCGAAGGCGCGAAGGTTTGCATTGCCGATTTGGCGCTGGATGCGGCCACTACAACGGCCAATGAAATTAATGCATCGGTTGGCAATGGCAGAGTGCGAGCGATGGCAGTTGCCATGAACGTGACCGACGAGGCCCAAGTTGAAGCCGGGGTGGCCGCGACGGTCGCCCAATTTGGCGGCGTCGATATTTTGATTAGCAACGCGGGTATCCAAATTATCAGCCCGCTAGTGGATTACAAATTTGAAGACTGGAAACGCATGTTGGCGATTCATCTTGATGGTGCGTTTCTGACCACCCGCGCTTGCATGCGCGCAATGATCAAGGCCGGCAATGGGGGCACGATTTTGTATATGGGCTCAGTTCATTCGCACGAAGCGTCACCGCTTAAATCAGCCTATGTTGCGGCCAAACACGGGTTGATCGGCTTGGCTAAGGTCGTCGCCAAAGAGGGTGCCAAGGACAAAATACGCGCAAACGTTATTTGTCCTGGATTCGTGCGCACGCCGCTCGTCGATAAACAGATTCCCGAACAGGCCAAAACGCTCGGCATTACCGAAGCCGAAGTCATTAAAAATGTGATGCTAAAAGAAACCGTTGATGGCGAATTCACGACGGTTCAGGATGTTGCAGAAACCGCCATATTTTTAGCCGCATTCCCGAGCAACGCTTTGACGGGACAATCGATTACGGTAAGCCACGGCTGGCATATGCAGTAATAGTGGGCGATGGGTTGGTTGTTCGTTTTGGGTAAAATTAAATCAACCGTAAATCCGGTTTATGCTGTTGGTTGTTGTTTGTAGAGCGTCCGTTGGCGTCCGTAGGCGTTAGTCGATCTTCGTAGCCGTTAACGAACTTCAACCGCGGGCGGCATCCAACAGTAAACGCACGAAACACATGCAGCTTTACATCACATTGGAGTTTTTTTCGCCCCTGCGTCCATGCAAACTAAACTAGCCAATCCATCATGAAAGCGGTCATCCTCGCGGGTGGCATGGGTACCCGCATTTCGGAAGAAACAGCGCTCCGCCCAAAGCCGATGATCGAGATCGGTGGCCGGCCGATCTTGTGGCACATCCTGAAAATTTACGCGGCACATGGCATCAATGATTTTGTAATCTGCCTTGGCTACAAGGGCTACATCATCAAGGAATATTTCGCAAATTACTTTTTGCATATGTCGGACGTCACATTCGATATGGCGAACAATCGTATGGATGTCCATCAAAACAATTCCGAACCGTGGAAAATCACGCTCGTCGATACCGGCGAACAAACCATGACCGGCGGGCGGCTGAAGCGTGTGCAATCGTATTTGGGCGATGATGATTTTTGTTTTACCTATGGCGACGGCGTGGGCGATGTGAACATCACCGAGCTGATAAAATTTCATCAAGCCGAAGGCAAACTCGCTACCCTGACCGCAACCCAGCCGCCGGGGCGATTCGGCGCTTTGAAATTGAATGGTCGAGCGGTGGAAGGTTTTCAAGAAAAGCCGCAAGGTGATGGCGGCTGGATTAACGGCGGCTTTTTTGTCCTCTCGCCAAAGGTGCTTGATCACATTGACGGCGACGATTCCACTTGGGAGCGCGAGCCGATGCAAGCGTTGGCGAGTGCAGGACAAATGAGCGCCTATCTGCACCGCGGCTTTTGGCAACCGATGGATACGCTGCGCGACAAGTTGCAGCTCGAACAGCTATGGGCCAGCGGCGCGGCACCTTGGAAAACCTGGCCGTGAGCGTGGTGGATAATTTAAGCGCTAGCTCAAATACGACTTTGAATGCGCCCAGCCCAAACAACAGCCTTGGCACCAACTTAAGCACCAGCCCCAGCACTAAACCCCGTACCAACCCGAGCACCAACCTAAGCACCGACCTAGGCATAAACGCAGCGGCGTGGAAAGGCCGCCGCGTTTTTATTACCGGCCATACCGGTTTTAAAGGCGGCTGGCTTTCGCTTTGGTTATCGTCGCTCGGTGCAAACGTGACAGGCTACGCGCTCAAGCCCGACACCGAACCCAATTTTTTTAGCGTTGCTAAGATTGGTGAACACACAAAATCAATCATCGCCGATATTCGTGATTACCCAACCTTGCTTAGCGCCATGCAAAAAGCGCAGCCAGAGGTAATCTTTCATCTCGCAGCACAAGCGCTGGTGCGCCGCTCCTACGCAGACCCACGTGAGACCTATGAAACCAATGTGATGGGCACGGTGAATGTGCTCGAAGCCGCACGCCATATTCCCAGCGTCCACGCTGTGGTGATCGTCACCAGTGATAAATGCTACGACAACAAAGAGAGCCCCGGATCATCAAATGCTGCCTCTGCCGCGTTTATCGAAACCGACCCCATGGGCGGCCACGACCCGTATAGCAATAGCAAAGGTTGCGCCGAGCTCGTCACATCGGCATTCCGTGATTCCTATTTTTCAAGCGATTCAGCCAATGCCAAGGTGTTGGTTGCCTCAGCCCGCGCAGGCAATGTCATCGGCGGCGGTGATTGGTCAGAGGATCGGCTTATCCCCGATTTACTCCGCGCGTTTACCAACAATAAAGCCGCCGTTGTCCGCAACCCCAACGCGATTCGCCCATGGCAACATGTGATGGAGCCACTGAGCGGATACATCATGCTAGCCGAGCGGCTGCTTAATCAAGACCGTCGATGTGGGAGCGCATGGAATTTTGGCCCGTCGGATACCGAATCAATTCCCGTGGCAAAAATAGCCGACCAGCTTTGCGCGCTTTGGGGAAACTCCGCTACCTGGACGCAAGACAGCGCATCAGCGTCAGGAGAAGCAACGGGAACGACAGCCACAACTGCAGAGCAGCCGCATGAGGCACATTTTCTAGCCTTAAATTCAGGCAAAGCCCGCTCCCAGCTTGGCTGGCAGGCCGTTTTACCTCTGAACGCCACGCTGCAGCTTGTGGTTGATTGGCAGAATGCGTTTTTACGGGGCGAGGACTTGCGAGGCGCTACATTGGGACAGATCGACACCTATTCACAATTACGATCGCGTTTGTCTCACCCGCCCGGCTAAAAGATCATGAGTCCCGGCAACGGCGAATCTCGCGCAGCGCAACAACGAGCTCTGTGGAGCGCCGCAAAAGACGCGCTCGCCGCTGGCGATCATCCTGCGGCAATGCGCAAACTAGCTACCTCGATCACGCCGCAAGATGGCTTTCAAGCCCAAGCCCGCGTTGCTAAATTGTTTGCCCTACTACCGCTGGCATCGCTTGGGCTGCGCCCCATAAAAATGGCCATCTTAGCGAATTCCACCGTCGATCATTTTGCGGATGTCCTGCGCTTTTGGTTAGCCACGGCGGGGTTAGAGGCAGAGATTTACATCGCCCCATTCGACACCACCACGCAAACGGTATTGGATCAAAGCAGCGAGCTATATCAATTTAAGCCAGAACTGGTGTGGCTGTTTTCAACCTGCCGCGATGTACCTTTGGATTTTGCGGCAGGCAGTAATCCAGAGGTGATGCGTACGAAAATCGATGCCGCCATTGCGCGCACAATAACACTTTGGCAACCCTTGCTTGACAGGCTCAACTGCATCGTCATTCAAAATAATGCGGACATCCCAGCGCATGACCGCTTTGGCAATATGGCCGGCGCCGCCGCATGGGGAACGCGAACCGCGTTGCGTTTATATAACGCTGAACTGGCGTTTGCTGCTACCGCCAGCAAACCACACAGCAACGTCGTCGTTTTTGATCTCGACCATCTTGCCAGCGAGTTCGGCAAAGCGCGCTGGATTGATTCACGGTATTGGTTTCATTCAAAGCACGCGTTTAGCTTTGATGCCGTTGGTTTTGTCGCGCACGCTGCCGCGCAATTGATTGCTGCCGCCAAAGGGCTTAGTAAAAAGTGTTTGGTGATCGATCTGGACAATACAATCTGGGGCGGCGTGATTGGTGATGACGGGCTTCATAGCGCAGATGGGATCAGGCTCGGCGCGGATGCTGGGGCTGACGGCGAAGCATTCGTGGCGTTTCAGGAATATATTCGCCAGTTGAAAGCACGCGGCGTTATTCTCGCTGTTTGCAGCAAGAACGATCTTGAGAACGCACAAGAACCGTTTATCAAACATCCCGACATGCGCTTGCGCTTGGACGATATCGCTGTCTTTATTGCAAACTGGAAAAGCAAGCCGGACAATCTGCGCGAAATTGCCGCCACGCTCAATATTGGCCTCGATGCAATGGTATTTGTTGACGACAACCCGGCGGAACGAGAGATGGTACGCCAGCAGTTACCGGAGGTGGCCGTGCCCGAAATGCCGGATGACCCTGCCCTATTTATTCAAGCATTGGCGGCCGGGCGCCACTTCGAGGCGGTCACGCTTTCAGCCGACGATTTGGAGAGAGCTCGTTATTACCGGGAAAACGCTGAACGACAAGTCCAGCGGAATGCCTTCCTCAACAGCAATGGCAACAACGGCGACGATAGCAGCAACAACTTGGCGGCCTTTTTAGACAGCTTGGAGATGATCGGCGAGGTACACAAAATAGATGATGCAAATAATATTAATTTGCCCCGCGCCGCACAGCTGATCAACAAGAGTAATCAATTCCACCTAACCGGAACGCGGTACACAGAGGCAGAATTGCGCGCATTGGTATCCAACCAGGAATATCTCGTCTATTGCTTCAAACTGCGTGATCGTTTTGGCGATAACGGATTGATTTCCGTTGTCATTCTGAAACAAAGTGATTCGGCATTGCATGTTGATACTTGGGTGATGAGCTGCCGTGTGTTGGGCAGAACGATGGAAGAGTTTATATTCAAGGTGCTTAGTGCCGCCGCTTTTGACCGCCATTGCAAAATAATCACCGGACACTATATTCCCAGTGCCAAAAATAAATTGGTATCAAATCTGTACAAACGATTGGGGTTTGATGCGGTGAGTATGGCTTCAACGCTTGGGAATGATTCACTCCAATCAACGCGCTGGCAACGCGCTGTAACTACGCAAACATCGACTGATCAATCTTTGCATCCGTTGCAGCCTTTACAATCATCACACCCCTCACTCAATTTAGTCACGCACGTCCGAACGACGACCGCCAGTGATCTGTAATCATCACCGCTATCAATGAAAGATTCGCCAATGGCCAACGCCAACGCAACTGAAACCTCAATTCGACACCAAATGAACGTGATATTTCAGAGCGTGTTCGACGACCCGTCTATCCAGATATTTGATGCCATGAGCGCAAAGGACGTGGAAGAATGGGATTCGCTGTCGCACATCACGCTGGTGCTAGCAATAGAGGAATCGTTTGGCATCCGGCTCAAAACCGCCGAGGTAGGAGGCTTGTTAAATGTCGGCCAACTTATTGCATTGGTGGCGGCCAGAACCGGCAGATCGTAACGCGGTTCCATTTTCTATTTCTATGTATCTTGCTTGCGCCGAGCGTTCAACAATAATGTGAAGACTCCAAATGAATTTTGATTCCATCAGCTTCGCGGTAAGCGCTCCATGAACAGCAGTCTATCTAGGGCGGCGTTTAGCTGGTAAGCGCCTGCATATTCAAGTTCCACGGCAACAACGCTTCAACCTCATCCACGGTTTTTGCGGCGGGCAAGTCACGCAGCACCCGACACAGC
>JBBRAM010000039.1:0-24465 GCA_038206765.1 Burkholderiales bacterium | reverse complement strand
ACAAGTGCGATGACGCAGGTGTCTGGTTCGATGAGGTCAATGAAGCGTATTCCACCCAATACTGTTCTGTGTGTTTCACACGCAGCGGACCGAAAGGTTTGAAAGAGCTTGGAATAAGAGAATGGTTCTGCAAGGAATGCGGCACACATCATAACCGTGATGTGAACGCCGCCAGAAACATTCTCCGTCGCGGACATGCGACGCTCACAGGAGGAATCCTCGTTCTTTAGGGCGGGGAGGATGTCAAGCTTCGATATCTGATGCGTTGCTTAGCGGCTCTTCAAAGGAAGGGTTTAGCGCCCAGCGCGGACCCGTCAACGTGGATCGCGCAAATGTTTGAGCAGCGATTGCAGGTGCGCGGGGGCGGATTCGACGGGCTCGCCAAATATCGGTAGCAGCGCTGTCGCAATTGATTTGCCCAATTCGACACCCCATTGATCGAAGGCGCCGATATTCCAAATTGTGCCCTGCGTAAAAACTTTGTGCTCATACATCGCCGCCAACGCACCGACGCAATAAGCATTTATTTTTGGCAAAACTAAAACAGTTACGGGACGTTTGCCCGGATAGGTGCGATGCGCAGCGAGGAAATGTTGTCTGTCAGCCGATAAATTTTTTCCGGCGAGATCGGCAAAAGCGGCCTCGGTTGACTTGCCCTGCCAGAGCGCATCAGCCTGCGCAATACCGTTTGCGAGCAGTTTTTCATGATGGCCTTTAAAACGGCTTTGCGGCTCGGCCACCAATAAAATATCGGCAGAAATCGCCTCGCTGCCCTGATGCAACAATTGGTGGAACGAATGTTGGCCATTGGTGCCGACTTCGCCAAAAATCACAGGGCAGGTTGAATACGTGACGGCGTTACCGTCGAGATCAACCGACTTGCCGGTGGATTCCATTTCAACTTGCTGCAGATGGTTTGGTAGCAGCTTCAAACGCTCGGCGTAGGGGAGTACCGCATGTGCGGTCGAATTCAAAAAATTACGATTCCAAATACCGGTAAGTGCCAGCATCACGGGCAGATTTTGAGCCGGCGGTGCAGTACAAAAGTGGTGGTCCATATCGCGTGCACCAGCCAGCAATTCGGCAAACTGCGCATAACCATAGGCCAGCGCGATCGGCAAGCCGGCGGCAGACCAAAGCGAATACCGGCCACCCACCCAATCCCAAAATGTGAAAATAGTTTCATCGGTGTAGCCAACTTTTTTCGCGGCGGATGAGTTAGCCGTGATGGCCACAAAATGTGCAGGCACTGCGTCCGCTCCCAACGCTGCCACCAGCCATGCTTCGGCGGAACGGGCGTTGGTCATGGTTTCGTCGGTCGTGAACGTCTTGGACGTGACTGTGAAGAGGGTGGTCGCCGGGTTCAGGTGAGCCAGGACTTGCTCCAAATTGGCCCCGTCGATATTGGCGACGAAATGCACGCGCGGGCTATTTTCGTTGCCAGCTGTGTCGGTTGTGTCTGCGGTGGCGGGCGTTTCCGCCAGCGCGCTACAAACGAACGCGGGACCTAAGTAGGAGCCGCCGATGCCGATGTTGACGACATCAGTAAACGTTTGGCCACTAATGCCACGGCGTTTCCCTGAACGAACAGAGTTGCTAAAGCTTTCCATTTTTTTGAGCTCCGCCGCTATTAACGGGCGGACATCAACGCCATCGACCAACAACGGCGTTGTGTTGCGCGAGTCGGCGCGTAGGGCCGTGTGCAACACGCAGCGCGCCTCGGTGACATTGATCGGGGCGCCGGCAAACATCTCATCGCGCTTTTTGCCGAGCTGCATTTGCTCGGCCAATGCCAACAAAGCGGCCAAGCATTCATGGCCAATCGAGTGCCGTGAAAAGTCGGCGTAAATTGAGCCTTTGGGGGATGCCTTATCGGTACCCTCGGCAGCGTCCTCGGTGGTGGATTCGGCCGCTGCCATTTCGATTGGTTTAATCGCGCTTGCGGCAGTATTGGCAAGAGTGGCTGGCGTCTGCATCAAAGCAGAAAGCGCGAGAAGGGCGTCCCAAGCGGGGGTGGTTGTGGGCGATGTCATATTGGGGCGATCAAATTTTGTTTTGGCGATGAATCAAATGTACAAGGCAAGCAGTTTATCGCTTAAAAAGCGGCTTGCGTAGCGATTCCGGTATCAACTTGAATTTGTTTGCGCTGTTTGGTCAGTCGTGAAATCAATTCGAATGTCACTACGACCATTTTGTGTTGAAGCAGATTTTTAAAACAAGTTGGCGTACACGGATGGGATTGGGATCGCGCACGTAGCGGCAAAGGTTTTTAAGACCGATGGATAACTAAAACGATGCCGGATGGCGAGGGGAATATGCCCAAAGCCCCCGCTAGGCGGGCACCTTCAGCTTGTTAAGCGCCCCCAGCAATTCGCCCGCAATGAAAAAGGGCAACCTCACGGTTGCCCTTTTTACCTAAAACACCACAATATTAAGACGTTGTTTTGGCTTTTTTGGCTTTCTTAGCCTTATGTTTTTTTGCTTTTTTACCAGTTTTGGCTTTCGACTTGGTTTCAGCTGCGGCACTCGGCGCTGATACCGACTTTGCTGGTGCGGATGAAACGGTAGCCGGTGCAGGTGTCGACGCTGGTGCGGCAGGTGCTTGCGCAAATGCTACGGCGGAAGACATCAATGCTGCAGCAACAAAAGAAGTGAGTGTAATTTTTTTCATGAGTTTGCTCCGGTTTAGAATTGAAGCACATGCTTCAGAGCGAAAAACGAGTGAGGGTCCTGGCGGTTGACGTGAGTTGAATCGATTTGAATTTATTTTTGAGCCTCATTAGGAATTTTTCCTTGGTTCACAATCTCAGGTTGTTGGTCGATTCTGAAGCGCTTCCCAATCAAATCAGCATCATCAAAATGCCGCCTGCCGACAAACGCTGTCGCGTGCGTGCCCCATTGCCGCATCGCACCGGGACTTAAAATGCCCATCGGCCAGAATAAAAATCGCTCACCGCGCGCCGTGCCGGCGATGAGGCCGTTGGGGGAAAAAATGCTTTGGCGCTCGGTTCTATTTCCAATGAGCTCATTGAGATCATTCAGTTGGTTGAGTTCGTTGAACTCATTGGTGCTGATCGGCAATGAGCGCAATTCACGTTCCGATTTAAGCCTATAAAATTGCGGTGCAGCAGCGTGTTTCGATAAATCGGCAATCCGAATATCCGTCAAATAATGCGTAGCGGAGGCGATTCCCACTACAACACGCTGCCCCGACGCAAACGCAGGCAAGGTTTTTGGCACGAACGCCCACTCCATATTTTCCGTAGGCGCTGGAATCGGTATGAGCTTTGGCGTTGGAAAAAACAAGTGATAGCACCCGCAGCCGTGAATGCTATCAACGATGAGAGGTCGTCCGTCATGATCGAGTGTGATGCGAACGATCACGTTATCCAAATGTCCGCCCAATAAATCGAACGCGCCCGCCCACGTTTTGGGACGCTCGGTGAACCATATGCCGTACGTTAACTGCGCATGGGTTTCACCAGTTATTCGGGTGAATCCGACGCGCTGATAAACCACAGGCTTCGCGGATTCAACGTCAACTTGTGCGAGAGGCCCAAATTTTACCTCGCCGATACGATCAAACACCCCTCTGGTTTCGACTTCAAAAATAGGTGCGTGCCGGTCTAGTAGCAGCTGCCATTGGTTTGTTGACAACTGCGGTATGCCAAAGATGTTGCGAACGCTGGCCCTAAAGCGCGCGTCTATATCAACGCCAATTTTGCCTTCATCGTATTCCGCGGCAAGTTGATAGCGAATGAATTTCTCATGCCGTGAAGCGGCGTCATCGTTGGCAGCATTCGAAAACACATATTCGGTGCTGTGCTGCCAACCAACGACACCTTTAAAAAACGGGATGGATGTTAGCGGATAAAGCCCCAAAGCACGCTTCCAGCTTGCGTAATGGTCGGGCACATGCCAACGGGCAGCGAGCGTTTGAATCAATGCCGAATTGCCACGGTTGTCGCTCAGGTCGCGCTGAACCAAAGCTTGGGAACAACGGTTGAGCGCAATGCGAACCGCGGCGGTATCGGCTAGCCCAACCGTTTCTCGCCAGCGCCGGGGCAAATTGAGTAGTTCGTTTTCGCGCGCGACGATATCGAGATCACGGGCATACCAAAGCAAAGGTGGCAATATTTTCGGTTCGGCTGTGGAGCCCGCTTGCAATTGTTCCCGAAGTTGCGGCTGAAACGAGGCGATAAAACGATCAATGCGAAGATAAGGGAAACCATCGAGCCGGTGCTCGCCTCCGTCGCGCGTACCGGCAGCATCGACGATGATGTCGATTTTTTTCAGCCAGGCTTGGCAATCTTCAGCCAACGACGGCGGGCTATTTCCGTAGGCTTGCAGTGCAGCAGCAGGTGGTGCGGCGCTGGTGCTGGCAATCATTGCCGGCACGCTCGTGCGGTCGGGCAAATTTATCGTCGTGCAGCCTTGGCTGAGCAGCATGGCAACCGCAATCGCAATCCCAATCCCGATCGCGACGGAACGCCTAATGCCGATCCAGCTTGCTACAACTGAACTTGGTTTGGCGCGCAAAATGTTCGTAGGTGTTTGCGTACGCATTTTCGTCGATGTTGGCATCAAACGATTATAGTCAGTTTCAGCGATTGCCTGCACCCACCGTACTATCCACACCATGTCACGCTACATCGTTGTAATATAGCCAATCTTGTCGAAAAACATCAAAACACTATGGCCACTCCAGCTGCTGTAATTCAAATGCCTAAGTTGGTGCCCGCTGCCAAAGGGGCGAGATCCGACCGCTTCGTGACCCTCCGCGAGACCGTGGATGCCTTGGTTGAAGACGGCTTTCTGCCGCAAGAAACCGCAGATAAACTCCTGCACGAACAGCGCACTACGCCGACCGACGATCACCCACTGGTGATTGTGATGAAGGCGCGGATTAAATCGCTCAAGCCGCCGAACCGTGCACTTGATATTGAGAAGCTTACCGAGTGGATGGCGGCGCGCGTGGGTATGCCGTATTTCCATATTGACCCACTCAAAATTGATATGAATTCGGTCACGACCGTTGTTTCATCCGATTACGCGGCCAAACGCAATATATTGCCGGTGCAGGTGAGTGGTCGCGATTGCATTATTGCAACCTGCGAGCCGTTTGTAATCGGTTGGCAGCGCGATCTGGGCGAGATGCTAAAGCTCAACATTCAGATGGTCGTCGCCAATCCGTTGGATATCGCCCGCTATGTAGGCGAATTTTACAACTTGGCCCGATCTGTTAAGCGCGGTAAAAAAGAAGAAGCGCTCAACGGCACGATTAGTAACTTTGAACAGCTCGTCGAGCTCGGCAAAGCCGGGCGCACGCTTGATGCGAACGATCACCATATCGTTCATTTGGTTGATTGGCTTTGGCAATATGCGTTTGACCAGCGGGCCAGTGATATTCACGTTGAACCAAGGCGTGAAGTGGCAACGATTCGGTTCCGGATTGACGGCATTTTGCATCAGGTCTATCAGGTTCCTACCACGGTCGCGGTAGCGATGACCTCCCGGATTAAAATTTTGAGCCGTATGGATGTAGTCGAAAAACGCCGGCCGCAGGACGGCCGGATCAAAACGCGGATGCCCGATGGCGAAGAAATTGAGCTGCGTTTATCGACCTTGCCGACCGCGTTTGGCGAGAAATTGGTGATGCGTATTTTTGATCCCGATGTGTTGGTGCGCGATTTTTCCGAGCTCGGTTTTTCGACTGACGATTTCGATAAATGGAAAGGCTTGATCGATCACCCGGGCGGCATAGTACTGGTGACGGGGCCGACTGGTTCGGGCAAAACCACGACGCTATATTCCACGCTAAAAATGCTCGCAACTCCCGAAGTCAACGTCTGCACGATTGAAGACCCGATCGAAATGGTCGAGCCCGCGTTTAATCAAATGCAGGTACAAAACCAGATCGATTTGGGGTTTGCTGAGGGTGTGCGAGCGCTGATGCGACAAGACCCGGACATCATTATGGTCGGCGAGATTCGTGATCTGCAAACAGCCGAAATGGCGATCCAGTCAGCGCTCACCGGCCACCTGGTGCTCTCAACCTTGCACACCAATGATGCGCCGACGGCGATTTCACGGCTGCTTGATTTGGGCGCAGCCTCGTATCTTATCAACTCCACGTTACTTGGTGTGATGGCACAAAGGCTGGTGCGTACACTGTGTCCTCATTGCAAAGAAAAGGAGCCGTTCACCAATCCTGACGAGCTAAAAATTTGGCATAAAACCGTGTTCCCTTGGAAGGGTGAGGCGCCGAAAGATATTTATCGGCCTGTCGGTTGTCTTGATTGCCGCAACACTGGTTATTTGGGGCGCGTGGGCATTTACGAAATTTTAATTCTTGATGAAAACATCCGGCGTTTGATAGTTGATAACGCCGATCTGGCCGCGATCACGGCGGAGGCTTATCGGTCTGGCATGAAGCCGCTCAGACTGTCTGGCGCAATGAAGGTTGCTCAGGGCATTACCACGTTGGAAGAAGTACTGAAAGTCGCGCCGCCCGCGAGCTAGGTTACCCAAAAACCGCACGAACGCTGCCCAAACACTAGCACTGGCGCGCTGTTTGGCAGTGTTTGAGTGGTGGGGTTGTAACGTTTTTTATTTGCGTTGATGCAAAATCTCGCTGATATGCGGTACAAATTTACCCAACTTCCGATCCGCAAAAAAATGCTTTAACGCTTCATCAATCGTTCGAAACGCGAGCTGATCCCACGGAATTTCGGCCTCGGTAAACAGTTTGACTTCCAAGCTTTCTGAGCCGGCTGAAAAATTAAGATCGGATAGTCGCGCCAAAAATAGAATATAAATCTGGCTGATTTGCGGCAGCGAAATCGTCACATAAGGCGCTAAGTTTGGCACTTCAAACACCACGCGGGCATTAGCCTCTTCCAGCGTTTCGCGCATGGCACCGGCTTCCAGGGTTTCGCCTTCTTCCATGAAGCCAGCTGGCAGCGTCCAGAAGCCATAGCGCGGCTCGATAGCGCGTTTGCAGAGCAAGATTTTATCTTCCCAAATCGGCAAGGTACCGACCACAATTTTGGGATTCAGGTAATGAATGTAATCGCATTCCGAACAGACATGCCGCTCCCGATCCTCGCCATGCGGAATGCGAAACTCGACCTTAGCCGAGCCGCATTGCATGCAAAATCGTGGAGCTAAATTAGTAAGCATTGGCAACCATAAATTCTTGAATTGCGGTAAAAGTTAGACGTTTTATTAACTGGAAGCGATGAATGTCTCAATCGACATTGAGTAGTAGTGCGCAGCGGCTGCAAGCAGACATTGTTCAACGATATGAATCGGAAATAAAGAACAAGTTTAATGGTAAACGAAATGAGCGAATGGCTCGTTAATCAATGTTCATTTCTGGTGTTTCCCACACGTTTCCCGTCCAGCGTGCGTCTAAATCAACCAAGCGTCATGCTACCATAGCGAGTTGTTTTTTCACTGATAGTTAGGCTCAGTTTGCGCCAGTTAAAGTTGGTTTTTGCCCCGTTTTTGCTTCGTCTTTGTTCGGTTAAAAGGATTTCTGTGTCATTTTTTCAAACCATTGTGCAACTCTTCATTCAATCCAGCGCTAAAACTCGTTTACTTGTTCGCGCTGTATTCAAATTTTTATATTTGTTGTTGGCGTTCGTATCGTTATTGTTATCGTTGTCCTCGACATTTTCGTCGGCGGAAGTTGCCGTCGTATTGAACTCAGGCGAGGGCACGATCAGCATTATCGACAAAGCCGCAATGAGGGAAACGAAGCGCATCCCTGTCGGTAAAGAGCCTCACCATTTAATGGCTACGCAAGACGACCAACAGCTGATTATCGCCAATGCAGCATCTAACGAACTCGTTTTTTTGAACCCGTTGACGGGCGAAATTAACAATCGCCTTGGCCAAATTTCTGATCCATACCAGCTCGGTTTTAGTCCCGATAAAAAATGGTTTGTGTCCGTTTCGATTCGCTTGGATCGTGTTGACATTTACAATGGCGCTGATTTCAAACTCGTCAAGCGCGTTGCCACGCCCAAAGCACCCAGCCATGTTGCCTTTAGCAACGATAGCAGCCTTGCTTTCATCACGCTGCAAGAGTCCGACGAACTGGCGGCGATTGATTTAAAGACACAAACGGTCAAATGGAAAATGCCCGTAGGCCGCATGCCTGCTGGGGTTTGGATCACCCCGGATGATAAATATGCTCTGATTGGGATGACCGGTTCTGACTATGTCGAGGTCGTCGATTGGCGTAATCAGAAGACCGTCAAAAAAATTCCGACTGGCAAAGGTGCACATAATTTTCTCGCGATGGGCGATGGCAAACGGGTGCTTGTCAGTAACCGCGTCTCAAACACCGTCAACATCATCGACCAAACTTCGCTGGCGGTGGTCGATACGATCAGCGTGCCGGGTGGCCCGGATTGTATGGAGCTGACGCGGGATGGCAAGCAACTTTGGGTGACATCACGGTGGGCGAAAAAAGTGACAGTGATTGATATGGTAACCAAGCAAGTGATCAAACAAATACCGGTCGGCAAATCGCCGCACGGGATTTATTTTATTTCACACGCCGCGAGAAAGTAAGCAATGTTTGAGCGGCCGCGCAACCCGATAAATGCTTCAAACGCCGCGCTGGGCGGGCTGTTTGCGATTTTTATAGGGTCGGCTTCCGGTGCTGGTGCGGCTGATGCATTGGTGGCAGAGCGCCCTGTGCAATGTGTTGGCGCAAAGGGTGTGGTCTATTTGACAATCGATACCGGTCAGATGGAACCGGCTGAGGCGATGGCGGCGATCCTCAAAAAAAATGAAATCAAAGCAACGTTTTTCCTCGCTAACGAAAAAACGAAACGCGGTGATACATCGCTTGACCCCTCCTGGACAGCATTCTGGAAGGCGCGCGCTGCCGAAGGACATGCTTTCGGTTCACACACTTGGCGGCACTGGTATTTTCGCGGTGATGTTGGTGCAGATAAAGTTAGCTATATTCCGTGGGGCGCTAAACTTGGTGAGACTCTGACTCAACCACAGGTTTGCCAAGAAATTAAGCAAAGTGAAGTAGCCTTTAAAGCAATGACAGGGCGGGGCTTTGACCATATCTGGCGGGCCCCTGGCGGCAAGCTCACGCCAAACACAATTCGTTTTGCCGAAGCTTGCGGTTACAAACATGTGGCTTGGTCGCCGGCCGGGTTGTCCGGCGATGAATTATCGAGTGAACAATTCCCGTCTGATAAATTGATTGCAACGCAATTAAAAAACATCAAAGATGGCGATATTTTGCTCTGGCATTTGGGCATTTGGTCTCGCCAGGAACCGCTTTACCCAAGACTCGATGAACTGATCACTGGGTTAAAATCCAAGGGATTTTGCTTCGCTAAAATCACCGATCATCCTCGCTGGAAGAAAAACTAATGTTTGAGTGGATTTCAAATCAGTTGTCCGATCAATTTGCTGCACTGCATGACTTGGTTTTTGAGTCGGCTGTGCTGCCATTGCTTCATCACGCTGGGCTTGGCGGCTTTGCGGAACAGGCGTTTGACTGGACTGAGTTTTTCCTGGTTGGTGCAATTGAAATTACGTTGCTAGCAATTGTGTTGGGCGCACTGGAAAAATGGCGACCAGTTGAGGTGCAAACCGATGTGCAGGCCAAAAAAGTTGATATTTTCTACACCATGTTGCATCGCCTAGGTTTTGTGCCATTAGCGTTGTTTTTGGTAATGACCCCGTTTATTGACGGGATTGATGCTTGGATGCGAATGCAAAACATCATCCCGCCGAAGCTCGAGGATGCGCTGCCGTTTTTAAATAGTTCGCCGTTACTAAGCTTTGTTTTTTATCTCGTCATTCTCGATTTTGTGGGCTATTGGCTGCATCGTGGGCAGCATAAATTCAATGTGTGGTGGGCACTGCATAGCCTCCATCATTCACAGCGCGAGATGAGTTTATGGTCGGACAATCGCAATCATTTATTGGATGATCTGGTAATTGATGGCGCGTTTGCGTTGGTGGCGTTACTTATTGGCGTCGCGCCCGGTCAGTTCATGCTGATCGTTGTCGCAGGCCGAGTGGTGGAAAGTTTATCGCACGCGAATCTGCGGGTGAGCTTTGGCCGTATTGGTGAATATATGCTGGTGAGTCCTAGATTTCACCGCATGCACCACGCGATTGGTGTCGGGCATGAGGGGCAGCATCATGGCTGCAACTTCGCAGTGCTTTTTCCGATCTGGGATGTGTTGTTTCGGACGGCAAATTTTGAAAATAAGTACCCCGCAACCGGCGTTCGCGATCAACTCGATGGACGTAATTATGGCGTTACATTCTTGTCGCAACAGTGGCTGGCGATGGTGCGATTGGTTCAGAGCGTAAGAGCGTGATTACCTAGGTGCTTTAGCGCTTAGGTGCGTTGGGGCGGCGAATTTGCGACGGCACTGCCTTAGTTTGACGTTCTTTGTTGGCTAGTGAGTCAGTTAGTTAGTTGGTTGTTTGGGCATTTGTTTTTATCGATTTTAATTGCAACACAATGAAATGCATCCAGGAGTACACCATGATTCGAGTTAATTTTTACCGCGCCGTTGTAGCAAGTGCGGTATTGGGGTGGTCAGCACTCCTGGCATCCGCACAAGAAATGCCGTCGCGCACCAGATTGATCGATGCACAAGAAGCTACCAACATCGCGACGAGCATTCAATTGCGGTCAACGATCGCACCGCGTCATTCAGTGGTGCTATCGCCGAGCAAAGCGTTGCTGCAAGACGCGGCAAACAATGCTCGAAGTCACGCCAAGGGTGTGGCCTCTGAGCAAACGGTGTCAACGATACTTGGCTTGAGCAAAGAAGCACCCGTCGCCCCTTATTATGTTGGCCCGGTTCTCGATAGCGGCATGGCGGCCACGACCCTATTTTGGCGGGCGGTTCCCGGTGGCAGCATCACCCACATTGCAGTGTCATCCGCGGGAGCGATGGGCCTCCGAGCAAAGCTTCAACTGCCGGCCGGTTTGAAGATGGGCGAAATTCGTGTCGCCACGACAGTTGATGGTGCTGCCGAAGCCTTACCGTTAAGTCTTTCGCAGGACGGTGTCCTGTGGACGCCTTATACCGAGGGCAGTACGCAAATTATTGAAATTTTCACACCGCAAAAAGTGAACGATGCACAAATTCAGGTGGTGAGTGTTTCTCATTTTACAGAATCGATTTTGACCGGCAAAGTGGCTAAAGACCCGAGCATTCCATCTGTGCCAACCGCGGGGTCATGCACGATTGATGTGGTCTGTACCACTAACAACCCGGCGCTGGATTCTGCCGTTGCGGAGCGCAGCAACTCGGTGGCGAAAATTAATTTTGCGACACCCAAAGGCAATTTTATTTGCTCCGGCACCCTAATTAATTCTAATACCGGCGCTGTTCCGGTGCCTTATTTTTTGCTGGCAAATCACTGCATTTCGACCAACTCGGAAGCCGCCAGCGTATCGACGATATGGTTTCGTAAGAACATGAGCTGTGGCGCGAACGTGGCTAATGAAAACAACGCATTTTTCTCGGGCCAAGTGACGTTATCCGGTGGCGCACAGCTCGTCTTTACGAATCAAATGGCTGACAGCACCTTGTTGCGGCTCAACCAAAATCCGCCAGCGGGCGCGGTTTTTTCAGGCTGGAATGCGGCCCTCCTCAACAACGGCGATGCGGTTATTTCATTGAGCCACCCTGCTGGGGCGCCGATGAAGTGGGCGCAGGGCACAGTCAACGTGATCATGGCCAATGGTCAATCCAGTACGACCAACACTACGGGTCAACTGGGTTTGCAGGGGTACAACCAACAAATGTATGGCATATTTTTTACCCAAGGTATTATTGAGGGCGGCTCCTCAGGTTCGGGATTATTTACTACCGGCACCGATGGTGGCCTTCAGCTACGTGGCGTTTTATCGAGCAGCACATTGCGAAACGGCACTTCGCTATCGTGCACAAATTTAAATGAAAATTCCAACTATGGCCGCTTTGAAATTTTCTACGAGCAAATTAAGTATTTCCTGAATGGTCAAATGCTGCCGGCCGGCGATGATTATCCCAACCAACCATCAGCCACGGGGCCGGTGCTGCCACTCAACGGTACGCTCAGTGCCTCGTTAAACTACATTGGTGATTTGGATGTATTCCGCGTTGTCGTGACTGAGCCGGGCACGCTTTCGGTGGGTAGTCGTGGTTTGGCGGCCGACGGCACGCCGCTCGATACGATAGCGATTTTGTTGCAGTCTGATGGTTCGTGCATGCCCGATCCAACCGGAAAAAGCGAATGTAACAACAATGCCACCAATGACGACGCACCAGACACAGTTCCGCCAACGAGCCCTCGCGAAACCAACTTTCTCATCAAGGATATCGCGGTGCAACCGGGCACCTATTACGTGAGCGTCGGCATGTGGGACCCGCAGGCGGTAACGCCAAATGGTTATCAGGTTTATTCCACCTTCGTCTCGGCCAGATCGCCGCAGACCATTACGTTCCTTAATCCTGATTCACAGCCCTTGAGCAATGGTACCGTACCATTTACTGCGACGGCATCATCAGGCCTGTCCGTTACGGTTTCGAGCTTGACGACATCCGTCTGTAACGTATCGGGCAGCAACATCACCTTGTCTGGCGCGGGTGTGTGCACGATCACAGCCGATCAAGCGGGCAACACGATCTATGCAACCGCGGCGCAAGTCTCGCAGAGTTTTATTGTTTACACCGCCCAGCCACTTTCTAAACGCGGCGCAATCGATATCGATGGCAACAGCAAGAGCGTGTTGCTGGTTCGTTCGCCCAATGCAACGGTGCCGTTGCAGAGCGGTCGCTTGGGCAATAGTCAATTCGTGTTTACGCCGCAAGCCGATCCAGGTCCATCGTTCCGCTTGGTAGGCGCAACCGATTTTGATGGCAACGGTAAGACCGATCTCGCCTTCCAAAACCCGACTGCATTAGACGTAAATGGCCGCTCGAATGTGCTGGCATGGAATGATTTCGCTGCCATTAATGAGCGCACGATTCGTCTGGTCAAACCAGTTTGGGACGTGCAGGCGGTCGGGGATTTAGACGGTGATGGCCTAGGTGATTTGGTGTGGCGCTATGTTGCCGCCGATCCGCGCGATACAGGCGTTTCATACATCTGGTTTTCGAACGGTGGGCTGGCGCCAGTCGTGCGCAAGCGCGGCGGGGCACCACTGGATTGGAAATTGCTTGGTGCAGCCGACCTTAACGGTGATGGTGCGGCCGATATGATTTACATCAGCCCAACAGGTGCGATTCGTGCACTAATGGCAACAGCGGCGCGTACCTGCGCAAATCTTTCGGTAGGCGATATGCCAGCCGGATTCACGGCGCTAAAGCTCGCTGATTTCACCGGCAAGCGGCGCGCTGATATGCTGATTCGCAACCAATCCACTGGCCAGACAAGCCTTTTGTCGCTGAACGCGGTTGGCGTCCCATTGCCGCCTTATGTCGGCGCGCCCGATGATCCCAATGCATCTTGTACGGCAACCACCCAAGTCGTGGCCAGCAAGATCATTAACTTACCTTTTGCTGACCCAACATGGCAATTTTATGCAGCTGGTGATTTCAATGGAGATGGTATTTTTGACATCGTTTGGTTGCAACCGAACGGCACGTTAACTGTCTGGCTGATGGGTAGCAATGGCGTCTTACAAACCACCATCGCGAACGCTGGCAATGCGCCGTCGGGCTATAGCGTGTTTCAGCCCTAGACCGCTGCCAAAAATACGAGGCAAAAGGGCGCCTAGTGCGCCCTTTTTGTTTTTCGCCGTTGCGGGAGCGCCAGCAGCAGAATCAGGCGCAGCGGCAGCGGCAGCGTAGGCTAGCGTAGCGGTGCAGCGTATAATTTGCGCTCCACGCTCCACTACAACGCTCTCGCTCTGCATCGTCCTAAAACGCGCTAAACCGTGCCACGACACGCCAAAAGACCAACAAACACACTATGACAACTGAATTAAAACCACCAGCGCCACAAAAGATTCAGCCACCTCCGATTCAACCGCCCACCGCCCGCATCGAATCCTTGGACCATGAGGGGCGCGGTGTTGCCCATGTGGACGGCAAGGCGATTTTTATAGAAGGCGCGTTGCCGCGCGAACAGGTAACCTACCAAGCATCGCGCAAGAAGAAAAATTTTGAAACAGCGCACCTCATATCGATCCAAAAGCCAGCACCAGAGCGGGTCTCGGCAAAATGCGTTTATTACGGTTTATGCGGCGGCTGCATTTTGCAGCACGCCGATTACGCGTTACAAGTCGCGGCCAAACAGCGGGTGCTGGAAGACAATTTGGCGCGAATCGGCAAGGTAGAATGCGAACGCATACTGCCGCCGATTTACGCAGCGCAATGGCAGTATCGCCACCGGGCGCGGCTGTCGGTCAACTATGTTGCTAAAAAGGGCGGCGTATTAGTGGGGTTTCGTGAGCGAAAATCGAGCTTCGTTGCGGACATGAAATCTTGCGAAGTATTGGCGGGCGGCATCGGCCAGATGATTTCGCTGCTGCGCGATTTGATGACGAGTTTATCGATTCGGGATCGGGTGCCCCAGATTGAAGTCGCGGTAGGTGAGCACACCACCGCGTTGGTGTTGCGCTTATTGGCGCCACCTTCTGCCGATGATGAAATCAAGCTCAAAACGTTTGCAGACCAGCATCGAATTCAATGGTGGGTACAAGAAAAAGGACCAGAAACTGCAGTGCCATTTTATCCGCTGGATGCGCCCGATCTGACTTACACGTTGCCTGAATTTGATTTGGAACTATTGTTCCGTCCTACTGAATTTACGCAGGTGAACCACTCGGTCAATCGCTTAATGGTCGCGCGGGCGATGCGAATGCTTGATCCGCAACCAGGCGAAAAGATTGCGGATTTATTTTGCGGTTTGGGTAACTTCAGTTTGCCGATTGCCAGGCTGGGTGCGCACGTGATCGGGGTAGAAGGCAGTGCAGCGCTGACTGACCGGGCGACTGAAAATGCTAGGCGTAACAGCCGCAGCGGCAATGGCCTGAACGGGCATACGCTTATTGAGCGCTCCACGTTTTTCCCCGCTGATTTGTACACTGATCAGGTTGCCGCCATGCAACGTATTCCGGCCGTGACGAAGATGCTTATCGACCCGCCGCGGGATGGCGCGTTAGAGGTTTGTAAATTATTAGGGCGTGACAATCGTCCAGAGTTGAAGCGCATTGTGTACGTTTCGTGCAGCCCTAGTACGCTGGCGCGTGATGCGGGTGAACTGGTGCATAACCAAGGCTTTAAATTAAAAGCGGCGGGTATTGTGAATATGTTTCCGCATACCGCGCATGTGGAGTCAATTGCGTTATTTGAGCGGGATTAGCTGCCGATTAATTTTCTGACGGCACAAACAAAAACGGCCTCAATAATGAGGCCGTTTTTATTTGAGGTGAAGCTGCTGAACTGAAAACAAACTGCAAATGAATGGTTAGTCTTTGTTGCCAGTAATTGCCATCAAAATTTGCAGCAAGCTCGTAAAGATATTGTAGATGCTAATGTAAATGCTCAGTGTTGCGCTGATGTAGTTCGTTTCACCGCCATGCACCACGCTATTGATAGTGTAAGCAATCATCATGGATGAGAACAAAATAAACGCGGCACTGATTGCCAGTTGCAATGCAGGCATTTGGAAGAAAATATTGGCAAGCATCGCGACCATGAGCACAATCGCGCCGACAAACAAGAAGCGCCCCATGCCGGAAAGGTCACGTTTAGTCGTGGCTGAAAACGCTGCCATCGCCATAAAGACAATCCCTGTTCCGCCAGCTGCAACAGTGATCAGTTGCGCACCATTTTGTAGCTTGAGCGCTACCTGTAGCAACGGCCCTAGGATCAGGCCCATGAACAGCGTAAAGGCCAGCAATAAATAAACACCCAAGCTGGAGTTTTTGTTTTTCTCGACCGCAAACATCAAGCCATAAACAACCGCAAGCAGTACCAGCATGCTGATTATCGGGCTTGCCCTCATGAACGAAAAGTTCAAATTCGTGCCGATAATGGCGCCGATGACCGTTGGGATCATGGTCACGCCCAGAAGCGCATAGGTATTGCGCAGTACGCGGTTCTGCGTAATCGCGGTCGTGCTACCTATCGAGGCAGGCGTTATTTGGAGATCGGGTTGCATGGCGTGATTCCTTCCGTTGAGTTGACACGACAAATTATTGTCAGGCATTCATAATTTTTATTGTACAGCTTCGAACATTTGCTTGGGTAAAAGTTCACTTAATATTCGCAAGGTGATAGAGACGAATTGATGGTTGATCATTCGTTCGTCGATTCGCGGGTTTTGCGCCTGTCTGCTTAGCGCTGTTTGCTTACTGCGCCAAATGGTTTTTTCGATTCCTGCGAATTACATTGCATTTTATAGTTGGTTTGGCGTTTTGGTGCGCCAATTCCCACGCTATTTTTTCAGTGGATAAAGCGTGCACGTTACTTTCCGTCAACCCAAAGTTGGCACGAGGCTCTAAGCCGAACGTTCTTTTGATGAGCACCAAATTGCGCTGGACATGAAAATGGAGTTGGGGGCAAATGAGGCCGTGGTGCAAGGCGTGGCGCGGGGCTAGGCTTGGCGGGCTCTTTGAACATTCCGTAGGGAATCGCGCATTCGCAGAAGGGATTGTCGCGTTGGATGAGCAGAACTTTCCGGTCAAACGCAGTTGGTATAAAGTTGAACCCGAACGGAAAAAGCTCTCCGTGGTAGCGCAGGCATTCAGGGGGAATTTGCTGGCCGGTAGAACATCAAAAAACGGCGAAAAATAGCCATTTAGTTGAAGAAACCGGAAATATTATCTAATTTATCGATGCCGCTCGCCATCGCGTGGCCAAAATGATAAAATCTAAGCTTGGAAGGTTGGCCGAGCGGTTTAAGGCACCGGTCTTGAAAACCGGCGAGGGCGCGAGTCTTCCGTGAGTTCGAATCTCACATCTTCCGCCAGATTCGCATCCTAAGTAGTCCAGCAACATCCTCAAAAGCCCCGCCACCACGGGGCTTTTTCATTTTCGTTGTCCAAAGTCGTGTGGTAACTTCCACTTGAATCCAGCTCCAAAACGTGGTAAAAAAGGTGGTAACTAATTCTACTTGTTGAGAGTTACCACAATGGCCGCAAAGACAAATTTATTAAGCGACAGAGCTTGTAAAAACGCCGTATGTGAAGGTAAGTCAATTCACAAACTTCACGACGGTGGTGGTCTGTATTTGTGGGTATATGCCGATGGAAGAAAGTATTGGCGTTTGCGTTATCGACAAGCCGATAAAGAAAAATCGCTTTCGCTAGGTGTCTTTCCAAATGTAGGGTTGAAGGACGCGCGGCAACGGCGTGATGAAAATCATAAGCTGTTGGACAAGAACCTCGATCCATCCGCAGAGCGCAAAGCGAATAAGCATGCGCAAAAAATAGCTGCGACGAATTCGTTTGAAGCAATTGCGCGTGAATGGTACGGAAAGCAACTGCACACTTGGGTTGCAACTCACGCTAACGACGTAATTCGGCGGTTGGAACGAAATTTATTTCCATATCTTGGACGACGGCCAATCGCTGAGATTGAGGCGCAGGAACTTTTGACAACGGTCGGAAAAATAGAGGCACGCGGCGCTTACGATCTGGCGCATCGCGTACTTCAGGTCAGCGGCCAGGTTTTTCGCTATGGCATTGCTACGGGACGCTGCAAACACGATCTGACTGCCGATCTTCGCGGCGCGCTGACACCGCATAAAGCCAAGCATCAGGCGGCGGTGCGACCAGAGGAACTTCCGAAGCTGCTAATGTCAATTGCAGCATACGAACAAATCGGCGACCGCCAGACTCAGCTTGCGCTTGAACTTTTATCGCTCACTTTTACACGTACGGGTGAAATGATCGGTGCTAGTTGGAACGAAATCGATATTGCGAAGGCGATTTGGATTATTCCAGCAGAGCGCATGAAAATGAAGGCCGAGCATATCGTGCCGCTTTCCAAACAAGCCGTTGCCATTTTAAACGAGCTAAGAGTTGTATCGGGCGGCAGTCGGCTCGTGTTTCCAGGAAGAAACCGCGACAAACCAATGAGCAATAATACGATGCTCTTCGCGCTTTACCGGCTTGGCTATAAAGGGAAGATGACTGGACATGGTTTCCGTGCGGTTGCATCGACGATTCTGAATGAGCAGGGGTACGATTCCGATGTTATCGAGCGGCAGTTGGCACATTGCGAGCGCAACGATGTTAGGGGCGCTTATAACCGAGCAGAATATTTGCCGCAACGTAGAACGATGTTGCAGGAATGGGCGAACTACATTGATGAGTTAAAGGTTGGTGCAGATGTAATTCACCGGCATATCAAAGCGGCATGATGGTGACGGTGCTGCTGGCCAAATATTGTGTTTGGATAATGTCATTGGTTATTGGCACGTGTGAAGCGTTTCTCGATAAAGGTTTGGGGCTATTTGAGCATTTCACAAGTTATTAGTGAAATGGGCAACATTTCATAACATATTGATTATATTGATATTTATTTGATATTATGCTATAATATCTTAGCATCAACGCGTCAAATTGCTGCGCCGCACAAATCTGTGCGCACCGTGCGCAGCAACCGTTAATCAAAAACCACTAAGGAAAATAATCTATGGAAAAGTCCAGGCACGCGCTCGCCATTCATTTGCGCAACACCAGCCAAATTCAGCAATGGCTTTATAACATCAGTATAAATATTGACCGGCTGTTTTATCGCGAATCAGCTCGTGCTGACGTGATCAGTCGGCTAGGTGAATATTTTGCGATGGGTTTCGGTGATGAAGAGATTTCGGAAGCGGCGTTCAGTTATCAGCTAAAACAAATTAAGCCAGTTCAAGCCGTCGGTGCGTTTGAAAAAATTGCCACTGAAAATATCAATCGCTTGGCGACGCTATTGGCGCTCGACTCCGATGAGTCAGAACTACTCAATTTCTTATTGTGTGCAAATGCCGACGAGACATTATCGAAATTGCTTGAAGAGATTGAGATTCGCTCGCATCACCAATTTTGCGAAAAACTTGGCATTGTTCTCGGTATAGCAACCAAACGTATGTACGCCGTGTTGTCACCAACGGCAGCGCTACTATCGTATGGTTTGATTGATCGGGGTTTTGGCGGAAATTATGTGACGTCGTATCTCTCGATGCAGCATGAGCTCGTATCGATACTGAACGGTGAGAGCGTTTCTGACTTTGACTTAATGCGGCCATTTTTTATGGCGACCACCAAACCAACACTTAGCGTTGACGATTTTTCGCATCTAGCGTCGCAGGTGGAGTTGGCAATGCGCTATTTAAAGTCAGCGATAGGGTCTGGCACAGTTGGCGTCAATCTGTTGTTCTATGGTTTGCCGGGAACGGGGAAATCGGAACTGGCGCGTTTACTGGGCCAAGAATTAAGCTTGACGACGTATCAAGTGAAAGTAGCAAGCGAAGACGGCATGTCGGCGAGTGCACCAGATCGATTGTCTTCGTACTTAATGGCACAAAAATATTTAGCGGCGTCAAGCAAGCAGCTACTCATTTTCGACGAGATTGAAGACATATTTAACGATAATGGCGTGACGCATTTTTGGGGGGCGTCGGGGCGAGGGGCGCCATTTGGGAAGAATTGGCTCAATCAACAACTTGAAGAAAATTGCGTACCAACGATTTGGATTGCGAATCGCGTTGAGTCGGTCGATGCGGCACATTTGCGGCGATTCGATTATTCCATTCAATTTACAACGCTGCCACTGGCAGCGCGTACCAAAATATGGCGGCATCATTTTCGTAACTCTTCACTGAGCGAAACGTGTGAGACGCAATTGGCGGCACGTGCGGCGTTGGTGCCAGGGCAGGTTGCGCTGGCGGCCAAGGTGGCGCGTGCGTTGCCAGACGATCTTGTCGATGCAATCGCGCTTAACGTGATAAATGCCAGCATGACGTTACTCCGACAAGAAATGCCACTCATCGCCATTGCGCCGACAGAATTCGACTTGTCGTTAGCGAATACCGATATTGATTTGCCAGCGTTGCTCAATGGCATTTCGCGCGGTGACGGTAATGGATATCTCTGTTTAGCGGGGCCATCGGGTGTGGGCAAGACGGCATTTGCACGCTTGATTGCACATCATTTAAAGCGACCGTTTCGCACCATCACCGCTTCCGATATTTTGTCACCGTATATCGGTGAAAATGAAATGAACATCGCGCGCGTGTTTGCGCGGGCGCAGGCTAATCGGGAGGTGCTCATTTTTGATGAGGCGGAGAGTCTGTTGTCGAAACGTGAAGAAGCGCGGACGCGATGGGAATGTGGTTTGGTGAACGAGTTTTTAGCGCAGCTTGATGCGTTTCGCGGAATGGCTATATTCACCACCAATCGTCACAGCGTGCTTGACCAAGCGGTGTCTCGCCGCTTTGATGTGAACGTATTTTTCAACTGGCTCCGACTTGATCAGCGCGTTGCGCTTTTAGAAAAGATCGCTGAACAAAACGTCAGCGACCATGAACTGATTGTGTCGCGTCTTAAAAAACTCAATTGCTTGGCACCGAGTGATTTTTTGGCAGCGAAACGCAAAAAACAATTGCTGGCCGATCGCTGGTCATTGCCAGATTGGCTCACTGCACTCGAAGCAGATTGCCGTTTTAAAATTATCGATAAAGACCATATCTCAGCGTCTTCTTAGTACCACGGCGGCATCGTTCTGCAACAGAACGTCATCACGACTGCAACACTTATTTAACTGCTTATGCGACGTGCCGAAATTGGGGTGGGATGGCGCGCAGGCGACTTTTAGACAAAGGAATACTTTTATGAACAAAGAGAATGAAGATCAACCGCGCTTCTCACTCGGTCAGATTGTGGCGACACCATGCGCCATGACGCTGCTTGAGCGTGCGAGCGTTAATGCACTGACGTTAATCATGCGTCATGTAACAGGCGATTGGGGCGTGGTGCCGGATGAGGATCGGGCGGCGAATGACGAAGCGGTACGCACCGGCGCTCGCGTGCTGTCGAGTTATTGCGTCGGTGACGACACGATCTGGATAATCACGGAAGCTGATCGCAGTGTGACGACTGTGCTGATGCCGAGTGATTACTGATGAGCGCGCTGCTCTATAGCGTGCTCGCCACGCCATTGATCGCGAGTGGTGGGGGGCCGGTTCGGATGGCGGAACAGGGTTGTCGCAGACCGGTATTTTTAGCGCAGGGTGATCTCGACGGTGCATGTGGCTTTTACTGTGTTGGTATGGCGCTGTTAGCGTTCGGCGTGATCGAGCGACGGCATTTCCGATGCCGTCACCGCAGCACGACACCCGTCGGTAAATTTATGGCCGCGATGCAGCATTGTTTCTTTGGCGGTCTCAATGTCGATGAGTTAGTCGATCTGGTGTCGTTGCTGACACCGTTGGTCAGAGCGCGTTTGTTGCCATCGACACAGCGCCAGCTTGCTGTCGCGATCAGTGATGCATTGCGCGCTGGTCGCTTGGTGGTGGCGAGAGTGGAGGGGCAGGGTGGTGCGCTGAATCACTGGGTGTTGATTGTCGGTATGGAAGTAAACCGATGGCGTCGACCGGCGACGACCAGTGCGTTCTTGGTACTGGATCCAAGCGAGCCACCGCCAACCGTGAGCTGTTGGAATGCGCGTCTTGAATTGAGCGTGCGTGCGCGCACGCGGCATCGTTTAATCGGCATGAACGGTCGCTCGGTGGCGGTGCGGTTGGAAGACGCCGTCGCGTTACAAGCTAACTCACGATAACTGGCGTTTGGCACCGTTTCATTCATTCAATTTTTAGGCAAATATCATGAACAAAAATAAAGTGGTGGTGCGCACGCTTGCCATGGCCGTGAGCCAGAAAGTACAAGCATTTTTAAACGTGTCGCGCGCCGCCAATACGGTGGCCGGTTACGAGAGCGATGTGCGGTCATTTATGAAATTCGGCGGTGCCATACCGTGTCGGCCTGAAGTCGTGGCGGAATTTTTAGCGGTCGAAGCCGAAACCAAAGCGTATGCCACACTGCGCCGCAAAGTCGCCGCCATCGCACTCGCACACCGACAAATCGGTTATGTGAGTCCGTGCCATTCTGAAATCGTTAACGCCACACTGCGCGGTATTCGCCGCAGTCAGCCAAATAGCGTGCGGCGTATGAAGCCACTCTTGGCAGCGCAAGTGATTGCGGCGACGCGGTCGCTGACCGGTTTAGCTGGCATCAGAGATCGTGCGTTACTCTTGGTTGGTTTTGCTGGTGCGTTTCGGCGGTCGGAATTGGTGGCGTTGAATGTAGAAGATTTGGAATTGCGCGGTGACGAACTCATTGTGCATGTGCGGTCGAGCAAGACTGATCAACTTAAGCAGGGAAGGGAAGTACATATTCCCTACGGTCGCGGCAAGAGCTGTCCAATTGACGCGCTACGCCGTTGGTTTAGCGCGTCATCAATTCGCACCGGTGCCGTATTTCGCGCCGTCAATCGGCATGGCTGCGTGCGTGAACCGCGATTAAGTGCCAACTCGGTCTCATATATTGTGAAGCGCTGTACGGCCGCGCTTGGTCTGAATGCGCGTGAATACAGTGGTCATAGTTTACGCGCTGGTTATGTGACGACGGCGGCGATGCGCGGCATGCCGTCTTGGGAAATCAAGCGGCAGACAGGTCACCGTTCTGACACGATGTTGGAATTGTATGTGCGTTTGCCGGAAAAAATGACGGCGCTGAGATTGCTTTAATGTACGCGATGCAGTGCAATAGTCGGAAAATCGGCGTGACAGTAGCCACCCACGCTCCAATTTAACGTGGAGGTGACCGGCGCTGCGCGGCTTCATCGCGCAGCGTCCAGTGACCGAAGGGAACGGGGTCGACCGCCGGGTTAGCTTTCATGTGCTTATCGCCCCAGGAATCTGCCGAGCAGTTTTGGGACAAACAATACCGCCGACTTGATTGATCGATTGAACTTCACCTTCCTGTGACCATCGACAAATAAACTCAAATCGGTAAGAGCTCTGTCACGAGCTAGTTGCACGTCTTCATTGAGCGACTTGAGAATGCAGCTATTCAGAAGCGACTGTGCCGCCTGTGCTATTTCATTCCGCGCACGCTCCGCCGCTTTCTCGAAGTGTTGGCTTGCCTTCAACGTAAGTCTTGAACTCAGTCCGTCAGTCGGCCACAGCGTTTCATCAAGCACGACGGAGTATTCGGTCTTGATGTCATCTCGAACTTGATCGATTAGCGCAATACATTCGCCATGAATCTTTTGGACGGTCATGCTCGAGTTCAGTACGCCGCGACTATTCATTTCTTGCCTGACGGCAACAATTGCAGATGTGAGTGCAATAAACCGACGGTCTAAGGCAGCCTGAATTTTTGCCTCCGCGATATTTTCAAGGGAACTCATGGGTGAAAGCTAACGACAAGGTAAAGGGCGCGCCGCTGTTGGCGCGTCCCAGTGAGCGAAGCGAACGGTCTTGACCGCAATGTTATGCCACACTTGTAATTGAGTAGAGGTGTGCGAGCGCATTCTCTTCGTCTTTTGTGCGCTCAGGATTGGAGGGATCGGCAAATATCTCGACAAGGTATTCAAGTACCTTTATTACAGCGAGCTTTTGCTCGTTGGTCAGCAGTGCCATTTTCTCGTCAAGTTTCCAGCCCCTGCCGGGCGTAACCGAAGCTACAACACTATCTACTCCCTGGCTGAGTTCCATTGGGTCGTCAACCGTGGCAATAAGGTATGCAGGCAACCAATAGTGGTATGCACGCGGCGTGAAGAACACGTTTAACGCGGAGCAACGACCCCTCAGTCGTTCCACCTTGTGGCCCTTCCAAGTGGTACCCGAAAAGTAATCGGTTATGCCCTCATCGTCGTATGAATCTCGCGTGAAAATGTTCTGATCGCCTGGATAAGGAACATTCGCCCACGCCCTCGAAATTGTTTCGACCAACTTCAGCTTGTCTGGTGCTTCCATGTTTTGCTTAGTAGGCATAACTTTATTTAGGGAGACTCAAAGTCGCCCGAACATTCCACGCTGTCTCCCTAACATTCCGGAAGAAATGCGAAAAAACCGCTTGCAATCAATAGCTTCATTCATTAAACTGTATTTATATACAGCTGTAACGGGATCATGTTTTCCATCGCACATAAAAACACCTCTTTTCGATTAACGGCAAGCAAGAAACTCGAGTCTAGCAATGCCTTTCCGGCTTTGCAATCGAAGAAAATTCTGGATCAAGTTCGCGAGCGGATACGATATTTGCATTACAGCATACGTACTGAAGAATCTTACCTTTACTGGATTCGTTATTTTATTCGCTGGTCTGGTGTTCGGCATCCACAGGAAATGGGTGCGATTGAGGTTCGTGGTTTTCTAACGTTTCTGGCAACGGAACGACATATTTCTGTTTCAACACACCGCGTTGCACTGTCGGCATTATTATTTTTGTACCAGAAAGTACTTTGTGTG
>JBBRAM010000038.1:0-24551 GCA_038206765.1 Burkholderiales bacterium | reverse complement strand
TGCCATGAGCTGCTCTATAAGTTTCTGGCTGGCTAACGGTAATGCGGGAATAGCGGTTTTGCGGTGCGACATGCGTGACTCCTTGGTGAGTTAAGAAGCCTAGCAAAAATTTAATCTACACAAAAATATTTATACCCTCCGTCTAACAGACAAATCGTCGTCAATGTAGTCAATGCGACCTCTCAAAACATCACTGGCTTCACACTGCCAAGTCAGTTTACCAACTACCCGGGCGCGAAGATAACGCTATCTGCCACTGGCGGCGGCTCAGGCAATCCAATCGTTTATACATCGCCATCACCAGGTGTATGTACCGTTTCTGGCAATATCCTTTCTATCGTGGCGACAGGTTCTTGTGTCGTGACTGTTGATCAGGCAGCGGGCGGTGCTTATGCCGCTGCTGCACAACTATCGGCAACCATGATTGTGAATGCTGCTGCGCAGCCGGGTCAAAGCGATACAGTCGAGGGCGATAAAACCACCGATAGTCTCGAACCATCAGGCATCACAGTTGGCGCCACAGCTGGCTCTTTCGATGTCAGTGAATCCGGCGCGGCCACGTATTCCATCCCTATTGCCTTACCGCCAGGAACAGCTGGGATGGTGCCGAGCATTGGTCTCTCGATGAGCAGCCAAGGCAGTGGCGGATTGGTGGGGGTGGGGTGGTCGTTAAATGGCTTCTCAGCCGTTCACCGTTGCCCTAAAAATTACTACACCGACAACATCAAAGGCCTAATCGCTTACACCAGTGCTGATCCCTTTTGCTTGGACGGTCAGCGCCTCATTGAATACACGCCCGGTATTTACCGCACCGAGCGCGATAGCTTTAGCCGCATAACGCAAATCACGGATGGCTGGAAAGTTGAAACCAAATCGGGCCTCATCATGTATTACGGCACCGATGACGCTGGCGTGGGCGCAGGCAACGCGCGACTTGCTGTCGTCAATAACGTTATCCCATCGATCAACGGTGCGGTCAAAATATGGTCATTAAGCAAAGCGATTGATCGCAAAGGAAACTATTATTTAGTTGAATACGAAAAAGACGCTAACGAACTCGCCCAACGTCCATTGCGTGTTCGCTATACGGGCAATGCAGCTGCCGGCATAACGCCTTATGCATCGGTTGAATTTACCTACGAAGCCAATCTGACTGGCGAGCAGGGACTCATGTACGACAGCGCAGGGTCAGCATCGCAGCAAACAAAACGCCTCAGCGTAATCGCCACCAAATTTGGCACGCAATCGGTTCGCACTTATAGCTTGGCCTATCGTGATAATGCCGTCACCAATCGCTCGTTGCTTAGCAGCATTGCGGAGTGTGGTGTGAGCTTGAATGGTTCATTGTGTTTGCCTGCCACCAATGTTGCGTGGAACACACCCGAAAGCGTGCCTTACACCCCCACCTTTGCGAACCAAGGCACATTAACGAACCCTGATTTTAAGCCACCAGTTGATAGCAAAACCTATGTCGTCGATCTAAACGGTGACGGCAAGAGCGATATCCTGCAATACAAAGGTCTTAATGCAGGTACTGGCTTGCATGAATGGAAAGTCATCTTCGGTGGCACCACCAATGCTGTGATGTGGACTAGCACTTCCGGGGCTACTCGTATCGTGTTGGGTGATTTCAATGGCGACGGTAAAACCGACTTCATTAGCGAAGCCAATAACGTCTGGACACGCTGTTTAGTCAATGCATCAATTAATGGGTTTAGTTGCAACACCATTACAACGTTTGCAGGCATCATTCCCAACGTCCCTGCGGACCCATTTCAGGCCATGACGTTATCAGGTGACTTTGATGGCGATGGTCGTATCGATATTGCGTTTTATAAAGACCGCTTTGGAAGCGCTTCGCGGTGGATTATATGTCTCGCTGATACCACTGCAAGTGGCTTCACCTGTACAGGACCCTATATTGGGCCCAATGAAACGACCGACTTTGCGGGTCCAAAGGGTAAGGTGGTGGGTGACTTCAATGGCGATGGTCGCGCTGATATTGCCGGTTATGGCCGCCAAGGCGTTGATTATACAAATAACTGGCAAGTTGCTTTCTCCAATTTCACTATTGGTCAGACTGGCTTCACGCTTGGCCCAGCTGATACGAAAGCCGTCTATTCTTGGCCGCAGTCTACGTCAGTTGCCGATATCAATGGCGATGGGCTTGCCGATCTGGTATCCGGCGACGACAACGCGCCCGATGGCGTTCGCAGCTGGAATGTTTGCCTATCAAAAGGCGATGGCACCTTCGACTGCACGCGCTCACCGGGTCGGTTGGGCAACATTACGGAAGCTATCTTAGGCGATTTCAACGGCGATGGCCGTACCGATATTGCTCAATACAACGACGGTACTGATGCCACTTATCCACCTGGCTGGCGCGTTTGCTTATCGTCCGGTTTGGTATCGACCGGCACCTCGTTTAACTGTTCCAACTGGGGCAGTGTTGGTCTGCACAATGGCAACATCCTGCAAGGTAATCTAACAGGCGATTTCGACGGAAGCGGTAAAACCAAAATCGCCGCGCTTCGATCAGATAATTCCAACTGGGATATCCTCGGCGCAGGTGGTGTCATACCCGATATGCCGCTCAGCGTCACCGACGGTCTCGGCAAAACGGTCAATTTCTCCTATGCCCCGCTGACCGAAGCGGCAGGCACGGTCTACACCAAAGGCACTGCCGCTGCCTTCCCGGCAATCGACATCCAATCGCCGATGTACGTGGTCAGCAGCATGTCCACCAACGATGGCATTGGAGGGATGCGATCTTTTTCGTATAACTACAAAGGTTTGCAAGGCCATTCACAAGGCGCAGGCTTGCTGGGCTTTGCGGAGCGAACTGTCACCGATGTGCTGACTGGACGCACCACCAAGACCACCTATTCGCAGGATTACGCCAACCGATTTGCCGGTACGCCGCTCACAAGCGAAGTGCGAAGCTCGTCTGGTGCGTTGCTATCCAGAAGTTCATCCACCCCCGGCATGAAAACCCTCACCGGCGTAACGGGGCTAACCATCTGGCAGGCCTACACCACGCAAAGCTTTGCCGAAACGTTCGACCCGAATGTTTCTACCACTGCACCCTACGTCACCAGCACCACTACTACCGCGCTCGGCGCCAATATCGACATCAACGGTAATGTTCTCTCGAGCAGCACATTCACCAGCGATGGCTTTAGCAAATCGACCTCCACAACTTACTTTCCTGATGATACGACTAACTGGCTGCTCGGTCGTCCGCAGCGCGTTAGCGTCACCTCCACCAACCCAGCCACGATGGCCAGTAGCAAAACGCGTACCTCCGCCTTTACCTACGCAACCGGCACGCATCTGGTTGAGACTGAAACCATCGAACCCGATGCAACTGATGAAACCAAAGTCACCACCACCCACGGCTACGATAGCGTGGGCAACCGTTCCACCACTACGGTTGACGGCGTTGGCCTCACCGGGCGCACCGCCACGGTGATCTACGGTGATGCCTACAAACGTTTCGCCACGACTGCCACCAACATCCTCGGTCACAGCGCCACCAGTGTCTACGACGATTTGCACGGAACAGTCAAACAAACGACTGATGCCAACGGCCTCTTTGGTATCTCTCGCAACGACCGTTTGGGCCGTAAGGTCGCCTCGTATTCATCACAGGGCGTGAATCAAGCCATGACCTATGCGGCAGGTTCTGGCGCCGCGGCGAATTCCGTAATGACGATCACTTCCACCACGTCCGGTTCCGCCCCCAGCATTTCCTACGTTGACCTGCTCGGCCGTGAAATCCGTCGTGAAGGCAAAGACTTCGGTGGGAACGCTGTTTACGCCATCACCACCTACGATGCGCGTGGCCGCAAAACTTATGCATCACGTCCATTCTCAGGCGCTGCGCCCACATCCGGTACTACCATGAGCTATACCGGTGAAGACGACAAACTTGATCGCGTAACCTCTGACACCGCACCCGATGGCGGCCTCACCGCCTATGGCTACGCGGGCTTCACGGGAACTGTCACCCGTTATCCCGGTGGGACAGCACCTGCGCAGACTACCTCCCGCGTCACCAACAGCCAAGGCTGGACACTCAGCACCACTGATGCCGCCAATGCCGTGACCAATTACACCTACGATGCGCTAGGCAACCTGCTTACCGTCGCCAAGCCGGGTGGTGGTGTGGTCCAGATGACCTACGACATTCGCAGCCGCAAGAAAACGCTTGTCGACCCTGATGCGGGCACCATCACCTATGCCTATAACGCCGCCGGTGAATTGCTCAACGAGGCCGTAACGGGTGGCCGCAGTAGCAGCAGTGTTTACGACAACCTTGGCCGCTTGAGCAGCCGTACCGAAGTCGCAAACGGCAAAACTTATACCACCACCAATACCTACGACTGTGCCAATGCCAAAGGCAAGCTCTGCACCGAATCGCTTGCCCAGCCCACTGGCAGCAACAGCCGCAGCTACACTCGCGACGTGCTCTCCCGCGCCACGCAGGCAAACGTCACCACTGTCGCCAACGGCCAAACACGCAATTTCACCAGCACCACAAACTACGACAGTTTGAGCCGCACCAAGCAATACACCTACCCCGTCACCGGCCTAACCGTCACCACCGAATACAACGCCTTGGGCTATGCCACAGCGCTTAAAGAACTCAACGGTGCCAATACCATCACCCACTGGCAAGCCAACGGCCGCAATGCTGATGGCCAGATCAACAATATGACCGTTGGTGGGGTCACCATCACCAAGCAGTACGACGGCGTCGGAAGAGTAAAAAATATCAACACGGGAACCATGCAAGCCGCCAGCTACGATTGGGATCAAATCGGCAACCTGACCCGTCGTGGCGATAGCGCTGTATCGGCAGTGAGTGGGGCAAACGAGTACTTCTGCTACGACCCGCGTAACCGCGTAACTGGCAGTGGCGCAGCAGCAGGCAGCTGCGCCGTCAGCTTCAACTACGATGTCCTAGGCAACCTAACCAAAGCCGTCAACACCGGTGCCGTCGCCTATGTTGCCAACACCAACAAGCTCAACAACGCCTATGGCGGCACGGTTACCTATGACGCAGGCGGCAACATCAAATTTGATGGCAAGCGCACCTACACCTATTCAGCTTTTGATATCCCCGACACGATCAGCCAAACCGTCAGCGGCGCAATCTACACCAGCGAATGGGGCTTCGGGCCGGACAAACAGCGCACCTATGAGTGGGATACCCAGAAAGCCAGTGTGGGCGCGGCTTCCCAGCCGGTTGGCCTGACTTGGTATGCCGGGGCAGGGCACTTTGAAGTCGATGAAACTTCCGTCAACGGTGTATGGCAAGTGCAAGAATTCCGCCATTTCCTCAAGACCCCCGAAGGTAATGTCGGTATCACTGTCATGAACGGGAACGGCAGCGTCACCGACCGCTATTTCATCCAAGACCATCTGGGCTCGTCCGCCGGCACGATTGTGAACGGTGTAGTGGAAACCCGCGCCGCCTACGACGTCTGGGGCGGGCGCATCAACAGCGGCGTCGTCGCACAAAGCGGCTGGGATACCTCACAGCGCGGCTTTACCGGGCATGAGCATCTGGCGACCTATGGTTTAATCCACATGAACGGGCGGATTTACGATTCGGTGCTGGGCAGGTTCTTGCAGGCCGATCCGATTATCCAAAGCCCGTATGATTTGCAGAGCTACAATCGGTACGCTTATGTGATGAATAATCCGTTGGCGTTTACGGATCCGAGTGGGTACAGTTGGCATCGTAAGCAGTGGCTATCGTTCGCATTTTGTCCTGCCTGTGATAAACAAGTATTCCGCTTCACAGCCAGTATTGCCGTAGGTTTTATTCTTGGCCCAGCAGGTAGTTTTGGTTCTTGGGTTGGCGGAAGTTCATTTTTGACATCCGCAGCGGCTGGTTTCGCTTCGGGCGGCATTTCTGGAGGTAACTCGAACAGCGCGCTCCAAGGCGCTTTTAGTGCCGCCGCGTTTAACGTAGCCGGTGATATTGCTAATACTCACAATTTAACAGGTGCTGATTTCGGTACGGCTAGGCATTTTGGCGGAATTGTTGCGCACGCCATTGTTGGATGCGCAACCAGCGCTGCTGGCGGTGGAAGCTGCAAAGCTGGCGCATCGAGTGCCGGCTTTGGCATGTTACTCACGCCAGGAATTGCTGCACTTAGTAGTAATCAAGTAACAGGTACGCTCGCGGCAGCGATTGCGGGAGCGATTGGATCGAAGCTCGGTGGGGGCAGCTACGAGAGTGGGGCGGTTTCTGGGGCGTTTGGGTATTTGTTTAATCAACTTTCTACTGCAGTTGCTGCTCCCACAGGTGAGATTGGTGCCGCTGCTACCAATTCGTGCAATCGGTGTGCGATCCGTACTGATGAAGGATTCGATGAACTCCTTCAACCGATAGAGCGTCGCATGACGTGGGAGCAAAAATATGAACGAAATATGTCAAATTTATTTTCAAGAGCAATGGATTTAATGGGGCCAGGTTTTGCATATTCGCTGCGCGCAACAGTAGATGGTTTTTACCCAAATTTACGGGGCGATTTTTTAATTTACATGTATGCTGGAGACGTTTGGAAGTATGGCGAAACCTTTTCTCCTCAAGCTCGCTACTCTCGAAGTTTTTTGGAAACGAATAAAGTGGTAATGGTTCCCGAATCCGGACCAACAACGGCATTCACTGCAAAGACGATTGAACAGGGATTACTTCTTTATTACACCTTCAGACATGGCGACCTTCCGCCTGCAAATAGAATAATGAGGTGATAAATTGTTTAAATTGTATTTTACGCAAGAGCTGAGTCATGCAGTAATGAATAAGTTAAATCCTACAGTTCAACATTTGAATATGCGAGCAAAGGAATTATTTTCTACTAAAGCCTACGGAGGTGAAATACTTGAAATGACAATCGGGCTCATTTGCGTTGAAGAGGAATACCAGAAATTGGGCTTTCTGACTGTTCGTAAACCGAGATTTCAAAAAACTAGAAAAGAAACTAAAAGCTCTCTCGGGGGGGGGGTGATAGTACGCGAAAAATATTTGACTTGGGATGTTAATTTGAACCTTGGTTATGTATTAGAAGCGGAGAATCAATCTCAAATTCTAGATTATGTAATTGATACAGTTTTAACAAATCTTTCCCACTTAAATAAATATCGTAAATTTGATAAGGAGATATTTATGAAAGACTTGTCAACTTTGAAAGTATCAAAGGGTTGAGGAATAAACCCCGAAAATAAATGGGGTCTGAAAAATAGAATCAAAGGGGTCAGGGTCGATATTTTAAACATAAAGAAAACAAAATGGGGTCAGGTCTTTCAATATGGCAATTCGTAAAACATAAGGCTCCAGCGGACATTAATTTGTTGGCTAGGCAATTGAAAGGCCCTCCGTCTCACCCTCAGTCCCATCCACACTTGAAAACCTCCACCACCAAATCATTTCTTCCGATTGGAACGCGAATGAAACCCCAGCCATTTGTACTCAACCCAAGCCCTCGTTTCATCGCCCGCGCAGCACGGGGCGTGGCACTGGCTGCATCAGCATTTTTGGTGCAGAACGTGTTCGCAGGCTACGTGGTCGATGCGAAAATTACTTCTATTCGCGCAACCGAATATCAAGCGATATTTGTTTGCGTTGATAAAACCATCATCTATGACGCTGGCAACGCCGTTCCTTGCGTGACGCAAACTAATGTATTTGCTTTGGACAACACAACCCCCGGCGGCAAGGCGATCGCTAATAATTTGGCCTTAGCCCTTCAGCTAAAACGCAAAATAACTATCCAAGGAGCCGGTAGCTTTCCCGACGGATATCCGCCATCTGGCTCAACGGCCTGCAGTATGTGGCTCGGGGTCGAAACAATAAACTATATTGAAATCGGATCGGAATAATCAATTATTGTTGACGAATACCAGACGAGTATCCATTGCATTTACCGCTATTGAACAGGAGATAATTTATGTCGTTCATTTAAAAACGATACCTTCAAACGCACCGCAGGCTTAGACTACAGCGCCGTACAACAAAACAGTGCAAAGAGTTGGGGCGCATGCTGGTGCCGGCGGTTCAACTGGCTTTGTTTCCATAGCCGAAACGTTGCCAACGAATTGTATGTTCGGCGCGCTGCATTTTGACAACACTAGTCCGCTAGGAAAAGCCATTTTGAAGATTCCAATTGTCGCGAAAACGACGAACCAAAAGGTTGGGCGCAGCGACGCGTTGCCAGCTGCACCAGGCACGTGCGTGCTCAAACCGCCTGAGATCATTTAGAATTTTTGAAAACAAAATGCAGTACAAAATTGGTGAACTCACCATTATTTTTTACAACCTACGCAATGGAAAGTACCACATGAATAAAAATATTTTTCGACTTCTAGCAATGATTCTGTTGCTTGGCGCTAGTCAAATCGCAAGCGCGGGCAGCAGCACCGGCAAAATAATGGGGCTTTATGTTCTTGCATGCCCGAGCGCCACCGAACAGGCCACATGCTCAGTTGGCATCGTTAGGCTCAGCGTGACCGCAACCGGCAAGCCAGCCTGCTCAACCGCCTCAGACGGTTATGAATACGCTTTTGCGTTAAACACGACGGCGGGCAAGGCGATGTTTCAACTGATGATGCAAACGCAGGCTCTGAACGGTACGTTAACTGTTTTAGGCGATAATAACTGCGCGGCATGGGGTGACCGCGAGCGCGTTAACTATGTTGTCAATTTTATCCCACAGCCTTGAACATTCAGTCTGCCTTTGAATTGGGTGAAACTTTTGATTTCATCGCTTAGCTACTAATACATACTAAGCCGCGCAGTTATGCTGAATCAAACATCTCGTCAACGCTAACGGCAATCAATTTCAGTCCGCCCATCCAACCCACGACACCCGAAAGTTGACTATGAAAAAAATATTGTTCACCACGGCAGCTGGCATCGCCTTCGCTATCGCCGCATCGGCATCGGCGTTGGCGACTACGACGACGCCCATGACATTCGACGGCATCGACCCAACACCTTTTCGCCTACAAACCTATACCGGCGTTGGTTCTGACACAGTGGTGATTTGGTTTACAGGATCGCCTTGTCAGTATGGCAATTTGAGCTTCCCATCAGCAGTTGCTTCCGAAAAGAATCGATACTGGAATACCATTCTCTTAGCCAAACTCACAAAGAAAAAAATGATCTTCTTCTTTGACTTGACTAAAGACGACGCAGGTGCTCCATTGAGTTGCGTGATTAACAGTTATGCGATCAAAGAAGAGTGACCCCACAGTCGCTTGCAAAGGTTTGCTAGCCGTTTAAATGGGCCCAAATTTTTTAAGATAAAGGAAAAATTATGACAATAGTTTCTAAAGGTATTGCCCGTTTGTTCGCTGCAGCTTTTGTCACTGTAGCTTCAGCGGGCTCGATGTTTGTTGCTGGTAACGCATTCGCACAGACTATCGTTCCGGCGACTGGGCCGTTACTCTCGTTCGAAGTGACAATCCGAAGCCTCGCAACACGCCCCGCAGGCGCAAATGGTGTCTACGCGATGCACGTCGTCGTCGATCAAGGAATAAACATAAATTGCTTATCCGACTATAACAATAACGCTCGTTTTTGGCCGATAATTTTTTCAGATCGGCCTGACTTCAAGCTGATCAAAGAAACAGCTCAGCTATCTCTTGCGATGGGAAAGAAGGTTCGAATATATGCGGCTTCTTGCTCAAACTGGAGTGCGGCGGATTCCTCCTCTCAATACCCGATTATTTGGGGTGTAGATACCTTATAAGCGTCCCCAAGCGCTCAGATTAAATGCAGGGCACAAAAAATAAATCACTTTCCGATTAGTTGTTGCAATGAGGTAAATCGACTAAGAATGCGGGACGTAAAATTAGGCGCCTCGTAACCAGCGCGACACGCCCGCTGTCAATGCATACAGTTTTTGTGGACAGTTTTCTTGCAAAATGAACGAGCCAACATTCGACCGATTATTGAGCGCAAGTTCCTTTCACGACCGTGTTTTGCGCCTTGCAAATGGTGTGTTTTGATGTATGCCTGTGTGTTGTGGAGTCGTACCTCGTTATCATTAAAACGGAACCCAAGCGTTAACGGGCATTTTCAGACATTTAAGTCTCAAAACGCCCGCCAATACTAAAGACTTCAATTTTTTCTGGACGAGTGCAGGTACTCAGTTCTGTGGCAGTGAGCCTTTAGCTTTCGCCTCCGCCACAAGTTTCGCCAATTCTTCTCCGCTCTTGTAATGCGGTACGCGAATCACCATGCGTTTTGATCGCTGGATAAAACTGTTGCTGCCCGCAATTTCTTCCGTCCAATACTTCTGGGCAAAAGCCATATTGGTTTTTTCATCGACTAAAAAAGCATCCTTCGAGCCTTGGCCGCCGAAAATATAGAGTTTGCCCTCGCGCATGATCCAAGTGTCGCCATCACCGCCCCATGGAATTCCGTAAGTAACACCGTTGGCGCAATAGCCGCCGAATTCTGGGAGGTACTTGGTGGGTTCTTTGTCGAATAGCGCTTTGTGCTCGGCGCTGGCAAATTGGAAGGTGATGCCTTTGTAGCTCGATTTAAATTGCGTGCTGCCCATAGCGTGTTTGCGATCAACAAAATAGCTAACGACATCATAGCCTTTGAGCATGACGGCATTGCCATCCGCATCGGGTGTGGCGTTGACCGGCTGGTAGCCTTCGCCCTTGTTTTGCGCGTTAATGGCTGAGCAACCGCCAAGCGCTGCCGCCGCTAAAACGGCGGCTACCGCGATGAAAAAAAACGAAAAATTCTTTCTGAATGCTGTCATGGTTTCTCCGGTGGGTTTCTTGCTCAGTGTGCTCGATGTGTTCAATGTGCTCAAAGTCAACCCGATCTCATACGCCGTTCAATCAAAAATAGATGCGCGATATATAGATAAGTCTTATGCCTTAGCAGACCTTAAGCATAATTTTACCAATATGCGCGCTAGATTCCATGAGCTGATGCGCCTTCACAACATCATCCAACTCAAATACTTTGTTGATGACGGGCTTAACTGTGTTGGCAGCCAATAGTGGCCATACTTTTTCTTTAAGTGCCACGGCGATCGCCGCTTTCTGCGAATCGGGTCTTGCACGCAATGTCGAGCCGGTAACGGTCTGGCGTTTCATCATGAGCGGCCGAAAATCAACTTCAACTTTCCCGCCCTCTAAAAACGCGATGAAGCAATAGCGGCCTTCCATTCCCAGCGATCGTAAATTCTTTTCGATATAACTGCCGCCGACCATATCGAGGATCACGTTCACGCCCTGCTTGCCGGTGATGGCGGCGATCTCAGCCATCCAGTCTTGGGTTTTGTAGTTGAACACATGGTCCGCGCCGACACTCTTGCAAAAGGCGGCTTTTTCATCGTTGCCGACAGTAGTGAATACCTCTGCCCCAAACGCTTTCGCCAGTTGAATCGCCGTTAAGCCAATACCACTTGAGCCGCCGTGAACAAGAAATCTTTCCCCCGATTTTAGTTTGCAGGTTTCAAACACATTCACCCACACGGTGAAAAAATTTTCGGGCACGCCGGCAGCTTCCAGCATCGTTAGCCCCGCCGGAATAGGCAAGCAATGTGCTGCTGGCGCGGCGCAATATTCGGCATACCCGCCACCCGGCGTGAGCGCACAAATCTGATCGCCGAGCTTGAATGTGGAAACGTCGGCACCCAAACCCACCACCTCGCCTGATACTTCCAAACCCATAACCGGTGAGGCATTGGGCGGCGGCGCATAGTTGCCGGATCGCTGCGCGATATCTGGGCGGTTCACACCCGCATAGGTAACTTTGATGATCACATCGGTTGCGCCATATTGCGGTAAGGGGCCGGTGGCAATATGCATCACCTCAGCACTACCTGCCGCGTCGGCCGCAACGTAGCGCATGGTTGCAGGGATATTGTTGGGTTTTAATTCAATTGCAGACACGGTGATTCCTTTACTTTAAAGTGATTGTCAAAACAACATCACAGGGCTTAATTATAGGCTCGCTTACAGGCTCGCCGACTACCGCTCAAACCCGACAACAAAATCAACAGGGACGACATCAACCACCATGGCTACTAAAATCGATAAGACTAACGCTCTGCTCATCAAGCCCATCATTGCGGACGGCAAGCTCAAGCTCGCCGATATCGATCCGGCATCAACCTGCAAATTTGTCGGTACTAAAGACGATGCGTCCGCCCAACGTGCGGATTTGACCGCGCAACTAGTGCGGTTGCAGGACGTGTTATTTGCGGAGCATCAGCATAAAATTTTAGTTGTCGTGCAAGCGATGGATACGGCCGGCAAAGATGGTGTGATCCGAAATTGTTTTTCCGGCATCAATCCGCAAGGCATGCGCGTCGCGAGTTTTAAAGCGCCGAGTCCAGAGGAACTCGATCACGATTATTTGTGGCGCATCCATCGCAAAGCGCCGAGGAAAGGCGAGCTGGTGGTGTTCAATCGCAGCCATTATGAAGATGTGCTGATTACCCGCGTGCATGGGTGGATTGACGACGCAACGGCGAAGCGACGATTGCGGCAGATTAATGATTTTGAAACGATGCTGGTTGAGGAAGGCACGATTATTCTTAAATTCTTTCTCCATATTTCAAAGGACGAGCAAAAGCAGCGCTTACAAAGCCGGCTCGACGATCCCACCAAGCGTTGGAAATTTCAGATAGGCGATTTGGCAGAGCGGAAAAAATGGGATGAGTATCAACGCGTCTACGAAGAAGCGATTAATGCGACGTCAAGCCCCCTCGCGCCTTGGCACATCGTCCCATCAGATCGGAAATGGGTGCGCGATGTTTATGTTTCAGCCGTCTTGGTGCAAGCGTTGTCGGCGTTGGACATGCAATATCCAGCGGCATCAGCCGAGCTCAAAAACTTAAAAGTCGAATAGAGGAATGGAGTGAAAGAATCGACCGTAAAATTGATTGATTCCGTTTCGAAGCAACTTTTTTGCCGCACTGCACAATTGCCAGCGTCCGCGCTAAGCCCTTGTGTTAAAATAAGAATTAGCATTTTGCAAACGAGACGCAAGCTGCTTTCAAGATACATTTCAAGCTAAATTTAGCGTCCTCAGTTGAACACCATTCGTTGCATCCCGGAGTCAGAAATGCCGATTTATGCTTATAAATGTTCATCCTGCGGCAACGCAGCCGATGTTCTCCAAAAAATGTCCGCTGATCCGCTCACTGAATGTCCGGCGTGCGGTAAATCCACCTACTCAAAGCAAGTGACTGCGCCGAGCTTTCAGCTCAAAGGCAGCGGTTGGTATGTGACTGACTTTAAAGGCGAGAAAAAACCTGCAGCTGTTCCGGCAGTGGCTGAAGCTGGGAAAGAAGCAGGGAAAGATGGAGCTTCCGATGCAGCGAAAGCACCAGACGCTGCCAAGTCGGACAAACCGGCCGAAACGACCGCAAGCAGCACGGAATCAGCGGCTGCGACGAGTTCGGCCGCTCCGTCGACGACGGGCAGTCCCTCACGAAGCGCCGCACCAGCAGCCGCGTCCGGGGCATCAGCAACATCGGCACCTGCCAGTAAAGCGGCGTAGAGCAGACCATGCGTAAATACCTCATTGCCGGTGTTTTGGTTTGGATTCCACTGGTCATCACCGGTTTGGTATTGAAGTTCCTGATTGAGACGATGGATCAAACGCTGCTACTGCTGCCTGAGCGTTTAAAAACCGAAGCTCTGTTTGGCTTCCATGTGCCCGGCATGGGCGTGATTCTGACGTTGCTGATTGTGTTTCTCACGGGCGTTATTGCGGCCAATTTTTTTGGTAAGCAACTGCTTGGCATCGGCGATAAATTATTGCATCGTATTCCCATCGTCCGGTCTGTTTACGGCGGTGTAAAACAGATTTCTGACACCCTATTTTCATCTGAAGGCAAAGCGTTCCGCTATGCCTGCCTTGTGCGTTACCCGCAGCGCGATACATGGACGGTCGCCTTGCTCACCGGCGAGCCGGAGCATGAGGTGACCGACCATCTAGGCTTTGATAACTATTCAGTTTTCGTGCCGACCACGCCGAATATCACCGCTGGGTTTTTTCTGATCGTCCCCAAAAAAGATGTGATCAAGCTGGAAATGAATGTCGATCAGGCATTGAAATATATTATCTCGATGGGTGTGGCTGAACCTGCACGTGTCGTTCACGCAAATAGTGATAACCCACATCACACTAACGGGGCCGAGTTAAAACAAGCCGGCACCGACCCCAATCGGTAGCCGTCGCGGGCATCCGTGGCGGCGTAACTGCATTGCCGTTGTTGCCTAGCGAGTCGGGGGGTCGGTTTGAACAACCTAACGTCCCATACAGCGCGCGGCAACCAACAAATCAATTGTCATTCTGAGCGCAGCGCGGAATCTCGTTATTTTGCGAGATCACATCTGCGAACTGCTGAGAAACCAAATTTATCAAAGGGCATGACCATGAGAACCAACTACGCAGGCTTGATCGACTCAAGCTATTTAGGCCAAACGATCACTGTATTCGGCTGGGCGCATCGGCGCCGCGACCACGGCGGCGTCATTTTTATCGACTTGCGCGACCGTGAAGGCTTGCTGCAAATCGTGATTGACCCGGACACCCCTGAAACCTTTGCGACCGCCGATAAAGCGCGTAACGAATTTGTATTAAAAATCACTGGACTAGTGCGCCCGCGTCCAGAAGGCACAGTGAATAAGGGTTTGAAATCCGGCGAAGTTGAAGTCTTGGCAAAAGATATCGAAGTCCTGAATGCATCACTTACGCCGCCATTCATGATTGATGATGAAAACATCAACGAAGAAACGCGTTTGAAATATCGCTACCTCGATCTGCGCCGCCCGCAAATGCAGGCCAATTTAAGGTTGCGTCATCGCGTGGCCAGCGCCGCACGTCGTTATTTGGATGATCTCGGGTTCGTCGATGTCGAGACGCCGTTTTTGTACAAATCCACGCCCGAAGGCGCACGTGAATTTTTAGTGCCGTCCCGCATTCACGACGGGCATTTCTACGCGTTGCCGCAAAGCCCACAGCTATTTAAACAACTGCTCATGGTGGCCGGTTTTGATCGTTATTATCAAATCGTAAAATGCTTTCGCGATGAAGATTTGCGCGCGGATCGTCAGCCTGAATTTACCCAGATTGATATTGAGACTTCGTTCCTAAACGAGCGCGAAATTCAAGACATCATGGAAGGGCTCATCAAACAAATGTGGAAGGCTGGGCTCGGCATTGAACTGCCTGATTTTCCGCGCATGGTCTATGCCGAAGCCATGGCGCGCTTTGGATCCGACAAGCCAGATTTACGCGTTTCGCTCGAATTAACCGAGCTAACGGATGTCATGAAAACCAGTGATTTCAAAGTCTTCCGCGCTGCAGCTGACATGAAAAACGGCCGCGTGGCTGCCATCTGCGTTCCCGGTGGCAATGAAAAATTTTCGCGCAAGGAAATTGATGATCTCACCGGCTTCGTTGCTATTTACGGCGCAAAGGGTTTGGCATACATCAAATGTAACGATGTTTCAAAGTTGAGTGAAGAGGGCCTACAGTCGCCGATTATTAAATTCCTGAACGTCGAAACGCTTGGCAAAATTATTGAGAAATGTAATGCCAAAAATGGTGATTTGATTTTCTTCTGCGCCGATAAAGCCAAAGTAGTGAACGATTCCCTAGGCGCCCTGCGCTCGAAAATCGGTCACGAAAAAGGCTTTGCCGAAAGAGGCTATCGCCCACTATGGGTGGTCGATTTCCCCGCGTTTGAATTCGACGAAGAAAACAACCGCTATGTCTCCGCACACCATCCCTTCACAGCCCCGAAGGACGAACATCTGCAATACCTAGACACTGACCCATCAAAAGTCTTGGCAAAGGCCTACGACGTTGCCATGAACGGTTGGGAAATCGGCGGCGGTTCGGTGCGTATTCATTCGCCCGAATTGCAGGCCAAGCAATTTGCCACACTCGGTATTAGCGCGGAAGACCAGCGCGCAAAATTTGGTTTTTTGTTAGATGCGCTGCAATACGGCGCGCCGCCGATGGGTGGCGTCGCATTCGGCTTAGATCGCATCGTCACGTTGATGTGCGAAAAATGGGATTCCATCCGCGATGTCATCGCCTTCCCCAAGACCCAGCGCGGGCAGGATTTGATGATTGACACGCCATCAACGGTGCCAGACAAGCAGCTGCGCGATTTGCATATTAAGCTTCGGAATGTGGCGCCGCCGGCGGCCTGAGCATTCCTGGGCAACCACAGCCGTTCGCTAGCCGCATTCGGTCGCATCACTACGAAGTCGGATAAAATGCAAGGTTACAAAATAATCTTTTCCACAACCTAACATTTTTCCAAATTCATCGAATGAAAACTGCTCTTATCACCGGCATTTACGGCCAAGACGGCGCTTACTTAGCCGCCCATTTACTCAAGCAGGGCTATCGCGTTGTGGGTGCCGCGCGACGTTCTGCCGCCAATGGTGATTCTCGGCTAGCCGAACTGGGCATTGAGGGTGATGTTGAAATTAAAAGTATTGAGCTGACTGAGACATCGAACGTCACGCATTTGGTTAAGCAACTACAGCCAACCGAAATTTACAACCTGGGCGCGCAAAGTTTTGTCGCCGAATCATTTGCCTGCCCCGAATATACGGCCAATGTTGATGCCTTGGCGGTGCTGCGCATTTTGGAGGCGGTGCGTTCGTACAGCCCTGAGACCCGCTTCTATCAAGCTTCTACGTCAGAAATGTTTGGCAAAGTGCAAACGATTCCGCAGACTGAGACCACACCGTTTTACCCCCGCAGCCCTTACGGTGTAGCGAAATTATTTGGCCATTGGTCAACAGTGAATTATCGTGAATCGTATGGCATTCACGCGACATCAGGCATTTTGTTTAACCATGAATCGCCGCTGCGCGGTGTTGAGTTTGTTACCCGTAAAATCACCAAAACGTTGGCACGCATCAAGCACGGCTCGGCGGAGATTTTACAGCTCGGCAATATGGATGCCAAACGCGATTGGGGCTTTGCAGGGGATTATGTGGTGGGGATGTGGCTGATGGTGCAGGCAAAAGAGCCGGACGATTTTGTACTCGCGACGGGCAAAACCCATACTGTGCGTGAATTTGTATCCGCTGCTGCCAAAGTATGTGAATTTGATTTGGAATGGTCTGGCAAAGGGGAGGCAGAGAAAGGAGTTGACCGAAAATCTGGCAAAACCATCGTCGCCGTAAATCCCGATTTTTATCGCCCGGCAGAGGTGGATTTGTTGATTGGTGACCCCGGCAAGGCCAAAGTAAAACTCGGTTGGCAATCAACAGTTACGTTTGAGCAGTTGAGCGAAATGATGATGGTTGCTGATCTTAAGCGCACCGTCAGAGGCGCTCTTAATAACGCCGATCAAAAATGAAACTGATCCCCGTTATTCTCTGCGGCGGTGCCGGGTCAAGGCTTTGGCCGGTATCACGCGAGACGCATCCGAAACCATTTATTCGTTTGGCTGATGGGCAAAGCCTGCTGCAAAAAGCGTTCTTGCGCGGCGCGGTACTGCCAGACGTGATTGAAGTCATGACGGTAACCAACCGTGAGTTATTGTTTAAAACGCAGGACGAATATCGCCCGGTCAACGATCTCAAACTGCCTACGTCATTCATCTTAGAGCCATTCGGCCGCAACACCGCCCCCGCTATCGCCGCCGCGGCCCTGCATGCCGCACACGCGCATGGCGAGGATGCTATTTTGTTGGTGCTGGCAGCGGACCACCTCATTGCCAACCAAGCTGGCTTTCAAGCTGCCGTCGCGAAAGCCGCACACATGGCGGAGGGCGGCGGTTTGGTTACCTTTGGTATTGAGCCTAGCGCACCGGAAACGGGCTATGGCTATATTCAGGCCGACGGCAATAAAGTATTGCGATTTGTTGAAAAGCCATCGCTCGATATCGCCAAAGGCTATTTGGCATCTGGTGATTATTTGTGGAACGCCGGCATGTTCTGTTTTAGCGCCGGTAGTTTGCTGCGTGAAATGCGAGAACTCTGCCCGAAGGTACTAGAGCTGACCGAAGCCTGCCTTGCCCAATCACCGCAAACTGTCGGTGTTGGCACCAATCAAACCGAGCTTGAGGCAAACTCGTTTGCGCTCGCGCCTGATATCTCGATTGACTATGCGGTGATGGAAAAATCACACAACGTTGTGGTTGTCCCATGCGATATTGGCTGGAGCGATATCGGCTCGTGGAACGCGATTGGCGATTTAACCGCTGCCGATGGCGCTGGTAATCGCGTCGAGGGTGCGGCGATGCTGCATGACGCAACCGACTGCTACATCCAGGCCGATGGCCGGATGGTGGGCGCAGTGGGTGTGGATAACCTCATAATCATTGATACACCTGATGCCTTGCTAGTCGCCCACAAGAGCCGCGCACAAGATGTGAAGCACATCTATGCTGCCCTAAAAGCACAGGGGCATGAGAGCCATAAACTCCATCGTACGGTACATCGGCCTTGGGGCACATACACCGTGCTAGAAGAAGATCCGGGCTATAAAATTAAGCGCATCGAAGTCAAACCCGGCGCAGCCCTATCGCTGCAAATGCACCATCACCGCAGCGAACATTGGATTGTCGTCAGTGGCACCGCCAAGGTGGTGAATGGCGAGCAAACGCTGATGGTTAAAACCAACGAATCGACTTACATCCCCGCAGGCCATAAGCACCGCTTAGAAAACCCCGGTGTAATTGATTTGGTAATGATTGAAGTACAAAGTGGTGATTATGTCGGCGAGGATGATATTGTTCGGTTTGATGATATTTATGGGCGTGTTGCCAAAAAGTGAAATATTCAAGGACGATTTGTCAACCATCACCACCGCGCCAGCGTATAAAAATAGGATTTTGCTTTGAATTCTACGATCACTGAAAAGCCAAGCAGTACCACCGGGGTTTTTGCCCGGACAGCTCGTTTTTTGAAGACGAACACTATTTTTATCTTAACGGTGTTGACCCCGACTGCGCTCGCCATTATTTATTATGGCTTGATCGCGTCTGATGTCTATATTTCCGAATCACGTTTCGTCGTGCGCAGCCCGCAGCGCCAGGCGGCGACTGGGCTGGGCGCACTGTTGCAGGGTACTGGCTTTGCACGTTCGCAAGATGATACTTATTCGGTTCACGATTATGTGATGTCGCGCGATGCACTTAAAGAGTTAGACGATCAACTGAAGGTGCGCAAATCGTTTTCCAGCAAGGATGCCGACGTGATCAACCGCTTCCCGGGTCTTGATTGGGACGATAGTTTTGAAGCCTTTTATCGCTATTACAAAAAGCGCGTGACGATTGATTACGACACCGTTTCGTCTATTTCAGTTTTAAATGTCCGCGCGTTCACCGCTGATGACGCTAAAAATATTAACGACCTGTTGCTCAAAATGGGCGAGCGATTGGTCAACAATTTGAATGACCGTAGCCGACAAGATTTAATCAAGGTGGCGCAGCAAGAGGTTTCGGTTGCGGAAGAAAAAGCAAAGACGGCCGCATTAAGTTTATCTGCTTTCAGAAGTAACCAATCCGTATTTGACCCGACAGGGCAATCGGCAGCGCAGCTTCAAAGTGTGGGTAAGATCCGCGAGGAGCTCATGTCCGCTGAGGCGCAACTTTCACAACTTGTTCAGCTATCGCCTAATAATCCACAGATCAAAGTGCTGCGAAGCCGTGTTGATTCTTTGCGCGCGTCGGCAGCCAATGAGGCGGCCAAAGTAACCGGATCGGGAAATTCATTTGCATCAAAAGCAACCGGATTTGATCGTTTAACCCTCGAAAAGCAATTTGCAGATCGCCAATTGGCGGCAGCGTTTGCGTCGCTGGAATCGGCAAAGAGCGAGTCCCAGCGCAAGCAGCTTTATCTGGAGCGCTTGGTGCAGCCGAATTTGCCGGATATGGCCGTCGAGCCGCGTCGCTTACGATCTATTTGTACGGTGCTGGCGCTTGGGTTGATCCTGTGGGGTGTGGTCACTTTGCTGATTGCTAGCGTTAAAGAGCATGCAGACTGATTGCTCAATTAAAATGGATCTAACTTCTCGCTTATCTTGTTCATTCTGGCGCTCACTATCCGTCCAAAATCGCGTTTTATACGCACTGATGATGCGGGAAGTTATCACTCGATTTGGAAGAGATAACTTAGGAGTTTTATGGCTAATTGCGGAGCCTATGGTGTTTACGCTAGGCGTCACGGCGCTTTGGTCAGCGATTGGCGCTAACCACGGCTCTGCTCTGCCAATTGTAGCATTTGCAGTAACAGGCTATTCCTCCGTACTCCTATGGCGGAATTGCGGAGCACGATGCCTTATGGCAATCGATGCAAATCTTCCGTTGCTTTTTCATCGAAACGTAAAAGTAATAGATATCTTTATTACACGCATTGTCTTGGAGATTGCTGGTGCAACAGGGTCATTTGCAATTTTAACGTTAATTTTTATGTCAATCGGCTGGATGAAAGAGCCTGTCGACATGCTGCAAGTAATATTTGGGTGGATCATGCTTGCATGGTTTGGCAGCGCATTAGCTTTAGTCGTTGGAGCTGCTACTGCATACAGCGATGTAGTTGAAAAATTGTGGGGGCCTCTTACCTATTTACTTTTCCCTCTAGCGGGCGCTGCTTTCATGGTGGATTGGCTTCCGCCAGCTTTTCAAAAAATTGTTTTGCTGCTGCCGATGGTGCATGGTTTAGAAATTTTGCGGGGCGGCTATTTTGGAAACGTCGTCAAAACACACTTTGACGTAGGTTACATGGCATCTTGTTCGCTTGCGCTATCACTGGTGGGACTATTGTTAGTACGAAACTCGGGCCAAAAGGCGCAAGAAAAATGATCGCTGTTAATAATGTCGGGATGAGCTACCAAACAAGATTGGGGCCTCGAACAATTCTAGATAACGTAAGTTTTCAACTTGAGCGTAGTAAAAATATCGGTATTCTTGGGCGAAATGGCGCGGGCAAGTCTACGCTTATAAGGCTCATCAGTGGTGCGGAGAGGCCAACATCTGGATATATCCATCGCGGGATGAGCGTCTCATGGCCTCTCGCTTTTGGCGGCGCATTTCAATCACACTTGACCGGTTTAGATAATCTTAAATTTGTTTGTAGAGTTTATGGTGTCGACTATAAGCCGCTCATTCCATTCGTTGAAGATTTCACTGAACTCGGAATATATTTTCGAGAGCCAGTATTACATTATTCAAATGGGATGCTAACGAGATTAGCATTTGCGCTTTCTATGGCAGTAGAATTTGACTGCTTTCTTATAGATGAGGCTATGGTGGTTGGCGATGCGCGATTTCATGAAAAATGCCATATTGAGCTTTTTCAAAAACGAAAAGATAGAGCATTTATTCTTGTTACACACGATGCTAATGTGATCAGGCTCTACTGCGAGCGGGCAAGCGTGCTCCAAGAAGGCAAGCTTTATCATTTCGACACGGTTGACGAGGCATATTATTTCTATAACGATGGCTTAAAAAAGCTTCCTGCCGAATAATATCTTGCCGTTATTTAAGCCACTTTCAAAAATAGACCGTTAACTCAAAGGGCGCAATGAAAATATTGTTAGAGTTGCGCCCGGCGCTAGATGGGCATGCGGGCATTCCGCAGGAAACACGCCTACTTTTTCGAGGTCTTCGCCTGATTGAGGGGGTTGATGTCGAGGGCATGATAATTCACAGCTCACGAGTTTTAGCTCCAGGATTACCATCGAACCCACAGTACTCAAATCGCCCTCGGCGCGTTGACCTTGAAATCTATAAGCTATCGCGTACCATTATTTCTCTTCAGGAAAGCCTTCATCCGAAGTTGTTGAATAAAACCGGTATTAATCTTGACCTGTTAATCGGCGCCTTCAGTATGGTTCTAATGCATCTGGTAGGCGCGAGTCAAAAATTGACTCGATTTGAACCCGCGCATTTTCGCGACTTTATTTGGCGCAATTTTTTTTCCAAAACATTGCCTGATAGCGATTTCGAGTTGGTAACGACCGCAAGATACCGTGTATCACGGCTTCCTTGGACGATGATGCATATTTGCGGCATCCGCTCTCGGCAACTCAGTTACCACTTTTACCCCCGAGTTGATACCAGCGAATTCAATATATTTATTTCTCAAACACCGTTTCCGGGCACTATTTCTAAACAGACTATTTTGATAGTACGCTATCACGATGCTATTCCTGTATTGATGCCACATACTATCTCAGACAAAAGTTTTCACCAATCCTCGCATTACTATGCCCTCAAAAGCAATGTGAATAAAGGGGCCTACTTTGCTTGTGTGTCTGAGGCTACCCGCAAAGATTTGTTATCAATTTTTCCAAGCGCCGCCTCACGATCGGTCACCATACATAATATGGTTTCGCATCATTACTTTCCGGAGCAGTCTTCTCCCCTACGAGTGCCAGAAATTGTGCGGGCAAGGCAATATTCAGGGAGGAAAAATCCCGGAATGAAAAATTCTCCGCGAGAAAACGCGGAGTTTGGTATCCAGCCTGCGGCAGTTAAAGCTACCACTGCGCCATTTGAATATTTGCTAATGGTGTCAACAATCGAGCCTCGTAAGAATCACCTCTCCCTCCTGTCTGCGTGGGAACAACTCCGAACAGAGCGGTTCCCAGACCTAAAGCTTGTCGTCGTCGGCATGCTCGGTTGGAACTATGAGTCGATTGTCAAAAAGTTTTCAACATGGCAGGAACGAGGTGAGCTTTTCCTCTTGGAAGATGTGCCCTCACCAGAATTGAGATTACTGTACAAGCATGCAAAAGCCACGATTTGCCCAAGCTACGCTGAAGGTTTTGATTTTTCAGGCGTGGAGGCGATGCGTAGTGGGGGCGCAGTGGTTGCATCACGCATCCCAGTTCACGAGGAGATATATTCGGATGCGGCAGAGTTTTTCAGCCCGTATTCGACCACTGAACTGGCAATCGCAATCACCTCAGTCATAAGTGAAAAAAATACTGGCCGCCGAAATGAGCTTATTGCTAAGGGCGAAGAGGTATCAAGGCGATATTTGCCGGAAAAAATTTTACCGAAATGGCGGGATTTTCTTCGGACGAAATTCACCAACTAATTAACTCAAAGATCCGTGGAGGGAAAAAGTGACAGCAGAAATGAATACCGATTCGGCATGGGAAGCATGGGGACAACGAGACCCTTACTACGGAGTGATAACCGACTCCAAGTTCAGGAAGTCTTCATTGACAGCTGAGGCTAAAAAAGAATTTTTCGGCTCAGGGCAAGAACATGCTGAGTACGTTATGACGATGATCCGAAATTATATCGATCCGAATTTTAAGCCAAAGTCCATACTCGATTTTGGCTGCGGTGTTGGACGGTTAGTCGTCCCCTTTGCAAAGGAGGCAGAACTAGTCACCGGCATGGATGTATCAAATTCGATGCTTCTTGAAGCACGAAAAAATTGTAATGAATATAAAGTTGGTAACGCAAAATTTCTCATATCTGACGATGAGCTGTCCTTACTCGATTGCCAATACGATTTAATACATTCATTCATTGTTTTTCAGCATATCCCGCGCGAACGAGGACGGTCGCTCGTGGCAAAATTGTTGGAGCACATTGCATTGGGAGGGGTCGGTGCCATTCATTTTTCTTATTCAAAGAGCCATTTTGCGGATACTTATGGTTTGCCTCCTGTAATGGCTGAAAGCGCATCTCCAAATGCCCCAGAGCTATCATATGCAGAAAGTAATCATGCGGACGCTGACCCAGAGATGCAAATGAATCCGTACAACCTGAATGAGTTATTTTTTCTAATGCAAACAGCTAATGTGTCACGTTTTCATGCAGAGTTCACCAACCACGGGGGTGAATTGGGCATATTTCTTTTTTTTAAAAAATAGGTCGTTGTATGCCAATGCTTTGGCTAACTTTGAATGCGATAAACTTCGGCTTCTAGTTTGTAAAGCCGTTGAGCTACTCTGCGCTGATGACATTCACCGCTTGAATTTCCCTCGATGTCAAAAAAAAGCCTAAGTGCAGTACCGATTATTGGAATGCAGCCTAGTTTGTAGTGAACGAATGCAACAGATAATCCTTGAATATTCATACCAACCGCTGCCGCTTCACTCGACGTTGATATTTCACCTAGTATTTTTATTTTTGCGATCCCAGCAAAAAGCTGGCCCAATCGATACTTATAGCCGTCAGGATCGGGCATGCGTTTCAAAAGCCTCAGATACGCTGCGTCTACAAATTGTCCACCGTTGAGAGATAGCAGATCGTGCAAAATCATCGGTGTTTTTGGTGAACGTTGTGCGGGCGCTGACACTTTTCGGGTTTCAAAATTCAGCTCGGCATGTGTAAAAACACTTTGCAAGCCAGGCAACTCAAGTCCAAAGTTTTTGCCTTCAGTCGATGTAGCCAATTCCCACAAGACCTGAACTGTTGAATTTCACCCAGAATTGACCCTCCTGAGGCAATAATTTTCATCTAAAACTGACCCACCTAAATCAACTACCCTGCTTATATTTTAGGCAGGGAGAAATTGGAGTGATTACCGTGGGAATGTTAGCCAAGATCAGG
>JBBRAM010000037.1:0-27471 GCA_038206765.1 Burkholderiales bacterium | reverse complement strand
AAAGTCTTTGATTCACTGGGTGCGCTGGAAGATCAGCTCGCCATCGGCCTCGTCGCGTTCGAACAAGATCATCCTCGCGTTCAGTCCATCGTGGCTTGGGAATGGATTATTAATGCATTAATGAAATAGAAATGGAATAAGCCTTCGTAGGCGTATACCACTCACCCGGCGAATGAGACCCGCTGCCGACCCCGCCGCCGCCAAGCGTGGCCGCCGGAATGCCCAGTGCGATCGGCAAATTGGAATCGGTGCTGGATGCTTGAATGGCTTTGACCTCAATGCCCATTGCGCTTGTAGCGGCTCGCGCCGCATTGACCACGGGGGACGTCAACGGCTGGCTGCCTGCGGGCCGATCACCGACCAATTGGAACTTAACCGTGATCGCATTCATGTCTGATTTAATTTTCCAACGGGCGTTTTCCTCGAGCACAGCTTGCGCCACCAGGGTTTTGACGTGGGCTTCTAGCTTCATCAATTCATCCGCACTGTCGGACCGCAGGTCTAATCCCAATTCAGCATCGGCTGCAATCGCGTTCACCGATGTGCCGCCGTTAACGGTGCCAACTGTAAAGGTGGTTTTGGGTTCTTTCAGGGTTTGAATATCCGAAATTTTGGCAATCGCGCGGCCCATCGCGTGGGTCGCGGACGGCAAACCGAACGCGCCAAAACTATGGCCGCCGGGACCTTTAAACGCGATCTTAAAACGGCGGCTACCCGTCGCAGCATTCACAATGCGCCAAACGGCAGATCCATCAATGGAAATAAAGCCATCAATTGGTTTCCCGTCATTTTTAGCATCGCGAAATAGCGCTTTTACCCCGCGCAAATCGCCCAGCTCATCTTCACCCACGTTGGCGACGAATAGAGCATCGCCCACTGTGTCAATTTTTATCTCGTTCATCGAACGCAACACCTGCAACATGGCGGCCAAGCCGCGTGAGTCATCAATAATGCCGGGCGCATAGTAATGGTCATTTTGCTTTTTAACCTTGACATCAGTACCTTCCGGAAACACGCTATCGAGGTGCGCGGCCAACACGAGCCGCGGCCTGCCGTCCGTTGATGATCCCCTGCGAAGGGCGACCACATTGCCCTCCGAATCAATCCGCGCATCGCTCATGCCGAGCGCTTTAAACCGCTTCAATAAATCTGCTGCACGTGCGGACTCTTTGAACGGTGGCGCAGGAATTTCGGTAATGTCAATTTGGTCTTTCAGGGTCAATGCGTCATCGCGTAAAATCGCCGCGATGGCCTTTTCAACTGACGGCAGAGCGGCGATCTTTTTCAGCGCTGCCGTTGCCTGTGCTGAAACCGGTGGGAAAGCTTCTTGAGCCTTTGCGATATACGATGAACAGAACCCCACGCTAACGACGGCCGCCGAAGCGACTAATGATGCCCATGATTTCATTTTTTTCTCCCTGAGTTGATCGGCGTCGCTGTTTGCGGAACTTGTTGCACCGCGTCGTTGCACCGCCTCGTTGCACCGCGTCGTTGCACCGTTTCGTTGCATCGTTTCGTTGCACGGCGTCCTTGCATAGCTTATTGCACAACCTGTTTGATTAACGGCATATTAGATCAAATCTTGATTGCGCTTGGCGATGTCAGTCAACTTAGCCTTGATGCATAAGTTAAGACTGTGCCCCAAGGTGTGCCCCACCACGGGAAGGTGGTCTTCATCGAAACACAAGCACTGGCGCGGCTTTCAGGGCAAAACGTTTCTGGCGAACACGCTTTTAGGTTACGGTATTTTCCCGGCATCAGCATTGGTGGCTGCAACATCGACCGGCCAGAAAAATTGTTTCGGCATCGATGTCAGCCGCGCCCATAAGATTGCCACCAATAGCCGCGTTTGGCCAAAGCCGACACCGCGCGAGCGCATCGCCACCCAAAGCGCCAATGCAAAGCTAACGCCTAAATTAACCAAGCCCACGAGCCCAATGCCGAGCAATATTTTGCCCATCGTTAACAGGTCAACCGAAAAATCAAGTGCCGCCAACGCCAAGCCAACATTAGCGGAGGCCAACGTTACGTGCCGCACATCAATCGGCAAGCCGATCAAAAATCCTAAAGTGCCAACCAAAGCCAACATCACACCCAAGAAAAAATTGCCCGCCAATGCGCCCAAGTTGTTGTCTAAATAAGTGGCTAATCGTGCCAGACGCACCTTACCAAACAACGTTCGCAGCCAGCGCGCATGCTCGATCCGTTCACGAATTCGTTCGTATGCGGCGAGGTTATCGTAATAACCGGAAATCAGCCCCGCGATAAATAAACAGACGCCGGCAATTGCGGCATGAAATAGCGCCAAGCTCTCGAACGGCGATACGTCATTCAATAATTTTTGCGCTTTCTCGGCGCTCATGATTGGCTGCCCGCTGATGCTCGAAATTACAACGCTGATCAAGATGGCTGTCGGAATGGCAATACACACATTGCCGAGAATTGCGGCGATTTGGCTGCGAATTAAATCAACCACCAGCGTGGCCAGCTTTTCGACATCGCGCGCTTTGGCCTTGGTTTGCCTCTCGCTATTTCCGCTATTTCCACCACCTCCACCACCTCCACCACCTCCGCCACTTCCACCGTTAATGCGAATTTCGCCAAGCGCGTTGGCAATGGTAGAGGCCGTCATGGCGGGCTGCTTGGTCGCGAGCGTGAGGTGCAACACGTGAATCAGCATAAAGCCAAACGCATAGATCATCGCGTAAGCAGCAAAATAGCCAAGGGGTGCCAGCGCGGCGTGCGAGGCGTAAATTTTAAGCAGCGCCATAAAGCCGACGATAAAGCCAGCGCCCATCGCGGATCGCCACATTTGCCGATACTCTTCGCGGGTTGCGGTGATGTAATGCTCACCGGCACGGCTCGCGTTGTCGGTGACTCGCAATGCCAGCAAGCCGATGGTGCGGCTAATGTGCTCGCGAATGCCCTGCCGCTGGCCCTCGCTCTCCACCACGTGGCCCAGGAAATTCGCCCACTGAGTTGGCAACGTTGGCGCATCATTTGTAGCGTTATCGACCAGGCCTTCTGGATCATTGTCAGCCTGGTGCCGCGCCGCCAACATTCGGACAAGCGTTTCCATTCGCTGCAAGCTTTGATCCAAACGCTGCAACAAATACGTCAGTGAAAGACTGGTGCCCACGCTAGCGGCGCGCGCGCGGACCCGCGCGATCACATCACGACATTGCTCGACCAGCACCCATAATTGACGCTCATCTTCAGCTGGGGATTCACCATCGATCAAATATTTTCGGTACGCGTCCGAAAGCTGTTGTGCTTCGGCGGCGAGTGCGACAAACGGCGAATCGCGCACCTCACTTGACGTGGTGGCGCGCGGGTACAAACGCATGAGCTCGGGCTCAAGCCCCATCGCACCGATGCGAATTGCGAGCACATCACAGGCATCAAGCATCTGCGAAAGTGAATCGTCCAGCATGGCGTTAAAAGCTTGCCCGGTCGTGGATTCTACGAGGCCGTCATTGTTACCGCTGTTGTTGGTGCTGTTGTTGGTGCTGTTGTTGGCGTTACCTTCACGCTCGCCCACGCGGTCGGTGAGGTGATCTGCGGTTTGATCGGCAACCCCTAATGCCGCCCAAAAACGCAGCTTTAATTCAGCCGAAATATTGCCCAACCAGACCGCATCTTCGCGATAGCTGAAGATGATGTTGATGTTGTCCTGCAACGAGGCCACGTCCGAAATGGCCGGAAACACACGATGCACCAAGCGTCGCCATAGCTCCGAAAAAAATCCGCTGCCGGGCAAAATACCAGTATCGGCGTAGAAGCCAACTTGTTTTTTATGCGCCCATAATTTTAGCAAGCTATTACGTAGTCCGTCTCGCAAATTGTTATCGCGCTCAATGGCTTCGCATAACGTTGTAAAGCGATCTTCGGCAAGCTCGGCGTCATCGGCATCGCGCGGACGTAAAGCGTCTACTAAGGTCACGAACAGGGCGAGGATATTTGCGCTAACCATTGACGATGAGGAGTCGTCATCGACGCCACCAATGCCAACATCAATGTCGCCAACCGACGACAATGCCTTTAATGCAGCAACAACACGGGGGTGCGATAAATCGCCAGGCGCGAGTGTATCCAAAATAGGTTCCAATCTGGGAGGTAACCGTTGAAACGCTAACCGCAGCGGCAACAGTATTAACTGATGAAGTTTATGCGATGCCTACGGACGCAGCACACGCTGCGCGCTGTGCAACGTGGGAGATTAAATGATGGCAAATCAGGGCAAGTAAATTTGTGTCCATGGAAGTCTGACGACAGTATGCCGTAAAAGTTCGGCCCGACCTGCCCGGCACGAAGACACAGCTTGAATGGAATGCGCCCAATTGCTGTGCCGTGCGGCATTTTTTGAATGGTTGCCGCCAAAGCTAGCCATGGCGCAGATTTGGCATGGACTTGCGATGGCGTGTTCTGGTCAGGTTAATCGGCTATTTTTGCCGGTCTGTACGACTCAGCGTCGTCAATACTGCACGCAGTTCGTCTACCGGAATTTGCCCTGGCGCTGACGCAGTTTGTCCAACGGCAAACGTCAATGCAGAGCCATACAAATGCCCGCACAGCCGCGTCATTGCGCCCATCGCACCCATCGACATTGTGATGATAGGAATCTGCATCATTTGGCTGGCGGTCAGCGTAGCTTCAAGTAATGCAAGTACATCTGACATCTGCTGTGGCATGACCGCCACTTTCACCACGTCCGCGCCTTGCGCCTCGGCCTCGGCAAACTTGTCAGCCAACATCGCTTTCGTCGGCGTATTGTTAAAATTGTGATATGACACGATCATCGCAACATCGTGGACGCGGGAGACCTCACGCAGCTTCGCAAGGTGCGCTGGAGATTGGCTCAGTTCGTAGTCAATAAAATCGACCGCACCGCTCGCACAAACGGCCTCATACAACGCCACCACCGCGTCTTCTGTCATCGTTATCGCAATCGCTTCACCGCCCTCATGGGAAGCCCGGCGGGTAAAAATAATTGGAGGGATCGGTTTAACCAGCGTATCGGCTATCGCTTCCCGGATTGCCCGTGCGGTGGCAACAACGCGCGGCGCGTCATGGATATCGTCAAAAAAATCAACCCGCCATTCGATCACATCAGGATTTTTCGGCAAAATAACGGCCAGTTCGATCATCAACTCCGCTGATGTCCGCGCGACCAGCGAAACGCAAATAAGCGGCAATCCGTTTCGATTTAATGTTCTCCCGCGTATCTTTATGGTCTTCATGTCAAAGGCTGTTTCGGATTATTAGAGGGCCATTGGGCCGTGTGACCATCATATACGATGGAGCATGAATCCCTTTATGTTGCATCTCGATCGCTATCAACTTTTGGGTCTTCTCGGAAACTAAAAAGGTCCTACTGTGGACGAAAATTGCTGCTGCCGGTTTAGGTGTAGTTATAGGTATCGATATCGAAAAGTCTAGGCCTAGCGCGGGGTTTGGAGGCTTTACGAAATCGTGAAGATTCCTTGCGATCGTTGCGCCGCGCTACTACTTTGGGCGACATGCCGTGTTGCGAAGGCATGGATAGTCGACAAAATTGACGGCCTTGACACGACTAGACAAACAGTCGAGGCGGCAAGCATATCGACTGTGCCTGATGGCAACAACGTGTTGTTGTGTCCTACGTTTCCTGTCTTCTAGAAAGACAAAGGGCTTAGGTTTTCACCTAAGCCCTTGAATTCACTGGTAGGCCGTGCGGGATTCGAACCTGCGACCAACGGATTAAAAGTCCGCTGCTCTACCAACTGAGCTAACGACCCAACGAAGCCTGCTATTATAAATTTTTGCGGCGTTCTGGTCAACAATGAATGACAAATGTTTTACAGCCATTTGACGGTTTCGCGCGGGTTTTACTATTTTTCTTGGTTAACCCCCTGATTTTCCAGCGAGTATTATATTTGTTCCCAGTTACTTTATTGTTTCATGCTTCTTGCATGAGCTTCCAATATTGATATTTAAGCGTCGCGTAGCAGCCGACGATCATGGCGGCGAGCGCGATGAACGAGCCAAGTGCGAGTGTGGACACACCGCTGATGCCTTGGCCGATCGTGCAGCCCATTGCGGTCACGCCACCTGCTCCCATCAACACGGCGCCGACAATATGGTTGCGGGTATCCTCAATGTTGGCGAAGCCTTCCCAGCGAAAGCGCCTTAACGCGATTGAATACGCGAACGATCCCAACACAATACCAAGCGTTGAGGCGACACCAAACGTGACGATCAGCGACTTATCGCTCCACATCATGAGTAGCTCAAGGCTATAGGCGACGGGCGCGACAAATGTTAGCGATTCGGCTTGCTTACTGTTGGTGCCAAAAAACACCATTTCCAAATCGGCGTTTTCGCCGAAGCCGATATGCGCGGTGATGTACCAGCCTGCGACCACAGCGAGGCCATAACCCAAACCGCCTAGCCAACCGTCGACGTTGTTGCGGAAGTCAGCGCTCTTTAGCGCAAACGCGACCATGGCTAACGCTATAACGCTGGCACTACTGATTTGCGCAGTTTTTTTATCCAGTCCATGGAAGCTCAACAAGCTTGGCAAGTCTTGTCCGGCAATACCTTTCACGCTGACATCGGTGTTGAGCACATCGAGATAATTGACGCGCCATACCCCGAACAAGCCTTTGATTGTCATATAGGCAGCAATGCCTAAAAAGACAAATACCACCAGCGATTTAATATTGCCGCTGCCAATACGCACCAAGGTTCTGCTGCCACAGCCCGAAGCCAGCGTCATGCCCACGCCAAACATGAGTCCACCCAAAATGTACGATACCCAGGTGATGCTCGGACGGACGTAAAACGATTTGGATAAATCGATCAGGTTCATGGCATATAAAGCTTGTGCGCCAATGATGGCTACACCCATGGCCAGAACCCACATCCGCATGCGTGAAAAATCTTGCATATTGACGATATCAGACACCGCACCGAGGGTGCAAAACTGGGTACGTGCCGAGATCACACCCAATATGAATGAAACCGCAAATGCGAGCCATGCTACGGTGGTAGAGAGATTAGCGGTGTTTTCCATGGATATTGAGTACGCTGATCGCAAGAATTATAGTTGGCAGATGCGTCATTTTACGCCGATGCTGGCGATTGCAGAAACGGATGATGAATGCTGCAAGACCGATCTCTCAATGGACAGGCGACCGAATCGACTACGCGTAACGGGTTGGATCAACTAACCCCGCTGCATGGAAGCCATCTTTACGTAAGCGGCAAGAATCGCACACACCGCAGGCTAGGCCATGCACATCGGCCTGATAACAGGAAACGGTAATACCGTAATCGACACCGAGGCGCGTGCCTTCACGAACAATATCCGCTTTACTCATGTTAATGATCGGGGTGTGAATGGTAATCTCGCCCCCTTCAACGCCCGATTTAGTAGCGAGCCTGGCCATGGCTTGAAACGCCGCCAAATATTCAGGGCGGCAATCTGGGTAGCCAGAATAATCGACTGCATTCATCCCGGCAAAAATATCGACCGCGCCTAAGGTCTCCGCCCACGCCAAGGCCAGCGATAAAAAAATGGTGTTGCGAGCCGGCACGTATGTCACTGGAATGCCGGCTGCCGCACCTGTGAGCCCGGCTATCGGCACATCGATTTTGTTGTCCGTGAGGGCCGAGCCACCCCAGCCAGTGAGATCAAGCTTGATCACGCGATGCTCTGCAGCACTGCCCACTTCGGCCACACGGGCAGCCGCATCGAGCTCGGAGCGATGGCGCTGACCGTAATCAAACGAAAGCGCATAGACTGCGTAGCCCTGCTCCCGGGCGATCGCTAAAACGGTGGCGGAATCGAGACCACCGGACAACATGACTACGGCTCTTTTCATTGCTTCTTGTTCGTAAAAATTGTGAGGATGGTTGATTTTATTTTCGATTTTTTGTTGTGCGGCGACTCGCTAGACATCTTTGGCAAACACCCTAGACACCAACTACCCACCAATCACACACCAATCACGCACCAACGACGCACCAACTACACGCCACGCTTTTCGCCCCAAATGACTTTGTGCAATTGCACCTGCATCCGCACCTCGAGACGATCACGCAACACCCACGCGGCCAATTGTGCAGGCGTAACTTCCGTAAACGATGGCGAAAAAAGAATAGGGCAAATACTCGACAGCTTTTTCTCACGGAGTAATTCACGCGCCCAGACATAATCCGCCTCATTGGTGAGGACAAATTTTATCTCATCATGTTCCGTCAACAACGCTAAATTTTCCCAGCGGTTTTTTGACACTTCCAGCGAGCCGGGCGTTTTGATATCCATGATGCGCGAAACGCGTGCATCAACACCGGCAAGATCAATCGCACCGCTCGTTTCCAGCGATACCGAATAACCGGCATCACAAAGTCTGGTGAGCAGCGTTAAACAATTTTTCTGTGCGAGCGGCTCACCACCGGTGACGCAAACCGTTCGCGTGCCGTAGGTTGCGACTTCAGTTAACACATCGTCGATTGACCGGGTTTTGCCTTCATGGAACGCATACGCCGTATCGCAATAACCGCAGCGCAGCGGACAACCGGTTAGGCGAACAAAAACGGTGGGTAGACCGACGCGGCTGGATTCGCCTTGCAAGGAATAAAATATTTCATTGATGCGAAGTTCCGCCGCGCGAGAATTGGCTGGCCCAACGTTTTTGATCGGCGCAGGTTTGTCTTCGGCGACGCCCGCTTTGGTGGCAAAAGCAGTTGCGGCAGGAATCAAGATGGTTTGTGTCATTTGGATTGTCAACGTCAGTGTTTGACTAACGCCAAGCGGCTTCGCGCTTTGATCGCTGCATCCGACGCTGGGAAGCGGGCAATGATATCTTCGAGCGTATTTCGAGCTGATCCGTTGTCACCAGATTCAATTTGGATATTGGCAATGGCCAGCAAAGCATCCGGCGCTTTGGGTGAATCTGGAAATGTCTTAACCAGCGCTTCTTGGGTGGCGCGCGCATTGGTAAAATCTTTAAGATTGAAATAGCCAATGCCTATCCAATACTGCGCGTTTGAAACCAAACCGCTGGCAGGATAATCTTTGGTAAATGTTTCAAACGCGCGAATCGCCGCAACAAAATCACCGCGACGAAATAAATTGGAGCCTACATCGTATGCACGGTTTTCCTGCTCTTTGTTAAGAATAGTATTGGTTGACCGAGGCTGGGTTGGTACGGTTGGCGCCAGTGCTGGCGACGTGTTTGGAATGACATTCGCAGGCGGCGCTCCAATAGAGGTGGCACCTGCCGGTGGCGCAGCTACCGATGCTGTATCGGGCGGTAAACCTTCGAGCTTGCGGAGCCGTGTATCAATGTCTAGATAGAAATCCTTTTGTCGTTTCGTGAACACGTCGTTCTGATTTCCAAGCACCTCAATCTGACCGCGCAGCCTCGCTATTTCAGCATTGAGCTGCTCAATCTGGTTAAGTAATTGAATGATGCCGATGTTCTTGATCGACTCTTCAAGCTTTAAAAATTTTCCGTCATTATCGCGATTTTGCTGTTCGGTCTGCGCCCGTAAGTCCTTAATATCTTTACGGGCAACATCATCGTCCAACAGACCCGCTGTCGCGGTGAGGCTAGTCCCCATCGCAACAGCGGCGAACAACACAACAAAACCTGTCGCTTTAAACCAAGATGCCTGCATCAACAAACCTCAATTCGATCAATAACAACGGGCTGCGCCATTTTGGCAGCCACATTACTCGCCGTCGTAAACAATTTCGACACGACGGTTTTGCGCCCACGCGGCTTCATCATGGCCGGTTGCTTTTGGCTTGTCCTCACCAAAACTGACGGTCTCCATACGGTCATTGCTCACACCCAACGCGGATGACGCCTTGCGCACGGCATCGGCACGACGCTGACCCAACGCCATGTTGTACTCGCGTGAACCACGCTCGTCGGCATGGCCTTCCAAACGAATTTTGCGGCCCTTGTTGTTAGAAAGATAAGTTGCGTGCGCCTGAACTAAAGCCGCATATTCAGGCTTGACCACATCTTGATCGTATTCGAAATAAATCACGCGCTTGGACAAAGGATTGTTGGGATCTTTCAGCGGATCTATTGCCGCGACTGACTTACCGGTGACGCCTGTGCCCTGCGTTGTTTGGGTAGACGGTGTTGACGTGACGTTGGTTGTGGAAGTCGGCTTGAGATCATCAACTGGTACCTCTTTAGCAGGCTCTTTGGAAGCACAAGCGCCCAGCAAAACTGCCACACTTAAACCAATCAGTAGCTTTCTCATCGTATTCTCCTTAAGTATTACTTGGTTGCAAAACAATGCGTAGAAACAGCCTACGCTACATCGACGATCACTTTGGGCATGCCATTTCTGCACGCGATTTAATTTAGTCTAGCAATTATGCGCCAAACAAATCGGATCCGGCTTCAGGCACACAACCGCATATTGCCGACACAGCAAGAACGAGTTACTCACACAAACATGCCATCATCATTTACCACTCGATCCTTGCGGCCCCCATGCTGGCTCACGGACATCACCGAGTTGCGATGATAATTTTGATTTTACCCGCCCATCCACTGAAACTGACCCCAGTACGCCACGCCCGCCTGCCTTCGATTCATACAAAACGGTTCTGCCATTGGGCGAAAAGCTGGGGCTATCGTCAAGCGGTCCGTCAGTCAGGACGTTGACCTGCGAGGTCGCCAGCTCAAGAGTGGCGATGCGTAACTTGCCACCATCACGGCTCACAAACGCCACCAATTTACCGTCTGGGCTCATGCGCGGGTTCACATTGTAAGTACCTTCAAACGTCAGCCGCTGCACAGCGCCACCGGCAGCGGGAACACGGTAAAGCTGCGGCCCGCCGGAGCGATCTGAGACAAAAATAATATCCCGTCCATCCGGCGTAAAGGTCGCATTAGTATCAATTGAATTGCTCTCGGTAACGCGCTGTGCATCGCCGCCATTAGCCGAAATCACATAGATTTGCGAAACTGAATCGCGCGACAACGCGACGACCAATTTACTGCCATCGGGAGACCAGTTTGGCGCGTAGTTGTCACCCTTAAAATTCGAGACCGTTTTGCGTTGGCCAGTCGATAAATCTTGCACAATTACCGTGGACTTGCGGCTTTCAAACGAAACATATGCAAGTTTGCCGCCGTCGGGTGACCACTTCGGCGAGCGAATCGGCTCCAGTGACGAGAGCACGGCCTGGGGATTAAAACCATCGGCATCAGCCACCTGCAATTCGAATCGCGGACCACGCTTCAACACATAGGCAATTTTGGTGGAAAAAACGCCTTTTTCACCAATCAATTTTTCGTAAATTTCATCGGAGATTTTGTGCGCAGTCGCACGGAGCTGGGATGCGCTGACGTTATACGAAAAGCTCGCAAGCTGGCTTTTTTTAGCGACGTCAAACAAGCGAAATCGGACATCGAATCGGCCATCCGGAAGCGCTGCAATGCCGCCGATCACGAGCGCCTCAGTGCTGCGCGTGGACCAATCAACGAAATTAATATCGGAAGGCTCGGCAGGCAGTTTGGCGATGCCGTTAAGCGAGACCAAACTAAACAATCCGGTCCGCGCCAGATTGTTACCGATAATCGGTGTGATGTTTTGCGGCGCGGCGTCCTCGTTCGCAAACGGCACGAGCGCAATGGGGATTTGACGTCCCGCGCTGGTGGTGACGTCAATGATCAGTTGAGCCTGCGCAACTGGCGCAAACAATACCAGCAACGCAAACCACGCCAGCATTGCCAAGCCGGTTCGCATCGCTAACCCACCGTTGGCAGTGGGTTTAGCGACAACTTTGGTTACAGCAGAAGCAAAAAAGTCGCTTCTAAAATGTGGGGTCACGTCGTTCATTTGGATTATCTGAAGATGATGCCAGCGCAGAAATTACCGCTCGTGCTCGATGTTGAGTGTAAGTGTGCGATTTGCCCCTAAAAGTTCCGGATTGTCCGGTAAAGGCCAATTCATCACACCGTTAATCGCACGCTCAACGGCTTCATCATACACGCGGTTACCCGACGGCGTGACGACTTGCGCATCGAATACACGACCATTCACCAGCAGGCGAAGGCGTACCGCCACCTTCGGTTTGCCAGTCACAGTATCGGGAATATTGGCCCGATTGCGAATGAGTGCTGCAATCTTCGACGAGTATTCATTGATCGCCGCGCTGCGGGCGGCATTTGCGGCGGTTTCACGGGCGGCCTGCTCGGCGCGCACCTTGGCTTCCGCTGTTTTTTGCGCTTTGTCTTTGGCTGTCTCCAAATCCCGACGTTTTTTTTCATCGTCGGCTTTTTTTCGCTCGTTGGCAACTTTGGCCTCTTCACGTTTTTTCTTGTCGGCGATCTCTTTTTCTAGCTGCTGTTGATTAACCAATTCCGCACGTTCGCGTTTGGCTTTTAACTCGATTTCGGCATGTGTTGGCTGCGGAGGCGGTAACACTTTTTCGACAGGCGTCGGCTTCGCAACCTCCGGCTCTGGTTCCACTGGTGGCGGAACCGGAGCATTTCTAATCGGCGGCAAACTTTCCCATATCTCCGCTGAGAGCGGCATCGGGTTTTTAACCTGCCAGGTCACGCCGAAAACAATCAGCGCAAAAAAAGCGATATGCACCATGACCGCTAGCGCTGCGGCTGGCCACATGCCGGGTTCGCGTCGCACCGCGAGCCTGGCCATGTCTGGGCGACGCGTTGGCTTTCGTGGTGAATTTTCTAGGTTCGGTGGATAGGTTACGGCCATGTTCAATGCAATCGAATCTAAAACCTGAAATCTAACTACTGGCTGGCTTGGCAAGCAGGCCAACGCGTTTGATCTGCCCTTTTTGCAGCGTATCGAGCACGCGTAGCACATCTTCGTATCTCAGCGATTTATCAGCTGAAATCACCACCGCTTGTTCAGGATGATTGGCTTGGATCGCCCGCACTGTTGCGAGCAAATTTTCTGGTTTGACGACTTGCTCGCGGCCACCTTGCTGGCGATCAACCAAGACAATCTTAGAATCTCGGCTAATGCGCACCTCTAACGGCGCTACCGTCGGGTTCAACGATTGCCCGACGCTCGGCAAATCAATTTGCCCCGGCGGAATCAGGGGGGACGTCACCATAAAAATAATAAGGAGCACCAACATCACGTCGATGTACGGCACGACATTAATTTCGGCGATAGCTTTACGGCGGCGGCGCATGGTTGGCGATGTTTTCTTAAGCTACGGCCTGGCGCTGCAAAATATTCGAAAATTCTTCAATAAAGCTCTCGTACCGATTCGCTAGGCGATCAATCTCGGCTGTGTATTTATTATAGGCAATCACGGCCGGAATGGCGGCAAACAGGCCGATCGCCGTGGCAATCAACGCTTCTGCAATGCCCGGTGCAACTTGCGCAAGCGTCGCCTGTGCCACGTTCGAGAGGCCGCGAAACGCATTCATAATGCCCCAGACCGTGCCAAACAGACCAATATACGGGCTCACCGAGCCTACAGTTGCCAAAAACGATAGATGCGATTCCAGGTAATCAAGTTCACGTTGAAAGGTCGCTTTCATGGCGCGGCGGGTACCGTCCATCAGCGCACCGATATCGGCGCCAGTGCGGCTTTTGAGCTTCATGAATTCTTTAAAGCCCGCTTCAAAAATCCGCTCCATGCCGGCTGTTTCATATTGGCCGGAACTGGCACGTTGATACATACCGATCAAATCTGATCCGCCCCAAAACTCTTGCTCAAATGCATTTGCCATATTTTTGGCGCGGCGCACGGCAAACATTTTGACGAAGATGTACCACCACGACACCACCGATGCCAACAACAAAATCGCCATCACAATTTTGACGATAATCGACGCCTGCAAAATGAGCGATAGCACGCCCATATCCTGCGAAACATTTAGCAAGTTGCCTCCATTTTCTTTTTCAAATCGGCCGGAATTTCAATCGGTTTAAAGGTGTCCGCAGCAACTGTCGCCAGTGAGACCCGCGCTTTGACCAATAATTCATCGCCGCGCTTAATTTCCTGATAAAACGTGCAGCGCACACGGCCTAGCGTCTCAACAGCGGCCGTGATTTCCAGCGCATCATCAACCCGCGCGGGCTTCAAATATTGAATCGCTATTTCGCTTACGACCCAAACCATTTTGTGTTTTTTATTCAGTTCGCCATTGTTAAAACCCAAAAAACGCAGCCATTCAGTGCGGGCGCGCTCCATGAAATGAATGTAGCGGGCATGGTAAACCACGCCGCCTGCATCGGTGTCCTCAAAATAAACCCGCTGCGGATACGAGAACGTAAACAGCTGGGTTTGTTGCGCGTCTTTGAGCGTGAGCTTAGCCATTATTTTGCCACCGTTAAAATAGCTCCGGGATATTTGCCGACCCATGACTGGCCGGACGCGTGATGCCAAAATGTTGATACGCCAAGAGCGTTGCCATGCGGCCCCGTGGCGTGCGTTGCAGATAACCTTGTTGAATCAGATAGGGTTCCAACACATCTTCAATTGTGTCGCGCTCCTCACCAATCGCCGCTGCTAAATTTTCCACACCGACTGGTCCACCGGCGAATTTTTCGATGATCGCGAGCAGCATGCGGCGATCCATGACGTCCAAGCCAATCGCATCGACATCGAGCATCTTGAGGGCATCGTCGGCAATCGCTTTGTCGACTTTACCGTCACGTTTAACTTCGGCAAAATCCCGCACGCGGCGCAGCAAACGGTTGGCAATGCGCGGCGTACCGCGCGAGCGCTTGGCGATTTCCATCGCGCCGTCGTCGGCTTCGTCGTTGGTCATTGCGACGTTCAATAATTGTGCAGAGCGGTTGACAATGGATTTTAATTCCAGCGGCGTATAAAACTCCAGCCGCGCGACGATGCCAAAGCGATCGCGCAGCGGATTGGTCAGCATCCCTGCACGCGTGGTGGCGCCAACAAGTGTGAACGGCGGTAGATCAAGCTTGACTGACCGCGCCGACGGACCCTCACCGATCATGATGTCGATTTGATAATCCTCAAGCGCGGGATACAGAATTTCTTCCACGACCGGGCTCAGGCGGTGAATTTCATCAATGAACAACACATCATTGGGTTCAAGGTTGGTCAACATTGCGGCAAGATCGCCGGCGCGCTCCAGCACGGGCCCCGACGTCTGACGCAAATTCACGCCCATCTCGCGGGCAATGATGTGTGCCAGCGTGGTTTTCCCCAAGCCGGGCGGACCGAATAAAAGGGTGTGATCGAGCGGCTCTTTACGCTTGCGCGCAGCTTCGATAAAGATCGAGAGCTGATTCCGGATTTTTTCTTGCCCGACGTATTCCTGTAAAAACTTGGGGCGGAGTGCTCGTTCTAAGGCCTCTTCCTGCACCGAGGCGGGATTGGGCGTGATGAGTCGCTCGGAGCGCTCGCCGTGTTGTGAAATTAGGCGGTCAGGTTCTAGCATGTGAGCATTTTAGCTGACGCTAGGCGCTTTTTCGCCAGATGCTTTCACCTTTCGGCGGATGTAGAGCGTTTTGTCAACGATTGCGACGATTTTGCCAGCAGTATCGACCACATTAACCCGATAAATCGGCTCGAATTTATCGCCATGGGCTGTTTTTTCGATGATCTCCGCCAATTGCTCGTCGGTAATATGAAACTTCGCAAACACCGTACCGCGCCCCGGTGAAACATATTGGATCGCCGCCGCTTTGTCCCAAACCACATAGTCGCTGCCGATTACGTTGAGCAGCATGACGACATAAAACGGGTCGCACATCGAAAACAAACCACCGCCAAAGTGCGTTCCGACGTAATTTCTATTGGTAAACGAGAGCTTCATCCGCACCGTCAATTCTCGATAATCCGGCGCGATCCGCAGGATGTGAATCCGCATCCCCCAAAACGGCGGCCATAAGTTCATCATAAGTCGGAATAGGTTTGCGGAAATTTTCAGGCGACTGTAGAAGCCTTGTGTTGCCGAGCCGTGCTTGGATGAGGACATTTGCGATGAGAGTAGTAGTCGAAGTAAAGCGAGTGAGGAACTGAAGAAGTGAAGAAAACCGCAGCAGTTTTATACTGTTGAAAAGGGTTTCATTACGCAACTATTTTTCTAAACCCGGGTACTGACGGGCATCTTGGAGCAAAAAGCTGCCAGAAGCGGCTCTGGCGCTTGATACTGGGAGTTAGGCGCAATATTCAAAGCCACACCGCTTCATAAGCTGCGAAGTGCCAATTACCGCATGAAACGCAAAGCGTCGCTGACCGAGCTACCGAAAATCACCCTTTCGCGAGCGACTTCAGCGCTTGGCGAATACCGTCCGAAACGCCGACGTCAGCCGGCAGTAATTTCACCGCCATCAGCGCCTCGCGCTCGCTGTAGCCCAAGCCGATCAGCGCGTTCAACACATCCGATGCGCTGCTCGTTTTCGCCGCCACGCCGCCAACGGCAATGCGGACGTCGACTTTCAATTTATCGCGCAGCTCAAGGAGTAATCGCTCGGCAGTTTTTTTGCCAATGCCAGGCACTTTGACTAAACGACCGCTTTCTTGCGTGGCAACAGCCTCGGCCAAATCGTTGACACTCATGCCGGAGAGCACCGCCAGCGCCACTTTCGGGCCCACACCGCTGACTTTCAGCAGCGTGCGAAAGGTTGAGCGTTCGGCATCGCTGGCGAAACCATAAAGCAACTGCGCATCTTCGCGCACGACCATGTGCGTGACCAGCACCACCTCATCACCAATCTTTGGCAACCCGTAAAAGGTGGACATGGGCACATCGATTTCATAGCCGACACCTTGCGCATCGACCAACACCTGCGGTGGATTTTTTTCGAGTAATGTGCCGGTAATTCGGCCAATCATGGGCTTTCTTTCTTGCCTACCTTCGTCTCGACATCCTCGGATTTTTTCTTGGCGACAGGCTTTTTAGCAGCGGGTTTCTTTGCGGTGGCTTTTTTGACGACTGTGGTTTTCCCGGTCACAGGTTCATCGGCAGATTCGTCAGCCGCGACATCCACAGCATTCCGGGTCGCTTTCTTGGCAGTAACCTTTTTTACAGCCGGTTTTTTAGCGGCGACCTTCTTCGCAGGCGCGTCGGTGTCGGCTGGACCTTCTGCGGCCAATTCTGATGCCGCGACGGACTGTTTGGCCTTCGTTACTTTCTTCGGCTTGGCAGTTTCTTCAACCGCCACATCACCCCGCAAATGCTTGCGAATGGCCTCCAGGCCTGTTTTGATGCTCGCGGAAACCTCGTTGTTGAGCATATGCAGCACCAGATAACCCTGCGCTTTAAAATAGGCGGCACGCGCTGTTTCGATCGGGTTTGAATCCGGCAAACGATCACGCAATTCGACAATCAATTTTGCCTCTTCGCTGACAAAATCGACAATGTATTTGCCAATCGAGCGTTGACGTTTAAAGCGAAAGCCATCGAGCTGTTTATCGCGCAATTGATGCCATAGTTTTTGCTCATCTGCGGAAGTCTGCCGACGCAACTTGCGGGCGCGTTTGGCCGCTTCACGCTCGCCACGCGATAACCCTTGGGGTGCCGCTTCAGGCGCTTTTTTCGCATTGGCTTTTGCGTTGGATTTCGCGCCGGATTTTTCTTTTACCATGATGTGCTTTCAATAAATTTATTGCGAAATTTCTGTTTCAAATTGTTTTTCAATCCGCGTTTCAAACTTTCGCTTTAGCTACTTTCAGCTTGGCGACTTTTGCATTCCCGATCAAGGCGCTGCCGCCGACCAACCTGCCACCTTTTACCCGATAGCCCTTCGTCGACATTCCACCAATCGCCGCGCCATGAGCATGACAGATTGCACACGCCAGCGCATCAGCCGAATCGGTACCCGGTAAGCCCGGCAATTTCAACAAACGTTTGACCATTTGTTGTACTTGTTCTTTATCGGCGTGGCCATTACCCACGACGGCTTGCTTGACTTGCAACGCCGTGTATTCTGCGACCGGCAAATCATGTAGCACCGCGCCACAAATTGCCGCCCCGCGTGCTTGGCCGAGCAGCAATGTGGATTGCGGATTCACGTTGACAAATACTTTCTCAATCGCCACTTGTTCGGGTGCAAACAGGCGGATCACTTCTTGCACCGAATTCAAAATATTTTTGAGCCTGTCTGGCAATTCACCGGTTGGTGTTTTGATGCAACCGCTGGTGACGTAGATTAAGTTGTTGCCGACCTTATCAATCACGCCATAACCGGTCACCCGCAGACCCGGATCAATTCCTAAAATTTTCAAACGAGCACCAATGCGTACATGCAAGAGTCACGCAAGCTGCCGTCTGGCGCACGCATATTTTGTTTGAGTATGCCTTCGAGCGTAAAACCGCAGCGTTCAGCAACGGCGCGGCTTTTGAGGTTTCGCGGGTCGCTGCAAATTTCCAATCTGGAGGCATGTAATTCGTTCTTGGCGAGGGCAACCAACGCGTTCACCGCCTCGGTGCAATAGCCTTTGCCAGCTGCAGACGTGCGCAACCAGTAACCAATTTCAAGCTTGGGCACTTCCCAGTTGATCGTGTGAAAGCCGCCTTTACCCATCAGTTTCCCGCTTGATTTTTCAAGCCATTGAAAATCTAGCCGCTCCCGCGCAAACCAGTCTTTGCGGATATTGGCGTGATACATCGCAACACCTTCCAAGGTTGGCTCAGGGTACGCCCAAGGCATCCATGGCTTCAGCGCATCCCGCGTTTCAAACGCGGCATCAAAAGTCTCCTGTGCGTGCGTAGCGTCGGCTGCGACCAACACCAAACGTTCTGTTTCAACCCGCTCGGGAATGGACAACAGCTTTGCGCGCGTGAGCGCATCAAGATTTGGGAAAACATCCGAAATCATCCCAAATCCTCCAACACCACCGCCGTACCCGTCACCGACACCATCACCATGCCACGCCCGCTGCCATGAATGATGTAATCAATCTTGGTGCCGATAATCGCGTTGCCGCCCGAATGCGAGGCACCCTGCATTGCACCGCGAAGAGCGGAATCGCGCACGCCGGGAATCACTTTGTGGTAAGAGTCGGCGAACCCAGCCGTCGGTTTATCACCCGCTGTCGACACCAAATTTACTTCAGCACTTGCCTCGCCGGTGACAATACCCAAGTAACGCGCGATGCGCTTACCTTCCAGGTTATCGGTCGTAGTGATAAGAATGTTGGGCTGCTGCGCACTGGGAGGCGGATTAGCGGACATAGTAATTTAGCCCACTTCATCCATCACGGCCGAGGTATAAACCTCTTGCACATCGTCCAAGCTTTCCATGGCATCTAAAAGCTTACGCATCTTAATCGCGTCTTCGCCTTCGATCATGGTCTCAACCGATGGCTTCATCGTGACTTCGCCAAACTCGGCTTTGAATCCGGCTTTTTCAAGCGCTACCTTCACATTTGTAAAATCGTAGGGGCCGGTCACCACTTCAAACGAACCGTCGTCATTGCTGACAATATCCTCTGCTCCGGCTTCCAACGCGGCTTCCATGAGCTTTTCCTCATTGGTGCCCGGTGCGAACATAAGTTGGCCGCAGTGTTTAAATAGGAATGCGACCGAACCATCGGTGCCCATGTTGCCGCCATGCTTGCTAAACGCGTGGCGCACTTCAGCCACGGTGCGAACGCGGTTATCGGTCATGCAGTCAACAATGATCGCCGCCCCGTTCAAGCCATAGCCCTCATAGCGAATCTCTTCGTAATTCACGCCTTCCAGCTCGCCAGCGCCGCGCTTGATCGCGCGCTCGACGGTGTCTTTGGGCATATTGTTTTCGTAAGCTTTGTCCGTTGCCAGCCGGAGCCGCGGATTGGTGCCGGCATCCGAGCCGCCCAAACGGGATGCGACCGTAATTTCTTTAATGAGTCGGGTAAAAATCTTGCCCCGCTTTTCGTCTTGGCGGCCTTTGCGGTGCTGAATATTCGCCCATTTACTATGTCCTGCCATGATCATTTCCCTTGACGCTGGTAGTGCCGCAAATTTTAACAATTTGGACACAGAATTAAAGTAATTTTCAACATGTGATGTTACCATTCACTTACGCTACGCACCATTCGATTCGAGCTGAATTGCCATGACAAACCCACTTTTGATCGCGAAAACCAACTGTGCTAGCGATGCTGCCGAGAGCAAATTCGCCGATTTGGTGCTGCTGCCCAACATGGGCAACCGGCACGGCTTAATCGCTGGTGCAACTGGCACTGGCAAAACGGTTTCATTGCAGGTTTTGGCGGAGCATTTTTCGAATATTGGTGTGCCCGTTTTTATGGCCGATGTAAAAGGCGATTTAACGGGCATTTCCCAAGCGGCCAAGGTGGGCGCGAATGCAAACCCGCGGGTTGAAGAGCGCGCCAAATTACTAAATATTAATCTGGCACCCGCCGCCTGCCCCGTCACGCTTTGGGATGTGTTTGGTGAGCAAGGCCATCCCGTTCGGGCGACGATTTCTGAAATGGGTCCGCTCATGCTGGCGCGGATTTTTAATCTGAACGACACGCAAACAGGCGTGCTCAATTTGGCATTCAAAATCGCTGACGATAACGGCCTGCTGCTGCTCGATTTAAAGGACCTGCGCGCTCTGCTCTCTTGGGTCGGCGAAAACGCGAGCCAGTTTACGACCAGCTACGGCAATATTTCATCAGCCTCCATCGGCGCGATTCAGCGCGGCCTGCTGACGCTGGAACAACAAGGCGGTGACAAATTTTTTGGCGAGCCCGCTTTGTCGCTGGATGATCTGATGCAAACCATTGATGCCAACGGCAAACAAATGGGCATCATCAACATTCTCGCCGCCGACAAATTGCTCCAAAGTCCGCGCCTGTACTCGACTTTCCTGCTTTGGCTGCTCTCGGAGTTATTTGAACAATTGCCCGAAGTGGGCGATGCCGACAAGCCAAAACTGGTGTTCTTTTTTGACGAAGCGCACCTGCTCTTCAATGAGGCGCCGAAGGAATTGCTCGATAAGATTGAGCAAGTCGTGCGACTCGTCAGGTCCAAAGGCATCGGCGTTTATTTCGTCACACAAAACCCGCTCGACATTCCCGATACCGTGTTGGGTCAACTGGGCAACCGCATCCAGCACGCGCTGCGCGCCTACACGCCCCGCGACCAAAAGGCCGTCACGGCGGCGGCCACCACTTTCCGCGCGAATCCAAAGCTCGACGTAGAAAAAGTGATTACCGAACTTGGCGTCGGCGAAGCGCTGGTGTCCTTCTTAGACGACAAAGGCCGCCCGACGGTGGTAGAGCGCGCCTATATTTGCCCGCCGAATTCGCAGATTGGCCCAATCACGCCTGCGGAGCGCAGACAACTGATAGCTAGCTCGATTGTGGCTGGCCATTATGAAAACGCAGTGGATCGCGAGTCAGCGTTTGAAAAGCTGCAGGCCCGGCGCGGTGGGGGAGGAGGTGGTGGTGGTGAAAGCGGAGGCAGTAGTGGTCCATCCGGCGCAACCGGTACGGCATCAGCTGAAGGCAACAGCGGCGGCTTTGGCGGCATGTTGGATAAGGTGGGCGGTATGCTGGGCGGCGGAACATCCAGCGGACATGGTCGTGAAAGCGTCGCCGAATCCGCAATGAAAAGCGCGGCACGTGCCATGGCCAGTGAAGCAGGACGACGCATCATTCGCGGGGTATTAGGATCGATTTTCGGTGGGCGACGTTAAACTGTCGACCATTTTATTTCTTCAGTATTTCTTCAGCACCAGTTAAGACAAATAGGGGAGCAACATGGCCAAACGTGAGCCCGGAGAACGTCGTCGCGCAATCTTGCAGTCACTCGCCGAAATGCTGGAGCAGCCCAAGGGTGAAAAAATCACCACTGCGCTGTTGGCGAAAAAGCTCGATGTATCGGAGGCCGCGCTGTATCGCCATTTCGCTAGTAAAGCGCAGATGTTTGAAGGCTTGATTGAGTTTATCGAAGAGACTGTTTTTACGCTCGTCACCAAAATCCAAGCTGACGACGCGATCAAAAGTGATGGTATGAAACAAATCGAAGCCATCGTCGCGATGTTGCTCAATTTTGCACAAAAGAATATCGGCATGACCCGCGTGCTGATCGGCGATGCGCTTGTCAACGAAGATGAACGATTGCAGGCACGGATGAATCAATTGCATGATCGCTTGGAAGCCTCCATCCGCCAAAGTGCCCGCCTGGCGGCCACCTCAGGGGCATTGCACAATACGCTGGATCCGAATGCATTTGCCAACGCGGTGATGTCATTCATCGTCGGGCGTTGGCATCAGTTCGCTAAATCCGGTTTCAAACGAACGCCCAATGAAATGTGGGCGGCGCAGTGGTTGGTGTTTGCGGGGTAGCATTTTGACGTCAACTTTTGATCCCGTCCAAGAACAACTCGAAGCCTACAACACAGGGGACGTCGCACGTTTTCTAACCTGCTACACGGTCGATTGCGTGGTCGAAGACGGCGCGGGCAGCCCATTGTTAACTGGCCATGCCCAGATGCAGCCGCGTTATGAGACATTGTTTAAAGGCTCGCCTAACCTCAATTGTGCGCTGGTTAACCGCACCAGAATCGGTCGCTACGTGATTGATGAAGAACGCATCACGGGTCGTGTGCCCGCGATGAACCATGCAGTGGTCATCTATCGACTAAATGCCAGCCGCGATCTTATTGAGCATGTGCGTTTTTTGCGCGAGACGGACTAGCTCGCGCATCGGTTTATGGCAAGATTTTCCCTCGAAACCGAGCGACTACTTTTAGTATTGCCGCAACCAGAGCATGCTGCCATGCAGCGGGTTTTCTTGGAACGCAATCGTGCCCACTTTGCCAATTGGGACCCGCCTGCGCCCGACGATGTCTATTCCGATGCGTATTGGCATGAGCAAATTTCGACGATCCACAAAGCTTTTGCAGACCGTACCGCCATTCGACTTTGGGTTCAATCCAGAGACGACCTGTCAACCGTGATTGGCAGCATCGGCTTCAGCCAAATTTTTCGCGGCCCGTTTTGTTCTTGCCTGATGGGCTACAAAATCGACCAAGCGTATGAGGGTCGCGGCCTAATGCGCGAGGCGCTTCAAGCCGCCATCCGCTTCATGTTTATCGAGCAAAAACTCCACCGTATCGGCGCCAACTATCGCCCGGAAAATATTCGCAGCGGCAAACTATTGGCCAATCTGGGGTTTCGGATTGACGGCTTTTCCAAGGATTATTTGTTCATTGATGGCGCTTGGCGGGATCATATCTTAACGTCTATTACCAATGATGCCTTTCGGCCTGAGTGGTTGGGATGATAAGTACAAATGAAAGTAGGAAGGGGCGCAGCGAGCTGGAACTCAATGGCAAAAAAAAGGCGGCTCAAAGCACTAGAGACAACCTCTAGCAATTCGCGCTAAAATATTGCCAATGGTTGGCAGTTCACCAAGGCGTCGCCACTGCGGAGATTGATTCATTTCCACAGCGCTAAACCTGCCGCTTGATTGATTTCATTTTTACACCCGACCCGCTAATCCTGCGCTGCGTCGGAAGGGCGACCACCGGCAATTTTGTGCTTGTTGACCCAACTTGCGCATTGTTTCGTCAGCACATTTCTGAGGAAAAGCTATGTCGTCATCATTTTCAAAAGCAACATCATTTACCCTTCCCTACTACGCTGAAGATGTCTCGGCCCTTGCTCGCGCCTTGACAAAGCAACTGGGTAGTGTTGATCACAAGCCGAGCCATGTCGAAATGCTTAATGTATTGGCTCGCGCAATCGGTCACCGTAATTATCAACATTTGCGGTCATCGGCAGAGGCGCTCAAACGATTGGGGCGACTGGCACACACGCCGCCCAACGTGGTCGACGTGGACTACGCGAAGATTGAGCGCCTATCGCAGAATTTCGATAGCAGCGGACGTTTAACCCGTTGGCCGAAAAAGTTTTCGCACCAAGAGCCTTGCATGTGGGTGATCTGGTCGGCTGTCCCGCCACGTGAAAAGTTTAACGAAACCGCTGTCAATGAATTCATCAGGGCTGCGCATACTTTCAACGATCACGCGATCTTACGGCGTGAGTTGGTGAACTACGGCATGATGCGCCGGAACCTTGATTGTAGCGATTACGAGCGCGTTGAGCGCAAGCCGTCGAAGGACGCCGTGGCATTGATACGTTTTCTCAATACGCGGCAACATTCAACGAGTTGATGTTGAAATTTGTGGGAAGTTATTGTTCACAATCCCGACAAATTTAAGTTACGAAGCCGCCTTGGCCTCAACTTCAATATGACAAGGCGCGAGCAGCATATGCGCTAACGCCTCCACATCGTTGGTATTCATGTGCGCGGCGAATTCGGCGAGACGCGAATCCTTTGCTGCTGACAATGTGCTGACGAGTTCGCGCGCGGCTTCTTTTGCAGTCACACTCCCGGGCTGATAACTTGGCCACGTTTTGTAGTGCGATAGCAATTGTTCGCGGTGATCTTGATAGAGCGCGCAATTTTTTGTGTAATCAAGCGCCGCTTGCTTCGCCGCGATTTCAGCATCAATCTCCGCGTCGGTGTGGCGGTAGCGGGCAAGCTCGGCTTCGGACCAGTGCGCATGATGGGTCGCGTCGCCTTGATGTGCCCGTAAAGTGGCCATGGTCAACTTTAATTCGATTTGCGAATGGCTGTGTGAATCACGGAAAACATGCACTAAATTTGGCGCATTCCCTTCCGATTTTACATAGCGCATTCCAGCAGCCACCCGGCGCGGATTGAAGCGAAACTGGCGGCTACAGGCGGCCTTGAGCGTATCGAGCAGTGCGGCAACTTTTGCGGGATTCATCAAATTTTCCTCGTGTTTTGGTTTTATGTTTTGAGCAACACTTGCTAGTATCGGCTCTTCATCGTGATCGCGCCAGATTGACTCAATTGCGATTAATTTTCAATTGCCGAGACAGTTACAGCTTCTATTTCAGCGCGGTTGTTGCCCAAATCCAGCACCAAATTCAGGACTGAAACTTTGACCATCACATTCCGGTGTTAGAGTCGTATTATCGGCATCGCATCCGCACGCGACCTGTCCAGAATTTATTCACAAAACGATCATAAAGTCCAATATGCAAACCTTCATTCCCGGTAAAGACGCCCCGCTAGAATCCACCATCGAAACCATGAAAGCAAAGCTCGCCGCGCGTGGCTTTGTGCTCGATGAATCCTCGCTACTGCATGAGGTGGATGGTATCTGGTCAACACACATGAAAGATCATGAATGCCCGATGCTGTTCTCTAATGGCAAAGGCGCAACCGAGCTGGCGGCGCGGGCGAGTGCGTATGGCGAGTTTTTTGAACGGCTCGGTACACATTATTTTTGGACGCATTTTTATCTAGGCGAGACGCGTGCCAATAAACCGTTCGTGCATTATCCGCAAGAGCGTTGGTTTTCGCCCACAGCAGACGGCAAATGGCACAAAGAAATGCTGAACAAAAAGCTGCAAGCTTTCTACAACCCCGAAGGTGAAATCGATTGCGGCGTGTTGGTCGATTTAAACTCTGGCAACGTCAAACGCGGCATTTGCGCGCTGCCTTACAAGCGTTTGAAAGATGATGCCGAGACCTTTATTCCAGTCAATATCATCGGTAATTTGTATGTCAGCAACGGCATGGCCGCAGGCAACACACTGATGGAAGCCCGCACCCAAGCGCTGTCGGAAATTTTCGAGCGCTGGGTAAAATATCGCATCATCTCGGAAGGCATTTGTTTGCCTGAAGTCCCGGATGATGTCATCTCCCGCTTCCCCAACATTCGCGCGGGTATTGACGGTTTGCGCAAAGCGGGGTTCGGCATTTTGGTCAAAGATGCTTCGCTCGGCGGTAAGTATCCGGTGATGAATGTGACGCTGATTCACCCTAAAGACCAAGGCGTATTCTCAAGCTACGGCGCCCATCCACGTTTCGAAATTGCGCTGGAACGCGCGATGACCGAGTTGCTGCAAGGCCGCGCACTATCGTCGCTTGAAGGCTTTCCTGAGCCCGGCTTTGATATGGAAGAAATCAACGCTGTCAATAATTTGGAAATCCATTTCGTTGATTCCAGTGGCGTGATTAGCTGGAACTTTATGCGCGACACCCCAGATTTCCCGTTTGCAGATTGGAATTTTAGCACCACGACAGAACAAGATTATCAATGGCTGGTGAATTGTATCCACGGCGAGGGCTACGATATTTATGTCGCTGATTTTAGCGAACAGGGCGCCTATAGTTGTCGCATATTGGTGCCGGGCATGTCAGAGATTTATCCGGTCGAGGATCTGGAATGGGAAAACAACAGCGTCGGTAACGATCTGCGCCCCGATCTCATCCGCCTGAATGAATTAACCGAAGGGGAATGCGCCGAGATGCTGGAGCACTTGCAAACCATCAACATGGGAGATGATCGTCCGCTTTGGGAGATTTTGGGGCTCGCCATTCCCGACGGGACGCCATGGAAGCAACTACGCATCGGCGAGCTAAAAACTCTGCTAGCGCTGGTTGTTGGCGATGAGGAGGCCGTGTTGGAAGGCTGCGATTGGATCCATCATTTTGCCGATTTGGAGCCGAAACGTCGCTTGGTTTATCGTTGTATCGAAAGTATGTTGAATGTGGAAGAAGTCGCTGACTATCATCGTTCGATGGTGTTGTTGTACGGCGAAGAGTCGGTGCGCCAAGCGGCAGCGCTGATTGATCGAAGCGAACGATTTTTTGGTTTGGAGACGCTGGGGACCGACTATCAGGGCAGCAAAATGCATCAGACGCTGCTGAAAGCTTATGACAAATTGTTTGTGTAAGGGTGCCGATGACCTTTCCGCGTTTCTCGCTCATTATCCCCGCCCACAACGAAGCGCTTCTGCTGCCGGCACTGCTGGATTCTGTAGAAGCTGCGCGCCGGCAATATCGAGGTGTTCAGGGACTTGGGGGGCTTGACGCCATCGAAGTCATCGTGGCCGATAATGCCTCAACGGACAATACCGCCGCCATCGCTGCCGCGCATGGTTGCCGCGTGGTCTTGGTTGAGAAGCGTGCTATTGCAGCGGCTCGCAACGGCGGTGCGGCGATTGCACTGGGCGAGATTGTTTGTTTTATTGATGCGGATTCGCGGATTCATGCGGATACGTTTAATGCAATTGAACAAACGCTAGCATCTGGCCGCGTAATTGTAGGTGCTACCGGCGTGAAGCCTGATCGCTGGTCGCTTGGGCTGCTGGCGACTTGGCTTTTCGCTGCGCCGGTTGCGCTGTTGATGAGCTTTGATGCTGGCGTTGTGTTTTGCCGCCGCATCGATTTCGAAACCGTTGGCGGCTATGACGAATCGCTCACGTATGCAGAAGATATTCAATTCCTGGTCGATCTCAAACGGCTCGGTCGCAAGGATGGCCGCAAGCAGCGTTTTGCGCGGGCTCGCGGCGCACCAGCCGTAAGCGCTCCACCAACCCCAGCCTTGTTCGCCGCGCGTAATTTCCGCATGCTCGCTCCTCCCAACAAAGCAGGAGCACACATGAAATTGACCGCACAGTTTTGGCAGCAACACGTACTCGCCGCAGGCCGGAGTTCAGAC
>JBBRAM010000036.1:0-28021 GCA_038206765.1 Burkholderiales bacterium | reverse complement strand
AACCTTCAGTCGTCCACAGATAGGTAATGTCGGACAACCAGACCTGATCCGGTGCCTTGGCGTGGGAGACCGATTCAGCGCTGATGTCGCAGCTAAAGTCTTGGCCGAGCAAGTTGGCCACCACCGGCAGTGCATGGCAAGCGCTTTAAATTCGGTGGTGTAAGCTTGTCTGGGTATCTTTTGCATTTCCTGTCTTCCTTAAGTAAAGTTAATTTTACGTTACTCATGGCAGACTAAATTTCAGGGGAAGCTCAGTTCAATGTGTCGCTGGTTGTGGGCAACTAATTGGATTGACCCTAAACACTTTAAAAATTCACACTCTGCGCAGATGCTCTAAAAATTTCCCAACACTTTTATCGCTTTAGGAGACCCGCTCGGCGAGCGCATAGGGATTCCACTTGCCCAGTCCACCTTGCGCGCTGGCCCCTTTAATTTAAATAGCCAGATGGATGGCTACAAAAGAATTTAGACTCAGGCGCGATCAAATATATTCTTGTTAGAAGAGAGTGTGAAGGATGATATCTAACGGATATCTCACAAACAGAAAAATGGTTTTTTCTGGTTCCCCTTGGCTTTTCGCGCTTCTCTGGTTGCTTCGCGCCTAGTAGACGGCCGGAGAGCGATCCATCATCGCCCCAGACACCTGTGCGGCGCCCCGAAGCTATTTTGTTCGTGGCACTAAAATTTTACGCACATCGACCCCAATGGCATAGCCAGTGAAACCGTTTTTGTTAGGCACAATGCGAACTTTATTCACTGCGCGGCCCAGCTCTACAAGCGTCCATGTTGCGCCACCATCAGTGGTTTGATACCCGCCATTGGATGTGCCTACCCAGCCAAGTTTGGCATCTGCAAAGCCCACGCCAAACTCTCGCACCGAATGTTCGTTCACGAGCGGAATCTCACGCCATGTTTGGCCACGGTCGGTCGTTTTGGCGACGTAACGCTGCGAGACCGCCTTGTCTGGGTTGTAGTTTTGAATCGTCGCAAAACCGATCTCACGCGTCGGAAATGATACTTTCCAGATAATCTCGAACGGACGTGTTGACTGAAATACCTTCGTCCACGTCACGCCGCCGTCTGTGGTTGCAATAATGAGTGCATTGGATTTTTCGACATCGGTATCGGTAGAACCCATGATGAAGCCCTGGCTTTCATCAAAAAATTTCACGTCCAAAATCATCTTGGTATGCGCCGAGACATCAATTGATTTCCATGATTTTCCGCGATCCAGTGAACGCATTAAAAATGCGGGGCCACCCACCCGGCCACCGGCGTGAATCACGGTACGATTTTGCAATTCGCCTGAGTTGATAAATTTAGTGTGCAACACATCGATTGCGCAAAGGCCTTTCACCGTCGGCCCGTCGATGGCCGTGACGGCTCGCCATGTCTCACCGCCGTCATCGGTTACGTAAAGGGGCGTGGTATCGGTCACATTTGGGAAATAATCAGTGCCAATGTTGCCCGCAAAGCCGAGTTTTTCATCCGCGAAGCCAATGGTGCGAAAAAACGTACCGGCTTTGGATAATTTTTCAATCCAGGTGATTCCACCATCTGTGGTTTTGTAGATTTTGCCACTACCGTTAACGTACCAACCGAGGTCGGCATTTAAAAAAAATATATCGTCCTGCTTACCGCGATAAGCAACCGTTTCCAGTTTCTGCCATTTGGCATCGGCGGGCAGGGCGTACGTACGGTTGGGTTTGGCGGGCGGCGTGGCTTTTGCGTTTTCACCGCCTCCATCAGACGCACAAGACGCAAGTGTTGTCGCAAACGCCCCAACCAAGGCCACTCTTCGGGCAATCGCCCAAAGTCTTTTTAATGGGATTGTGCTCACTGTTCTCAACACTCCGAATGGTTTACGGTCAATTCTCGCGTCGTTTCCACAAATAAAACGGCTCAACATAGGCACCATTAGTGCCGTGGTTGAGCCGGACAACGCCTCAATAAATTTGCTTAAATTTTTGGCTTCGGTGGTTGCTTCGGTTTTTTAGCTTCTTTACCTTTTTTATCTTTATTTCCCATATTTCCCATAGCAATCTCCTTTAGTCGTTGGAAGTCGGTGAAATTTAAAAACGCGACTGCAACACGATAATAACGCGACTACAAACGCGATGTAAAAAATTTTAATCAATGTTGAGTTCTACTTCCGTTAGTAATTAGTTTTTTAAAGGGTTGTATTGCACCACCTCACACCCAGGCGCGTTCGGATTCTCACAACATGCGGCTAGCTTGTTGGCGCTTTCGGCAAAAATTGGATCCCATTGCATTTTGCTATGCTGATTGCCTGGGGACATCCAATGCGAGAGCGGATATTGGGTGGCGGCTCGATCCTGCCCTTTAAACGCAAGCTGCCCGATTGATTGCTTGAGCGCCACATGGCAAGAATTCATATTGCCCATACGGTGGCAGGTTGTGCAGGTGTTGCCGCGGGTGGTGATACCGTGTGGAATCGGCCACCACCTAAAGTCTATGCCAACATTATTTTGATATTTGCCGAGGGCATCATTAGGCAAGGCCTTGGTTTGCGCGATATAGGGGCTGTACATGTAGGGACTGCTATCGTGACAGTTGACACAGAGCCCGGCGGCGGTTGTTTCGGGCGGATCCCAAACGGTGCCGGAAGGATTGGTTGCCGAGGGAATCAAGCGCCCGTCAAAACCACGATCCGCACGCAACGGCGCTTTGACAAGCGCACGAAACCAGCAGGTGCTGCCATTGCGGACGTTGTGGGCAACGATATCAATCTCATCGAAGAGATAGAGGTTTTGGGTGCGGATTTTCTTCTGGCGACAAATCGCGGTGACCTGCGCAAAACTATCATCGCGCAACAAAATCGCCCGCGAGTTGGGCACACACTGGCCGTCATTGTTGGCCGTGTCGTCAACTAATAACGAGGGCTTATCGCAGGTCATACCGGGCGTGTAAGTGGCAGGCGCTGTGCCGTTCACTAAAATCGGGATGACCTCGCCATTCATGCAACTAAAGGCAGGAACTGGCGAGACATTGGCCGCGCACTCCCGGCCATATTGGAGAGCGCTTTGGCTTTCTCGATTTGAGATCTTGGACGTCAATGATTTGGACTCAGCCTGGGCAAGGCTCGCAAAAAAAAGAATTGCGGCGCCAAATGCAAATGGGCGGAAACGAAAGCAGAATCTAGAAAGACGGTTCATTTTTTGGCTCCTTTCTTGTCCTCGTGCTTGGACGTCTCGTTGTCCGTCTTTTTTTCTTTGTGTTTGCCTTCGTGTCTGCCTTCCGCCTGCCAAGCGCCAACCACCAACCCCGGTTCGCTCATGATCACCGCGCGAATCGCCCGATAGTAGCGGGCATAGCCGGTGCAGCGGCAAATGTGCTGGCCGACCGCATCCGCAATTGCGGCTTCAAGCGCCGCAACCCGTATAGGCGCGCCACGCAGTCGCTCGATCAGCATCGTGGTGGCCATCACGAAGCCAGGCGTGCAGTAGCCACATTGAAATGCGAAATGTTCCAAAAATGCTTGTTGCACGGGGCTGATTTTCTGCGACACTGTTGGCCCGCCGCCAATTCCCCACCCACCACCAATGCCCTCGATGGTCGTAATACTTTGCCCATTGAGTAAGACCGCCGGGGTTGAGCACGCGAGTACCGGCTGCGACAGACTGTTCGGATTCTGCTTTACTGCTACCGTGCAGGCCTTGCAGACCCCGATGCCGCAACATAATTTGGTGCCAGTTAGGCCCAAATCTTCCTGCAAAAAATCAACCAGCGCGAGATCGTCGCTCACGGTACGCTGCACGACTTGACCGTTGATGGTGATGCTGATCGATTGTGTCTTCACTTCAGTCAAGATTGGATTCATTTCAATGCCTCGCGAATGTTGGCAGCAGTGATCGGCAAACTACGAAATCGTTTGCCAGTGGCACTCGCGACGGCATTGCCGATGGCCGGCGCGATGGGGCAGAGCACGGCCTCGGCGATGCCTTTGCCGGTTGTCTCGGTCGTCGGCAAAATGTTTAAATTCAAACGCTCCAGCGGTACATCACCAGCCAATGCCACATGGTAGCGATCCAGATTCCAGCGGCCATCGCCCGCGCCGCCCTGCAATAACGGCAAGTTCTCTAACAGCGCATAGCCAATGCCCATCGCCACACCGCCCTGCGCTTGGCCCGTAAGCAAATCGAGCTGCTGCACTTGGCCCGCGTCGAGAAACAATTCAACCGCCACCACTCGCGTCCGACCAGTAGCTGGCGTGATCTCGAGTGCTGCCAAGGCGCCCGATGGCGAGAATAAACTTCGCCCATAAAGGTGGGCGTTCGGGTCAGGCGGGGTGGTGTTGGAACGCCGAATTTGCACCCACTTGATAGTATTTGCATTTTGCGTCGATAGCCCATCAATGGGCCATTGCTGCGCAGTCCAGTTCAGGCTCGGCACATTGTAATCCGCTGCCACCCATCTGCCTTGGTAGACACCGTGCGTCATCGCAGCTGCGCATAGACTGCTTTTATAAATTTGCCGTGCAATGGCTTGAAGAGCCAAGTTTGGCAAACCGGGAAGCGTCAACTGGCCATTGACCCAACTGGTTTTGCCGCGAATGCTGGGCAACGGCAGGTTCCACAACTGCGCCGCAGCGGGCAAGATGCCGGTCTCAAATAAAGCACGTGCCGCTTGCTGCGTGACATGCACTTGGTGAAAAGCCGTCAGGCACGCGCTGGACGACATTGAAAACGAGGCCGTCCATGTTGGATCACCCCAGTTGCCTTTGTCACTTTGTTGTAAACCAAGCGGCAGCGTGAAATAACCCGCGTCTCCCATCACCACATCAGCCGCATTATTGCCCATAAAAATTGCTGTGCTAATGGCCAATGTTGTGGCGGAGCCATTTCCCATATCGACACAATTGGTGCGCACTGTCATCGCACCATTAATATCAATCGCCACTTCGGCCATCACGCCATCAGTTCCGGTGCCATAGGCTTGATTCGCCAACGCAAAGCCGACTCCATACAGGAGGCCACGTGCGGCGTAAGCCTTTTTGTCGGCAACACGATTCACCCACAACGCATTTTGTTGCGCCATTTGGCAGATTTTCGTGAGCGTCATTGGCTGCGTGAGAGGCGCGCCGGTGATGGTGCGCTGCCCGGTTTGCAAAACGTTTTGTTGGCGTAACGAAATTGGATCCGCATTGAGTGCCACCGCGACTTCATCGACCAAAGTCTCCACCGCGAAGCTCGCCTGCGGCCCGCCGAAGCCGCGCATCGAGCCGCCGATCACACCCGCCGTCGGCATCGCCTTGGCGTCTACATACGCTTGGGTGATGTTATAGCCGCTCAAACCGCAGTAGCCCGCCAGCATGGCAATGTATTGACTGTAGTTGTTATTGCCGCCGCCATTGAGTGTCTGGCTGCTTTTGAAGGCAACAAATTTCCCGTAGCCATCAACCGCAATGCTGTGTTGAATAGTTGAATCGAGCTGCTTTAAGCCGGACTGAAATTGCTCGTAGCGATCTTGCGCAATGCGAACGGGAAGGTCTGAATACGCTGCCGCAATCGCGAGTATTGGCGGGAAGGTTGAGACATCGCGCCCACCAAAACCGCCACCTGGATAACAGGAATTCAGAACCACACTGCTCACGTTAAAAGTGCTACCTTTAAATAGTTTAACGGTATCGGTCATATCGCCATTGGTCGCCTGCGTGCCAAGCACCAAGCTGAGTTGCTGCGCTGCCCCACTGAACCAAGCAAGCCCGGCCTCCGGCTCCATGAACATCGGGTCAAGCACTTGGGTGGTGTACGTACCCCCATAGGTGCGTACATTGGGCGCGGTAAATGTCGCGTCTATTTGGCGCCGACAAGCGGCAGCCTGCATATCGAGCGCGTTTGGGGGCATGGCGTAAGGGTCGCTTTCGCCACCGCTTTGAACCTGCGAAAATGGCGGCAAGGCTGGCGGGATTTGCGTGGACTCATAGCGTGTCAAGAATATGCTCGGCGAGTACGCAACCGTGGCCGGTGGAATTGGCACCGTAGTGCCGTACTGCACGAGATTCGGGTTAAATTGCAGAAGCTGCTTGGCGCGGCGGAAGGTTGCGAAATCGGCAAAAATCAAAATCGCCAACGGCTGACCAAAGAAAATCGGGCGTGTACCCGCTGCCACCAACGCCCCACTCGGCCACGCTTCCGGCGGTTTCATGCTTGATAGCGGGGCAATTTTATCCTCGGTCAAATTGGCTGCGGTGACCACTTTCATCGGCTGTAGTACGGTGGGCAACATCGATAAATCAAGACCGTTAAAAATCCGCTCCACCTGCGTTGCCCGGACAACCCAAGCCATCCGCTCTTGGCTCGGCCAGCCGTCCATATCGCGTGCGCGAAAATCTCGGGCGTAAATTTTTTGCCCGGTCACTTTGGGCACCCCTTCAATACGGTAGCGCGCCTTGCCGGGTGCGCCTGACCAACCGGGAGGCAACGCGACGGTTTCATTCGCAACCGCAGCTTCTGTAGCCAATAGGCCCTTCAGCTTTTTAGGCATCGGCAGCCCTTCTGGCAGCGGGGGATGCCCCGGATGGGCGAAGGCTAGCTGATTGAATACAACTTGAACCCCTGTGGCACCGGCGATGGTAAAAAATGTTCGCCTTGAAAAAGTGAAATGGGATGAATGGCTAGGTGGGCCAATTGGCGCTGATACCGGAGGCGTTGATACCGTAGGCGTTGACACCAGGGGCGATGAGGCCAGACCGGATGTTGCGGGAGAATCATTCAGTGAAGATTGAGCTTGATCGGAATATCGTTTCATCGTCAGGCGCTTTCTGGCGGTTAGGCCAAGAATGTTGCGGTGATTCATCCCACTTCATGCGATTGCTTTTTTTATTGATGTAATCCATTTACGTGATGCGGCTAACGTTTCGGCGCAATTTTACAAACCTTACTTCTTGGCGGGCGCCGTTGTTGCGGGAGGAGTTGTGGCAGCAGCAGGTGTTGACCCTTTCGACGGCGTTTGTGCCGGCACAGCGACTACCGACGCCACTGGCGGCTGAACTGCTGCTGGCGCCGCCTGGCAAGTCACGGCTTTCAAGTTACTCGCTTCAAAATCACGCTGCATTAAACTTAAGCGCGCAATCATTGCGGTATCTGGCTCACGGATGGAGAAGACGGCCTCTTTAATTTGTGGATTGCGCGGGGTGATGGTGGCATTTTTCACAAGCGGTCCTGTTTTGGCTACCAGCTCATCCAAAGTACGCTTGGCGGCTTCGTCGCTCGAAAATACGCCCAATGAAATACTGTTATCGCCCAACGCAGACACGTCTTTTACGCCAGCTTTTTTGAGAGCGGCGACTAGGGTATCTGCTGCTTTTTTATCCTTGAAGCCCGGTATCGTGATGGCAAATCGGGTGAATTCTTCGGCATTGCGGGTGCTTAAACGATCACCCAATGACATCGCAGCAAACAGCGTTTGCGCACGCGCGCCGTCGGCGGGCTTCACCCCAAAATCCACGCAAGCCGAACCGATTAATGATTCTGCCAACTTGCGGGCGGCAAGCACGATTTGCGCTTCTTGCTGCGCTCGTCCCGGATCGGCAACAGAGATGATGTTGAGTTTGTCGCGATTTAGCTCTATCGGCGGCTCAACGCTCGCAAGCAATGGATTCGCGCTGGGGTTGAGGTAGAAGTAGGTGCCCACCGCGACATTGGCTATCAGCAACAGAAAAAATGCGAAGCGCAGCATGCGAGAGTCCCTTTTATTTTTAAAAACTTTTCTTATTTATCGAGCACTATTTTGAGCATGATTCTACGCGTGCTTTTTTATTTTTTGAAAACTATTTTAACGGTTGCTGCGAACTTACGTTGAAACTCAGTATTCGAGATCCAACCATCAAATTCAGTCGTTAAATGTCGTATGCCAATCTGATGAGCCCATCCAGCACTAGATTGTCGTGAACCGCGACTGCGAACGGCAGCGTCGCCCAATGCTGTGCAAGTGCGGCGAGACCTCCACCGCTGGCAACACACCGCACCTCGCTGCGGTTATCGACACCGCTCCGCCACATGAGGGCTTCATGCATGCGTTGCATCGCGCCCAAACAGGCTTCGATTGCTCCCGTCGCAATCGCGTTGTCGGTGTTGGTCGGAAACAGCTCGTGGTCACCGCGATTGGCAGGAAGCCGCGCAGTTCCTTGTTTTAGGGCCGCGCGCATCAATGTTGCCCCGGGAACAATCACACCGCCTAAGAACTCCCCATCGGCAGCGAGCGCATCAATTGTAAGCGCCGTACCGGCCATCACGACGAGCTGCGGATAGACGTGTTCACCAGAAAGCGTGGTGTCGCGCCTCATGCTACCAAAAGCGGCAATCAGTGCCATCCAGCGATCTGAACCGAGCTGCGTTGGATCGGTATAGCCATTACGCACACCGCATTGCAAGGCTTTAGGCACCGCCAATTCAATTGCTTCGCAGCCAATCGCATGCAGTGCGCTCATCACCACCGGCGTAATCGATTTATCAGCAACGGTCGAAACCATTGCCCGAACATTAGGTAAACGCGATGGCAGACTTGGCGAGGAGCGGGGCGCAAAATGCGGGGCTAGTTCGGCCCATTCGGCGACGAGTGTAGATGGCGCAATGGTGTCGCGTGTCGAGCGGGCACCTTGCGCAACCCAGCCTGCGCCGTCGTGCAGCGCCCATTTGAGACGGGTGTTGCCAACATCAATGGCCAGGACGTGCTGCAGGTCCGAACTAAATACGTCGTTTACGGATGCTTCACTCATATTTAAATCAACTTTTTGCTGACGACGGCGTTTTGAACTTGTTTGATTCTGTTTTGCTATTTTGGTTACGAGCTAAAACAGAACGAACTGAAATTTCAGCTGAAGACAATGCGATCTCTTTGTTATTAATCGCACTATCGGTCCTATTGAGCACTTGCGGCTTCACGAGCAACGAACCATCATTGGCCACACCGCTGACCATCGCCGCGAATGGCTCGCTACCGGCTTGCGAGACCGTCACCAGGCAATCTTGGTACGCATGAAGGCCAAGCCATTCATGGCGGAACGCCGTAAATCCGAGCGTATTAAATTTGCTGAGTGCGGGAATCAAGGCATGGAGAATGGCTACCAGCAAGGCGTTTCGGGCAATTGGTGCTGTGGTTTGCGATAAAAAGTCGGTCACCGGCTGATCGATACCCAACCGTATTCGATCGGGCAAATTGACGTTAATGCCAATGCCAATCACTGCCACCGTTGGTCCCAACATATCGCCTTGCGTCTCGATCAAAATACCGCCCAGCTTTTGATATGGTGGGGGGCCTACCAAAATATCGTTTGGCCATTTCACTTGCGCATCAGCTATCCCGTGGGTGCGTAACGCTTTCGCGATCGCCAAACCAACCACCAGCGATAAGCCGCCTAACTGCGCCGCGCCCTTTTCAAAACGCCACAGCAATGAAAACGTGAGCGACGTTCCCAACCCGGATTGCCAGGTGCGGCCACGGCGGCCACGACCAGCGGTTTGTATTTCCGTCACGATGCACGTTCCTGACGGCAACGCAACGTTGACAGCTCGACGGACGAGTTCGGTATTGGTGGAATCAACCGTATCGAGCACATCAATATCGACGCGAGCCGCGTCGTTACCGAGCGATTGGCGAATCACTTCAAGGCTCAGTAAGTCTAGCGGTGCAGCAAGTTTGTAGCCGCGCCGCGTCAGCTTAAAAATTTCAATGCCGCTGTTAGACGCTTCCTTTAGCGCATCTGAAATCGCACTGCGTGAAACGTCAAATTGTGCTGCCAACGCGGCACCCGACGTGAAACGCTGATCGGATAATTCGCGCAGAATTTGGAAGGTCAATGGCCGCATAGGGTGGCGTTTTTTAATTAGGGGCAGGGTAAAAGCCCAGTACTGGAGCGGCTTTCCGAGGATTTTGCCAACGGCTATTATTCACGGTGTTCGTTTTTACAAGCTGCCACTTCAGCCGCATAGGCCACGCCGGCGATTACGGAATCCAGCAGCAACTCAACCCGCGCCGCAAGTTTGCTAGTTTCGCGATAGTCGGCAGGTGCTATAAAGTCTACGCGCCCCGCCTCTAACAGCCGAACACAGGTTTCCTTCGTCTTCTGAATTTTGGGATTAAACACCGCAATCGCATGGCCGCCGCTTTTTTTCGAGAGCGCCATTGACGGCACATCGGTCATGCCGTCGCCGATGTAGATCATGTTGGAGAAGGGGATCGGGCGCTCGTTCTCAGGCATGTGATCGTTGATCGACTCAGCCAGCGATTCGCGGCCTTTGTTGATGCGAAATAAAAACTGCGTTTTGGATGTGTCGGTGATTAGGAGCTTTGGAAACGTCGCAATGCCGTATTGATTGAAATGATATTCAGACGCATAAATCTGCTTGAAATATTGACGGATCGACACTCCTTCCAAAATCTCTTTTTGCCCCGCTGAGATTATGTAGTGCTGTACGTTGACCTTGCCTGCACCGCGATTTCTAACGTAGTCGTTGATGCGTGGAAACCATGATTCGACTCCGGGGAAATATTGAATCTTTGATGCCATTGCTGAAAAATCTTCGCGCGTAATTTTCACCGAATCGTTCTTGTACAGCTTCTCCATCATGAGGCGCATGTAAACAAGCATCGGGTCAGAACCCGTCGCCGTAGCCTCCTCATGCACCTGCTTCCAAAACGCTTGTGGCTCAATACCGATTTTGGGCAGTACGGTGTATTCCTGCATCGGTTGCGGCGAAAGCGTGCCATCGAAGTCGTAGACGATGGCGATGGTGTCTTGCGAAAATTTAGTTTTTGCGGGGCGCAATGATTTGTTCATACACAAATTTTACTCGTAATTCCTCCAATGAAGCGCAGACGCGGCGCCCGCCGCCCGTCGGGCGCCAATAAATCGCTTCGCATTTCCTAAAGTCCGCACTTCCGCAATTTAACGGCGATTCTATTGATCTCAATCGTACGAGGGAAAAGTTAAGCAAGCTGCGCATACAAAATGAACCTTTTCTGTATCCGGCGCGACTCAACTTGAGAAACATCATCCATCAATGTCCTTTCAGGGGAAAAGCGTGTTTTTGAAAAAAATAATTGTATCGTCGGTCTCAATGACCATATTCGTCTCCGCGTCAACCGGTGTGGTTTTCGCCGGCCCGTCTGCTGCTGATATTGCCAGTCAAAAAATTACGATTGGCAGCAAATCGGCACTGTGGGGCGACACGATCACGTTGACCGAAGCTGATGCGACCCAAAAGGTGAGCGGTAAATGTACATTCAATATTTCTTATGATGTGCAAAATCTTGGCGGCACCGCGACGGTCAAACCATTCAAAAATCGCTTGGTTTCGGGCGCAACAATGAGCGAACAAGGCAACCTGTCATTGGCGGCTGGCGAGACAAAGCTGGTTAATACCCAAGCCACTTTGACCCCAGGCAGCAATACGGTTCTGCTCAATATCGATATTGACAATACCGTGACTGAGTCCAACAAGCTAAACAACACCGTTAGTATCAAAGCTAACGTGGACAGTAAGTGTCAGGGGGAAAAGCCAGTGCCAGTGCCGACGCCTTTGCCTGACATCGTCAGCCAAAGGGGAATCACGCTTGGCGGAGCAGTGGGCGGTATTGGCGGGAAATTTTCAGGGTGGGATGGCGACATCCATTTAACTAACATCAACGCGTATGCGATGGATGGTGGTAAATGCGCATTCAATGTTTCATATGACATGAAAAATATCGGCAACCTCGCTACGGGGCCGGTATTCACCAACAAAATCTATGTAGATGGCGCAGTTGTGAGTCAGCAAACCGGTTTGAGTTTGACCGCAGGAGAAGCCCGGCAAATCAATGCGCAGTTATATATGACGCCTGGAAATCACCAGTTAAATTTGATGGTTGATGCAGACAAAACGGTAACCGAAAGCAATGAGCAAAATAATACGACTAGCGTAAAGGTGACTCTGGATGCAGATTGCAATCCAGCACAATTGACGACGACAACTATTACACCAACAAACCCGGGAAAGCCGGCAAAAGGCGGGGCGGTTGACCAAATACAGTTAGTAGAGCCGAAGCCGCACGTAGTCCTGCCAAATGCATCTGGCTTGTTTACCTACAAAGTTCCATTAAGCGCTACCGTAAAAGATGTTAACAACGGCACGCCATTCTCAGGAATTGTGGTTCATTTTATGGTCGGCAATATCGATGCAGGTTCCGATACGACAGACAGTAGCGGTGTGGCGACGGTTCAATTCACCGTGCCAGAAACGCTGCCAACTGGCGCTAACAAATTAAAGGCGACTGCGGATGTCAGCAACGGCTATTTGAAGATGCCGATCTCTGTGATTTCTAATTTTGATGCAGTGAAGGCTCCCACCAACTTGACCTTCAATCTGCCGCTGCCCGCTTCGAAAATCGTAAACGAAGGCGACACATTAACGGTGTCAGGTCACCTCAATACGAATTCGTCGGATAAGGCCAGCATTTCAAATGCCAACATCACGTTTATTGTTAATGGCAATGAAACTTTTAATGCCACGACCGATGGCAAAGGCAACTATAGCAAGACTTGGAAGGTACCGGTTGGTTTCAGTCTTACTGCCGACTTTAGCGCGCACTTTGAAGGCGACTCTCATTACCTTGCTACGGCGGCATCAAATGAAGTCAAAATCACAATCAAACATTCGATAAAGTTGCCGAACAATACATACGTAACCTCGGGCATCCACATCATTGGCGTCTATTGATACCCCGAAAAAATTTAATTGTAAAAGGAAATAAGATGAAAAAAACTCAAACAAAACTTCTCCGCCTTTGCGCAATCACGCTGATAGTTTTTAGTGCCCAATCGGTGATGGCAGCCGACTTTGTAATAACATTTAAAGTGCCGATAGTGGTGTCAAACGTAAGCCCCAAAGTGGGCGGAATAGCGCTCTGGTGCGATATATACGACCGCAATCACAAGTTAGTAAAAGTAATACCAAGCGAAGATTGGAGCGGGTGGGCTGACATAGGTAACAGCCATTCATTCGTTGGCACGATGGTCGCAAACAACCACTTCGATATGATAGAGGCGACAAAAATCGACTGGGGTACGTATAAGTGCTATACGCGCATGAATGCAAACGACAATGCGGATTTGGGCTTTCCGAGCGAGAGTCACCCCAACCCTCTTTTTAGAGCCAAGGCTGGGTCGGTGTTAGTAGCTCGTGGAAATTTATATTGAAAAAATTGTTATCAGCAGGTCCTGCTTATCCATTGGCTCGGGTCGGCTCTGGGTGTCGTAGCAGACCTGCACTTAGGCGGTCGCCTTCATCCACGCTTTGCCTTCAACCTGACCATGCATGCGCACTTTCAAGTTTGGGTGATCGATAGGGTGTTTGAGGCGTCGGCCGGTTAATAGTGCAACCAGTCGGCACGGACGCGGCTGCCCAGGGCAAGCCGCCGCAAACAACCACTCCCTCCGTACGGGCGCTATAGGCGGTGGCTAAAGCGAAAGCTCCGGGACGTCGGTATTTTCTCGATAACGTCTGGCTCCTCAATGGCGGCCACCAATTTGAAGTTGCCGCCACCTGTACAGCGTTCGATTTTGTTGTCGAACGCGCGTTTGGGTGTGCGCACCAACCTCATGCGCGCCGGCGCGCGGTGCTCGGCGCGCTCAAAGGGGTAGCCTGTCGTCCACTCGCTTGCGCCCAGCGCCGATCGATCACCCGTAAATCGTCGCCGCGCTTCCGCAATTCATCGCCCACCCAATGCCTTTCTCTGATGGGTCGCTTATTCTTGATCCCATACCGATTAGGTAGTTAATCAGAGAACGCACCCATGTTACGACTAGAAAACGTCACCAAACAATTTAGCAAAGACTTCATCGCAGTTAACGATATTTCGCTTTCAGTCGCAGCCGGGGTGGTTGGTTTGGTAGGGCATAACGGCGCGGGCAAGACATCGCTGATGCAGATGATTGCCACTTTGACGCGTCCAAGCGCGGGCACAATCTTTTTTAAGGGAATCAATATTGCCGAAAAGCCCGACGCGATACGCACGCGCCTCGGCTATTTGCCGCAGGATTTTGGGGTTTATCCGCATTTAACGGCGAGAGAATTCTTACAATATTTTGCGGCGCTAAAAGGGGTTCGAGATTCGGCGCGAATTACGTATTTGCTTGAATTGGTAAATTTACGCGAACACGCAGACCGTTTGGCCGCAACGTTTTCGGGCGGGATGCGGCAGCGGCTCGGCATTGCGCAAGCACTCTTAAATGACCCTGATATTTTGATTGTCGATGAGCCGACGGCCGGGCTGGATCCTGAAGAGCGACTTCGGTTCCGTCATTTATTGAGTGAAATTGGTTTTGAAAAACTAGTGATTGTCTCGACGCATATCGTTTCTGATATTGAAAACATAGCCGATCAGATTGCGATCATGCGTAGCGGAAAGTTGATCGCATTTGAAACGCCTGAACAAATTTTGATGAAGGCGCGCGGACAGGTTTGGCAGGTCAGCGTGGACACCGCGCAATACGCTACACTCGCCGCACAGTTTCATGTGTTGCAAGCGCAGCGGATAGGTTCCATGACCAACCTCCGCTTGGTACATCACAATGCGCCGTGCGCAGGGGCTTTCGCGGCGGAGCCCAGCTTAGAAGAAGCGTTGATGACATCGCGCTACGCGCTACGGGAAACGATGCCGCTCTTAAAGCTGGAAGCGGCCGCATGAGCCCGCACTCAATTGGCATATTGGTTTTAAACGAGCTTCGCGTTCGCACGCGACGCCTAAGCACTGTGGTTTGTTTGTTGGCGGTGATTGCGATTAGCTATTGGATGGTCGGCGATCAAAGCCAAGGACGTTCGATGATCGTGGTCGGCAAACAAGCAGCGAGCTACAACAGCACGACCCTCGCGATTGGCAGCAGCGCATTGGCTAGTTTAATGTTTGGCTTGAGCGGCTTTTATCTCGCCCGCGGCCGCACTCGCGATGATCTGCGTTTCGGTGTAGGCGCCGTGCTGGCGGTCACGCCGATCAGCAATGCGCAGCTCATATTGGCGCGTTGGTTGGGGGCGATGGCATATCTGTGCGCAATGGTGCTGGCGCTGATGTTGACGATTATGCTGCTGCAACTGGTCCGCGGGGCTGGCGTTATTGAGCCGTTGGTTTATTTGCAAAGCTATGCCCTGCTGCTGCTGCCCACACTGGCGCTGGCAGCGAGTATTGCTGTGCTCTGCGATGCCTATGCGCCGCTGATGGGCAAGCGCGGCGATGTGTTGTATTTTATATTCTGGGCGGGGCAGTTTGGCGCGATGCCCGCCATGTTGACCGAGCGTGAGGGCTTCTCGGTAGCATCGATTTTTGATTCCTCCGGCATTGCCACGACAATCGTTCGGTTTCGCCAATTATTCCAAACTGATCATTTCAATATCGGTGGTGGCAATTTCGATCTAAACTTGCCCATGTTGACCATCGACCATTTTTGGACGATTGAAATGACGATAATGCGATTGTTGGCTATCGCAATTGCGATGTTGCCATTATTGATCGCGATTAAAATTTTCCACCGCTATTCGCCCGACAAGGTGAAAGCGGTCAGCGGCGCGAACAAACCCAATCGGTTATGGGGGTGGGCAAATCGGCTCGCAAAACCTGCCTCGATCCTTGTCCGTCCGCTACTGAGGCTTGCCGCCACCACGCCTGGCATTGCAGGCCAAGTGCTGGCCGATACCGCCGTGACCATTCGCACGAATCCAGCGTTGATTACTGCGATGTCGGTGATTTTTGTAGTTGGTATGCTCGTTCCTGATGCGGGACTATCTGGCGTTGCGATTGCGGGGGTGGCTTGTTGGGGAATACTAGTCAGTGATTTCGGCTCGCGGGATCACCAGTCGGCAACTCATTTGCTCACTGCGGTGGTAACAGGCGGCGTGATTCGTCGATTCATCCGGCAAGTTGCCTTCGCGTTGTTGCTTGGCATGGTGACGACCCTCCCCGTGCTCGTGCGCTGGACGGCGCATTCGCCGACGCAAGCGGCCGCCTTGGTTACTGGACTACTGCTGTTGAGTAGCACATCCGTTTTATTGGGCCGCTTAACGCGCAGTGGCCGCACCTTCCTCGGTGTTTTTTTGTTCGGCCTCTATATTGCCGGACAAGTGAAAGAGGTTCGCTGGTTTGATGTGGCGGGGTTCAACGGGAGTGCAGATGCAGTCACGATCGCAACTTATGGCTTGGTCGGTTTGCTGATCGCGGCGATCGGTTTTATGGTGACCGCTAAAACCGCCGAGTAATGACAAATGGCGCAAAATATAACTCGCCCCAAACGCCGCGCCTGTTCTTGTATTTAGTCATACTTCCTAGCTATTCTTTATGATTTGCACACGCAATGACCGCGCAACTGGCAACTGGCAACTGGCAACGGTTCTGGCCGGAGGCATAACTGTTTGCGTTCGGAAATTTGGCGATAAAATTCGAGCTGCATCGGTTCGGATAGGATCGTTGCCATTGCCTCTGGAAACGCCCCGAATTGCCACTTGCCGAACCCGACTCGCGTGGTGAGAATGAGAGAGTTGGTCAGGTTGGCGTGCCGTATCAAACTTGTTAAACCCATCAACAATGCAGGTCCAGAACTCACGAAAGCGTTGCAACGATTGGTGAAGAAAATTGTCGCGGGAAAAGCGACACACGAAATGTCTGATGAAAAAATAGAGGCCGCTTTGTTCCCATACCAAATCAACAAAATTTGTAAGCAATTGGCAACGTTTGGCGATGTATTGGCGATGCAGCTGATTGAACACAAAATGGACAGCGGAGAAGAGTAATTGCACTACCGTTTGAACTTTCAAAAACAGACGGTGTTAATGTTTCTCGTTTTTAGTCGGTCTGGTAAAATTTACTGCGCCGGCTTTCAGCCTGACTGATGTTCTGCGTTCGGTGAAAAACAAAACGACTCAGCGGCGCGTTGCTCGTTTCGGGTCACAATTGCCAGACAAAAAAACGCCCAGCGATGCCGGGCGTTTTGTTCTACAACGCTCACTATGTTAATGAAAATCGCTAGTCCGCATAAACCCCAGCCTTCTTGATAATTGGCGCCCACTTGGCAATCTCTGAGACGAGCTGTGATCTCAGCGCGTCGGGGTTTTGGCGGTTGAGTGGTTCTGGCCCCGTGCCCAGCGCCGCCATACGCTCGACCACGACTTTATCCTTCAGCGCGTCTTGTAATGCCTTGTTGAGTTTGTCGTTGATAGATTTTGGCGTACCTTTAGGCGTCCAGATGCCATGCCAAACGCCGATGTTAAAGCCCTTCAAACCCGCTTCGTCCATAGTAGGAACATCGGGCAGCGAGTTCAGGCGCGCTTTGGAGGTGACGCCGAAAACCTTGATTTTGTCGGCCTTGATTTGCGATGTGGTGTTGGTGGATTGGTCACACATAAAATCGACTTGGCCGCCGAGCAAGTCGGTCATTGCCGGCTGCGTGCCTTTGTAGGGGACGGTCAAAACATCGGTTTCAATTGCGCTCATAAACAGCATGCCGCACAGATGCGATGCCGAGCCGATGCCCGAATGGGCATAGGACATTTTGGCTTTGTTTGCTTTCACATAGTGAATGAAGTCTTTTAAATTTGAAGGCACCAACTCCTTGTTAGCGACCAGCGTCATCGGTACTTCAGCCACCAAACCAATTGGCTCTAAATCTTTGGTGACGTCATATTTGAGCGTGCGGTAAAGCGAGGGTGCGGTTGAAATACCAATGTGCATCAACAGCACCGTATAGCCATCGGCAGGCGCTGCCACCACGCGGCCAACGCCAATCGTGCCACCTGCACCGCCGACGTTCTCAACCAAGATTGGCTGACCAAGCGATTTCGACATCACTGCGCCGATGGTTCGGGCCATGGTATCGGTTGGCCCACCCGCGACGAATGGGACGATGATGGTGACGGGTTTGGTAGGATAGCTGGCCGGGGAATCGGCTGCGCTGCTTGAATTTGCAAAAATGGCCAGAACCGCGGCCAATAAAATGACGAACCTCATGGGGGTCTCTCTTTTATTGTTGTTGAGATTTTATGCCACCAGTCTAGCCGAATTTGGGAAATCGTTGATCCTGGATTCGGTGAGTTTCTCAGAGGAATGTTGTTATCAGGAATATGAGCGCGATAGAGCTATTCCGATGGAAACTTTTGACAGGACTTCAGGTTTGCGAGATCGGCGCTAAACTCGAAGATTGCTTGGTTCCCGAGCACGTAGCATCTTTAAACTCGCGCTCCGAACCAAGAGCACACAACCTTCGGGGCTATAAACTTCGGGGTGGGTGCTTCCAGCTTCGGCTAATTGATAATCGCCTAGATTCAACCGCATGTTGAGGCTCTCTTCATTTAAATTCACAGCACCCAAGTAGCAGTAGCCTTGCAGCACGGTGGATTCTTCAACGCCATGATGCTGATGAGCTGCCAACCGCGCACCGGCGGCGAAGCGGACGAGCCAGGTCATGGTGCGGCCATCGTCGAATAAAATTTTGGCATCGATACCGGGCGCTCGTGAATACCAGCGGCTTGCGACAGCGTCGCTCATGCGAACGGTAGTGATGCCCGGAGCGGTGGTGCCGGCGAGGAGTTCGGCTGGGGATCCGCGTTGTGTGGCGGGCGTATGAACTGAGCGCGACTGAACCTCGGTAGCAATTTTTGCCATGAGGTTTTTCTTCATCCCTGCGCCGCGTTTTTTGGGCAATTTTATTGTTGGCAATGCTTGCAGCAACTCGCTCACGAGCGCTTCAGGTAGCACAGTAGGATCGGGCGGTTGACGATTTATTTTTCGGTTTGGCATGATCTTAGCCCTGATTGTTTAGTGTTTTTTTGCGTCTGCTGCCATTACAGCTGTGTTTGCAATCATCAATAACGACATTATCGTTGCCACTGAACTCTCCGTCGAGTACATTGCGCAAAATTATCAATGCGCGCCGAATATGGGTTTTGACACTGCCTAGCGGAATCCCGGCATGGTCGACGATTTCGGAATGGCTGAGCCCTTTGAAAAACGCCAATGAAATTAGCTGTCGCTGTAATGGAGACAATGCCCCCAGGGCCTCGCCCAGCGCGGCGTTTGACTGGATTGCCGATAATAGATCTTGCGGATTTTTACCGCTATCTTCTGGCTCGGCGATCAAATCGTGCGGTTCGGGATGGCTGAAGGCTTCATCTTGCCGGCGCAGCAAATCGAGCGCGCGGCTCCGGGTGATGATGAGTAGCCACGCCAGCACGCGGCCGCGCGCGATGTCGTATCGCGTCGGATCGCGCCAGACTTGCATGTAAACATCCGACACCACTTCTTCGGCCATCTCAGGATGGCGAACAATGCGCAGCGCGATGCTGTAAACACGGCTAACGGTGGCATCATAAAAATCGGCCAAGGCATCCTGATCCCCCTCGGCGATTGGCGCGAGCAAGTCGCGCAAGCTTGCGTCGGCTATGTCTTTTACATCGGCCCGTCCGGGTGGCAGAGCCATAGTCAACATCAAGTCTGGGCTTGGCTCTTGGAGCACAATCGCCTCAAATGCCGCTCTAGACGGTGGCTTAGCCAATTCAGGTCCCGTTAGCCCAGCGTTGGCGACGGATGCAAGCCCCTCGTCTTCGACCGAACGTCGCGACGGCTTTGATGGCCTCACCGGCTCGGCGCGCTTTATCGATGATTTTTTATTGGCCGTTTGCGGCAAAATGGCCGACAAAAAGAGCGGTGAAAATGTGGGCGACCATTCTGGCGACATCGACATTGTTATCTCCAACCTGAGGGTTCTGGTTCTCGTTCAGGTTCAAATGTAGGTTTAGCTTGAAGTTGAGATTACTTTGGAAATAAATTTCCGCATTCATAACTACGTAGCAGTCTGCCGATTGGATGCTCGCGTTGCCGATTTTGCCCCAAAAATATGGTCGACCCCTCAACCCTATTGCATCATGCCGGGCTGCCTAAAACAGCGCCCCTTGCACCACCCTCCCAGGAACGCAGAACCGTCGCACATCGAGTTGCTGGATCTGCCGCCGTCCGGCGGTGTCCGGGGCGATATTGAAGGCGTTGTTGAGGTTTAGCCGCGCGCATGCTTTGGCGAAGCGTTGTTTTAATAGCTCGGCAAAAATACCTTGGCCTGACATGCGTGCGCCGAAGGTTGGATCGTAGTCTTGACCATTCCCGCCATGCATTTCTTGCACGCGTGACATAACATGTGCTGCTTTGAGCGGGAAATGGGTTTCGAGCCAGTTGCGAAACAGGGTTTTGACCTCCCACGGCAGGCGCAGCATGACGTAGCCTGCCGTTGTAGCACCATGGCTGCGCCCTGCCTCCAGCAAGGTTTCTAGCTCATGGTCGGTGAGAAAAGGTATGACGGGCGCGACGTTGATGCCAACGGGAATACCCGCGTCCGCGATGCGTTTGATGGTTTGAAACCGCCTTGCAGGTGCAGCGGTGCGGGGCTCGAGATACCGCGAAATATGGTGGTCTTGGGTTGTCACAGAAATTGTGACATGTACCAAATTGCGCTTGGCCATGGATTGCAAAATATCGATATCCCGCTCAATCAGTGCCGATTTGGTGATGAGGCCAACCGGTTGGTTGAATTCGCTCATGATTTCCAAGCACTGGCGCGTGAGCGTGAACTCGCGCTCGCATGGCTGGTAGGCATCGGTGATGCTGCCTAGGCTAATGACATCGCTGCGGTAGCTGGGCCTCGATAGCTCGGCGCGCAGCAGCTGCGGCGCGTTGGTTTTGGCAAAAATGCGCGTTTCAAAATCTAACCCGGGTGATAAACCCAGATAGGCGTGGGTGGGGCGAGCGAAACAATAAATGCAGCCATGCTCGCAGCCACGATAGGGATTGACCGAGTAGCGAAACGGGACGTCTGGCGAATCGTTTCCGCTGATGATAGATTTGGCGGTTTCTTTGGTGATGACGGTTTTGAGCGGGATGTTTTCGGTCTCTTCGTCTACCGGGATTTCCCAGCCGTCATCAAACGCGCTGCGCTGCCATTGCTCAAACCGTCCCTCAATATTGAGCGCCGCACCGCGACCTTTGTGGGCTTGATCGCGGGCTCGTGCATTTCCGGTAACGGCAGAGTTGGTGAGCATTAACGACATATCAACCTCGCATGAAAAGTCTTTGCAAAACTTATTTACTAGATAAATATACAGTAAATAAGTTTTGTGCAAGTAGTTGTTTTACATGCGCTCTACCCTACTCAATCTGCGCTGAAGTCACCGTTTTAGCGGCACCGATTTGATACCAGTTCAGCTTGCGCGTCAGGCTCATCACCATGCTTAGCACCGCGAAAAGCAGCACGGTGCCCATCACCAGCGCACTATCTTCGGATTGCAATAGCCCATAGAGCACGCCATAGAGGATCGTGAGTTTTAGCCCGAAGGCCAACCCGCGCAACCAGCCGCCCAACACATGCGCGAGGTAATAACTAATCAAAAGCACACACACGCTGCCAGCAGCGAGGTATGCATAGACAAAGCGAATATGCTCGGAAAGGCTCACCAGCAACAAAAAGAAAATCGCCAACGCTAAACCCACGAGCGCGTATTGCAGGGGGTGGATGCGAATCTCTTTCAAGGTTTCGATGAGGAAAAATGCGGCAAACGTAAGGACAATAAATAAGATCCCGTATTTCACAGCACGCTCGGCCTGCTGATAAATATTGGCGGGTTCCGCAAAAGTGACGTCGAAAGTTTCGAGGGCGTTTTTATCGCTTGACCCCTTTTGTACCATTGAGATATTTCGACTGGCCAAATGCGAAACGTCCCATGTTGCTTTGAAGTTGGTGTCAGTAATCGTTTTAGTTTGCGGCAAGAAACTCCCGCCAAAATTGGGATGCGGCCAGTTCGCTTCTAAATTCACGACGGTGCTCAGCGCCAATGGTGCGAAGGCAATTGCACCTAAGCCGGACACATCCAGCTGGATGATGGCCTGATAATTTCTGGCCTGCATCGTATCGACCAATGGCGCTCGAGCGTGTAAACCGTCACCCAACCCATCGGCATTAGTGCCGTTGCTAATCGTTAATGGTTTTCCGTTCCACACAATTTGCGGGGTGCCTGTTAGGCCGCGCACATCGGTCACACCAATCGCCAAAAATGCCGTGCCGACGTTAACGTGTTTCGGATCGGTTTTTAACCCTAAATTTTGCGGCATCTCAAAATCCGCCTGCCATTTGCTGCTGGTGCGGTAAGTGAGCGCTTTGTAGATACCTTTGTATTTTGGCTCGATATTGGCTACGCCATCGTAGCGCAAACGGGTGGGCACAAAAATAATTTGTCGCTGATGATCGATCCATTTTTTGGTTTCGATTCCTTTACTATCGGTTGAAATGATCAGCTCTTGCTCGATATAAGGCACCACCAGCAAGGGACCTGCCAGCCGCTGCGCGCCCGATGAACTTGCGGCGATAGTGCGTTCAACCTGCGCCTGCAAGCCTTGGCGCTCACTGACCACAGAACGAATCATTTCCAGCGGGATGACGAGCGCCAGCGTTAAACCAAAAATAGCGATGATGCGAAGTAGTAGCGCTTTTTGCATTGGATTCCGTTCGTGTTGGTTTCGATGTGCGCGGATTTATGTCTGGTTGTGTGAGATTGCATTTATTAACTGAGCCGCGGATGGATTTAAGCAGGATTGGCCCAGAGGACATCTGTGCAGCAACGGAAGTCGCGGTGTAAATCAAACCCACCGCAGTAGTTGCCAAGTCAAAAGCAGACCACGTACTGCCCAGATGTCGTGCTCCGAGGTTTGTATCGATGCGCTTGTCGAAGTCAGGTAATATTCTGCCCGGTTAGCGTGATGCCATAGCGACACGGGAGCTGGTAGCGTTTGCGTTGCCGGCAGAAGCAACCGATTGCAAACGATTCCATGTGAGCGTGAACTTCCGTGCGACCGATAAATCGGGGCTGAACCATGATGCGCCAAGCACTTCGCCAACCTGTGCGCCATTGGCGCCATCAGTGACCCGTTCGATAAAAATATCGGTCGCATTGCTGGCCGCTTGCGTCGGATGGGCGTTGATCCATTCCACCCAGACGGTTCCTGTCGTTGTCGTTATCCGTGAAGGCGTTGGCGATCCTTGCGTCTCAGATTGCAAGACAAGATCTAAGCCGAACAAACCAGTACCGGTGAATGTTTCAATCGGTACGGTGTAGGTGTATTCAACCGTCGCAGTATCGCCCGACTTAAGATTTAAAATTGAAGCCGATTCGATCCGGCGGCCATTCGTCAAAACGACTAGCCGATTGCTTTTGCGAAGCGCGCGCATTGCTGCATGACTCATGCTCGCAAATGCATCGTGCGTCACCAGCTTTGCCATTTGCGGCGCAACCGATGCTGCCGCATCAACACGGAACGATGACAACGCAGCGTCCTCTGGCAGAAGCGCATGAAAGCTGGCAACGATTGCCCCCTCGCTGGGACGCCTATTTAAATCGGCGTCGACTTCTCGTGCTGCAGCCGGGATTGCGAAGGATTGCATGACGCGAATTTCTGCGATGTCATGGTCAACGCCACCATATATGCGAATACGCCAATCGCGATCCAATGCTTCGATCGGCACAAGTTCACAACCATCGCCAACATTCAACACGCCGGGTTCGCGCGCGGCGATTGGGATGGTTTGCGGTTTTACGGCTAGCTTGGCGGATCGCTTGGCTGTGTCATAGGACGTCGCGGCGTCGCGGTTTGGGTTGTTCGTACCTTGAGCCTCCGCATGGTTCATCAACAGTAGCGTCAACCCCGCCGCAATCGAACTAAACACGAGGCCACTCAGGAAGGCGGCAACAAGCATTTTGAACAAATCTATAACGGGAAATTGAACCCGTGCGGTCATGGCAACGGCGGTAGTACCAGCCGGAACGGTAGATGTGCTAGTGATATCCGACTTAGGTTGTTGTGTGGACACAAAATCGATGGATTCTGTTTTCATGGATTTTTCCTTCAGGATAAATCGTGCGATGTTTGACGATGGGTGTCGTGTCGTGTTCGTGTTCTAAAAGCATCAGAACAAACCTATTGGGCGCTATGATTCAGGCTGATTTCGGTGTCATTCGTGGCGATGGCGTGAAGGAATGTGGCCGCAAAATGGCATTCGCGTTGGCACACGCAACGCCTGCTAACGATGAGGTATAGTCGTTAAGTAAACCAATAACCTTCGCCCCCGCGATTGCACGCCTTGGAGGAATAGCTCATGTTGAAACGTATTGCCATCGTGGAAGACGATGCGGCGATCCGCAAAAATTATGCGGATGCGCTCGCTCGCAGTGGCTATGAAATAGAAGCATTCGAATCGCGACCGTCGGCAATGGCCGCATTCAAAACGCGTTTACCGGATCTGGCGGTAATAGATATTGGCTTGGGTGAGGAAATCGACGGCGGCTTTTCGCTGTGCCGCGATTTGCGGGCGATGTCGGCGACACTGCCGATTATTTTTTTGTCTGCACGCGATAGCGATATTGATATCGTATCGGGCTTGCGGTTAGGAGCAGATGATTACGTCACCAAGGATGTGAGCATGCCGCATTTGACTGCGCGCATTTCAGCACTTTTCCGGCGGTTGGAGGCATTGCGAATGCCGGCGCGCGCGGAGGATGTATTGCATCGCAGCGATTTAACGCTCGACATTAACCGGCTCTCCACGCAGTGGCGGGGCCAAGAAGTGGTACTGACCGTGACTGAGTTTTGGATGATTCATGCATTGGTTAAATTTCCCGGACATGTCAAGAATCGCGATCAACTCATGCGCGAAGCCGAGCTCGTGGTGGACGACAACACAATTACCTCGCACATGAAACGCATCCGCAAAAAATTTATTGTTGTCGATGAGAGCTTCGATGAAATTGAAACCGTTTATGGCATGGGTTACCGATGGAAAGCGGTCTAATTGCACGAAATTTCATCATTCGACAGACTTATGTTTTGCGCGCAAACGTGGCTCACCCAATGCTGATTTTCTGTTTTGCGATCACAATAAGTTGATCGTGTCGCCAAGATGAAAATTCCGCTTTTTTTTCTCAGCATTCGGGCGCGTTTGGTGTTGGTCTCGCTGCTGCTGCTGTCTATACCGCTGATTGGTTTTCGGTTCATCAAAGACATGGAAATTTACATGCGAGAAGGCCAACAGCAGGTGCTCGTTGGCGCTGCGAAGTTACTCTCGGCAACGTTATCCGATCGCCCGCAATTGTTGATGCATAACGTAAATTCCGAGTTGCCAAATGCGGCAACTGAAGCTGCACAGGATGTCGAACGACAAAGAATTTTGGGCGTGTTCGCAAACGATGCGCCGGAGACAGCAGCGAGCTTGGGCACGGCGTATTTGCCGTCTGATGACATTGAGCGCATTTTGAATGTAGTGTCGAAAAATACCTCGCGCATTTGGGTTGTGGACACGCGAGCCCATGTTCGCGGGCTGGCGGGCAGCTTGGTGGCTTCTAATGGCAACGATAAGAAACTCGGCTTTTTGCAAGGCATTTTTAAGTCGATTGTGCGCCCGCTGCTGCAGTTATTTGGCAAGGATAACAATGTCGCAATGATTGAGGATGCCTCGCAAACACAGCGGGCCGTGATGTCGCAAGTTGACCGGGCGCTAAACGGCGAGCCAACGCAGCTCTGGAGATACCTCAAAGATGGTCGAACGGTGGTGCTCTCTGCGGCGCAGCCGGTTTGGGTTGGCGATGATATTGTCGGCGCCGTCTTAATTGAGGAAACAACCCGCGAAAATCAAAGCGTTACAGCGACAGCGTTGGAGTCGTTGCTAGGCATGAGCTTTGTTGTATTTGCGGTTGGATTTATTGTACTGATTGCGTTTGCATGGCGGCTTACGTATCGGGTACAACGTCTGCAAACTGAGGCGAGCAGTGCTATCGACGCACAAGGTCGCATCAAAGGCGTGATCTCTGGCTCGCAATCGCGCGATGAACTGGGCGCATTGGCTCGAACATTGGAGGAAGTAATTCAGCGATTGGCCCGATACAACGGATATTTGGAACAAATGGCGTCGCGACTGGCGCACGAATTGCGCACGCCGGTTGCGGTGGTGCGGTCATCACTTGATAATTTGCGCCAAGCTGACTCTCCAACCCAAGCAAACACCTATATTGAGCGCGCAGATGAGGGCGTGAAGCGTTTATCGCTACTCATTGCGCGGATGTCAGAAGCGTCACAACTTGAGGGCATGCTGCACGGCTCTGAAAAGGAAATATTTGATTTAGTGAAGGTGATGTCTGGCTGTGTCGAAGGCTATCGTTTGGCGTACCCTGCAAACAAGTTTTTATTTAACGCCACTGATCCAAATATTTCGATACTCGGATTGCCTGATACGATCGCACAGTTACTCGATAAATTAGTGCAAAACGCCGTCGATTTTTCGCCACAAGCGATGCCTATAACTATTTCAGTCTCTCGAGTATCGAAATTTTCGGAGCTGTTTGGAGAAATCAGCGTCGTCAATAGTGGCCCCTTGATCGGGCTCGATATACTACCAAACTTATTTAATTCATTGGTGTCGTCGCGCTCCGATACCCGCGATGGCAATGCACACCTTGGCCTGGGACTTTATATCGTTCGGCTTGTTGCAGAATTTCACGGCGGCGACGTCGAGGCGTTGAATTTGACAGACGGAAGTGGCGTCAGGTTTTCTGCACGGATCGTGGCTGATGTGTTGAAATCGTAAATGGTCTATCCGTTGCTGTCGTGTTCTAACATTTTCGCGATAATGCGGCGCAGCATTTGCTTAAGCAGCATAGTCTCGTCGAAATCGAGAACCATTTCGGCCGTTGCCTCCGCCGCCTTGGCAACAACGTATATTTGGATCGAGACCTCGCGCCCCTTCTCGGTAAGATGCAGCGTTCGCGTTGCACCAACATCACGGAATTCAATTAAGTCTTTAGCGGCTAAAATGCCCATTCTTTCATCTGATAAATAGCTCCCAGTTAACGCCAACAGCTTGTCAATTTCAGCGACGCTGCTATCAGGGTTAGCGACTAATATTGTGAGCACATAGTATTCTTCCTCGCTTAAACCAAGTTCTGCGCACCGTTCGAGTACCGGCGCCTGCAGTCGCGATGAGGCAAAGCCGAGCAGATAGCCCAAAAAATCTTTGCGGAAGCTACTATCAACTTCACTGTTCGCGCTCTCAACAGCTAATGAGCGTGGACGAACCTCGGCATACTTGCCACCGTGAAACACCAATGGCTCAAGCTCTGAATGGTCAAATTCGTTTACTTCACCGACAAAAATGACATGATCGCCGCCGCCATATTGGAATGCAGTCCTACATTGAAAACGAGCTGAACAGCCATCGAGTAACGCAACATCCCCAATGCCGCGACCGACGACAAGACCGCCGAATTTATCAGCACCGCGTTTTGCAAACCGATCTGACAACTCCTGCTGATCTGCTGAAAGCACATGTACAGCAAAGTGAGGGTTTGTTTTGAATGCGAGTAAGTTTGCTGATGTTTTGGCGAGGCTCCACAGTATCATCGGCGGATCTAGCGAGACAGAATTGAAACTATTGGCCGTCAGACCTACGTCATGCCCATCGGCATCTTTCGTCGTAACAATTGTTACACCCGTTGCAAATGCGCCAAGCGCACTGCGAAAATGCGTGCCAGTTGTTGTGGTCGTATTGCTCACGAAGTTCCTTCATGTTGTTGATGTAGCTTATTAAAAATTTAAGCGGGGCCAGCGCGCATTTGAATTCTCGAATATTGCGTTGCCTAGCAGCCGATTTGTTGTCGGTAGTTTAGCAGCGCCCTACGTAGAACGTTCATTTACAAAAATACAAATTGTCAGAGTCACACCGCCGAACAAAGAATGTTCAGCGTACAAAATTCAAAGGCCAGCGGACAGAGTTTCCGCCTCCCCAACGACAAACCCCCAGCACAGGGGATGTGCTGGGGGTTTGTTTACTAAAAGGGTCTTGGCGATGACCTACTTTCGCATGGAAGAACCACACTATCATCGGCGCTACGTCGTTTCACGGTCCTGTTCGGGATGGGAAGGGGTGGGGCCAACGCGCTATGGTCGCCAAGAATTC
>JBBRAM010000035.1:0-28144 GCA_038206765.1 Burkholderiales bacterium | reverse complement strand
AGGGGAAAATTGACAACAGACAATCAAACCAATTAACCTGAAAATCTTGCGTCGCTTCGCTCCGACTGACCCGGCCGGATCATCGTGGAATAGGTGGCCGGATGTTCATGGAATGAGTGGCCGAATGGCGTGGAATACGCAGGCGGTACGGCGAATTGGCATATCTTCTTGACCGTCTTGCGATGGATGCCAAACAAGCGCGCGGCTTCCCGCTCGCTGCATTGGTCGACCATGACGGCGCGTCTGACGTTGACATAGAGTTCCACTGAGTACATCCTTTCCACCTTCCCTTTGCCCGGTTAGGCATTAGGATATCGGCTTGGACTGGTACACTTTTATTCCGCGATTTCCGCCGAATTCAGCGCATTTCAGTGGTACATTTTTACACCGCTATTTATACAAAGTTGAGGAAATTGATTGATATGGCCAAGGCGAAGGGATGTCCGGTGGACCCCGATGCTGTTGTTTGGGCAAATACTGCAGCTCCAGATAAGCCGGCGGCTAGGTGATGAGCCAGCCGATGAATATGTTGCGCCGCGCGGCACTGGTCGCCACATACATCCAAAGGTTTGCAACTGACTCCCCCAATTCTCGTACGCAAGGTGACGATGTTGATGAGCCGACGTTTTGGGCGTTTGAGGAACTTGCTGACCTTGTTATGGAGAAGCCGAATGAGGCCTTCGACGTGGTCTTGGAAATACTTGCGGCGACAACCGATGAAAGTGTCCTGAACAATCTTTCGGCTGGGGCGCTAGAAGATTTGATTCGCCATCATGGCGTGCGCATGATCGGGGATTTTGAACGAGAGGCCGCTAGGAATCCGAGGTTTGTTGAGTTGCTTGAAGGGGTTTGGCAAGTAGGTCCTCCAGAAGTTTGGGGACGGTTCAAAGCGCTAAAGCGATCGTGAGTTGCGCAACTAAACTTTCCTGTCCGAAATAATTTCCACTAACAACCCCCGCTAAGCGGGCGTTGTTGTTTTTGCGCTTTGGATGTTGATAATCACTCAAATCTAACCAACTGGGGGTCAATTCGGCATCGGCGCCAACAGGCAATGGTCTTAATGTTGATTATCGCGGTGGATTGACCCATTATCGCTGGAAACTAACCCAGAGTAACGCTAATTTTTTCAATAAAGATCAACCCCCTAAAGTTATTCTTCCGGGTCAATGCAAAATGAAAAAATGGGTCAAACTGGTGCGATAGTCAACAAGCGATTGACAACTAGAGCGTAAAACTGTCTCGCTTACTGTTGGTTATTCTCTCATTTGCCATTAATTTTTTAGCTAAATTGCAGGCTAAAAATATCAATTAGTAATGACTTTTGACATTTGCTTAGTTCACGCAAGCCAGATCAGTGCCACGCCTTATTGTTACAAATCGTTACTGGGCCGGCTCCCCATACGAACCAACACAACAGGACATAGGTCTATACTAAAACCTACAAGTATCAACCTTGAAGGAAAAGACATGTCTCCACATTCCTCCCATTCAATGTCTCCAATGCCACTGCACGACAAGATTGCGCTCAAAATCAGTGCAGCGCTTACGCTGGGCTTGTGTGCGTTTGCTATCAACACAGACGCGAGTGCCGCACCCAAATCTGGTGGTTCACATGTAACCCGCGCGGCGCATGTCAACACCGCTGTGTATGTCGGCATGAATCGTGGCTACCGACCACATTATGGTGGCCGTTATTACAACGGTTATCGCCCTTACTATGGCTACGGGAATGGCTGGGGTGGAACTTATTACCGCGCCGGTTTATATGCGGGCCTGTTCGTGCCGTTTTTGCCCTTTGGCTATGCAACTTATTGGCAGGGTGCTGCTCCTTATTATTATTACGACAATGTTTACTATGTATCAGATCGCGGCGGCTATCGTGAAGTGGAACAGCCGCTTACGGAAGCGGTCATTTCTGCACCAAGTCCTGCTCCTGTGGTGGCAGCGCCGCCTGTACTAAATGGGCCTGCACCAACCTATGTGAACCAACCCGGACAGTTATTTGCCTATCCGCGCAACGGGCAAACAACCACCCAAGCGACATTTGATCGTATCGAGTGTGAGCGTTGGGGAAGCCAGCAAACAGGTTTTCAACCAACCATTACACCGGTAGACGCCGCTAAGAAAAATGACTACCAACGCGCCGTTTCGGCGTGTTTGGAGGGGCGCGGTTATACCGTTAAATAGGTTTTTTCTACTTGGGAAATTCCTCACAACTGAGCGGAGGACTCCATCGAAGCGCCGCGCCAGTGCTGGAGTCTGAGGTCAATGCATCATCGTGATGCCGGTCGTTACGGAACGATCTCTACGTTAATATCGCGGCTATCGGCCAGTCCCGCTTCATCAACGACGCGCAACAAATAGCGTCCCGCTTTTGGCGGCTGCCATGGGAGGCTTTCACCCGTTTTGGCTTCACCAATAAACGCTTCGTTGGAGAACCAGAACTGTTTGCCGCCGTTATGATTAGCACTACCAGCGCCTTCAGCACGCAGCGAAATTGGCGCTGGTTTTGACAGGCGCATCGTGTACGTCACTGCCCGTAGTGGTGAAACAATCTGCGGTGCCGTGGTGTTTACAACAGACATCTTGCCAGCGCAATTCGGCAAGGGCGGTGCAGCACGTCTTGGCATGCCCGCTTCACGAAACAATCGCTGCATATCGGTTGGCCATTGTTCGATCACCTGCCAATCGGTATGTTCGTTTTCATCACAAACGACCGTGGCTGTCCGGCGATCCACCAACACGCGTTTGTGCAGTTGTGAAATCCGTATCGGCGATTTGCCGGGTACGTACCAGGTTGAGACCCGCTGCGGACAATCGGTATTCGGCAAATCACCTGAGCCAACGCATACGTCAACCCGCGTCAGTTTTGCGGGCGGCAAACGCGGCGCATCGTTGACGATGACACCTTCATTGCGCAAGCCGTCAACGATATTAAAAAACAACGGCGCGGCGGCAGAAACGCCGGTGAACGCCGGGTTGCCCGCCCCATCAAAATTGCCTACCCACACCACCAGCACATAACGGCCAAACACGCCTGCAGTCCAGGCATCCCGAAAGCCCCAGGAGGTGCCGGTTTTCCACGACACGGCGGGCGACGCAGGCAAACCGGTGTCGGGGCGCGGATTGGTTTTGAGCATATCGAGCGTGACGAAAGCGGCTTCGTCCGAAACGAGATGGGCTGTCGCCGTATTGGCAGCTTTCTTGGGCGCGTACGGCGCCGCTAAATAAGAAATATTTTTGAGTTCGCCGTGATTCGCTAACATCGCATACATCTTTGCAAGCTCTTCCATCGTGACCTCCCCACCGCCCAGCGTGAGCGCCAGGCCGTAGTGTTTTTCGCTGGAAAGATTAGCAACCCCCGCTGTTTTCATAAGGTCATACAAACTGGGCCGCGTGAGACGCGAAGCGACTTGCACAGCAGGTACATTTCGGCTGCGGACGAGGGCATCTTGCGCCGTGATCGGGCCAATAAAGCGCCCATCAAAATTCTCCGGACTGTAGGGGCCGAAGGCGGTGGGCGCATCTTTCAAGACCGTCATCGGATGTAGCACGCCTTGGTCAAATGCTAGTGCATAAATAAACGGCTTCAACGTTGAGCCGGGTGAGCGTTTGGCCTGCACGCCGTTGACTTGGCCATCAATATCGTCATCCCAAAAATTTGCGGAGCCAACCATCGCTTTGACTTGCATGGTTTCAGAATCGATTAAGATCGCTGAGGCATTGCGCACACCGGAGGTGCGTTGTTGCTCTATGCGCTGCGTGATGCTGCGCTCAAGCGTCGCCTGCATTTTTAAGTCAATGCTCGAAAATATTTCGCCGAACTTGTTGTTCCCGCTTTCTGTCAGCAATTGATTGGCTAAATGTGGTGTACGGAATGGCAAAGCAGCCGCGTTGTAAAGTGACAACGCATGATTTGTGCCCAGGCGTTCGTCTTCAGGATGTACTGTTAGCCAAATGTCCGCCATGCGTTGCCGCGCCTCGGCGAGCGCGGGTGAGCCCGATTTGCTTCCACCGCGCCCAGTAGGGTTTTGTGGAATTACAGCGAGTGTCAACGCCTCAGGTAATGTGAGGTTCGCAGCACGTTTATGAAAATACACCAAGCTTGCCGCCCCGACGCCTTCGATGTTGCCGCCGTAGGGTGCAAAATTTAGATACGCTTCCAAAATTTCGCGCTTACTGTAACGGGCTTCTAGCCACAACGCAGCCGCAATTTGTCTGAATTTACCACTAACACTTCGGCTATCAATGGCATAAATTTTACGTGCCAACTGCATGGTGATGGTTGAGCCGCCTTGCCTGCGCTCACCTGATGCCGTGGCGGAAGCGCTGCGAATAAGCGCCGCCGGATTTACGCCGGGATGCCAATAATAGTAACGGTCCTCGTAGCGCAGGACTGCTTCTGCCAGCTTGGGTGAGATCGCGTCGAACGAAGTCCAGAGCCGATATTGCTGATCTGGAGCGGTGGTGAGGCGCAGCAGGGTAGCGTCTTCAGCATAGACGGCGGACGAATATTGGGTGTAACTAGCGAGGCCTGGTTTAGGTAAAATGCGCAGCACGATCAGCGCAACCGTGAGAAATACAATTGCAATCACCAGCCGTACGATCCACTTCCCCAGCCCGCTGGCGCGAAACGGGGGAAGGAGGTGCAATACTTTGGTCAATGCTGAGGCAACCATATTCAATTGTGCAAATTTCAGGTAGCTGTTGAAGAACTACTTCCCGGCCCGCTCCACCACAATCTTGCCCGGCAACGATCTGGCCTGCACATCGCGTTCGTACATCGATTCACCATACGCAGGCGGCACGATAAAGGTGCCGACGTTGGTGGCGCGGATGCGGTAGCGATATTCCGATACTTGTGCGTTCACCGTGCCATACAACACCACACGCTCTTCGCGTACATCGGCGTATTCCACATTCCAGCCGCCGACATTGCCAAGGCGATTTACGAAAGCGCCTTTCTTTGCCGGCGTTACATCCGGGGCATCAATCGGATTCAATACCGGCTCAAAGCCGCCCGGTAACAAATCGACCAGCGCCACATTCGGAATAAAGTCGCGGCCAATCGAGCGGAATTTGAGCCGTACAAATAGCTCTTGCCCCACTTTGACTGTCGATACTGGCTTGCCTTCTGCATCCACGTATTCACGAATGACTTCCATTCCAGATTTCAGTTCGCTCATGGGTGGCGATTTGTCGAAGCCCGTTTCAGTCACCGCGAAATAGGTCGTGAGGCTGCTATCGCCACCGAGCTTTAATTTCGCTGCATTGTTTGAATACGGCACCCGAGGAATTAAGTTTTGTGGCAATGCCAGCAATGTTGATTTGCCGTCCTTACCCACTTCCGTGACCGATAGTTTGGCCACCACTTTGCTATCAATTTGCGTCGCGAATGCATCCAGCGCCAAGATCACATAGGCTGCCGAATGCGTGTTGTAGCGGCCATCTTGGATGGTTTTGACCATCGCGCCGAGCGTTGTAAAGTCGAGCTTCTTGGCGCGTTCCGGGAAGTGGCGCGAAGCAATGAATAGGGTCTGCGCATCACGAATTGTGGGGTCGTAATAACGCTCATAACGATATGGTTCGCCACGTTTCGATAGCTGCGCGAGCGGTTCGTCCATGAGCTTTGCGGCTTGTTTTTCATCCTTCATCAGCTTATAGCTCGCCGCCAAGAAAACGGCGGCGGAATCTCTTTGCCATGTGGTTGCACTCGCGCCGGGATATTTTTTATCCAAGGTCTCACGCAGCGCAGCCAGATATGTAGTCGTCACCGTGCCCTGGCGGGTGAGCAGGTAGGCCGCATACGCCCTAACCCGCACATCGAACAAGTCTTTCGCCGGACTGGCCGCGATTTGTTGCAGCCAGCTATTGCTCTTGGCGAGCAAGTCAGGCGGCACGGCGTAGCCACGCTCACGTGCCTCGATCAACATATGGATCGCGTAGACCGAGGCATATTCATCCGCTTCCACCGATGCCGTCCATAACCCAAAGCCACCTTCGGCATTTTGGCGTGAGCGCAAAACAGACAGCGCAGTGGCGAACGCTTTTTCAGCCTTTACAGAACCATCTTTTTGATTAGCATTGCCGAATTCAGGTCGTTGCCCCAACACAATCGCTGGAAATGCGCGGCTGGTGATTTGTTCGGTACACAAATGCGGAAAGCTATCAAGGTAGGCCATCAAACCGTTTGCCATCACCAATGGCAGCGGTGATACCGCCGCTTCGGCTTTGCGATATTCATCAAACAGATCACGCTTGATCGTCACATCCTGCGAACCGGTGAAACTCCCCACCGTCAGTTGCGTGTAGTACGGCCCAGAAGGTCGTACGCTAATATCGGTGGCGAGTTTGGCTGATTTATCAGGCTGACCATTCAACTTAGTGGAGAATGCTAGCGTGGCCGAGCCGAGCTTAACCGCCGCACCTGTTTTCGCTTTAAGTTTGTAGATAGCAACACTTTCCTTCTTCTCGCCGATCTTGAGTGTTTGCGTTTCAGTACCAACCACTTCAATGTGTGCCGATGGCTTTAACGTGACGGCAACTTGCGCATCCTTGCCGGAACCGGCGACGTTATTGGCCACGCCAACAGAAACTTCAAACTCATCGCCGGGTGCGACTGCCAGAGGCGCATTCGGCGAGATCACAAAATCGCCCTGCACCAGCGCTTTACTGCTTAAGGTGCCGATCGTGCTCTCGCTCACCGATACCGCCATCAAGCGCAGTGTTCCATTGAACGTATCCGGGACGGTATAGCTAAATTCGCGCTCGCCATTCACGTCCACGATGCCCGACCAATAGACAGCAGGTTTATCGCGTTTACGTTTGAACGGGTTCAAGTTTTTACCCAATGCGCCTTCCGCATCGCCGCCGGGTGCGGCGGCTTGCATCAGCTTTCTAAACTCGGGCAAGATCAAATCGAGAATTTGCGAGGTGCGAACATCTAGCGCTCGCTTCTGAAAAAAATGCGCAAGCGGATTCGCTTCCTGATAACGCGCAACTTGCAAAATCCCCTCATCGACCGCAAACACCACTGCACGGGTTGGCTGCTCGGCATTCAATTTGATTTTTAACACATCGCCTGGTTTTACTTTGGCGGGGGCATTAAACGTCAGCTTGTTGGTGCGCTTCGCTAGGTTGACAGAGAACGGCGTCGTGCCGTAGGACAGCGGACTCATAAAAATTTCATCCGAACCCGGATCACGAATGAACTGCACCGTGACGTAGCCATTGCCCTCAAAATCGGCGGGTAGCTTGATCTTCTGCACCGAGGCCTGCGTGCCTGCTTTGAACCACTGATGGGCATAAACTTTGTCGCGCTCAATCGTGATGAGGCCTGCTCCCGCATACGGTGCGCGGATGTTTACTTCAATATCCTCGCCCGCGTTCACGTCTTTGTTTTTCAAAGTAAGCTGCAATTCGGCATTGCGGTCAAGCGAACGGGTGACATTGCCTGCACCGGCAACCGAGTACTCAATACGGTTTTGCTCTAAGCCTTCTGCATCCCGAATGCGATAGAAGAAATTACCGGGTGCCGCGGTGTCCAGCGTCAAGTTGAGGCCAGCGGCAGGAATTGAGAGCGCATTTTCTTTGAGCGAAATTTCTTTCGCTTTTGATTCGTATTTGTATGTGCCATTACCCTGTTTAACCAGCACCGAGACATAACGCCGCTCCACCAATTCCAGCTTCAAATCTTTCACGTCAATTTTTTTCGCTTTAGAATTGATTGCAATTAAATTGACGATACGTTTCGATGCTTTCGAAACATAGCCCAAGTCGCCATCGACCTTAAAGCCTACCAGCCACGGCAATTCTGACACCAACGTGCCGGTATCAGCCGCGACACTGCGCCCCGCCTCAGGCTCGAACGCACGCGCTAAGAAATGCAGGCGATAGGTGGCACGGGCATAGCGATCCAAGCCCAATGCAAATTCGACATTACCGTCATCGTCGGTGGTGCCGTCGGCCAGCTTGTCGGAATAACCCTCCTTTGCCCGCATCGGATCATAGAACCGATGGTCTGGGTAGCTACGGAAGGCGGGAAATGCAGGCTGCAAGGTGAGCGTGGCTTCCACACGACGATTTGTGGCCGGCGTCCCAAACAAATTTTGCACATTGACCTTTGCTTTAAGGTCATTCGGTGAAGCCCAACCTTCGGCGACCTCGGTGGAGAGCTTCGCCACCACCTTCATGCGGTCTGGCAAAAATTCTTGTACCCGTACCGTCACGCTGCCCAGTTGCGTGTACGCCGCGCCATCTTTAATTGTGTATAAATTGACCGTGTAGTTTCCGGTGGGTGAGGACTCCTGCGTGGTGTGTGTGAGCTCGTTAAAGCCGCCCGCCCCAAGCATTATTTTTTCGCGCTTCACCGTCAAGCCACGCGGGTCGGTGACTTCCACCTCCATCGGTATCCCGGCCACACTCTTGGCCCAATTATTAGCCTTCACGATCATTCCGATATTGATTGTGTCACCGGGGCGATAGATGCCGCGATCCGAAAATAAATAAGCCGACAACGTGCCCGGCTGTATGGTGTTACGAATGCCGCCAACATCAAAGCGCGAAAAATCGAGACCGCGATCACGACGGTTCAGCGGCAGGAAGCTCATGTCGCCTGCTTTTTTCACCAAGTACATCAGCGGCGTGCGTTCGCGGGTCAAGCTGTCTAACTTGGCAAATTGCGCGCGGCCGGTTGCATCAGTTGTTTGCTTGAACAAGGTAAGGCCGTTCTTGCCAATCACTTCCACCTCAGCGCCCGCAACGGGCTGTCCAGTAGCGATGGATTGAATGAACACATCTTGCGAACCATCGAGTGAACGCTTCACTAAAATGCCGAGGTCAGTTACTAACAATAAACGGAAATCTTCACGCTCACTTGGCTCGCCCTGATCTTCGCGCTGATTAAATTGCTGCGCGCCGCCGCTTCCCTCTCCCTGTCCCCCGCCGTCGCCCTCAGTATCGTCGGGCGCTGCCGGCCCTTCATCGTCTTTCTTGACCACTTTGCCATCCAGCTTCGGATCGTAGCCTTGTACCCGCAGTAGGAAGATGCCGCGCTTGTCGGAAGCTCCAGCGTCCTTTTTCAAATAGTCACCAAGGTTCAGCGCCTCATAGTGCGCCTTACCTTGCTTCAATCGCGGCAGCGGGATTTTCTTCTCAAAGCGTTCAGCCAAATTGTCCATGCCAAACGTGCCAATGAATTGCGGCTTATCAAAATTGCCTTCTGACTGCGTCACCAAATGCTGCAATTGCGAAGGCAGGACGCGACCAATATCCATTTTCACCCCCGGCAAATCGCGCACCATAATAGCGATTTTCTTCTCGCCACTCATCGCTAGCAAAGCACCTTGGCCGAGAATACTAAGTTGCGGCGGGAAGGGTGGGACTTGCATCACACTTTGTGCACGCTTGGCCAGCGTGTAGCCGCCAAACGATTTCATGCCGCGCTCGACTTGAACATAAACATAGCGGCCGATCGGCGCTTGATATTTGAATACATGCGCTTCGCTATGTTCGCGTTCGCCGGCAATCAATTGAAGATCAATCTTGGTTGATGCTTTTAACACATCGTCTGATATTTCAAGAAAGCTCCCCCACTGGTGCGGCGATGTGCGGTCTTCTTTTTTGGTGGCAGGATGGTAGACCGGTAGCAGCCAAGCGGCAGTTGCGCCTTTGATGTCTTTCTCCAGGGTGCTGGCGGACAGCGCCGCCGTAATAATCTGCTCGGGTTCGTTCTTGATTGTTTGCGCAACATCAGTGCGGAGTTCTGTCACTGACAGGCTTGCCAAGCCAGGCACTTTCACAACCTGCGCCAGCGCATCATCAAAGGGCTTTCCTTGGCGAGCCGATACTAAGCCCTTCTCGACTTGCAGCTCGATTGAGCTGTCCTCTTGCGGCGTGGCAAGATTTTCTGAATGCACGTAGGCGTTGAGTTTCAATTTATCGTAAGTCACCGTGTATTTGGTGCGCTCACGCCCCACGCCCCAAATGCCTTCGGTCTGCCCGGCGAGTTTCAGCACAATCTTTTTTTCCAGCTCGGCACTATTAACAGGATGTGAAAAGTTCAAATCGAACACTGCTTTTTTCAGCGTCGGATTGGTCGGATCTTGATAAAACTGTGATCGCGCTACTTTCGCAACAAACTGGGGCGTTTGAAATTTCACCTCGTAGGCCGCCAAGGTAATTTGCGGTGCCAGCGCCGACTTTTCAAACTGAATTTCGCGTTCGCTGCCCACTGGCCAATCTTCTTTTGGTGCAAATTCGAGGGTCTTGTCATTGACCCATTTCCACTTGCCTTCGAGCGCGGGCACAATCTTGATTCCCGTCGTGACTTCTTTTTCAACCATTGATAGCGGCGCAACCGACTGGGCAAATTTCACTACCAAGGGACGAGGCCCGCGATCGGTTTCATCGTCATTTTCAATTGGCGTGCGGTTTGGGTTTTGTACCGTGAGCTTTACCTCAATCGGCTTAGGACGGGACTGCCACCATTTATGACCATAGACACCGCCAGCACCGAGCGCGGCAACCAGCGCAATCGACGCCAGCGCATAAAGGGGTTTGGCTCTGGCGGCCTGCACGGTGGTTGTTGCTCGCGCACCAGTCCATCGTGCCCAAGGAGGCGCTTGCCAACTCATACTTCCCAGAAGTGGTCGCAACAGCCAGCTCAGCAGCCCCGTTACAACTTGAAAAAACAAACTTATACCGGCAACCGCCGCATTCAAAATGCCAGTGACGAACTTCATAACTTCCCCTTTTTTGTGCCAACGCATCGCAGCAGATACATCATAAAGTCATCATAACAATCGATTAAGTTGCAATTGTGGCAACGCGTAGCGAAATCAGGCCAGATTGTGGCCGCCGTAATGTAGTGCCTACCAACAATCTGCCATCGTCCGGCGTTCGCGTCCGCTCTTTTACGAGCGATATTTATTGGCCGATTTCGAAGACTGCTGGTTGGAAACCAAATTGCGTTTTCCAAAAGAGCAATCCGCCACCGCCATGCTCTGCAGCACCATAGTGAATATAGTCGATACCTTTTAAATAATCGGCTTCGCCAGCGATTACCCATTGGACGAATTCATACATCAGCAGTTTCATTGCGCCCGCGTTTAGATGATCACCGTGAACCAAAATGGAGACGATGCGAATTCCATTGCCGATACGCCGCGCAAATATATAGCCGACCAATTTTTGCGCCTCGGCACCTTTGGCGGCTTCATTGATTGCAGCCGTATCAAGGTCGGCGTGAGCGCGGTGCCTTACATTTGCCGGTGTGGATTCAAAGACGCCCCAATCAATCGCGTAGTGAGCGTTGCAAGGTGGAATTGGCGGTGGCAGCGATGCCAATGGGTGCGACGTTTCGGGGTGCGCATCTAAGCCTCCGGCGAAGCGACTCATTTGCTTGACAGCGCGATCAACCAATACATTAAGCATGATGCCGCTCGTGCGAAACAATATTGAGGTGTCAACATCGTGGATGTCGGCTAAATGCGAAAAGCGATTTATATGCCTGCAGGAATAATGATTGCGCGCACGCCGAATCTGACGCGCAATGCTGCCTTTGGAGCGTTTTTGCATGTATCGCGAATGTCCGGCAACACCTTGAAAATAACCTGAGCCATCTATTTTTAGAATCATTGGCGTTGCATGGCCGGATAATTGGCTGGGGTCATCGCGCGCACAGGAGAAAAATTTGGAAATAGATGCCCGATGAAATTCGAGCAAATCAACGCAAGCAGCGCTGCATGTGCTGCATTGCTGCTCGCCAGTGCAAGCTATGCGATGGTGGTCTGCCAAATCGCCGCTGGAGCAAATTTCAAATTGTGCGAGACGTGAATTTCGGCGAAGCCGCGATAATATCGGCTCGATAAAATGAACATATCCGCGCATCAAAATTATTTCAAGTGTGACCATCGCTCACGATTCATTTATTGGTATGGTTTCGTCAGCATAGCTGCGCGACGATTTTGTCAGCAGCGCTTCCACATAAAAAATCGATCATTTGTAATAGCCAACGAAGCCCCGGTAACGGTGTCTGGCAATGGGACGCGGCATGTAAAAATTGGGCAAACGGTAGTTGCAAACTGGCACTAGTTTTGTGTCAGCCGGGTCAGTGCCTCGCGATATTTATCACTGGTCTTTTGGGCAATGTCGGCAGGCACATTCGGCGCGGGTGGCTTGCGATTAAAACCAATTTCATCAAGCCAATTGCGGATGTATTGTTTGTCAAAACTTTCCGGTGAAGAGCCAACTTTGTAGGTATCCAGCGGCCAGAATCGGGATGAATCGGGCGTGAGTGCCTCATCAATTAAATGCAGTACACCATTGGCGTCCAACCCGAACTCAAACTTGGTATCGGCGATGATAATGCCTTTGGTGAGTGCATAATCGGCCGCTTCTTGGTACAAACGAATCGCGGTTACTCGAACCTCGGCAGCGCGTTCTGTACCAATGATTTTTTCGCAGGTAGCGAAATCAATATTTTCATCATGTTCGCCTGCGTCCGCTTTGGTGGCGGGTGTGAAAATAGGTTCGGGTAGTTTTGATGCGCGCTGCAAACCAGCGGGGAGTTTAATGCCGCATACGGATTGCGATTGTTGATATTCCGCCCAGCCGGAGCCTTCTAAATAACCGCGCACCACGGCTTCAATCGGTAGCACTTGATAGCGATTCACGACAATGGCGCGGCCGCGAACTTGGTCTCGCTCATTCTGCGTAACAACGGTTTCAGGGTCGATCCCCGTGAGCTGGTTGGGTACCACATGCGCCAGCTTTTGAAACCAAAAGTTGGCGAGCGAAATTAAAATTTCGCCCTTGTGCGGAATCGGCGTGGGTAAAATTACGTCGTAGGCGGATAGGCGATCGCTGGTGACCAGCAACAACTTATCGTCACCAACGGCGTAGATGTCACGCACTTTGCCGCGTGCGATTAAGGGAAGGGATTGGATTGTAGATTGGTACATGGTTCTCTTTAAATAACGATAGATGCAAAGATGACGGCGCCCGTCATCAAGCCTAATAGCATTGGATAAACCAGTCCAATTGCGCCATAGCGCATGGTGGCGATCTGGGTCAAATGCGTCTGCAGCCATGTACACCATGCGCCTTCAGCGCCACATTCGAGAGATGTCGTTACGCCCTTTTCCATCACTTCAGCTGGAATCGGCTCGGCAGCAAGATGGTTTTCTTGCGCAGTAACCTGCAGCTCCTTTCCAACATTCGCCAGTGCTTTATTCGGCACAACTTCCCCCGCTTCCTGTTGATCGGCCGGCTTGAAAAATAGCAACACCAACCCCTCCCACAGTTTGCCTTCCGGCACCACGTAATGGGTAATGAATTCGTGCACGAATTTCCAAAACGTGGGCGGATGGTTTAGCGTGTCATGTTCGAAATTGGGGCAAAAATTAACGGGGGTTTTTCCGTCGATAACGCCGAGCAATGCATTGCAGTTACGACGACGCAGCGCACCGGCATGAGCGACCGCTGCGTTGTTCAATTCACAACCGCCTTTAATTCGCCCTTCGCATATTTTTCTGCCATTAAGCTGAGTCCGATGGGCTTGATTTTGCCCGCCTGTCCGGCCGAGCCGAACTGTTCGAATCGTTGTTTGCAGATTAACTTTGCCGCCGCCCGAGCTGGCTTCAAATAGTCACGGGGATCAAAGTGCGATTTATTTTCATTCATAAACTTACGAATCGCAGCCGTCATCGCCAAACGAATATCGGTATCGATATTGATTTTGCGCACGCCGTGTTTGATCCCTTCTTGAATTTCTTCCACCGGTACGCCGTAGGTCTCTTTCATCTCGCCGCCGTTTGCGCGAATAATATCGAGCAAATCTTGCGGCACGGATGACGAGCCATGCATCACCAGATGTGTATTTGGGATGCGGGCGTGAATGGCTTTAATACGATCAATCGCCAAAATATCACCGGTTGGTTTACGGGTAAATTTATATGCGCCGTGGGAAGTGCCAATTGCAATAGCCAACGCATCCGCGCCGGTTTTTTTGATGAAGTCTGCGGCTTGCTCAGGGTCGGTCAACAGTTGTTCGCGCGTCATCGTGCCTTCCGCACCATGGCCGTCTTCCTTGTCACCCTTCATAGTTTCCAGTGATCCCAAGCAGCCCAACTCACCTTCCACCGTCACACCGATGGCGTGCGCCATATCTACCACCTGTCTGGTGGTGTCGACATTGTATTCATAGCTAGCCACCGATTTGCCATCCGCCATCAACGAGCCATCCATCATCACGCTCGAAAAACCCAAGCGCATCGCTTGCAAACAAACCGTTGGCGACTGGCCGTGGTCTTGATGCATCACCACCGGGATATCCGGATAGCTCTCGACAGCGGCTTCAATCAAATGGCGTAAAAAGTGCTCGCCTGCATATTTGCGTGCGCCTGCACTCGCTTGCATGATGACGGGGCTATTAGTTTCATATGCCGCCTCCATAATCGCCTGCACTTGCTCCAGATTATTGACGTTGAAAGCAGGTAAGCCGTAGCCGTTTTCGGCAGCGTGGTCGAGCAATTGGCGCATAGATACGAGGGACATGGAACCTCCAGAGAGTGATTTAAATTATAAGCGGGGAAACAATGCACTATTTTACGTCGTAATGATGTCCTGAGAGCAGCCTTATGCCTTGATGGTTGGCGTTTTCTTTTGCAAGCCAGTCACTAGCGAAATGACCCACGGCCGCACGCCCAAGGCCATGCCGATCGTTTTTCGCTCCTCCGGCGGCAAATAGCCGTCCAACTCCGCAAGCTCGTGAAATTCCTGGGCGATGCGCTGTAGTTTGCGCTCAATCAGCGCGACTGATGCTTTCGATAGTTCGCGGAACTCAAACTGAAAATAGCCGCCCTTCGCCGCAAAATTTGCCTGCAAGAAGTCACCCACCACGGCGCGCCCATGCACCTTACGGATTGGCCCCGATTGCCGCAGTCGTAGCGTTTTCGGCACCTTTAATCGGATCGCATCATTTGCGCCCATCTCGATTAAATTGAGTTTATCCAGCTTTAGCAGCAATGTTAGGCAATCGGGCTTGGTGAGTTCGTAAGCTTCCAAGATCGATTCGAACGTGCCGCCGTTGAACACCAAATAGAACATGCCCAGTAGGCGCGAATCAGCGGCCAGCGCTTCCTCTTGCTTGATCGTCATCTCATCGGTGTCAGTGCTTGCTCCTCTGGCAAGTCTTGCCAATTCAAAGAAGTCAATTTCCAACACGCCACAAATCTCTTCAATCCGCTTCAGCGTGAAAGTCTCTTCAGCGAACAGCCGCTTCACGCTTGCTTCGGACAAATCGAGCCGATCTGCTAACGCACGATAAGTTAGATTGCGGGATTTTAGTGCGCCTTTGAGCGCAAGAATTAGGGTGCTGGTGTGGGCTTTGGCGACCATGTTTGTCCGTTTTGTGGTTTCGAGGGTTTTGTTTTCCGCATTGGCTGTGAGCCGAATTGCGCGTCAACAGCGCGTCATTGCGCCCTGTAGTAGCGGCTCAAATCACGGAAGGTATCGATTAATAATACCTCATATGATTCGTATTGCATAGTGCGGCGATCGAGGCAAGAATGCCTTCAACCCGCCAATCATGGCGGATGGAGACCTAAACAACGGGAGCACGTATGAGTCAGCCGATGCAGCAGTCCTCGATAGTTAATGTCAATGCCGAACGTCCAGTTGGTGCCTTTGCAAAAGACATTGCCGCTGCTGTTTTCTTGGCAGCCCTCTTGGCAACCGCCTTGATTTCGTTGGGTGCCGCAGCGTCAACTGCGGACCCCATGACTAACCCCCCGACTAAACCTGCGGCAGCTACCGAGAACTGTGTTGGCAGCTGCGCTGAAAACATTGAAAAAAGCGCTGCGAAAATAACGCACACAGCAACGCCTACGGAGGTCGATGTCGTCGTCGATGAAGTGACCGTTACCGCCAAGCGCAAGCCTGCAATAGCGCCAGCAAGCCTATGTACCCAATCCGACCAAGACCATTGGGTTGCCCAGGCAGAGTCGCTTAACGATCAAATTAAGCCCGTCAAAGAGCTCATTGGCTATGTGCGCTCGCCGCAGGGCTTGGCGATCAAGCTCGTCAACGATCATGTCGTGAAAATCCCCGCTTGGGTGGGTTATGCGCTGGACCCGGTTGGTTCGCTTAAAAACAAAGCCATGGATGAGGTCAAAACGCGTGCGAAATCGGCAATGGGATTGGATCGAAAAGCGAAAATTGGCTGTTCCGCATCTGCCATTGCCGACCCTGATCTTTCCTCAGCCACTGAGGGGACGGCATTTGATAACAGCACCAGCGCCCCATCAATTCCCCTCGACACCAACATCTAATAGCGCCTCGCAAATACAAATAGGAACCCAAATGGCACTCTATATCTCAGATCCCGATTGGCAAAAACTCAACATCAAAGCTGCCGAAGTAGATCGCTTGGTTTTTTACGGAATCGCCGTGTCCTCCTTCCTCGAAATTTCCGTCAGCCATTACACCGCATCGTTGCGCGAAATTTTTGCTGGAGAACCCGAAGTCGTTGAATGGCTCAACAGCGTCTGGGAACCTGAAGAACGTGCCCACGGTGACGCCATGCGCGCTTATATCGAACGCGTCTGGCCGCAATATCAGTGGGATAAGGCCTACGCGGGCTTTATTGGACAATACGCCGCTCTTTGCACAACAGACCAAATGCGACCTACACCCGCTCGGGAAATGCTGGCACGCTGCGTTACCGAATGTGAGGCTGCTGTTCTCTACCGCACGCTGTCCAATCTTGCCCGCGATCCGTTGGCCAAACACTTATTTCTACAAATGTACGAAGATGAAATTTCACACTACAAATTTTTCTTCCGCTGGTTTCGGATTTTGCGAGAACGCGAAAGCCTCAGCACGCTGACCGTTTTTAGTGACACCGTTACCCGCCAGCAAAAAGCCAAACAAGAAGATATTGGCACTGCACTTTCACACGTCAATGCGGGCTTCGCCCGCAACATGCATTCCCTCGACATGATGGAGGCCATAGTCACCAGCCGCGCTATGCCATTCGCGCCACTGGAGGAGCATTCCCTCTCGATCATGGCAAAAGTGGCAATCGAAGATCACTTCCCATTCGAGACGGCGCGGGCGATGATGCTCAAGCCATTGCGTGCTTGCTCGGGTGCAGGCAAACCGCTCGCCAATGCGGTCGATATGTTTTATCGCTTGGGGCAGCGGGCATTGGTTTGATGGGTGCTGGCTTACCGGTAATTGCCTCAAACCCTAACGCAGGCGCGGCGTTCAAGTGTCTGCAATAGCTGATGATGGCAACTGCCCAAAAGTCGATGGAACGCATAGAGGCGACCCGATCGTTGTTCTTCCCTCGATTGGTGACGGTAACCAAGCGCCGGCCAGTTTTTTTGGGAGAAAATTGGGGTGGTCGGGGAGTTAGCTCAGGTAATCCTACTGCCCCCCACCGCCAGTGGTGCTTACAACTACTCGAAATCGACCCTCTGACGCTATTCAACGAAGCTTACTTGCGGCAGGTATTGTCAGAAGCCCCGGGAATTCGGTCACCACTACAACTGTTTATACGATAGTTTGGGCCTCTGGGGAGCCGGAGAATTACATGTTGGCTAGAGTTACCGGAGGCTGCATAGCTTATGACGGCTGATAGCGTAAAAAGCCAATATTAGTGCTGCGACACAATTCACTTTGTGGCACGCTACTTCAATAGTTCCGCGCTTTGATGACATCGCATTGTTATGCTATTTTGCTTTTCAACCAGAACGGCCAAAAGCAATTTAGACAGGATCTACAGTTGACCATAAACAAAAAAATACTAGTTTCCTTCGTGCTGGTTTTCGTACCTTGCGTCGGCTTGGCAATTTATCTATTTAACAGTTACGTCAGCGAAAATGTAGCGCCTAGCGCAGGAAAAAACATATCTCCGTTAAGGGCCTTAGAAAAATCTGGCGCTTTTGTACAAAACCGGCCCCCAATTACGTCGCCTGTTACGGATGAAAAATTGCCTTCCGCGGCAGCGTTAAACCCTTCAGCCAAATCAATTTGGGCTGATTACGCTGCGCAAACTGACTTGAAAAAATTTTTCGATCAAAATTTCGACCTTTCGAAAATCGATCCGAATGCGTCTTATCACCTCAAACAAATAATGATGTCGTGCCTGTTATTAACGCATGACGGCAAAGAAAATGCGCAAATGCGGTTACTAAACGGCACATATCCGATCGATGCAAAGGAAGCTCGAAAAAAAACCTTTGAACGCCTCTGGACTCAATGTGCTGGTTTTGAAATTGCGCCTGCCGAAAAACTGTTGGCTTTGCGGGCGGCGCTCGAGGACGACGGCAAAAAGCTGGGTAGTCCACAATTTGCGGCCGAAAAACTGGGTGCTGAACGAGCAACAGGAAAAGAAAATCCTGACTTTAACAAACGTGCAGTTGCACTTCTGGAAACAAATGACACAACGGTACTCTGGCAATTGGCAAATGTCGCTAGCGCTAATCAAGCACTCAAAACAATAGCGGGAGATATTGGCCAAGTTTCTAACGAAACCGTCTCTGAGGCATGGGCAATGGCAGCTTGCGATGCTGGGTATGATTGTCAAGGCCAAATGGCCCCATTTTATTGCATGACCCGTGGAATTTGTAACTCTGCGGGTTACTCAGATATTGTTCAAACTGCGGTTTTATCGCCGACTGATTTTGCTATTGCCAATCAGATTAAAGTAAAAATTTTAGAAGCACTGCGCACACGAAACTGGACTGCACTAGGATTCGGCGATAAAAAATAATTTTTGGTTGAAACTGACCGAAACCCCGCGCCAGCCCTAGTGCTTAAGCCAGTTATGCCATTAGCTAGGTAGCCCTATTTTCCCCGATTCGCACAATTTTCATCGTGTTTGTGCCACCCGATTGACCAATCGGCTCGCCCACCGTTAACACCACCAAATCGCCTATCTCCACCACTTTATTTTTGAGCAAAACTTCCTCGGCTTCGAGCAGCAATTTTTCACGATCGTGGTCTTCTTGGGCGAGGGTCATAGGGCGCACATCGCGCATCAACGCGCACTTGGTATGAGTGGCGGCCACGGGTGTCAGGGCGTAAATCGGTACGCCGGAATTTAAACGCGACATCCAGAGTGCGGTGGAGCCTGATTGTGTGAGGGACGCAATGCATTTCACTTTTAAATGATGCGCGGTGAATAACGCGGCCATCGCAATCGATTGATCGACACGGGTAAATACGCGGTCTAAAAATTCCCGATCTAATTTTACCTCGGTACTTTTTTCGGCCTCTTTACAAATCCGGACCATTGCTTCTACGGTCTCGACTGGGTACATGCCGGAAGCAGACTCGGCAGACAACATGACGGCATCAGTACCGTCGAGTACTGCGTTGGCCACGTCGGACACTTCGGCGCGGGTTGGGATCGGCGAGGAGACCATCGACTCCATCATTTGCGTAGCAGTGATGGTGAGTTTGTTCATTTCGCGTGCCATGCGAATCATGCGCTTTTGCAAAGCTGGTACAGCAGCATCGCCCACTTCAACCGCCAAATCGCCGCGTGCAACCATGATGCCGTCGCAAGCTTTCATGATGTCAGTCAGGGCTTCATTTGTTACGGCTTCGGTTCGCTCGATTTTTGCAATTAGCAGCGCATCGCCGCCTGCCGCCCGCATGAGTTCGCGTGCCATATACATGTCGGAGCCTGATTTGGGGAACGACACCGCTAAAAAATCGGCTTTGATTTTGACGGCCGTTTTGATATCTTCCATGTCCTTCGCCGTCAGCGGTGGCGCCGTTAGGCCACCGCCTTTGCGGTTGATGCCTTTGTTGTTCGAGAGCACGCCGCCTTGGCGCACCACACAATGGATTTCATTGCCGCGCACACTCATGACTTCAAACACCAAGAAGCCGTCGTTGAGCAGCAAAATATCGCGCGGCTTTACATCGCGCGGCAGCTCTTTGTAATCAATGCCAACGCGTTCCTCATTGCCTAAATCGCAGCCAGCATCGAGAATAAAATTATCGCCAACTTTGAGCGTGATTTTGCCCTCGGCGAATTTGCCCACGCGAATTTTTGGGCCTTGCAAATCAGCCAAGATGCCGACGGCACGATTGTGCTTGGCGGCAAGCTCACGTACTAAGGCGGCGCGATTCATGTGGTCTTCAGCGGTACCGTGCGAAAAGTTCATCCGCACCACATCTACACCCGCGACGATTAAACGTTCAAGAACTTCCGCGGATGAGGTGGCGGGACCTAGGGTAGCTACAATTTTGGTGGCGCGTGACATGGCTGATTTCCCTTTGTGCATTTGGGCAACGTTCAAACAAACTTGGATGAGGCTGCAATTTAATTTAATAGATAGTTGCTGGGTTTGCCGAGCATCTGTTTCAGCTTTAATCCTCAGATGCCAGCCCGACAACTTACTGCTTATTTAATCATCGGCGCGTTGCACAAGTATTTCTACCGCAGGCAGTGATTTGCCTTCCAAAAATTCTAAGAAGGCGCCGCCACCCGTTGAGATGTAGGAAATTTTGTCGGAGATGCCGTATTTTGAAATTGCCGCCAACGTGTCGCCGCCGCCGGCAATTGAAAATGCGTTCGATTCCGCAATCGCGTGCGCGAGGGTTTCCGTGCCATGACCAAATTGTGGAAATTCAAACACGCCAATCGGCCCATTCCAGACAATCGTGCCGGCGTTTTTCATGACGTCAGCAAACTGCTGCGCGGTTTTTGGCCCAACATCAAAAATCATGTCGTCCGATGCGACATCCGAAACGGCTTTAGTCGATGCCGATGTGGTGGCCGAAAAAGCCTTGCCACAAACCACATCCACCGGGATCGGCACTGCCGCACCACGAGCCGCCATGATCTTAATGATTTCGGTGGCTTGATCGATCAGATTCGGCTCAGCCAATGATTTGCCAATCGGGAAACCTTTGGCGAGCAAAAACGTATTGGCAATACCGCCGCCAACCACCAGCTGATCGACTTTCTCAGCAAGCGATTTCAAGATCGTCAGTTTGGTTGAAACTTTAGAGCCCGCGACAATCGCCACCATCGGCCGCTTAGGGTTCAACAAAGCCGCACCCAGTGCGTCAAGCTCTGCTGCCAGCAACGGGCCCGCACAGGCAACCTTTGCGAATTTGGCGATGCCATGCGTAGTGGCTTCAGCGCGGTGAGCGGTGCCGAACGCATCATTCACATACACATCACAAAGCGCGGCCATTTTTTGAGCGAGCGCGTCATCGTTTTTCTTTTCGCCAATGTTGACGCGACAATTTTCAAGCAGCACTACATTGCCTGCTGAAACGCTAACACTATCCACCCAATTGGCGATAAGTGGCACCTCTTGCTTCAACAATTCCGCCATCCGCTTTGCGATCGGGGCGAGTGAATCTTCCGGCTTGAATTCGCCCTCAGTTGGGCGACCAAGATGCGATGTGACCATCACAGCAGCTCCCGCTTTCAGCGCCAATTCGATTGCCGGAATCGATGCGCGAATGCGGGTATCGTCGGTGATATTACCCGCATCGTCTTGCGGTACGTTCAGATCGGCGCGGATGAAAACGCGTTTGCCCGCCAGGTTGCCGGATGCGGATAAATCCGTGAGACGTTTAAAGTGAAAAGCCATCCTGTATTTTCTCTTTCCGTTTCTATTCGATTTCTATTTTGCGGACATTAACGCAACCGTCGTATCCAACATCCGATTGCTAAAGCCCCATTCGTTGTCATACCAGCTTGATACTTTCACCAAGCGGCCGGAGACTTTGGTCAGTGTTGAGTCAAAGCTCGACGAATGGCTATCGTGATTAAAATCAACGGATACCAACGGGGCCGTGTTGTAAGCCAAAATACCATTCATGCCGGGTGCGTCCGCAGCCGCTTTCATGATGGCGTTCACTTCGTCAGCGGTCGTATCGCGTGCCGCGATAAAACTCAGATCAACCAACGAAACATTGATGGTCGGGACGCGAATCGCATAGCCGTCAAGCTTGCCATTGAGTTCAGGCAATACCAAGCCAACGGCGGTTGCCGCACCGGTTTTGGTCGGGATCATCGACATCGTCGCTGAACGGGCGCGGCGCAAATCTTCATGCATCACATCGGTTAATACTTGGTCGTTTGTATAAGCGTGAACGGTCGTCATCAAGCCATTGACTACGCCTATTTTGTCGTTCAGGGGCTTCACCAATGGCGCCAGACAATTGGTGGTGCAACTCGCGTTCGAAATCACGGTCATCGCAGCCGTCAACACATTGTGGTTCACGCCATACACAACCGTAGCATCGACGTCTTTGCCACCGGGCGCGGAGATGACGACTTTTTTAGCGCCGCCTTTGATGTGCGCCGAGGCCTTCTCTTTCGTCGTGAAAAAGCCCGTACATTCCAGCACCACATCGACATTCAGCTCGCCCCACGGAATCAACGCCGGATCGCGCTGAGCGAAGACTTTTATCTTGTCACCATTGACGATCAGGAATTCACCATCAACGCTGACCGTTCCGGGGAATTTGCCGTGGGCGGTGTCGTAGCGGGTGAGGTGTGCATTGGTTTCAACGGGACCCAAATCATTAATCGCGACGATTTGAATATCGTGCTTTTTATTGCTCTCGTAATGAGCGCGGAGAATGTTGCGGCCGATGCGGCCATAGCCATTGATAGCGACGCGAATAGTCATGTTGGGTTTCCTGCTGGAGTAAGGTTAGACGATGGTTGAAACTTGCCGTATTGCATTGATTGCCGAGCATCGAAAAGCCAATGCCGTCGTCAATTTTACCGCAACCCGGCATGGCGGGCCCACAAACCCATTTATCGCCCTGTTTATCAACGCAATCGGATTTTCACAAATTCCGATATCGGCTCTAAGGGCACGTTAAAATAACGGATGGAAAAAATTGTGATCGCCAGCAACAATCCCGGCAAGCTGCGGGAATTTGGCGGCCTGCTCGCGCCGTTTGAGTTCATCGCCATCCCGCAGAGCGAACTGGGCGTGAGCGATGCCGAAGAACCCTATGCGACCTTTATCGAAAACGCTCTCACGAAAGCCCGCCACGCTTCGTTTTCGACCGGGTTACCCGCTTTGGCTGATGATTCCGGGATATGCGTGCGAGCCCTCGGCGGTGCGCCGGGCGTGCACTCGGCACGCTATGCCGGTTTGGAGAAATCGGATCTGCGCAATAACCAAAAACTGGTGTCTGAGCTGCGCGGCCAATCGGATCGTCGCGCGTTTTATTACAGTGCCTTGGTGATGGTCATGCATCCGCAAGACCCGCATCCGCTGATCGCAGACGGCGCGTGGCATGGCGAAATTATCGACGAGCCGCGCGGCGCAGGCGGCTTTGGTTACGACCCGCATTTTTGGCTGTCCGAACACGGCTGCACGGCAGCAGAGTTGACCCCGGAATTGAAAAACGGGATCAGCCATCGCGGCATTGCCATGCAACAGCTTACGCAAAAAATACGTCAGTTTTTGCGGTGAATAAAAATTCAAACACCAGCACTGGCAAGGGTTTCGAGCCATTTTTGCCTGAAGATGCCCGTCCAGTAGGCATCTCGTCATTTAAACGTCCCAATCTGTTGGTCATGCCGCCGCTTGCGCTTTACATTCACATCCCATGGTGCATACGTAAATGTCCCTATTGCGATTTCAATTCGCACGAATCGAAATCGATTATTCCCGAGCAGCAATACATCGACTGCCTGATCTCTGATCTCGAATACAGTCTGCCAAAAATCTGGGGTCGGCGCGTGTACTCGATTTTTTTTGGCGGCGGCACGCCAAGTCTGTTTTCCGCAGCCGGAATTGACACAATTTTGGCGGCTGTCCGGGCACGCGTGACCTTGGATTCAGAAGCTGAAATCACGCTGGAAGCCAACCCCGGCGCTTTTGAAGCCGAGAAATTTCGTGGCTTTCGCGACGCGGGCGTGAACCGGTTATCAATCGGCATTCAAAGTTTTAACGCGCAACATTTACAAGTGTTGGGACGTGTTCATAACGACGACGAAGCCAAACGCGCCATCGATATTGCGCAGCGAAATTTTGACAACATCAATCTCGACATCATGTTTGCGCTTCCCAAACAAACGCTGGCTGAATGCGCAGCCGATATCGAAACTGCGCTCTCGTACAATACAAATCACCTCTCGATTTACCATTTAACGCTTGAGCCAAATACGCTCTTTCACCGGTTCCCGCCGCCATTGCCAGACGATGACGTGGCTGCTGATATGCACGAGATGATTGAGGCCAAGCTTGCAGTTGCGGGTTACGACCATTACGAAACCTCTGCTTACGCCAGGGTCGGCAAGCGATCCAGACACAATATGAATTACTGGCAATTCGGTGACTATGTCGGCATCGGTGCCGGCGCCCACGGCAAGATTTCCTACCCCGATCCGGCCCGCGGCATCACCCGCGAAGCACGGTTTAAGCAGCCAAAATCGTATATGGAACAGGCGCCGCTGGGCCTGAGCAACCAAGAAGAAAAAATGATTAGCGCAGCAGAATTGCCGTTTGAATTTATGCTCAACGCGTTACGATTAAGCGAAGGTTTTTCAAACAACCTTTTTATCGAGCGCACTGGTTTACCGATCTCAGTGATTTCACGTGAGCTACAAAGCGCCATCGAATTGGGGCTGATCGAATCCGATCCGCTGCACATTAAGCCAACCGCCAAAGGGCGGCTATTTTTGAATGATTTATTGGAACTGTTTTTGCCGTCGGAGCGATCGTAGCAGTTGCCGAGAACGACCAAACGCGGTGGCGGACCATGCCAAACCCTAGCGCTGGCGCGGCGTTCCATCATGTTCCGTTGGTTGGCACCATAGAGCCAATCATCTTGTTGTACACTCTTAAAAATAGTTTTCATTCAACACTGAACAAAAGCTGATCGACCATGAACCCTGATTTCTACGACATTCTCAACATTCCCAATAACGCACCACAGGGCTCGATAGCCCGTTCCGCGCAGGCGCGGCTGCGTGAAATTGGCGACGACATGGATTTGTCGGCAGCCGACAAACAAGCCGCGGCGGCGGCGGTTCATGAGGCGCACGACACCTTGGGCGACGCCGCCAAGCGTGCGCAATATGATGCTGATTTACAGCAATGGCGTGAAGACGCTGCCAAACCAAAGCCGAAGGTTAAGCAAGAGCACAATTATTCTTATCCGAAGATTGGCCTGGCTATAACTATTTTATTTGCTGTGGCCTATTTTTCGATTAGCGGCTATCTAGGTTATAAAGATCGCCTCGCGGCCGAACGTGCAGCCGCAACGCAGGCGGAGGCAAAAAAGCAAGCTGAAGAAGACGCTGGACGTGCTGCGCGAGCCGCCGCCCGCGATGAGGAGCGTCGCATTCAAGCCGAACTCAAGAAGATTGACCAAGAGCGTTTGCTGAAAGAGCGCGGCGTTAAAGTTGTCACCCCGGCAGTTGCGAATCCCACGCAAGAGCCCGCCGCCAAGCGGTAATTGTTCTCGTTAATGTAGTTTGAAACAGTGGTCGGCGGATCAAGCGCTAACCAAGCCTTTTTCAAGAAGCGGCCGTTAACTTCCAGAACTTGCCCAAATCGTTGATCAGTTAGCATTTAGCCAACAACGGTTGTTTAGAACTGCTAATGAGCAAATGTACCCCCACGATTTCGAAAATCGTAAGGCCGCTTTTTAGGCGCGTTGAATGACCGGAGTCGGCCAGGAGCGGTAGTAGAGTTTTCCCGATAGCGGTCATTAAAATAGCCCTCGCTGACCAAGTTGCGGATTACACTTTGTTAGAAAATCACGAAGGTTAAGCGCACCCATTTCCTGTGGATGCCGAACGCCAGACCAGAGAATAAAATAACGAATCCAGTAAAGGTAAAATTCTTCAGTACGTATGCTGTAATGCAAATATCGTTTCCACTCGCGAATTTGATCCAGAATTTTCTTCGATTGCAAAGCTGGAATGGCATTGCTAGACTCGAGTTTCTTGCTTGCCGTTAATCGAAAAGATGTGTTTTTATGTGTGATGGAAAACATGATCCTGTTACCGCTGTATATCAATACAGCTTCATGAATTAAGCTATTGATTGCAAGCGGTTTTTTCGCCTTTCTTCCGGAATGTTAGGGAGACAGCGTGGAATGTTCGGGCGACTTTGAGTCTCCCTAAATATAGTTAGACCGCACAAGGAAAGGTTCAGGCAGATGGAAGAAGAGAAAAAATCTAAGCCAACGCTTCGTGCACGGGCGAATAGAATTAAGAACTCGCGCTGCAAGAACCTCATTGCAGTGATTGAGCAACCAGAGGACATCCGGAACATCGGAACCATCATTCGCAACGTGAACGCTCTCGGTGTTGAGAAGGCCTACGTCATTTCTCGCAGCAACGCGTTACCTGACGATTGGCAGGAAATGCGAACCAAGCCAAAGCTCAGTGCCATTTCTGCATCTGCAATCAAGTGGAGCTTCGTCAAGAAGTTCGCTGACACTGAGAGTTGCCTTGCCCATCTTGAGAAAAATGGATTTGTGTCAATTGTCACTTCGCCGCATACAAAGGGCCGCAAGAACGTCATCTTGCATGAAGCCGACTACACCAAGTACACAAAGCTGGCGGTGTGGTTTGGAACCGAAGGTGGCGGCATCAGCCAGCTCGCGCTGGAGCGGAGCGAACTGTGCGTAAACATCCCAATGGTTGGAATCATTGAGAGTCTAAATTTGGGCACTTCTTCGGGCATCGTCCTTTACGAGATCACCAAACAGCGTCGAAGCTTTCAAGACAAGCTACGAGCCAAGATTGCAAGTAAAAAGGCCGCAAGCAGTGCGGTCTAACAATTCGTTCAAGCCGAAACCGCTACGCGTATCGGCTTAACTCAGGCGTTAGGCATCGCATGAAAAAATGCTGCATTTGCGGTCGCGATTTGGATCAAGAGAATGACCCACTGTCGATCGACTGCGGAGGCGATTGTTGGGGCTGCATTGGTGAAGTTGAAGCCGAGATGGGAGATGAAACTTCACGAGAGAGGGTGCGTAGTGAAACGGAACTCGGCATCAGACATGACCCCGTCGGGAGAAAGGTCGACGAGAAGCAGCCGCTCTCTGAGCAAGATAAGGCTCTATTCCTGGCAGCCTGGGGTAACTTCGGCATAGGCGGGAAGGGCAAGCATGCATGCAACTCATGCGGTACAGAAATCGCTTTTGAGAGGCGTGGTTCGGCGATCACACATCGCTGTTCATGCGGCAAATTTACCGGCTCGCTTCGAGGGCTATAAGTACCCGCGGCAACCAATGCTCAATCGCCCCCCTCCATTCCATCGGCCGCATCGCGGCGTGCCGATGCCTAACCCTTCAATCGAGAGGACGTCGCCCGGCAAGCCGGGCGCCGCCTCTGATCTCAAACGTTAGGCAGCTACCGTGCAGCCCTCCGACATTCGCGCCGCTATTGGCCAGTTTCTTTGCCTCTTCGAGGGCGGTGAGCGCAACGTGGCGGACGACGAGGAAGCATTGCCCCTGCTGCTTGACCAACTCGCGTTTGCCCAGCATTTCGTTCGCTTCACATTTGACGCGGCTGACTATCCAGATTCGCCTCGGCGCGATCAGGGCGAGTTTCGTGGGGTTGTGGCGCAGCGGTTCCCGAACTATGGCTACTACAATCTCCCTGAGGTGGTTACAAAGGAGATCGCCAGATCGAAGTGTTTGGTTGCAGACGCAATCGACGACATTCTGGATATAGGCAATGATCTACTCGAAGTCGAGTGGAGATGGAAAAACACCAGCGAAGCCGATGCTCTTTGGCATTTCCAGAATAGCTATTCATCTCATTGGCAGGCGCACCTTCGCGGCTTGCAGATATATCTGCTCTCGCGGCACTGGGAGGCCGCGTGACGCCGCCTAACAAATCGCTGGAGCGCACGCGTGGGAGATAAAGTGCCGAGTTCAAACATCTGCGCGCGCGGCGCTCAGCTAAACCGTTAAATTGGAGCGTGGGTGGCTACGACCGCGTTCGAGCGAAATGGAAGTGCACCGCGAACGTCGGGTTTGGGGCGAAATTCGCCGACTAGGGGATCGCCAGAAATTGATTATTTGACATGAATTGGGCCTCATGAAACAGACAGCTCTGCTTGAATTCGAATCCGCCGCATTCAGTATTGAACCCGGCGAAGACGAAGAAACGAATCCA
>JBBRAM010000034.1:0-28468 GCA_038206765.1 Burkholderiales bacterium | reverse complement strand
TCTTTTACAATAACGTCAGAAGGCATTCAAAAATCAACAATCAGTCGCCGACTGACTTTGAAAAAAAATGGCAAGTGCAGCAATTGAAGAAAGCAGCTTAATATCTCAGTTCATGGTGTCCGTTTTTTTGAGCCCGTCCACACCAAGCTTTGCATGATACATTTTCCTAAAATTAAATACTAAAGTGAATTTATTGATAACCGCCCGATCTTATAATCAAGGCGCTAACTTAACAACCAATCGCGATTTTTTGAATTGCGCCCTTGCTGCAGCTACTTGCGATCACAAAACATTGGTGTGAAAGGCGGGCAATACATCATCGATGTGCCTCCTCTCAAACGCCCACAAGCCATCATATGCGTTGGGTTGAGATTCCTAATTGTCAGCTCGCCCTCATCTCGCAAACTCGCACGGTCAATAAATGCACGATCCCATTCGCTATGCTGGGAAAAGCAATGCCCGAAAGTGCGATTGGTAAATATGTCGATCACGTTGTCAAAAGCAAAAATGACTCAAACTGAAACCGTTCTATCGTCGCCGGCAAGATATCATTGCGCCAATGCGTTCAACACCATAGCTCTAACAATCCTCGTTGTCGAACTCCGCTGCAAGCCGGTTTAGCTATAAAATGCAGCGATATTTTTTACATACTTCCTTTCGTTACTCGTCAACAATTGCTAGCGGCTCAGGCCAGCGATTATGACCATTGTAGTTGACCATGTCAGACTCTACCGTCAATCCATCTGCGCCAATGGTCATGGCAATTGAATCGAATAAATGCTCAAGGCTCTGGGCACGGTATAGCGATTGATTTGCAATAACAGCATCGTATTGATTGGATGGCTACCAACAATTGAAGTCCGCTTCATTGGGCTTCATGCAAGCTGGGACACGCTCTACGTGGGCAAATTCACTGCCACGCTGAAACGTGTTTGCGTTGACGTCGACACATTCAATCTCGGATTTGCTAATGGTACTTTCGATTTGCATTTTTCTTACCAGCTTAACTTCAGCATCGCGATTACCAGATCCAATACTGATAAATGGTGCGGTTTCTGTGCAACGCTTTTTGCAGCATCAGCCAAATAGCTGCAGAAAAAGCGTTCGGCGCAGGCGGATCCAAAATGCCTAAATTTTGGTAACAAGTATTTGTTTGTCTAAAAATGATGAAACGCCGAGAATTGTGTGCATCGATATTGTTTGCAAACGTATTTTGTTCGACCGGTAACTTGGCTGCTTAACTGTCGTTTTTGTGGGTGTTAAATTAAGAAGTAGCCTCTTTTTGAGGCATCAGGCATCGCGATGAGCTTGCCTATCCGAAGCAGTAGCCTAGCCCAACAGCCATCGGGCGATTCGAGGAAGCCCAAGCTTCTCCAATAACGACCGGAGAATTGGGCGCATCCGGCGTGTGTGGAATTTCCTGCTCAATCGGGTTATAAATCCTTTGTGCGCAAGTGCGGGCGCTTCGACACATTTCCACGAAAGCCAAGCCAATAAAAGTGTGGTCGGAAAGGCGATGAGAAATAATGTGCCTGCACCCATGGCACCGACGACCAAGATGATCGTTTGTTTAACGGGGAATCCGTATAAATAGAGACCGTATGACAAATCGCCATATTTGGCGAAGCTATGAACTTTAAATGTCGCATCAAACGAGATTACGAGTACTGAGTAGGTTAGCGCTGCGTAGTACAGCGGTATTGAAAGCGGAGTACCGCGCGCCATGACTAGTGCAGCCCAAAATGCTAATGCTAAGGTGGAAGATATAAAGGTAATTCTGCGACACAAATAGGCTAAGGCGCCAATCAAGAAAAACGCGACCAATGGATGAGCGCTGGCAGTATGGTGGCTCGCCATTTCAGCTGATTGGTTTGTAAAACTGTAAAGCAGGTAGGCACCTATCATTGTCGCCAGTATGCGCGCACGATATTGCCAGAAATGTAGTAGCGGTATCATTCCTAGCCCAAGCACCAACATGGCGCCGTACATTTTGAGTTCTATTGGCAGCGTCCAGAGCGGACCGTTGACAACGCCCTTATATACATTTTGTTCAAACACCCCGGGCAGAAACCACTGAATGTTCGTTAGCGAAGCATTGCCGATAAAATATTTCCAAGTTTGTGGCTGAGCGATGTAATCGTTGGGCCGCAAGGACGTAACTATTGGCCCCAAAATGAACGCGCAAACCGCGCAACACATGATGAGTGCGGGGAAAATTCTTAAGATTCGCGCCTCTGCAAAATCAACTATATTGTTTCTACGCATCAAACTCCGCGCAATGAGGTACCCGCTGACGACAAAAAATATTTCAACTGCGAAAGCGCCGAAACTGATAAACGCTGTTTTTGCCGCTAACGGTTCTTCACTCGAATGACCGCTAATCGCGTAGGCGTGCGAGAAAATAACCATAGCCGCGGCAACAAACCGGATAGCGTCGAAGTTATTTTTCTGTGCGTCGTCAAGCTCAAGAAGTGTTTTCATGTTGTTCAGATTTTGTAGCTACGAAAATGCCTGGAATAAATTCGGAAGATTAGACGACGAGTTAACGATTCGCTACCGCGATAGATGTCGCGCCACATCATCATCCCGCCAATCAGCCAAAACAATCCGCGTGCATTCCAGACCATCCACCACATGCACATGCGTGGCGGGCCGATGGGTATGGCCGTGGATCATGACGGGATAGTTCCAGCTACGAAATACTTCCGATACGTTGGCTTGCGAAACATCCATGATGTCTTCAGCCTTTAGCGATTTCTCACTGTTGCTTTGCTGCCTGATGCTGGCACTGAACTGCACGCGCTCTGCATAGCTCTTGGCGAGCACGGCTGCCTGCCACGCCGGATCGCGGGCTTGTGTCCGGAAGGCTTGGTAGGACACGTCGTCGGTGCAGAGTGTGTCGCCATGCAGTAGCAGGCAACGCTGCCCGTTAAGTTCGATTAGTGTTGGGTCGTTGAGCAGGGTGATCCCCGCTTCATGTGCAAAGCGTTCGCCGATTAGAAAATCGCGATTGCCGCGCATGAAATAAGTGGTTACGCCACCGGTCGTGAACATGCGCAGAGCGTCGGCAACTTGGCGTGAAAGTGGATCATGATCGAGCTGATCGTCACCTAACCAGACTTCAAATAGATCGCCGAGAATATAGAGCGCGTCAGCCGTCGCTGCTGTGTTTTTGAGAAAATCAAAAAACAGTTCGCCAAGTTCGGGGCGTGATTCGCAAAGGTGCAAATCGGAGATGAATAGTGTGGGACGTAGATTGGGGCGCATTTAATTGTCCCCTTTCGTTATGAGCGTCGAATTTAAAAACGCAAGCCATGACGGGAATTTCGGAGCATTTTTGCCTCGAAACGCCCGTCCAGTGCGGACTTTTGGAAAAATTTATTGAAAACGCTTGCCAGAAAAATAAGCATTTGTATTTACTGGTGGGTCCTCAATAAATCGCGACGTGAGACGCTAAATTACAAGCACTCTGCCTTTTGAATCACGACATCTTCTTGTGGCACATCGGTTGGGAACATACCACGGCCACCGGTTTTGACGGCTTTGATTTTATCAACCACGTCGGTACCTTCAACAACTTTGCCGAATACCGCGTAACCATAGTTAGCTGGACCAGCATGGTTTAGGAAATCGTTGTTGCCGACGTTGATAAAGAACTGCGCCGTGCCGGAATCAACCACATTGGTACGTGCCATTGCGACAGTGTACATATCGTTCTTGAGGCCATTCGGCGCTTCGTTTTTGATCGGCGCGTTGACGGGCTTCTGATTCAGCTTGGCATCGAAGCCGCCGCCTTGAATCATGAAATTGCCGATCACGCGGTGAAAAATTGTGCCGACGTAATGGCCGGACTCAACATACTTGACAAAGTTGGCTGTCGAGATGGGGGCTTTTTCATTATCGAGCTCGAGCGTCATCGCGCCCATATTGGTGGTGAGTTTTACTTTCACAGCAGTTCCTTTGTCGTTGATTTTGCAAGATGAAGCTTTGGCGGATTTTGTTTCGGTGGCTTTTTTAGCGGGCGCTTTTTCGGCCGCTTTTTCAGCAAGCGCGCTGCCTGCAAAGAATGCGGTCAATAAAAAAGAGGAGGCTAAAAATGTGGAGGCTTTCATGGTTTGTCTGTCCTTTTAAAAAATGCGGATGCCAAATTAAGATTTTAACGGTTTGGAAGTGGAAAAAACGAATAATTCTCCGGATTGGTGAACAACTAATGCGGCGGTGAGGCGGTTAGGAAGCTATGCCCAGACTCAGACTCACACTCAGCATTAGGCGGTAAATTTTTAAACCGGCGCTTCATAAATAATTTTCCAGCCACCACTTTCGCGCTGCCAGTATTGGCGTTTTTTCATGACGCCATTGTTGTTGCTGCTTTTATAGTTCTGATCGAAGGTGACGATCATCATCGGTGGTGTCGTCGGCGTGAGGGCATATTCGTAAACCGATAAATTACTGACCTCCACCTTCACAAAACTCTTGCCAGCATTGACTCGCCGCTTTTTGGCTACCCAGTCATCTATGCCTTTGCCGTCGATGCTGAATTGAGGTGAGTAATGGCTGAGGTATTGATCGGTGTTCAGGCTTTCCCAATCGCGCTTCCACAGATCGATCGTTTCGTTAAATGCGGCGCGGGCATCCAGCCATTTTTCGGGCGACAGCCACTCGATGCGGGGCATGATAACAATCGGGGTAATGCCGGGATTGAGATATTGTTCGATTTTCGCGAAATCATCATTGGTGAGCACCACACAGCCGTCACTCGAGAGTGGCGGGCGGCTATAGGTGGTGGAGGGCGTGCCGTGTAACCAAATGCCGGAGCCGGTTTTACCCAAGCGCTTGTCCCACTCATTCGGGAAATTTAGCGCAAATGCACCAGGGCCATAAAAATCGGTGAGTCGTTCTTTGGCCACCGCCGCGTCAATTCTATAAACGCCCAGCGGTGTGCGCTGATCGCCTTCACGTTCTTTTTCAACGCCTTTCTTGCCAACGGTAATATAAAAATCTGCCACCAATTGCGGCGCACCCTCAACATTCTTAAACACATAGAGCCGCGATTTTTCGCTGTCCATTAACAGCGCATAGGCTTGGTCCGGCGCGATTTGTAGCAGGGCGGAGGGCAAGTGGCCAATCGGCGGTCCGTCGAAATAACGGGTCAGCCGCGCCTTGGCTTCGGAGCGCAAACTGGCAACCGCTTCGGGCTGGTTTTTGATACCGGTAAACGCTTGCGGCAGGCCGGCCTTAGCCATCAACAAATCACCTTTGATGAGCTGGCCGAGCAAAAAATTGGGATTTTTTTGCAGCGCGACCTCGATCTCGCGCAGTGCCGCTTTGATGCCGCCTTCCTTCAAAGTCTCGAGTGCACGGACGAGTGCGCCTTCGACTTCATTGCTGAACGCAACAGCGGTAACGGGGGTTGCGGCCAGTGAGGCAGAAGTTGCCTGCGCAAGGGGTTGCGCGTGGGTTTGCAATGGTGCAAATGAAAATGGCAACGCCAGAATTGCCGCAGAGGCCAGCGGCATCGAAAGCCTCTTTGAAAGCCTCTTTGAAAGCCTTATTGAAAGCCTGATCGAAAGGGCGGCACCGAGGGCGCCCAGCGTTGAGGCAAAATTCAAAAAATTTGCAAAATTAGCCAAATCAAACCAGTGAGGTTGGTGCGTGGTGCGCAATTAGCCTCCCGCGCGCTCCGAGCGAATCAACCACCGCTCGCCAGCCTTCACAAGTTTCAATGTCTTGGTGTTGTCGCTAGAAGTCCTGTCAGAACGATATGTTTGCTTGAATACAGCGGTGGCCTCGTTGCCTTTGGTCGTGACTTTTATCATTTTGATGTCCACGGTTATGCTCGCAGGTCCGCTGATCCGCTCGCGCCGCTGCGTCTCCCAGGCGCCACGTGTCAAGCCAGCAGGGGTTTCAAAGCTGGCATCGTAGAAACTCAAATAGCCACCGACGTTTTTCGCTGCCCAGGCTGCTGCCCAAGCGTTTACGGTGTTGACCACTTGCCCACTGGCATTGCTGGCAGCCGCAATTTCAACCGGCTTGCTGGGCTCAGGTTTGGCTGCTGGTATTGGCGTGGTCGGAGTCGCTGCGGCGGTTGTGGGTACTGCCGAGGCGGTGGATGTTGTGTTCGCAACGCTCGCTGCAACTGTAGCGGCAGGTTTTGCCGACGCTGTTGTTGCCGTTTTCACGGGATCGGCTGCGGCAATCGCGATGGCTTTGGGTGGCGCGAATAGGTCTTTTACCATTGCCAATTTAGATTGCGCGGTGGCATTGTTTTTATCAAGCTGTAACGCTTTGTCGTAGGCACGGCGGGCGAGTTGGGCATAAATATCGCCGAGGTTTTCATGCGCAGTCGCGTAGGACGGGTGGGTGTGGATCGCTAATTCCAGCGCGGCTTTGGCTTTATCGTAATTGCCTTGGCTGGCGTAGAGCACAGCAAGGTTATTGTAGGGCTCAGGCAGCTCAGGGTAATCTTCAGTCAATCCGGTAAAAACCTGAATCGCGTCAGCGGGTTTCTTTTGCTCTGTGAGGATAAGCCCCTTCACAAAACGACCCTGCGCGTCTTTCGGCTGCTGCGCTAATGCTGCGTTCACCTTGGTGAGGGCAGCATCGAGCTTGCCTTGTTGGTACAAACGCGACGCGTCTTTAATGTCGTCGGCAGGTGCGGCGAAAGCCGATAGCGACAAAATACTAAGGCAGCCGGCAATAAAAGAGCCGCGCACAAAACCGGACAGAGATCGTTTAGTCATCATAAAATGTGAGAAATTTTCGCTGAACATTACGTTATAATTCATTGAATTTAAATATTAAAGCAGAAAATCTGCGAACTCATATTCTATCAAGAATGCGCAACCACAACCTAATCTCTTCATATCTATTTCAGCCGCTCAGTCTGCCGCCGACGCCGCTGGTACGATGTTGATGGTCTGAAATTTTCGCAATCGCGCATTGGCTCAACGGACAGTCTATCCGCACGATCCATAATGGCGGCGCGGTTATGGTTCGGCGTGAGGTGTAGTTAATCGTCGTTTACCGGTACCGCACTTCATCCCGCAACGTCGGCCATGCAACCCTGTTGGTTCCGATCCCTTAGCTGGTTGTAACCTATTTTTTTGGCAGCTAGATGTTCAGAGATTTTTGATGCGGCCCAATGCGCCTCAGCTGATTCAACCCTCTTTTTAAGCGATTTTTATGCAAATTATTTACAACACCTTAACCCGACAAAAAGAAGCGTTCACCCCGATTGAACCCGGCAAAGTCAGCCTCTACTCTTGCGGTCCGACGGTTTATGATTATTTTCATATTGGCAATGCCCGCACATTTACGGTGTTCGATATGGTTACGCGCTGGTTTACCGCCACGGGGTATGACGTCAATTACGTGCGCAACATCACCGATGTTGATGACAAAATTATCGAGCGCGCCAACGAAAACGCTGAGCCGATCGACGCGCTAACCCAGCGCATGACAGCAGCTATGTTTGAAGACGCGGATCGTCTCAGGCTGCTTCGTCCTAGGCACAGCCCGCGCGCCACGCATCACATCGAGCACATGCTGGCGATGATCAAGACGCTGGAAGATAAGGGCTACGCCTACCGAGCTGGGAATGGCGATGTCTATTATTCCGTAAGACAGTTTGAGGGCTACGGAAAATTATCGAAGAAAAATATCGATGATTTGCAGGCTGGGGAACGGGTCGCCATCGATACCCATAAACGCGACCCGCTCGATTTTGCGCTCTGGAAAGCCGCCAAACCAACCGAGCCGGCATGGCAGTCGGTCTTCGGCGGCGGACGCCCCGGCTGGCATATCGAGTGCTCGGCCATGTGCAAGGCGGTTCTGGGCGAGACTATCGACATCCACGGCGGCGGCTGGGACCTGCAATTTCCGCATCATGAAAATGAAATCGCGCAATCTGAAGCGGCGAATGGCAAACCATTCGCAAATGTGTGGATGCATGCTGCGTTCCTCAATTTCGATTCCGAAAAAATGTCGAAATCATTGGGGAATTTTTTCACGCTTCGCGAGGTCTTGAACAAGCTTGATCCGGTTCAGGGCGGTGAAACCGTACGGTTTTTCATGATGCGGGCCCATTACCGAAGCGAGATCAACTACAACTGGGAAACCCTTGAAGACGCGCGCCAGTCCTTGCTGGGCTTCTATGTGGCACTAAAAGATGTAGCGCCTGCTGAAACCCAAATCGATTGGACCAACGACTACGCCAAACGCTTTCGTGAGGCGATGGAAGATGATTTCAATACGCCAATTGCGTTTGCCACGCTGCATGATTTGCGCGGTGAAGTGAATCGCTCTAAATCGCCGGAGTTCGCTGGGTTGTTGAGGGCGTTGGGCGGGACGATTGGGTTGTTGCAGGATGATCCTACGAAGTTTTTGCAAGGTGGCGAGATACGCGAAGGCGTTGGTACGGCCGAAGGGAAATCTGGCGCGAATGCGGTCGGCCCGGCAATCAATGTCGATGCTCTAATCGCCGAGCGAAACACCGCCAAAAAAGCCAAAGACTTCGCCCGTTCCGATCAGATTCGCAAGCAGCTAGATGATGCCGGAATCGTGCTGGAAGACAAGCCGGGCGGCGTGACGGAATGGCGGCGGAAGTAAGCTAAAAAGCTAAAGAAAAAAGAAGCGCTATCTATTGGTGAAAACAGTAAACCAACACGATTGGCGATCGCTTCCACGGCGTTTAACCTCAAACGCCTTGCCAGTACTAGGGTTTAGATTTCGATTTCGACTAAAAACGGCACGCGCCTCAGTGTTTGAACGTCTGCTTCTTGCTGATAATCGTTAAATCAACAAACGACGAACCGTTATGATTGGTGGGTGTATAACTCACTTTAAAGCCACCCAAATCTACCGTGCCCAAATTTGACATCGCATCAATCAACGATTCTCGCGATAAATTTCGTCCCGCTTTTTTCAAGCCTTCCACCAGCACCATGGCGGCGATATAGCCTTCGAGTGAGGTGAACGATACCTTATCTTCTCCGCCCATTTTTCGCTGGTAATCGTTGACCACGCGTGTGCCCGCAGCCCATGGAAACGGTACAACTTGTGAAATTTGTACGCCGCGTCCGTCGTCGCCAAGCTCGGCGGCAAGTGCTCTGGAACCAACAAAACTGACATTCCAAAATTGAGGAAACGCATTCGCTTTTTTCATCGCTTTTATAAACGCGCCACAGCTTTTGTACGCGCCAATCATGACGACTGCCGACACATTGGCTTTGCTGAGCGTCATCACGGCGGCAGCCACGTCAACGGTGTTTCGCTCGACGGTCGCGGTGGCCGCGATTTCCAGATTGCGTTTTTTCATCGCAAGCTCCATCCCTGCAAGGCCAGCTTTGCCATAAGCGTCATTCTGATAAAACACCGCAATTTTTTTCACGCCCTGTTGCACCAAATGATCGACAATTTCCTCGGTCTCATCAAAGTAGCTGGCACGCACGTTGAAAATATAACGGTTGAATGGTTCGCGCAGGCTTTGCGCACCCGTGAATGCGCCGACAAATGGCACCTTGGCATCTGTGAAAATCGGTAGAGATGCGTTTGAAGTCGGTGTACCAACATAGCCGAACAACGCCAGCACTTTGTCTTCGGTAATGAGCTTGATCGTGTTTGCTTTGGCGCGATCTGGCTCATAGCCATCATCGATGGAAATGAGCTTAATTTTGCGTCCGTTTATGCCGCCGTTTTCGTTCACAAAATTAAAGTAGGCTTCTGCGCCCAGCTTCATTTCCCGCCCCAGTTCTTGCGCCGGGCCAGATAATGCCGCCGATTGGCCGATGACGATGGTGTCACCGGTTACGCCCTGAGCATGTGCTGACGGCGCAGTCCATATCGAGCCAATACAAAAGAAAGCAACAAAACAGATGTAAGCGAAAAATCGTGGCATAGGTCACTCCATTTTCTAAACTGTTCCCCAACTTCTTATCACCGCGCGATTTCCGCGCTTACAGGATCATAGCTTATCGCTTATTGTTTGTCGCTTATCCCTTATCCCTTATCCCTTAGCCCTTAGCCCTTAGCCATTTTCGCTTATCGCTTAAACACACCACCCGCGCCAATAACGGTCAGGTCAACATAGTTTGAACCGGTATGGTCGATGCCGCTATAACTAATTTTAAAACCGCCTAAATCCATCGTGCCGATTTTTTCCAAGCCGTCAACCAAGGTCTCGCGGGTGAGAACTTTGCCAGATCGTTTGATGCCTTCTACCAACACCTTTGCAGCGATATAGCCTTCCAAAGACGCAAAGCTGGCATTTTCTTTACCGCCAATACGCTTCAAATATTCCCGGCTCAGTGCTTCCGCCTCGGAAAATGGAAGCGGCACCACTTGGGAAATTTCCACACCACGGCTATCGTCCCCCAACAGCGATACCAGCGTCTTGGAGCCCACTGTGCTGAACGAGGCAATTTGCGCCGCCGAGCCGAGCTTACGAATTGCTTTTATAAACGCGGCTGCGCTATCAGCTGGGGTAGCAATGATGACAGCCTGCGCGCCGGATTTGGCGATCGTTTGCGCCGCAGAATCAACGGCGACCGAGTTACGATTGACCGTGCCAAAAATTAACACATTGAGCTTGCGTTCGCGCATCGCGCGATCTACCGCCGCCAAGCCCGCCCGGCCGTTCACATCGTTTTGATAAAAGAGTGCGATCTTGGTTAGTTTACGGCTGACCAACTGCGTGACTAAGCGTTCGGCCTCGGCGTTATAGCCTGCGCGCGTGACAAAAACATAGCGGTTTACAGAATCGCGAATGTTTGAATCGCCCGTCATCGGGCCGATCAGTGGGACTTTATTTTTTTCGACAACGTTCATCAGCGGTGTGATGGTGTGGGCGCCGACCGAGCCGAATAACGCGAGCACATTTTCCTCGGTCATCAGTTTTTGCGTGTTCACTTTGGATTTTTCAGGATCGCCAGCGTCGTCGAGGGTGATGAGTTTTAGCTTACGTCCGCCTATTCCCCCTGCCTGATTGATGCCTTCAAAATACGCTTCGGCACCGGCTTTCATGTCTTTGCCGAGCTCGGCAGTGGCGCCAGTCAGCGGCGCGGATTGGCCGATGGTGATGGTGTCGGCGGTTACGCCCTCGGCGAAGGCCGGGGTATTTAGACCGGCAACCGCAAAAACCATCGACGCCGCGGCGAGGGTGATGCCAACAGATCGGCGGATAGCGATGGGTTTGGTGAGATTAAAACCTGGCGTGGCAAAAAACGACAACATGAGCAGCTCCCCGAAAATATTAATAAGTCTTGTCAGTCCTTCGATTTCTGTCAGCGCACAACAGCAGAAACGGCGAAAAATACAATAGAAAACACAACAAACGGCCGTGCCGCGAAGGGCTTTTCCCATCCCACCTAACGCCGTCACAGCATTTTAGACTGACTTTCGACGACAAAAAGATTTTAAAAATGTGTCATTTTGTAGCTTGTGCTGCTGGGATGCTTTGGCAGGCGGGGGGAGTGCGGGCGCACGCTCGCGGAAATTGAGTGGAATGCATCCTAATTTTGCGATTAGTCAGCAAGGCATTCGCTAATCGGCCTACCCACTGTTTTTGTATTTGTGTTGGCGTCGTCGTTAAATCCGAATTGCCGAATTGCTGAACTGCAAGATTGCTGAACCGCCGAATTGCTGGATTGCCGAATTGCTTTTACCCCGCAAAAAACGCCTTTACCTTGTCCATAAACCCTTTAGCGCGTGGGTTATGCTTATCGCCATCGGCAATGTTGATTTCCTCCAATTCGCGCAACAGTTCTTTTTGGCGATCGGTGAGGCGAACCGGGGTTTCCACCACCACGTGGCACATCAAATCGCCCGCAATGGATTGGCGTACCGGTTTGATGCCTTTACCGCGCAGGCGGAAAACTTGGCCACTTTGCGTTTCGGCGGGTATCTTGAGTTTTGCTTCGCCATCAAGCGTCGGGATGCCAATTTCACCACCTAAGGCGGCAACTGAAAAACTTATCGGCATTTCGCAATGTAGATCGGCGCCATGGCGTTGAAACACGCTGTGTTCTTTGAGCTGCACCACCACATACAAATCGCCCGCCGGGCCGCCATTCATGCCCGCTTCGCCTTCGCCCGCTAGGCGAATGCGGTCACCGTCATCCACACCGGAAGGGATTTTGACAGACAGCGTTTTATGGTTTTTGATGCGTCCCGTGCCGCTACATGCTGTGCACGGTTCGGGGATAAATTTGCCCGTTCCGTGGCAGGTTGGGCAGGTTTGTTGCACCGAAAAAAACCCCTGCTGCATTCTTACTTGGCCAACCCCGCCGCAGGTGTGACAGGTTTTCGCTTTGGTGCCCGGTTTTGCGCCGGAGCCTTCACAGGTTTTGCATTCATCGAGCGAGGGAATGCGTATTTTGGTCTCTGTCCCGCGTGCCGCCTGCTCTAGGGTGATTTCCAAGTTATAGCGCAGGTCCGCGCCGCGATAAATCTGGTTGCCGCCTCTGCCGCGACCGCCGCCGAAAATATCGCCGAAAATATCGCCAAACGCCTCTGAAAAGCCGCCAAAGCCCTCACCGCCACCACCACCGCCCGCATTTTGGCTCACGCCCGCATGGCCATAAGCATCGTAAGCGCGCCGTTTATCGGCTGCAGAAAGCATCTCATATGCTTCCTTGGCTTCCTTGAATTTTTCCTCCGCATCCTTGCTGTCCGGGTTGCGGTCAGGGTGATGCTTCATCGCCAGTTTGCGATAAGATTTTTTAATGTCCTCTTCGGAAGCATCACGGTTTAGGCCGAGGATTTCGTAGTAGTCGCGTTTTTTTGTTGACATGGTTTGAGTGAGTACGTCGTTGAAATTGCGTTGGTGTGAATACCAATGAGTCTAGCGGGCAAAAGCGTTGGGATTGAGCGTAAAAATGCAAAAGCCGTCCCTCGTCATGGATTCACGAGGGACGGCTTGTTCTGGCAGCTTACTTCTTATCTTTAACTTCTGTGAACTCAGCATCCACCACATTGCCCATATCTTTTTCCTTGGCAGCACCTTCGGAAGCCGCGCCAGCACTAGGGTTCGGGCCACCACCCATGCCGCCACCCATACCACCCATGCCAGCAGCACCGCCGCCTTCAGCCTGCGCCTTAGCCTGCATATCGGCGTACATCTTTTCGCCGAGTTTTTGAGCGCTGGCTTCCAACGATTTGGTTTTGGCCTCCAGCGCATCTTTGGTAGCCGAGCCGTCCTTCAAGACTTCTTCTAATTCCTTAATGCCGTCTTCAATCGCGGTTTTTTCAGCGGCTTCTAATTTGTCGCCATATTCTGCCAACGACTTTTTGGTCGAATGCACCAAGCCATCAGCGGCGTTGCGGGCAGAGACTAATTCCAGCAACTTCTTATCTTCTTCCGCGTTCGCTTCCGCATCTTTCACCATCCGCTGAATTTCTTCCTCACTCAGGCCGGAATTCGCTTTAATGGTGATTTTGTTTTCTTTGCCAGTTGCTTTGTCTTTTGCCGACACATGCATGATGCCGTTCGCGTCGATATCAAACGTCACCTCAATTTGTGGCATCCCGCGAGCCGACGGCGGAATACCTTCAAGGTTAAATTGTCCGAGCGATTTATTGCCCGACGCCAGTTCACGTTCGCCTTGCAAGACATGAATCGTCACGGCGGATTGGTTGTCATCGGCGGTTGAGAATGTTTGCGATGCTTTGGTCGGCACGGTCGTGTTTTTCTTGATCAGCTTGGTCGAGACACCGCCCAAGGTTTCAATACCAAGTGACAGTGGCGTCACATCCAAAAGCAACACATCCTTAACATCGCCCTTCAATACACCACCTTGAATCGCGGCACCAACGGCAACTGCTTCATCGGGGTTCACGTCTTTACGCGGCTCGCGGCCAAAAATCTCTTTTACTTTTTCCTGTACTTTTGGCATACGGGTCTGCCCGCCGACCAAAATCACATCCGAAATATCCGAAACTTTTAAGCCAGAATCTTTAATTGCCATTTCGCAAGGCTTGATGGTGCGCTCGATCAATTCATCGACCAGCGCCTCAAATTTCGCGCGGGTGAGTTTGATCGCCATATGCTTCGGCCCAGTCGCGTCTGCCGTGATGTAGGGCAGATTCACCTCGGTTTGGTTGGTGGATGAAAGCTCAATCTTGGCTTTCTCAGCGGCTTCTTTCAGACGCTGTAGCGCCAGCACATCTTTACGCAAATCGATGGCTTGGTCTTTCTTGAATTCGTCGCATAAATAATCCATCAGGCGCTGGTCAAAATCTTCGCCGCCCAAAAACGTATCGCCGTTGGTGCTCAAGACTTCAAACTGGTGCTCACCATCGATCTCGGAGATTTCAATAATCGAAATATCAAACGTGCCGCCACCCAAATCATAGACGGCAATTTTCCGGTCGCCTTCTTTTTTATCCATGCCAAACGCGAGTGCTGCAGCCGTCGGCTCGTTGATGATGCGCTTTACATCCAAGCCAGCAATTCGGCCGGCGTCTTTGGTCGCTTGGCGCTGTGAATCGTTGAAGTAAGCGGGCACCGTAATAACGGCTTCGGTGACTTCTTCGCCGAGGTAATCCTCAGCGGTCTTTTTCATTTTGCGCAAGACTTCAGACGACACTTGTGGTGGTGCGATTTTTTTATCGCGCGCCACGACCCAAGCGTCGCCGTTGTCGGCTTTGACGATGGAATAGGGCATTAAATCGATGTCTTTTTGCACTTCTTTTTCTTCAAACCGGCGGCCAATCAGTCGTTTTACGGCAAAGAGGGTGTTTTTTGGGTTGGTCACGGCTTGGCGTTTGGCCGATGCACCCACGACGATTTCGCCGTCGTCCTGATAGGCGACGATAGATGGCGTGGTGCGAGCGCCTTCTGAATTTTCGATAACTTTAGGGATGCCTGCTTCCATGATGGCCACACAGCTATTGGTGGTGCCCAAGTCAATTCCAATGATTTTACCCATGATGAATTCCTTCTAAATTTTTGTGATTCCCGAACTGCCGAGTTTTGTAGTGTGCGTAGTGGTATTTACGACTGTTTTACGTGCGTTTCGCAGGCTGCTAGTTAATGAAAAGCTGTACTAAAGATAAGGTTATCCACAGGCATTTCAAGCGGTTTTTAATTTTATTTTTTTGCGAATGCTGCGGTGATGCTTAAGCGTGCCACGGTGCTGCTGTTTTTTGCTAGGTGGCGGCTTTCGCGACAGTGACCAAGGCGGGGCGCAAAACACGATCATGCAGGGTGTAGCCTTTCTGCATCACGTTAATCACCGTGTTGGGCTCCTGCTCGCTTTCTAGAGCGGCAATCGATTGGTGTTTGTTGGGATCAAATTTCAAGCCCACCGGATTGACTTCCACAATCGAGAATTTTTCGAACACGCTGGTCAGTTGGCGGCCGGTAATAGCAATGCCTTCTTTGAACGACTCAATGCTGGGGTTTTCGACCGTTGATGCGGCAGTCAAGGCCGCATCAAGGCTGTCTTTTACTGCCAGCAGCGAATCCGCCATTTTTTCGACGCCAAATTTTTGCGCTTTGAGAACATCTTCAGCAGAGCGGCGACGAATATTCTCTGTTTCTGCCTTGGCGCGCAACCATTCATCTTTGTGCTTGTCCGCCAATGCTAGCGCTTCAGCCAATTTTGCTTCGAGAATGGCTTCAGGACTAGTGCTTGCTGCTTCTGGTGAATCCGCAGATGTTGCTGTTTTTACTGCATCAGATGCTTCAGATACATCGACTGACGATGCGCTTTCATTGGTATCCATTTTTTGATTCATTCCCTAAAAATCCCAGAAAAAACAATTATTTGGACTTATGTTAGGGTTTCTCAGGGTTTTTCAAGGGTATGAAAGAAAAATTTCTGCTGACCAAATCAGCAAGCTGCTTGATGAGGGCGGCTGCCTATAGCCGTACCCAGCGGGCCCTCGGGCTAGGCGCGCGGGCGTTTGCGCAGACTGTTCTATTCAGATTTTCCGGAAACCAGCCAGCTCGTGATGATTGTTATTACCGAAAACATGATTGAACCAATGAGCGCCGCCACGAAACCTGTGACGACAAAACCCGGCACCAGCCCCGCGACAAACCAAAACAACAGGGCATTAATGACGAAAATAAACAAACCCAGGGTCAACACCGTCACTGGTAACGTCAAAATCACGAGGATCGGACGAATAACGGCATTAACCAAGCCAAGCACCAAGGCGGCGATCAGCGCCGGCATGAAACCCGACACCTGCACGCCAGAATAAAGATAGGCGACTAACATCAGTGCTGCCGCGTTGAGTACCCAGCGAATGATTAAATGCATTTGATTCTCCTTGTGTGGCGTTGCGTTGATAGGTGCATAATACCGCGACTTTTTACTTGAACCGATTCAGATTAATTAAGAACCCTTAAAGAGCCATCATGAGCGTCCACAATATCCAAAAACGTATTTCTATCCCCGATCTGCGCGCCACGAAAGGCAAGTCCAAGATTGTCATGCTCACCGCCTACACCAAGCCAATGGCGCAGCTCATTGATGCGCATTGCGACGTGCTGCTAGTTGGTGATTCACTTGGCATGGTCGTCTATGGCCTCGACAGTACGCTTGGCGTTTCGCTCGACACCATGATTGCCCACACACAAGCCGTGATGCGGGGCTCCAGCCATTCGTGTGTATTGCTCGATATGCCGTTTGGCAGCTACCAAGAATCCAAAGAGCAGGCGTATCGCAATTGCGCAAGAGCATTGGCCGAATCCGGCGCACAAGGCTTGAAGCTTGAAGGCGGTGCTGAGTTGGTGGAAACGGTAGAATTTTTGGTTGCACGCGGCATCCCGATCATGCCGCACATCGGCTTAATGCCCCAGCGCGTGAATGAGATGGGCGGCTTCAAAGCGCAGGGCCGCGAAGAAGACGCCGCAAAAAAATGGACGACCATTGCGAAAGATTTTGAATCAGCTGGTGCGTTTGGTGTGTTGATCGAAGGCACAGTTGAACCAGTAGCACGCGCGGTGGCCGAGGCTATTTCGGTGCCATTGATTGGCATCGGCGCCTCGCCAGCCTGTGACGGGCAGGTGCTGGTGACGGAAGATATTTTAGGCATGTTCCCCGATTTCACGCCGAAATTTGCCAAGCGGTATGTGGAGATGGGGGTTGAGGTTTCTAATGCGGCACAGGCTTATGCGGCGGAGGTTAGGGGTGGGGTGTTTCCGGGTTTGGAGCATTGTTTTGGGGTTAAGAAGTAGGTTGAAGTTCGTGTTACCCAATAATTGAGTTTGCGAAATTAAATTAGCGCTCCTATCATAACGCGCACACTTCATTGCAAAGCAAAGCCCCCTAGCTCATGGCTGGGCAGTTGCTTGTACAGAATCTTGGCGTAACATAGCTTTTTCTCTTGTACTCCCCATCTGCAAATACGCCATATCCAAAGCCACATGTTCCACCTTGCGTTATGACTAACTTAGATTTCTCGAAATTAAAATCAATTGTGCAGGCTCCATACTCTGTTGATTTGAAAGCGCCTCTGTTACCAATTAATGTGAACGCGCCTTCAATAAATCCCGTATTGAAAGATGGAGCACCGCGCGATACTTCGAGCTGGAATTTAATTCTATTTTTTGTTTGAGCTGTTTTTAACCAAGCTTCCGATACTTTGGACCGTTGTAAACTCCAATTTCCAGAATAGGTTCGTGCTTCGCTTGCGCTAGACGCAAAACACAAAATGCATGCAATTAAAATTTTTAACATAAATAGCTTAAAGTGCGGCGGTGATTATGTATTGTGGATAAAGATTGTGTTTGAATTTTAATAAAAAATAGTGATATATCTGGTGCTATGGAAATGGCGTTAACTGCCACCCATCTCCTCGGCCCTAGTTGCCGACATCTCATTCTCCCTAGCTGCCCCCTCTCGATCCCAACTCCCATCGTCACTGACCCAACCTTGCAAATGCTGCCGCGCAATTTCGGTTAGTGCGCCGACATAGGCTGGCGTGTCGTTGGCGATCGGCAAATAATTAAACTCTTTGCCACCCGTATGCAGGAAGGTTTCTTTACCTTCGTCGGCAATTTCCTCCAGCGTTTCCAAGCAATCTGCTGCGAAGCCGGGGCAGATGATATCGATGCGTTTGGTGCCTGCTTTGCCGAGCGCTTCCAGCGTTTTGTCGGTATAGGGTTGCAGCCATTCGGCGCGACCGAAACGTGATTGAAATGTCACCACGTAATCTTCTTTTTTCAACCCCAGCGCCTCGGCGATTAAGCGGCCAGTCTTATGCGCTTCGCAATGGTAAGGGTCGCCTTTGGTAAGGTGAAATTTGGGCACGCCGTGGAAGGTCATGAGCAATTTATCGGTCGAAAAATTAGGGCGGCCGATTTTCATCCAGTGGGCGTTGACGTTGGTGGTAATCGCTTTGATAAACGCCGGATGATCGTGAAAATTGCGCACGAAGCGAATGCCGGGCACATTGCGTTTTTTCATCAGTACTTCAGCGACTTTATCGAAGGTGGAGCCGGTCGTGCTCGCCGCGTATTGCGGGTACATCGGGATCACTAAAATATTGTTGCAGTGCTGCGCTTTGAGTTTGTCGATGCCCGCCTCAATGCTCGGGTTGCCATAGCGCATCGCGGCCACGACGGCCATCGGGCTTTTAATCACTTCGCCTAAATACCCGCGCAGCATTTGTGCTTGGCGTTCGGTATAAACACGCAATGGCGAGCCTTCTTTCATCCACACTGTCTGATATTTTTTGGCCGATTTAGCGGGGCGGGTGTTGAGGATAATGCCGTTCAAAATCAACCACCAGATGGGGCGCGGGATTTCGACAATGCGCGGGTCCCATAAAAATTCCTTGAGATATTTGCGAACTGACGAGGTGGTTGGTTCGTCCGGCGTGCCGAGGTTCACAATTAGGATGCCGGTTTTGCGTTGTGTGCCGTGGGTGAAGGGGGGTTCTGTTTGGTAGGACATTTTCGATTCATTTTGTTAAGGACTAGGACTGGTGCGGCGTTTGGAGCAAAAAGGTCTCGAAGTGCACGCCAATACTGGTGATTGTGAAAATTAATTTGATTAAGGGGACTTGCCGCGGAGCGGCTTAATTTGTGCTGACCGATGCTAATTAGTGCTGACTGAGCGCCGCCGACAACAGTTTCGCCGTCACATCCACAATCGGAATTACCCGCTCATAGGCCATTCGCGTTGGGCCGATCACACCGACGGTGCCAACAATCTGCCCATCGACCTCGTAAGGCGCAGTCACCACCGAAAATTCATCCAACGGCACAAGCGACGATTCGCCGCCGATAAAAATTTTCACGCCTTCCGCACGTTGCGAAATATCGAGCAGTTCCAGTAATTGCGTTTTTTGATCGAACACATCAAAGAGCCTGCGCATCGAGACCATGTTTGACGATACATCGCCCATGTTCATCAAATTTCGCTCGCCTGACATCACCATGCCGCTAGTCTCCGAACTATTTGCACTGGCGCGGGCATCGACCACGGCTGACATTAATGTCGAAATATCATGATGCAATTGGGATAATTCAAACTTAACCTTCTCGCGGATTTGATCGAATTCATAGCCCGCATAATGTTGGTTGATATAGTTTGCGGCCTCCACCAATTGCGACGGCGTGAACGGCTTTTCGGTGACGATAATGCGGTTTTGCACATCACCATCCGTAGCCACAATAATCAGTAACACGCGCTTTTCGGAGAGCTGCATAAACTCCACCAGCTTTAAGCCTACGCCTTGCCGTCGCGGTGTCATGACGATGCCTGCAAAGTGCGTCAAATCGGACAACATTTGCGAGGCGGCGGCCACCATTTGGCGCGGATCGTCCGGGCGCAGTTGATCGCGGATTTGGTCGTGCTCGATCATTTGCAGCGGCTGAATCGTGAGCAGCGTATCGACAAATAATCGGTAGCCTTTCGGCGTCGGCACGCGGCCTGCTGAGGTATGCGGGCTGGCGATGTAGCCCAGCTCTTCAAGGTCGGCCATCACATTGCGGATCGAGGCGGGCGATAGCTCCATGCCGGAAAATTTCGATAGCGCACGCGAGCCGACCGGTTGACCATCGGCAATATGGCGTTCGACTAAAAATTTGAGCAGGATGCGGGCGCGTTCGGAAAGCATGGGTTATTGTATGCAAATCTGGGCACTGATGATAGAAACCTGTTACTTTTTCGAAACTGCGCGGCAAAGAAAATGTGTTTTTTGAGCCATGCTGAACAAATGTGCGCCCCGCTTGCAGTTCGTTATGATTTAATTCGACTACATGAAAATAGTATTCAAAACCATTGCCATTATCGGTAAGCCAGATCGTCAGCAGCGAGCCGAGCCGCTCAATCAACTGCATTCGCTATTGAAGTCGCGCGGTTATCGGGTTAATGTCGATGCCGGTGTGGCTGCGTTGTTAAGCGATCCGCCGGATCAGGTTTTACCGATTGAGTTGCTGATTAAAAGCGTGGATTTGGCGATCGCCGTGGGTGGCGATGGCACGCTGCTCGGCGTGGCCAGGATCGCAGCAATGAACAATGTGCCGCTGGTTGGCGTGAATTTGGGAACCCTGGGTTTTCTCACCGATATCCCCAAAGATGAGTTGGAGCCGCTGGTATCGGCACTGCTTGACGGCCAATACACCGAAGAAAAGCGCCTGATGCTTGATGCCGAGATCAAGCGTGGATCAGCCACAATTTTTGAAAGCGTTGCGCTAAACGATGTCGTGGTCAGTCGCGGTGCGATGGGCACGATGATCGAATTTGCGGTGGCCGTTGATGGCGAATTTATTTATTCGCTGCGGGCGGACGGTTTGATTATCGCCACGCCAACCGGCTCCACCGCCTACGCGCTGTCAACTGGCGGGCCGATTCTGCACCCGAGCTTGGCTGCACTTACCATCGTGCCGATTTCGCCGCATACGCTATCAAACCGGCCGATTGCAATCCCCAGCACCTGCGAGGTACGCATCAGGGTCATGCGCGGCGTTAACGCGCGCGCGAACTTCGATGTGCAATCATTTTTTGATTTGGAGGCAGATGATGAGGTTGTGATCCGTGCCTATCCGAATCCGCTACGTTTGCTGCATCCGGTTGGCTATTCCTATTTCGGTATGTTGCGCACTAAGCTGCACTGGAATGAACGTACAACATAAATGGGCAATGTGAATGGTCAACATGAATGAGCGACATGAGTGAGCGACATGATGAAAGCGATGAGCCATGCTGCGTAGCTTAACCATCCGCGATTTTGTAATTGTTGATTCGCTCGAACTCGATTTTGATGCCGGCTTCACCACGCTCACCGGCGAAACCGGCGCGGGCAAATCGATCATGATTGACGCGCTTTCTTTAGCGCTTGGTGCGCGTGCCGACGGAAATGTGGTGCGCGTCGGGCAAACCAAAGCCGAGATCACCGCCGAATTTGATTTAACAAATGCAAAAGACGCACGCCAATGGTTACAAGATAACGATCTGGCCGATGACGACACCAACGTAACCATTTTTCGCCGTGTGCTGGATGTGAACGGCCGATCAAAGTCTTTCATCAACGGCACCTCAGTCACGCTCAGCCAAGCGCGCGATTTGAGTGAACGGTTGATTGATATTCACGGCCAGCATGAGCATCAGAGTTTGTTAAAGCGCGATTCGCAGTTGACGCTACTGGATGATTTTGCCGATAACGAGGGTCTCTTGCTAACGACGGCCACCCGTCACGCTGGCTGGTCGCAGCTTGCTTCCACACGTGCTGCACGTGAGGCGAACGAGGCGGCCATCCTGCGAGAGTTTGAGGATTTAAGTTATCAAATTACCGAGTTTGAAAAACTTAATTTTTCAGTTACGCGTTGGGAAGAAACGCTGGCCGATCAGCGCCGCCTAGCCAATGCCGCTAGCCTGATCGCCAGCACGGACGCGGCGATTGAAGGATTATCCGAATCAGAATCGGCAGCACTGAATAAAATCCACGAGATCGCGGTGGATTTAAACCACGCCGCTGATACTGATCCCGCGTTAAAAGAATCAGTTGATCTAATCGAATCGGCCAGCGTGGAATTGCGCGAGGCGGTATCGTCGTTGCGCCATTATTTGCGTAAGCTCGATGTCGATCCTGCGCGGTTGTCGGCTCTGGATCGTGATATTTCAGATGTGCAAGAAATCGCCCGAAAATTTCGCATTGAACCCAAACGCATCCCCGAAATGCTGCAACAAAAACGCGACCGATTATCCGCATTAGGGGGCGGGCAATCGCTGGATGAATTAATTGCGCAAGAGCGGTTAGCGGAGGCAGCCTATATGGAAGCCGCCAAAAAACTCACCAAAACCCGCCAAGCCGCCGCCAAAAAATTTGCGCAGGCCGTGACGCAATCGTTGCAAGATTTGGCGATGCCCGGTGGGAGATTCGGCGTGGAATTTGTACCGCGCGAACCGTCCGCAAATGGCCTAGAGGCCTGTGAATTTCAAGTCGCCGCCCATGAAGGCCAACCGCTCGGTGCATTGGCCAAAATTGCCTCCGGCGGCGAATTATCGCGCGTCTCGTTGGCAATACAAATGATGGCATCGGCCAAAGGTGGTGTCGGCACGATGATTTTTGATGAGGTCGATTCTGGTATCGGTGGACGTGTGGCCGAAGTTGTCGGGCGCTTGCTCCGCGCCTTGGGGCACAACCACCAAGTGTTAGCCGTCACCCATTTGCCGCAGGTTGCTGCCTGCGCAATGCAACAATTTCAAGTCGCTAAACTATCGCGCGATGGCGTGGTGACAACATCCATCACACCATTGAGCGCCGCTAAACGCGTTGATGAAATCGCCCGGATGTTGGGTGGGATCACGATTACGGCGGCGACGAAAAAAGCGGCGGCTGAGATGTTGGAGGGGGCGAAGGTTGTGTCAAGTGAACTCACTTCGCCGAAGAAAAAAGTACGATAAAAGTATATAAGAAGTAATAGCGCACACTGATTAGCCAACGCTATGTACGAAGTTTTTAATTCGTAACATGCCACCACCCGTTCGAGTGTCTCCATCGAAAGCGCCGCGCCAATACTAGAGTTTTATCGATTCTCAAAGAAGAGTAGATTGAAAAAATCAGTGTCAAGCTACATTAGTAAACTGTAAAATAAATTTTAAACCCAATATTATTTCATTCAACTTGAGAGCATAAAAATGAAACAGTCATTCTTCTGCCTTCCAGCTTTAGTGGTCACGCTATTTACACTTGTCGGATGTAGCGATAACAAGATTTATTCCAATACTGTTAGCAAAACCGGTGCTGCGAATATTGACCTAGTTGCAATGAAAAAGCTCATTGAAGATAATAATAGTCGGTTTACAAAAGCGCATGTGGCGGGTGATAACGCGGTGATCAACAATATGTTTACGGAAGATGCCAAGGTACTTCCACCTGAATCACAACCAGTCATTGGGCGTTCTGCCATTGCAAAGCTGACAAAACAATATATTGAGTATGGTATTACCGAGTTTCGGGAAGAAAGCACCGACTTTTACGGCGGTGGGGACATCCTTATAGATCAAGGTAACTACTTGATGGTCTATGGCAAGGACAAGACAAGGGAGACAGGAAAATACGTAAATATCTGGAAGAAGGAGGGCGGCACTTGGAAGATATATTCCAACATATGGAACACTAATACGCCCGCAACGCCAGCAAAGTAAGGTTTGAAATATGGCTCGCTCTGCTTGGTGACAACCTCCATAACACCCCTAAGCACCGCCAAACGTGTTGATGAAATCGCATCGATGATGGGCATGATTACGATTACGGCGGCATCCAGGAATGTGGTTCGTAAAATGTTGGAAGGTACGAAACAACCGTCGGGTGAGCAAGGTATTGCGAACGAAGAGTGAACGACTAGTGAGTAATGAAACGCCACCCCGGAGTCGCTTTGCTCATCCGGTCTACGGGTGTCCGGTAGGCTCAGTGCGCCAGCACACTTCCTGCATCAGTTCCCCATCAAACGCACATCAAAATCGTTGTCGAAACACAAGCATCGCGTAGTAAGATTGAGGCTATGGTTAAACGCGCTATTTCAGCTTCTCCAACTACCTCCACAGCGGCGACGAAAACCGTCCCAACAGCCACCAACGTATCGCGTTCGGCGCGGACGCGTGAGCGGATTTTGAAGGTGAGCTTGGGTCTGTTTAACGCATTGGGCGAAGCGAATGTGACCACCGGGCATATCGCGGACGAGCTCAATATCAGCCCCGGCAATCTCTATTATCACTTCCGCAACAAGGATGAAATTATTCATCATTTGTTTGCCGAGTTTGAGCAAAAAATTGATGTGGCGCCGGCAAATTTGGAAGATGCAGCCAGCGCGATGGAAGATTTATGGCTTTATTTGCACCTGATGTTTGAACGGATTTGGGAGTATCGTTTTCTGTATCGCAATCTGGATGATTTGCTAACACGTGACAGCAAATTAAAATCGCATTTCAATATAATCATCGGCCATAAACGCGAGGTAGTGATCACCATGAGCCACGCGCTCGTGAGCGTGGGCGCAATGCGGGCGGAAGACGATGAGATAAAAGCGCTTGCCGAAAATGTTCTGGTCGTAGCCAGCTACTGGCTCAATTATGAGCACTTACGCGCACCGAAAGTGAACGTCAAAATGGGTGGTACAGAAGATAGCCTTGAGGCGGAAAAACATTTAACACGCGGCGTGTATCAAGTGATGGCGTTGATTGCCCCGTTTTTACAAGCCGAGGCAAAAGAGCATTTGAATTATTTGAAATCCAGTTATTTAGAATAATGACTTTGAGGAGAATGACATGCCGCAGGCAAAAAAATGGAATAAATTTCCGCATGATCAAAAAGCCATCACCTATGCTGGTGATGCGCTGAAAAAAAATTGGGATGCGCTACATAAAGGCGATGGTGAACCGTTCCCCAAAGACACCGATCTTCAAGAGGCATGGCGGCAATATCATGCGGGCAATTTTGCGGAAGCCGCCGCGTTAGGCGAGGGCATGGTGGTCGCTGCGAAGGCAACAGCGATCTACGCCACTTACCTTGAGAAAAAGGACGCCGCTAAGGTACAGCTATTTCTAGAAGCGATGGAAATCGCTGACGCCGTGCGCGAGGTAGACAAGAAAAATGCCAACGCCCACTATCAATATGCCTACGCCGCTGGACGCTATTCACAATCGATTTCGATCATCAAAGCGCTCAAGGAGGGCTACGGCAGCAAGATTAAATCGGCGCTGGAAGCTGTCATCAAGTTAGACCCCAAACACGCCGAAGCCCAGACGGCAATGGGCGCGTACCATGCCGAGATTATTGATAAAGTCGGCGCAATGGTCGGTAAGCTTACTTACGGTGCGAGCCGTGATGCCGCGGTTGAACACTTTGAGAAAGCCTTGAAACTAACACCGCAATCGGCGATTGCCCACATCGAATATGCCAACGGCTTGCTCCTGCTATTCGGCGATAAGGAAATGGACAAAGCCACCGCGCTCTACGAAAAAGCCGCAAAGATGAAGGGCAAAGATGCGATGGAAATATTAGACATCGAGGCGGCGAAAGAAGAGCTGGAAGACGAGTAAGCCGAGAGTCGGAAACGAGGCGATCCCGCCAAACGCTAGTACTGGCAATGGATTTGCGCTTGTTGAGGTATGAGCGACGGAGGAGCCCTTTGCGGGCGAGGCATTGGATAGTGGTTGCCCAGTGAACCTACTTCTCGATGATGGAGACTAGATGTCTGCCACGCCGAATGGGATCGCCATCGAAACAATCGTTTGAAATGGCCGAAGGTTTTACCGCTTTGATTTTCGCCAACCGCCTCAAACCTGCGATCAGAAAGCGAATCCCGCTGTTTGCGGGATCCCTTGTTGTTTGCGTACTGCCGAATGGCCGAGCCGCTAGTTCACTTTGTCGCCCTGCGCTTCAGTTTTTTCTTCGCGCCTGCACTCGCATCACTACCTCTAGTGTCACCAAATGCGCGCTCTAATTCGCCCGAAAATTCCGGACCATAGGGTCCCATCAAGGTCATCATTACCAGCTTTTCAAATTCCTCTGCAAACTGGTTAATGATGGTATCGGGGTCGGGTACCAAGCCCGAATCGGTAATCAAACCAAACTGCACTTTGCCGTTATAGGTGAGGATTGATAAGCCCATCCCGATGCCACCCGATTGCGGTACCCAGAAATCAATTTCGGTAATTTCACGGCCGGCAAAATAAAGTGGCTTTTGCGGGCCGGGCACGTTGGTCATGACAGACGTAGCATTGCGGCCAATTAGCGACGCAATCTGATCCTGCAAAATTTTTGGCCCTAGCCCGACAGCGGACAGCAGCACAAATGCCACAATCGGTTGCGGCGAACCTTTGAGCGCGGCCATGCGTTCGTTCACTAAATGCACGCGTTCCACCGGATCTTCCACACCGACGGGCAGCTCAACAAACACCAAGCCAAATTGGTTGCCCAGCTCGTGTGCTTTTTCAATCGGGCGCAAATTGACTGGAACAATCGCGCGCAACTCAACGCCGTCTGGCTCGTCGCCCTTTTTATCTAGATAATCACGCAACGCACCGGAAGCCGTGGCCAGCAGTACATCGTTGATCGAGCAACCCAGCGCTTTTCCGATCACTTTTACTTCCGCCAACGGCAGCGGTTCGCACCAGGCCACGCGTTTGATGCGACTAAGATTCCCTTTGAAACGCGTTGGCGTGTCGGGCGGCATCATCGCAATCTTGCGCAGCTCATCCGCGAGCTCCATCCCTTTGGTGGCGAACTCGCGCATGGTGGCGGGGTCCTTGGCGATTTCCAAACCCTGCTCCACCAAGCCGCGTGTCAGCTTCATCGCTCCCGACCACACGCTCGCCATTGGTTTGGTCACACTCGTCCAAAAATCCATTTCGGTACGCGGGCGTTTGGCAACCGGTAGCGGACGCGCTAAGCTGGCCTCGGCCGTTTCCCCGGTGAGCGATAGCATCACACTGATGAGCGCAATGCCGTCCGCATAGCAATGGTGAATACGGCTAATCAGGGCGCAACCGCCGTTGTAATTTTCAACCAAATGGAACTGCCAAAGCGGCTTAGTAAAATCCAACGGCTCGGAGGCCAAGTGGCTAACCAAATCTTCCAGCTCTTTTTTGCCGCCGGGCTTGCCGTTTTTGGTGCCACCTTTTGTGCTGACTTTGATCCGCTTGAGATGGTTCGCCAGATCAAATTTTTTATCCGTTTCCCACCACGCGCCGGTTGGGTCCTGGACTGCCTTTTGCTTAAAGCGCGGATAGGTCAGGAACCGTTGCTCCAGCGTGGCTTGCAATTTTTTGAAGTCGATTTTGTCGGCGAACATCATCACGCCGACAATCATCATCAAATTGGTGGGGTGTTCCATGCGCAGCCAAGCGGTATCAACGCCAGACATACGTTCGCGCCCTAAAACAGTAAAACCGGGAATGCTCGCCATGATCGATCTTTATTTTGGATTCGTTAATCGGGGCTTAGTGAACTGGTAAATTTGATGCGCTCCTAACGTGTTAAACGGAACGTAAATAATCCCTAATATGGTACGTCGTTTTACCGGTATTTCTAGCATCCTTCGCATCAAGTGCTATAAAACGCTGCTGAGTAGGCTCGATTCATCCCATCGGCAAGGTAATTGCGACTCAACTTCAATTCCGCTACAGTCACTTTAGCGCTATTGTGTGGTTCTGAAAACCCCTTTGGTGACACAATCGCCTGATCAGGTGCTGCGAAATGATGTAAAAGTGGCCCGAAGACGATGCAAAAGAAACTTTCTGGGGGAAAAATACGATGTCTGACATCAAAAAGCAGTTCGAAAAAGCCACCAAAGATGTAACCAAAGCCAAAAAGGACCCCGGCAATGACCTGAAATTACGGCTCTACGCCAATTTTAAGCAAGCCAGCGAGGGCGATGTCGTCGGCGACAAGCCCGGCTTTACCGATTTTGTTGGTCGCGCTAAATACGATGCTTGGGCGAAGCTTAAAGGGACGTCACAAGATGATGCAATGAAGGCTTACGTCAAGCTGGTGAATCGAGTGGTGAGTGAGGAATAAAGCTTGAGAAGCTACTGTTGTCCGGAGTAACCAGAAATGCACCGGTCGCTAAAGCGCAGACGGCGCGGTTCGTAGCATGACACTGTTGGTAATGCACTCTGATGTACGATCGCAGAAAGTAGTTCACGCAAGGCATCTTTAATTTTGAGAACTGCGTGAAATGTCGCTGAGGCGCTGATGGAGAATCAGGAGCGTGAGGGCAACGACAAGTGCCGTGAGCACGACTAGCAATGGCGGTCGCTATGCCAGTACAGAGACGCTTGGCTGGGTGAGCCAAAACGTAGCTGACGCAGATCCCGGTCGATTGAATGCAATTAATTCCAGAAACGATTCAGTGGGACACATTGCATTGAGGGTGTCCCGAATTTTGTGTAAATCAATTTTACTGGGCGGGGTTAAAACGGTCTTCGAAACGAATCATAAGCTGACTCATGGCTTGTTTCCAGTTCTGTATTGGCATTGTCCAGCGTTTAGCAATATTGCGTAATCC
>JBBRAM010000033.1:0-30837 GCA_038206765.1 Burkholderiales bacterium | reverse complement strand
CGCTCGATAAAGGCATACTTCACCGCGATTCTTTCGCGAAGAATGCCGTCGCTTTTTCGGGGTGGCCTAGGGCCATTAATATGTCGCGCTCTTCCTTGAGTACCGCGAGTTCTTTGCGCAAGCGGCTCACCTCGGCTTCGAACGGGCTGATGGGCGTGATGCGTTTGGTAGCCGCAGTCAGAAAAAGCGTGCTGGGCTCCAGACATTAACTATCCTGTAATAACGCGCGGCGAATTACCACGTCACTTATAAATCTGCGCACATTTGCCCATAGTTTCCGTCCCTCTTTTTCTGCTGACCTTGGGAATAGCTATGAGATTCGAGCCTATTAGCCGCCCAAGACGCGGTCATGTTTTCAGCCTCGACTTTCGCTCGGATTCTCTGATCGATCGTGGTGGCTGCCTCGATCCGTTTTCGAAGATCTTCCCGTCGATTGAAATGACTTTGCTCAGTCACCCCCAAGCCGGAAGACGCGTAGTAATAAACTGCCGCTCTAAAGAAGTCAGTCGGGAGCAATTTAATTCCAAATCCAGGCTGGAACACGCTGATGCCGCTGGCACCGAGATAACCCCATGCAGCCCCTTCGGCAACCTCGACATTTCCTGCTGCCGCAGCTTCGACCAAAAGGGTAGGAGCGTTTCCCTTATATGCATCAGCAAACTCAATATTCGAAAACATATTGGAAATATTAATAGGGGGCCTCAATACGAAAGCAGCTTTCGAAGGAACGTGTCCTGCCAGTGCAGCTTGCAAAAGATACTTCCAAGGCTCAACGTCGGTTGCGTTGTTCCCTTCGCAAAGTGCTGCACTTTTCGGCAACTCCTTCTCAAGTATTTCGATTTCGCGTCGAGCGGAACTGAGCTCGTCAGGTGAACTTCCTACGGCTGTAAGGGTTGATCTTACAAAGGCTAGTTGGCTCTGCAACATGTTTCGGGTGGTACATTCATAGACATCAGCAGCTAATCTACACGCAGCCCAGTAATTGCCTTGTTCAGCGTCGCGCTTCAACACTTGAAAAGTACTAGAAAGTGGTAAACCCTCTTGCGGGAGCGAGTTTTCAAAGTACTTAACATGCAACTGCGGCGTGTTCTTTGCTGGACTAGCGCCCCGACCATCTCCAGCTCTAGTCTCACTTGGCTGAGATTTGTTAAATACCTTACTAGCGAAATTTGTCTGTGAACTATTTGCTGCTGAACTATTGCCACTCGGCTGGTCGGGGGCTGGAGAAAAAAAATGAAACGTCAAAGCAGTTAAAGCTGCGGCCGAGCAGACTAAAACAATGAGTAATGGGCCTCTGTGCTTCTTCAATTTCTGACGCGGTTCAACTTAGTCTAACAAACGCGATTCGTGGAGCCACCACAGCTGGCCCCATTATTACAACTACCGTTTTTTGAACCGCCGCAAAATGGGGCATTAGCGCACGCGGCGTTGCTGCCGCCGCAGTACGAATTTGATTTAATGCACGCTTCCCGGTTGGGCGTCGGCGTTATTTGCCCACCGCTGTAGTAGCTTTCGATCTCCAAAAGTTGACTGTCGTTTAAGATGGCTCGACCTGATTCATCGAGTACCAATTTGCTGACGTCAAGAATATCTTTTTTCATGCTTGCCCTTTCGTTAAATCACACGGTTGTGGAAAGTGACTACGCTTACACTGCTGGGAGACCCGGTTTCTGATTCTGGGAGTATTTGAGGCATACCATGGAGTGGACAGCCAAGTTGCTCAATCGTTTTTCTCCAGCTGCACGAATAGTCGAATGGACGCCACCCGCCAGCTTTCGTTCGAGTGCCAATCAAATATGGTGACTCCGTAGGACTTACCTTTAGCGCAAGTTCCACGATTTCTAATGCCGGTTGCGTCAGGATTGCGAATCTGGCTTTTTTTGTTTTCGTGTCACTGCGTGGCAATAATATTCGGCGCTTTTTTATATGGATGTTTGCCTTCTTTAGACCGGCCGCCTCACCGGGGCGGACACAACAATGCAAAATGAGCACCAGCATAAAATAGAGGCGGGGATTAGGCTGCGCTTTGAGTATGGTCAGCAAATGAAACTCTTCGTGCGGCTCCAGCCGTCGGTCCCTCCGCCGCTCTTGGCAGTTCGGCCTGCTTACCTGACGTAGCGGGCTGTCCAGTTTAATGCCCCATTCCCTACGTGCGACTTTGAAAACAGCTGCCAGCAGGGCGAGTTCGAGGCGAACAGTATTTGGGGATGGAAATCGACCAAAGCGCGTTTTTTCAAGCATTCAGTCGTCGCGATATTTTGCGATGCGTTCCTCGCTGAGGTTCTGCAATGAGAATGACCCAAGGTGTTTGAGAATCCGGACCGCCTTGCCTAATTCAGCCTTTCTAGTAGTCGCTCGTTTGTCGTTGTACGTGGCGCAATTGAAATATCTCTCAAAGGCATGTCGGAGCAACAACTCCCCCGCTTTAGGCGGCATGAAGTGATGACTGCCCAAATCCATTTGATGCTCAATGGTGCGTGCAACTTTTTCGCACTCCGATTTTGTGTTCGTACTAACCGGTACGGAAGGGAAGCCCTTTCGGCGAATCTGAATAAACCACTTTCCGCTTGGAAGTTTGCGCGCTGTAGGCATCACGGATCTCATTGCTAATGTGATGCTAACGATACCCTAATAGATAATTTTTTACCATCTATATCAATAGGTTACTTATCAATACAGTGGGCTTATGAGTCCTCTGCTCTAACCAACTGAGCTAACGTCCCACAACCTCACAAGTAGGACGCCTATTATAGCCAAAGCGCCTGCTTGGCTGAAAACTCAATTGTAGAATAGTCTTCGAAGCCTTGTGATTGTCATTGCCTTGGCCTTCGCAGTTGGCATTGCCAACCCGAAGCGGAGCAGTTGTTTGCAAGCGGCAGCACTTACTCTCACAAAATCCGCCGCGTCTAGAGCGTTAAATCAGCTCCGCCAAATCAAATGCCCAAGACCATTTTACAAAAAACTCATTCTGCTTGCGTTCATAGCGGCTGGCTGGGTTCACAGTTCGGGATTGGGTGTAGCCCACATAAAAGTTCGTTCCCAAGCCGCGCCGGTGGCTATACACAACAGATGCAACTTCGTTTTTATCGAACGGGCTCACTTGGCCTTGGCCGCCATTCAGTGAGTAATTCTTGAACAACGAAGGCGCGCGGCGGGTGCTGTTATGTTGGCCGATAATGCGCAGCGTATCGCGCGCGGTGAAATGATAAACCGACTTAAATTGCACGGCGCGTTCAAGCAAAATACGGTTCGATCCAACGGCAACGGGTTCAATCGAATTTATCACCGCGTTATCAATGCGCGACTCAACTTCCCACCGATCGCTTAACCGAACAGTGCCTGAGATCGCATAGGAGTATCCCTTACCAACGCGATTATTCGCGACATCACCGCGATCCCCCACCAATAATTCGGCAAAGAAATTGGTCAACACGCGGCCGGGGTTGGATTCGATATTGATGTAAAACTGGTCAAGCTTCAGCGGCGCACCCGTAGGCTGAAAACGCACTAAATTATTGGTTCGTAATGACAAATACATACTAGTGTTGCGCGGCAACGACAAATATAAGCTTGGATTGGCTTGCTGCTCCAACAAGCGACCGTCGACATCTTCTTTTCGGCCAATGTTTAGTTGCGGCTGGATTTCGATGAACGGGCCGATATCGCGCAATTTGTAATTTAGATTTTGATAAATATTGGTATACCCAGCTTGGGAGAAAAAGCCGTTGTCATTGCGGAAACCTTTGCCGACATGTTCCAAACCGCCAGAAAAATTCCACTTCGTACCGTTGATGTAGTAATCGAGCAAGGCGGCCTCGTCATTACGCGGTGTTCCGAGTGCAATGGAGCTCTGATTGCGTTCATCGTGCGTGGCGCTGACTAAAAGTTGCCCCCGTATGCGCGATTCACCGTTGGGACGCAGCACAAAATCCACGCCGCCTACCCGGTTATACAGAGGCTTATTTTCTGTCGTCGTTTCATAGGTTCGATCACTCAACAAACCGCCAACAGACCATTTGCCCAAGTCCATGCGCCCACGCGCAATCGTGACTTGTGATTTTGTGTCTTGCGTGGCGAAATTAGTGTTGAGTGCGCCCGGCAAAAAAATCAATCCTTTGCCGTCGTCGCGCACCGTTAAGAAAATTAAATCATTGGTGCCGCTGCGTTTGGTCAAGCGCGTTCCCCACGCTGGGTCGGTGATGGACCGAGTATAAATCGCACCACCGAAAGGGGTAGAAAGAATATCAGCACCTTCTAAAAAGAACGGGCGCTTTTCAGGGAAGAACAACGCAAACTGAGCGTTCGATGCGAGCTGCGGTGCGTCAAGCTCAACCTGGGAAAAATCAGGATTGATCGTGGCATCAAACACTACATCAGCACGGGGGCGGAATTTAATATCGGCGCTAGCGATAAAATCATTTTTACGGCCGCTTTTGTCACCGGAAGCATTCGTGCTAACCCCGTTTGTGAAATCTTTTCCGCTGCGAAACGTGAGTTGCGGCGTAACAGTGAGTTCCCGACCACTGGGCAAGTCCTTCATGCCGCCTAGGGTTTGCGCGTAGCAGAGAAAGCAGCTCTGGTCGCGCGGCAAGCGGCCATTGATAAAGCTATAAACTTCGTCGCGCGCTATCCGTCGTATGATTAAAATGCTCCAGTTTTCCGACGCTGGGGAGGAATAACGCAACGTAGAAAATGGAATCCGAATCTCAGCCGTCCAGCCGTTCGGATTGCGCTGCACTTGTGAAGTCCATTCAAAATCGGGTGAAAAATCTTCATCGCCAGAATCCTCGTTAAACAGCCCATCGCCAACGGAACCGGAGGCGCTTACCCGAAAAATTTGCGCAAATTTCCGTGTGCCAATCGGATCAATTTCTACTGCAAAAAAATCTTGTGAGCCATTAACCTGATCACGCCGCACAAATGGCGCGTTAATTTTTGACGGCTCAGGATCAAACGCGGTCAAACCAATATAGAGCGCCTTGTTGTCGTACATAATCCGCGCTTCTGACCTAAATTTTGCCTCAACCCCATCACGCGGACGATACTCATAAAAATCTGTAATCGGCACCGCCCGCTGCCATAACGGCTCATCTAAGCTGCCGTCTAGTTTAATTTTTTCATAGTCATGCATGCGCACTGCGTTCGCGGGAGATAAGCGGCGCTCTGCCGGCGTGGCCGGCGTTGCGGAAGGGGCAGAGCTAGGCGTGGACTGCGCTGTGACGGTTGTCACTGTGCCGAACGCAATTGCCGTCAACAACAGAAAGCAATACGCTTTCAACAGTGTTGGCTTGCGTTGCCATGATTGGGATGTGGCAGCGGGGAAATTAATTTGGGCGCTGTCTCCTCTTACTGTTGTTTGAATCATGTACCTGCCCCTTAAGTCTTCGACAACCAACCACAACAATACAAGCAGACTAGCAAACGGTGGCAGCTGCACCATGCGCTTCGGGACGAAATGCTTGAAACGAGGATTGGATTGCAGATTAACGGTAGGGAAGAACACACCGGCAACGCGGTTCCGCCAATTTAACGCCTGACAGTACTGACTTAAACGGCGTCGGCCGTCATGCCATACGGAAACTTCAAGCGCCAGTGCTGGCGGTCGTTTCGAGGCGTTTTAGCTCGAAACGGCTCACGGCTGCTGGTTTTTAGCGTTTTTAAATTTTATTTTGCGAATATTACAGCAACGCCTAGCCTCGCCGAGCTTAGCTTTGTGTGCCGCTTGGTGTGCTGCATGTTATTGCGGCCAGACGATCTGCGCCAATATTTATGTCTAAGCCTCGGTCGTATAATCTAAAAACCGTTCCGGGGATACGCGAATAGCGGCGCCTGTTGGACATGAGCGCACACAAGCGGCGCCGCCTTTTTGACCTTTACACATATCGCATTTCACCGCTTTTTTAGGCAGCGATTTGTCGACAATTTTTTCACTGCGTCCGGGCTCGTCACCCATGCCAAACATGAGCCACGAAATTAGCGTGGGCTTAGCTTTTTGTGGTGCGATGGGTGCTAGCTGAATCACGCCATAGGGGCAATTTTTTTCGCAATTGCCGCAGCCGATACAAGTGTCCTGAATATAAACCTCACCGTTGGGTGAGCGGTGAATCGCATCGGGCGGGCAGTCCTTCATGCAATGCGGATGCTCGCAGTGGCGACACGATGTCGGCACATGAATCTGTGCAAACGTTGGCCCCGCTTCACGGTTCAGGCGCGATGTGCCGCCGTGCGTTTCTGCGCATGCCTTTTCGCAATTGTCGCAACGTATGCAAAGCGATTCATCAATCAACAACACATCGGTCGCCTCACCCAAGCCTTGCTTGATTAGAAACGAAATGATGTTGCCAGATTCTGTTGAAGATTCCATCGCTTGGTTAATACGCATCCGGTCCAACAGTTTGGAATCGATACGTCCTCGCACAGTGGAGTGCGATGCCATCACCTCAATAAACCGTTTCGATTCCAACATGATCGCCTCGGTCGGCACGGCAGCGCGAATGGTGGCGGATCTTGGCTTGTCCGAAAGCAATGCCATCTCGCCAACATAGTTGCCCGCCGCCACATACGAGAGCACCACATCAGTGCCGCTAATCATGCGCGATACCGTCACTGATCCGCGACGTATTAAATACAAACCATCGCCAGAATCGCCTTCCGAAAATAGCACCTCGCCCGCGTTGTACGATTTAATCACCGCAGTGCCGACCAAATAATCGACTTCTTCTTCGCGCATGGTGGGCGATAGATATTGGCGCACGGCACGCTTCATCATTACCGTGTCCAAAGTGCGGCGAACGGATTCAACTGAGGCTAGAAGTTTTAACATGGAGCGGCGTGGCGTCTCGATCAGCAGAGTGCGTTTTTGCGCTTTGATGGTCGCGGTTCGGCGGCGTCCCGAGATCAAACCCATTTCGCCAAAAAATTCGCCCACGCCTAATTGGAAGGCCAGCATATTGCCTTCGGTCGTCGGCGTCTCAACCACCACGCCGCCTTCGACAATCGCATAAAATGAATTGGAATAATCGTTACGCGCGAATACGACCTCACCCTCTTCGGGGCGGCGGATTTCGCTATCCAACAAGAACTCGCGCAATTGAAGTGCCGTCAAGCCTGAGAGCAGCGGAACATTGTGGGCGATATGCGCAATGGCATCGGCCACCGTGGTAATTTTTACATCCTTAAATTTCGCCCGCAGCACCGGTTCATCCGCAGGCTCGACCGGATTGCCCAAAATATATTCAACCGCCTCATAACCTTGATTCATCGCTTGCTTAATCAGCGGATAGCCACCAAGCGCGCCGACGATATAAATGCCCGCCACATTCGATTCATATTGCGTTGAAAGTGCTGGCACAGCGCCGGGATCATCGTTAGGAAATTTAACGCCAAAACTTTCAACCAACTTGCGCGGTGGCGTCGCACCCAGTCGCGCAATCACGCGATGGCAGCCAATATGTTGTACCCCGGTTGGTGTTTTGGCGACGAACATGGCAGGAAAGCTTGCAGTCGCAGTGTTGTCCAGCCCAACAAGTTCCACGCTCTCCACCTTGGAGCCAAACCGGCAATCCACTTTACCGTCTTTGATCGCGGCTAGAACTGCCGATAAATTGCCGTCTTTGCACCGGGTGAATTCTTCGTTGCGGTTAATCATAATCACGCGGTTCTTCTTGGCCAACGCAATCGCGTTCTCAATTGCCGCGTCGCCCGCGCCAACGACAATAATCGTTTCATCTTCAAATTCATCGGGGTCATTTAATTGATATTGCACCATCGGTAAATCTTCACCTGGCGCGCCGAGCTTGCGCAAATTACCCTGCAGGCCAATCGATAAAATAATATGTGCTGCAATCACTTTTTTGCCGTTCGCAAGCGTGATCGTGAAGTCGCCTTTAGCGCCAGAAACGCCCGTCACTTGCGATTGGTAACGAATATTGACGTTATGTTTGGCAAGCTCTTTGTCCCACATCCCCAAAATATTTTCCCGCGTTCCCGCGCCAAAACTCATTGGGCTGCGAAGCGGCAGCACGCTAGGCTCAGCCATCACGTGCTTGCCCTTTTGATATTTGTAGATCGTGTCTGCCACGTGCGTTTCACTCTCCAGTAGCACATGCGAAACTTTTAGCTCAGCCGCATGGGCGGCGGCGGATAGGCCTGCCGGGCCGGAGCCGATGATGGCAATTTGGAAGCGTTCAGAATGATTCGGTGCATCGTTCATTGCAAACCTCTCACTTCATTGTGGCAAACAACTCAATTAAAATCGCACCGCGATTACCGCACGATCGTTGACCGTAGGTTTCGTAAACGGGCTTCAAAGTCTGCTGGCTTATAACGCTCATCATTGGCCAAGGCATCATTTAATTTCCGCATACTTGCGTTAAATGCGGGCACATTCTTTATAGCGGCCTGTTTGCTTAAAAATTCACCCACGCTGCCAATTGCCATTGTGGCTTGCTCAGCCGCTGAATAATCGGCGTAATAGCCCTCCAAGCCGTCATCCACTAATCGCAATGCGGCGCGGCGAATAGTTGAAGCATCGATAGATTTGCTCGAGATAGCGGCAATCAAATCATTCGCCATCTTTTTTAGTTGCAGTGCCTCTGTTTTTAAATCTCCGTCTCCGGCAGTGGCGCGATGCAGCTTGCGAATCTGCGTCGCGATCGATTCACCGAGTGCGGGATCCACCGCAAACGCAACTGCGCGTAGCATCAGAAAATTGCCATCATTAAGTCGTACCAAGCCAGGAGAAATACTAGTGCCAAATGCATTTTTTGGCTTCCACCGGTTCTCGCTCATGGCATGGTGGCAAGCATGACAATCAAACAAAACCAGTTCGGGGAATACGCCATCACGACCGCGCTTTTCATCGAGCAAAATATCCATCGCCGATGTCACCGCAATCGTCTGGCCAATGGCCCAGACTTTTACGCCATCCCACACGTTTTTGCGCGCGGCATAATCCTCGTCGACCAAAAAATGTTTCGGCGCGATCTCGGTAAATGTGTCGAGCTCAAAGCTCATGCGGGGGTGACCCGCTGCCATCATGCGATGCGTCACCAATTTATCTTTGTTGCCATAGTGACAAGCCAAGCACATCTTGGCGCGCGCCACCGCATCGTCAGCCGGATAAAGTCCGTTTCCAATGTTGATTGCATGGGTGGCATCGGGTGCAACGTGGCTCTGGATCCACTGTCCCGCCGGGCCATGGCAGCCTTCGCAGGTGATGCCATCCGACATTTTAAATCGTTCACCGCGACGATCTTCAGGTACGTAGTGGGCGTGGCACTCGAGGCAGATTTTAGACTCATGTGCGGGCTGTCTTAAGCCCAAGTTTTTTGCGATCAGTTGCGATTTGGCGTTTAACAATTTGTTGTAGGCTTTCGCGTGCTTGTCGGTACGTGACCACGTGATGTATTCGTTTTGCAATACATTTGAGCCATGCCATGTTTTAATCGCACCGTGACAGAGGCTTGATGCGCAGGTGACGGTGCCGAGTGTTTGGTGGGGCGACTGGTACGGCAGCGGTTGCGGCGCTAGCGGTGTTTGTGCGGTCGCATAGGCGGTAAGCGTCAATGCCAAGAAAGCCAATATCCGATGAAGAAATTGCGCATTCAAGTGTGTATTCAAATGTGTTTTCATTTGACGACCTTAGCCTGTTGTATCGAGTTTTGTGCCGGCCTATATTTTGCCCGTTCAATCTCGTCTGTCACGGACCACGGCTGACCTTCGGGTGTAAGGTAAAACTTACGCATTTCTGGCACGCTAAACGGTCGAGACCCAATCCGGCCAAACACCGCAATTTGTCCACCGGTTTCATCCACTCCGCGATCACGATCTAATCCTTTAGCAAGTGCCAGCGCAGGCGATTCGGTTTTGCGGGTGGCGATCAATTGCGGCTTCGGTTCGGGCGAGAACCCGTAAAACTTCGGCTGTGAGTCGGGTGAGGTTAGCTGCACGACTTTCAAGCCATTTTTGCCATCGGCAACGTAGGCAAACAGAGACGCATTGGTCGACCCCACAATGACATCTTGCGCATCGTTAATGGTGTCTGATGCTGTGAAACGCGAGTATTGGCGAGGTGTTTCAGGATTTTCTACATCGACAATCACCAACCCATCGCGCCCCGCCGCAACATAGGCATAGGTGCGTGCGACATAGACGCGCCGCGCATCATTGATCGGTAATGTCGCCGCCGAACGCGGCGCTTCTGGCGATGTCACATCAATGATTTCCAGGCCCTTCGCAGTAGTCGCAAACAAATATCGGAACTGCAATGCTGACGCCCGCATATCGTTCAAACTTAACATCGCGGCAACGGCGGGTTTAAGCGGATCATTTAAATTTAGCACCACCAAACCTGCATCGGTTGCCACATAAGCATAGTAGCCGCCGAGCGTAATGTGGCGTGCGCCTTTGAGAATATTGTTTTCATTCCACGTTGTTGCACGCTTCAAGAAATTATTGCGCGGCTCGCCGTCGGCAAAGGTATCGACGTTCACAACAATCAAACCCTCCACCGCATCGACCACAAACGCGTAATGGTAAATCGGGTGGAACGCCTGCTCTTGGTTCGTTACGCGCATCATATCGCCGGTGTTGCGGGTGGGCGCAATGGCTTGATTAGTCGGCAGTGCCATGCAGGTCGCATTGGTGCTCGGCACATGCGCATCCTGGCCGAGTGGCGAAAATGGTGCCGAGATTATGCGCTGCGAAACACCCTTGTTGGCGATGTTGGCCACATCGTAAACCCGGAAACCGCCCGAACCCTCAGCGACAAACATATATTCACCGCGCAGCGTCAAACATCGCGCTGCGCCGTTGGTAGTGTGCGAATGGGCTTCGGGCAACTGTTGGCCGCGCTTTTCATGGTTCGCGAACCAATCTGGATAAGCATATTGATGAAGGTAGCTGCCAATCACGGCTTGCGGCTCATCCCACTCGGTAACTTTCACGGCTTCGATATGTTTGGTTGAACCCACCCAGGCGTTGTAGCCGACAAAATTCACAAAGTTTGTACCTTGCAATAACAACTGCGCCATGATCGCGTTGTTATCATTGGCTTGACTGATGTGGCAATCAGAGCACGTCTTAGTCTCGGTGGTGCGCTCGGTATGCGGGTAGTGTGGCGCAAACGCCTGCGATGAAAATCCGGCTGCTGAGATCGGCGGTTGCTGGATATAAATTTTTTCTCGGTTTGCGTTCGTGGATGACAGGATGAGCGCAGATGATGAACGCACTGGTGTGATACGCCCACCTTTGACCGGTCCGTGAATGCCGAGCTGGAACATATCGTCGCGGGCAACCTGTGGGTTGTAGGTCGCGTAGTTGCGCGTCTCGCCGCCTTCATAATGCAGGCGCTCTGTTTTTGCGTTGGCTTGGATCGGCAGATGACACCCTGCGCACGAGGTTGTCCACGACAGATGACAGGTGTAGCAGGTCATTTTTTCATTCGAGTGCGCCATCGTTGGCGGCGCGGTGGTTTGTACCTGGTCAAGTGGCTTGGCTTCGTTATTGGCGCCCGGCCCCCAATTCCCGTCTCGCCCCGATGCGCCCGCGTGCATCAGCTTGGCACGCGCAGCCTTTTCGTTGTATTTGGGATGTCCCTTGGTCACGCTGTCTTTGACCAAACTCATCTCCCACTCTTTGGTCGGGTCCAGCGCGGCGCGTTGGTATAGCTTGCCCTCACGCCATTCAAACCGTGCACGGCCATCTTGGGTACGCAGCAATTTTAAATCGCGCCCGCCCGGCTGCGCGGCGGGGCCGGTCGTGAAGAGTGTGGGATACGCATCTGCCGTGCCGTGGCAATCAACGCAATCAATTTCAATTGCGGCGGCGACCTCACCGTAAATATGTCCGTTGCCGTGGCCATCCTGCGAGAAATGACAATCGACGCACTGCATGCCAAGCTCTAAATGAATCGAGGTCAGATGCACTGCCTTATCAAATTTTTTCGGATCGGTATCGGAAACGGGCTTGTTTTCTTTATCCAATAGCGTGCCTCTACGATCGCGTTTGAATATTTTGCGGAAGTTCCAGCCGTGGCCATGGTAGTCAGCGAACTGCGTATCTTTGAGCGTTGGATTGAGTTCAGAGACCCGTTTGGAGAATTCTTTATCGCCCCAAAGTCCCCTTGTGGCCGCCTCTTCGGGGTTACGGCTTAATATTTCGCGTGCCTCTTTGGCGGTTGGATATTTCTGTTTTTTTGGCCACATTGAGGGCGCGTCGGATTCATAATCCCACATCGTCGTGCCGTAAAACGAATTTACAAACACGTTCGGTTGGTGCATGTGGCAGGTCATACATTGCGATGACGGGATCGCCCGCGTGAACTCGTGCTTGAGTGGATGGCCGGATTCGTTTTTCGGGATCGTTACATCCTTGCTGTGCGATTTTCCGTCATGGCCAAATTTGGCATAGGGTCCGCTATGCTTCGGGTCACGATCGTTCGCATAAATGGTGTGGCACGCCGTGCAGCCGGAGGAACGATAATCGCCAGGCTGCTCATTAGTCCCCAAAAACCATAAATGCGGGTCGTTCAAGCGCGTCTTGGTAATGTTAATGAGCGGCACCGCAATGCGGCTACCGGTAGCGGGACCGCGATTGGATTGCTTAATATCTGGACGGCCGGGCTCATCCAATTTTTGCAATGCGCCGGAACTATTGGGCAAACCGACTTCGGGAAATTGCGATTGGATGACTCGTCCACCGCGCTCAAAAACGCGAAATACATCTGCGGGCGGCACGGTTTCCCAAGAGGGAAGTGGTGCCAGCGAGGGCAAAATGCCCATGGCCGTCATTTGCCGGTTCACGGGGATCGGATTTTTGATTAACGCAGGCTCGCCCTTTGCGGTGTATGACTCGCCCAAAATATAGCGTTTGAAGGGCAAGATGCCGTTGTTGTACGATGCCCCGCCCCACAACATCGCGCTTGAAGACATCAGACTCCGCTCGACCGCCTGCACGGTTTCCAAATGGCACGCGCCGCAGGCTTCACGCGCAATGCGCAGGTCGCCGGGGTTCATGAAACGCACGAACTCATTCGCCTCTTTGTTCAAGAGCGTGTATGAATGTTCGGGATTCGCACTCGATGGATAGTTCCACGCCTTGTCGAATTTCGGCAGCACATGCGAGCGGGCCATCGCGCCTCGGTAGGCGACATCATCGCTGCCGTTATAGTTAGCGCCAAATGGCTTTTGCACCGTTGCATCGCCGCCGTGACAATCGGCACAGCCCAGCACCACGGCAGGGTTTGTGTGCATGGTGTGACTATCGGTGCCGACGTGGCATGACAGGCAGCCGGAGGATTTTTTGTTCGCATCCATGATCGATTGACGAGCCGGCGCTGCGGGTGAAGTGGCATATTGGCGAACGACTGGTTTCGCATCAGGCGAAGCCTGGAGCGGCGTGCCAGCCATTAATGCGATGACAAATAGTAGGGTCAACACCATTGAGAATTTTATGGTTCGCATGGTGTTGGCGTTGATCGTTGAATTTGTGGTGGCATTCATCGTCGCGTTGTCAGTAAGTGAGCAATAAATTCGCGAGTATCGAATACTGCACGCCGCGTTTATCTTCATCGTAGAGTTGTTTCAAACCACGCCCTGGTATTAGCGCTGCGGCCGATGCGTTGAGCACCATATTTTGCGACATGAATGGCCGATATTGCACGCCAACCGACATATCGATACCCAAATCCTTCGAGGTGATTTTCTGGTTGCGCAATACGGCGAGCGATGCGGTGTTGACGAAATCAAGTTTGGAAATATTGCCGAGCATACGAACTTGCGGCGTCAAATCAGCGTCTGCACCAATGCCAACCAAGCGTAAGCCAGGATTCACAAAATTCGATTGCCCCTGATCCTTTGACGAACGAAGTGACGGCAAAATACCATTGCGCCCTGAAAGCGCCACGCCACCGCCGCCAATCAGCGGCACGGCCTGGCGAATGAAAAAACTCGTGTCTGCACCGGCAAATTGCGGATTTTCCAAAATCGCATCGAAACCGGTCGATTTGCCGTCGAATGGGTCTTTGTCGCCGCTGGCGAGCAACACATTGCCGCGTACGCGCAGCCAGTCGAAGTCACGCGATAGTTCGGCTGCCGTAAAGCCAGCGCGAATGGTTTGCCTAGTCTGTGCGAGTGGGCTGCGATCATCGACACCGACGGCGGCATACAAAGATGAGGTTAAATTCCAGCGCCCAAAATGGCCGTCGCCGTTCAACCCAAAATAGGTAACGCGATAATTGTGTGGTCGTACATCGCCAAACACCGCGGGGCGCACCAACGCGCCATTGTTGTCGTAATAATCAGCAGCGGCTTCGCGGTTGATGTTGTGAATAATGGTCGCTTGTGTGGTGTGGCCCATCACGGGAAAATCTTGGCGGTACACATTCGCAACGAATACATCATCTTTGCGTAACCGTTGGGTAACATCATTTAAACCGGAGTTAGTGTCCTTTTCTAGGCGCCGAAAATAGGCAAGGTTGTATTGCCATTGGTTGTTATCGCGGATACCGAAAAGGCGAATCCCAATTGGCACGTCCTGAAATAAGAAGCCGCGAAAATCGGACTGAAACGGCTGAATGCCAATGCGCACAGAATCAAAATCAAAGCGCTCTGAGACGTTGCGCAAATGCACGTCGACGAACAATTCTTGAATGCCGACGTGGTTGTCGGTGCGGGTTTTTCCCTCGCGCGGATCGACCCGAACGCCCCGAACTTCCTGGAGTCTGGCGTAGTTCACTTGGACGGCGGGGGCGAATCGAAATTCGTAATCAGGCGGTTTAAAAGTGGTGTCGCCCTTAATCACGCCGACCGACAAAATAATCGTCTGTACGAACGCCGATTGCTGCGCGCGCCCAAACACATCGTTTGCACCCCTGCGCTCGCTCGACTGTGCACCAACCGGCGTTGGTAGTCGGCGGTACTCTACCAGCGAGTCCGAAATTGCGGATAGCGCCAAGAACCAATCCGGCCCCCACTTGGCAAACGGTTCAAACGGTTTATCGCCCTTCCATACATTGTGGTTGTATGGGTCATACCAGGGTGTTTTTGTGCCCAGACTATCGATGATGCGCCAGCGGTCGGGCACCGAAACCGACGCGCGCGGCTCCAGCGGTGACGGCGGCGGAACTTGCTTGGGATCGATTGGTGGCAGCGAGTATTTGAGCGGCTTGCCTTGCGGGCGTTCGCGGTTAACTTGCTCACTGGCTGGGTCAATTGGCGTGGGCGCGGGCGTCGATAGTGGTGGTAGCGCTGCTTGCTGCGCGGTGCCTGGCCAAGCGGTTGCGCTCAACAAGGCACTCACGAACAGGCTAATTGGACGGCGATACAAAAACGCAAACGGGACGGCTAGATTCATCTCATAGCCCCTCGCAAACATTCTGCTCGCTCGAATCATTAAACGGCGCTTGCGGGCACTGCACATAGCGTAGTCGGGTGCCAAGGCCTTGCGGTTGCAGGTTATCAGCACGAATAGTGCGCGGCGCATTTTGGATGCCAGTATTGAGGGCTTTACCTGCGTTGGTTAAACCTAAAAACGAGATCATGTCATCTTGGTCGACACCATCGCCCGAAACACCAATCGCCCCCACTAAAACATTGGCGCGATAGATTGGAAAGGCACCAGGGAAAATTTGTATGCCATTTTTGGCGCGCGCCAAGCCGGTACAGCCGACAACTGGCGAGCCGGTCGCCCCGGCAATTATCGCGTTGTAGGCAAGGTCCAATTGCAGCCCTAAATGAAAGGGACTCCAATTTGAATACGGAGTTGAGAATGGCCCCGCATTTCCACCACCCGCATTTCCGACACTAACACCGTCAGGAAAAAATGGCCGCGCGATATTCCCGATGGCGCGATTTGAAAACGCGGTGCCGTTACTGAAGGCGGCGGGATCGTTGAAAAACGTTTTGGTCGCAGCCATGGTCTGGGCAAACGTTCGCGCCGCATATGGCGGCGCGACCGCATTGCCACCTGCGCCGATATATTGTGCTGGCGGTAAAGCGGCAATGTCGGCCGCGGCAGAAGGCTGCGAAAACAGTAATGCGGTGCGTGCTTTTTGCAACGACACATCAGTACCGAACAGCGGCGCATCGGGAGTACGTGCGAGCGCTAAAACTTCACCGTTTGTGTCGACCACAACAACTGTCACCTGTGCCTGTGTGCCGAGTGGCCGGCGAATTTGCGCACGAGCGCGATTGGCGACTTTTAAGGCCTCAGACACGATTGTTGTGGCTTCTGGGGCAGTCATCAAGCCATCGGTGCTGGCACGCGGTGGATAGCGATTCGCATCCGCTGCATCCACTAGTACAAACGCATTTTGTCCTGAAAATGTGCCGCTATCAGCGCGAATGCCAGACTGAGCGCTACCAAACGAAGTGCCCGCTTTGATGGTGCCGTTAAAAAATCCTGCAACCGTTTGCACATCACCCGCCACATTGGTAAAAGCAGGTGCAAGCGCGGGGTTCGAAGCCAACGACTCGCTATCCACAAACCGAAACGTGCGACCATCGGCAGTGATGCGATTCGCGCGGATATCATCGGGTGCGGCAAAGCCTGCTGACCCAGCGACTGCAATCAACTCATCGACATCTTGGTCGATGTCGGTGATGTCCGCATCAAGGCCGTACACCCCGTCTGCCATTACGCCCACGCCACCGACGAGGCGGTTGTTTTTATAGAGCGGTAGGCCGCCCGGATCCGCGGCCAGTCCCAACGGCGAACGCTTGGGGCCAACCGCGCCGTCAGAATCGCGCCGCATTAAATCAGAACATGACAGTTGCGAAAACTGAACGCCAAACAGCGGGCCGGAAGGTTGGTTAAATTCACGCGGATTAAAGTTTTCCTGAACAATTTGGCTCGCCGTGCGGGTCGAAAATGCATTGCCGTTCGATGATAAATAAGCGCCGGTAATTGCTTTGGTAATGGCCGCAAAGGTGTCGGGCAGGATATCAATATTCTCCAAGCCGCCTTGCACCTTAGTGCCACCGCCCTGATTGCTCGTGATGCGAAAAGTTGTTTTCGCCCCAGACATTCTAAACACGCCGAGAATATTGCCCACCCGATCCGTTACCGCGATGGTGGCCGGTGCGTTGCGCGCCGTTGCCTCAAAGGCGGCTTGGGCAATAATTTTTTGTACGTCAGCTACCGTTAAAAAATCGGCAACCGTTGCGGGGGGAGTGCAATTGTTCGCACACACCTCGCCTCCACTCCCGCCCCCACCTCCGCCACATGATGTGACGGTCAGAATCGCTAGCGTGATACTCAGAAAGAGCCAACGTTTCATGGGTGCTGCGCTACGAAATTTTTCAAGCTGCCGTCCCTGTAGCCGCCATCCGTCGAGCCCCAATCTTGCTTGGTCACTACTTTTTGTGCGGCCTTCTGTTTGGGGTCATACGGGAGACCATTGGGCGCTAACCCGCCCGGCAGCGGCACCGGCGTACCGCTTTTTGAGCCTCCCACATGAAAGCCGTGGCAAGTCTCGCAAGTGCCGGGTGCTTTATCGGCGACGGTCGCGTTTCCGCCGTGGCAGCTTTGGCAATTTTTTATGTCCGGAATGGCGATGTCACTACTCAACTTTGAACCCACTACTTTGTGGCATGAGCCGCAGTCATGGGTGTTGTGTCGATTGTGTGGGAAGCGAGATTTCGGCAGCCAGTGTTGGGTGATGGCAATCGGCGCGATTTGCCATGGGCTGGTTTTTACATCGCCTTCCTTTTTCTCGCTCACTGAGTTTGTTTTGCTTATTTCATGGCAGGTAAAACAAACCCGATCCTCCATCAATTCGCGCGTGGTTTTTGCGGCTTTTTCGGTCGCCCAAGTGAGTGCTGATTGGCGTTGCGTTGGCTGTAATCGCTCCCCCGGACGGCGCACGCCGTCTTGCACCACCACATCAATCGGTGTGTCGGCGAGCGCTGCTTGTGCATAGAATTCGCTCACCGTTGCTATCACGTCAGCCACATCGCCGTGCGGCACTTGCCGATTGGTGGCCTTGGGCTCAAACTCTAAAGAATGACAATCTTGGCAATGCTCTTTCATCGTGGTCGGTTTAAAGCGAATGCCGTTTTCATCCGGCACGTGGCAGTTTTTGCATTCCATGGTAGCTGTACCATTCGGTCCGCGAACCCCTTTTTTCGTCACGTGAACATCATGCGGAAATTTGAGATTTGATTTTTCAATTGTCTTACTGGTGCCGCCACTACTTTGTGCCACTCGCACAACTGCCTCTAGCCCCGTTTTGCCCGGTACGAGCATCGAAAGCTTGAAGCCAGGATGGTCTTTGCCGAATTCAGCGATATTCGGTGATGTCGTTTCGGGATGCCGTGTTTTTAAATCCGCATGGCACTGGGTGCAAAGTGGCGAATCCTGGCGAATCAAGCCTAATGGCCCTTTGTGATCGCGGTGGCAACTTGCGCAGCGTGAAGCGTCATCGGATTGCATAAATACCGATTCATGCAGCGCCTTGGCGGCTTTGGTGTTCAACGCGAAATGCCAACCGATACTCTGATGGCAGTTCTCGCATTGTTCGTTTTTGGTTTGGACGAATGGTGTGGCGTGGCATTTGCCGCAATCGCGACCGAAGCTGTGATGCGCCGATGATAATGCGCCCGGATCCCACGATGCGTCCGGCGTGATGCCCAATTGACTACTAGTTTGAATACTGGCTTGAATATTGCCTTGGTGGTTGGCGGTGGCATTCGGTTGGCGGTCGGCGCGATCCAGCGCATGCATTACCGGCCAAGCGAGGAATGCCAACAAGATGAGTGACGCGCCAAACCACGACATCGCCCGCTTGGAAAGCCATGTTTGTGTGAGGCTTGATCTGATAGTGGCCCGTTTACCCCCTGCCTTGTTCGTGTCAATGAGCGGCTCAACAAGCTCTACGGAAAGCGCCAAATCAAAATCCGCTGGTGTCGGCAACACGATGATTTCAAACGGACCAACGGTGATTTTTTGACCCGGTTTGAGGCGCATCGAGCGCTCGAAACGGCCGTCTACTTTGACCGTGCCCGCCGCCGCTTCAACAAAGCATTTACCGTCGTCGCTCAAGCCCATCGATGCATGATGCAGCGCCACACGCGGATCTGGCAGATGGAGTTTGCAATCGGCGCCGCGCCCAATTCTGAGCGGATCGGCTTGCAGCGTTTGTTCAGTCGGAACGGCGTCGCCTTGCCGATTGCGAGTAATGTGAGCGAGCAGAAGTTTCATCGGTAACCTCGTCCGCTACCAGTAAAAAAATACGGCGACGATATGCGCTGCTAACGCCGCCAGTAGCGCGAACGAAACTGGCACATGAAAATATAGCCACAACCCAAGGGCGGCTTTGAAGCGAATATCAGCGCGGGCGCGATCCACCAGTTTTTTCTTCCGGAGCATCAGCGAATAGAGCTCATAGTTGCGTTGTTGATCTTCGCCTTTCAGAGTCTTTCCGGTTTCTTCCAAAAATTTTGCCGCCAACTTGGTGGGGCATTTGGCGGGGCGGTCGTTGAACTGCGCCAAAACTCCGCCACCGATTCGCGTGCGGTTGATCGACGCTTCAGTTGTTCGCGTGACCTCATCGGGCATCGACAAGGCAACACGGCGAAGATCGCGGTCAATATCGGCAATTTTCAAAATGACGCTATCAAGGGTGTCTTCGCCCATGTTTTCCGTCATGAGGCGCGGCAAGCGCAGATATACATAAACCCCAAAAAAGCCAGAGAAAATGACGATCAGCATCAGTACGTAGGCTAGTGTATGGACGTTCCAGCCGACATGAAATCCAGTGTGCAATGTCGCTATGACAATCAGGCTGGCACCCAAATAGACATGCGCGGAAACCCAGCCTTGCAAACCATTTGTATTGCCGCGATAACGGCGCTTTTGCATCCCCAGCCACATCAACCAGACAATCATGAGTGCGCCAATGGTGCCTAAGCCATAGCCAACCGCTGTGCCGCCATAACGGCCCACCGGAAAACTAAACCAGCTATAGACAAACGCGGCAGCCAGCGATAGCGCTGCGGCCCACTTTAGGTAGCGATAATGACGGTATTCAAGAAAAGTGCGGTGCCGCATACACGCCTGACTTGCCCCTTACGCAAATCTGACCGGTACACGATCATGGTTTGATCGGTATGGTCGACTTGGCCGATTTCCCGTGGGCATTTTGGTTTTCCAACATTCATGCGTGGGCTCTCGCTAATTGCAAAGCAGCAAGTGTGGCGCCGGTGCATATCCCCAATTCCTTATTCCGTTCATTCTGCTCAAATGCGTGCCGCAGTTTCCCCAAACTTGGCATCAGAGCAAAATCAAAGCCGACTAGATAACAAGATTCGCAACATACTTCGCTACATGACCAGCGTCAATAAATAAAGTGTAAACGATTTTGGTCGAATTAAACGCCCCTAATTGAGGGGTGAGTGTGCGGCCATTGTTGGCGGAGGGTTAGCGAATAGCGGTTTGACATGCCAAGACCTATAAGCCGCGATGGCGCCAATCCCGCGCAACAGCGACGCAACTCGGGGCTGGCAGCAGGGAAATGTTGCCGCAATGCGACTTCAGGGTGTGAAGGGCTATAATTTCCGATGATGGTTATGTCCGGTTTTGCGACAATATGTATTCATTTTTTTGTAACCTAGGCGACTTGTGATTATATTTTTTCTGGTGGCGGCAATTATGTTGGCGGTTGCGCTGGCATTTGTATTGATTCCTCTGCTTAAACCGCGCCGCCCCGGTGCGCCGGAAATATCGGATGAATCGAGCAATGTGAGTATTTTCCGGGCGCAAAAAGAGGAGCTCGATGCCGATGTGGCACGCGGCTTCATTACCGCGCAGGAACGTGATGCTGCAATGGCTGAGCTTGGTGCGCGTGTCCTGTCGGAAGTGCCATTTCTATCGTCTACTAACGAGCATTCCCGCGTCGCCACCGCCTTTGAGACAGAGGCAAAGACTGAGAGACGTTCTTGGATCGCTGCACTTTGCCTGGCAACGTCGATACCGCTCGCAGCGATTTTGATCTATTTGTCAGTTGGCTCGCCACAGGGAATGTTGGCAGCGCGAGCCGGGGTCGCAAATACGAATATTGTCACCGGCGCTGATCCCAGTGTTGGTACGGGACAAACAATCGATGCTGGTAAGAATCCTGCCAATTCTGCAAACCCGGGTTCGCCGCCCCTGTCGGATAAGCAAATTTTGGGGATGGTCGATAGCCTTGCCAAAAAAATGAACGATAACCCCGACGACCCAAAAGGTTGGATTTTATTGGCGCGCTCGCAAAATGCCTTGGGTCGCTATACCGAGGCAGTAGCCGCCTATGAACGTGCGATCCAACTCGTTCCCAATGATTCGCTCGTGCTGGCCGATTACGCCGATGTGTTGGTGGCTGCAAACAATGGTCGGTTTGACGGCAAGCCTTATGAAATCATTTTAAAAGCGCTAAAGCTCGATCAAAATAATATGAAAGCGTTGGCCCTAGCGGGCACCGCCGAAATGCGCTTGGGCAACCGCCCAGCGTCACTTAAATATTGGCAAAAGCTCCAGACCTTGGTGGTTAAGGATTCCGAGGATTATCGCGAGGTGCAGGCCATTATCGCCGAGGTTTCCGGTACACCGGCGCCAGTGACTGCGCCTTCATCTACGCTGCCAAATTCCCTGACTAGCGCTCCTCAGGGGTCAATTAGTGCCGCTGAGGACAGCGCTTCCAAAGGAGCCGGGGCAGTTGCTGTTGTTGGTTCCAAAGTCGATCCAGGTGCTGCCGTCAGCGGCAGCGTATCGATGACGCCAGAACTGCTTGCGAAAATTGCTCCCGGTGATACGCTGTTTGTGTTGGCGCGTGCCACTGGTGCGGCAGGCGTAAACGCGCCGCGCATGCCACTGGCCGTGTTGCGGATTCCCGTGCCAAAAAAATGGCCGTATGCCTTCACCTTAACGGACGCGATGGCGATGGCGCCGGGCATGAGCTTGTCGTCGTTCCCTCAATTTAGTGTTGAGGCGCGAATTTCTAAATCTGGCGGCGCCGTACCGCAATCGGGCGATATGACAAGTATGGCGCAGGATCCGACGGATGTATCAAAAACGCCGGTAAAAGCGGGTGCAAAAAATCTAAACATCACCATCTCACGCATGGTGCCTTAGTGTCCAATTTGGCCACCGATCCGGTCACTGTCCCCCTCAGCAACGCCAGAACCCTGAGCGCGGAAGGCTTGACGCTAACGCGCGGATCGCGTTGTTTGTTTCGTCATCTTTCGCTTCAGGTCAGCAGTGGCGAGGCGCTGATGTTGCGGGGCGCAAATGGCAGTGGAAAAACCAGTTTGTTGCGGGTACTGGCCGGATTCACCATGCCGGATGAGGGCAGGATATTTTGGAACAATCGACCGCTTGCGCCGGCGGGTAGCGAGGCACGACATTTGCTGTTCTATGTCGGTCATGCCAATGCGATCAAGGATGATTTAACGACACTCGAAAACTTAGCGCAAGCGCTCGCAATTGATGATGTCGCGTTGGCAAATCGAACACCTGCCGCGCTTTCGGGCGCACTGGATTCAGTCGGCCTGTTGGCACGGCGCGATTTGCCCGCCCGCAAATTATCGCAAGGCCAAAAGCGTCGCATCAACTTGGCGCGGTTATTGTTGATTGACAAGCCTGTCTGGCTGTTAGACGAACCCACTAACGCACTGGATACAGACGGCGTGAATTTGTTTACCGACATCGTTAACGGTCATCTCAAGCGCGGTGGCTTGGTGTTGATTGCCAGCCATCTATCGATTCCGCTCGCGGGCGCGGCGCAGGAATTGAATTTGGACGAGAATGCTCGAGTGCGTTTAGAAACCATCGCATGAATGCCCCAAGGTCCTTGTCTAGACTAGAGTTTGAGCCATTGCCCGACTCGTCGTCCGGTATGGTTGAGCTATCGCGTTCCCCCGAGCGCGGCTTCTTTGTCGCCGCCGCACGTGACATTTTTTTGGCGTTCCGCTCCAAAGGTGAGGTGATTCAAGCCTTGGTGTTTTTTATTGTCGTGGTGAGTTTGTTTCCCTTGGCGATTGGCGCTGAGACCGCGCTGCTGAGGCGCATCGCGCCGGGCGTGGTGTGGGTGGCGGCGCTGCTGTCCGTGTTGCTGACACTTCCGCGCTTGTTTGCCAGTGATCACCTCGATGGCACGCTGGAGCAAATGTTGCTCTCGCCGTTCCCGCTGACGCTCATCGTTGCCGGTAAAATGGCGGCACATTGGCTGACAACGGGGCTTCCGTTGGCGCTCATGGCACCGCTATTGGGGCTGCAATTTGGTCTCGGTGGTGATGAACTTGGTGTACTTGTCATGAGTCTATTACTCGGTACGCCAATTTTGTCGATGTTGGGCGCAGTCGGTGCGGCGCTGACGCTCGGCGTGCGCGGCGGTTCAGTTTTGGTGGCACTACTGATTTTGCCGCTTTACATTCCCGTACTGATTTTTGGCGCAGGGGCGGTGGAAGCGGTCGCCACCGGCATAGACTATGCGGCGAACCTCTCGCTGCTTGGTGCAGGCTTGTTGTTCGGTGCGTTGGCGACGCCTTTTGCCGTGGCTGCCGCCGTTAAAATTTCTTTGGATTAGCGATTCATGAATCTTTACAAATACGCTTCGCCTGTTACGTTTTACCCGCTCGCAGGCAAGCTCATCCCTTGGTTCGCTGCGTTGGCGGTGGTGTTCGGGCTGGTTGGCTTATACCTTGGCTTAATTGTTGCGCCTGAAGATGCGCAGCAAGGGCAGGTGTACCGAATTATTTTTATTCATGTACCAACCGCTTGGGTGGGCATGGTGGTTTATCTGGTGATGGCCGCCTATGGGGTGGCGGCACTTACGCTTAAAACGCGGCTTTCTTCGATGATGATGGAGGCGTTGGCACCAACAGGTGCCTTGTTTACCGCGTTGGCGTTGCTGACCGGTGCACTTTGGGGGAAGCCGACCTGGGGGACCTATTGGATTTGGGATGCACGGATGACCTCAACGCTCATTCTGCTGTTTCTATACATTGGCTATATTGCGCTCATTCATGCGATTGAAGATAAAAAACGTGCCGACAAAGCTGGGGCGTTGCTGGTGATCGTCGGCTCGGTGAATGTGCCGATTATTTATTTTTCGGTTCGCTGGTGGAACACACTGCACCAAGGCGCATCAGTCTCGGCGACTGGCTCAAAAATGGCGACGGTGATGGCTCAGGGTATGTTGATTATGGCGCTGGCGTGTTGGATGTACGCGATTGCGGTGGTGCTTGCGAGGGTGCGGGCGATTATTTTGGAGCGGCAGTATCAAGGTGCAAACGAAATATTGGGCTTTGAAATAGCCGGTACGGAAATGACAGGTACGGAAATGGTAGGTACAAAATGAGCATTGCAGAATTTTTCTCAATGGGCGGGCGCGGGTTTTATGTCTGGAGTTCGTTCGGTGCCGTCGCGGTGGCAATGGTCATTGAAATGATCTTAGTGAAGAAGCGGACCACAGCCGCCACGCAGCTGAAAAAAACGGTAGAGGAAACTCGAAAATGAAAGCCCCGGAATGAAAGCCCCAGAATGAAACCCCGTTATAAAAGATTTATGTGGGTAGCAATCGGCTTGTCGGTAGTGGCCTTGGCCGTCACGCTGGTGTTGCGTGCGTTTAACTCCAATATTGTTTTGTATATCAATCCCACCGAGGTCGCGCAGAAAAAAATGCCTAAAGATCGTAATTTTAGGATCGGCGGCATGGTCACGGCGGGCAGCTTAAAACGTCAGCCGGACGGCTTAACCGTCAAATTCTCCGTTACTGACATGGTCGAAACCGTACCGGTCAGCTACACCGGCATCCTGCCCGATTTATTTAAAGAAGGAAAAGGCGTGGTCGCCGAAGGTAAGCTCGATGCGGATGGCGTGTTTCGCGCGACCGAGGTGCTGGCCAAGCATGATGAAAATTACATGCCACCGGCGGCAGCCGATGCGCTCAAAAAAGCGGGGCGTAATATGGACGGCACGCCCATTAAGCCAATTGCAGCGCCGCCGCCAACCCAAGCACAAACACCCGCAAAGCCTTAGGGGATACACATGGTTCCAGAACTCGGTCAATTCTCACTCATCTTGGCGTTATGTTTAGCGGTCGCGCTCGGCATCGTGCCGATGGTGGGGGCGTTCAAAAATGATGGACGGCTGATGTCGTTAGCCAGACCGCTCGCGCAGGGGCAATTTCTGTTTGTGGCGTTTGCGTTTGGTTGCCTCGTCTATTCCTTCATTGTCAGCGATTTTTCGGTGCTGAATGTGGCCGCCAATTCCAATACGCAATTGCCGGTTCATTACCGCATCACGGCCAGCTGGGGTTCGCATGAAGGCTCGCTGTTGCTGTGGGTGCTGATGTTGGCTGGCTGGACGCTTGCCGTCTCGATTTTTTCAAAAAATTTGCCGCAAGAAGTCATCGCCCGGGTGTTGGCGGTGATGGGTTTGATCTCGATTGGTTTTTTGCTCTTCATGTTGATTACGTCTAATCCATTTGACCGCCTATTGCCTGCGGCAGTCGAGGGTCGCGATTTGAATCCGCTACTGCAAGATCCGGGCATGATTATTCATCCGCCAATGTTGTACATGGGCTATGTTGGTTTCTCAGTGGCCTTTGCGTTCGCGGTTGCCGCACTGTTGGGCGGGAAATTAGATGCAACCTGGGCAAGATGGTCGCGGCCGTGGACGTTGGCGGCGTGGATATTTTTAACTATCGGTATTTGCTTGGGATCAGCCTGGGCATATTACGAACTCGGATGGGGCGGCTGGTGGTTTTGGGACCCGGTGGAGAACGCATCATTCATGCCGTGGCTCGTCGGTACGGCGCTGATTCATTCGCTGGCCGTGACTGAAAAGCGCGGTATTTTCAAAAGCTGGACGGTGCTTTTGGCCATTATCGCGTTTTCACTTTCGTTGCTGGGGACCTTCCTCGTGCGTTCGGGTGTGCTGACGAGTGTGCATGCGTTCGCAACCGACCCGAAACGCGGCATTTTTATTCTTGCGTTTTTGGCGATTGTGATCGGCTCGTCGCTAACGCTTTATGCTTGGCGGGCTCAGAAGCTAGGCTTGGCGCGGACTCCGGGGGCATTCTCATGGGCGTCGCGCGAATTATTTTTGCTGGCCAATAATATTTTGATGATTGTTGCGATGCTGGTCGTGGCGCTCGGTACGCTGTATCCATTGTTTATGGATGCGCTGGGTTACGGCAAAATGTCGGTTGGCCCGCCTTACTTTGATTTAATGTTCGGCATATTTATGTTGCCGGCGCTGTTTTTAATGGCAATCGGACCGATCGCCCGCTGGCGCAGCGGCACCCTTCCAGAGCTGGCGGTTCGTGTGAAGTGGGCAGCGGTTATCGCGTTGATTTCGGGCATCGGCATTCCGCTACTACTCGGCAAACTAACCATCTGGATTGCGCTTGGTTTAACGCTCGCAGTATGGATTGTAGCGGCAACATTGAGCGCGATTGCCCATCGTTTCCAACAAACACCGCAGCAAACACCGTACCCAAATTTTATGGGAAAGCTCACCGCCGGTATCATGGCCAATAGCCCGTCGTTTTACGGTATGCATATCGCGCATATCGGCATTGCGGTGTTTGTCATTGGCGTGACGATGGTGAAGAGTTTTGAGACCGAGCGAGACATCCGCTTGGCACCCGGCGATGTGGCGACGGAAGGCGGTTATCAGTTCAAATTTATCGGTGTTTCGCAAGCGCCGGGGCCAAACTATCAAATTCTGCGTGGCCGGTTTGAGGTGAGCAAAAACGGCAAGCTCGTCGAGGTGCTGAGTCCCGAAAAACGCAGCTACTTCGCCTCCGGCCAAACGATGACCGAAGCGGCGATTGATTCGGGCTTCACCCGCGATTTGTACGTCTCACTGGGCGAGCCAGTTGAGGGCGCTGCCGACGGTGCATGGGGTGTGCGGATTTACGTTAAACCATTTGTTGATTGGATTTGGTTCGGCTGTTTGTTCATGGCGTTTGGTGGCGGGTTGGCGATGACCGATAAACGCTATCGCCTGAAGGTGAAGCAACAGGCGCCCGTATCGGTCGTAACCGCAAAACCAACACCGACAGTTGCCGGTAGCGCACAGCCAAGCGCCGGAGATTGAGCATGGAAGATGCGAAAGTTGCTGAAGTATCATCGGTGGCGGCAGCAGCGCCTCAGCAGATGCCGGCATCGTTGCCAGCCAAAAGCAATGGCCTGCAAAAAGCATGGCGCTACTTTTTGCCATTGGCGATTTTCTTCGGCCTGCTCGGGTTTTTGTACAAAGGATTGAGCCTCGATCCGCGCGAATTAAAATCGGTGCTCATTAACAAACCCGTGCCGGATTTCACGCTTCCGCAATTGCATCAGCCTAACAAAACGCTGTCGGCGTCCGAAATGAAAGGCCAGGTATGGCTACTCAATGTCTGGGGTTCGTGGTGCGTCTCGTGCCGTTATGAGCATCCAGTGTTGAATGAATTGGCAAAGCAAAGCGTCGTTCCCATCGTCGGTTTTAGCTGGAAAGACCGGCCGGAGGATGCGACCGACTGGCTGAAAAAATATGGCGATCCTTACACGCTCTCGGTTAGCGATATCGATGGCCGCGCGGCTATCAATTTCGGAGTCTACGGCGCACCCGAAACCTTTGTGATCGACAAGGCTGGCATGATTCGTTATAAGCACACCGGGCCAATTGACGAGACTGCGCTACGCACGATTTTGATGCCATTGATTCGCGATTTGCAGAAAGCGAGTTGAGATGTTTGTTCAATCATGCCCTCATTCACAAAAACGGTCAGAGTCCGCTCTGGGCGTTGGTTTCAAAGTAAAAGTGGTTTGTGATGCCCGCCAATACTGGTGTTTTAATATTTTTTTTGCGACCTTTCTCGCGGCCCTTCACGTAGCCCTTCACGTAGCCCTTATCAGCGTATTGCCGTTGCAAGCAAGCGCCGAACCTTCCGGGCCCGCTCCTGTAGTGTCCGGCGTGGCGCTCACGTCAACGACACCTGAAATGGAAGCACGGCTGAAAAAATTGGAAACCGAATTGCGCTGTCAAGTCTGTATGAATCAAACGCTGGCTGAATCGCCCTCGGGTCTTGCCGGAGATATGCGGCGTGAGATACGTATCTTGGCGGTTTCGGGCAAAACGGACGAAGAAATCAAAACATTTCTGCAGGAGCGATATGGCGATTTCGTCCTTTATAACCCGCGGCTGACGATAAAAACCTACTTGCTCTGGTTTGGCCCATTCGTGCTGCTATTCGGTGGCGGCGTTTTGCTGTGGCGCTTCGCACGATCTCGTCGCGCCACACTTGAGGCCGCTGCGCCCATGTTGTCTGCCGAAGATGCCAAGCGCGCGAAAGATTTGTTAGGCGAATAGTGTTTCGTTTGTTTAGCCGCACGGTTGCAATAAATCTTTGCTAGCGTGGTACTGTGCTCAGAGCAATATTGAATGCGCTGAATGCGTTGAAAGAAAGTTACAAGCCGTCAAACCATCAATAACGGAGGATCGTATGGCCGCTTATCTACTATGGGCAATTGCTGGATTTGTATTGATTATTGCAGAGCTCGTCACCGGCACGTTTTATTTGTTGGTACTGGGGGTTGCAGCGCTTCTCGCCGCGCTGGTGGCGTTCGTGGGCGGCGATATTTGGGTGCAGGCGATGATCGCTGCCGCTGCCTCCGTATTCGGGGTTTATTTGGTGAACCGTTGGCGCGCATCGCATCCCAAAGATGCGCAATCGAGTAACGATCTCAACATCGGCCAAAGCGTGGTGGTCGAATCTTGGACCGATGAAGCCAGCGGCATGGCGCGGGTGAAGTACCGCGGCACAACCTGGGACGCGAAAGTCGATGCGCCTGCCAAACTCAACGATGTGCTCTATATACATTCCCATGAAAATGGCGTTTTTAATATCGGCTTAAAGCCGTAATCAATATCGATCCACCGTATTATTTTTTCGGCACTGGGTATTGTTGAGTGCCGATTCAATTGCCTGAATTTCTGCATTTCCAATCTGGGAGAATCGTATGCCGTTTAAATTATTTGCCGTCATTATTGCTACCGCCATCATCGCCTTTGTGCCAGAGACACGCGGCTATGCGATACCGTTTTTCTTTCTTGCTACCGTGATCGTTTTTGTCATCGAAGGCGTACGGATCGTGCCGCAACAAAGTGCTTGGGTAGTTGAGCGTTTGGGTAAATTTCAGTCAGTGTTGGAGCCGGGTTTGAACGTGATCGTGCCGTTTTTTGATCGCGTCGCTTATCGCCATATTTTGAAAGAAACCCCACTCGATATTCCCGAACAAGTTTGTATCACCCGCGACAACACTCAGCTAGCGGTAGACGGCATCATTTACTATCAAGTGATCGACCCCAAACTCGCCAGCTACGGCTCCAGCGATTACATCGCAGCCATTTCACAGCTTGCGCAGACGACTCTTCGTAGCGAAATCGGCAAGATGGAGTTGGATAAAACCTTTGAGAGCCGCGATACGATTAACCATCAGGTCGTCAGCGTGCTCGATGAAGCCGGTCGCACCTGGGGTGTGAAGGTATTGCGCTATGAAATCAAGAGCCTTACCCCGCCAGAAGCGATCCTGCGATCCATGCAAGCGCAGATCACCGCGGAGCGGGAAAAACGCGCGCTGATTGCTAAATCAGAAGGCGTGCGCCAACAAGAAATCAATATGGCGGATGGCCAACGACAAGCCGCGATTCTAGCTTCAGAAGGTGAAAAGCAAGCCGCCGTGAACCGCGCCCAAGGCGAGGCGACTGCACTTACGACAGTAGCCGAAGCCACCGCCAGCGCAGTCCGGCAAGTCGCCGCCGCATTGGAAGCGCCTGGCGGGCAACAAGCCGCCAACTTAAAAATTGCCGAAAAGTATGTTGAGCAATTTGGCAACTTGGCCAAGGCAGGCAACACCCTAATCGTGCCAGCAAATATTGCTGATGTGGCCTCGATGCTCACGACCGCGATGACGGTGTTGGATAAGACTAAACAGGGGATGAAGTAGGCGTTGGTACAAGCGCTCTGCAAGCAGGAATGAAAACGTGGCTCTGGCGCACGCATCAACAAGCTGGTTGGGCGCCATGGCTCGTCTTCATTTTTTATGTCGTTGCCGCAAAAGGATTTAATGCCTATGTTCACCACCCATGGCTCGATATGCCGACGCATTTTTGTGGCGGTGCGGCAATAGCTTATTTTGTGCTCACCGCTTTCACGAATGTTCAAGCGGTGATTGGCAACATTCCGCAGGTGATTCGACTTTTGCTCGCATTGGGCCTGACTGCTTTTGTCGCCGTCGTGTGGGAGTTTTTGGAATATTCATCCGATATATTGCTCGGAACTAAAATGAATTTGGGTGTGGCCGATACCTTGTCTGATTTATTCTTTGGGTTATTGGGGGCGGCCGTGGTGGTGATGGTTGTCGCCGTAAAGTCCTTCAAACGCCGCGCCAGCCCTAGGGTTTGACGTAGATTAGGCAAGTTTCATTTGCCCATTCTTGGCGGTGAAATCAATGGGAAAAACCTTAAATATTGACGACGACATCCTCCCCTTACCGGAAGGCATTGTCCTGCTGCGCCAGTACATCGACACCGCACCACTGCTCGCCGAAATCACTCGCATCGCTGAAGCCGCCCCGTTCCGCCACATGCAGGTTCCCGGAGGCGCAGAAATGTCAGTTGCCATGACCAATTGCGGCGCGTTCGGCTGGACGGCTAGCACCAGCGGCTATGTTTATCAGTTAGCGCGTAAAACCCCGTCCTTTAGGGCGGGGATATAAGCGCGGAATAGCGCAGCTATTCTTGCACATGACCTTCGCTGTTGTCGTGATATATTACTGATTACTTATACAGTAATACATATCAAAGGAATAA
>JBBRAM010000032.1:0-32157 GCA_038206765.1 Burkholderiales bacterium | reverse complement strand
GTAGCGTCTGGAAAGGGATCTCGAGTCGACGGGCGACTTCGCTCTGACTAAGTCCTTGTTCGATGACCAGCTTAACCGCCTCCGCTCTGAATTCGGCGGTCACTGCGCGTTTCGGAATTGCCTGCATTGTGTTTCTCCATGGTTATGAAAATACTAATCCATGGTGTCCGTTTTGGCGAGCCCCTTCCACATACACATAGGCGACCCGGCCCTTGGTGGCGGCATCGACTTTGCGGATGTTGGATTCTACCCAGTCGCGGTTGCGCAGCGCGTCCTCGTTCGCCACCGGCACCACGGTGGCGGTGCGAGGGTTGGTGCCGTCGGCTTTGGCGCTCACTGTGATCTCAATCGCTTTGCCCGCGGTGTTTTCAAACTGATGATAAAAATTATCGGGTGGCGAAACCGCGCGGCCATCCACAGCAAGCAAATAATCGCCGACATTCACATTGACGCCCGGCTCAGTCAGAGGCGAACGCAGCATCGGGTTCCAGTTCAAACCGCCGTAGATTTTTTTGAAGCGATAGCGATTATTAGCCACCTCAATATCCGCGCCCAACAATCCCCCCGGCACGGTCTTTGTATCAACAAAGGTATCGCCGCCGCCGCCGCGATGATGGCCAACGGCCAGTTCAGAGCACATCCACATGATGAGGCGATTCAAATCGGCACGGGTGGCAAGCTCAGGCAGGAAGACGGCGTATTTGGCACGCATGGCTTTCCAATCAACACCGTGCATACCCGGATCGTAAAAATAATCGCGGTTGATGCGCCATACCTCGTTAAAAATTTCCGGCCATTCGGCTCGTGGATCGACTTTAACTTCGACTGCTTCCAGTTTTAATTTACCTTCACTCGGCGGCAGCGCTTTTGCGGTAGCAGCGCCGATAAACCAATTTTCTTTTTGTTGGTAGAGGATTTTTTTGCCGTCGGCTGAGACTTCAAAATTATCAGCTTCCGCTGCCAAGGTTTCGGTTTTACGATCTTTTAAGTCAAAGCGCTGAAGCAATTTTTTGCCGTCGACATCTTTTAGGAAAAATATCTGCCCACCCGCGCCTGCTTTGAGTTGTGAAAGATCGGCAACCGGAATCGGCAGATCAACGATACGGTTGTTGATGCCGTCAAAGTCGATACGCACAAGCGGTGGCGGTGACGCTGGCTTATCCGATTTAGAAACAGTAGACGTAGTGGTAGTTGTGGTGGCCGCCGTGACTGTTTTAGTGGTTTCATCAGCGGCACCTGTTCGGGCCTCGGCGCTGTAAGTTACGTCATCGAAAACACCAGCCATTACACCAGGTTTATCTGACTTATCCGGCGCGGTTGCAGAGCTCTTGGCACCTTTCTCTTCGTCGCTTTCTTTCGCTAGCGGCGACACTACATCGCGCCGCAATACGGCCATCCAAACCGATTGCGTGACTCGGTTGTCCGTGTTTTGCAGCGAGAACCAATTGGTGCTCGGGCCCGCATCAGTCGAGGCAAAGAAGTACAAATATTTACCGCTGGCATCGAACGTAGGCTGCGTCACATCGGACAACCCGTCGGTGATCGCAAACGATTTATCTTGTTCGGTGGAATAGACATAGGCCGTTTGGATATAAGAAAGCGAATTCAGCGTGTAAGCGATCCAGCGGCTATCCGGCGCCCATGCCGCGCGCAATGTTTTACGCGGGCTATAGAGCGGCTCAGTGGCGATTTTTTTGATGCTGCCCGCGTTGGTACCGACGGTTTCGATCACATACAAGCTAAAACTGTTATCGGTGTACACGATTTTTTTACTGTCGGGCGACCATGCTGCGCGGTCGTAAAAGCCAGCGCCATTGAGTTTGAACTTCTTGGCTGGCCCTTTGCCGTCCTGTGCGCGGATATGTAATTCATATTCGCCTGATTCATCGGAAAAATAAGCGATTGATTTTCCATCCGGCGACCATACGGGCGAGCGTTCGTGCGCGGCAACCGTCTGCGTGAGGTTGCGTACATCGCCCTTTTCAGCAGGCACAGTGACGATTTCGCCGCGATATTCCAGCGCCACCCGCGCGCCGGATGGTGACAGCGATGCATCCCGAATGTACTTCATGCCCTTTACAAACCGCGGGCGGGATGCCGCCAAATCGGAACTCACACCAATAGTGAGTTTTGTGCCGTTTGTTAACGAATTCACGGCAGCAGCTGCCAAATCCAGCGAGTGCAAATAACCTGCCTGCTCGTAAACCATCTTACCCGTGGCGGATGATGCAATGCTTAAAACCGGGAAGTCGGTGTGTCTGGTGATTTGCCGAATAGCTTTGGTTTTTGTGTCGAAGGCAAAAACATTAAACTCGCCCGCGCGATCCGAGCGGAAATAGATGGTGTCGCCAATCCAAACAGGGTCAACGTCGTTGCAACGTGCTTTGGGATTGCTGCCAATGTCTGCACCAAGCTGTGGAATTTTTTCAATGCCGCGATCGGCAGTGGTGAACAGCCAAATCTGTGAATGCGTGCCGCCGCGATAGCGCTTCCATTGCGTGAATACTTGCCTCAGCGGGTTGTAAGCGATGCGCTTACCGTCGGGCGAGTACGCGGCGCGGTCTGCATTGGGAATCTCCAGAGGGGTTTCCACGCCACCATCGACCGGCACTGTAAATAGCTGGCGATAACGTCCTGTGAATACAGCCCGGGCGGATGTGAAGAGCACGGACTTTCCATCCGGTGAAAATGCCTGCACGAGGTCTGTGCCGGGATGATATGTCAGCCGCTTGGGCACACCGCCATCAACGGGCATGACATAAACATCGGTATTCCCTTCGTATTGGCCGTTGAACGCAATCAATTTGCCGTCAGGCGAAAAAACCGGCGACGATTCTTCGCCGACGTCGGACGTAAGCCGCTTCACATTGCTGCCATCCAGATTGGCCAACCAAAGATCGCCCGCATACGCAAAGGCAATGTGGCGGGCGGACACCGCTGGCTCAGCGAGCATGCGCGTATCTTGGGTATTTGGAAGGGCGAATGCCGAGGCAGACATTAGCGTGGAAACAGCCAGCAAGAGGTGAAGCGTGCGATGAGTGAGTTTCATATTTTTCCTTGGCATTTGTAACGCGCTCGAGGCGCGCTTGCGGCGCGTTTGAAGCGTGCTTGTGAGCTGTTTGTGGTGTGCTCGTGTTGTGTTTACATCGTGTTTTATAAATTGAAAATAACTTTGCTACATACAATTTAGCCGATACAAAATTCTTCCACCCAGAGGTTGCCACATCGAAAACACTAGGCTGGGCGCGGCGTTTTCGATAGCGGTACCCGAATGGGCGCAGGCATTTTCTTCAACCGTTTGCCATCGACCGATAAATCCAAAACCCTAACGCTGTTAATGCAAAAGAGCCAATCAGATGGGCCAGCGCTGTTGCGAGTGCTGGCACGATATCGCCGCGTTCCAGCAGGCTCACTACTTCAGCCGAGTAAGTTGAAAACGTCGTCAAGCCGCCCAAGAAACCGGTAACCGCAAACAAACGCCAAGCAGGCGAAAGTTCAGTATGTTTCGCAAAATACGCGACCGCCAAACCGACGAGAAAACCCCCGATCATATTCGCGGCAAATGTACCGAGTGGCAACGCGGCATTTCTCGCGTTTAGCGCAGCGGACAAGCCCCAGCGCAGCCATGCACCTATCGCAGCGCCGAGCCCGACAGCAATAAAACCCATCGTTGAAAACATGAGATTTGTGTTCATTTATTTTTGTTCGTCGAATTTCATTCGCTTTTTTTCATTTTTTTCCGCATTCAACTTTATGTCAACAATTTGCGAATCTCATCGGGCACCCGAATAGGTTTTCCGTTCGCATAGTCAAACCAAACAATCACAAACTCCCCTATACAAGCGGGTTCCGGGTCATCGCCAACCGTCAGTGTATTGAATAGCTCAAAGCTCGTGTTACCGACCGCAGCCGCATGCAATTTCACGGTCGCATCTGCGGGATAGGTCACTGGCTTTTTAAACGTCACCGTCGCTTTAAGCAAAATCATGCCGTGCTCTGCCGCACTTTTTGCATTCAGCGGCCTGCCGATGGCCTCGCACCACGCGGTGCGGCTTTCCTCAAAATAGCGCAGATATTGGGCATTATTGACATGCCCCATCACATCCATTTCGCCCCATCGAATGGGAAATTTTTGTGTGATGAGGTGCTTTCCTAACGCCAGTCGCGGCGGCTTTTCCGCTTGTGTTTCAGCACTCATAATTTGTCCGGATGAATTTTATTTTCAAGACTGGAAAACGCTGTTTTGCGCGGCGCATTTGACTATAACGTGTAATGCTTTCGATTATAATAGTCCTTATCGCAAAATAATTACTTTATCTAAATCAGCTTTCATAGCAGCCTCCACAGCAGCTACCTCACCACGGCAAAAAATCATGACCGAACGCGAATCGATGGAATACGACGTTGTTATTGTTGGTGCAGGCCCTGCGGGCTTGAGCGCGGCAATACGGCTCAAACAACAAGCGGCGGCGGCCAACACTGAAATTAACGTTTGCATCGTCGAGAAAGGCTCGGAAGTCGGCGCACATATTCTCTCCGGCGCGGTGATGGACCCGCGCGCAATTACTGAACTTTTCCCCGATTGGAAAGCGCTCGGCGCACCGCTTAACCAGCCAGTGACGGAGGATCGGTTTCTATTTTTATCCAAAACTGGCGGCCTCCAGGTACCAACGATGTTGCTGCCCGGCTGCTTTAAAAACCATGGCAATTACGTGATTAGCTTGGCGAATGTGTGCCGCTGGCTGGGGACGCAGGCCGAAGCGCTGGGTGTGGAGATTTACCCCGGCTTTGCGGCGTCCGAAGTGTTGTTCAACGAAGATGGCTCAGTTAAAGGCATCGCGACCGGCGATATGGGTATCGGTAAACACGGCGAACACACTGCCCGCTTCGCACGCGGCATGGAGCTGCACGCGAAATACACCTTTTTTGCCGAGGGTTGTCGCGGCAATTTAGGCAAAATGTTGCAGGCCAAATTCAACCTCAACGATGGCCGTGACCCGCAAACTTATGGCTTGGGCTTGAAGGAGCTATGGGAAGTGAAGCCCGAAAAACATGTGCCCGGCTTGGTCGTCCACACCGCTGGCTGGCCGCTCGATAGCGAAACCTACGGCGGCTCGTATTTGTACCATTTGGAAAACAATTTAGTCGCGGTCGGCTTTGTAGTCGGGCTGGCTTATACCAATCCATTTTTATCGCCTTTTGAAGAATTCCAGCGCTACAAAACCCACCCGAAAATTCGTGGATTTTTCGAAGGCGGCAAACGCATCGCCTACGGCGCACGCGCCCTCACGGCTGGCGGGCTGCAATCATTGCCCAAGCTAACGTTCCCTGGCGGCGTATTAATAGGCGACGATGCAGGCTTTCTCAACGCATCGCGCATCAAGGGCAGCCATGCCGCGATTAAAAGCGGCATGTTGGCAGCAGAAGCAGCCTTCGCGGCAGTCACATCAGGCCGCACCTCGGATGAACTCACCGCTTATCCGGAAGCCTTCAAAACCAGCTGGCTGCATGACGAGCTGCACCGCGCCCGCAACTTCAAGCCCGCGATGGCAAAAGGTTTATACACCGGCACGATCATGGTCGGCGTGGATCAAATCATCTTCGGCGGCAAAGCGCCATGGACCATGCACCATCAACACGCCGATCATGAAATGCTCAAGCTGGCAACCGAATCAACACCCATCACCTACCCGAAACCCGATGGTGTATTGACCTTTGATCGCTTATCCAGCGTATTTATTTCTAACACCAATCATGAAGAAGACCAGCCCGCGCATTTGACGTTAAAAAACGCGGATGTGCCGGTCAATACCAATTTGGCGCTATACGACGGCCCCGAATCCCGCTACTGCCCGGCAGGGGTTTATGAGTATGTTGACGCTGGCGAGGGAAAACAGAAGTTACAAATCAATGCGCAAAATTGTGTGCATTGCAAGACCTGCGATATTAAAGACCCTACTCAGAATATTGTTTGGGTTGTGCCTGAGGGTGGCGGCGGGCCTAATTATCCGAATATGTGATTGCCCGCATTAGAGACACACCATCAGATGTACCGGATTAAAACGCAACTCGTTGAAATTATGGCCAGAATAAGGTCCGGAAAAGCCCAAAAATTGGGTAGACATAAATCTAACTCATTGATTGTTTGGTCGCGATTTTCATAAAATATTTTTATTTGACGGTCTCCCAAATAAAATCAGATAGCCCCCAACCTTAATTTCAAAGGAAATCTGTGAATACATATATTTTGCCAATATTCGTGGGTTGTTTGTCCTTATTCTCTGTGCTCGCAAGTGCAGAGCCCTCCGTATTAATTAAAAGAATTGAGTATGGCGACAAATGGCCACTAAAAGTTAGCGAAGCGACACTTGAGTGCAAAGACGCAGGGAAAATTGTCATAAAAGCCAATGGGAAAACATACTGGTTTAATGGACTTGCAAACGGTGCCGCGAAAAAAAACGGTTGGGCCAATCTTGAAGATATATGGGCAGATGATCCCAACTTTGGCATCCCAGGCGCAAAGAAAAATATCGAACCTATTTTTGTTCGTGCCCGCAGCCTTTGTCCTTTCTCACCAAGCTTTGGTCGTTGAATTTTGATTCGCGTTAAGCTCGCTAACGCGAATGATGCAAGAACCAACGGGCATTGCACCATTCGTCGCATTAAGACATCCGGTGCAATGCGCTTGGCTTTTTGCACCCTGCCCTCTAGTTTTCCCCCGACAAAAGTAGGTTTTTACTTTTGTCGGATTGTTTAAAACCATAGTCAGCAAAGCCAATTTTAGTTATGCTCTAATGCAAGTCCATCCCATCAAGTTCACGAGGAGGCATCATGAAACCCGTCTCAGAACTACTCGCCAAGCGCAAATCCAATAGCTCGATCCTTTATCACGTCAAGCCGGAAGACACCGTGTTTGATGCGCTTAAAATGCTGGCCGATTACGAGGTTGGCGCACTGATGGTGATGGAGCGGGGCCAGCTCGCCGGGATCATTTCGGAACGCGATTACACCCGCAAAATTGCCCTGCAAGGCAAAAGCTCCAAGGATACCAAAGTCGCCGAGATCATGACCCGCAATGTCCTGGTGGTTTCCCCCGAGACGCGCACCCGCGAATGCATGGCGCTGATGAGCGAGAAAAAAATTCGTCACCTGCCAGTAATGGATGGCGGCACCGTGGTGGGCATGTTGTCGATCCGCGATATTCTGGACGACATGATTGCGGATCATGAGTTTACGATCAAGCAATTGGAGAGTTACATTAACGGTTAACCACGGGCGATTTCGGCGGAATGGCTTTTCCCGCTGATGGCCGCATGAGACGAACGCCGGTTTTTGAGCGATAAGCATCATTGCTTCAAACCTCACGAGCAGCTACATTACGTCATGCTCGTTATTCAAAAACTCACCAAACAGTTCCCGCCTGCCCCGCCGATTTTTTCCGACCTCGATTTCACGCTAAACGAAGGCGAATATATTGCCCTGATGGGCGAATCAGGCGCGGGAAAATCGACACTCCTTAATATCATCGCTGGCTTGGAACCCGCATCCAGCGGGCATCTACGGCTTGCGGGGCAAAATTTACTGACCGAAAATCATCAACATGATGATGATGCCGCGACGCTGTTCCGCCGCAAATCGGTCGGCTTTATTTTTCAGGCATTTCATCTGCTGCCGTATTTGGATGTATTTGAAAATATTGCCTTGCCGTTACGACTGAACGGCTGGACGGGGCAAGATATTACGGCGCGCGTTGCGGAAATGCTGGACGCTGTCGGGCTCAACAATAAAGCCTCCGCCCTGCCCCGCGAGCTTTCGGGGGGTGAAATGCAGCGCGTCGCAATCGCCCGCGCGCTTTCGCATCGTCCCAAATTATTGTTGGCCGACGAGCCGACCGGCAATCTTGATCCCGACACCGCTGCGCAAATTATGGCCTTGTTGAGAACCGAGATTCAGCGCAACGGCGCGACCGCGATTTTGGTGACGCATAGTGAAGTCGCGGCACGCTCGGCAGATCGGGCGGTGATGTTGGGGAAGCTCGGCATTGTCCCGCGACCGATCTGACGTTCTGAGCCCGTGAGAGTCGCCCCGTGTTAGCCAAATTATTTATTGCTTCCATCCGTGCCAACCTTGGCCGGACGCTGCTGAGCGTGGCCGGCATTGCGCTTGGTGTTGCATTGGGCTTGGCTGTGCATGTGATCAATCAATCGGCAATTAGCGAGATGCAGCAGGCCACGCGCACTTTGAGCGGCGATGCGGATTTGACGCTGCGTGGCGGGCGGGCCAGTGCTGGCGGATTCGACGAAGCCGTGCTGGAGACCTTGTTGACCGACGCACGCATTGCGCCGCTGATTGCGATTGCCAGCCCCATCGTGGATATGACTGTGGCCCTACCGCCGCCAAAGCCGCTACAGCAGCACATGCAGCCCGTGCAGCTTATGCAGGAGGAGCAAAAAACGCAAAATCAAACGACGACGCAAGCCGCGGGCAAAAAAACTGGCCCCGCAACGAACCAAGCTACGAACCACGCTACGAACCAAACAAGCCAAACTATCCGAGTCATCGGTACCGACATTTTTCAAGCAGCGCGCCTGCAGCCGGGTTTTGTCGGCGAGGCGTTTAAGGGCGGGCGGGCTGAGCAACAGAAATCAGCCGATGACCGCGCCATGCCGTTAGCAACGCTGCAACCCGATTCGGTGTTCTTAAATCGCGCTGCGTTGGCCGTTGTGGGTGCGCAAACGAACGGATCAACATCGTTATCGATTCCGATCGGTCTGGAAAATAAAACCATCAACGTTATCGGCAAAATCGAATTGCCACAATTCAAGGAACCGCTCGCGGTAATGGACATTGCCGGGGCGCAAGTGTTGTTCAACCAGGTTGGCAAATTATCGCGTATCGACTTGCGGCTGCGACCGGGTGTGAATATTGAAAGTTTTCGCAGCGACGTGCTGCCGCTGTTGCCGCCCGGTCTCGCGCTCACCACACCGCAACAGCGCGATGAACAAAGCGCCGCGGTCTCGCGGGCTTATCGAATTAACCTCACGGTGCTGTCGCTGGTTGCTTTGTTCACCGGCGGATTTTTAGTGTTCTCGACCCAATCGCTATCGGTGGTCCGCCGGCGTTCGCAGTTTGCGTTGTATCGCACCTTGGGTGTGACGCAGCGTGAATTGCTGCGGGCATTGCTAGCCGAAGGCGCTGTGTTGGGCACAATCGGTGGTGCGACCGGTGCCGCGCTGGGACTGGCTATTGCGACGCTTGCCTTGAAGAAATTTGGTGCGGATTTGGGCAGCGGGTTTTTTGCGGGCGTGGTGCCGGAAGCCGACTGGCATGTTGCAACCGTGCTATTTTTTGTCGGCCTCGGCTCGGCAGCGGGTGTTGTCGGCGCATGGTTACCGGCGCGGCAAGCGGCGCTGGAAGCACCAGCGCGTGCGCTAAAAGCGAATGATGATGCCGGCGGCGGCGCGACATTTTTGCCACCGTGGTGGGCCGGTGCAACATTGCTCGTCTTGAGCGCCGCCTTGTTGGCGCTCCCTGCAATCGATAGCATCCCGTGGCTGGCTTATGCGTCAATCGCGGCGATGTTGTTTGGTGTGATTGCACTCGCACCCATCATTTGTGCGAAAGCGTTGTCGCTGGCGCCGCAATCGAAATCAATCATCCGCCAACTCGCCGCCCGCCACATCGAAAAATCGCCCGGTCCCTCGGCAGCGGCGATCACCGGCATCGTCGCCAGTTTTAGTTTGATGATCGCAATGTTAATTATGGTGGTGTCGTTTCGCGCATCGCTGGAAGATTGGTTAACGGGCGTATTGAAAGCCGATATTTATGTTCGCGTCGGTCGCGGAAATAGCCCCGGCAGCAGCGAGGCTAACACCCTGGACACAAGCACTGGCGCGGCGTTTCAGGCTATTCGAGGTGTGGAACACGCAGATTATTTACGCTATAAAAGCGTTAATTTGAATCCGGACATGGCACCGGTCGCGTTGATCGTACGTCCGCTGCGTGATGATGTCTTGGCATCACTCACCATGCTGCGCCGTGCAGATGCGAATGTGGTCGCGACTGCTCAGCTACCCATCGTTTGGGTATCCGAGGCGATGGTGGATCTATACGGATTGGACGCGGGGCAAACGGTGACGGTGCCGATTGAAGGTGTCGCCAGAAAACTCATCATCGGCGGTGTTTGGCGCGACTATGCCCGCTCATCGGGGGCAATCACGATCGATCGTGATGCCTACATCGCCATGACCGGCGACACGCGGATTAACGATCTTGCCCTCACATTAACGGCGGGCGCCGACAAGCTGGAGGTGATGAACGCGATCCGCGCAATGCCGAACGGGGATCGATTCGAGATAATTAATGCAGCGGAAATCCGCAAGTTATCACTCAGCGCATTTGATCGTAGCTTTGCCGTGACTTACGCGCTGGAGATCGCCGCGATTTTTGTCGGCTTGGCTGGCATCAGCGCAACCTTCTCCGCGCAGGCTTGGGCGCGGCGGCGTGAGTTTGGCATGCTGCGGCACTTGGGGATGACGCGTGGCGAGATTCGTCGTCTGCTGGGCGCGGAAGGAACGCTGCTGGGCAGCTTGGGGGCGGCGATTGGGCTGGTGCTCGGCTTTGCCATCGCGCTTGTACTCATTTTTGTTGTGAACCGGCAATCGTTTCACTGGAGTATGGAATTGCATATTCCGTGGCTGACGCTGGCAATTTTGTCTGTGGCGTTGATCGGCCTGACGGCGGTGTCGGCCATCATCAGTGGGCGGTTTTCAATGTCACGGCAGGCGGTGTTGGCGGTGAAGGAGGATGCTTGATGAAGCCGCCCATTTTCCGCTTTTTCATTTCACTGTTGTTACTCTTGGCTGTCCCAAACGCCGCGCCAGTGCTCGCATCTGAGCCGATCGGCGATGCGACATTCAGGCCGACACCCGTCACCCCGAATCCCAGCCTTACGTTCCCACGGGACCACGGCGCACATCCTGCATTTCGCACCGAATGGTGGTACGCAACCGGACATTTGCAGACGGCGAGCGGCAAGCCATTCGGTTTTCAAGTGACTTTTTTCCGCTCCCGGACTGGTGTGGGCGAAGGAAGCCCAAGCAAATTTGCACCCTCACAAATTTTGTTTGCGCATGCTGCGATTGCCGATCCGGAACTCGGAAAGTTGCGCCACGATGAACGCATCGCCCGCGCCGGGTTTGGCAATGTGGCCATGACGGGCGTGATGGATGTGAAATTCGAGCAATGGACGATGAAAATGTCGGACAATCTTATTCATACCAGGATCCCCGCCAAAGATTTCACGCTCGATTTGAGAATGGCGCTCACCAAACCACCTCTACCGCTACCACTGCTGCAAGGCGAATCCGGCTATAGCCGCAAAGGCCCGGCTACGACCGATGCGAGCTACTACGTGAGCCTGCCGCAGCTAACGGTATCGGGCGAAGTAATGGTTAACGGCAAGACCGAAGCGGTCACTGGCGTGGCTTGGTTTGATCATGAATGGTCCTCCGATTATTTGGCGAGCGACGCAACGGGCTGGGATTGGCTGGGCGTAAATTTCGCGGATGGCGGCGCAATGATGGCGTTTCAAATGCGCGGCAAAAATGGCGGCCTCGTTTGGGCGAGTGGCACGCGGGTGTTTGCCGACGGCCGAGTTGTAAAATATGGTCGTGATGCGGTTCGCTTTACCCCCATCAGCACTTGGAAATCGCCGCGTACCGGCGCGACGTGGCCGGTTTCGCAAACGCTTTTGATTGGCGATGAGGTGTTTGTGCTAAAACCGTGGTTTAACGATCAGGAGCTCGATAGCTCGCGTTCAACCGGCATTATTTACTGGGAAGGTGCGGTGGATGTTTTGCGTGAGAATCAACCCGTGGCAAAGGGCTATCTGGAACTGACCGGCTATGCGAAGCCGATTAAATTTTGAAGCGTGGTGAATATGAACATTGAACGCTGCCCGTGGGCAACCAAAAATCCACTGGACGCAACGTATCATGACCAAGAATGGTGCGTTCCCCTGCATGATGATCGGCTACTGTTTGAATTTTTAATTTTGGAAGGCGCGCAGGCCGGGCTTTCCTGGTCAACGGTTTTAGCGAAGCGCGAAAATTATCGCAAGGCGTTTGCGAATTTTGATGTGGTCAAAGTCTCAAAGTTTGATGATAAAAAGTGTGAGGCGCTGTTGCTGGATGTCGGCCTCATTCGCAATCGGTTGAAGATCTTCGGCACGGTTAAAAACGCGAAAGCATTCATAGCGGTACAAAAAGAATTCGGCAGTTTTGATAGGTATATTTGGTCGTTCGTTGATCCCACCTTTGGCCAGAAGCCGATTCAAAACAAATGGAAATCGATGAGCGATGTTCCCGCGCAAACCGATATTTCGGATGCCATGTGCAAGGATTTAAAAAGGCGCGGCTTTACCTTTGTTGGCTCAACCATTTGTTATGCGTTTATGCAGGCGACCGGCATGGTGAATGATCATGTTGTGGATTGCCCGCGTCATGTTGCAGTTCAGAGCGTTGCAGTACGAAACGCGGTTCGCAAATAATGCAGCGCTACGACGTGGTCGTCATCGGCGCAGGCGCTGCGGGCATGATGTGCGCGGCCACTGCCGGGCAACGTGGCAAACGTGTATTGCTGATCGATCACTATCACAAGCTCGGTGAAAAAATCCGCATTTCCGGCGGTGGGCGCTGCAACTTCACCAATATTCATACCGCCCCCGCTAATTTTCTGTCCCAAAACCCGCATTTCTGCCGATCCGCCCTCGCCCGCTATTCACCGAGTGATTTCATCAAACTCGTTGATTCGCATGGCATCAAACATCATGAAAAAACGCTTGGCCAATTGTTTTGCGACGGTAGCGCCACAGAGATTATTCAGATGCTCAAAATCGAGTGTGATCGCGGCCATGTTGAGTGGAAAATGCCTTGTGCGGTCGCGGGCATCACACGCGAGGGCGATGGCTTTGTGGTTGCGACCGATCAAGGCACGGTGCAATCAGCGAGCTTGGTCATCGCCACCGGCGGTTTGGCAGTCCCCAAAATTGGCGCGACAGCATTCGGCTATAAAGTCGCCGAGCAGTTCGGTATTAAGGTTATCGCACCCCGTCCAGCTCTGGTGCCGCTGAGTTTTGATCCTGAAACCTTGGCGCGCTACGGCGACCTTTCCGGCATCTCATTGGAGGCAGAAGTAACCTGCAATGGCGGCACGTTCCGCGAGGCAATTTTGCTCACCCATCGCGGCATATCGGGGCCTGCGATTTTACAAATCTCGTCGTATTGGCAAGATGGCTCCGCGAGAAACCCGATCCATATCAACCTGCTGCCCAACAATGAGCAAGCCCAATGGTTGCGCGAACAGCGCGATGCCAAAGCGCAGTTCAACAACGTGCTGTCCGAGATCTTCCCAAAACGATTGGCACAACAATGGAGTGAGGCCAACGATTTGGTAAAGCCCAATAATGCATTCAAAGATGCCGCGTATGAAGCGGCGGTGAATGCGCTGGAGGCTTGGCAAGTAAGGCCATCAGGGACCCTCGGCTACAACAAAGCCGAGGTCACGCTGGGCGGAGTGGATACGCACTACTTGTCGTCAAAAACGATGGAAGCGACGACGGTAAAAGGCTTGTATTTCATCGGCGAAGTAGTCGATGTGACCGGCCACTTGGGCGGCTTTAATTTTCAGTGGGCTTGGGCTTCTGGGGTGGCGGCGGGGGTGGCGGTTTGACACGATAGGAAAAACGAAAAATGCCCCAAACGCCGCACCAGTACTGGCTTTTGCGGAAACAATTCGCGGGGCCTAATGGCCCGAGGTCATCCCGATTTGGGTTTTTACTTTGGAGAAGCTAGATTATTTTTATATTTTTCTAGACGATTTATATTTTGACTGTCAAGGCCATAAAGTTCGATCCCGATCAAGGACCCGAAGTAAGCATAGTTTTTGAATTGCAAAAGCTCCTTCTGCGCAATGAACGCGAGGCTGACATCCCCCCGTGGCGAGCCGCGAAGGAATTCATAATTTTGCTTCTCTAGTGCCTGTAGTCGTTGATCTGCTATCACCCCTTTCAGCACAAAATCCGACCAGAGAGAAGCTTGGGCGCCCTGCTGAAATCCAATCGTAAATCCCGTTATCCCAGTAACGAGCGCAACGATAAATGCTATCAATACAGATCGTAAAAACATGTTCAGGCCTTTTTTAAACAATTGAAAGCGTCGCCACCACCACAAAAGTTGGACGACAAACGCATTGATGAATGGTTTACACGTAACACCCGGCACCAGCAGCGTCTATAATATCAACCAACTCGAAATCACCACCGAAAGCCTCCTATGAAATCCCCAAAACAGCAAAACGGCTTGGCATTCCTTCCCATAGTAGCTTGGATCATTTTCGGTAGCGCGTTGCTCTTAGTGCTCTATATTTGGATCATGATGAGCTGGAGCTATTCTTATGGCGAGCGCGCGGGCTGGGTGCAGAAGCTTTCCAAAAAGGGGTTTGTTTGTAAAACGTGGGAAGGCGAAATGGCGATGGTTTCGCTGCCCGGTTCAGTGCCCGAAAAATTCCTGTTCACTATTCGCGATGATAAAACTGCCGCACAGGTAAACACGTTGATGGGCAAGCGGGTCGCATTGACTTACGAACAGCATATCGGCTTACCAACCTCGTGTTTTGGGGACACCGATTATTTCGTGACAGCGGCGGCCGTGGTGCAGGATGCGTCATCACCGATAAGCATTCAATCGGTTCCAGGGGCAGGGGCAGTGGTGCCTTCGCCACCCACAACTCCTACTCCGCCCACCCCACCCACTCCACCAACGCAACCGACCCCACCGGCCGCGAAATAGCTTTGTTGCCGGCAACGACCATCGCGGCTGCAACCACCACGCCAAATACCGCGCCAATCGTCGTGCTCGACACAAACATTGTGTTGGATTGGTTGGTGTTCGAAGACGGCGGCATGCCCGAACTCATGGCTGCTATTGCCAGCGGCCAAGTGAAAATTGCCAGCAATGCTGACTGCCGCGATGAGCTCATCCGCGTATTAGCCTACCCAATTTTTAAGCTCGACGAGGCCGCGCAAACGGCCGCGCTCGCAATCTATGATGCGACGGTCAGCATTACGCCGGAACGTGCATCGTTGCTGGGTATTGTGCCGCGCTGTCGGGATCGCGATGATCAAAAATTTATTCAGCTCGCGGCGCATGCCGGGGCAGCGGCACTGATTAGCAAAGACCACGCTGTGCTGGGCTTAAAGCGCAGCATGAAGGAGCGGTTTGGCTGTGATGTCCTGGGCGCGTCGCACACCGCGAATTGGTTGGCTGCACAATTACCGAATGCAAAGTAAATTCAAATCACAAATCCGCAAGGGCGTTTCAAGCCAAAATGCCTGGAAACGCCCGTCCAGCCTCATTGTTCGCTTTTAAATTGCCTTTTTAATTTCTGCCAACACGCGTTCGGCGACCGCTTCAGAAGCCAGTAAACTCACATGCCCCACGCCGGACATCGGCACGTTTTCACTATTCTTCCAATCGAGAATGCTGCTTTCGGGCGGGTACACTAAATCGTCGTTTAACGTATAGATAGACAGTGTCGGTGGCTTTTCGATGCCAGCTTCAGCGAGTTCCAATGCCGTCAGCCAATTGCTGCCGGGGCGTATCTCTTTGACGCATTTGCCCGCGCTAAACGCTGCCATTTGGCTACCGTGGTGCGGCGAGCCGATGGTGATCAGCCGTTTGATGCGTCCGGCATTTCCCATGTCGGCCATCAATCGGCGGGTGACCAACCCGCCCATGCTGTGGGCGACGATGATAATTTGTTCTGATTTCGTCTCGGCGCAAATCTGCTCAATCCGTGCGGCCAGCAACGGTACCGTCGCGTCGATACTATCAAACAGCAGCGGCAAATTGAGCGTGTAGATTGGGCTAGCTTTTGCGGCCATCAAACGCGAGCGCAGCCGGATAAACATGCCCCGGTTTGATGCATAGCCGTGAACCAACAGCACAGGCGTGGCAGCGGTCGTGGCGGGTTTATTGCCAGCAGCCTCAGGCATTAACCATTGGTGAAACGGCTGCGACAGACTGAACGCCATGGCCCGCGCATCCACCTCTTTGGCAAGCGCCAACAAACTATCGCCCCATGGCTGCTGGTTTTTATCCCGCGACCGCAATATACCGGCGACGCAGTAACTTGGCAGCGCTATTAGCATGCGAACCACCACCATGATGCTCAGCACCAACGGCACAATATAGAGCAAACTCAGCGGCGAATCCCACCATTTAAAACCCAGGAAAATATAAGCCGAGAATTCGAGAATAAGTGCCGTGATTAGGATAACTTGCAGCATCATGGGTCGCTTCATTAAACGTATTGAAAACTAAAACGGTCTGAAATATTGCATCAGCCAGAGCGCCGTCATCCCCGCGCCCAGTGTGGCAAAAATACTGCGGGTTTTCCACGCCACCAACATCGCGACGAGCGCGGCGATGACGCGATAGCTGTTGAAACTATGCCCCAGCTGCACATCGCGAAACAACACATCAGGCAACACAATGGCGGGTAAAACAGCAACCGCCACAAATTTTAAGCTACGCTGCAACCAAGCAGGTACGCGGGTTTCTGGCGGCAATACGATGAACGAAGCGCGCGCCAACAATGTCACTGCACCAGCGGCGCAGACGATAGACCAAGTGTAGAAATCACTATTTATCGCCATACGAATCCAACTGCTTTTATATTTTGACTCATATCGAGACAGCCGTCTTCTTCGTTGCGCGGTCATCCAGCCACGCACCCAAGCTAACACCGACAATGGCGGCCACAATTAAGCCAAGCTTCATCGGCAAGTCCTGTGTGAAGACGGTAGCTGTGGATGCAACAATCGCGGTAAGCCAGTGTGCGCGACTTTGCAAAGCGGGCAGGACCAGCGCCAGAAATATCAGCGGAATCGCAAAATCAAGTGACCATTGCGCCGGAATCAGCGTGCCCGCAAAAATGCCGAAGGCAATCGTGAGCTGCCACATCGGCCAGAGGAAACACGAGATGCCCAGGAAATAAGCGTCGTGATGTTGCTTGGCATTGTGGGGTTGCCGGTTTTTCGCAGCCGGATCAATAGCAATATCAGGATCAGGATCAGGATCAGAATCTGTATTGGCAACCGCGCCAGCCGATTGATGATCAAGCGGGTAACGCGAGGTCAGCATCGCAAAGTTATGATCCACCAAAAAGTAGGACAGCAACCATTTTTTTCGCGTCGATAAATGCCGGAAATAAGGGGCGACTGCCGCGCTGTACATCATGAACCGCAAATTTACGACTAGCACCGTCGCTACCACTACGAACGCCGGCGCATGCTGCGTTAGGAGCGAAATTGCAGCCAATTGCGATGCGCCCGCATAAACAATGATCGACATGCCCATCGCCAGCCAAGGCTCCATCCCCGCCGCCGTGGCAGCCGCACCGGTAATCATGCCAAACGGAATGAGGCCAAACACGGCAGGCGTGCTGTCTTTAAAACCCCGGATGAAGGCGCTGCGGCGCATACGCAGCACTTGGTTGGGGTCTTGCGAGGAGGTTACTGGTCGCGTAGCTGGGATGTCTGTATTTGGCACGATAGGCACGAAAGCGCTTCAGATTGATAGAAGTTGGCACTGGTAAATTCTAACAGTGTCTGGGCGCGTTTCTCATTGCACTGTGGCCGATTTCGCAAGGTGTATGCCAAACCATGCAAGCCATGAGAAAATTGCAAAATGATTATCTACGCCGCCACTATTTTCGTCTCAGCGTTCCTGCTGTTCCTTATCCAACCCATCATCGCCAAACAAATTCTGCCGTGGTTCGGCGGGAGCGCCGCTGTTTGGACAACCTGCCTGGTGTTTTTCCAAGTGATTTTATTGGCAGGGTATTTTTATTCGGATTGGCTCATTAAAAATCTCAGCGCCAAAAAACAGGCCATCGTGCATATCGCATTGATTGTTGTTGCGTTGATTCTGCTGCCGATCATTCCCGATGTCGCTTGGAAACCCAAGGGCGACGAAGACCCCAGCATTCGTATTTTGTTGTTACTCGCAGCCACAATTGGGCTTCCCTATTTTTTACTATCGACCACCAGTCCGCTGATCCAGGCTTGGTTTGCGCGATCAAATCCTGGTTTGAGTCCGTATCGTTTGTTTGCGCTATCGAATTTGGCATCAATGATCGCGCTGCTCGGGTATCCGTTTTTATTTGAGCCCTGGATCACCACCAAGCATCAAGCCGTTGGCTGGTCGATTGGCTTTGGGCTATTCGCGGCATTGGCTGCTACGGCTGCGTGGTTTGCGATTAAAACCCAGCCTGCGGCTGATGGATTACCGCTGAGTGAGATGGTACTTTTGGGATCGGTATCGGGCACGGGCGCACCACCACCAACCCTCGCCGAAAAATTGATTTGGATTGCGCTGGCGGGCTTGGGCTCGGTGCTGCTACTCGCAATCTCAAACCATCTCACGCAAAATATTTCCTCAATTCCATTGATGTGGGTGGTACCGCTCGCCTTGTATTTACTAACGTTTATTTTGTGTTTCGATGGCAAGAATTGGTATAGCCGCAAGATAATGCTGCCGCTTTTGGTGATCGCAGTGGCAGGCATGGCATATGCACTGGCCGATTCGCGCTGGCATTTTGAACTGTATTTTCAGATTGCCTTATTTAGCGTGGGATTATTTATCACCTGCCTATTTTGCCACGGTGAACTGGTGGCACGAAAGCCTGACCCCAAATATTTAACGACGTTTTATTTGATGATTTCCGTCGGCGGCGCGCTCGGCGCATTGCTAGTTGGCGTCATCGCGCCGCTCACCTTGCCAGCCTACTACGAACTCTCGATTGCGCTAGTGCTGCTGGCCGGATTGGCAACATTTTTAGTGTGGAAACCAATGCCGATTGCGGTCGGCATTGCTGGGGTTTTGATTACCTTAGCGACTGTTGGTGCAGCGGTCTTTACAGTGATCGAATTTAATAAAGATGTGTTGGTGATGAACCGCAATTTTTACGGCACGTTGCGGGTGAAAGAATACAGCCCGCCCAGTTCAGAATACCGCCGCCGTTCGCTTATTCACGGCGCGATTTTGCACGGCGATCAATACATGGATCCACCGTATAGCCGCTCTGCCACCACCTATTACAAAACCAAATCGGGAATTGGCAAAACGATTTTATTGAAGCAAAAATTAACCGCCGACACCGCTAATTCTGGCCTGCGTGTTGGCGTAATCGGCCTGGGCACGGGTACCATTGCCAGCTATGGTCGGCGTGGCGATGTTTATCGCTTCTACGATATCAACCCGCAAGTAGTGGCGATTGCGCAGCGTGATTTTTCTTACTTAAGCGGCACCGAGGCGAAAATTGAAATCGCGCTAGGCGATGCGCGGCTGAACATGGAACGCGAAGCCGGCCAAAACTTGGATGTGTTGGCGATTGATGCGTTCTCGAGCGATTCGATTCCGGTGCACCTCATCACGCTGGAGGCGCTAGAAATCTATGAAAAACACATGAAACCGAACGGCGTGATTGCTTTCCACGTTTCGAACCGATTTTTGGATTTAAAACCCGTCGTGCAAAAACTTGCCGACGCGCGCGGCCTGCATGTGGCTTGGGTGCGCGACACCTATGAGGATGGCTCCACCACCAGCGATTGGGTGTTGCTAACCAAAGACAAAACGTTTTTGTTTAAGCCTGAGATTGTGGAGGGCATGTTTGTGATCCCGCCCGATGCGCGACAAAAAATTTGGACGGATGATTTTAATAACCTTTTACAGGTCTTGAAATGAATGCCGCAATAGTGGAAGCTGCAATATTGAAAGCAGCAATATGAAAATTGTCATCTTGGGTGCAGGCGTCATCGGCATTACCACTGCCTATTACCTAAACAAAGCCGGACATGAGGTGACGGTGATCGAGCGCAATGCTCATGCAGGGCTGGAGACCAGCTACGCCAATGGCGGTCAGCTTTCGTATAGCTACGTTGCGCCGCTCGCGGGGCCGGGTGTGGTCCCAAAAATTCCGCCGTGGCTACTGCGCCGCGATTCGCCGCTACGTTTTTATCCGAAGCTTGATCCCGACCAATGGCGCTGGCTGCTCGCTTTCATTGCAGCTTGCAATCGTCCGCAGGCAGAAATTTCGACGGTGCATTTGTTGCGTCTGGCTTATTACAGCCGCGATTTAATTCACGATATTGTCGCAAACGAAAAAATACAATTCGATTACCGGCGCAATGGCAAGCTGGTCATTTTTTCAGATGATGATTCATTTGAAGGTGCCAAAAAGACGCTGGATTTTCAGCGCGAGCACGGCAGCGAACAAGAGGCGTTTTCGCGCCAACAGGTGTTGGACAAAGAGCCCGCACTGCAGCACATCGCCAACCGTATCTCGGGTGCCATTTATACGCCGACCGAAGACGCGGGCGATTGCCATGATTTTTGCGTGGGGATGGAAGCGCTGTTGCGCGAGCGCGGTGTGAAATTTTTAACCGGCACGACGATTAACAAGATTGAGCGCTTTGGCAACAAAATTTCGACAATTCAAACTTCACAAGGCAATGTCACCGCCGATGCTTATGTGATGGCGTTGGGTGCCGCGAACGCCGCGACGGCGAAATCCATGGGATTTTATTTGCCGATTTATCCGCTTAAGGGTTATAGCCTGACCTTGGACACCAAAGGCTTCAAAGGTGCGCCGCATATCAGCGTGACCGATTCCAAATACAAGGTTGTCTACGCGCTACTCGGCTCGGAATTACGTATCGCCGGTATGGCCGATATTGCCGGGCACGATCGATCGCTACAGGCGGATCGTGTATCGCTTCTGATCGCGCAAGCCAAAGCCACTTTTCCCGATGCAGCGGACTACAGCGCCGATTTAAAACCTTGGGCAGGGCTGCGCCCCGCGACACCAAAAGGCACGCCGATTATCGGCAAATCGCCGTTTACGAATTTATATCTGAACACCGGCCATGGCGCACTGGGTTGGACGCTCGCCTGCGCCTGCGCGAAAATTGTAGCGGATACGATTGAGGATAGGAAAGCGGCGATTGATTTGGATGGATTGACGTTGTGAATATAGTGGCGATTTCGGCGCTGAATTGATGAAATCTGCAACTGACGACCATTTGCATTTGTGGCAACACCAGTCCGCAAAAGCACAATGGCTGATCGCACTTAACATCATTGCCGTCATTGCCGGCGGTTTGGCGTGGGATATCCACTTCGGCTGGACCGGCCAACACATCGCCACGCTATGGACACTGTTGGTCTGGGGTGCGCTTTACAAAATCGGCCGCACCGACGAACGCCGCGTGTTGCTTCTTTGCACAGTCATTTCTGGCTTGGGCGAGCTGGTGCTATCGCTCGTTTGGGGGCTTTACGACTACCAATTCCACAACGTCCCGCTATTCGTCCCACCCGGCCATGCGTTGTTGATGACGCTCGGGTTGTTGGCTGCTAGAAGATTGCCAAACATCGCTGCATGGATCATCACCGCCACCGCCTGCGTTTGGGCAGCCTATGCGTGGATTGGGGGCTTTGACCGGTTCGGCGTAACACTCGGGGCGGTGTTCTTATTTTGCATGGCGCTAGGGCCTGCCAAACGGCTTTATGCCGCGATGTTTGTACTTGCGCTCATCATGGAATTATATGGAACCGCGTTGGGAAACTGGGTTTGGGCTGCATATGCGCCCGGGCTAAATTTGAAAGCCGCCAACCCGCCATTTTCGGCAGGGGCTTTTTATGGCTTGCTGGATTTGTTGGTATTGGCAGCGTTGGGGGCTTGGGCGAAGGCGCGGCCAAAAGACAAGAATGCTATGAAAGTTTGAGGCGACAAATAACTCAAACGCCTCGCCAGTGCTGGAGTTTGAGGCAATAAGCAATCGTAGGGTGCAATAAGCACAGCGCATTGCACCAATCGTCGCGCAAACATTTGGTGCAATGCCGTTCCGTAATTGCACCCTACGAGATCTAAATCACGACATTTTTTTAGACGGCGATCGACACTCAGAAATTACCGATTGTGCAAAAAAAACTAGGCCGTCTCCCTGTGGGTTTTGTACAAACTTATGAGCTTTTGCAATCGGAAAGAATAGATTGGCATGGACAGATAAAGCAAGCTGTTGGTACTGTTCGTTGAATGTCCACTGTCCGTTTAGCGACTGTCGCAAGATTTCGCCTAGGTACACACCAGCCATGAACACTCCACCATTTAAAGCACCCTCATTATTTAACTCTTTTAACGATAAAAGAATTTCTTCAAGGTCAGGGATGCAATCGTTTGTGAGCGATAGTACAACGCCAAGATCCCGCGCAGTTCTCTCTAGATGCGCGCAAGTTTTGGTTACAGTTTCTAACATAGCGTCAGTTTTCTCTTTCATCTTTACTGTCCAATAACGAGCGTTTCTTTACCCGACCTTCAAAACCAACTTGCCAAAATTTTCCCCCTTAAACAACATCAGCAAGGTCTCTGGGAATGTATCAATCCCCTCCACCACATGTTCCTTCGACACCATCTTGCCTGCCGCCAAATAGCCGCCCATTTCAATTGCGGCTTCTTTGTATTTGTGGGCGTAATCGAAAACAACGATGCCTTCCATCCGAGCGCGGTTGACGAGCAGCGAAAGGTAATTCGATGGGCCTTTGATGGGCGTTGTGTTGTTGTATTGCGAGATCGCGCCGCAAATAATGATGCGGGCTTTTAGATTGATTTGCGTCAGCACCGCGTCGAGAATTTCGCCACCGACGTTATCGAAATAGACATCGACGCCGCCGGGGCATGCGGCTCGTAGTGCTTTTTTGACGTCACCCGCTTTATAGTCCACACAGGCATCAAAGCCGAGCGTGTTGACCGCGTAATCGCATTTATCTTGCCCGCCCGCGATGCCGACCACGCGGCAACCCTTGATCTTGGCAACTTGACCGACGGTGGCGCCGACCGCGCCCGCCGCGCCGGAAACCACCACGGTCTCGCCGGCTTTAGGCTGGCCAACATCCATTAAGCCCCAATAGGCCGTCATACCGGGCATGCCCAGCACGTTTAAATAGGCGGTCAAGGGCGCGAGCTTTGGATCAACCTTGGTGAAGCCTTTGCCGTCGGTGACGCAAACCGTCTGCACATTGGTCATGCCGGAAACAAAATCGCCAACTGCAAATTTGGGATGCTTCGATTCGACCACCTCGCCGATGCCACCGGCCCGCATCACGTCGCCCAAGCCAACCGGCGCTATGTAGGATTTTCCTTCGTTCATCCAGCCGCGCATGGCGGGGTCTAACGATAGGAATTTGACGTGCAAACACATTTGCCCGTCGTCCAGCGCCGTGGCTGGCTCATCGGCAAAAGCGAAATCGCTGCGTTTTGGCTCGCCAATGGGGCGGGAAATTAGGCGGACGGTGTGGTTGGTTGTCATATTGGGTCTCGGTTGGATTCAGAAGAAAAACCAGAAAAATTCAAATAAAATTCAAATGAAGGGTCGGCGCAAAAAAACAAAAAGCCGACAACGTTTTCACATTGTCGGCTTTTTTCGCGCAGGTAATGCAGGAAATGCTTATTTCAAATGTGCAGAAACGAGTTTGGTCATTTCGAACATAGAAACCGATTTCTTGCCACCGAACACGGCTTTCAGCTTCTCGTCAGCATTGATCATCCGACGATTTACGGCATCTTGAAGCTTGTGTTTCTTGATGTAATCCCAGATTTTCTTGGTGACTTCCGTACGCGGTGAAGGCGTTGCACCGATTACAGCAGCCAGCATTGCGCTTGGTGTGACTGGCTTCATGAATGCTGCATTAGGCGTACGCTTGGCGGCCGGTTTCTTGGCAGCGGCGGGCTTCTTGGCAGCAGGCTTCTTCGCGGCGGCTGGTTTTTTAGCAGCAGCGGGTTTCTTTGCGGCGGCCGGCTTTTTAGCAGCAGCGGGTTTCTTTGCTGCAGCTGGTTTTTTAGCAGCGGCGGGTTTCTTTGCAGCGGGTTTCTTTGCAGCCATGTAGTTCCTCCAGTCTGTTGTGAAAATATTGCCGATTACTATGCGGCGACTATGCGGCGGTGCACCAGAACTTCATTGTGCAAGCAGTACATTTCCGTCTCACGAGCGCAAATATAACCGATTATTTAGCGCTGTGTGCAACACCTTGTTTTATTATGATCACCCGATCAAGGGATGGCCGACCTTTTTATCGCGCGGTAGGTACGCCGACTTAGGTCGTAAGATACAAAATACATCGTAAAATTTATTTACTTTTTTGAACGAAAAAATGCAATCCAATTCTATCATTTCTGCATTGTTGGCCTACTCTCCGCTCGAAGAATCGGACAATCAGTATCGACTCGATATTATTTCTCACATCCAAAAATATCCTGAAAGCTGGTGGCAGCGCGGCACGCTTGCGGGCCACGTGACGGCGTCTGCGTGGATCGTCAATCGCGAAAAAACCAGTGTATTATTTTTGCATCATCGTAAACTAAATAAGTGGCTTCAGCCCGGTGGACACCTCGACGATACCGATTTATCGCCTGCGCAAGGGGCCTTGCGGGAGGCGATCGAGGAGACCGGGATCAAGAATTTATCGCTCCTCGACTGGCAAAACGCACCGGAAAATCCGCCGATTTTTGATGTCGATGTCCATCCAATCCCGGCACGCGGCGATGAACCATCGCATTTCCATTACGATGTTCGGTATGAAATTGCACTCCCAGCAAGCGACAGCGAGGCCGTCTTGATCAGCAATGAATCCCTCGGATTTCGCTGGTTTTCACTGGACGAGATCAGTCGCGAGCATGAGCCTAGCTTGGCACGCATGGCAAAAAAGACGCTACTTTCGGCCTAAACTGCCTCTATTCCGCCTTCTCCGTACTCTCATTTTTACAACAGGTCCAAACGATGAACATCGCCGATATCCGCAAAGACTACAAATTAGCCGCCCTGTCCGAGTCCGATTGTGCCGCATCGCCGTTTGCACAGTTTGAAAAATGGTTTGCAGACGCCGTCGCAGCATCGCTCCCCGAACCGAATGCCATGACCTTGGCGACCGTCGATGCGGCGCAGCGTCCATCAACCAGAATCGTGCTAATCAAGGAGTTTGATGCCCGGGGCCCGGTCTGGTTTACCAACTACCAGAGCCGGAAGGGCCGCGAATTGGCTGGGAACAACTTTGCCGCGCTGCAATTTCATTGGGTTGAATTGGAACGCGTGGTCAGAATCGAAGGCCGCGTGGAAAAAATTGATGAGCCGGAAAGCGATGCGTATTTTGCGTCCCGCCCACTGGATTCACGAATCGGCGCCTGGGCTTCACCGCAAAGTGAGACGATTAACGGCCGCGCCGTGCTGGTGGCACGAGCGGCACAATTTGCAGCCAAGTTCCTGCTCAACCCGCCGCGCCCACCGCATTGGGGCGGCTATCGGCTGGTGCCAGACCGGTTTGAGTTTTGGCAAGGACGACCCAGCCGCCTGCATGATCGGATTGTTTACACTCTGGTGGACGGGGCATGGGGGATCGAGCGGTTGGCACCTTAACTAGAGGTGAACATGGTGAAGACGCTCCGAACGTGAGAGGTGAGAGGTGAGAGGTTAAAATACCGCGCGATTTCGACCATTATTTTGATGGTCGAAATCGTTAAACACTAGCACTGGCGTGGTTTTTGAGGGAACTGTGGCGGGAAGAATTTTACTTCGCCGTGCTCACCTTCTCGCTGTTAACCTTGAAAGCACCTACTCACTTCCGCAAATAATAATCCGGCAACTTCCGCATATAGCCCGGCAAATTCGGATTGGCCATGACCGCTTTCATAAAATCCGGATCATCGTTTGTGGTAAGCGGGCTCAATTTTGTCGGCTCGAACGGCAGGCTGTAACGACAGGACAACAAGCGTTTGGCATCGTCGGCGCTGGGCGGATCGCTGGGTTTTGCCAAGCCGCAAATAGCCAAATCCTTCGTGAACTGCTCAATCGAAACCTTTTTTGCGGTGTAGGCGAAATCAAAGTTCATCCCTTCTTGCAGACGCGCCATGATCTCTTTCAAGCTCATCACCGGCAGCTTGGTGTTGGGGCAATTGGGGGCAATGGCCTTTTCGCGTTTTTCGTTGAAGGTCGTCGCGGTTTCCAAACCATCTAATGACTTCCGCGCGTTCTGAAGCAGAATAGCATCGCCATAAAGCGCCTCGCCACGCACGACGACGAGCTTAATGTTTTCTTCAATTGCCTCAATCAAATTGCGGTAGCTCTCGGGATTAAGGTCGTCGACAATCACCAAATCGGCCAAGTAGCCCGGCGCAATCTGCCCGAGCTTGTCGCCCCATTGCATCGCAGCGGCTGGATTGCGCGTAACCATTTCGACCAATTGTTTATCGGTAAACGGCATTTTCAATTCGTTTTTATTTACCAAGTCAGCGGCCTTCAATTCGCCCAGCACCGACTTGCTGCCAGATGGCTGCCAATCTGGCGCGATGCTGATCGATATTCCAGCACGCCGCGCCGCGTCTATGTTTGCGGTTTTTCCATAGAGTAAAAAATTAGACAACGGCGACCAAACAAGCTTCGATTTTGCGTCCGCCATTTCCTTTAATTGCGGCTCAGTTAGGCCGACACCGTGAATGGCAATCAGGTTCGGGCCGATCAATCCGCTCTGCTTTAAGTAGCGGAACTCCTCGGCCATGCGCGGGCTGGGCCCCTCGGCAAGGTGAACGACGAGCACGCCCTTGGCATATTCATCCTGAATTTTTTTCCACTCTTCTGCATCGCGACCAATATCGACACGGCTAAACGCTAGGCGCGCAGCAACCGGTGTCGTTTCAATATTACGTACCAAACATTCAGCGTTTGAATATGGCTGTGTTGGGCGGCTGCCTTGCAGGGTTGTCGTGCCGCCGACCAGCGCTTTGTATTCACCGTAGCGGCCAATCTCGATGCCTAAATCATAATAAAAAGCACGTTCCAAGACCTGCTGCGGAAAAGTGATGCGCTTGTTGTAATCATCGTCGTACCAGCGCCATTCATAGCGATCACGGTATTTTTTGCTAATCGGCAGAACAGGATAATGCGCGTATTCGGGATGGTTATGCAGATCAATCATACCCGGATAAATCACCCCGCTGGTATTCACAACCACCGCGCCAGCGCTGGCTTCTGGCAGTGTTTCGCCCACGCGGGCAATGGCTTCGATCTTACCGTTTTTTAGCCAAAGACGAGCATTCGGCAAGACATCACCGGCATCGTTCATCGTGACAACTTTGCCGACGAGGACGATGCCGGCATCGTTTGCGGTTTGCGCGACCGTCATGAACGCCGCTAAGGTAACAACTGCCGCTAAAATACACTTCATTCCATTTTTTAAATTCATTGACCGGTTCCTCATCATGTGTTTTTCGCGGTGAATCTCCAACCACAATCATAACGCGCAAAGAGCCCACGCAATATGACAACGCCAACAACCGTACCAACCACCGCCCCGCATGATGCACCGCAGGTTGATTTGTTTGGCGAATCTATCTCCAAGCGTTCAAGCAACCAACTACCGACGAAACCACCATCAAGCAAGCGCCTCGATGCCGTACTACCTGCTAGGTGTTCATCCGAGGCACTCGCCGCCTCCAGCACGCTGCCTGCAAATATCTATCTCGGCACTTCGTCGTGGTCATTCGCGGGCTGGAATGGTTTGGTCTATGACGGCGATTACGCCGAAACGAAATTGGCACGCGGTGGTTTACAGGCTTATGGGAAGCATCCGCTGTTTCGCACCGTTGGCATTGACCGCACCTTCTATGCGCCGATTGCCGAGAAGGATTACGCACATTACGCCGCGCAAGTCCCCGAATATTTTCGCTTCATGGTGAAAGCACCAATGGCCGTCACCAGCTCGTATGCGCGTGCCGACGACGGGACGTTTAGTGACAGCCCATATTTTCTCGATGCCAGCTACGCAATTGACGCATTCATCGCACCCTGCACAGCCGGCTTGGCCGCAAAAGCAGGGCCAATGGTATTTCAGTTCCCTCCGCAAGGCCGCGCCAGTACGCGTGCGCCAGATCATTGGATCAATAATCTTTATCGCTTTCTGAGGCAACTACCGCCCGGATTTTTATACGCGGTCGAAATCCGTGATCCCGAATTATTGACCGAGCGATTTCTAAAATGTTTGAATGCAACCAACGTGCGCCTCTGCATTGCCAGCCATGCCAAGATGCCCGACCCGGGCGAACAGATCGCTTTAATGAACTCCATCATGTACCCGGGCGCATTTGTGGCTCGCTGGAGTTTACATTCGGGATTCAAATACGCAGACGCGAAAGCGAAGTATTTCCCGTTTAATAAGATTGTGGATGAAGATAGCACTAGCCGCGAAAGCCTCGCCAGCGCTTGTGTTCAGGCAATCAGGGCCAATCATGTCGCCTATGTAGTAGTCAACAATAAGGCCGAAGGCTCGGCCCCCTTGAGTATCGAAAAGCTGGCCGCATGTATTGGGCATGAACAGCACCGAACGCGGCAAGTCTAGTCAAATCAAAGTCGAACACGCCGTGCGCAACGCAAGCGAAAATGTGATCGGTCTGGCTCATCGCTGGCTACGCGGATTCGTCCGCCAGTTGCGCCGATTGCGGGATCTTGGCCGAGCGCCGGTTGTGTTGATCGACGACGCACTATGGCGTCGCGCTACCGCGCCGTATGTGTTTGTCGAGAGGCTCACGGCGGAAGAAAACCGGCGGCTTCGATTAATCGCCTCTGAATTTCTTTCGCGGAAGAAGTTCTTTGGCGCAGGTGGCTTTGAGGTAACCGAGTTTATCCGGGTGCAAATTGCCGCGCAAGCCTGCATCTTGATTTTGGAATTGGGCACGGGCGGTTATGAGGGGTGGAACGATATCGTCATCTACCCCGCCACATTTCGCACACGCCGCGAATTTACCGACTCGGCTGGTGTGGTGCATACCATCACAGCCGCATTGGCCGGCGAGGCATGGCTGGGGGGGCCGGTGGTACTGGCTTATGATGCGATCACCAAGGCTGACGGCATGCACGCACACAATGTCGTGATCCATGAGTTCGCGCACAAACTTGATATGCAAAACGGTCCCGCCAATGGCTTCCCACCGCTGCATCGAGGCATGAAAAAATCGGCTTGGAATCGCGCATTCATGGCGGGTTACTTGGATTTTTGCGCGCGTGCGGATCAGGCAAAAGCGGATGCCTATCGGGATGGTGGTGCCGGATTGCAGGGGCTGCCACTGGATGCTTATGCGGGTGAAAATCCGGCTGAGTTTTTTGCGGTGATATCCGAGGCATTTTTTGAAGCACCCCACGCGGTCAAGACCGCATTCCCGGCGGTGTACCAGCAGCTCGTGCTATTTTACCGGCACGACAATACGCTGAAATGAACCGTAGGCGAACCGTTGGTGCTGCTTCGACAATGAGTCGGCATTAATTAACCATTGATTCAGCCCAAATTCAGCTTTAGAAAACTACCCATCAAGGTTTGCACAACGATCAAGCATAAAAAAACCCGCGATCAGCGCGGGGTTTTGTTGAAACAATTCGAACGGCTTTATAAGTACAAAACGGCCGGAAACACCGCAACTGCCAGCACCAATAATATCCATTCACATCTCCAGCGTTTCAAGTGCCCCGTGTAGTAAAAAATGATGCACAGGATCGCGAAAACGTAAAAAATGGCTAATAGCATCAAATCCCCCTAATTATTCAACTCAGTGTCTTCAGTGTTACAGCGCCGCCCGGGAAGCCAGTACAAGCAGATAGGTCGCTCATATAACTTATAGATTACCACAAAACGTTTGCATTTTAGGCGCTCCACGATTCAAGCCATGGATTGAAATCAATGATTTAACGCGAAGGTTCAAGACGGCAATATGAGCCTTTAACGAATTGCGCCCGCCGCCTCGATTGTTGCGCCGGGAGCGTAACTGTAACCCCGCTAACAGCCGTTACACGGCATCTTCGTCGGTCTCGCCCGTACGAATTCGCACAGCTTGGCTCACATCGGTCACAAAAATTTTACCGTCGCCGATTTTGCCGGTACGAGCCGCTTTAATAATCGCATCAATTGCTTTATCAACCATCGCATCCGCGACCACAACTTCCACTTTCACTTTCGGCAAAAAATCCACCGTATATTCGGCGCCACGGTAGAGCTCGGTGTGGCCTTTTTGGCGGCCAAACCCTTTGACTTCCGTTACTGTCAGCCCGGAAGCGCCCATCTCCTGCAGGGCCTCGCGCACCTCGTCTAGTTTGAACGGTTTAATAATGGCTTCGATTTTTTTCATGTTGAGCTCATTTCCCCATTGCTTATAAAGCGTTTATGAACTGTCTAACAAACATTTTGAACGTCCTTTTTTTACTTCATTTTTCTCTTTTTTCACGCAGACTATTTCGGAAAATATTTGGATGTGATCGGGTAGCGCCAATCTTTCCCAAATCCGCGTTTTGTAATCTTAGCGCCGACTGGCGATTGGCGGCGTTTATATTCATTGATTTTCAGTAGTCGCGTTACGCGCTCAACATCGGGGCGCGCAAATCCCATGGCAACAATTTCCGTTGGCGAGCGGTCTTGCTCCATAAAAAGCTCCACAATTTGGTCCAAGATCGCGTAATCAGGCAATGAGTCTTGGTCTTTCTGATCAGGGCGCAACTCGGCACTCGGTGGGCGCGTAATCACCCGTTCCGGTATGACCAACGATTGCTCATTGCGCCACGCGCAGAGCCGATAAACCAGCGTTTTCGCCACGTCCTTCAGAATGGCATAGCCACCGGCCATATCGCCGTATAGCGTGGAATAGCCCACCGCCATCTCGCTTTTGTTGCCGGTCGTAACTACCATCGCGCCAAATTTATTTGAGAGCGCCATCAGCAACGTCCCACGCACGCGGGCTTGGATGTTTTCTTCAGTAGTGTCCTCGGCTCTACCAGCGAATTCGGTTGCCAGCGATTTTTTAAATTGCTCGAACATTGGCGTGATGCCGATCTCTGAATATTTCACACCATGCATCGCCGCCATTTCCCGAGCATCATCGAGCGATATTTGCGCCGTATAGTCGGACGCCATCATCACTGCCTGCACCCGATCGCGGCCTAGCGCATCCACCGCAATCGCCAGCGTAATCGCCGAATCCACGCCCCCCGAAAGACCCAACAGCACGCCGGGAAATCCATTTTTATTCACATAGTCGCGAAGCGCGATCACTAAGCCGCGATAGACGCTGGCTTCAACCGATAGCGTTGGCTGAACTTCGCCGCTAAACTTGCCGTCAACAAAATCGACGATACCAAGTTGTTCCTCAAACTCGGGCCCTTGATACGCGACCGCGCCGCCGCCATTGACTGCGAACGAGGCACCATCGAATATCAGCTCATCTTGCCCGCCTGTCATGTGGGCATATAAAATCGGCAGGCCACTCTCGGCCACGCGCGCCCGTACCACGTCGTAGCGCAGGTGCAGTTTCTGAAAATCGTAGGGTGACGCGTTCGGCACTAAAATCATTTCGGCACCGGCGGCTTTGGTGGCGGCCACCGGCTCGGCAAACCAAACATCTTCACAAATCAGCACACCAATCTTCAAACCTAGGTGCGCAAACACAAACGGTGCATCTCCAGTCGAAAAATAACGTGCCTCGTCAAACACCTGATAGTTCGGCAATTTCTGCTTCAAATAGGTCCCAACAACCTGCCCATCCTCCAGCAATGACGCGGCGTTGTAGAGTTTTCCGTTTAGCAAATGTGGATGACCCACCAGCACGGATATGCCCGAAACTTGCGATGCCAGCTCGCGCAATGCAACAGCACAGGCCTCACGGAAATCATGGCGAAACAATAAATCTTCCGGCGGGTAGCCGCAAAGTGCGAGCTCGGGTGCGACTAGCAGCGTCGCGTTTTGCGCTTTAGCATCAGCGGCGCACCGCAAAATTTTGGCTGTATTGCCGGCAAGATCACCCAGGAGGGGGTTCATCTGGGCAACGGCAATACGAACTACAGTGGCAACGGCGGCGGGTGGGGAAGGGTTCATCGTTGACATCCTCCCCGCCCTAAAGAACGGGGATTCCTCCTGTGAGCGTCGCATGTCCGCGACGGAGAATGTTTCTGGCGGCGTTCACATCACGGTTATGATGTGTGCCGCATTCCTTGCAGAACCATTCTCTTATTCCAAG
>JBBRAM010000031.1:0-32265 GCA_038206765.1 Burkholderiales bacterium | reverse complement strand
TGCCATGAGCTGCTCTATAAGTTTCTGGCTGGCTAACGGTAATGCGGGAATAGCGGTTTTGCGGTGCGACATGCGTGACTCCTTGGTGAGTTAAGAAGCCTAGCAAAAATTTAATCTACACAAAAATATTTATACCCTCCTCAGCTTTGCCATACCCAACGTTTATTCTGCTTTGTTCAACCACATCCGCATTCGCATTTCGTTACAATTTTTCGGTCTCCGCGCGACACGAATTTTACAAACCGTGGTCACAGAAGGGTAGTCTATTTATTCGTTTGTTTTCAACTAGGCCGTTGTTAGGCTGAGCCTACGAATTTTTCAATACAACCTCAAGAGGAACACGATGAAAACCATTAGCAAATTGATTGCCGCCGTTTCAATCGGCCTATTCAGCGTAGTTGCATTTGCCGACGCGCCAGTCGACGCACCAAAAAAAGGTGACGGCCCCGGCCACCACAGAATGCATGATTGCAGCAAGGTAGAAGACGCGACTAAAAAAGCGAAGTGCGAAGCGCACCAAGCCGCCATGGAAAAATGCAAAGGCATGGAAAAAGAAGCGCATCACAAGTGTATGCAGGAAGCGATGCCGAAAAAAGATAAGTGATTTTCGCTATTGCTTCAATCAAAAACGGATGCGACTAGGCATCCGTTTTTGGTTGAGAATTTGAATTGATCGTAATCCAAATCCAAATCCAAATTTTTAGCGTGGCATTGCAATTAGCCCTTTGTCCGAACCCGTGATCGCCCGCCATCCACTGCGAAAACCTGCCCCGTAATCCAGCCTGCTTCAGGCGACAATAAAAAATCTGCCAGCGCCGCATGGTCGTTTGCTTGCCCCAAGCGTGGGATCGCGTGCATGGCCGCAATCGCCTCACTCATGGCAGCATTCGAGGTGAGCTTGGCCGCAAGCGGTGTATCGGTAAGGCTTGGCGCAATGGCATTCACGCGCACATGTGGCGCCCATTCTGCGGCAAGCGCACGCGTCAAGCCTTCGACCGCACCTTTGGCTGCCGAGACGATGGTGTGGCTCACAAAGCCTTGGGCGACCGCGATCGTCGAGAACATAACCATCGCACCTTTCGCTGCCTTCAATGCCGCTCCCGCTTCGCGTGCGGCAATGGCAGCACCGACGGTATTCAACCGAAACGCATTGACCATCGCGTCACCCGTTAATTGCCGCAGTGGCTTTAAATCAATCGAGCCGACACAATAGGCCAAGCCAACCACGTCGGCGCCTTCGCAAGCGGCTTTGACCGCGGCGGCGAATACGGCTTCGTCGAGCACATCGGCAACCGCAAATTCGCCTCGATTCGCGGCAGCAACTTCTGCCAATGCGGCCGCATTGCGGCCAATAAGGTAAGGCTGGATGCCGCGTGCGGCAACACGTTCTGCCAATGATTTGCCAATGCCGCTGTTGCCGCCAATGATGATGATTCTGTTCATTTCTTGTTCACTTTCTTGGGATGGTTAATCTTTGGAAAGCCGCGCCAGTGCTAGTGTTCGGAGGAGTTTTCTCCGTTATTAGCCAGTTCGTTGCTCGGTAAATTGCCGCGTTATTATTTTTAAAGCTTGGGCAGAATTTACCTGCCCAAGCTACGATTTTGAATCACTTCAACATTAAGTGATTCAGCCGCTTCACAAACCCAGCGGGGTCTTCTAGTTGGCCACCTTCGGCTAGCATTGATTGTTCAAACAGCAAATGGCTCCAGTCGTTGAATTCATCATCTGCCACACCTGCTTTTAACTTCTCTAACAACGGATGCGTTGGGTTGATTTCTAAAATCGGTTTGCTGGCGTTAATTTTTTGCCCGGCCGCTTTTAACATGCGCTCCAAATTGCCGGAAAGCTCGTTCTCATCCACCACCAAACAGGCCGGCGAATCAGTCAAGCGATGCGTGACGCGAACTTCTTTCACGCGTTCACCCAACGCAGCCTTGATCTTTTCGATCAACGGTTTTAACTCCTCAGCAGTGGCTTCTTGCACTTTCTTTTCGGCCTCATCGGCTAGTGCGCCGAGATCCAAATCGCCCTTGGCAACTGAGACTAATTTCTTGCCTTCAAACTCTTCAAACTGGCCGAGCCACCACTCATCAACCGATTCCGTCAACAGCAAAACCTCAATACCTTTTTTCTTGAAAATTTCCAAGTGTGGGCTGTTTTTCGCGGCGATATAGCTCTCACCCGTCACGTAATAAATTTTCTCTTGGCCATGCTTCATGCGGCTTACATATTCAGCGAACGAAACCGTTTGTGCATCGCTATCGCCATTTGTGGAGGCGAAACGCGATAGCTTGGCGATCCGGTCTTTATTGGCAAAATCTTCGCCGATGCCTTCTTTAAACACGCGGCCAAACTGGCTCCAAAAGGTTGCGTATTTTTCTTGCTGGTTGTCCGCCAGATCATCCAACAGGCCGAGCACTTTTTTCACGCAACCGTTTTTAATTGCATCCACATCTTTGGATTGCTGCAAAATCTCGCGCGATACGTTCAGCGGCAGATCATTAGAATCGACCACACCTTTCACGAATCGTAGGTAACGAGGCAGCAATTGCTCGGCGTCGTCCATGATAAAAACGCGGCGTACATAAAGTTTGATGCCGTGTTTGCGCTCACGATCAAACATATCGAACGGTGCTTTGGCGGGAACATAAAGTAGCTCGGTGTACTCCTGCTTACCTTCGACGCGAGCGTGCGTCCAGCCGAGTGGTTTTTCCCAATCATGCGAAACGTGTTTGTAAAACTCTTCGTATTGCTCGTCAGTGATGTCGCTTTTTGGACGCGTCCACAATGCGCTCGCGCGGTTCACAGTTTCATCTTCATCGGTTAGTACGTTTTCCGATTTTTCCTGATTCCACTCGGTCTTCTTCATCACAATCGGCATTTGGATGTGATCTGAGTATTTGCGGATGACCGATTTGATCTGCCAATCTTCCAAAAATTCTTTCGCGTCATCTTTGAGATGCAAAACGACTTCTGTGCCGCGTGCAGCTTGCTCAACGGCCTCTAGCGTAAACTGCCCATCGCCGGTCGATTCCCAACGGGTGGCATCAGCCGCCATGGCACCCGCGCGTCGCGTGGTCAACGTGACCTTATCGGCCACAATAAACGCCGAGTAAAAACCGACACCAAACTGACCGATTAAATGCGCATCTTTTTGCTGATCGCCGGTGAGCTTGGAGAAAAATTCTTTGGTACCGGATTTGGCGATCGTGCCGATATTGGCAATCACCTCATCGCGCGACATCCCAATGCCGTTATCCGTCAACGTGATGGTGCCAGCGGCCTTATCAACCGCGATGCGGATTTTTAGCTCGCTATCGTTTTCAAACAAGGCGCCATTGCTCAAGGCCTCAAAACGCAATTTATCGCAAGCATCCGAAGCGTTTGAGATTAACTCGCGCAGAAAAATTTCGCGATTGGAATAGAGGGAATGGATCATCAGCTGAAGTAATTGTTCTACTTCGGTTTGAAAGCCCATCGTTTCTTTTTTATGCTCCGTAGTTGGCTGGGCGGTAGCATCGGTGGTCGCGGTCATGTTGTCTCCTTGGTTCAGGTCTGGGTTCAATGTTTGGTGTTTGGTTTGTAGGGCGTGGTTTGTAGAGCGTCGTTTGTAGCGCGCAGTGCTAGATGTTTAATATTTAAGGCGATGTCGAATTAAGTGCGGGTCCAAATACTATCGACAACAGATGATTTCTTAACCAATGCTAACTGGGGGCAGAACATTTTTTTTCAAGCAATTGGCGCGGCACCAGATGACAGAAAAATCGCAGCCTTCGCTGTGTGCTATCGCTTTAAGTCGTTGATTTTATTTCGGTTATTTTTTTCGTCGACTGTCCTGAATTGGCATTACGTTGCTGCCAGACCACAACAGGGCGTTTCGTTTGCTGGGATGCGGCTATTTTTAGCCACCATCAAAAAATATTTGTGAACTATTTTCTGGTTCAAACGACTAACAATTGATTCGCAAATTTTTGTACCGTTTTATGTAGTGGAAGTCCCGTTGGAGTGAGTAGTGGTTATCTTTAAAGCCCCAGGAAACTGGGGCTTTTTTTACGTGGCCCCAGGAAAGCCGGTTTATCTACGGCTTGCCTTGCTAGCCTCAGCCGCCTCGCGGATCGCGCTCAGCGACATATTCGGCGTAATCGCCTCCGGATCAATCCGTATCTCGATTAGCGCGGGTTTACCCGCCTTCGATGCACGGTCATAAGCGGCCGCAAAATCGGCCGTTTTTTCCACTATCTCCCCGTGCGCGCCGAATGACTTTGCAAATGCTGCAAAATCAGGATTAACCAACTGCGTGCCATGCACATGCCCCGGAAACTCGCGCTCTTGATGCATGCGAATCGTGCCGTACATGCCGTTGTTAACTACGATAAAAATCACGTTCAGTTGATATTGAACCGCCGTGGCCAGCTCTTGCCCGGTCATTAAAAAACAGCCATCGCCCGCGAAGCAGACCACAGTGCGCTTCGGGTCAATCGCCTTCGCGGCAATCGCAGCGGGCACACCATAACCCATCGCGCCGGACGTCGGCGCTAGCTGCGTGCGGAAACTGCCGTAGCGATAGAAGCGATGCACCCAGCTCGCATAATTGCCGGCACCATTGGTCAAAATTGCATCGCGTGGCAACACTGATTTCAGATGCTGCATCACGTCCCACATTTGCACATCGCCCGGCGTTTCGCGTTTGCCTTGCCATGCTTCGAATTGCTGACGCGCTTCGATGGTTGCGGCATCGATATCAGTTGAGGTCACACGCAGTAGTGCGGCCATCGCATGCGCAAAGGCAGAAACAGTGGAATTGATCATCAGCTCTGCCTGATAAACACGTCCCAACTCCTCAGCACCCCCATGCACATGGATCAACTTTTGTTTGGGCACCGGCGAATCAAACAGGGTGTAACCGGAGGTCGTCATCTCGCCTAGCCGCGCGCCGATGCAAAGCACCACGTCGGCTTCTTTCACCCGCGCTGCCAGCTTGGGATTGATGCCAATGCCGATATCGCCCGCATAATTTTTGTGGTTGTTATCGAGCAAATCTTGGAACCGAAATGCGCAGCCAATTGGCAGGTTTTGGATCTCGCCAAAGCGCTGAATATCGGCGCAGGATGCAGCACTCCAGCCGCTGCCACCCAAGATCACAAACGGATTTGTTGCTTCTGCTAATAAGCTTGAAACCCGCGCCAGTGCTGGTGTTCCGGGCGATGGGCCGACAGTGGCGTCGGCTTGCCCATGGCGATATTTGATCGCATCTGCCACATCAACGATGGCTGATAATGTATCTTCTGGCAGCGCCAACACCACCGGCCCCATGCGCCCCGTGGTCGCCACTTGGAAGGCCCTCGCAATGTATTCTGGGATGCGATCCGCGCGATCAATCTGCGCCACCCATTTCGCCATGGGGCCGAACATGCGGCGGTAATCAATCTCTTGAAACGCTTCGCGCTCGACAAAATCGTTGCCCACTTGGCCGATAAATAAAATCATCGGCGTCGAATCTTGAAACGCGGTGTGGACACCAATCGATGCATTGGTGGCACCTGGACCGCGGGTGACCATGCAAATGCCAGGCTTGCCGGTGAGCTTGCCATAAGCCTCGGCCATATTGACCGCACCGCCCTCGTGGCGGGTGGTGATGAGCTTGATCGAATCGCGGCTTTGGTACAGCGCATCAAGAACCGGCAAATAGCTTTCGCCCGGCACGCAAAATGCCAATTCAACGCCGTGGATTTTTAATTGATCGACTAATATCTGCCCGCCGTTCCGGCTACTTTTCATTTTGTCCGCGCCGTCCGTGCTGTTCGTACTGTTCACGCTGGTCATAACTGTCTCACCTGATAACCCTTCGATTTTAATAGCTCAACCAAGCCGCGCGGCCCGATCAAATGCAATGCGCCAACCGCAATAAAATGTGTTTTGTCTTCCGCCAAATAGCCTTGGATTTTTTTCAGCATGGCGGCGTTGCGGGCATACAATAAAATCTCATCGAGCGCGTCGGTTTGTCTCGCGCCCTTGGTGACGTCTGAGGTTACGTCTTGCATCAGTTTCACGTCGCCGGTCTGCCAAGCGTTGACGACACCAGTGATCTGATCCGGTGTTTTGCCGGATTCAATGGTGGCCAGCGCATTGTCGAGCATCGCTTCTTGCAGCGTAGCGGGCATGTTATTGAACATCGCCATTTGCCCTAGTTGGGATTCGAGCTCCAGCACCGGCTTATCGTCTTCTTTGGCGCGTTTGAGTAAATAGGTTTCTACGCCTTCATTCATGTCGTAACCGAGCCGCAAATATTCGTTGATCGACAACGCGCCAACGACAATATAGGGCTTCATATTGTTGAAGCTATTGGGCTGCAATTTCAATCGAATGGCCTGCTGCCTGACGCGCTCATAAAGCGCTGCCGAGATGTGCTTGTCGAGCGTATCGGGTTGGGTATAGGTGAGCAATTTGCCAATCTCGGCGCCATCGGCGGTATTAGAAATATCGGCTTCCAAGACCAGTTTGGTAGATCGCTTCAGCGCGTTTTCAACCGTGGCGGGGAGTGGATAAAAGCTTTTTTTGCCAACGTGAATCGTGCCGAATAAAAACACGGTATTGCTATCCGACTTCACTTCCCACACAAACGATTTTTGATCACCGACCTTAACGACCTCGATTGCTTGTTTGGGGTTCGGTTTGGTCGGGTCGTAGTTGGCATCCGGCGCGGTGGCCGCTTTGGCCGCAGCTGACGCGGACGGTGTTACGGCCGGCAACACGTTTTGAGCACTAACCACGGCGGGGAAAATAATCAACGCGCCGAACGTGGCCAACAGTGCGCATGAAAGCCGCGCGGTGAGCCCGCGTTGAACCTTTTTACCAGTAAGTAAATTCGCGCCGAACCGAGAAAATAACAGTTGCATTTGAACCCAATCATTAGATATTTTGTCGCGTTTTTAGCCGAATTGGCATGAGTCGCCATTATCCCAGACTTCATCCCAGACTTGATGGCCAGCATGATTTTGAGCAGCGGCTCTGTTTTAGGCGAAGCGCGGGATCAAATGTCGCATTGCCAGCCGCAAGGGCGCTAGAATAGACAATATCAACCGACGACATCCCTGTAAATTTTAGTTGTATGTCAGCGCTATTGCGCGCTACTGTTTCGTCTATTTTTCGTCATCTGTTTTTTCACCAACCCGCGCAACCAAACGCCCACACCACAAAGGAAATAAAATGCAAATTGGCATGATCGGATTAGGTCGTATGGGCGGTGCGATGGCAACCAAACTTTGCCATGCTGATATTCATGTGGTCGGCTATGACGCCGACGGGAAATCAGTCGATGCCCTCAATAATGTGCCCGGATTTGACGGCGCATATTCACTCGATTCGTTGCTCAACGCCATGCCCGCGCCCCGCATCCTGTGGATCATGTTGCCAGCGGGCAAGCCCACACAAGCGGTGCTCGATGAGCTGCGGTTTAAACTCGCGGTAGGCGACACCGTCATCAACGGCGGCAATAATTTTTATAAAGAAAGCATGGCAAGTGCAGCGATATTCCGCGATGCGGGCATTTCATTTGTCGACGCCGGTGTGTCCGGTGGCGTGCATGGTGCCGCCAATGGCTATTGCCTAATGCTCGGCGGCGAGGCAGTCGCGATCAAGCGGATTGAACGTGTCTTGAGCGGTCTCGCACCCAACCCAAACCAATGGCTGCATTGCGGGCCTAGCGGGGCAGGGCACTTCACCAAAATGGTTCATAACGGCATCGAATACGGCATGATGCAAGCCTATTCCGAAGGTTTCTCGCTGCTCAGCGCCAAACGCGAATTTGATCTCGATATCGGCGCAGTCGCCGAGACCTGGCGACATGGCAGCGTGTTGCGCTCATGGCTGCTGGACCTCACCGCCGATTTCCTCAAAAAAGATCGCGCCTTAGATGGCGTAGCCCCCGTCGTTCCCGACTCAGGCGAAGGCCGTTGGACGGCGTTAGAAGCGATCGAGCTTGGTGTACCGACCCCGGTGATGTCGCTGGCATTAATGTCGCGATTTGCTAGCCAAGGCGAAGACGAATACAGCGCTAAATTATTGGCGATGATGCGTAAAGGGTTTGGTGGACACGCGGTGGTGGACGCACCCGACGTTGTGAAAAAATAGCCAAACTCTAGCACCGGTGAGGGTTTTGACGCATATTAGTTGATGGGCTTAAAAAATGACTTCATCAATTCATGGTGCTGCACAAGTGTTGGTGTTGAGCCTGTTTAGCATAACCACCGTTGTGTTTGCAGCCGAAAGCCAATGCTACGGCACAGTCAGCAAAGGCCGTATTACTGACAGCGTGAAGCTCGCAGCAAGCGGTGCAAATTATTCGGCTTATAGCGTTGATAAAGCTGTTGTAGGGCGCAATTTTGTTCATACCAAGGTCGCGACGACGATTGCTAATAGCTACGCGGCGCTGGCCAAACTCACCCCTGATCGCCATTACGTTTATGGCGAAACTGGCTTTGTTAACGGTGGCCGTTTTTATCCGCACAAAACACATCAAAACGGCGTATCGGTTGATTTTTTTGTGCCCGTGAAGGATGCAAACGGGAAATCGGTTGCTCTACCGTCAAATGCTGCCAATCATTTTGGCTATGATATTGAATTTGATGCTCAAGGAAAATATGGTGAGTACAAAATCGATTTCCCGTCGTTAGCGGAGCATTTATATCAACTCAACATCGCGGCCGAAGCAAAAGGCATCGGCATTGCGCTGGTGATTTTTGATCCGCCCTATTTGCCGAAACTATATGCCACGCCACGGGGTGCCTACTTGAAACAACATCTCAAGTTTATGAAAACCAAGGCTTGGGTGCGGCATGATGAGCATTATCATGTCGATTTTGCAGTGGCCTGCAAACCGCTTCGCTAATGTTTTTGTATATTCAGATTGGCTGAAAAGCCGCGCAAATACTGGGGTTCCAGCCTTTTACCGTCAGTCCTTCACCTTTAGTTTTCAACATATAGCAAACACATTAAAGCCATGCCTTGGCTCATCACAAAATATCTCATCACCGCCGCAGTCGTGGTGCTCATTTCCGAACTCGCCAAGCGTAGCGACAAGCTCGGCGGCTTTGTCGCGGCGCTGCCACTGGTCACATTCCTAGCGCTGATTTGGCTCTACGTTGAGGGGCAACCGCCAGAGAAAATCGCAAACCATGCTTGGTACACGTTTTGGTATGTCGTGCCCACGTTGCCGATGTTTCTCGCGTTCCCGCTGCTCCTGCCGCGTTTGGGCTTTTGGCCGACGATGCTGGCTTCGGTAGCGATTACCGTTGTTTGCTTTGGGGTCTTTGCGTTCGCGGTTCGGCGGTTTGGGGTTGAATTGTTGTAGTTTGTGCGCAGGGAATCTCGGACTCGGGTGTTTCTGAAGGCGCTGCATCAACCAATGTTTTGCGGTAGGTTGTGTTGAAAAATCAGTGCTTTTTGAACACGTCGTGCGGAATATGATAAGAAAATCGCATTTTCTTTTCATATTGCCTCTTTAGCAAATGATGCAATCGACATATCAGTATTTAATGTCGATTATTCGCAAAAATATCGACATATATTGTTGACATGTCGAATCCATCGACATAGACTGTAAACATGTCGAAGAAAACGAAAACCGTAAACATATCTCCTTGGGTGGCTGATCGCGCGTACAACGCGCTGCCATTGCTGCCGCCACTTCAGTCTCGAGTCACGATTGAAACATATGTCGTTTTGAAGCAGTGCATCAACGCGCGATCAGCGCTGGCAGAGCTCAAGCAGGCAGCGTTGCTGATTCCGAATCCCGCAGTACTCATCAATACATTGCCGTTGCTGGAATCACGGGCGAGTTCTGAAATCGAAAACATCGTCACCTCGACCGACAAGCTGTTCCAACATTTGCGCAATGAGGCGAATGCAGATGCGGCCACCAAGGAAGCGCTGCGCTACAGCCGTGCGTTGTTGGAAGGTTTTGCTGGATTGGATAGGCATCCGCTAACGACGCGCACAGCGGAGGAAATTTGTACGCAAATTAAAGCGGTGCAAATGACGGTGCGCCGCACGCCGGGCACACGACTCACCAATAGCGCTACTGGCGAAATCATTTACACCCCGCCTGAAGGCGAAAACACGCTACGCGATTTGTTGGCTAACTGGGAACGCTATTTGCACAATGAGCGTGAGTGCGACCCGCTGATTCGGATGGCGGTAGCGCACTATCAGTTTGAGGCGATACACCCTTTCACCGATGGCAACGGGCGCACGGGGCGGATATTGAACAACCTTTTTTTGGTGCAAGAAAATCTGCTGACACTGCCGATTTTATATTTGAGTCGCTACATCATTCAGCATAAAGCCGACTATTACCGACTGCTGTTGCAGGTAACGCGCGACCAGAATTGGGAGGCTTGGATTCTCTATATCCTAAAAGGAATTGAAGAAACGGCAATCTGGACCACCGCGAAAATCGCGGCGATACGTGCGCTTTCCGAGCACACCGTCGGCTTCGTTCGTGCGCGGTTGCCGAAGATTTACACATACGAATTGGTGAATTTAATTTTTGAGTTACCGTACTGCCGCATTGCAAGTCTGACTGAGGCCGGTATTGCGAAGCGGCAAACCGCATCAGAGTATCTGAAGCAGTTAGTGGAGATTGGCGTGCTGGTTGAGATGTTGACGGGCAAAGAAAAATTGTTTATTCATCCCAAGCTGATGCAGCTACTGACAAAAGATACAAACGAATTTACGCTTTATGAAAAAGTGAGCGCATGAACAAAGCGCAAACCAAGGCCCAAAGCCACGTCGAACATATTGTTTAGCCTTTGCAGTGGCGCGCTGGTGAATGGTCGGGGGAAGTAGTGTACAGCGCGAATTCCTGATTACGGACTGAAATATCTCAACCGCAAGCTCGCATCGAGCCGCTATGAACTATCGGCAACCCTCACTACATTCAAACTGATCGGCGCTTGCGGCACAAATTCATCGGTGTGAATCGCGCGATATTCGACTGCAATAATTTCCAGCTCTTCACGCCCGCCGGGCGCATTGAGCACGACCGTATCGCCTTCCTTTGCCTTCATCAGCGTTCTTGCCAGCGGCGAAATCCAAGTGATATAGCCGCGTGATAAATCGAGCTCGTCGATGCCGACAATGGTGACGGTTCTATCAACGCCGTCTTGATTCGCATACGTCACTGTTGCACCAAAAAATACGCGCTCGGCGGCGTCGTCTTCACGCGGCGCGGCGGGGTCCACCACTTCGGCATTGTCCAATCGCTTGGTTAAAAATCGTAAGCGCTTGTCGATTTCACGCAGGCGTTTTTTGCCGTATTGGTAATCAGCATTTTCGCTGCGGTCGCCATTCTTGGCCGCCCAGGACACCGCCGATGTAACGGACGGGCGCTCCTTGTTTAAGAGGTAGGTGAATTCATCTTTGAGGCGCTTGTGGCCCCCGGGTGTGATGTAGTTCTTGGCCCCGGCAGGGATCGGCGGCATGCCTGACTCTAGGTCATCATCTTCCACATCGTCGTTTTCTTTGGTGAAGGCTTTGCTCATTTTTTGATCGATGGCGGTGCAACCATCCCAAGTTCCGCCTGCCGTTTTTTGGTTAATTTCGAGGCGACTAATGCATACGAGCGCCGGATCATCGTTTTTAATTCGGCATCGCCCACTTTAGAAAAATCGTGCAATCGTACCCACTTTGCCCGCGCTAAATACGGTGCCGGTGCAAATCCGGGGCGATCCGACATTTGCAAAAAAAGATCGCTATCCACCTTGAACGAAACATGTGGTGTCCCATCGGCGGCTGCGTAGCCGACGGCAAACATTTTCTCGCCGATGGTGTAGACATGATCAGCGCCCCACTTTATTTCGTTCTTTGCGTTGGGGAGTGACTGGCAAAACTTTCGGATGGTGGCGATATTCATTATTGGGGAGAAATCGTTGCCGGGTGCTCGTTTTCAGCCATTGTTGCTTGGAAACGCCCGCCAATACTAGGGTTTGGTTGCTTCTCGTGTCGCTACAGGCGTTTTGTTTTTATCAATAATTTGATAAAAAACCTCATCCGATTTCACCATGCCCATCTCGACGCGGGCACGTTCTTCAACGGCATCAATACCTTGCTTCAGATCACGCACCTCGGCATCCAGCCCCGCGTTCCGGGCAATGAGCTTCGTGTTTTTTTCTTTTTGAATATCAACTTGCTTCGACATATCCCACACCCGCAGCCAGCTTCCCTTGCCGATCCAGAGTGGATACTGGATGGCGATAAGAAAGCCGATGAGGATGTGGGTGAGGTATTTCATTCAAGCATTTAGCGCTTATCGATGTAGATCGTCGTTGTCCGGCGTTTATCGAAGATTATAGAACGCCGATTTACCCGGATAGCTTGCCGCGTCGCCCAACTCTTCTTCAATGCGCAGCAACTGATTGTATTTCGCCATCCGATCGGAGCGCGAGGCAGAGCCGGTTTTAATCTGGAGTGCATTCGATGCCACGGCGATATCGGCAATGGTGGTGTCTTCGGTTTCACCTGAGCGATGTGAAATGACAGCGGTGTAGCCCGCGCGCTTGGCCATTTCAATTGCGGCGAAGGTCTCACTTAATGTGCCGATTTGGTTCACTTTAATGAGGATAGAATTCGCGATGCCCTTGCTGATGCCTTCGCGCAAAATTTTAGTGTTGGTGACAAACAAATCATCACCGACAATTTGCACTTTTTTGCCGAGCTTATTGGTGAGCGTTGCCCAGCCATCCCAATCGTTTTCGGCCATACCGTCTTCAATCGAAACGATCGGATATTTGTCTGCCCAAGTCGCTAAAATATCGGTGAATTGTGCGGATGTGAACGATAATTTTTCAGCTTCAAAGCGATATTTACCGTCTTTATAAAATTCGCTGGCAGCGCAGTCCAAACCGATCAATACATCTTGGCCGGGGATGTAGCCTGCTTCTTGAATTGCTTTCACCGCGTATTGAATCGCGGCCTCATTGTTCGGCAGATTGGGGGCGAAGCCGCCTTCATCGCCGACATTGGTGTTGTGGCCTTCAGCGTGCAGGATTTTTTTCAGGGTATGGAAAATTTCCACACCAGCGCGCAAGGCCTCGCGGAAAGTTGGCAGGCCGGCCGGGATAATCATGAATTCTTGAATATCGAGCGGGTTATCAGCATGGGCGCCGCCGTTGATGATGTTCATCATTGGTACTGGCATTTGCATCGGGGCAGCGCCGCCTAAATAACGATAAAGCGAAAGCCCGGATTCGTCGGCAGATGCTTTTGCGCAGGCCATCGAAACAGCCAAAATTGCATTCGCACCCAAGCGAGATTTCGATTCGGTACCGTCCAGTTCGATCATGGTCTTATCGATGAACGCTTGCTCGGAGGCGTCCAGACCAATGATGGACTCGCAAATTTCGGTGTTGATATTTTCGACCGCACGCAAGACGCCTTTACCCATGTAGCGCTTCATGTCCTTATCGCGTAGCTCAATCGCCTCGCGCGAGCCGGTGGATGCGCCGGACGGCACAGCCGCGCGGCCGATTACGCCCGATTCGAGCAACACATCGGCTTCAACCGTCGGATTGCCACGCGAATCCAAAATTTCGCGGGCGATGATGTCAACAATAGCGGTCATGAATTATTCTTTCATAATTAAAAATTATTATTTCATCAATGCTTGTTCGGCGAAGCCATTTTTCTTGACGAGTGCGTCAATTTCTTTCAACACATAAAGCAGATCGCGCATCATGTGTAGCGGCCAAGCATTGGGTCCGTCTGACATCGCCTTCGACGGATCAGGATGCGTTTCCATAAACACCCCTGATATGCCCGCCGCGACAGCAGCACGCGCCAATACCGGCACGAACTCGCGCTGGCCACCTGATGTTGACCCTTGCCCGCCCGGCAATTGCACTGAGTGCGTGGCATCGAACACAACAGGACAGAGGGTGTTGCGCATGATCGCTAACGAACGCATATCTGAAACCAAATTGTTATAGCCAAACGAAGCGCCGCGTTCGCAGACCATGATGTTGTCCGCGCCACTAGCCTCGCGGGCTTTATCGACGACGTTTTTCATATCGGTTGGGGCAAGGAACTGGCCTTTTTTAATGTTCACCGGACGGCCAGAACGTGCCACCGCGTGAATAAAATCAGTTTGCCTACAGAGGAAAGCCGGCGTCTGTAAAACATCCACAACGGAAGCCACCGTTGGCACTTCGGCTTCAGTGTGAACGTCGGTCAAAATATAAACACCGAGCTGCTTTTTTACTTCCGACAAAATCCGCAAGCCTTCTTCCATCCCTGGGCCGCGAAAGGTCTTACCGGAGCTTCGGTTGGCTTTGTCGTAACTCGATTTAAAAATAAACGGAATGCCAAGCTCAGTCGTCATCTCTTTCAACGCACCGGCGGTATCGATTTGCAACTGCATGGATTCCACCACGCAAGGCCCCGCAATGAGGAAAAAGGGTTTGTCTAATCCAACTTCAAAGCCACAGAGTTTCACGGTGTTTTCCTAAAAATTGCCAATGATGAACAAGCGAAGCGGCTACGCTTGGTTTGCTGCTTTGGTACCGGCCGCAGCGTTGGTACCCGCCACAACACGAAGCCCGGCTTCACCGTGCACTCGCTTGTGCTGCTCTAACGCCGCTTTGATGTACGAAATAAATAGCGGATGCCCGTTCCGTGGTGTCGAGGTAAATTCAGGGTGGAACTGGCAGCCATAGAACCACGGGTGCTGGTGTTTTGCCATGTCTAGCTCAACCATTTCAGTCAATGATTCAGAATCGGTGCGAGCCGAGACAATCAAACCAGCCGCTTCTAAGCGCGGCACATAATGGTTGTTGACTTCATAGCGATGGCGGTGCCGCTCGCTCACATGTTCAGATTGGTAAATGCGATGCGCCAGCGTGCCGGCTTGCACGGTACAAGGCTGTGCGCCCAAGCGCATCGTGCCGCCTAGGTTAGACGAGGCATCGCGCTTCTCGATCTGCCCGTCGCTATTTTTCCATTCGGTAATCAATGCGATGACCGGATGCGGCGTGTCGACATTGAACTCGGTTGAGTTTGCGTTCGTCAAGCCCACCACATTGCGGGCAAATTCAATCGTTGCAATCTGCATCCCTAAGCAAATTCCCAAATAAGGGATTTTGTTTTCACGTGCGTACTTAACTGCCGCGATTTTGCCTTCGGTGCCGCGTTTGCCAAAGCCGCCTGGCACCAAAATAGCATCCATGCCCTGTAATGCTTTGGCCACACCGGCCTCGCCATTTTTTTCAAGATCTTCGGAATCAAGATAGTGAATGCGAACCTTGGTGCGGGTGTGAATGCCCGCGTGGGTTAGCGCTTCGGTCAGCGATTTATACGAATCCGCCAAATCAACATATTTACCCACCATGGCGAGATCAACTACATGGTCAGGATTTTCAAGTGCTGCAACAATGTTTTCCCACACATCCAAATCAGCTGGGCGCGGTGTCAGGTTGAGCTTGCGGCAAGCGATTTCATCCAAACCTTGGTCATGCAGCATGCCAGGGATTTTATAGATCGAATCGGTGTCGTAGCATGAGATAACCGCTGCCACAGGCACATTGGTGAACAGTGCGATTTTACGGCGATCATCCTCTGGCAGGGTGCGATCAGAGCGGCACATCACGACATCGGGTTGGATACCAATCTCGCGCAATTCTTTAACACTATGTTGCGTCGGCTTGGTTTTGATTTCACCAGCCGAGGCAAGGTAAGGCACTAGCGTTAGATGGATATAGCAGGTGTTTTCACGGCCGAGTTCCACACCAATTTGGCGAATCGCCTCCAAAAACGGCAGTGATTCAATATCGCCCACTGTGCCGCCGATTTCGATAATCCCCACCTCAGCGCCTAGCGTGGCCGCGTGAATCGAGTTCTTAATCTCATCGGTGATATGCGGAATCACTTGCACGGTTCCGCCCAAATAATCGCCGCGTCGCTCTTTGTTAATCACGCGCTCGTAAATTTGGCCGGTGGTGAAATTGTTGGCCTTCTTCATCTTCATCGAGACGAAGCGCTCGTAGTGGCCGAGATCGAGGTCGGTTTCCGCACCGTCTTCGGTGACAAAAACCTCGCCGTGCTGGAACGGCGACATTGTGCCCGGATCAACGTTAATGTATGGATCCAGCTTCACCATCGAAACCGTAATGCCGCGAGATTCAAGAATAGCCGCAAGAGATGCCGCTGCGATTCCCTTGCCGAGAGAAGAGACAACGCCGCCAGTGACGAAAATGTATTTGGTCGTGGGCGTTAGTTGGGTCATGGAAGCCATGATATTTACACCGAGTAGGAAATTGAAATTATACCGCAGGTGGCGGTTTTTCTCTACTCAGGGTTGCTAAAACGTTGTTGCAGCAACCAGTCTCATGAAACGTCATGTAATTTATCGGACAAAACAGGTTCCGCGCTGCTTCCGCCACGAGTGCCACCAGAACCACCACCACCAGCACTATCGGTTATTGCCACACCAACCGGATTGCCTGCTGGGTCGCCCGTAGGCTGCGGCGCTGCCGCTTGAACCGATGCTTCGCGTTTCTCATGTTTACTGCCCACGAACCATGCCTTCGCCTTTTCGCCCCATGTGTCGAAATAAGTATAGAGCACCGGCACAACGACCAGCGTCATAATCGTTGAAGTGATGATGCCGCCAATCACTGCGTGCGCCATTGGCGATTGCTGCTCTGAGCCATCGCCAAACGCGAGTGCCAGCGGCAGCATGCCGCCAATCATTGCGGCCGTGGTCATCACGATGGGTCGCAAACGTACCTGGCCTGCATTCAAAATCGCCTCGTCGCGCGGTACCCCTTCGCGGCGGCCATGGTTCGTAAAATCCACCAATAAAATCGCGTTTTTGGTCACCAAGCCCATCAGCATAATGAAACCGATCATCGAGAATAAATTCAGCGTGGAGCGGAATAGCAACAGCGCCAAAAATACCCCGATCAGCGAGAGCGGCAACGAGGCCATAATCGCAATGGGCTGCAAGAAGCTGCCGAATTGGGATGCCAAAATAAGATAAATAAAAATCACGGCAAGGATGACTGCCGCACCCAAATATCCAAGCGAATCTGCCATCTCTTGAGTAGAGCCGCCAAACTGAAACACATAGCCCGGCGGTAATGAAATCTCTTTTAACGCAGCCTGCACCTGCTCGGAAATTTTTCCGGCAGTGTAGTTCGATGCCACACCAGACCATACCTGGACTAAGCGTTGCAAGTTGCGGCGCTCAATCTGGCGTTCAGCAAACGCGGGCGTGAAATCAGCGACCTGCCGCAGTGGCACCATCCGTGGGCTGCCGTCTGAATTTAGTGTTGAGGTTGGAACAAAAATTTTATCCAGATCCGCCACCGAAGTGCGATCACTGCGCGGCAGGCGCACCAAAATTTGATGATTCTCGCCGTCGGGACCTTCCCATTGGCCGGCATCTTCACCGGCGATCATGGCGCGGGTAGTGCTCACAACCGACGACATCGATACGCCCAAATCACTCGCCAACTCGCGGTTAATGGTGATGTCGAGTGTGGGACTCGTTGGCTTGTACGACGTCTCTACGTCGACCGTACCGGGAATCGCCTTGATTTTGGCAACCGCTTCTTTTGAAATACGATCAAGTTCGCGAATATCGGGGCCCATCACAAAAATTTGGATTGGGCGATTGTTGCCAACGCGTACTGCTAAACCGGCGATGGTGGAGAGCCGTTTGCGGATTGCGTCGTCAATTTGTTTCTTGCTGCGGGTGCGTTGATTTTTATCGACAAGTTGCAAGTTATACCAAGCGCCTGTTTTCCAGACGTTAAGGCCGATTCGGCTAATCTCGGGGAATTCGCTTTTATCGCTCAGTACTTCCTGGACTTGTTCGGCTTTGCCTTGCGTGTAGGCGAGGGTAGAGCCAACCGGCGTTTCAATCGAGGCATTCGCCCAGCTTTCATCGGTTTCCGGGACGAATTCGGAGCCAATAAACGGCACGAGTGCGAAGCTGGAAACGAAAATGAAGCCAGCAATCCACAGCACTATTCCGCGATTACGGATTTTCCAGCGATCCAGTTGCAGCGCACTATTTTCGAAACCGGAAAAAATATAATTAAATATCGTTGGCTTCGGAATCCATGTCTGCCGATAATCCGGGTTTAGCGTCCAACGCAGCACCGCATCGTATTTGGCATGCAGCCAAACCATGAAAGTATCCTGCTTCGCGAGCAGCCAAGCAATTGGCTTAAATTGGTTGATGCGCGAAGGCGAATCATGCCAAACCGCCGATAGCATTGGGTCCAGCGTGAACGAGACAAACAACGATACCAACACTGCCACACTTACCGCGACGCCGAATTGGAAAAAGAATTTCCCGATAATGCCGCCCATAAAGGCGACCGGTAAAAACACTGCAACAATCGTGAAGGTGGTCGCCATCACGGCAATGCCGATTTCTTGCGTGGCATCGAGCGAGGCTTGAAAATGGCTCTTGCCCATCGCCAGATGCCTGACAATATTTTCGCGCACTACGATCGCATCGTCGATCAAAATACCAATCGAAAGTGACAACGCCATCAGCGTCATAAAATTAATCGTGAAGCCCATCGCGTAGAGCACAATGAACGTCGCCAATACCGAGATCGGCAGCGTTAGACCGGTGATGACGGTCGAGCGCCATGAATGCAAAAACAAGAATACGATCATGATCGTGAGCAGCGCCCCTTCGAGGATCGTGTGTTTGACATTGTCCACACCGCGCTTGACGAACTTGGATTGATCGAACGTGATTTGCAAACTAAAATCGGGTGGCAAAGACTTTTTTAATTTCTCGATATTGGCACGGATTGATTCGGCGGCCTCAATCGAATTCGCACCACGTGTTTTACGAATCTCTACCCAGAGACCGCGCTTGCCATTATTGGTGGCTAAGCCACTTTCCTCGCGCTCGGTGTCGCGCACCGTGGCAATCATGCCCAACGTGACTGGCGCATTGCGTCCGGAGGCGCTTTGCGTGCCGCGCGTGATAATCATGCGTTCAAAATCGCTGGCGTCTTTGAATTTTCCCTGGACCCGCACCAAGCGCTCCATGCGATCACCGGTTAAAAATCCGGCGGCTTGATTTTGATTCTGCGCGCGGATTTGTCCAACCACTTGATCAACGCTGATGCCATAAGCAGACATTTTGTCGGGGTTCAATTGAATCGCCATTTCGCGCTGCACTTGCCCGGAAATATCAATCGTGCCCACACCGGCGGCACCCTGCAAGCGCTTTACGACGAGCTGATCGGTAAGGTCCGACAGCTCTCGCAACGAACGCGCCGGGCTCTCAATGGCTAGATACATGATCGGCTGGTCGTTGTCGTTGTCCGCACGTGTAACCGTCGGTTCGCCCACATCTTTATTGAAGCCTCGACGCACGCCGGCCACTTTATCGCGCACATCCTGTACGGCCGATTTCACATCAACGTTCAATTCAAACTCAATAGAGACCCGCGAGAACCCCTCACGTGAGAACGAGCGAATATTTTTCACGCCTTGCACAGTGTTGACCGATTCCTCGATCGGGCGGCTTACCTCCTGCAACACCGCTTCGGACGAAGCGCCGGGATAGGAGGTCGCCACCGAAACAAACGGGAATGAAATATCTGGAAGTTGATCGACTGACAGTCGCTGGTAGGAAAAAATTCCCAGTACCATCAACGCCGCCATCATCATGGTGGCAAAGACTGGATTATTGACGCTTACTTTGGTGATTTGCATGGCCTATTCCGGCTGATTCATTGATGTTTTTTGGGCTAGGAGATAGCGATTAGGCTGCACTGGACAGGCTACTAACTTTTGGCCGTCGGCTTAACCGTTTCAGCGCTGTTTACTGGTTGCGGGGGTTGCAAAGGTTGCAAGGAGGGCGGAGCAGATGTCGCAACGCCAGATCTGACTACCGCTTTTGAGCCGTGCTTTAAACCATCCGCTTTCACCGCGACGACCTCGACGCCGGCGGAAATACCGCCACGCACTTCAACCAAGCCACGCTCAATGTTTTTGGGGCCGATGGTGATCGGTTTGCGTTCAATTGATCCATCTTTGAGCGCGTACACAAACGTCTGGCCGCCTTCTTCGATTAGCGTGGCAATCGGCAAGGTATTGACATCGCCGCGCCCCACAGCGGCCAGTGTGCCATTGGCAAACATGCCACCTTTTAGTGCGCCGTCGGCATTGGGTAAAGTGACAAATATCGAGATTGAGCGCGAACCCGTTTCGGCCGTAGGGTTGATGCGCTCAACTTTACCTTTGAATTCGCGGCCGGTAAATCCATCAACCGTAAACGCGATTTCTTGCCCGACTTTGACACTCGGAATATCGCCAACCGGGACCGGTGCTTCCAGTTCCATTTTCGACAAATCAACAATTTGCATCAGCGGCGCATCGGCGGTAACTTTTTCGCCGACGTTTACCGCACGCTTGGCGATAATCCCCGCAAAGGGTGCTCGCACTTGTGCATCGGCTAATGCTTTCGCCGTGATGGCTGCTTGCGCCAGCGACGATTGATGATTCGCCTCGGCGACTTGTACGCTATTGGCAACGCCATCAAACGCGTTTTGCGAGATGAAGTTCTTGGCCAGTAACGCTCGATTGTTGGCTTCGTTTTTAGTGGCCAAATCCAGCCGCGCTTTGGTCTCGGCTGCCATCGCCCGTTGCGCATCGTTACGTGCTTTGAGGTCTGCTATATCAATCGAAACAAGCACTTGCCCTGCTGCCACGCGCTCGCCTTCGCGCACATAAACCTTTGCGACTTCGCCGGCAACTTTTGATTTCACCATTGCCTGCATGACTGGGCGCACTGATCCTGAAACGGGGATCACCAAACCGAGATTTTGCGATTGCACAGTCGCAATATCGGTTTTCGCGAATTCGAAGATTTTGTCGGCATCCAACTTTTTGCCGTCATTTCCGGCTCCTTTGCTGGCGGCGCTGACTTTCCACGCGACCAAGCCGCCGACCACGGCTGCAAACGTGATCGAAATTAAAATCCATTTGATCCAGCCGCGCTGCCTGTTTGGCACTCCCGACGTTAAGGCATTAGCGAAAGCGGCCGGAGGGGACGATGGGGAGGATGGCAAGAATGAGGAAGACGAGGAAGATGAGGCAAAAGTCATGTTTACTCTTTAAAAATGCATTTTGAACTGGTTCGCTGGCTTAGGGCGTGATTTACCGACCGAATAATCCAAAGTATGGCGACTTGTGAGGCTGCTGACACCTTAGATGCGATGAAGTGCACAAATAGATTGATCCGGGGGGTATAGCGGCGATGAATTGCGCAGGCAAGGGGAGGGGCTGACCTGATTTAGCGTTGTCCTTGCCATCGTTCTTGCCGTTGTCCTTGCCATTGTCCCTGCCATTTCCCTTGAAATTAACCCTGCCAATTTGCTTTACGATTGCTAGCCGGTTGTATGCTGGGCGATTGCAGACCGGTTTGGGCTGACGCGCATTGAGCCTAGCTTTTGGACCTAGTTCTATCCAAGCGCGATCTTCCGCACGGCGGGTATTTTATCGGCTTGCCATCGGCTGGCGGCTAATTGCAACAACGTGGCTGTAGGGTCGGTAGGTGCCATCGTTTCGGTTGGTTGGCCCAGCAAGGCGAGGGCCTGAATGAGCGTCTGGTTAATCGTGGATTGAGCACCTTGTGCAACCGGCAATGTCGAAAATGATAACGCTGGTGCCAATGTTTGTTTGGAGAGCTTCTGCCCCGCTTGATTGGTGACGACCGGGATGTGCAGGTAACGCGGGGTCGGAAAACCCAAAAGCTGTTGCAGATAAATTTGCCGTGCGGTTGAATCGATCAAATCTACACCGCGGACGATATCGGTCACGCCTTGTTCGGCATCATCAACCACCACCGCGAGTTGATAAGCGAACAGGCCATCGCGGCGGCGCACGACAAAATCGCCGGTGTCTCGGGCAAGGTGTTGAGTTGAGGTGCCTTGCAGGCGATCCGAAAAAGTGATCGGCGTGTTGGTGGTCAGCACACGCATGGCGTCATGGTTGTCGTTTGCATTCTGCCGCACATTAAAACGCCCATCCTGAGGTGGGCGGCAGGTGCCAGGATAGACGACGCCGTCAATTCCTTGAATTCCCTGAATTCCCTGAATTCCCCGAATTCCTTCAGTGCCTTCAATTCCCCGGACCGTTTCAATGACCGAATCGGCAATTTCTTTTCGCGAACAGCGGCAGTGGTACGCGTACGAATCGTTGAAGAGCCGCGCCAGTGCTTGTTGGTAGGCCGGTTTGCGCTGGGATTGCACCATCACCTCGCCATCCCATTGCATGCCGTAAGCGCGCAGCGTGCGTAAAATATCGTCGGCAAATTCAGGCCTGCAGCGGGTCTCATCGACATCCTCCACCCGCACTAGCCACGCGCCGCCATACGCTTTCGCATCCAAATAGCTCGCCAGTGCCGCGACCAGCGAGCCGAAATGCAGCGGGCCAGTGGGTGAGGGTGCGAAGCGGCCGATATAACGGTCGCGGGACGGCGTGCTCATGCTAGGCTATGCGCTCTAAAATTTGTTGGAAATGCCACATGATTTATCGAATAGCAGAGTCTAAAGATTGGCTCCAATGCTTGCGAAGCCGCCAGTTTGCTAGCCCAGATTTGTCGTTGGAGGGGTTTATTCATTGTTCTGAAAAGCAGCAAATTTTGCATACAGCAGCAAAATATTATGCGGGGAAAACTGATTTGGTATTGCTGGAAATTGATGACATTTTAATGGGTGCTAACGTGCGCCGCGAAGATTTGACGGGACGAGGCGAAAACTTTCCGCATGTCTATGCGCCAATCCCGATGGCCGCAATTCAGCGTCATTTTGATTTTTTAATGGATGGGACGGGCGATTTTGCTTTGCCCGCGACGCTTTGAATTGTCGGCTCAGCCGCAAGTAACGTCCCCAACAAACTTGGCGATTCCAGCGCCTTGGCGAACCAGCGCAGCGCCTTGCCGGTGCGATTAGGTTTCCAAACGGTGTAAAGATCGCCGCCAGCCTTGAGGTTAGCGGTGTCCAAAACTCGCAGGCGTCCCGCCACCACATCTGCCGCCGCCCGGTGCGCTGGCAAATAGCCAACGCCAATTCCGGCCACATGCGCATCAATTTTCATTTGCATCGTCGGCACAGTAAAAACATCTTGTCCCGATAGCAGGCCCGTTGTGCGCGGCGCCAAATTACGTGAGGAGTCAGCCACGCTTACGGCGCGATATTTCAGGATGGTCGCCTCGGTCAACGGCATTGGCTCCTCGCAGATGGGATGATGGGGAGCCGCCACAAACACAAAGCTGATGCGACCAATCAGCAAGGACGCAATGCCGCCGCCCGGCGGTCCGTCCCCCGACGCGCCGATAACCATATCGCAGCGGCCAGCGATCAGCGAATCCCAAGTGCCGTTCAATACTTCTTCTGTCACCTTGACACGGGTGCCGATCCGTTCAGCATAAAATTGGATAAGCAGAGGCAACAGCCGTGAAGGCCCGATCGCAGTATCGACCGCTATCTTGAGCTCGGTTTCCCAACCTTTGGCGACCTGTTGAATTCTCGACTCTAAATCCCCTGCAGCGCGCAGCAGCAGCCGTCCCTCCGTCAACAATTCATGACCGGCAGCCGTCAGGCTTGCGCGGTGTTTGCTGCGATCAAATAGCAGAACATCCAAGTCTTGTTCGAGCCGCTGCACCGTGTAGGTGATCGCTGAGGGCACCCGAAACAGCTCGGTGGCAGCGCCGGCGAACGAACCTTTGCGATCAATCGCATCCAATACCTGTAGCGCATCTAGAGAGAGTCGCACACTGATTTCCTTTATTCAAATAATTTGAACGATTATGTGAAAATTATCCGCTTGTATAACCCGTCCTGCAAGTCCATTGTAGTATATCCAAGATACCAATCGAAAGTTAGGTATTCAAAATGACTGAATTAAAATATGGAATTTATATGGAAGCAACAGTAGAAATTCGCAAATCTCAAGATCGCGGTTACGCCGATCATGGCTGGTTAAAAAGCTTCCACAGCTTTTCGTTTGCCGATTATTACGATCCCAAATTTATGGGGTTTGGCCCATTGCGGGTGATAAACGAAGATCGTATTGCCGCCGGGATGGGCTTTGGGACGCACAGCCATCGCGATATGGAGATCATCAGCTATGTACTCGATGGGGCGTTGGCGCATCAAGACAGCATGGGCAACGGCTCGTCAATTGGCCCGGGTGATGTGCAGCGGATGAGCGCAGGAACCGGCGTTCAGCATAGCGAGTTTAATCATGAAAAAAGCCAAACCACGCATTTTTTGCAAATCTGGATTCAGCCAAACCAACTCGGCATCAAACCTTCGTACGAGGAAAAATATTTTTCATCAGAGGAAAAGCGCGGCCAACTGCGATTGGTCGCATCGCCACACGCAGCCGATGCAACTGATAGCGCAAGCAACGGTGCGGTAAAAATTAATGCTGATGCGGAAATTTACGCGGGGCTTTTTGATGGCGATGAGTCAGCGACTTTACCGATTGCCGCAGGGCGACGGAGCTATGTCCATGTGGCCCGCGGTGCCGTGAACGTAAACGGGCACGCGCTGGTGGCGGGTGACGCTTTGCGGAGTGTCGAACTGCGTGAAATCAAGATAACGGATGGTCGGCAGGCCGAAGTGCTGGTGTTTGATTTGCAGTAGCAAGCAATTCGGAATGAAGCCAGACAGAACATCACAGGAACCATCATGAGAGAAATTGAAACCATCATTCAAGCGCACATCGCGCCAGTGGGAACCTTCACTGTACGCCGTGCCCTGCCGGATCAATCGCGGAAATCAGTTGGACCTTGGGTCTTTCTTGATCACTTTGGGCCATTCCGGGTGAAGCCGGGCGAGGACGGCGTGGGACCCCATCCACATGCCGGTATTGAGACCGTGACGTACTTATTGTCCGGTCGTAACGAACATCTTGATTCAGCAGGTCATCGCGGGATCGTTGGCCCCGGCGGTGCGCAATGGATGACGTCCGGTCGCGGCATTGTTCACGCTGAGTATCCGCGTCCCGAAAATGAAGCCGAGATGACGCAGCACGGTATCCAGCTCTGGACCACATTGCCACGGGCCTTGAAATTGATGCCGCCTCGCTATCAGCGCATCGATCGCGACGAGATTCCCGAAGTCAAGTTCGGAGGCGCTACCGTACGTGTGGTGGCTGGTGATTTTGAACAGAACGGCACCACCACCAAAGGGCCCGGCGACGTTCTGATGCCGACCTTGCTCTGGCACGTCAGTTTGGATGTAGGGGCACTGGTTTTGGCAAAAATCCCCGCAGGATTTGAAGTTGCTGCTTATGTGATCGATGGTGTGGGCCAATTTTCGACTAATGCACAACGTGTTACGACCGGCAGCTTGGTGGTCTATGCAAACGCAAACGCAAACGCCGAAAGCGATATCGCCTTCAGTAACACCGGCGCTGCAAAATTGGATGTGATGATCCTCGGCGGCGCACCTGCCGAGGGGCCGCTACTTTTCCACGGCCCCTTTGTGATGAACAGCATTGAGCAAATCCGTGCGGCTGAAAAGGCCTATCACAGCGGTGCAATGGGTTCGTTGCCTGAACTGGCATAAGCCCGCGGGAGAGCTAGCAACGCGCGTCATTCGTACACAACAAGGGAACGAATATGAACAACGAATATTCAGCCGTCGCAAAAATATTTCATTGGTTTCTCGCTCTAATGATTTTTACCTCGTTTGGGGTCGGGCTCTATATGGTCGATCTGCCGTTTTCGCCCCAACGGTTAAAGCTTTACAACTGGCATAAGTGGGCAGGGGTGACGATTTTGGTACTCTCTGCACTGCGCCTCTTGTGGCGGCTCTACAAGCCTGCGCCAGTGCTGCCGGAAAAGATGGCAACCTGGCAGAAAAGGGCATCGCACATCGTGCACATGTTGCTCTACATTTTGTTTTTTGCCGTCCCCATCATTGGCTGGATTTATAGCTCGGCAGCAGGGTTTCCGATTGTCTGGCTTGGTTTAATACCGTTGCCCGATTTAGTCGACAAAAACCGTGAACTGGCGGTCCTGATAAAGCCGATCCATGGCATTGCCGCGAAGGTGCTAGCCACGGTAGTGGTACTCCATATTGCGGCCACGTTGAAGCACCATTTTATGGATCGCGACGATATTTTAAAGCGCATGCTGCCGAAATATTTTGCTTCGTCCACCACATCAATCTTGAATAAGGAATCAACATGAATAAACAATTATTTTTAAGCTTTGCTGCCGGGGCGATTGCGTGTGCAGCCATGTTCATTTCGCCTATCGCCCACGCCCAATCGGGCTCAGCACAAAAATTGATTCCTGCACAAAGTGAAATCAGCTTCATTAGCCGTCAAATGGGGGTTCCGGTGAGCGGTACCTTCAAAAAATTTACTGCTGATATTGCATTTGATCCAAAGAAACCTGATGCTGCAAAAATAGCCTTTCGCGTTGATTTGCTGAGTGCCGATTTGGGAAATCCGGAGACGGAAAAAGAGCTTAAAAAGCCCAGCTGGTTTGATTCAATCAACGTTCCAGCTGCAACGTTTGTCTCAACGTCGGTGAGAGCGCTCGGCGGCGGGAAATTTGAGTTCGCGGGTAAGTTGGCGATCAAAGGTATTTCGCAAAACATTGTTGTACCGATCGCACTCACGCAGACCAAGGATGGGACAAAAGCGGCCGGTAGCTTTAGCCTCAAACGAATTGATTTCAAAATTGGTGATGGCGATTGGAACGATGTATCGCTTGTCGCCAATGAAGTCATCGTTAATGTGAAATTGCTGCTGAGCGGCGTCGCAGCACTTTAGTTTTTATTTATTTCTCAGTCATCACCCACGAAACATCCCCGAAACAGCCACGAAAGCCTGACGAATCACCCACGAAACATCCAATACCAACCACCACCACCCACGAGGACTCACCATGAAGCGATTTTCACCAAATTTATCTTTAGCCGCAGCGGCGACTGCTTTCATTGCGGTTGCATCCATTACAGGCAGCGGTGTCGCGTTTGCCCAAAGCGCCACCTACGCAATCGAACCTACCCACACCTTTGTTAATTTCGAGGCAAAGCATTTTGGCACTTCTACACTGCGCGGGCGCTTCGACAAAAAAGCAGGCTCGGTCACGATTGATCGCGCCGCCAAGACGGGCAGCGCAGAAATCACCATTGATATGACATCACTCAGCACCGGCGTGGTGCCGTTGGATAAGCATTTGAGCAGCGATGATTTTTTCAGCGTCACCAAGTTTGCAGAAGCCAAATTTGTCGGTGATAAATTTAAATTCGATGGCGATAAGGTAACGGAAGTTGCCGGAACGTTAACCCTTCGCGGAAAAACCAACCCGGTGGTTTTAAAGGCAACAGGTTTTAATTGTTACCAGCACCCGTACATCAAGCGCGAAGTCTGCGGTGGCGATTTTGAAACAACGATTACCCGCAGCCAATACGATGTTAGTTACGGTTTGCCTGGCATCCCCGATAGCATTCGCTTACTCATTCAGGTGGAAGCGGTGAAGCAATAAAGTTGTCGCGATCGGCTATTCTTGGCGCGGCGGTTGAACGATAATTGAATCGATAATTAGCGATCAATTCCTTCAAACGCCGCGCCAGTGCTTGTGTATGCAAATTTCCTCCCCTTGATTTAGTTCGGTTGAAGCACCAATCCCGACTTCATTGCCACGCCAATTTTGGTCGTTAAGCTATTTCAACGCTGCCTTGTAGGTCATTTTCATGGCCATTCACAAGCTGTTTTAACCCTCCAAAAGCCGCATCCTTCCGGCATCACCCAATTAGGGTATAGACAGCCCGAGCCACAAATTCGTTAATAGCGATGTTGGCGTCGGAGTACTGTTCGATTTCGCCAGCTTTAAAACGATGTTCTAGGATTTAGTCAAGCGCGCAAAAAACATGGCGTATGATCTTTTGAGTTGCTCACACACATTGAGAGCACTGGCGGCGGCTGAGGGAGAGTTTTATGAAGTCTTCATTGCAAACGATGACAATGCGCATCGTCTGTTTATTGACACAGACGCGGTTGGTGTTGTCATCAATAGCAACAATCTCAGCGACAAGCTTTGCCAAGTGTTGCGCTACATTTATGGCCACCTTGGTATTGTCTATCGGGACCGCCTCAGCGCAAGTGCCGATGAAATGCGACGCCAATGGCGACGGTGTCATCGATCAATTCGATATCAATATCATCAAAGCGTCCCGCAATCTCCCGGTCACTGGGAAAGACGATCCACGGGATGCCAATAGTGATGGCCGGATTACCGTTGAAGATATCAGTATTTGTACAAAACGCTGCACAAGAGCGCAGTGCAGCACTATCAACATCCCCCCAACTGCAAGGGCAGGGCCAGATCTGACGGCTGGTCTGGGCGAGGTTGTGGGGCTTAACGGCACGGCATCGACTGATCCGGAAGGGCATTTGTTGACGTACCGCTGGACCATTATCAGTCGTCCGGTCGGCAGTGCAGCGGTGCTAACGGGCCCGACAACATCTACGCCCACCATTACCATGGATGTTGCGGGATCGTACGTGATTCGTTTGGTTGTCAATGATGGGCTTGTCGATAGTGAGCCTGATGACGTGGTGGTGTCGAGCGTCAATTCTCGACCACGCGCCAATGCGGGCAAGGGGCAAACCGTTGCCGTTGGGGCGCAAGTCTTCCTGAATGGCTCTGCATCCAGCGATCCCGACGGCGACCCGATCACGTTTTTCTGGCGATTTACCGCGCTACCCAAAAACAGTCTCGCGCAGCTGAGTGATGCGTCCAGCATATCGCCGACCTTCGTGGCCGATAAGGCAGGAAATTATTCGTTGGAATTGTTGGTTAGCGACAAGACCTTTACCAGCTTGCCCGCTACGGTGATTGTAACAACCGGCAACACCGCGCCACTAGCCGATGCCGGCCCCGCGCAAACTCGAGATCACGGCCTGTCGATTGTCTTAGACGGCTCTAAATCATCTGATGCCGACGGCGACCCGCTTACCTATCAATGGTCGCTGATTGGCCGTCCGGCAGGCAGTGGCGCCGCACTGATGAATGCCAGCACCGTCAATCCCAGCCTCTTCTTGGATTTACCCGGAAATTACGTGGCGCAACTGATTGTCAACGACGGTATTGCCAACAGCGCCCCCAGCACGGTAGCCATCACGGGCGCGAATACCGCTGGCGTGGCCAACGCGGGCCCCGACCAAAGCGTGCCGGTTGGCACAACGGTGACCCTCAACGGCAGCGGCTCAACCGATGTGGACGGTGACCCGCTCACCTATAGTTGGTCGATCATTTCGGCGCCGTTTGGTAGTACTGCAGTGCTCAGCAGTACAAGTGCTGTGATGCCGACGTTTGTCGCAAATGTCGCCGGCAGCTATGTGATACAGCTGATGGTGAACGACACTTTTGTGAACAGTGTTGCAGATACGGTTGTAATTAGCGTTGGTTCGGCTAATTTGCCGCCAGTCGCAAACGCAGGTGCGAACCAAACATTAACCGTGGGTGCAACAGCAAATTTGAACGGCGGCGCGTCGTTTGATCCAGAGGGTAGCGCGCTCACCTTTGCATGGACGTTTGCCAGTAAGCCCGTCGCAAGCGCCGCATTGTTGACCGCTGCCGCCACCGCGACGCCGAGCTTCGTCATTGATGTTTCTGGTACTTATGTGGCGCAACTCGTCGTGAGCGATGGTTCGCTATCCAGCTCACCTTCCACCGTGACGATCAGCACGGCCAACACGCCGCCCACCGCCAACGCAGGCGTTGCTCAAAACGTTGCAGCTGGCGCGCTGGTGGTGCTGGATGGCAGCGCTTCGTCCGATCCCGATGGGCAATCGTTGACGTACAGCTGGTCGTTATTGAGCGTGCCGCTTACCAGTACGGCGGTGCTTTCAAATACTGCCCTCGTCAACCCCTCGTTTACCGCTGATTTAGCTGGTACTTATGTGGCGCAGCTCATTGTCTTCGATGGTATTGTCAACAGCGCGCCGATGACAGTGACCATTATCGCGGGCAGCAGTTTGCCCTTGGTGTCGATTTCAGCAGTCACGCCCAACGCCAGTGAATCAGGGCCGGTCAATGGCGTATTTACCTTTACCCGCACAGGCAGTACGGCCGCGCCATTAAATATTCCTTACACTATCGGCGGTAGCGCGACGAACGGAACCGATTACACCACCATCGGTACAACAGCAACCATCGCTGCGGGGCAGAGCTTCGTGAATCTGACCATAGCCGTGTTGCCCGATAATATTGTCGAAGGTCCAGAAACTGTAATCTTAACGATCCAGACGAACGCGGCCTATAACATCGGTACGGCCGCGGCGACGGTCAATATCGCCGACAGCCCTGCCGTCGTTTCCGTCAACGCAACCATTGCCAATGCCAGCGAAGTCGGGCCTGTAAATGGCCTGTTCACCTTCACCCGTGGTGGTGGTGACACTGCTGCCGCACTCAGCGTTTCCTACACCGTAACTGGTACTGCGACCAACGGCGTTGACTACACGACCATCCCAACCACGGTGAGCTTTCCTGCCGGACAAACCTCGGTCGCTGTGCCGGTTAATGTATTGATCGACAATGTTGTCGATCCCAATGAAACGGTGATCCTCACTATTCAAGCCAGCCCCGCGTACACGATCGGGACCGCTGCCGCCACGGTCACCATCGCCGATGATGCACCGCTGGTCTCAGTTGTTGCCACCACGCCCAATGCAGTTGAGATCGGCCCGGTCAACGGACAATTTACGTTCACACGAACCGGTGGCGATATTTCCGCCGCACTCAACGCATCGTTTAGCATTGCCGGAACCGCTAACAACACGCTGGACTACAACACCATTGCGAGCCCGATTACCTTCCCCGCGGGGCAAGCCACCGTGACGCTCACCATCGTGCCGATTAACGACGGTGTGCCAGAACCAAACGAGACCGTGATTTTGACGGTGGTTGGCAGCGCATCACATGGTGTTGGGTCGCCTGCTACGGACACCGTTACCATTGCCGATGGTGTCACCAGCCTCACTCTGTCCTTACCGCTAACACCACTCTCCGGCACTTCGACCGGCACGGTGACGTTGCCAACGCCAGCGCCAGCGGGCGGCACGACGGTAACACTGGTTAGTGCGAACACCAGCATATTGACAGTACCTGCCAGCGTGGTCGTGCCAGCGGGCCAAACCTCAGTCACGTTTACGATCACCGGTCTTGCGTTGGGTAGCACCACTATTACCGCGACGTCAGCACCGTTGCTACCGACCACCAACAATGCGGCAGTGTCCAACAATGCCATCACGATCGGCAATCTGACACTGGGACCAACTGCCACCGGCAATGTGCCTGTGTCATTGTCCACGGTGGCACCGGCAGGGGGCGTAACGGTGACACTCACCAGCAGTAATCCGGCCATTGCCACCATCACGCCTTCAACAGTGGTGGTGCCGGCAGGCAGCTTTTTGGTGGCGGTCAATCCAACCATTACGGCGGGCGCGACCTTGGGCACGACAACGTTGACGGCAACTGCACCGGGCTATGTCAGCGGCAGCAGTGTGGTCACAGTTTCGTTAACGGCCTCTCTCTCGCCGAACCCCATTAATCTGTTTGCAGGTCGCACCGATCCGATGACGATTACCCTCAGCCAACCCGCACCAGTAGGCGGCCTCACCGTTAATTTGACATCAAGTGACCCGACTAAATTTACCGTTCCAGCAACGGCAACGGTTCCGCAAGGTAACGCTTCCGTCGTGTTTAATTTGACGGGCGTCGCGGCGGGTGGCGGCAATACGATTACCGCCAGCAGTCCGCAGGTGTCCACTTCTACAGCCGTGGTGAATGTGGCACCGCCGCCGGTGATGTCGGTAAGCATCGGCAACATCGGTCGAGATTTGCAATCGGGTGGGTCAATAAGCTTGGGTGCACCCGCGCCGCTTGGCGGACTCAACGTCACACTGACATCCAGCGATGCGACCCGTCTGTTGATTGCCCCCAACGCGACCACTGCCGGCACGGCCAGCTTAGTCGTCAATATACCGGCAGGTCAATCCTTCGGCTCCTTTACCTACCAAGCCCTGCAAGACAATGGCACTGTTACGGTGACGGCCGCCGGATCAGGCTACACCTCAGGTACGGGCACTTCAATACTGCGTCCGACCGGTTTTGCGATCGCCAATGGCAACATCGTAACGACCACGCTTTCGGCCAACAGCAACATACAAGTCTGTGCCTATCAGCTGCAACCGGGTACCTTTAAC
>JBBRAM010000030.1:0-40267 GCA_038206765.1 Burkholderiales bacterium | reverse complement strand
AAGAGCGGATTGTCGACGCCGGCATAACCCGAGGCCATGCTGCGCTTCATGACGATCGAGGTCTTCGCCCTCCACACTTCAAGCACCGGCATGCCGGCGATCGGGCTCGTCGGATCTTCCTGAGCGGCCGGATTAACGATGTCGTTCGCGCCGATGACCATCGCAACGTCGGTGTCCGGAAAGTCCGCGTTGATCTCGTCCATCTCCATCACGATGTCGTAAGGCACTTTCGCTTCCGCGAGCAGCACGTTCATGTGGCCGGGCATCCGTCCGGCAACCGGGTGAATGCCGAAGCGCACGTTGATGCCTTTGTCGCGCAGGTGCTTCGTGATCTCGAAGACGGTGTGTTGAGCCTGCGCAACTGCCATGCCGTAGCCCGGCACGATGATCACGTTCTTCGACCCCCGCAGAAGCTCCGCGGTGTCGACCGCGCTGATCGGCGTGACTTCGCCCGCAGGCTGCGAACCGGCCGCCGCGGGTGCAGTACCACCAGCCGTTCCAAAGCCACCGGCGATGACGCTGACGAAGTTGCGGGTCATCGCGCGACACATGATGTAAGACAGAATCGCACCGCTCGATCCCACGAGGGCACCGGTGACGATCAGAAGATCGTTATTGAGCATGAAACCGGTTGCGGCTGCCGCCCACCCGGAGTAGCTGTTGAGCATCGAAACGACCACCGGCATATCCGCACCGCCGATTGCCATCACCATATGGATGCCGAACAACAGTGCCAGAACTGTCATCACGATGAGCGGCGTCAAGCCTGCATCGACCGTTTGCGCATGCATAAATTGGTAGCCGAAATAAATCACGACGATGAGCGCGATCAGATTTAAAAAATGACGGCCGGGTAATAGCAATGGCTTGCCGCCAATCTTGCCGGAGAGTTTGCCGAACGCGATCAATGAGCCGGAAAACGTGACGGCACCGATGAAAATGCCAACATAAATTTCTGCATGATGGATCGTGATTTCAGCGGCAGTTGCACTCGCTGTAGAACCCGGATCAATGTAGCTCGCAAAGCCCACCAGCATGGCAGCCAAGCCGACTAAGCTGTGCATCAGCGCTACTAGCTCCGGCATTTGCGTCATCTTCACGGTGCGGGCGGCGAATACGCCGACACCGCCACCGACGACCATTGCGCCGATGATCCAAGGGATACCGGCGCCCGTCACTTTGGGGCCAAAAATGGTGGCGATAACCGCGATGGCCATGCCGATCATGCCGTATAAATTACCGCGCAGCGATGAAGCAGGGTTGGATAATCCGCTCAAGCTCAAAATGAATAAAATGATGGCGCCGATGTAGGCGACTGTGGTCAAACCTTCTGAAAATATCATGATCGCCCCCTTATTTTCTAAACATCGCCAGCATGCGCTGGGTGACGGCAAATCCGCCGAACATATTGACGGCGGTGAGGACGATGCCGACCACGGCTAACCAGCGAATCGCCTCATCTGGTCTAGCCAAACTCAATGCTTGCGCGCTACCGGTGAGTAGCGGCGGTGCGATTTGCACCAAGGCACCGATGGCGATAATGCTCGAAATTGCGTTGGTCACGCTCATCAGCGGTGTGTGCAACGCTGGTGTGACATTCCACACCACCATATAGCCGACAAAACAGCCGAGCACAAAAACGGTGAAATGGCCGAGGAATGCTTCGGGGGCATTCGCGCCGATGAACCAGAACAGCGCCGCAGCGACACCAAACATAATCGCCAATTTGCTGCCAGCCATCGGGGCGCTGTCTTTGCCACCATGACCATGGGCTTTCTTCGCGACCGGCATGGCGGCTGCCGGCTTGGCAACTGCAGGGGCTGCGGATAATTTCGGTGCAGGTGGCGGCCAAGTTACTTCGCCGTTTTTAATCACGGTCGTGCCGCGAAGTACTTCATCTTCCATATTGACGTTGATGATGCCGTCTTTGGTTTTGCACAATTCTTCGGCCAGGCGGAATAAATTGGTTGAGTACAACGTGCTCGATTGTTTCGCCAAACGGCTCGGCAAATCAGCGTAGCCAATGATCGTCACACCGTGCATTACCACCACTTTTCCCGGCTCGGTCAATTCACAATTGCCGCCTTGCTCGGATGCCATGTCGACAATCACAGAGCCGGGTTTCATGGATTTCACCATCGCCTCAGATATCAGCTTGGGCGCGGGTTTGCCGGGGATCAAGGCGGTGGTGATGATGATGTCCACCTCGGCAGCTTGCTTGGCGAAGGTCTCGCGTTGCGCTTTTAAAAAGCCTTCGCTCATGGTTTTCGCGTAGCCACCAACGCCGGTGCCTTCTTCGACGTAATCAACCGTGACAAATTCGCCACCCATTGATTTCACTTGGTCGCCAACTTCAGGCCGGGTGTCGTTGGCACGAACAATTGCGCCTAAACCAGATGCCGCACCAATCGCAGCCAAGCCTGCCACGCCTGCACCAATTACAAATACCTTTGCCGGTGGCACTTTACCAGCGGCAGTGATTTGCCCAGTAAAGAAACGGCCAAAATGATGCGCCGCCTCAATGACGGCGCGATAACCGCCGATATTCGCCATCGAGCTTAATGCATCCATTTTTTGCGCCCGCGACATCCGCGGCACGCTGTCCATTGCAAGCACGGTCGCCTTGCGAGCAGCCAGGGCTTTAAGTAATTCAGGGTTTTGCGCGGGCCAGATAAAGCTCACCAGCGTGGAGCCTTCGCGCACAAGCGCGACTTCATCCATACTCGGACCGCGTACTTTGAACACGATGTCCGATCCCGCCCATAGATTGCTTGCACCATCAACGACTGTTGCACCGGCAGCACGGTAGGTCTCATCGCTAAAATTGGCCGCATCGCCCGCGCCGGATTGAACCGACACTTTGAAGCCAAGTTTGATCAGCTTTTCAACGACTTCTGGGACGGTGGCGACACGTTTTTCGCCGGGGAAAATTTCTGTTGGCACACCGATCATTAATGACATGATAATTCTCTCCCTGTTGGAATTTTCCTATTTTTTGCGACCTAAGCGCAATGTACGTGACATCTTAAGTGCATTGTAAGTGTAACGCGAACTTTAACTCGCTGGATACCGTGTTTGCGCATTAATAGGAAGTCATTAAAACGACAACTTTAACGCTAATTACAACGGCAAGGGCCGCGCATTTGCCAGTGCGTCAATCGTGCAACTTCCTTTGCTAAAACCGATCACCTTAAAAAATTCGCCCATCTCGGCGGGGGAGAGCAAGCGCTGTGCCTGATTGGTCATCGGTAGGTAGGCGCTAGCATCAGCTGGATCAACCGCTGCTATCAGCTCGGTGATCCCGGCCTGCAACAAAAACTGCGCTTGGCTGGTGTAGCCGATCAGCTCCATTCCAGCCGCGATTCCCGTCTCCGCGACGCTCGTAAAATCAACATGCGCGGTGATGTCTTGCAGGCCAGGCAGGTAAAACGGGTCAGTGTGTGCGTAGTGGCGGTAATGACACATCAGCGTGCCGGTAGCGCGATGCGGATGGTAATACTCGGCATGGCGGAAACCATAATCGACTAATAAAATCGTGCCGCGATGCAGCGATTTGGCGAGGCTTGCAACGAGGCCATCAACGGCGGGCGCGATTTCGGTGAGGTAGTCATCGGGGACGCCGTTATCCACCCCAATCGCCGAAAACCCAGTCTGGATGCGGCTGACCTGCTTATTGAGTGATTTTGGAATGGCGGGATTATCGCGCCATTGGAACTTGTTTTGGTCATCCACCACCACGCCGCGCTCAAACACCCAGCCCGACGAAAACGTCACCAGATGAACCGGCACAACATCCAGAACTTCATTCGCAACAATCGCGCCGTCGAACGTGTCGGGTAGCGTATCCAGCCACACTGCCAGCTTCGCTAAATGGCTGGGAAGCCGCGCCAGTGCTTGTGTTTGGCGTTGCCTTAGATCAGCGCTGACTTCTAATAAAAAGTAATGTTTGGGCAGTATGCCGAGGCGATCCAACTCGAGCAACACCTCACAGGCCAATTTGCCAGAGCCGGGGCCCAACTCTAAAACATCGCCATCGGTGACAGCAATCGTTGCCGCAATTGAGCGGGCAATACATTGGCCAAAGAGTGCCGAAATCTCTGGCGCCGTTACAAAATCGCCCGCCGCCCCAAACTTGCGCGCTCCCGCCGCGTAGTAGCCCAAGCCCGGGGCATAAAGGGCCAAATCCATGAATTGCGCAAATGAAATCCAGCCTTTTGCCTTGACGATTTCGGCGCGAATGTGAGCGGCGCAGCCTTCGGAATGCGCCAACGCATCGGCGTCCGGCGGGGGCATAGCGGCGGTTTGGGCAACGGAGAGCGGTGTTTTCACGATGGCTGGAGTAACTAAAAATCGAAAGGAAGGCTAAAGGGGCTGAATGGAAATTGGATAAGCGACGCGAGAAATAGCGGTGTGGGCTAAAATAAATGATTAGTTGCGCACTCTATCCCGAGCTTCGCAAAAATGAAGGCAAATATAACATGCAGCCACCCATGCACGATTCAACCTCCAAAGCCATCCTCATCACCGGCAGCGCCAAACGTGTCGGCGCTGTCATCGCACGCACCCTGCACGCGGCCGGTGCAAACGTCATCATCCATTGCAATCATTCGCGAAAAGAGGCCGACGCTTTGGTTGCCGAACTAAACGCCATCCGCGCCAAATCCGCATCACTGGTACAAGGCGATTTGCTGGCATTAAACGCTCTCAAGGGCTTAATCGACCAAGCGCATTCCTGCTTCGGAAGGCTCGATGGATTAGTCAACAACGCTTCCTCGTTTTACGCCACACCCATCGGCAAAATTACCGAGGATGATTGGCTCGATCTGCTCGGTTCTAACCTAAAGGCGCCGCTATTTTTGTCACAAGCCGCGGCGCCGTATTTGCGCGAAACCAACGGCAGCATTGTGAATATCATCGATATCCACACCGAGCGCCCACTCAAGGATTTCATTGTCTATAACGCCGCAAAAGCAGGCCTGGCAGGGCTCACCCGTTCATTGGCGGTTGACCTCGCCTCGGAAATTCGGGTGAATGGCGTGTCGCCCGGCGCGATTATGTGGCCAGATGCCGCAGACCAATATCCCGATGCCGAACGCGAACGCATCATCAAGCAAACCCCGCTAAATCGGATCGGCAGTGCTGAAGATATTGCCGGCGCTGTCAAATACTTGATGCTCGATGCGCCGTATGTAACGGGGCAGATTTTGGCGGTGGATGGCGGGCGTGGGGTGGCGATGTGACGATGTGACGATGCAACGATGCGAGCCTGCGCTACGTTTTGCTTCTATCAATACTGTCTAATGCTTCAATATCGGCAAGGTCTTTCATTCTTCCAGAAGCGAGCTTATTGATACGGAAGTCGGCAAGGTTAATGACAGGCAAGTCGATACCATCGACGGACAAGACGAAGCGCTCGGCGAAACATTGATCAAAATTTACGCCATCGATGGATGACAACAAATCGATACGTGACGGAGGGTATCCAAGCTGAATGACAGCGTCAGGCTTGATTAGATCGTCCTCGCGAATGCCCAATTCACCGAAGCCAAAGGCATCAAGTGCGACGAGCAAGCGCCCGATATTTGGGTTGGTTGGGTTAAGCTAAACATCAATATCGCCCGTATAACGTGGATGTCCATGCGCAGCAAGCGCGTAGCCACCGACAACCAAATACTCAACTTGATTTAAGTTGAGTAAGCTTAAAAACTCTTTGAAGTCTTTGCTCAGCATATCCGTGCGCCTGTTGACGTAAGAGTTCAACTGCCGCAATGCGCTCCGCGGGCGGTCGCGAAAGCCAGTATGCAACATCATTTGGTTGCGCTTTTAAAGTTGTTTTAGTGACGACTTTTTTCATTCTCAAATTATAGCAGCAGCTTGGATTTGGCGGTTTTGGCAAGCCAATGCTTGCGTGTTTCGCAAATAGTAACCTCTAGTACTGACGGGCCTTTATAAGCAAAAAGGTAGGTTGTCATTCAACTTGTCGTTGCGGCAGTCAGTCGAGATAGTATCCCAGCGGGTGACTCCCAGCCAAGTCGATAGCGAATTCGGTTATTGAGTTCATTGGCAATCCAATCCAGTTTTGCTCGCGTTAGCGTGCGAAGGCTTTTGCCTTTGGGGATGTACTGACGAATCAGCTCGTTCATGTGCTCTACGGCCCCCTTTTGATACGGCTTGCCCGGATCGCAAGCGTAGTGGCGGCTCGGCAGTAGTTCAGGCAACGCCGAGAATTCGTAGCCCTGATCGGTCGTCAGACTGTGAATTGGGATGCGCGGGTCAGTCAGCCAGTGTTTCATGTGCCGCGCCACGCCCACGGCGGTGCCATCGCGAACCAGCGCCAGCCGGACATAGCGTGTCGCCCGATCCAACAGCACCACGACTTTATCGCACTCGTTGCGTTTGCCGACGATACTGTCGCACTCAAGGTGGCCGATCTGGTCGCGAGTCATAATGTCTTGGGGACGCTCTTTGATCGGTTTGGCTCGTCCCACCCAGTGCATCTTGCCGCGTCGCTTTTTGCCCGCCTTGTAGTGCCGAAAGTGCTTTAGCAGGTGAGTCTTGCCATCTTGGCGGACATAGCGGTAGATGGCCGATGCGCTCGCGGACAGCCCTGATTTGACCAGCGCCGCCGCTACCTGTTCTGGCGAATGTTTCTGCTTTAGCCAGTCATCAACCAGTAACCAGGTTGATGGCGGGTGGGTGGGGTGATTGGTAGCACTCTTGGCACCTTTCTGACGACGATGCGCAATGGCTTTCTCCGCCGTATAGCCGCCGTCGCCCTGACAACGCAGCCGCTCGCGTTGAATGGTGCGAACAGACTTACCCACGGCCTTTGCGATCAATTTATTGCCTAATCCGAGTCGTAAGTCGTGCTCAATCTGGTACCGTGCTGGTGTGGTGAGGGGTGGCATGGCGTGTCGTCCTTTCGTGTGAGAAACAAAAGGGTACCGCAATCGCTACTCCTCACCCCTTACAGTCAGACCTCAAGTGCGACATGTCGAATGACAATCTACCAAAATGCCCCAAAAAGCCCGTCCAAACTAGCGTTTCAATTTTTAATGCTCGCTTTAGGCAGATAACCACGACCATTTAACCCACCTGCGTTAAAATGGAGGCTATGAATATTTTAGCTCCCGATGTTGCCATCCCAGTAGCCAACGCTACAACCCAAATCCCCACCCAAAAAGAAACCTTGGAAGCCAACAAACTCGCCAAGCGTTTGCGCAGATTGGTGGGCGAAGCCATTGCCGACTTCAACATGATCGAAGAGAACGACAAAATCATGGTGTGTTTATCGGGCGGCAAAGATAGCTATGCGCTGCTCGATATTTTGATGGGCTTGCGGGAAAAGTCACCGGTGAAGTTTGAGCTGTTTGCATTCAATCTTGATCAAAAACACCCCGGCTATCCGGCGCATATTTTGCCGGAATATTTGACGAACCTTGGCGTACCGTTTCAGATTACCGAGCAGGATACTTACGGCACCGTGAAGCGGGTGATTCCCGAAGGTAAAACGATGTGCTCGCTTTGCTCACGATTGCGTCGCGGCGTGATTTATCGGGTGGCAGAGGAAATTGGCGCGACTAAAATCGCGCTAGGACATCATCGCGATGATATTTTGCAGACGTTTTTTTTGAACGCATTTTTTGGTGGCCGCTTAAAGTCCATGCCGCCAAAATTGGCCTCCGACAAAGGCGGCCATGTGGTGATTCGCCCGCTGGCCTATGTGGAAGAACGTGATTTAGAAGCGTATTTGGCGCTGAAGCAATTCCCGATTATTCCGTGTGATTTATGCGGCTCGCAGGATAACTTGCAGCGACAGCAGGTGAAAAAAATGTTGCGCGAATGGGATAAACAATTTCCCGGCCGTGTAGAAAATATTTTTCGTGCTCTGCAACACACCGTGCCCTCACATTTGCTAGATCGGAAGTTGTTCGATTTTGCAAATGTTCGGGCCACCGGTGATGCTTCTGAAGATGGCGATACGGCGTTTGACCCTGATACGTTTGTGGAGCCGATGCAACCTCAAGTTATTCGTTTGGTTGGTTGATCGGCTTCCGAGCAGGTAAGTTAATTCCATTTCATTTCATTTAATTTAATTTAGGCAATTCTGGCGGGTCGCGAGCAGAGCTTCACCAACCCCACCAGCGCCAACACTGGCACAGCCAAAAACAACGCAAACGGCAGAATTGCAACGGCAAACGCGAAAGCCAGCGTTAACAACGTCACCAGCAACGCCACTGCCAGCACGCCGGCTACCAATACGCCCGTTCCGGCCAACACAATCGCGACAAATACGGCAGTGACGATCAGGATCGGGATCGCGATTGCCCAGCCCAACACGGAATCGGACAAGTCCTCATCAAACATCATCAGGCTGCCGTCGTGCCAGCCCGCGTCGTGGCCACTCGCCATCATCCACGCCAATGCGCCGAGGATCGTGACAGCCAACGCGATCAATAGGAATGTGCGAGTCAGTGGGGTTTTGCTGTTTTTCATCATCGTGTTCATATTGTGTGTCCCTTTTGTTAAGTGCGGCATGGTGCAGTATGGTGAAGTGGGGTTGGCTATGTTTTGTTGGCTACGGTTTGTTCATAAGCCATTGTTGACCAACGCCTTTGCCGCCTCAACGTCCACCCGATGAAATGCAGAATTCATTGCATAAACTGATTTTTACCGCTACGCTTTACGACTGAGTTGCTTGGTCTTTTCCACACCCACACCCGCCGTTGGAATGCCTAGGCCTACATTGTCGATCACCATTCGCACAATGCCACGCCATACGCCCGGACGAGGTTGATCCTTTCCCGCTAGTCATCTCGCTTGTTTTTATCATGATTGCAGCTTTTCGTTTTTTCGCTGCAGCACATTGAAATTCGCTGCAACCAATTGAATTTAAACAATTTTCGAGCGATTCCACGCGAGGCGCTTGATAGTCGTCATTGCCACTTTTTCTGACCCTGCTAATCTATTAATCAAGTTTAGTATCCCTAATGCCGAAGGAATCACCATGTCTGCCCCGCTCCCAAGTCCACCAACGTCCGTTTTAAAACCGGTCAACACCACCAAAAAAATCTCCTCCTTCCACCCGCCACAGCGCACCCTGATGGGTCCTGGCCCTTCGGAGATCAACCCGCGCGTGTTGGCGCAAATGTCGCTGCCCGCCATTGGTTATCTCGACCCGATTTTTGTCGAGATGATGGAAGAGTTAAAAACGCTCTTGCGTTACGCGTATCAAACCGAAAACGCGCTCACCTTCCCTGTCTCAGGCCCCGGCTCGGTCGGTATGGAAGCGTGTTTTGTGAACGCCGTTTCACCCGGCGATAAAGTGATTATTGGCCGCAACGGTGTGTTCGGTGGCCGCATGATTGAGAACGTACAACGTGCTGGCGGCGTGGCAGTGGTCGTTGAGGATACCTGGGGCGAGCCGGTTGATCCAAATAAGATTGAGGACGCGTTCAAGAAAAACCCCGATGCTAAAATTTTCGGTTTTGTGCACGCTGAAACCTCCACCGGCTGCCAGTCGGATGCGAAAGCACTTTGCGCCATCTCAACCAAATATGGCGCACTCAATATTGTTGATGCCGTTACCTCATTGGCCGGAACGCCCGTATTGGTTGATGAGTGGGGTGTTGACGCGATTTATTCTGGCTCGCAAAAATGTTTATCTTGCACGCCGGGCTTATCGCCGGTTTCGTTTTCAGAACGCTTCGTCGAGCACGTCAAAGCCCGCAAAGAAACCGTGCACAGCTGGTTTATGGACTTGAATTTGGTCCTCAATTATTGGGGCAACACCAACCGCACCTATCACCATACCGCGCCGACTAACGGGCTCTTCGCGCTGCATGAATCATTGCTGTTGCTGCAAGAAGAAGGCTTAGAAGGATCGTGGGCTAGGCATCAGCGGCACCACATGGCGTTGAAGGCCGGGCTCGAGGCGATGGGTTTGAAGTACTTGGTCAAAGCCGAAAACCGCCTGCCGCAAATGAATTCGGTTTATGTACCAGCGGGTTTACCCGAAGGTGGCGAGGCGCAAGTCCGCAAAACCTTGCTTAACGATTTCAACCTAGAAATCGGCGCAGGCTTGGGCCCACTTGCGGGCAAAATCTGGCGCTTCGGTTTGATGGGCTATTCCTGCAAAGCCGAGAACGTTATGCTGTGTTTATCTGCATTAGGTTCAGTCATGGCGGATATGGGCGTTGCCGTAAAAGTGGGCGATGCCGAGGCCGCAGCGCATCATGCGTATGCGGAAATGCATAAGCAGGCAGCAGAAATGAAAACCGCGAAGCAGCAATTGGCAGCGTAGATTTTCGGTTATGAATTTGATTCGCATATCGAAAATGTACGGCAATTTTTGGTAGAAAAAAATGGCTCGACTAAAAACAAACAGCTCGCATTTTGCGAGCTGTTTGTTTTTTAGTTTCTATATTGACAAAGTGAGTAGATTGGCTCTGGTAGAGGTGTTTAGCGGCTTTGTGACTTGAAATGCCCGTCAATGCTAAGGTTCTGATTTTTTAGACTGGATAAACAGCGTTATCGTTTGCCCAACATTCATTGCAAAGCCATCACTGACGCTGTGCTTAAATGAAGTGTTATGCCGCAGACTACCATTTGAATACCAATGGCAACGTTGGTCGAAAGTCGTGCGAGCGTCCGTTGACTTCGTGATCGAAGCCGACTTCGAATAGGTGACTATCGCTTTCGATAGCGCTGATGTTTTTTGCAGCACAAATAGCAGCTACAGAAAGCTTTGCGGGCTGCGGAAACGAGACGCGAATCGATGTTACCTCGACAAAACCAATCTGGTGCGACAGTGGCTGCTGCCTTTCCTTTGCGACTAAATCGGGCCGCGAACCGAACGACAGAAAGAACCACATCGGTTCAGATAGAGGCGAAGGTTCGGCAATGGCAACTTGCAAGTTGTTGGGGAGATAAGAAGGTTTGTAGCTCCAGCTAGGGAACGTGGCCTCTTTCTCACCTCGGTTCGTCGGCCTAAAACAAACACCAAATGGCGAGGTGCCAGAACCTTGAGCTGACAATCGTTCAAACAGCATTGTTGGCCGTGTGATTTCGTTCTGTGCCTCGTGGGAATCTACCAAATATAGAAGCTCGATAAATGCATTGCGAAAGAAGAATCGGCGATTTGCAGTTCCCTGTCCGGGATGGTGATTGGGCGAGCCTTCTGTTAAACCAAATTCATTCAGCGCCTCAGCCTCAAAAGCACCGAAGGGCACGCAGATAAAGATGTGGTCAAATTCCATCGCTGTTGTTTGAGCTTGGGGCATAACGTTTGACATGAGCGGCTCGCGGAGGCGGCGCGGGCTTGGCCCAGAATGAAATGAGGGCTAAGCCTGCGGCGCCGGAGCGAGTCCGCTCGATGGAAGGGTTAGGCGTCACTGTAGCCCCTGAGCAGACCTTTGCTCTTCAGTTGAGAAAGAAACGCCGTTGAAACGGACATTGCGGCGACCGTGCAGTCGTCGTGGAAGTTGTCGCATGCTATGAAGATGGGCATTCCCGCCACTTCGAGCTGCGTGTGGATAACAACACCGGCTCGGCCGAGTATGCCGTGCTTCGAAAGGCTCACTTTGAGCAATGCCATCGTTTCGGTGTTGATTGGTACTACACAAAAGTCGAGTTCCGGCTCAAGTGTCTGGCGCTTCAGCGAGTCAGTTTCGTGCGTTGAGTAGCCAGGAATCTGCTCAAGGCGAAGCGTGGAAAGATCACCTTCGAAGGATGCTGACGCTTTTCCAGCGTATTCGCGATAGAACGCCCAGAGCGTGCCCTGACAGTCTCGAACTTGGATCAGTCGGTACGTCTCCATTGGTGACGCCTAACTATATTTAGAGAGCATAGCATCCGCATAACATTCCACGATGCTCCCTAACATTCCAAAAAAAATGCCAAGAAATCGTTTTCTATCAATCGCTTGAGTTGATCGCTGCTGCATAACATCCCATTAACAGAATCATGTTTTCCGGCAAGTTGACTCATTGAGTATATCGACTCCTCAAAGAGCTGCAACCCTTGCAAGGCTGGGCTAGTTTCATCAGCCCGGCATCGTTGATAACTTCGGTACTGTTAAGCAACCGATAATCCCGTTCACCCAATTAAAAATTTAAAGCCCTAATACAGGCGCGGCGTTTGACATGTTTATGGCTTGAAAGCCTCGCCAGTGCTAGGGTTTGGTAGATTTAGTGTTGAAGTCAAGCCGTAACGCGCTTGCGAGTTATCGTTTTTGGACGACCCGTTAAATTTCGCTCCACCTCCATGCGTAGCGCGGCATTGATCCGCGACTGATAGCCAGCCCCCTTCGACTTAAAGAATTCCAATATGTCCGCATCCAAACGAACAGATGTGAGCACCTTCGTGGGCGCAACCTGCGGCCCGCGCCCACGCTTTAGAGTCGGCGCTCCAAGCATCTCTTCCGTCCACGCCGGATTGTCTGGATCGTTGACTTTAACCGAGGTTTTCTTTGGCAACTTGGCGGTAGTAGCGAGCTTCATGTTTTTCTGCCTTTCGTAGCGATATCACGTGAGGTCCTTTCGGGCGCTCGGTGTAAACCATCACAACCACATCTCTCTCAAGAAGACCGAAGCAGACCAAGCGCACCTCGCCGTAGTCTTGTCGTTTATCTTCACGGGTCACAGTGAAGTGGTCCCAGATTGCATCGCATCCAACAAAGTCACGCCCGTGATTTCTAATGTTCAACTTGCGCTTTGGTTCGTCCCATGTGAGCATATTTTATTGTATCGACAAAATACGGTAATGCAAAGTGAAATTTAACGTTTGACATGAGGGGCGGCCGGAGCCGCAGGCGAAGGGAACCACAAGCGCAGCTTGTGGCCGTCCCTCTCGACGGAATTGTTAGAGCGCACTTAGGAAACTCGTCCTAGTTGCGCGCGCCTCTTTCCAAAGGATGATGCCCAGCTTGCCTCGAGAACGTCTTTAACTAGAAAGCACAGACGTCCTGACTCCTGCAAGAAGCCAACGGAGTACGAACCCGTCTTGGGCTTGCTCGATACGAAAAATATCCACTGAAGGCCACCAAATACAAACCGATAGCAGCATTGACCATCGTCGGAGCGAGTTTTAACGGGTTGGACGATCAAATCCGCAATTGCATCAATCCCGTTCTTTAAGCCGAACATTACGCACCCGAAATCTTCTGGTTTCCCCGGCTGCTCATCATGAACCATCTTTCGGAGTATTTCCTCGAATGGGCCAAGCTGGACGTGCTGGAAGAGGTCAAGAGTAGAAACGCCGGAACGCCACAGGATCGACAGTTAAAAAAGCTTGAAACGTCGATAGTCAAGGCCTTCAACGACTACGACATTGCCTTCACGCTGAAACCCGAACTCCGCCCCTCCCTTTAGAACACGTCGCCCGTAATCTTCAAAACGCGAAATCTTTGTTTCGCAACCATCACAAAGCAATGGTTCCCTAAGCCCTTTCTGCTCCATCCAATCTTTCTGGCCTTCAATAACGGATAAGACATGAAAACGATGTTTATCGTCATACATCGCCTCATATAAGAACTCGGGGATGATGTGCGAACGTCGAATTTCTCGGTCTTGGCGACACAAGGCACATTGCATGTTTGTGCTCTAACGCCTGAATTAAGCCGCGTGCATCAGCACGTCGGCTTGAATGAATTGTTAGAGGGCACCCGCGAGTGCCAGTGGTGAACTTCATGCAACTGACCTATGTAACAACACTCGTCTGTGGTGATTGTGGATTGCACGGAAAAATCGAACGAGACAATTCGTTTGCGGTTAGTGGCGAGGCGACCCGTGCAGATTTGGGTTGTGACCGCTGCACCTGAAATGGATTGAATAGGAATTTGATTGATGCCTAGACGATAGGAAAGCCAAGCCTGTAGCTCGCCAGCAACGTGCAGCTGGATATTACCCACGACATCATGAGAGGCGGTGCCTGTGAGAGCATCTATTGAGAGGGTGCCATCCGGTAGCTCTGACAGAATTTCTAGGTCATCGCCCATACGCCACCCGACCAGCATCTGGCAAAGTGTGTTGGCGAAGTCTTGAATGATCTTGCGGCGCATTATCTGTGCCCTCTAACTAAATTTAGGGAGCACGGATTCCGCATAACATTCCATGCTGCTCCCTAACATTCCAAAAAAATTGCCAGAAAATCTTTTCCTACCAATCGCTTGAGTTGATTGCTGCTGCATAACACCACCATTAACAGAATCACGTTTTCCGACAAGTTGAATCATCGAGTATATCGACTTATCAAAAAACTGCGACCCCGTGCTAGCCCACTAGATTGGGCTAGTTTCATCAGCCCAGCATCGTTGATAGTTTTGAAACAGTTGTTAGGCAACCGACAATCCCGTTCACCCAATTAAAAATTTTAAATCCTAATACTGGCGCGGCGTTAGAGCCATTTATGCCTCTAACGCCGCGCCAGTATTAGGGTTTTTAATTTTATTGATTACTTTACTTGCCAAATGACGTTTACAAATCGATCTTCTACTTGCGAGCAATTAAAATCAGCACAAATGGAATCCATCACGCTTTCCTTAATTGCAGCAAACTCAACGACTAACCGGATGCGCCAGTGCCATTTTCAGGTCTTGCCTGAGCAATGCGATCTCGGATGGTGTCAGCATCCTTGGTGTTTTCGAGGTAGCGAGCTTATGACCGGGTAAGGCAATCGAAGTTGAATCCGAAGTTGCTTTCCCACCAGTTTTCGAGTGCTTGTCCATGTTTATCTTTCAGGTGTTTTATTGCATCTTTATCTGCTGCTATGTTGGCTGAATGTGGCTTGTGCCAATAGAGGCGATAAGCTGGGCTGGTCTCCCGGCGAACACAACGGCCATCAGCACTGCAGCGGCCAACGATTTGAACCTACAAAACATCCAAAACCCGCCTCAGCGAATCACCCTCAAAATTCGGCTTATTCCCAATCTCTTCAAACGGTAATCCTTGCCGGTTCACCCAGAAGACATCGAATCCAAACCACGATGCGCCGACCGCATCCCAGGCATTACTCGACACAAACAAAATTTCTTTCTTTTGCACCGGGAAAGCCTTGAGCAGCAGCTGGTAACTATGCGGTGAGGTTTTGAATAAACGCACATCCTCAACCGTCACGACCTGATCCAAATAGGGTTTTAATCCATTGGCTGCGACGACGGTCGATAACATTTCGCGGCTGCCATTGGAAAGAATCGCGGTGGCCAATCCTTTTTCTTTTAGCTTTGACAGAACCGCAAGACTATCTTCAAATGCGGTGAGCTTGGCGTACTGATCCATCAATCGTTTTTCAGTCGCATCATCAAGCGGCAAATTCATGCGCTTGCAAACATAGCGAAGCGAGCGAACCGTGAGTTCCCAAAATGAAAGGTAATAACGGCTCCCGGCAGGATTAGGATCGCAGAGGGTTACCAAACGCGTGTATTCAATTTGCCGATCTCGCCACATGACTGAAAACGCCGCGCCCTGCCCGGGAAATAGTTCCTCAGCCAGCTGGCCCATGGAATAGACATCGAACAGCGTGCCATAGGCGTCAAAGGCGATTAATTTGTACAAAATATTTCCTCGGTCAAGTTGCGGCGGAGATGCCGAATTGATTCAGGTTTGGCTGCGCAAGCTGCCTCATCATTTGTATTTATTGCCCACTCATTTCCCGATATGTTGGCCCAAAAAGGCTTCTAACTTTTCATAAAAAGCGATACGATTTTTCTCGGCATAAAAACCATGTCCCTCTTTCGGCACCATCATCCATTCGTGTTTCTTGCCCGCCTTGTTAAGCGCGGCGTGCATGGCCTCGGCTTGTTCGGGGAGCACATTCTTATCTTTTTCACCATGCGCTAAGAAAACGGGAATATCAATTTTGTCAGCAAATCGAGTTGGCGAATTGGCTTCCAGCTCGGCTTTATCCGTAACGATTGTTTTGCCAAAGAAGTTGGATCGGTGTTTATTGCCGACTTGGGTGTCGTCTTTGACGAACATCGGCAGGTCATACACGCCCGCCAAGCCCACCGCGCATTTGAACAGTCCCGGCGCCCGCACCACGGACATCATGGCCGAATAGCCGCCAAAGCTGCCGCCGTACACGCAGATTCGTGCTGGATCTGCCGCGCCCTGCTCAATCGCCCAGCGAACGCCGTCGATCAAATCCTCCTGAATGCCAGTGCCCCACTGGCGATGCCCACTTTCCTCAAAGCTCAAGCCGCGCCCGCCTGATCCGCGAAAATTCACTTGCAACACCAGATAGCCGCGGTTAGCGAGAAATTGCGCATCATCGTTGTAAACCCAATTATCATCCACGCCAAACGGCCCACCGTGCGGAATCAAAACCATCGGCAACTTTTTATCGCCTTTGCCCGGCGGCATTGTGAAATAACCATATAGCTCAGTTCCGTTACGTGCTTTGAATTGGATCGGGCGACGCTCGGCCATCATGTCAGGATCAACCCAAGGGCGTAGCGCAAACAGATGATCGGCTTTGCTGGTGGTGCGATCCATCAAATAATAATCGCCCGGGTTTTTATCGCTTTCGACGAATAAAAGAATCTTGTTGCCATCTTCCGAGAAAGAGGAAAAACGCACGATCTGCCCCAGGAAGCTCTTGCTCAATACTTTGTGCAATTTGGCATCAGCACCATCTTCAACGAGATACTTCACGCTGGGAATACCGATGCTGGTTCCAGCGGCAAAGGGCACGCGCGGGCTTGCGCTATATTGAAGCCGGTCAATATCGCCGACAGGATCACTGGCTAATATTGTGCGCTCGCCGCTCGCGGTGGCTTGGCGGACCAGCGATCCTGGTTCGCCAGATTTGCTGAAGCGTGCATAAAACGATTTATCATCGGCGGCAAAGACCAGCGGGCGGAGAAATTCTTTCCGGGTTTTGTGTTCCACATCAACCCAATCGCCCTTGGTGTCTATGCGTTTGAGAATGTATTCGTCGTCATCGTTTACGCCAAATGCAAAGACGGGCTTGTCTTCCCGGTTCAACAGAAAATTAAAGTTAGGCATCGACACTTGTGTGACCAATTTGCGCGAGCTGGTAATTGAGTTAATGTCGTATAAGTAAGTACGATCGTTCGTGTCTTTCCATTGATACTCGGTCATGAAAAACCGGCCATTGCGCTCCTGCGGAACCGCTTTGAAGTAGGCCGCGCCATAATCGTCCATGCCGGAATAGCCTTTTTTGGAACGCTTAAACATCTGATAGCCGTAGAGATAATCTTGTTTGGTGCCATCAAGGTTCAGCGCCATCAATTCTCCCGTTCGAAAAGGCGCGGTGCGCCAGCCGAGATCCTTGGCCACTTCGATCAACACGCGCGTATTGGTTATCCAGTGAATATTGGCCGGTAACTCGTATTTTTGCATCAGCATGGTGGTGACGGGCTTCATCGTCGCCAACTCATAAATGGTGAACAGATGCAGACCCTCTTCCTCTTTTTGCACTCCGCGCACGCTGACAGCAAGGTGCTTGCCGTCCGGCGAAAGGCGCGGCGCGGCATAAACCGAATCGCGCACAAAGTCGGCGATAGGAATGAGTTTGGTGTCCGCAGCAGTAGCGGCAATGTTAAAAAAAATGGCTGCTGTGGCAGCAATTGCAGTGGCTAGGGACATGCTACGCGAACGTTTAACCAAGTGACGTCTCCGATGAATTGAAAATATGAATGATGCGGGTGATGGCATTATCGCGTGATGGACTGGCGACAGCAACAACAAGAATGATGAGACAGATATTGTGACTGGAAGGCGCAAATTTCGTCGGTCACATCATTGGTAGCGGTGCTGGGGCGAATCGTAAAACCCCAGTATCGGCGCGGGTTTTCAATGATTGGGCTGTTGTTTTTCATGCATGGGCAAAGCAACGCAACGCAATTATTTTGGGAGATATTTTGCCAACTCGCTTGTTTCAAAAAAACGCTTACGTAACGTGACCGATTCTTGTGTTGAATTCGTCGCGCCATTCGGTTCAGCGTTATTGATGGGCGGATAGGTTATCTCGCCACAATAGTAATAATCCCGCACGACCCGACGCTCAACGACAGACACTTTCGACGCGTAGATGGGTTCTCGATAAGTAAGCGTGGTCGTGCGAATGGCAAAGTTGCGACGATCCAAAAAGACGATTGTCGATTGCTGTTGCCCGCCTTCACCAAAGTCAATTCTCGAAATGGAGACGTGCGCGGTTTTTTTAATTGAACGAATTTGCCAAGCGCTGCCCTCTGTCGATTCCCGATCAGAAACCGCAATTTCTTTAACGATAGGCGTGCGCAATGTTTTGTCCAGAAGCTGGTGCAATGCACCAGGCGAACATTCAGAACTCCGCGCTTGAAACGGCAATGTCACCAAGGCACACAAAACCAATAACGCCGCTGATCTATCCATTGTGCAATCGAGAGTTTTGCCTAAACACTAGTTCTGGCGCAGAATTCGAAGCAGTTTCACCTCGCCACCGTAAGGCAGCCTCCGTCGAAAAACAACGTCATTAGTAGGCTTTACCCGCCTCAACACGACCTACTTAACCGTCCCCATCACCTTCACAAACCGATCTTCTAACTGCGGCTGGCCGGAAAACTTATCCAGCGTGGCGCTATTTTTTTCCAGTTCGCGCAACCGGTCGCTTGGCGTTGGGTGGGTACTCATGACAATTGAGGCGGCAGAATCTTCCGGCCGTAGCGTTGCCAGCTTTTGAATCACGGAAATTAAGCCGTAGGGGTCATAACCAGCCTTGGCGAGTAGCAATGCGCCGAGGCGGTCTGCGTCATATTCGAGCGATTTATCGAGTGGACGTAGGAAAAGTCCGTTCTTCACAAAATCAATCGCTTCACCCGCTGCCGCATTGGCGATTGCGCCGGCTAACGCATTGCTTCCCACACCCGTTTTCCCGATACGATCAGACGCGTACGTTTGTACGCCGTCTTGCACAAATCCGGTTTTACGTGCGCTTTGTATCGCCGTGACTTGGTGCTTCTGCATCACATGCGCTACCTCGTGCGCAAGTACACCTGCTAGTTCCGATTCACTGGTGAGCCTCGCCAGCAAGCCGGTTGAAATAAACACTTTGCCGCCAGGCAACGCGAATGCGTTGATGGTCGGCGTATCAATCACTGCAAACGCCCATGGCAAATCGGGGCGTGAGGATTGCGAGGCGACCCAGCGGCCAATCTTGTTCACGTACCGCTGCAAATTTTGATCGGGATAAAGCGGCGACGCGCCCAAGATCATCGCACCGATGCCGTCACCCATTTGAATTTCCTCAGGCTCGGTGATGTCTTTGAAGGCCTCAAGACCTTTTTTGCCTTTATCTATCGCCTTATTGATATCAAACTTTTTGAGGAAGCCGAATGCAAACGTAGGGGAGGATGCGGCAACCAGACCCAACACAGCTAGCACCGCGACGCAATTTTTAATCATATTCATATTGGTTTTCATCTCCGTCCTCCGGCTGCGTCGTTTAATTCGGGCACGTTGGTTTGCGCTAGTTTTGCTTCTTTGGCGTAGCGTTCAGCTTCTGGCTTATCCGATTTGTATGAATTCATTTTGGCGAGTGCCGCTGCGTCCGGTGAGGCTGTTTTTAGTTCTTCCGGCGAGAGGCCGCGAATACCAACTGTGGCGCTTTGTGCTTGCGTACTGCCACGCGATGATCCGCCACCAAAAAGTTTCCCAAAGCCGGACATAAAACCGCCACCGGATGAGGCCTGCGCTTCAACCACCACCACCCCGCCGCGCAGATGCATCATTCGCACCCAGCCGGTTTCTTTGCCTGCTGTTTTGTCGGCACTTTTTTCAGCCGTCTTGACTGCGTTCTTGTTGGCATTTTTGCCGGTATTCTTTGCGCCGGCTTTGTCAGCGGGCTTATCGGCGGGTTTGTCCGCCTGCATATCACCGTCAGCACCAACGACCTGTACACGCGTCCAAGCGCCCCGACGCTCCAGTTGAATCACTGCGCTTTTCTCCGGCAGCGAACGCAACACGGGCGAGCCGTCTTCCGGTGCGGTGCGCAGATCGGTGACGCGATTTGTATAAAGCGGCTCGTCCGCGAGGGCAGCAGCCGCAAACAGCGCGACAAATAAAGTAGCGCCGCCCATTTTTAGGGACCGCAACAGCAAGATTGGCAGGGAGCACGGCGAGGGCAGGCTTTGTGTCATAGGTGACCTTTTAATTTCTAACCGACAGTTGTACGCCAAAAATTATAGCGTGATAAGCACTTACATTGTCAGTGTGGCACATCGCAAAAAACTGTGCCATCCCATCATTAGATGATGCGGTACGGGCGAAATTCTATGCTGGCTACCTACCAAGACGCCGCCAAATCGTGGAGGTTAATCCGGCCTGATTCATCGTATAAAAATGCAGGCCGGGCGCGCCCCCTTTAAGCAATTTTTCGCATAAATCAGTGACAACATCCAGCCCGAATGCCTTAATCGACTCGGTATCGTCGCCAAAGCCTTCCATTTTGCGGCGAATCCAGCGCGGGATTTCGGCACCGCAAGCGTCCGAAAATCGAACCAAATTCGAGAAGCTGGCAATCGGCATAATGCCCGGCTGAATCGGCACGTTAATGCCTATTTTGCCGACTTCTTCGACAAAATGAAAATACGAATCAGCGCTGTAAAAATACTGCGTTATCGCGGAGTTCGCCCCCGCTTCCACTTTGCGTTTGAAGTTTTTTAAATCTTCTTGTGCGTTCCGTGCTTGCGGATGATATTCGGGATAGGCCGCGACTTCGAGATGAAAATGATCGCCATGTTCGGCGCGAATAAATGCCACCAAATCCGACGCATGTTTAAACTCACCAGCTTGGCCAATACCCGACGGTAAATCACCCCGCAACGCGACAATCTGCTTAATACCAGCCGCGCGATATTGCCGCAAAATACCTCGGATCGATTCAGTCGTCGAGCCGATGCACGACAAATGCGGTGCGGCGTCATGGCCCGCGGCGCGAATGCGTTGCACCGTCGTTAAAGTGCCCTCTTGCGTCGAGCCGCCCGCGCCAAACGTAACCGAGAAAAAGGCTGGCTTTAGTGTTGCAAGCTCCTCCACGGTAGCAGCGAGTTTGGTTGCGCCCTCTTCGGTTTTGGGCGGGAATAGCTCGAAACTCAATACAGTTTTTTGATTCATGATCAACACCATCCCCGGTTTACACGAAGTAGTTGAAACAAAAACGCCAGCAGAGTAAGAAGTTCTGCTGGCGCGCTGCTTATCGTTAAGGTTGCGGTTGCGGTTGCGGTTGCGGTTGCCGTCCCCGTGACCGCGAACGATTAATAACGGTACGTATCCGTTTTGTAAGGACCTTGCTGCGACACGCCGATGTACTTGGCTTGCTCGTCGGTTAACGTGGTCAATTGTGCGTTCAACTTTGTGAGCTGCAAACGGGCAACTTTCTCATCCAAATGCTTCGGCAAGGTATAAACGCCGATTGGATAATTAGCCGTGTTTTGGAATAATTCCATTTGTGCGATCACTTGGTTGGCAAACGATGATGCCATCACGTAGCTTGGATGACCTGTACCACAGCCCAAGTTCACCAAACGGCCACGTGCCAACAAAATGATTCGCTTACCGTCTGGGAAAATAACGTGGTCAACTTGCGGCTTGATTTCTTCCCATTTGCACAATTTTTCAATCGCGGCGATGTCGATTTCGTTATCAAAGTGGCCGATATTGCAAACGATGGCTTCGTTCTTCATCTTCGCCATGTGTTCTGCGGTGATGATGTGATAGTTGCCCGTTGCAGTCACGAAAATATCGGCTTTATCAACAGCGTAGTCCATCGTCACGACACGATAACCTTCCATCGCAGCTTGTAGTGCGCAGATCGGATCAATTTCAGTAACCCAAACCTGTGCCGACAACGCACGCAATGCCTGTGCGGAACCTTTACCCACGTCACCATAACCGGCGACGACCGCGACTTTACCGGCGATCATGACGTCGGTAGCGCGTTTAATTGCATCAACCAATGATTCGCGGCAGCCATAAAGGTTGTCGAATTTCGATTTGGTCACGGAATCATTTACGTTGATTGCCGGGAATGCCAACTTGCCGTCCTTGGCCATTTGATACAAACGATGCACGCCGGTCGTGGTTTCTTCGGTGACGCCTTTGACTTCTTTCAAGCGAGTCGAATACCAAGTCGGATCTTTCAACAATTTGGCTTTGATTGAGGCGAACAAAATTCGCTCTTCATCTGAGCCCGGATTGGCGATCACAGATAAATCTTTTTCAGCATTGGTGCCGATATGCAGCAGCAATGTTGCATCACCGCCATCGTCTAAGATCATGTTGGTGTAGCCGCCATCGTGCCATTCAAAAATGCGGTGTGTGAAATCCCAATATTCTTCAAGGGATTCGCCTTTATAGGCGAACACGGGTGTGCCATTGGTGGCAATAGCCGCCGCTGCGTGGTCTTGTGTGGAATAAATATTGCACGATGCCCAACGCACTTGTGCGCCGAGCGCTTCGAGTGTTTCGATCAGCACGGCGGTTTGAATCGTCATGTGCAACGAGCCGGTGATGCGTGCGCCTTTGAGCGGCTGTGCGGCAGCGAATTCATCACGGATCATCGTCAAGCCGGGCATTTCGGTTTCGGCGATTTTGATTTCTTTGTGACCCCAATCGGCGAGGTTAAGATCGGCAACGTAGTAATCGTTGTTGACGATGTTTTGCGGTTTAAAAATTGCATTCATGGTGATGTCCTTTGCTTCAAATTTGACGGTGCACAATAGCAAGCGCGTCATGTTTCGATGGTGATGAGATAAAAATGATGTAGCGTGTCGCAAGCTAAAATTACAAAAATGCGGGCGAAAAAAAACGCCCGCAACCGGTTAAGGTTGCGAGCGTCGTTGTGATCTTTTCCAAGCCTGGCTACTGGTCAAAAAAACTACGTGACAGTAATCGCAACGCTCCTTGGAACCGGCATTATAACGGGGATCCGGGAGTTCGTCCAGCTTCTGCCCAGCTTCTATAAAGCAATTACGGCAGAAGTCGCCGGCATTGTCACCGTTGCCTTGAATCCATGTGGCAGCACTAGCGGCAGCTACCCTTTCGCCGGCGGATTGATTAATTTGTTCAATTCATCGATTTTTGATTTGGCGATATTCACGTCACTCAAATACTCGCGCAAATAACGTTCGCGCTCTTCGCTTTGCCATTCCGCGTCGGAGAACAAAGCAAGATTGTAGGATTTTGTGCTGTGCACCGGTCCGACCAGCCGTGACATAAGCGCACGGTCGGGTGAGGAATCCTCCATCAGTAAAAATCCATCAACATCACGCAATCTGAAGGGAAGTGACGAATGAAGCGACGAGGCTGGCTGCGAGGGAGGCTGCGAAGGAATTACCGGTTGATGATCGAGAATAAGTTTACCAAACAACCGCAGTGGAATTTCTTGTTTACCGATGGACAACTCTTCATTAAAAACCGAAAACGCGAACGGCTTACCCGTCGCGTCGTCGAATCGGCCGCTGATGATATATCGGCCCGGCAGACGCACATCAATTTGCAAATAAACAAACAGTGAACCATTCACTATCGCCTCGCGCTTGCCGCCGGTCCAAACCGCAGGTGGCTCAGGCGTGTAGTACATATCAAAATAAGTAAACCCGGTTTGCAGTGGTTGGCCTTCTTGCGTCGCCACGGTCACTGTCATGTCGAGCCGCAATTGTCCTGCAAAATTTGCAAAGCCCTGTTTGGCAGGCGTAAAGCGAAACGAATAGGTTCCGTCATTCGCGACACCATCGCCGTCCGCTCCGGCATCATTAAACGCGACCGCCAATCGTTTGCGGCTGGAAGGCTTACCGCTCTGAGGTGGGTCGACAATTCCCGCATTGACCGTAGCCAGCGGAACGATATTGCCGCCCTCGTCAACGGCAGCGATTGTAAACAAAACACCCTCGCTGCCCGCCACAAAAATGCGTTCCTGCGATGTGCGCAAACGTATCGCGCCGGGCGCTTCGTTTGCCGCGTTGCTGCCGGGCCGGTATAGGCGTTTTTCCTCGACGATCGGTTGGTTCGGATACATTTGATCGCCGTGCTCAGCGGCGGGACGGGACTCGTGCGGATAGCGGGTGAGACCGCGATAACTATCGAGCGCGAACTGGGCGCGCGCCAAGCGTTTCGTCCACAGCGCCAATTGGGCGCGCGGATCATTTGGATTTTCAGTCGATGCTAGATCCGCTTTATTCGCGTCACTGCTGACGGCGTCGAGGCCGTTGAGCCCAGCGGGCTTGCCTGATTTGTTCGCGTTCGTACTGCCGGGCTTGCCGTATTTTTCTGCCAATTCACGTTCGCTCAGCCAAGTCGCATTCTGAGCCGTGCTGTTGCCGAGCAAATTCCAACCGAGCAAACCGATCAAAACGATGAGTGGCGTGACAATTAATCGCCAGCCGCCACTCTGCCGGCGCAATGAAAAACACCCCGCCGGAAAAGCGGCGAGGTGCTTGGCTAAGCGCGGTGTTTGAACCTGTCGTTCAACTCTAACCCCGCCCTTAACCACTTTTTGGGCTAAGTCTTTACCCACATCTTTACCCCCATTTTTACCCACGTCGTTCGCTATTCCGGCACAGGACGAGGTTATTGGGCGTACGTGTTCATGTCGGCGCGAACTTTGGAAATCACCCCACCCCAATTACCGCTGGTGTAGTGGTTCACCGATTCACCATCGTCGCGGAAGCTCACATAATGGTTGGTCCATTTGGCGCGACCGCCTTCATTGGCAGCAGTGCCAAGTGTCAAATCGTTACAGAACCAGTCAGACGGGTTGCAATAGCTGCCACCCGTTGAGCCTGACACGCCACCTGCTGAATGGTAGGCAATCACTTGATCATCCTGACCCGGCAACAGGCCAGAATAAAGGGTTCCTTTGGCACCGGCGAACATATAAAACATCGTGCCACGGGTGTTGTTATGGTCGTACATAGCACGCGCGGTTGAGGTTTTCAAATCACTCACCAGCGGCTCTGATAGCAGCCAACTGCCAGCGTCGGAGAGCTCGGTACCACCTGCTGCACCCCCGCCCGCGTCAACCCATTTGATGTTCCAACCTGTCTGGGTAGTGCCGTCGGTATTGCCGCAAACACCGGACGAATTCGCGACCGCGTTTTTCTTCGTTCGCGTTGAGCCACCGTACATGGCGAGCGTATAGCCCAGCATCAAATCGCCCGCGCTGTGCGTCGCAACATAACACCAATTGGTGCCGGTGCAATGGCAATCAAGTGCATTGCGAACCAGATAGCTCTGGTCAGAGACATGGTTGTAGCCGTCCCAGTTAACCGATTTTTTATTGACACCGGCTGCCGTCGCGTTGGGGCCCCAGTAGGTAAAATCGGCGTAGTTACCGAGCTGTCCGCCGCCGGTACGTCCGTTAATCCAGAGCGAATAGTTGGTGGTGTATCCCAACATCGAAAAACCAAGTACGCAAAATCCAGTTACAACAGCCGCGACGACAGCTGCAAATCGCTTGCCAACTCTCATGGTAAATCCTCCTCGTTGTGGTCATTATTTTGAACATCAACTACACATCATTTTTTATTTTTTTTGCTTTTTGCTTTTTGCTTTGTGCTTTGTGCTTTGTGCTTTTTGCACTTAACCGGTGCGCTTCAACGGCGCACTCGGTTAAGCGATGCATGATGCATGACCAACTGAGGATTGTAAAGCTACCGCGGTGGCAACTACAGTCCCGCTGCCGCCCTCAATGCGGCAACTTTGTCCGTACGTTCCCAGGTGAACTCCGGCTCTTCGCGGCCAAAATGGCCATAAGCGGCGGTCTTTGCGTAAATCGGACGAAGCAGGTCAAGCATCTGCACGATTCCGCGCGGACGCAAATCAAAATGCTCAGCCACCAACGCGGCGATTTTCTCGTCGGACATAATGCCAGTGCCCTCGGTATAAACCGTAATATTCATCGGCTTGGCAACACCAATCGCGTAGGCCACTTGAATCTGGCATTGCCGCGCCAGCCCAGCCGCCACGATGTTCTTCGCCACATAACGTGCCGCATAAGCAGCCGAACGGTCCACCTTGGAGGGATCCTTGCCAGAGAATGCCCCACCACCGTGCGGGCATGCACCGCCGTAGGTGTCGACAATAATTTTACGGCCAGTCAAACCACAATCGCCCTGCGGGCCACCGACCACAAAACGGCCGGTTGGGTTGACTAGATAGCGGGTGTTAACCAACATTTCTTTGGGTAACACCGGCTTAATAATGGTTTCGATCACAGCCTCGTGAATGTCCTTCTGGCTCATCTCTGGGGCGTGTTGTGTGGAAAGCACGACGGTATCAATCGACACCGGTTTGCCATCAACATAGCGCATCGTCACCTGCGATTTCGCGTCTGGGCGCAGCCAAGGCAGACGGCCGTCTTTGCGCACTTCGGACTGGCGCTGCACCAAGCGGTGCGCGTAGTAAATCGGGGCGGGCATCAGCACCGGGGTTTCATCACAGGCGTAGCCGAACATCAAACCTTGGTCGCCAGCACCTTGGTCGAGTCCATCGTCTTGCGCTTTATCGACACCTTGGGCGATGTCGGGGCTTTGTTTGTCGTAGCACACCATGACGGCACAACCACGGTAGTCGATGCCGTAATCGGTGTTGTCATAGCCGATACGTTTGATCGTATCGCGTGCCACGCCGATGTAATCGACATTCGCATGGGTGGTGATTTCACCGGCCAATACCACCAAGCCGGTATTGCATAATGTTTCTGCTGCCACGCGCGAACGCGGGTCTTGGGCTAAAATTGCATCAAGAATCGCATCCGAAATTTGATCGGCAACTTTGTCTGGATGGCCTTCCGAAACGGATTCGGAAGTGAATAAAAAATCAGTCATTTGGGTATCCCCGCAGTCGTTAATAAAATGTTTCTGGGCGTTTCTGGGTACTTCTGGATTTTTCTGGGTCCTTCTGGGTGATTCTGGATTTCTGGCAATTGCGTTTATGAACTTCGCTTATGAACATACCAAGCACTTATCGTTCAACTTTGGCCCCAGCTTCAAGTTCAACCTCGAAGTTTAGCAGAAAGCTTTTTTTGTCCCAACTTTTCGACACCGCTCAATATAAAGTCATGGCATGACAGTACTATTTCGTTTACTGGGAAGCATGCCATTGCGGTTCAACCACGCCATCGGCGCGATGCTTGGCTTTATCGCTTGGTGGCTATCAAAGCGACATAGATCACTGAGCCAGCAAAACTGGGCGCTCTTTACCCAATCGGCGGGCATTCCCTTGGCCGCGCACAACTCAACGGCTATTATGTTTGAGCAAGGTCGCGGCATTTCCGAGCTAGCCATTGCGTGGACTGCGCCGATTGAAAAGCTCTACGCCTTAGTCAAACAATGCGATGGCTGGGAACATATTGAAGCCGCCAAAAAAGCCAATCGCCCGATCATTTTTGTCACCCCGCATTTGGGCTGTTTCGACATCGCAGGACGTTATTTGGAAAGCCGCATTCCAGTCATGGCGCTCTACCGCGAACCCAAACAGGCATGGCTCAAACCGATCATGCAGGCGGGTCGTATCCGCGGCGGCGGCTCGACCGCACGCGCGGATGCTGGCGGCGTGCGCGCGCTGCTGAGAACGCTCAAATCCGGCGGCAATATCATCATGTTGCCCGACCAAGTTCCCGGCGTGGGTGAGGGGCTTTGGGTACCATTTTTCGGTAAACCTGCATACACGATGACGCTGCTGCCGCGTCTGGCCGAATCTACTAACGCTGTCGTGCTGTTTTTTTTCGCCGAACGACTGCCAAAAGGTGGCGGCTATCATTTGTATATCGAGCCGCCCGCAGCGCCATTCTCAGCCGATAAAATGACCGCCGCGCGACAAATGAATGCCATGGTTGAAGCATTAATTGTCAACGCGCCGACGCAATATTTGTGGGGCTACAATCGCTATAAACATCCGGCAGGCGCGCCATTGCCGCCATCCACCAACATCGACACCGAAACCGAAACCGAAACCGACAACAATATGAACAGTAGCTATGAGAAACTCTAGCGCAGGAGCGCTTTTCCAGCCATTTTTACCTGATGATGCCCGTCAATACCGGAGTTTCAATTGATGCGAATTGCTTTGTTGATTCTGTGGATCATGCGCTGGCTCCCAAAATCGTGGGTGAAAGCGCTGGCAAATGTTCTCGGTGCGTTGCTATTTCAATGGGGTCGCCGCCGCGTAACGCTGATCAATCTCGCTAAATGTTTCCCCAACAAAACCGACGCTGAACGGGTAGCGATTGGCAAAAAAGTATTCCAAAATTTAGTCCGCGCCACGTTCGATTTAGGCAGGCTTTGGTACGCGCCGCGAGAAGACGTCACCAGCCTCGTGAAACTGATTGACCGCCATTACGCCGACCCATACGTCAACAAAGTCCCCGTCATTATTCTGGCACCACATTTTGTCGGGCTCGATTTCGGCGGCGCGGGATTCTCTTACGCCTACCCCAATGTGTTCTCGATGTATTCCGCGCAAAAAAGTAAAGTCTTCGATGCCGCACTCCGCAAAGCCCGCGCCCGCTTCGGCGATCCCCTGTTGGTGACGCGCCAACAAGGCCTGCGCCCCGTGCTCAAAGCGCTGAAAGACAACCGCCCTTTCTATTACCTGCCTGACATGGATTTCGGCGCAAAGGATGCCGTGTTCGCGGATTTCTTCGGCGTCAAAACTGCAACTGTCACCGCAATGGCAAGGCTCCCTGAAATCACCGGCGCAAAGGTCATTCCGCTCATCACCCGGCAAACCGAAACCGGCTACGAGGCACAGTTTTATCCTGCTTGGGAGAACTATCCGAGCGGCGATGCTGAAGCCGACGCAAGGCGAATGAATGCGTTTTTAGAAGAACGTGTATTGGAGATGCCGGAACAGTATTTTTGGGTACATAAGCGGTTCAAGACGCGGCCTGAGGGTGAGGCGAATTTTTATGATTAGCGCATGACCTTTATGACGGGAACCGTTCAAGCGCCGCGCCAGCGCTTGAGTTTGGCGGCTTTTATCCTTCAAACTGAGACGTCTTTTGACGCAAATTTATTGGCCGATTAATCACCCGTTCTTACAACTTGCCATGACCCCACTACCCACCGTCGCCATCGTATTAGCGAAGCTTCAAGCCTGCGCGATTACACTGCCGCCTGGCGATGTTCGCATTAGTGGCTATGGCGATTCACCCGCGCTCTCTACGTCGCTTATCGGTCTGATCCGTACCGGCCAAAAACGTGCAGGAACGGGCTTGGTCTGGGGCTTCGCGGCAGACGGTGAAGCGCTGCCAGAAGTCGGGCAAATCGAAATCGTGGTGGATCATTTAAACGAACCGGCGCTGGTCACGCGCCTAACCTCGGTTCAAATTGTGGCCTTCGCGGACGTGACAGCCGAGTACGCCGCGATTGAAGGCGAAGGCGATGGCTCGCTCGCCTATTGGCGTCATGCCCACTGGGATTATTTCACACGCGAGTGCGTGCGAATTGGGCGGGAGCCTGCGGAATCGATGATGGTGGTTTGTAGCGTTTTTGAGGTGATTATTGACTTGGCGGAATGAGTTGATGAATTGAAACGTGAGCGGAGCTATTTTTCGCACTTATTCAAATAGTAAAAAGACTGAAACGCCGCTCCAGTGCTGGAGTTCGGCCGCTATTTGGTTGTAGCAATTTAGCATCCATTGCCGCAATTTGCAGGTTAGGTAAACGTGTTTTACCGGGGGGCCTAGAGCCATCGTTTGCCCAACAGCGTCAGCCCATTGACGCAATGCCACCTGTTGTAGAAGTCCAATTCTTGCGATATTACGCCAAACGTAATAAACTAATTACATGATCCAATCGTTCCGATGCAAAAATACGCAAGCGCTTTTCGAAGGCAAACGCCCCAAGAAATTCCGTGCAATCGTTGATGTTGCAGAACGCAAACTAACGCAACTAGACGCTGCCGTCACGCTCGATTTTCTTCGCGCACCGCCGGGCAATCATTTGGAAGCGCTCGAGAAAGATCGGCTAGGCCAACATAGCATTCGGGTTAATGACCAGTGGCGAGTTTGCTTTGTATGGACTACGGCAGGACCAACCGAAGTTGAAATTGTCGACTATCATTGAAAGGCTGACGTATGAAACAGACTAAACCAATCAACCGAATGCGTGCCGTTCACCCCGGCGAAATATTGCGTGAAGACTATCTTTTGCCGCTCGCCCTTAGCGTCAATGCACTCGCGCTTGCACTGGGCGTACCGGCAACCCGTGTTCATGAAATCGTCAAGGAACGCCGCAGCATAACCGCCGACACCGCCGCCCGCTTGGCACGTTATTTTGGCGGCGATGCCGCATCTTGGCTGGCGCTGCAAGCCAGTTATGATCTCAAAACGTTACCTAATTTGAAGAGTATCCTGACCGTCGTGCAGGCACGTGAGCAGGTTGCTGCTTAGGCTGAAACGCCGCGCCAGTGCTTGCGTTTGACAGCATTTAGCTTTTTTGAAATTCAGCTTAAATTGATGCAGTTTATAGGTTGGGCAAACATGTTTTATCGTTTGCACCGCAGCGGTTTTCAGTGCTAGGTTAACAATATTTAATATTATCGGCGATGGGCAGACGGAACCTGCCAGCCTACTCGTCGATACTTCCTGCAGTTTCCCGTTTATACCGCAGCATTTGCAGTTCACACTTCGTTAGGACTTACGCAATGTACGATTGGCAAGGTAATACCAACGAACCGGAATTCGACCAAGCGCTTGCTGCTTCCTACATAGGCAAATATATTCTTGTGGGCGTTTCGTATTTCGATTCTGAAGGAAAATTCATCGAACAAGTTCAAATGCATGGAACCGTCGAGTCTGTGAGCTCTGACGGCATGAAGATAGCTCTGAAGGGAGCGCGAGATGGAGAAACTTGGTTGATGCCACCTAATCTTGATTCCGTATCTGCTGCAAAGCCTGGCGTGTATTCGTTACGCAGCACTGGCGAGGAAATCGAAAACCTCGATCTGCTCTCGACTTGGGACGTTACAAAACCAACTGAATCATAAAAGAACGCGCTAGCTTCACAGTCAACAAGAATGGCGGAAAGTTACGCTTGTTATGTCCTCTGCCTCGCTCCAGACACTGCTGACTTGCACGACAGAGCCGTTGCTTTGATGTAAACAACTCCAAGCGCCTCGCCAGTGCTAGGATTTGGCAATAATTTACTATTTTAAATCCATAAATCCCACCCACAAAAAAGCCGCTGAACCATCAGCGGCTTTTTCATTTCAAACGCTACAACCAAAAACCAAAACTTAGATTTTCTTGATTGTCTCAAGCATCTTGAACGTCGATTTGGTCGAGCCGATGAATAGGCGTTTGTAGTATTTGCCTAAGCATTTGCGCTCGAGGGTGTTGCGACGGGTGCGTTTCTTTTCGCCTGCCATGATGAACTCCTAGGTTTATTACACGTTATTGGGTGGGGTTAAATCTTTAGGGTCTTGAATTATAGGGGAAAATGCGCAAAATTGCACCCTCCCCTACATTCACTTACCTAAAACTAAGGCCTACGCCCCCGCCCGCTGCATCGGCGCTTTGAGCGCTTCGCTTAGCGTGTTCAAGCTTTCATTCAAATGTGCCCTTGCTTCCTTGCTCATGGGCTTGGCAGCCGCACCACGGATCAAACCAGCCAACGCCAACGCATTTTCACGTTGCAAGCTGCGCGCATCGGCGGGTGTGTTGCCCGATGCTTTCAACAATGCAGCCGAAACCCGCTTCAAATGCTCACGCTGTAGGTTGCGACGCATGGCGGGGATGTCGCCGCCGGTTTTGAGCTCAGACCAGATCGCACCCTGCAAATTGTCGTAAACCTCAGACAGTTTCAACAACGATTCCGGCTTGGCGACTTTTTCCTGGGAGTCAATCAAACGCTGTGCGACGTTATCGGCCATTAAAATATCGAGCACACCGCGTTGCAGATTCAGCATGCTGCGGGCAATCGAGACCTCGGCACCGCCTTCTCCACCTGGACCACCGCGACGATCAAAATGATCAATCGCTAAGCGCGAAACAAACTCAGGCTTCAATTTAAAGCTGTCGGCTTTGAACAACCCATCCGAAATCAACTTTAGTGCTTCGCGTTGCTTTGGCGCTGATGTTGGCTCGTAAAGCGGGCGACCTGTACCAGCGCGGTCGCGCACATGCTTCACGCCACCGACATACTTGGCCGCGAGCGGAGCGACTTGCGTGAGCGAGCGGAAGCCGGACGCAAACGAGCGGGTCAGGCGCTCATAGCTTTCGCCGTCTTTTAGCTTCAGGTTTTGCAGGCGATCCCACAATTCACGCGTCAGCTGCATGCGTTTTTTGTAGTATTCAAGCGGATCACCGGCCATGTCAAAACGATTCACTTCCGGGTCCATTCCGCCGACGTTGCCGCCTGCATCTTCATCGGTTGCATAGACCAGCAATGGGTCGGTCGTGGCACGTGCGGCGATCTTGGCCAAATCCTCTTTTTCGGTCTTGGCATCGAGCGGCTTATACGCATATTCAACAGCCAAATAATCGTACGGGCCTAGCGTGGACATCACATATTCGCCCTGCTTTTCGCCATTGGCCGCCAAGCTGAACGGGTTGTAATCCATCACCGAACCTGCCAAACCATTGACCTTGGTGAACGCCGGGTCTTGGATTTGTTTGAGCGAATAAATGGTGGAAGAACGGAAGTTATGACGGAAGCCCAAGGTATGGCCGACTTCATGCATCACCACATCGAGCACATAGGCTTGCGCGAGCTTTTCGGCTTCGGGCGAATCCATGTCCATGCCGCGCGCTTCGAGCAAATCCATTGCAAAATTCATATCAGCGGATTTCTCGGAGCCGTAATTACAGCTCATGAACAAGGATTGTTGCTTCGGCGTGGCCGACATTGCACCAGCCATGTCTGCATCAAACACCATCGGCTTGCCAATATCTTCCACCACCAATCGGCGTGCACCGCGTGCGAAGACATCAGACATACCAATATCGGCATCCAAAATTTCGCCGGTGCGCGGGTCTTTGTGGGATGGGCCAATCGCAAAACCGACATCCGCTCCGGTGAACCAACGAACTGACGCGTGGCGCGAATCCATGGTGTCGAAATCATCTTTGTCGGTTTGTTGCTTGGCCACAACTGCATTTTTGAAGCCAATTTTTTCGAAGGCTTTATTCCATTCTGTAATCCCGGCGGCCACCGCGGCACGATATTTCACCGGCACGTTTTTATCGACCCAGAACGTAATCGGTTCTTTTGGCTCCGACATCGCAGCAGCAGGGTCTTTCTTTTCTAAACGCCAGCGGTTGATCAGGTGGGTCTTGGTTTTGGCCGACAAATCTTCGGTGTAATCGACACGGCTCGTCACAAAGTGACCGACGCGCTCATCGGCGACGCGCGATGCCATCGGTTCGTCAGGCAGCTTGGCGAAGCTATAGTAAAAGCTTACGAACAGGCTGCGCGGATCCGGTGTGGCCTGCGGTGGGGTGGGGAGCGGAACGGGTGATGGCACCAGCGACGGCACACTCAATTTTGGCACGCTGAAATGCGCTTTGACTTGCAAGCCGGTGAGCAAATCAGTGTTGTTGACGCGCGAAAAACTGGTGTTGCGGGTATCCAATGCAAACGGCATGCGGTAGGCAAATTCTAGGCGCTGCAAATAGCCCGGGATGTCGCTAAACAATAACGCGTTGGCTTCGATCAGCACTGCCTTGGTCTCGGCATTCGGGGCCGATACGATGGCGGCGCTCGACAGCAAGCTATCAGAGAATGATTCCGACACGAACTGCGCCTGTGGTGTGCCCGGCTTGGCGTAGAACTCGGTGTTCTTGGCGATCAGCTGCACCAAGCTGCCGATTTTCTTCAGCTCAACCATCTCCGCGCCGCCCATTTGGCTGGAATATAAACCACGCTCGCCGACAGATTGCGGAATGTTGTAGGTGAAGAAAAACGGTTTATCGAGCTGCTCAGGCTTGATCGCGATCCAGACCTTCTCGTCTTTTTGATACAGCGTAAAAAAGCCGGGAATTTCTTTGGCGCCTTTGATAATTTCGGCAAACGGCCGTTGTGCGGGGGCGTTTGGCATGACGCCGGTTGCGGCCGGACCAGCGGGTCCCGCCGCAGCTGGCGGGGGTGCACCTGCCGGCGCGGGGGCTGGGGCCTGCGCGGCAGCGACCGAAGCTAACGCGAGCAGCACACTCGCAGAGAGAATTTTTAACGAACTATGACCAACGCGGGGAGAAAAATATGACATGCAGAAAGATCCTTCCTTTTGGGATGAGTGATAGCAAGATGGCTTATTATTTTCACGACTCATTAGTGGAGCGTGAGTACAGCACCAGCGGATGGAAAATACGATGACGAACCCATTTTATGTAAAAAAATGAGAATTGAGTTTAATAAGACTTTAAATTCCAGCACAGATATTTGCGACGAAGTGCGGAAATAGTTCCTGCAACGGGTTTGGCAGGACAGTTTTTCAAGCCAACATCCTCCATTTTCATCGCGCCACATCGGAATGCCACGATTCGGTAGAATTGCGCGGTAGAATCAATTTTCTTAGTCCCTTCCCAAACTCACTTTTGGAACCTTCCCATGGCCTTCTTCCATGTTTTCTTGCGCGGCGAACACTTCCTCATTGAGATGGACGGGAAGCAATCCATGATGGGCTTTTACAAAAATGTTTACGTTGAGGCGGCCAACGAAGACGAAGCGGCAGGCTTTGCGGTGAAGCACGCGTTTGCCGATCCGGAATTTAAAGCCCGCGTTAAAAACACACCCGATAATCCACCGGCGTTGAATATCGAAGAAATCACCGCGATTGAAAAAGACCCAACCCTTGTTGATAGCGGCTTCGTGTTTTTCCCCGATGAGTCGGCGGGCTGATTTCGTCAACGCCTGTATAGATACGACGGACATTGATGCGTTTAACCTTTTCCAAGATGCACGGTCGTGGCAATGATTTCGTGATGTTGAACGGCGTTACCCAGCCGCAGGCAACCACACTCACCGCCACACAACGCCGCCACCTTGCCAATCGTCATTTCGGTGTCGGCTGCGATCAAATTTTATTGGTTGAACGGGCGTTGTCACCCGATAACGATTTCCGGTATCGCATTTTTAATGCAGATGGCGGCGAGGTCGAGCAATGCGGCAACGGCACACATTGCTTTGCGCAGTTCGTGCGTAATGAAGGACTCACGACCAAGCATGAACTTCGTGTGGAGACCATGAAGGGCATTATTTCGCCGTATATTGCGGCGGACGGGCTGGTGACGACCAATATGGGTGCACCGAGTTTTATTGCTGACTATGTCCCATTTATACTATCAGCAGACGCAAAACCCCAGCAAATACGCCATTCTTTGGACATAAATGGCTCAATCGTGACTATTGGCGCGGTGTCGATGGGTAACCCCCATGCAGTGCAAGTCGTTGACGATGTCGATACCGCGCCGGTAAGCGTACAAGGGCCGCTAATTGAACACCACGCCCGTTTTCCTGCGCGGGTGAATGCGGGCTACATGCAGGTGGTATCGCGCAAGCATATTCGCCTGCGCGTGTGGGAGCGCGGCGCGGGCGAGACCCTCGCCTGCGGGACGGGCGCTTGTGCAGCCGTGGTGACCGGGATTCGCTGGGGATTGTTGGATCAGGATGGAGCGGTGCGCGTCACGATGCGCGGCGGTGAAGTTTCGGTAACATGGCGGGGCGGCGTTGATTCTGAGGAATCGGCTCCGGTTTTTATGTCGGGCTTCGCGACGACGGTTTACCGGGGCGAGATCGAGGTTCCTGAATGAATACGGAATGACGACGGAATGAACCCGGAATCAGTCGGGAATGAACACAGTCAAATCGGTTTAAGCCAAATTTTAAAAATTAGATGACACCAAGTGTCAGGGAATAATAATGAACGAAATGAACATCGACGACATCGCCAATTTTTTACGGGCCAACCCTGATTTTTTTGAACATCATGCGGATGTTTTGTTGGCGCTCAATGTCACCCATCCACACGGCGGGCGGACCGTGTCGATCCCCGAACGTCAGCTGATTGCAACGCGTGAGAAAGTTCGCCTGCTTGAAAACAAGCTGGCGGAGTTGATTCAGTTCGGCGAAGAAAACGACGGCTTGTCTGAGAAGGTGCATGCGCTGACATTGAAACTCATTAGCGCCAAATCACTCAACGCGGCGATTGATATTTTGTATTTGGATTTGCTCGATCGGTTCCAAGTGCCGCATGTGGTGGTGCGTTTTTGGGGTGTCGAGGGTGGCGCAATTGCGGCAGGCGCCGATGGCGTTGCCGGCACCGCGCCGGAGTTTCAAGCCGCGCCGCTCGAGCTGCGCCAGTTCGTCGAAGCAATGACGCAGCCCTATTGCGGCGCGCACCCTGTTTATGAAACCAACCTTTGGTTTGGCGAACATGCGCCGCATTTAAAATCGTATGCCTTGGTGCCATTGAAAAGCGAAAAAACCTTTGGCCTACTGTTGATGGCGAGCGAAAATGCCGAGCGCTTTTATACCGAAATGGGCACCATGTTTTTATCGCGCATCGGTCAGGTGTTCGCGCATTCAGTATCGCGGTATTTGACCGTTGTGCCGGAAGTGTTGCCAGAATAAAACCAGCCCAATGACGTGAACAGCGCTTGCGAACAATATCTAAGTCATTTGACGCACGAGCGCCGTCTGGCGCCGCTAACACTGAAACACTATCGGCGCGATTTGGAACTGTTGGAATCACTCGTCGCTTCCGGCAAGGCGCAATCCTCCCCACGCGAACTTGCCACGCTAACGCAAGCGGAAATTCGCCGCTTCGCCGCCCAGTTACACGGCAAAGGACTCGGACCTAAATCCATTGCCCGTACGCTTTCCGGCTGGCGCGGCTTTTATGAATTTTTACGCCATCAAACCGGTGCCGCCAATCCGGTGGACGGCGTGCGCCCACCCAAAGCCGAAAAGCGTTTACCCGAAACTCTCTCGCCCGACGAAGCGGTGCGCTTGGTCAGCTTTGAAGACGATAGCCCAGAAGGCGTGCGTGATCGCGCGATTTTTGAATTGCTCTATTCATCAGGTTTGCGGATATCGGAATTGACGAGTTTAAATTTAGACTCGATTGATTTCAGCACCGGCGAGGCAAGGGTCACTGGTAAGGGTAATAAAACCCGCATCGTTCCGGTCGGGAAACATGCCATTGCCGCACTCCAGAGATGGCTGGAAGCCCGCACCAGTACTAGGGTTTCGGATTCCGGCACGCGGACGGATGCAACCCATAATGATCATCGCCATGCGCTCTTTTTATCAAAACAAGGCAAACGTATTTCGGTACGCTCGATTCAAAACCAAATCAAAATCCGCGCAACGCAACAAGGCATTTCAGTCGATCTGCATCCGCATATGTTGCGGCATTCATTCGCTTCGCATGTGCTGCAATCATCAGGCGATTTACGGGCCGTTCAGGAAATGCTCGGCCACGCCAGCATTGCCTCAACCCAGGTTTATACGCATTTAGATTTTCAGCATTTGGCGAAAATTTATGACGCCGCGCACCCGCGTGCGAAAAAATCTGCACTCAAAAAATAAGGCACTAACAATGTTCGCCAATCGACCAAGCTGGTTAAAAGTTGTTATTCGTATCATTGCCGGCTTGCTGGTTCTCGTACTGGTGATGTCCGCGTTCGTTTATTTTTCGCTTCGCGCGAGCCTACCCAAGCTCGATGGCGAGGTGTCGATGGCCAAACTCAGCCAAGCCGTCACGGTCAGCCGCGATCTGCGCGGCACTGCCACCATCGGTGCGGCCAATCTGACGGACGCGATGCGCAGCTTGGGATTTATTCATGCGCAGGAACGGTTTTTTGAGATGGATTTGGCGCGTCGCTCAGCCGCAGGCGAACTATCCGCGTTGCTCGGCAAAGCGACTATTTCGATGGACAAAGAAAAGCGCGTACACCGCTTCCGGCACCGCATGGAATCCCGCTGGCAAACGCTGCCTGCCGCAGATGCCAGCGGCGCAAGCCTGCTGACCGCCTACACAGAAGGCGTCAACGCCGGGCTGGCGGCGCTCAATGCCAAGCCGTGGCAATACTCACTGCTACAAGCACCACCACAGCCCTGGACCGAGGTTGATTCGTTGTTGGTGATGTGTGAAATGCTTTACATGTTGCAAGCGAAACCGATTGATGATGCCTATAAAAATGCGGTGCTGCGCGAAAAGCTGAGCACACCGCTGTTCGCATGGATGCGCCCGCTCGGCGGGACATGGGACGCTGCGTTTGATGGCAGCGTGATTCCGCCAGTGCCGATGCCCGGTGCGGATCAAATCAATGTGCGCAACAATGTGCGAAACAATGTTAGTAACCCACCGTCTAAAAATAACGCAATCACGACAGCGTCCCATGATGCCGAACATTTATTCGTCGGCAGCAACGCTTGGTCTATCGGCGGCGCACTCACTACGCACGGCAGCGCGATGCTGGCCAACGATATGCATCTTGGACATAGCGTGCCCAATATCTGGTTTCGGGCACAAATCGAGATCACTGACAGCAACAACGTAATGACAAGGCTCGTCGGTGTCACTCTCCCCGGTTTGCCGGCGCTCGTGGTGGGCAGCAACGGCAATATCGCTTGGGGATTCACCAACAGCTACGGTAAATGGTTTGACTGGGTGCCACTACCGGCCACTGAAGAAGCCACGCTGCAAATAGAAACGATTCAAGTTAAAGGCGGTGATGCCATCAAGTTAGCGGTTCGTGAATCACGTTTCGGCCCCGTGCTCAAAGTGCGTAACAAGCAACGCTATGCGCTCAACTGGTTGGGGCATCGCTCGGAGGCGATCAATCTCAACCTGAGCAAAATGGCGATGGCGAAAACCGTCGACGAAGCGCTGCCCCTCGCGCAATTGAGCGGCGGTCCGCACCAAAATATTTTTATTGTCGATAAAGCAGGCCATAACGCGTGGACGATTATGGGCAAAATGGCGATCCGTTCCACCCACGCAACATCGCCAAACTCCGGTATCCGCGCGGGTTTCGCGGCGATTGACGCGCTCGATGGCGATTGGTTGCCCACCACGCAATACCCCGCCATCAAAGACCCCGCCGATCATCGGCTCTGGTCGGGCAACAATCGGCAATTGTCTGGCGCGGGGGGCGGATTGATCGGCGAAGGCGGCTTCGATCTCGGCGCACGCGGCCAGCAGATTCGGGATCGACTGCGTGAAAAAGACAAATTCGATGAAGTGGCACTGCATAACATCGGGCTCGATACCGAAGCCCGATTTTTAAAACGCTGGGCGCAAAAAGCAAGCGATGCCGCCGAGGCGAACCGCGCGCTGAACCAAACAGCACCAAATGCACTCGCCGCCATCAAAGCCTTGAAATCATGGAATGGCCACGCCGATGTGGACCAAGCGGGCTACTGGATTGCGCAAAGTTTTCGGCTGAAAGTGCTGGATGCGCTGTGGGCCTCATGGATTGCCGCCACACCCGCCGCGCGCGCCTCACCCGACATCAACAGCAATAGTGAGAGCGACAGCGCGCAAGGCGATCCGGAAATGGATTGGGATCACCGTTTTGAATACGCCGCCTGGCAAGCCATCAGCTCTGAAGCACCGCATCTGCTGCCGTTGCACTACACAACTTGGAACGCATTTTTATCCGCCAAGCTGGGTGACGCAACAACCCAATTATTAGCCACCAACGCCTCACTCGCCGAGGCGACATGGGGCAAACGCAACACCACGAAAATCACCCATCCTATCGCTCGCGCGGTACCGCAGTTGGGCTATTTTTTAAACATGCCCGCCGCGCAGCTGTCAGGCGATAACCACATGCCCAAAGTCGCCGCGCCCAGCTTCGGCGCGTCCGAGCGCCTAGTCGTCGCCCCCGGTCATGAAGAAGCCGCCATCATGACCATGCCCGGCGGCCAAAGCGGCCACCCGCTATCGCCGTTTTATGGCGCGGGGCATCAGGATTGGGTGGAGGGAAAGCCCGCGCCGTTGTTGGCGGGGGAGGCTAAGTATCGGTTGGTGTTGCGGGGAGTGGAGGGGAAGTGATGCAAAGTACTTACATATATACTAAGTTTCACTAACCCAACTTATAGCAAGGATGATAACTCATGCAATTCCTTTACCCTTGCGATCCATTTGATCGAAAAAAACCTGATGAGGCATATTCGCTCGAATGGAAGGGGCTCGCCAAAACGGACACCATGGATTAGTATTTTCATAACCATGGAGAAACACAATGCAGGCAATTCCGAAACGCGCAGTGACCGCCGAATTCAGAGCGGAGGCGGTTAAGCTGGTCATCGAACAAGGAC
>JBBRAM010000029.1:0-40384 GCA_038206765.1 Burkholderiales bacterium | reverse complement strand
GTCCTTGTTCGATGACCAGCTTAACCGCCTCCGCTCTGAATTCGGCGGTCACTGCGCGTTTCGGAATTGCCTGCATTGTGTTTCTCCATGGTTATGAAAATACTAATCCATGGTGTCCGTTTTGGCGAGCCCCTTCCATTCCAGCCAGAGCTCCACTTTCGACGAAGAGCTGGCGAAGGAACTGGCAGTGAGCGAAGTACTTGCCGGCGTTTCACGCCTGCCCTATGCGATTCCAAATGTGCAGTTTGAAGGCACGCATGTGGAGACACCACTGCGCAGGGTGTGGATGCGTGGTGTGCAAGAGTTTTATCACTCCTTTGCGGCCAATTGTTTTCTCGATGAGCTTGCAATAGAGGCCGGGCGAGATGCAGTTGATTGGCGTCTCGAAATGTTGGCCCCAGCGCGACGGCTGCAGTTTTTCAATTCGCGCGCCAGCACTGAATATTGGCGGGACACAGGGCGCATGATTGACCTCATACACCGCGCAGCTGAGCTGTCGGGCTGGTCCCAGCCGCTGACGAAGGTCAACGGTGAAACCCGCGGTCGCGGATTCGCGATGCATGTGCAGAGCTCAACTTATGTCGCAATGGTCGCCGAAGTGACTGCTAAGCGCAACGGTGACTTCAGCGTCGATAGGATAATTTGCGCTGTCGATTGCGGCCTAGTGCTAAACCCCGACAGCGCACACGCGCAGGTAGAAGGTGCGATTCTCTACGGTCTTTCCTCATGTATGACCGGCAAAATCACACTCAAGGACGGTCGCGTCGCGCAGAGCAATTTTCACGATTACCCGGTGTCACGTATCACTGATTCGCCACAAATGTTGATTGAATTCATGCCGAACGGCAAGACGCCGACGGGCTTGGGCGAACCATGCGTACCATTGGTAGCGCCAGCGATCGTGAATGCGTTGGCGAATGCAGGCTTAAAGAGGCGGTACGAGTTGCCTTTGCGAGGGATGGCTTGACCATACCTGCCGCAATCGGGAGTTTTTGATCGATGAATCAAAGAGCGAACTCAAAGCAAATAAAAAGGGGCTTTCAACATAGCAAATGAAATGAAGAAAATTGAATGATGCAAGTAAATGCTACAAGACCCGATCGTAAAAATATCGACCCTGACCCCTTTGATGCGCAAGCTGATGATGTCGTTGGGCCGGCGTTACGTGCAGTACATCAACCGCACCCATGCCCGCACCGGCACGCTCTGGGATAGCCGCTACAAGTCGTCCCTCATTCATGCCAACACCTACCTTGTATGCTGCCAACGCTATATCAAGCTCAACCCGGTACGCGCGGCGATGGTGGATGACCCGGCACATTATCGCTGGAGCAGCAACCGCGCCAATGCACTAGGTCAGACCGATAGCCTGCTCACCCCACATTCGTTGTACGGCGAAATCGGGCAAACCGACAAAGCACGACAAGCCAGCTATTGCGCCCTGTTCCGTGCACATTTGGACAGTGCGGCAATTGACGAAATACGGCTGGCATTAAACCAAAACCAACCGTTGGGCAATTCACGCTTTTATGCCAAGATTGAGAAGATTAGTGGTGTGAGACGCGAGGCCAAACCAAGAGGCAGGCCGAGGCTTGAGGACAATCTCACTTCGTCTGCAAATACGGCTACAAATGCAAATGAAGGCCAAGGTGAGTTGCGGTTGTGAGCAAACCAGCGGGAACAGGTTTGATCATCGAGGCGCGACGCGATAAATAGCACCATTTAGATCGTCCGATATGAGCACGCTCCCGTCCGCGAGGACGAGCACGTCAGCCGGCCTTCCCCAATAGTTTCGCCCCTGCAAGAAGCCTGTCAAAAACGGTTTCATGCTTTCGGCACGGCTGCCGTTCATGGCCACGCTGACAACATCGTAACCAACGCGCGATGGTGGATGCGAACCGTGGCGAGCGACGATGATGCTGCCTTGAAAAGCTTTCGGCACTGCATCACCAGCATAGAAACGCATTCCCAACGCCGAGGTGTGCGCACCGAGGGTAAATTCGGGCGGCGTGAATTCGCTGCAGGCGTGCTTATTGCTGAATTCGGGGTTAGGAATGTTTCCGTCGTGACAATACGGAAAACCGAAATTTTCCCCCACGCGGGAGAGACGGTTGAGCTTTTCATTCGGCAACTCGGGCCCTAAATTGTCCTGACCTTGTTCGGTGAACCAAAGTTCTTTGGTCTGCGGATGCCAATCGAAACCGACCGAATTCCGGATACCGCGGGCAACGACTTCCTTGCCGCTGCCATCTGCGTTAGTCCTGATAATGGTGCCGTACTCGTCGTTCTGCGCTTCGCAAAGATCGCAGGGTGAGCCCACCGAGACATAGAGTTTGCCGTCCGGACCGAAGGCCATGTAATGCGCGCCGTGGCGATCCTTGTCGGGAAAGCCATCGACTACGGTAGTCGGTGCAGGCGGGTTGTCGAGGCGATTCTCAATATCGTCGAAGCGTAAAACCTTTGTTCTGGCCGATACGAATAACGCACCTTTGCTAAAGGCAACGCCGCTGGACGTGTTCATGCCGGACAAGATGGTCCGCGTGCGGGTGACTTGATTATCACTCATCGTCAAGGCATAGACATTACCCGCGTTACTGCCGACGAACAATGTGCCATTGGCCCCTAGCACCATCTGTCGCGCCTTGGGTAAATCTGTCGCAAATATCGCAACAGTGAGACCAGGAGCGGCTTTAAGGTTTTCAAGCTGAATGCCCTTGTTCTCCTCGCGCAAATTCATCAATGAATTGCAGCCGTTCAATACTGTAGTGAGTACCACGCACAGCGTTGCAATTTTAGCAGCGCGTGCGAAACTTGATGAATAAGTTTTGGCCATGATGGTCCCGAGTTGGTTGGTGGATCCCGTTGCGCGGGAATGGTATTGATGCCTGAAACGATGACAAAAAGGTGCAACACCTGATTCATGAACAATGTTCCCGTTTGTCGGCGTCGTCTGTGCGTTTGCGCACATACCGGTTGGCAAGAGGGCTTTATGATCGCAAAATCAGGCGCGATAAAATTTGGCGCCGAGCATTGCGAGGCAATCAGCAAGTCGCACTTGCTGCCTCTGCTATGCATAGGTCGCCACAATCAGGAGGCCGAGGGACCTTTCTCGGCGTCCAATTTACTGACGGCCCTCACTGACGGCCAATGGATGGCAACGTAAACTGGCTAACTACAAAAAGAAAGCGGCGGAGAGATGCGCATCAGGACATTGGCTGGACAAATATCGAAACAAGCGCGCCGCCGACCCGCCCTTTCTGCACCAATGCGGATGGGTTTACGTCGGGGTTTGCGTATGGGCTTTTGTCCATCTTTGCGTTTGCGTTTGCGTTTGCGTTTGCGTTTGCGTTTGCCTATGGATTTTCGTTTTCGTTTTCGTTTTCGTCTGCGTCTACCGCTGCTGCTGCGGGCCAGCGTGCTGGCAATCGTCGCACCGTTCACTTTTGCGCAAGTGCCCACTGAGGGGATTCCAAGTGTTCCCCAATTGGTCATCAGCGCCACGCGCGTTGCGCAGGACGGTTTCAATTTGCCGATGGCTATTGATCGCATCGATGCGGGCGTGATCGCTGAAGCTAAGCCACAGGTAAACCTTTCCGAAATACTCAACCGCGTGCCCGGCATCGTGGCGCAGAACCGCCAGAACTACGCCCAAGATTTGCAGATATCCTCGCGCGGCTTCGGTGCTCGTTCCACGTTCGGCCTACGCGGTGTGCGGCTAATCGCTGACGGCATACCCGCCACCATGCCCGACGGGCAGGGGCAGGCTGCAACCTTCAGCCTCTCGTCGGCGGATCGCATCGAGGTCTTACGCGGTCCGTTTGCGAGCCTGTATGGGAATTCGTCCGGGGGTGTGGTGCAGATATTTACTGCCGATGGTCCCGCCTCGCCGGCTGTTAGCGCTTCTTTTTTAGCAGGAAGTTACGGCACACGAAAGACCGGCGTGCAATTCGGTGGGCAACAAGACAACTTGAATTACATCGCCGATATTTCGCGCTTCGAAACCGACGGCTACCGCGCCCACAGCGCCGCGACGCGCGACCAGCTCAATACCAAGTTAAGCATTCCGCTGCTCTCAGGCAAGCTCACGCTAGTCGCGAACGCGCTAAGCCAGCCAGATACGCAGGACCCGCTGGGCCTGACGCGTGCGCAGATGCAGCTCGATCCACGCATGGTCGATAATTCGGCAATCGCGTTCAATACCCGAAAAAGTATCCGCCAGAATCAGCTTGGCGCCGTCTATGATATTGGCGCTGCAGGCGATGCCGCTGGCGCGGTACAGGTCAAAATTTACAGCGGAGACCGCACGGTCAAGCAGTATCTTGGTCAGGATGGCAACACGCCGCTGGGTGCAGGCGGTGTAGTCGATTTGGGGCGTCGTTACGGCGGTGCGGGTCTGCGCTGGACCCGTCGCATCGCCATGGACGGCATGCCCAATCGCCCGCTGACGTTCTCCATCGGATTCGACGGCGATAGCCTGAATGAGCGCCGCCAAGGCTTCGTCAACAACGCCGGTCAACAGGGCGCGCTCAAACGCGATGAGGATGATCGCGTTGCTAATACCGATTTCTATACGCAACTGGAATGGCTGCTTGCCGATGATTGGCGGATCAGCGGCGGTGCGCGCCGCAGTCGTGTGAAATTCAATTCTGCAGACCACTATATCGTCGGCCTTAATCCCGACGACAGCGGCAGAGTTGAATATTCCCGCACCACGCCGGTCGTCGGTGTGCTCATTGCGTTGACACCTCAATGGAATGCATACGCCAACTACGGCGAGGGTTTTGAAACGCCAACTTTTGCTGAACTGGCGTATCGGCCCACTGGCACCAACACTCCCAATAGCCCGAATGGTGCGACCGGGTTAAACTTTGCGCTGCAGCCTGCGAGCAGCCGCCACACCGAGCTTGGGCTTAAAGGCAAGATCAGCGGCAGCACACGCTTGAACGCGGCGCTGTTTCATATCGACACGAAAAATGAAATCGTCACCAATTCGTCGAGCGGCGGTCGCACTAGTTTCCGTAACGCGACCAATACGCAGCGAGACGGTGTCGAACTATCGTTCGAGAGCGTACTTCCGTTCGGACTTGAAACCTATGCCGCCTACACGTTTTTGAACGCGCGCTTCAAGGACGCTTATGGTGCAAATAGCGGGGGTACGCCGCTCATGATGGTGGCCTCGGGCAATCAGCTGCCGGGCGTGGCGCGCTCAGTGCTGTACGGCGAGTTGCTGTGGCGCCACCAGCAATCCGGATTCCATGCCGCAGTCGAATACCGCGCATCGACCAAGGTCTATGTAAATGACGCCAACAGCGATGCCGCAGCGGGCTTTGGGGTGGCCAATCTGCGTATCGGGTTTCAACAGCAAGTTGCTGCCGGTGTCCAGGGAAATTGGCGCATCAGCGAATACGTGCGGATCGATAACGTGGCGAACCGTCGCTATGTTGGCTCGGTCATTGTCGCTGAAGCCAGAGCGCGATACTTTGAGCCCGCAGCCGGACGCAATATTTTGTTCGGGCTTAACGTGGCGCGTTCTTTTTGAGTTGAGCGGCTCCGCTAAATTGCGTCAAAAAGCGGCCGAAAACTGTCTTAAAATAACCGCCGAACTCCCCTGCCCCCAAGCAGATTTTGTTTTCACAGCCTCAGCTTATTTCTGAAGCTAGTTGCCCGTAATCACCGCATTTTCAATTGCCAATAGTTTGCGCATAGAAGCGACTTGGGCGGGTAGGCACGGAACTCCACCAGCCCGCCACCCCGCAGCAAAGTTTCGGCTTTACCTACCAAATTGCGCAGGAGGGCAAATTGCCATAAGTCGTAACCTAAACCTCACGCCAACCCCTCAAAACAGGTGGCGATCAGCAATCCCACAATTTCTTCATCCGAATACGCGCCCGACAATTTCATAAAGTCCGCCACCGGATCGCAGGCTCTTGCAAAGACGGTGTAAAGCACCAACTCAGCCGGGAGGTTGTTGTTCAACTGGCGAGTTGCTTGTGCCTCGGTAATCCAGTCCCCCAATTGCTCGCTAACGCGGGTGAGCCGCTCAACATATGGCGAATACGCCATCAGTGCTTGGCGAATGGTGGAGCGGGTTGACGGCAACAACGGCATGTCCCCAGTCAGATGTTTTTCAATCGACCATTTGACGATGGCTTTTAATTTGTCGATCGGTTTTGTGCGGTCCGCTGCAAGTTCATTTATGAAATCAATCGTTCGATCCAGCATCCGGGCCATGGCAGCGGCGGCCAGCACTTCTTTGGAGTCAAAGTGCTTATACAAGCTTGCTTTGGCCATGCCGACCTCAAGTGCGACTTCATCCATAGTCATCAAATCGAAGCCTTTGCTGGCTAAAAGCCTAGTGACGACATCGAGGATGACGTCTTCGCGCACCTTAAATTGCTGTTCTTTGAACGATATTTTTACGGGCGCGGCGGGCTGCGCTGGGGTTGCTGCGATGGCTACCGGCGGAATTGTCACAGCTGGCTCGGAAGCCGCTTCAGGACCGGGGTTTCGGCTAGTGCTGGATTGGTTTTTCATAGTTTTTTTGATGCTACTTTCTGAAGATTGCGCGTTCTGCGGTTGCTGAAATTTCGAGCTCTATTTTTATGTGTTTTGTTTTATGTGTTTTGCTTTCAAGGCACCGCATATTCTAATCCGTTCACAATAATACTGATTAGTACTTAATTGTACTTCATCGTAAATAATTGGGCAGTTGCTAAATTTGACGGCTCGCGGTGTTGCCTTCTGATTTTCTACTGTTAGCCTTGATTTTTTATGGGTGGGTTCGATATGGACAGTCTGAAGCAACCAAGATGACCCGTCTCCCCAACCTTAACTTGCGAAAATCCGCTTGGTGAATGCCGCTACCGGTGCGCCCAATGTGGATGTGCTGGCCAATGGCACGCAGGCGCCATGAATTATTCTCCAAAGCGGCTATTTAGGCTGTCTGTCGCCCGCGCTCGCAGAAAATCAACCTCAGCTGGATGTTGGTCAAAATTAGCGCACAATCAAACATGCATAACGATCTCCCCGATTCGCGAGCCGCGCCGATTCCCGCTAGCTATCTGCAACATCCCTACCACTGGCAAAAGCTCGGCAATGGCGTGTTGTCATGGAGCGTATTTAAAATCTACGAAGCAACAATGTGGATCAAGTCCGCCAACACGGGTTTCAATTCCAAGCATCACTTTGCGCTGCAACTTGGCTACCTGCGTAACATCGAGCGTAACCAACTCGCCGCCTCATCGATGGCAGAAATGATCCGGCTTCACCCAGACGAGGCCGGGCATTTTTCAGCCTGGCAGCAGCACTTAGACACCATCGCCCGCGACATGCAGCGCGGCGACACGCTGACGATCGAATTCCATCCCACTGCCGACATCGGAGCACGATTTTTTCTCAATGATGATTTTTTGGCCGAGGTTGCGGATAGCGGTTTTGCCGATGCCTTCGCTGCGGTCTGGCTCGATCCTCGCACCAAAGCGCCGGATTTGCGGGCAAAGCTACTGGCACTTTGACTAATCCTGTCAGGCATAGTTTTGGCCATTTTGCCGCCGGAGCGCTTCACCGAAAAATCACGACCCAAGGCGGACCCACGGCGGACAGTGGCCTACGTTGAAATGCACCTTCTCGGCCCGCTTTCATGCGCTTACGTCAATACGCATTTTCAACAATCTATCATCGGTCTATCGACCGATATTTCCGATTTTCTGTCAGGGCCTGTCAGGCCCCACCTACGTTGTTGTGCGGTTGTTGTGCGGTTGTTGTACAGCTGTAGTGCAGCCGTTCCGCAGCGGTTGGGCAACTGTCACAAGCATGTCGTACAATCAATGGTTAGCATCCTGCCGATGATCGGTGGCCTAAACCAGAATTACGCTGGCTCATCATTCGGTGCATTTCCAAAAACAAGTTGATTCCACTACCTCCCACTCCGACGACCATGACGCATTTAAGCCCTGCTTTGCACCACCCCCGACTTCTTGCTGCCGCGGTCGTTCATTCGCTGCTCTGCTTAAGCAGCGCGGCTATGGCGCAAGCCCCGCTTCCACAGCCCGTTTCAGAGCAAAATAGGTTGGAGAGCCGCGCCAGTACTGGCGATAGCAATGCAAGTAGCGATAAAGTCACGCTTAACTTTGTCAATGCTGACATCGCCTCCGTTGTCAAAGCCATTGGCAGCCACACCGGCAAAAATTTCATTTTGGACCCGCGTGTGACGGGCAATATGAACATTATTTCGCAAGCGCCGGTATCAAAAGAGCTGGCATATCAAATTTTATTGTCGGCTTTACGCGTACACGGATTCGCAGCGATTGAAGAGCGCGGCGCGGTCAAAATTATCCCAGAGGCCGATGCTAAAACTAGCGGCACGGTGATTGATCGCGGCACCCAGATCTCGGGCGACCGCATTGTCACGCAGGTTTTTGCACTGCAAAACGAATCTGCCGCGCAGCTCGCCACCGTGCTGCGTCCGTTGGTGGCGCCGAATAATTTTATTGGCGCCTACCCCGGCAATAACACCCTTGTGATCACAGACTACGCAACCAATATTCAACGTATCGCCAAAATTATTCAGTCGATTGATGTGCCCGTCAGCGCTGATGTACAGGTGCTGAAATTGCAATACGCCAGTGCCGTGGATGTGGCTAATTTGTTGGGCCGGTTAATGCCGGAAGCCACACCCAACCCAACGCAGCCGGGCTCGATGGCGAAACTCACGATCGGTGTTGAGCCGCGCACCAATGCGCTGATTCTTCGCGCCGATACACCCGCGCTGATTTCGCGCATCAAAGCGTTGGTGGCCGGGCTCGATACACCAACGGCGGCGAACGGCAATATTCATGTGGTGTACTTGCGCAATGCGGAAGCAACAAAATTGGCTGAAACCTTACGCGGCTTGATGAGTGGCAGCGGGAGCGGTGGAACCAGTGGCGGAATCAGCACCGCCTCCACCACCGTCAATGCTTCAAACCCCAGTACCGGCGCGGCTTCCGGAACCATTGCGGGCAGCAACGCGAGCGGCACATCAGGCATGGTCAATAGCTCTATCCAAGCCTACGCCGCCACTAATTCACTCGTCATCGTTGCCCCCGACCATGTTTATAATTCGCTGCGCTCGGTGATCGAAAAACTCGATGCCCGCCGCGCCCAAGTCTATGTCGAAGCGCTGATTGTCGAAGTTTCCAGCTCCGTCGTGAGTGAATTCGGTATTCAGTGGCAAGATTTGACCGGCGTGAACAGTACCGGCACACGGGTGATCGGCGGCACCAATTTCGGCACTAGCGGCACTAACATCATCAGCGCGGCGGGCAATATCAGCAGCGTCGGCGCGGGCCTAAATCTCGGCGTTATTCGCGGCAAGGTGACGCTACCGGGCGTTGGCGAAGTGTTGAACCTTGGCGCGTTGGCGCGTGCGCTTGAGGCAGACCAGCGTAACAACGTTCTTTCCACCCCCAACATCCTTACGCTCGACAATGAGGAGGGTAAAATCGTCGTTGGTCAAAATGTGCCGTTCGTGACCGGCAGCTTCACCCAGACCACCGGCAACGCCACCAGCCCGTTCCAAACTATTGAGCGCAAGGACATCGGCTTGACGCTGCGCGTGACGCCACAAGTGGCCGAGGGCGGGACGGTTAAGCTGAAGGTTTACCAAGAAATTTCGAGCGTTGTAGCGACCACCAGCAGCGTGAAGTCAGCCGACTTAATCACCAACAAACGATCCATTGAGAACACCGTGTTGGTCGATGACGGCCAGACGGTCGTGATCGGCGGTTTGATCTCAGACGACACCAAAAACAACGACAGCAAAGTGCCGTTATTGGGTGACATTCCGTTCATCGGCAATTTCTTCAAATACCAAACCCGCAACCGCGATAAAACCAATTTGATGGTGTTTTTGCGCCCTTATATTCTGCGTGACGGCAAGTCAGCGGCAACACTCACCGGCGAGCGCTACGACTATATCCGCAACGAGCAAGGCGGGCATTTGAAAGAAACTGAATCGATCTTACCGCCAAGCGGAGGCCCGTTATTGCCAGCCGTGATGAACGATCCACGCGGATTGCAGCCTGCCGAACTTCCCAACCCCACTCCAAACCCAGCTCCCAACCCCGCACCAGCCAAAAAATAATCATGGGCGCATTAGATTTTAAAAACGACTCAAAAAGCGATCTCAAACTGCCTAGCGCGGAAATGCATATTGTCCGCCTGCTGCCTTATCATTTTGCAAAAGCAAAGGGTGTCATTACAGCACGTGAAGTCGCCAATGGAACAAACAGCGAAATTGAAATCTGGTTAGCACCGAATCCCGAATCTGCCACCTTGGCCGAAGTGCGCCGAATGACCGGAAAATCGTTGCGTCCGGTGATGCTATCCGAAGCCGATTTTAAGGTTCAGCTCGCCCGAGCTTACGCTGGTGACGCATCCGATAACGTTGATGATTTTGCGATGGATATTGCCAGCAATATCGATAGCGCCAGCGATTTGACGCTGCTCACCGAATCGCTGCCCGACATCACCGATTTGCTCGAAACCGAAAACGATGCACCGATTATCAAGCTCATCAATGCGCTGCTCACCCAAGCAGTTCGCGAGAATGCGTCGGATATTCACTTGGAAATTTTTGAGCGCCGCTCCCTAGTCCGTTTTCGTGTCGACGGTGCGTTGCGCGATGTGGTTGAGCCAAAGCGCTCGCTGCATTCGGCAATGGTCTCTCGCGTGAAAATCATGGCGGAACTGGACATTGCCGAAAAACGTCTGCCGCAAGATGGCCGGATTATGTTGCGTATCGCCGGACGCCCGGTTGATGTACGTGTATCAACCCTGCCCACCGGCCACGGCGAGCGGGTGGTGTTGCGGCTGCTTGATAAACAGGCGGGACGTTTATCGCTCGACGGCCTCGGTATGCCCGCCCATACGCTGGCCAGGCTCGATCATCTGATCCAGCAACCGCACGGCATTATTTTAGTCACGGGCCCAACCGGCTCGGGAAAAACTACGACTTTGTATGCGGCGCTTTCCCGGCTCGATGCAACGACGCGCAACATGATGACCGTCGAAGACCCGATCGAATACGATCTCGATGGGGTTGGCCAAACGCAGGTGAATCACAAAATTGAAATGACCTTCGCGCGAGCGCTACGGGCGATTTTGCGACAAGACCCTGATGTGATTATGATCGGTGAAATCCGCGACCTGGAAACCGCGCAAATCGCAGTGCAGGCCTCGCTCACCGGCCATTTGGTGTTGGCAACTTTGCATACCAATTCAGCTGCCGGTGCGGTAACGCGTTTGGTTGATATGGGCATTGAGCCGTTCTTGCTCGCCTCAACCTTATCGGGCGTGTTGGCGCAGCGCTTGGTGCGAAAATTATCGCCGAATGCAAAACGCGAACGGGCGCCGAGCGATGCCGAACGCGAGATTTTATTTGCATCAACAAACCCCGCACACCAAAAATTAGCGCAGGTGTTTGAGCCCGTTGAAGGCCACGGCGCAACGGGCTACAAGGGCCGTACCGGCATTTATGAATTGCTGACGGTTGATGAGGAATTGCGCAAGCTGATTCACGATGCCGCATCCGAGCGAGACATCGCTGATGCCGCCACCCGAGGCGGCATGACCCCGCTGCGTGAAGATGGTTTGCGCTGGGTGGCCGAAGGTGTGACCTCGATGGAAGAAGTGCTTCGCGTTACGCGAGACTAGCTATTAGGAATTAGGGAATAAACGCAAACCATGCCCGGCTACCGCTACACCGCATACGATCTTGAAGGCCGCGAACAGCGCGGCGTGTTGGAATCCGACAGCCCGCGTTTGGCACGCGCGCAGTTGCGCGACAAGGGATTATTTCCACTCGATGTCGCACAAATTGAGGCGGCCAACGATGCAAACATCGGCGCATTCAGACAATCAAAAGCACATCTTGGCACTGCTGATTTGGCGCGCGTCACCCGCCAACTGGCAACATTACTCGGCGCGGGTTTAACCATTGAGCAGACCTTTAACGCGATTATCGAGCAAGCCGAATCGGAGCCCGAGCGTCAGCTACTAGCCGCAGTGCGTGGCCAAGTGCTGGAAGGTCAATCGCTTGGCGTCGCGTTCGCACAATTCCCGAATACGTTTTCTGATTTATATCGAACACTGGTGAATGCGGGCGAAACCTCCGGCAAGCTACCGCTCGTACTGGCGCGGTTGGCGGACTATGTTGAAGAGCAGCAAGCGCTCAAGCAAAAATTATTGGTTGCCATGATTTACCCGGCGATTGTGATGTCGGTTTGTGTATTGGTGGTCGTCGGCCTGATGGTTTATGTAGTGCCGCAAGTGATCGGGGTATTTGAAGCCACCAAACAAACGCTCCCGCTCATGACGCGCGGCTTGCTGGCGCTGTCCAAGTTTATTCAGCTTACTGGTGTGTTTTGGCTTGTTGCAGGCGTGATTGGCTTTTTTGTAGCTCGCGTCATGTTGAAACGTGAATCGGTGCGAATGCGGTTTGATTTCGCGCTGTTGCGCTTGCCGCTATTCGGACGCCTGATCCGCTCGCAAGAATCCTCGCAACTTGCAGCCACTTTATCGATTCTGGTTGGCAGCGGTGTGCCGGTGCTAACGGCCTTGCAGGCGGGTGCCGGCGTGGTCGGCAACCTGCCAATGCGCGAGGCCCTGCAACGCGCCACCATAGCCGTTCGCGAAGGCTCAGGGCTGGCCAGAGCCATCCTCGCGCAACAGGGGGGGCGACAAGGAACACAACAACGAAGGCCACCGCTATTCCCGCCGGTCATGGTGCATTTGATCGCCTCGGGCGAAGCCAGCGGGCGATTAACCCAGACGCTGGAAGCAGCAGCGCGCCAGCAGCAACGCGATGTCGAAACCCGTACCACTGCGTTTGCGGCCATCATCGAGCCCGCCATGATTTTGATCATGGGCGTAATCGTGTTGGCCATCGTGCTCGCAGTGTTGCTGCCTATTTTTGAACTTAACCAACTAGTTGCCAAGTAAACGACACAAACGAAATAAACGACCTAAACGACCTAGACGACATAGACGACATAAACGACATAAACGATATGAAAAAATTAAATGTACTCAAGCGTTCCAGCGGCTTCACATTGATCGAAATTATGATCGTCGTGGTCATTATCGCCATCCTTGCCGCGGTGGTGATTCCGCGGATTTTGGATCGGCCTGATCAAGCACGGGTCACCGCAGCCAAAGCCGACATCGCGGTGATCATGCAGCAATTAAAACTTTATCGGCTCGACAATACGGCCTACCCATCCACCGATCAAGGTCTGCAAGCCTTAACCGTCAAGCCAACCACCGCACCGCTTCCTGCCAATTGGAAAACAGGTGGCTATCTAGAAAAATTGCCGAACGATCCATGGGGACGCCCGTATCAATATTTGAACCCCGGTCTTAAGGGTGAGATTGATGTGTTTAGCTTGGGCGCGGACGGACTGCCGGGTGGTGAAGGCAACAACGCGGATATTGGGTCTTGGAATTTGTAGGGGTTTCTGATTAAAGCCCCGGCTTCCATGAGGCTTTCCAAGCAAAAATGGCTCAAGACGCCCGCCATGCGGCGTTCCGGGCTTTTTTCCCGCTCCACTGCTGATGGCTTCACGCTCATTGAAATCTTAGTCGTGGTCATTATCATTGGTATCACACTGTCACTTGCCGTCGCCAATCTTTACCCCGATGAGCGCGAAAAATTGCAGCAAGAAACCGACCGTGCACAGGCCATGCTTGAAATTGCCCGCGATGAGGCCGCGTTTAGCGGCCGTACCGTCGCTTTTAACATTGCTGACAACCAATTGATGTTTTACACACGCGATGCGCGATCAGCCGAAATCAAATGGCTACCACTGCAAAACGCATCGCTGCAAGCGCGCCCGTTTGCCGAAGGGGTGCGCGCCGTATTGCAACTTGGCAGCACGCCAGCTGGGGCGGTGGGGGTGGGAGGGGCAGATAAAGATGCGCTGGCCGCGTTTCAATCAGCGGGCGTGGGTGTGCCGTTTGCAATTCAGCTGGTTTCCAGCGCGGGGCAGCGCAGTATCACGGTCGATGCGCTCGGCAATTTATCGCAAGCCAATGATTCAACCGTTTCCAGTTTGAGCAATGCCGCAAATGCGCGTTAATCAACAGCCAACCCCGACCACGGCCACCCACGGCTTCACGCTCGTTGAAGTGCTCGTCGCGCTGGCTATATTGGCGATTGCTCTGTCGGCGGCAGTACGTGCGGCGAGTGTGGCGGTGGATAGCGCAAACGAAACCAAGCTCCGCACATTGGCCACGTGGATCGCGCAAGATAAAATCGCGATGGCCACAGCGCTGGTCAAAATCAACGGCCGTTTACCCGCGGTTGGCGAAACCAGCGACGTTCAAAATTCAGCAGGGATTGATTTCAGTATTCAATCGAAAATCAGCGACACCCCGAACAGTGCGTTTCGTAAGTTGGACGTGAAAATATTACGGCCCGGTCTTTCGAATACTGACGGGCAGTCGCTAATTTCAATGACGAGCTATTTGGTGTTGCCCCCAAACGCAGCGAAGGTCGCGCCGTAAAGATGCGCATTCAACAACTCACCACTAACCGCCTTAGACGCAGCGGGCGGAGCGAGCTCCGCGGGCGCCCCGCAGAGCTCGGCGTTACACTCATTGAGCTATTGGTTGCGATGCTAATTTTTGCCATCATCGCCGTACTTTCGTACCGGACACTGGGTTCGGTTTTTCAGACCCGCGAGCAACTACAAAAAGAAAGCTCGAAATGGCGCGATGCCGCGTTGTTTTATTCGCGCATCGAAAACGATTTGGGTGCGCTCCTAAATCGTCCGATCAAAAACGCCGACAACCTTGATGAGCCTGCATTTATGTTGCGACGCTATCCGGCCAATACCAACGAAGCCACCCTCACCTTCACGCGGACTGGTTTTGCCGATAACGATAACGCAATGGCGGCACCACAACGCATCGGCTATCGCTTGCGTGACGGCAAACTAGAGCTGCTGATTTGGCCGGGCTTGGATCAGGCGCCGCGCGCCACACCGCAGGTTTACACCGCGCTAAACAATGTCCGTGAGGCGAGTTGGCGGGCGCTCGATCCACGTCAATCCTGGCAGCCCGGTTGGCGCGATCAGGGCGAACAAAATACGGATAACAAACCAGTCATTTTCCCGTTGGCGCTAGAACTTTCGATCACACTCACGAGCGGTGAAAAAATCACCCGCACCTTTGCCATCCGAAATGAATCATGATGCTTAAGCCCCTACTCACACGGCAATTTTATTCAGCCAGCCATGATCGGCAAAGCCAACAAGGCGTCGCCATCATCACCGCCTTGCTGGTAGTGATGTTGGCCGCAACGATCGCAACCTATTTACTGGCCCAACAGTCCCGCGCCCTCACCCGCACAGAACGCGCCTCGGAACGCGCGCAGGTATCGCTTTATGTTGCACCAACCTTGGATTGGGCGCGGGCGGTCCTGCAAGAAACGCAGAAAAACACTTATACCGCCACCAACCAAGCTTGGGCGCAGCCAATTGCTGCACAACCGCTCATCAATGCCGGGGGCACCGCCAATGTGTTTGCATCGGGCCTGATTCGCGATGAAGCAGGCAAATTTAATTTAAACAACTTGGTGAAGACTGACCAAACAGCAAGCGCAGAAGACATCGACATTTTTAAGCGGCTTCTGAAAAATTTAAGCCTTAACCCCGATTTGGCTGAAGCGGTGGTGGATTGGCTAGATAAGGATAGCGAGCCCCGCGTCAATGGTGCGGAGGACGGCTATTACACATCACTTGCCGTGCCTTACCGCACTGCCAACCAGCCGATGGTGCAATGGCAGGAACTAGCAAGAGTAAAAGGCTTCGATGCCAAAACCTTGACGCGCTTAGCGCCGTTTGTGACGGCACTGCCGATTAAAGCGGGCACCAAAGGGCGCACCAAAATCAATGTGAATACCGCGCCGAATGAGATCATGAGTGCGTTGCTGCCCGAGTTACCGCGTGACGACATGGCGAATTTAATCCGGCTACGCGAGCTACCGTATTTGAGCGTGGATGATTTGGTTAAACGGTTTCCGGCGCTCAAAAATTCAGCCACCATCCTAGATCAGTTTGCCGATGTTCGCAGTAAATTTTTTACCGTGTCAGTAGCGATTACCGGTGAAGTCGCCGCGTCACGACAAACCGCTTTGCTCGATGCCAGCGAGCCGGGCGTTTGGCCACGTATAATTTGGGTTCAGGCGCGGTAGTCCAAGCCAAATAACGATGTAGATGTCGTTAGGCATCAGTCCCGCGTATTTCGACCTCATACCCTTAGACCACAAGCCAGCCGTGCAATTAATCATTCATCTTCCCGACCAAGCAACCTTTAGCGCAACCGAAACGATGGCGCAATGGTCGTTGTTCGACCCCAAGGCGAACCTGCTGCGCTCTGGCTGCGACACGCTTGCAAACATTCCGCACATTGAGAATGTGACCGCGACGGTGCCGGCAAGCCGTATCGTCTTTATTGAAACACCGTTGCCAAAGGTTAGCGGCACAAAAAAAGATGCTTTGTTGCGCTACGCAATTGAAGACAAACTCACCATTGATCCTGATACCGTGCATGTCGTTTTGTTGGGCTTGGCAGATAGCGTTGCCAACGGCACAGGGACTGATGATTCGGTTACTAAGCTGTACATCGTCGCCGCGATCGATCGGCGTTGGTTCGGTGATGCGATCTCGTGGCTCACTGCCTCGAAACTGGCTCCAGGAGCGGCGTTTTCTGAAACCGAGGTCATCGAAGCGGCGGCCAATGAATGGGCTATCGTTGTTGGGCAGAACCAATGTTATTCCAAACGCCATGACGGTTTTGCGTATTCGCTGGATAGCGGTGGGGCTGGAGAATCCTTAACTTCCGCTTCAATCACCCCACCGTTTGCGTTGACGCTAGCCCTGCGCGAAGTACCAACGCCGCCGACGAAATTGGCGATTTATACGGTGGCCCATTCGGCGTTTGGGCAACCAGCACCTGCTGCACCTGCTGCCTCAACTGATGTAGCAACAACGATTGCATCTACCTGGCAGCAAACACTCAGCATTCCGACGCGCATGGCGGGCACAATCACGAGTCAATCCGCTGCCCGGCTGCTCGTGCTCACCGCGACCCAGCGCAAAGCCTGCAACTTACTCACCAACGAGTTCGCACCGCGCAGTGCCGGCGCAGGCTGGGCTGAACGTTTGCGCCCGGTATTGGTGTTAAGCGCGGCCTTGCTGGGACTGCAATTATTTTTTAATGTGGCCGATGGGTGGCGTCTAGATCGCCAACGCATCGCGATTGAAGCTGAGATGCGACAATTATTTCAAACCACATTTCCGAAAGCGACCGCGATTGTTGATCCTGCGTTGCAGTTACAACGCAATTTAGAAACACTCAAGCGCGAACGCGGCTTAAGCATCCAAGGCGATCCACGTCCCGCCTTGGCACAATTGACCGATCTCTCGAAAGCCGCACCAGGCCTTGTCATTAGCGAGGTTGCGATCAACGAAAACACCACAATTTTATCAAGCTCGATCAGTGGCACGAGTGGTGGTAGTGCCGGTGCAGGTGCTGGTGCTGGTGCTGGTGCTGGCGCGGGAGGGACGGAAAATAGTCTGCGCCAAAAAATATCAACTATGCCCAACGCGAGCTTGAAGCTGGAACCAGCGGGATTGGATCCTGCTAACGCCAGCGCGACCAGACAAGTCACTATCACCATTACCAACAAAGCGGGCGCTATATGAGCGCCCTTGGTTCCGGCTTGAGGTCTGCGCTTGGTTCAATGGCCGGGCAAGTTCGCGCCATGCAAGGCCGAGCAACACAGGGCTTCGGAGCGGTTGCCGCAAACCCCATGTTCAACAATTTACAATCCCGCTGGCAATCGCTGAGCAACGACGGCCAGCGGCTCATCCAATTCAGCGCTGCATTGTTAGTGCTGGCAATGGTGTGGGCGTTCCTTTGGCTGCCTGCCACACGCCAGCGCGAGGCACTGGGGTTGCGTATCCCAGTTCTGCAAAATCAACTGGCCACCATGCGCGCGCAGGCTGACGAAATCAAGCGTATTCAAGCGATGCCGACGGTACTGACCACCAACACCCGCGCCCTTGCCGACACCACGGGGCTGCAAGTCGCGTTCGGTGCCGGTGCAAAGGTGACACTTGATGAGAACCGGCAATTTCGCGTGACCATTAATAATATGCCCTACACAAATTGGCTTGATAATTTGGATGCTGCGCTGAATCGCTATCGGTTGCGGGTGGTTTCGGTATCGTTAAAGCCGCAAACGCCGGTCGGCGGCGATGCCAACAAAACGGTTATCAACGCGGGCAACAACACTGTGCTCAACATCACGTTAGTCCTTGCTGACGATGCGCCGGGAAAATAATTTGCCAATGAAAATTCGTACTTACGTCGTTTTAGGATTGCTGGCTTTTATCGTTGGACTCGTTGCACTCGCGCCGGCCAGCTTGATCGAGAGCACCGCCAACCGCGCGATGGCACCAAACGCCACGTTGTCAATTACCGGTGGCACGGTTTGGTCGGGCAGCGGCACGCTGGCACTTTCTTCTTCGCTTTCGCTATCGACACGGCCTAATGCTAGTGCTAGTGCTAGTGCTAGTGCTAGTGCTAGCACCATCGCCATCCCAATCACATGGCGCTTTGATCCACTTGCATTGCTACGCTTACGGCTGGGCTTTTATGTCAAGGCTGAGTCACCGCTTATTTCTGGAAACACGAGGATTGGCGCGGATCTCCAGGCGATTCAACTCAGCGATACTGCGTTAAAAATCGACAGCGCATTGCTTGGTCAAATCAATCCACTGATCTCCATCGCGGGGCCGAGTGGCCAATTTCAAATCACGATTACGGACGGCAATCGCGTCACTGCGCCTTACCCGAGGCCGCAGCAATTGCCGTTTGTTGAAGGCAAGTTAAACGCGCAAGTCGAAGCGCTGGCACTTCGCATGATCTCGCCACGCCCGCTCGGTAATTTCGAAGTCGCCATCAAATTGAATGGTGGGAATGCGGAATACGCATTCATCAAGGCTAGCGGTGCGCTGAAATTTGACGGTGGTGGCGCGGTAGCATGGGGGAATACCGGGGGGAGCAACGGGGGCAGCAACGGGGGTAGCAAAGGTAGCGGATCAAATTCGGCACGTACCTTCACCTACCGTGGCATCGCCAGCGCATCGACGAGCAACGCGTCCGAATCTGCCCAACTGCTCGCGCCGCTGCTGGCGGTAGGCAAACCGACCTCCGATGGCCGGGTTAGCCTCGATATCAACGCAAACTGGTAATGGCAATGACAATGGATCGAACACCTGTTGATGATTTGGAAGCCGCCATGATCGTAACGTCACCTGCGGCATTGCCCGCCACTTCACGAATGGCGCGATCAGAAACCCATGTGCCAGCCCCGGCACCAACCCGTGCGCCTCCGTTTGTGCCTTATGAGGCGCCATGGTGGCTTGGCCGGGGCGATAGCAGTAGCCATGCGCAAACGATCTATCCGGCGCTGTTCACGCCGCGCCCGGCGATTGTCTACCAACGTGAGCGCTGGGAATCTGCCCCGAATGGCACGCCAGACGGGGACTTTGTCGATGTCGATAAAATGCAGGGTGATGCTGGCAAACCGCTGCTAGTGGTATTTCACGGCCTAGAAGGAAGTAGTCAAAGCGTCTATGCGCTCAATCTTATGCAGCAAGCGCAGCAGCGCGGCTGGCGCGGCATGGTGCCGCATTTCCGAGGCTGCAGCGGCGAGATGAATCGCCTGCCACGCGCCTACCATTCCGGCGATGCGGCCGAGATTGATTGGATTTTGCGCCGCGCCAAAGCGGAATCACCGGATCAACCTTTGTATGTTGCTGCCATTTCGCTCGGTGGCAACGCGACCTTAAAATGGTTGGGCGAGCAAGGCAGCGGCGCGTGCAGTATTGCCACCGCCGTCGCCGCGATTTCTGCGCCGCTAGATTTAACGGCAGCAGGCAATGCGCTCGAAGTCGGTTTCAGCAATTTTTATTCACGTAATTTTTTACGCACGATGAAAGCGAACGCGCTGGCCAAATTAGCGAAGCACCCCGGCATTTTTGATGCCGAAAAAGCGCGCGCATCAACTACCCTGCGGGCGTTTGACAATGTGGTCACCGCACCGTTACACGGCTATCGCGATACCGACGATTATTGGCTGCGCGCCTCGGCCAAGCCCGGCTTGATTGATGTTCGCGTACCGGCGCTAGTGCTCAATGCCCGTAACGATCCATTTTTGCCTAGCTGGGCGTTGCCCACGCAGGCTGAGGTTTCATCAACCGTTACGCTCGATTTTCCCTCTGGCGGCGGGCACGTGGGATTTTTTTCGTCGCCATCGAATATTCCGTTTTCGGGCCATGGCCTGTGGATGCCCCAACGCGTTTTCCATTTTTTTGAACATCAACTTTGAAAGTAAATTTACCATCATGACCACCATTGCCCCTGAAATTTTCAAAGCCTATGACATTCGTGGGATCGTCGGCAAATCGCTCACGCCAGAAGGTGTTGAACTGATTGGCCGCGCCCTCGGCAGCGAGGCCAAGTTGCGCGGCGGCACCCATGTCGCAATTGGCCGCGATGGGCGCTTATCAGGCCCTGAACTCTCCGCAGCACTTTCTCGCGGCCTGCAAGCCACCGGTATGAACGTGATCGATATTGGCGTTGCGGCAACACCGATGGTCTATTTTGCGGCGCATCATTTCAATGTCGGTTCAGCCATCATGGTTACCGGCTCGCATAACCCGCCGGACTACAACGGCATCAAGATGGTGCTAGACGGTGAGACCTTGGCACTGGATGCGATTCAGGTGCTGAAGCAGCGCATTGAAGCGGATGATTTTTTAATTTCAGCCACACCGGGCACGTATGAAACCCGTGATATTGCAGATGCGTATGTGGCACGCATTGTCGGCGATGCAAAATTATCACGCCCGATGAAGATCGTGATGGACTGCGGTAATGGCTCGCCGGGGATTATCGCCGAGCGATTATTCAAGGCATTGGGCTGCGAAATCGTGCCGTTATTTTGCGATGTCGATGGCAACTTCCCCAACCACCATCCCGATCCGTCGCGCCCCGAAAATTTGCAAGATGTGATTAAAGCACTGAAAGAAACAGATGCCGAGATTGGTATCGCGTTCGACGGTGATGGTGATCGTTTGGGCGTGGTGACTAAAGACGGTGAAATTATTTTCCCAGATCGTCAGCTGATGCTATTCGCAGCCGATGTGCTCTCACGGGTGCCCGGCGGCGAGATTATTTTTGATGTGAAATCATCGCGCAATTTATTCAAATGGATTCGCGACCACGGCGGTGTACCATCACTTTATAAAACCGGCCACGCGCTTATCAAATTGCAAATGAAAAAAACCGGCGCGCCGCTGGCAGGTGAGATGAGCGGCCATATTTTCTTCAAGGAGCGCTGGTATGGCTTCGATGATGCGCTTTACTGCGGCGCACGGCTGCTAGAGATCGTCAGCAAATTCGCCGATGCCAACGCGCCGCTGAAGGCCTTGCCAGACGCTGTTTCCACACCCGAACTCAATTGGAAGTTGGCTGAAGGCGAGCCGCATCGTTTAATTGCCGGCATGGAAAAAACCGCGAAGTTTACCGATGCGACTGAGGTGATTACCATTGATGGTTTGCGTGTTGAGTACGCCGACGGTTTCGGGTTGGCCCGGGCATCGAACACCACGCCGGTGATTGTGTTGCGCTTTGAAGCTGAAACCGAAGCAGCGCTAAACCGTATCAAGGAAGATTTTCGCCGCGAGTTGCTGAAAGCGAAACCGGGGGCGACGTTGCCGTATTGAGTGCCGTGTTGAGCTTTTAGGTGAGCGTGGTAAGTGGAGAGGCCCCTCTGTATGAGGCGTGAGGAAGTAAGGGCTGGTCGCCCGGACGAGCGAAGCTACTCCGGGGTGACGTTTAATTCGTCACTGACTTTTCTTCCAATATTTTTGCCCCATATATAGTTGCAAACTCTAGCAGTGGCGCGCGTTTTGGAGCATTTTTTGGTCTCAACAGCGCATAGATAAAATGGTTCATTTTTATATATGAAGTTTCGCAACGGTTTTAATACTTTGATTGGTGCGAAGTTTGTGATGAAATTTAATGTCATCTTTTTGCAGCAGCCACCCCGGAGTCACGTTGCTCGTCTGGGCTTGTTCGGTCTATCAACAGGTATATTTTGGGCTTAAAAATGCACACTGAATTTTGAGCGCATCCACATGAAAAAATCATATCGGTTCGGGGTCAACAGCTACAGAATTATCGGAACAGTTTGCGTTCTGTTTTTCGGTGGATGTTCAGTGGGCGCATTCTTGTCTCGGCAGTATCCGCCAATCGCAATCTTTGCATTCTTCGTCCTGCTGGGACTGTATATGATCATTAGTACTGGAAATTTTGAAGTCTCAGATACCTTCGTTACTCACCGCAATCTCTTTGGCACCTTTCGCATGAGCTGGGCCGAGGTTCAGAAAATCGAGTTAGGCACACAAGGAGCCATCATTCTTCACGGCGAGAACAAGCGGTTTGCGCTCCCAACGCCTGCAATGTGGTCGGGTAAGCAAAAGCCGGAAGCCTTCGGTCTATTTTGTAGAGCTATTGATCAACTTGGCGTCGTCAGATATCCAAGCAATACGGCTGACTACAAAATCCACAAAAATGTTCGCCTTCAGTCGAGCGATAATTAACATGGTGCGCTACATTGTCCGCCTCAGCGAGCAAAGGTAAGCTGGCCAAGTTAACGCCAACGATGGGCATGCTGAGCATTACCACATCCTGCAACAGGAAATCGCGCCGCTACCGAAAGGGAGGTCCCTCGCCCCCCGCCCAGCCTAGTGTTTTCCGCCACCCGCCTCTGCCCCCCACAACGCTTTTAGACGATCATCGCGGCCACAACCGGCACGATAGAAACTGTAGTGCGCGGGGTTTTTCTTGTAAAAATCTTGATGATATTCTTCGGCGGGATAGAACTCAGGGGCTGCGATAATTTCGGTGACAATATCACCCTTGAACGGCTTCGATTTTTGTAGCGCCATTTTTGAAGCTTCAGCGGATTTTTTCTGGGCTTCGTCGCTCGCAAAAATGCCGGTGCGGTATTGCGTGCCGGCATCACAGAATTGGCGGTTCACGACGGTTGGATCGATGTTGCGCCAGAACACATCCAACAATTTTTCGTAAGAAATTTTCTTCGGATCATAGACAATTTGCACGGCTTCAGCATGGCCACTACGGCCGGATGAGACTTCTTTGTAAGTGGGGTTTTTCGTCTGACCACCTATATAGCCAGCGGTGGTTGAGATGACACCAGGCAGCACATCAAACGGCGCTTCCATGCACCAGAAGCAGCCGCCTGCAAATGTTGCCTTGGCGGTAGCGCTGGTCGCTGCGGGCGCTGGGGTTTGTGCGGGTGGTTGCGCGCGAGTCTCAGCCCGCGACAGCGTTGGTAAAATAGCGGAAATGGCCAGCACCACACCAGCGACTGCTGTAAAAAATATTGAGCGAATTCCAGACACGTGCTTCTCCTAAATATTAAAATAAAATCTCAGCGGCGAGCGATGTTGACAGGTAATGCTGAGCCGTTATGTTGATAAGCGATGTAAACAAGTCGCTGTAAACAAGTAACAGGCTCTTAGTCGCTAACCATGCCGCAAGCTTACAATCTTACGTGGCAACGGTTTAATTGGTTTCAATTTTGGCGCATTTTTTTGAGCATTTTTCGGAGCATTTATGTCGCAATATCACTACCGCATCGTCAATGTATTTGCTGAATCTACCTTCGGTGGGAACCCACTCTGTGTATTTGAAAACGCGCTGGGTCTGAGTACAGAGGACATGCAGGCGCTTGCGCTGCAATTTAATTTGTCGGAAACGACATTTGTTTTGCCGTCTGACAAGGCCACCGCGCAGGTCCGGATTTTTACACCAGCATTTGAGATGGCGTTCGCGGGACATCCCACGCTCGGTACTGCGCAGGTGGTGCGGGATTTGTTCTCGACGACCGACGCCATCGCCCTAGAAATGAAGGCGGGTGTGATTCCGGTAAGCGCGCTGGAGGATCGCTGGACACTGCGCGCCAACGCGCCGACGTTTCGCGATTGCACACTGACACGATCAGATATCGCCGCAATGCTGGGCTTAGAAGAGCAAGATGTGCTGCATGACGACACCCATGCCACCCGCTGGGTCAACACCGGCAGCGAACAATTGATCGTGCCGCTGGCCAGCGCCGAAGCCGTTAAGCGTGCGCAACCGAACGCAGATTTGCTGATGCAGATCGCAAGCCTGCCCTTGAACGGCGTACCGAGCCGGTCGATGGCTTATGTCTTTGCGCCCAACGGCATTGATGAAAAAGCGGGTATCTCTAAATTACAGTCACGATTTTTCTTTATGAAACATCGCGCAATCGTCGAAGACCCCGGAACCGGCTCCGCCACGGCGAACCTCGGCGGCTGGATGCTCGATGCGAAACAAGCGCTACCGCTGGAATATGCAATTGAACAAGGCGCGGCAGCAGGTAGGCCGTGCCATTTAGGTTTGCGGGTGGATGTGCTGGGAAACATCTTTGTAAGCGGGCGGGTGATTGAACTGGGGCGCGGTCACATCACAATTTAAGCTCCCGCATCACAATTTAAGCTCCCTCCGACAATATTGTGTTTAGTCTGACAAACACGCCGCGCAAAAATGTAAAAACCCACCGGGCCCATATGGTTGAGCCTCGGTGGGTGTGCTACTACGGGTGGTGCTTAACAGGTGGGCGCTTGACTGCCCGTCATTCTCCTGTTTACGCGTCCTACTACTGCACTCCCCCTCCTCGTATCTCTTGCTGAATAACACTCGTTGGCTAAAAATTATTTTTGCTCGGCTCTCGCTGGCGCCTCTGACGGTTTTTGCGCCGGTTTATGCGTCGGTGCATGCTGCGGGGTATCTCTGACGGTTCGGCGCAGCACTTTACCCACATTCGTTTTTGGCAAATCATCCCAGAATTCAATAATCTTGGGAACTTTATAACCGGTCAGGTTGGCTTTGCAATAGTCGAGAACCTGCGCCTTGGTGAGTGATGGGTCTTTTTTCACGACAACCACACGAACGACTTCACCAGATTTTTCATCTTTGGCTGCTACTGCACAAACTTCGAGCACGCCGGGACACGCCGCAACCACATCTTCGACCTCATTCGGATAGACATTGAAGCCCGACACCAAAATCATGTCTTTTTTGCGATCCACGATTTTAATAAAACCCGATGCATCCATGATGCCGATGTCGCCAGTTTTAAATGCGCCATCGCGGGTCATGACTTTGGCGGTCTCATCATCGCGTTGCCAATAACCCCTCATCACCTGTGGGCCCACCACGCAAATTTCACCGATCGCGCCGACTTCTAAAATGGTTTCGTTGTCGTCCCGGATCGTTACGATGGTCGATGGAAATGGCAAGCCGATCGAGCCTGAATATTCGGTTAAGTCGAGCCGGTTGGCCGTCACGCCGGGCGACGTCTCGGTGAGGCCGTACGCCTCAACCAGCGGTTTGCCAACCAACTGTTGCCATTGTTCAGCCACCGTGCGCTGCACGGCCATGCCGCCACCGATACAGAGCTTTACCGCCGAAAAATTAAGCGCCTTGAATTCAGGATGGTTGACCAGCGAATTAAAGAGCGTATTGACGCCCGTCAGTACCGTCCAGCGACGCGAGGACATTTCTTTGATAAAGGATTTCATATCACGCGGATTTGGCACCAGCACCGTCTCGCAGCCCTGCTTGAGATAGGTTAGGCACGTACTGAGCGCGAAGATGTGATAAAGCGGAAGTGGCTGAATCACGACTTCTTCACGTTCCTTCAATGCGCCGTTCATCCACGCCGAAAGCTGTTCGAGGTTGGCAATAATATTGCGGTGCGTTAGCTCGGCACCTTTGGAAACGCCCGTTGTGCCCCCGGTGTATTGCAAAAACGCGGTATCGGTTGAAGTCACGGTAGGCTTAATGTAACCCGCGGCACTTACCACAACACGGCCTTGCGACAACGCTGATTTTAACGTGACGGAACCGGAAATATTCCAAGCCGGAACAGCCTTCTTTTTATGCTTCACCACATAGTTCACGAGCAACGATTTGGGGAAGCCCAGTAGATCACCAATCTGCGTGGTGATGACTTGTTTGATGTGGGTTTTGGCTATTACCTGCTCAAGCGTCGTGGCGAAATTTTCAACAATCACAATAGCCTTAGCGCCGCTGTCGTGAAGCTGGTGTTCCAACTCGCGCGGCGTGTAAAGCGGGTTCACGTTTACGACCGTCAAGCCGGCGCGCAAGATGCCAAAAATCGCCACCGGATATTGCAAAATATTGGGCATCATTACCGCGACGCGGTCGCCTTTTTCGAGCTTCAGCACACCCTGCAAATAAGCGGCGAATGCCAGTGACATATCCCCCAATTCGCCGTAGGTGATGGTTTTATCCATGCAGGTAAACGCAGGCGCATCGCGATATTTTTCGCAGGATTGCACAAAAATATCTTTGATCGACGAGAAGCGTTCAGGATCGATATCAGCAGGCACGCCCGCCGGGTACGAAGCCAACCAGATACGATCAACGGTGTTTGGTGCATTGGCGCTCAATTACTTCTCCTCGATCTTATTTGCGTGTGAAGTAGCCTAAATGACTTCAAGCGCATGGTTTTATCATCCATCTGGCGTTTCAATATTGTGTCTGATTTTTTAGCTTTTAGCTGGTGATGGTAAACGCTCGTTTTGTGATCGGTTTTGTTCTTAACGCATCCCCACTTTACGCCATTGCTAATTTTATCCTAACTCGATAAAGGCAAAAAACTCGCGAGTTAGTAGCTGCCGTTTGCGAGCTTAGCGGCTTGCAGCCGGGCCGGATGAAAAGACCGGGGTTAAACGCGGGGCTGACGTCGCGACTGAGACTGGAGCGCAGATTGGGATGAACATAGGAATGGACAATAAGACCGACGGCGGAACGAGGACGGCTGGGGATGCAAAACAAAAAAGCCAAGCAAATCAACGCACGAATAGTGTGTTTACTCTAAAGTAAGCTCGTATTGTTCGGCTATCCGCTAACGAGCAACCTGCAATTGACCCGATTAAATGCGGTGACTACTCAAACATCCAAGGAGCAACATCATGGCAAAGCGTCTCAAAAAAGCAGCATCCACCGCGTCAAAATCATTCAATACTATGGGTCAAATCAGCGAAAAGCTGGGTCAATTTGCCTCGATGGCATCAAGCCTTTCCGAGCAGCCATCTGCAAAACAGGTGATGGATTCCGCGCAGCAAATCTGGTTAGCTGGATTGGGCGCGTTTTCGAAAGCGCAACATGAAGGCCGCAAAGTGTTTGACACACTTGTCAAAAAAGGCGAAGAAATCGAGAAAAATACCCGTACCGTGGCCGAGGCCACGATTGAAACGGCCAAAGAGCAAGCCAGCAAAACTATCGGCATGGCAACTGGTAAATTCGACAAACTCGAACAAGTATTTGAAGACCGTGTGCATAAGTCGTTGAACCGTTTGGGCGTATTGACCAGCAAAGATGTCGAAGCCTTGTCTGCACAAGTGGCCGAATTGGCCGAAGCTGTCCGCGCCCTGATGGCACATGAAAAGCGCACAAGTACCACGAAGCCAGCCGCAAAGCCTGCTGCAAAAGCAACTGCCAAGCCAGTCGCCAAGAAGCCAGTTGCGAAGAAACCGGTGGCGAAGAAAGCCGTCGCCAAAAAGCCAGCTGCGCGCAAGTAACCCGTTTCATTAACGTCTCCTCCTCGTCCTAGAAAATCAGGACGTTTCAAGCCCGAACCGTTTGGTTCGGGCTTTTTTTATTCTTAGTTTTAAGGCGTTGTGGCGGCACGCATAAAGTTAAGCTCGCGCTTCTAACTCTAGGTTGCTCGTGTCGAATTATCTACGCGGCCATCTTTTTGCATCCCGCCGCTGCTGTTGCATTTACTGCGACGGGCAGCCGAATCAAATGATCAAATACGCCCCATGCGGCCTTGGGCAAACAGCCCTTGCTGATTTACGGATTTGCGTTGGCAATTTAGATCGGAATTGCCCCGCTATTGCCCCCTATTCCACCATCGCGCCATCGCACAGCACCATCATGGCATCGCGTCCAGCCCTGGCACAGCGGTAGGGTGGACCAAACCGTGGCGCGCCGATGCAGTTACCGATAATGGACACGTTTCGCGTTGCCGCCTCTACATTCGTTTTGGCCATACAATGAGGCACTCTGATCATGCCGCTGTTTCAATTGATTCGAAAAAACTTTTTAAGTGAACTGCTCCATCGCGATCGATTCCAACGCCTTAAATTATTTTTTGTTCTGATGATCTGTATTTTCCGCTTTTAATTCCACCCCAATTCCGCGATAGCCAATGAAGCGGCTCGCATAGTCAAACATTGGCTGACCACTGATTTGAAACTTCCGTTTTAAACCGTCTGGCTGATTGGCATCATGGCGGTGCAAAATAAAATTTAAAAACGGTTCGCGTGCGGCGATCTTGGCTCGTACTGCCAATCGCTCCTCTTCTACCCACACTTGAGCTGGCAAACCCACAGAACTACCTGCTGACGGTTCCGCGATGGGGGCAGCCTGCATGCTCAGCAGCTCGATAATCGGGCCCGCAATTTTCGTAAATTCACCGCGCTCGTCCTGCTCCCAGTACCAATCGGACGCCAGTTCGGTCAGGTTTTGGTAACGCGTTTCACTTTCACGCAGAGCGGTGGTGCGCTCGTGGATGGCTTGCTCGAGGGCGGCGTTTTGATCTGCTAGTTTTCGGTATAGCAGCCGGACTTCTAGCATATTGTGGATGCGGGTTTTCACCTCCAGCAAATCGAACGGTTTGCTGATGAAATCTTTGGCGCCAGATTGCAGTGCGCGTAGCTTATGACCCGGTTGTGCAGTCAGCACAATCACCGGTAAATAACCTTCGGCGTTAGGCGCGCTTTGATGATCACCTAACGCCGCCATCACTGCAAAGCCATCCATCACGGGCATCTGCAAATCCAGCAAGATCAGATCGAAGTCTTGTTCCCGGTGCAAAGAGCAGACTTTGGTCGGATCCATGCTGGACGAAACATTTGTGTACCCTGCCTCAGTCAGCAGACGGATCAACAATTGAACATTGGGCTCCTGATCATCAACAATCAGAATACGGGACGAAAGGATATCCGCTTCGACCGTCATCAGTTTTTCAATTGGCAAATGGGGTGGCCTGATCAATATTGTCGCGGCGAGGATATCTTGTTCGATCGTCATGAGCTTGAACCTTGTTTGTTAGCGTGGCGGATTTGATCGCGCTGATTGTGCTGATCGCGCTTCGGCGCACTCCAGCGCGAGGTCGAGCGTCTCAATAAATTCGTTTACCTTGATGGGTTTGGTCAAATAGCGGAAGAACCCGGCATCCAGCCCCCGCTCGATATCACGGGTCATCGCATTTGCGCTAATCGCGACGACCGGAATGTGCGCGGTAGCCGGATCGCCCGCTAAAATTTTTAGCGCCGTAATCCCGCTTATGCCGGGTAGGTTGATGTCCATTAAAATCACCTCCGGCATCATGGCGTGCGCGATTTCGATCCCTTGCCGTCCATCTTTTGCGGTGATCAACTGGATATCTGGGCGGCGCGCCAAGAGTCTCTCAATAAGCATCAGGTTCGCAGGATTATCTTCGACGCAAAGCACGGTACGCAGTGGCACATCGTTTGCCTGATCCACCGAAGCTGCCGCAACCGGCGGGCTCAAATTTGGATACGTTTCAAGTTTGTCGGTTGCATTTAATTCAATCCAAAACACGCTGCCGACACCGACCGTACTCTCCACACCGATTAAACCACCCAACAATTCAACCAGCTGCTTGCTCACCACCAAACCAATCCCGGTGCCCTCCTCAATGCCGGTTTCTTGGCCGAGTCGGTTGAAGGGCTGGAATAACTGGGCCAACTTCTCAGGCCCCAAGCCCTCGCCGGTGTCTTGAAAGGTGACCCGAACCCGGTTATCAACACTCGGCCGGCAACTCACCTCGACTGATCCGCCGACACGGTTATACTTGATCGCGTTCGACAGCAGGTTCACAAAAATTTGCTTCACCCGCGTGCGGTCGGCAATCACGATAAGCGGATTTTGAAGCTTCACAAAGTTGACCTGAATGCCGCTTTTACGCGCTTGCGGCTCAATCATCGCCTGGCAATCATTCAGCACTTCTTCAAGCGACATTGGCTCCTGCGATAGCGACAGCCTGCCCGATTCAATCAGCGATAGATCGAGGATTTCGTTGATTAATTCCAAGAGATACCAGCCCGCTTGCAGAATCTGATCGATACTGTCTTTCTGCCCGGGCGTTGGCAGAGGCGAGCCAGAGTCCATCAGCTGCGCAAAACCCAAAATCGCATTCAGTGGTGAGCGTAGTTCGTGGCTCATGCTGGACAAAAAATCTGATTTGGCGAGATTGGCACGTTCTGCCACCACCTTTGCGGCCTGTAGCTCGATATTGGTTTCACGTAACGCCTGATCTAAGCGCTGCTGCTCAGCCTCGACCTGCTTTCGCGCGGTGTTATCGGTTCCGATCAGCAGATAGCCAATAATGGCCTCCTCCGCATCGCGCAGCGCCGTGACCGATACCAGCGCCGGAAAGCGGCTGCCGTCCTTACGAAAATAAGTTAGCTCGTAAATATCTTCAATGCCACGTGACGCCTTGAACACCAGCGCCTCAAAACCGGGAGTGATCGTGGTGGCAAGCTCAACGCTTAGCGCCTTGGCGCGCGCAATCACCTCTTCGGGGTCTGAGATATCAGCGGGCGTAATCTTATCCATCACGTCGGCCGCCGTGTAGCCCAACATACGCTCGGCACCGACATTAAAAATCTGAATCACGCCCTTAGCGTCGGTTGCGATACTTGAAAAATTAGCGCTGTTAAAAATGGCCCTCTGTAAGGCGCCCGCCCTCAACAGCGCCTCCTCGGCTTGTTTGCGCGCGGTGTTATCGGTACCAATCAGCAAATAGCCAATGATAGCTTCCTCCGCATCTCGCAGCGCGGTGACCGATACGACTGCCGGAAAGCGACTGCCGTCCTTGCGAATATAGGTTAGCTCGTAGATGTCCTCGATTCCGCGCGACGCTTTGAACACCAGCGCCTCAAAGCCCGGCGTGATCGGCGTATCAAGTTCGACGCTCAGCGCCTTGGCGCGGGCAATCACTTCCTGCGGGTCCGAGATATCAGCCGGCGTGATCTTATTCATTACCTCCGCGGCGGTGTAGCCAAGCATCCTTTCGGCGCCGACGTTAAAAATCTGGATCACGCCTTTAGCATCGGTAGCGATACTTGAAAAGTTGGCGCTATTGAAAATAGCACTCTGCAAGGCACCCGCCTTGAGCAGCGCCTCTTCGGCCTGCTTGCGGGCAGTGATATCGCGTGCCGCCGCGAAAGCGCCCAGCACGTTGCCACTGACGTCCTTGTAAACGGAGGCATTGTAGAGCACGTCGGTGAGCCGGCCATCCATATGCCGGATGGTGAGCGGGTAATCCGTAACAAAGCCATCGGCAAAGACCTGCTGGTAGCCTTCGCGGGCCTTCTTGGGTTCGGTGAAGTAATTCGAGAAGTCGGTGCCGATCAGTTTCTCGCGCGCCACGCCGGTCGCCTTAATCGAGCCCTCGTTAACGTCGGTAATTTTGCCTTCGGCGCTGATGGTGACCAACGGGTCGAGGCTCGCTTCGAGAAGCCTGCGGGCATATTGCGAGGCTTGCTTGCGAGCGGTGTTGTCGGTGCCAATCAGGAGGTAGCCAATGATGGCGTCCCGTGCGTCGCGGAGGGCTGTAACCGATACGACTGCCGGAAAGCGGCTGCCGTCCTTGCGAATATAGGTCAGTTCATAGATGTCCTCGATGCCGCGTGAAGCTTTGAAGACTAGCGCCTCAAAGCCCGGCGCGATGGCCGTATCGAGTTCGATACTTAACGCTTGGGCACGCGAAATAATTTCATGCGGATCTGAAATATCGGCGGGCGTTATTTTATTAATCACATCAGCCGCCGCATAACCCAACATGCGCTCAGCACCAATGTTAAAAATCTGAATAACACCTTTGTCGTCGGTAGCGATACTTGAAAAATTAGCGCTATTCAAGATCGCGGTTTGTAGCGCACCCGTCTTCAGCAAATCAACTTGGCGCTGCGATTCATTAACGGGCATCGGCCTATGTGCCCTAGCGATGGCGGCCTCGCGGACTGGGTTTGGTTCTGACATCGCATGCTTCCGTAGAAATGAATGAAACTAGATTGGCGCTCGATGTTTTAAGCCGCTTATGGGATGCCGTTTATGGGTACCGGCAACCTTGGTTACGAATGTTAGTACGATACATCGGCCTGTTGCTACGGGTGGTTTGTGGGGGGGGGTTGTGTGGGGGTTTGTGCCGGTAGTGCGACGCTAAACTGCAAAAATGACAAACACAATCGACAGAGTTTGCGCTTTCTACACTTAAATTACTGAAATGATTTTGCAAGCATCCGCCGCTTTGGGGATCGCGCTCTTGGCGGCCGCCGATTACGCACTTGTTGCTTCCGGAATACGTGCGGCGTCTTGGTGGGCGATATCTTCCCAGGCGCGGCCTGTCTTCACGTGCTGCACGTGCTGCACGTGCAGCACGAGCAAACCTGCATTATGATGAATACGCCAACGCAGACCGATGTTGCGGCGACACCAACCTCAATCTATTGATCTGCTGTGGGCAGACGGATTAACCAGCTCATCGCGAGCAATTTTTCCATCTACCAATTCGACAAGCCGGTCACAACGCGCGCCCAGCCGCGCATCGTGAGTGACCACAATAAATGTTACGCCAAGCTCGGAATGCATACGGCGCAGCTGGACAAAAACCTCGTCAGATGACGCGGTGTCCAAGTTGCCAGTGGGCTCATCGGCTAGTACCAGCGGCGGTTCTTGTACTAGGGCACGGGCAATCGCCACGCGCTGCTGCATACCGCCCGAAAGCTCAGCCGGCCGCTTGTCCATGGCCTCGGACAAACCAACTGCTGCCAGCAGCGCACGTGCGTGCGCCAATTGTTTGGCGCTGACACGGCCTTCGCGCATTAGCGCGGGCATGGTGACGTTTTCCAACGCGGAAAAGGCAGGTAGCAGATGGTGAAACTGGAACACAAAACCGATGGTGCTGCGTCGCAGCAGCGTCAGCGCCGCATCGTTTAAGCTGTTTACTTCTTGGCCCTGCAACTGGTAGCTGCCAGCAGTCAAATGTTCCAGCAAGCCAATGATGTTGAGCAAAGTGCTTTTGCCCGAACCGGACGGCCCCATCAACGCCACAAATTCGCCATGGCCCACACGCAGGTTCAACCCATGCAAAATTTCAGCTTCGTTGGGCAAGCCTTGGTTGTAGCTCTTGCGAATATCCGTCAACTCAATCAACGGGGCGTTTTTGTCGGATGTGTTCATGTTGCGTTCAACGCCCTCATGCTAAATCCGAATGGCTTGCGCCGGATCCATTGCGGCCGCGCGGCGTGCGGGTGCGATCGCGGCCAGGACGCTGCAAATGGTGGCAATTATCGCCACCTGCACAGCAAGGGCGGGCGCTAAGCTGATGTCAAAGAGCGGCAAACCGTCCGTGCCACGCACAAAGCGGGTAAATAGCCAAATCATGGCCACCGCAAACACAATGCCAAGCACCGATCCCAACGCACCTACCACGGCACCTTGTACCAAAAACAGCCGCAAAATTTGCGCACGTGTGGCACCCATGGCGCGCAAGATACCAATCTCGCGCTGTTTTTGCACCACCGACACCACCAGCACGCTGGCAATGCCTAGTACCACAACGACCATCACCACACCACGAATCAGCGCCGTGCTGACGGACTGCGCATTGAGCGCAGACAGCAGCTGCGCGTTATTTTCTTGCCAGCTTTCGATCTTGTAGGGAAACTGGCTCCGCAAGCCTTGTGCAAGTGTTTCGGCCGCCCACACATCGCTCACTTTCAGATCGATATTGGTCGCACCGCCCGGCAAGCCCAGCAAGTTTTGGGCGGAACGCAACGACACAATGACAGTGCGCCTGTTGAGGTCTTTCACACCCAAGTCAACTAAGGCCGTTACGCGGACTGAGTCTGTTACGGTGGCGGTTTGTAGGGCCAGACGATCGCCTACGCGAACGCCCAAGTCGATGGCCAGTTCGCGCCCCACAATCGCCTCACCCGGCAACAGCCGCGCGATGCCACTGACCACCTCGCCGCGCAGGCCAATGATTGCGTCATAGCGGTCCAGCTCCACACCCTGCAATGCGATCGCCTGCGTCGCTTCGCCGCGCAAGGCCAAGCCACCGCCCGTCACCATGGGCGACACGGCGGTTATGAGCGGGTTGGCTTCCAGCAAAGGTACCAGCGCTTGCCAGTTGGCAATGGCGCGCAAGCGCTGGGCGCGCGGCTGCGCCTCGCTCAACACAACGGTACCCGACGGGTGCGGCATGGAAGCCGTCACCACATCATCAGGCACGCGCACGCTGATGTGCGCCTGCGTACCCAGTGTTTTAGCAATCAAATTCGATTGCAGGCCACTAATCAGGGCCGATATGTACGCGATTACGGCCACACCCGCTGCCACCCCCACAATAATCAAGACCGTCTGGATGCGACCCTCGCGCAAAAAGCGCACAGCCACCTGCCATTCAAAACCCAAATTGAAAGTCATGACCATACAGTCTGTTAGCGGCCGATGACGTTGGTCATAGCCGCCCCAGCATCTGGCGTGCGCGTAACGGGCACGACCGGCGCACCTGGCGAACCCAATGCGCCTGGCCCTGCGGATACGCTGGGCTGCCAAGCTTGCATTTTTACGCGCACGTGCTTGTCCGGTTTGGGCTCGCCTCCCAGCAGCACAATGTCGCCTTGCGCTAAGCCCTCCAACACTTCTGCCGCGTCCAGCGTGCGTAAACCTAAACGCACGGGCCGCACTTGCGCACGGCCCTCTAGCGCCATCAGCACGGTAGCGCTGGTGCTGCTAGCCTGGCTGCGCAGGGTACCCAGCGGCAATACCAAGGCGCGTTCGCGCTTGGCAGTTTCTACTTCTACCGACAAGGTCATGTCTTCGCGCAAAAAAGCAGGCGGCACCGTGTCAAGCGAAAACTTCACCTCAATAGCGCCGCGCTGCGCGTCCACCGCAGACGCTATCGACAGCACACGAGCGGTAAAGCGCTGGTCAGGAAATGCATCGGCCACTACGCTGGTGCGTTGCCCAGTTTGCAACTGTTCTAAAAACCGTTCATCGACCTGTGCTACTAGCTGCGTCGGCCCGGCTAGCGCCAAGCTCATCAATGCCTTGCCCGCCTGCACAATTTGGCCAGGCTCCACCTGGCGGGTCAGCACGCGGGCATTGGCAGGGGCCACCACCTGTGTTTGTGCCAGCCTAGCCTGCGCCGTGATGACGGCTGCGCGGCCTTGGGCTAGCTGCGCTTCGGCCTGCATGATGTCGGTTCCGGCATCTGCGTTGGCCTGCGACTGGGCTTGTGCACTGGTTTGCTGGGCACGGGCCACGTCCAGCACGCGCTGCACTTCGTCGAGCCTCGATGCGCTGATAAAACCTTGCGCCACCAGTTGCTGGCTACGTATCAACTCCGCGTGGGCGGTTCGCACGGTGGCGTCGGCCTGCATCACAGCAGCCCGGGCCGCTGTCCTACCGGTGCTACGCAGCCCAGCCAAGCGGGCTTCCGCTTGACTCGCACTGGCCTGAGCTTGCGTCAGCCCCGCCCGCAACTCGTCTGATTCCAGTTGCAGCAGCACATCGCCCCTCCGCACGGCTGCCCCATCGTCCACCAACACCTTGACCACGCGGGCGGTGATGGTGCTGCCAACATCCACCCGCGACAAGGTCGCCACGCGGGCCGAAAACTGCAAGCTGCGCACCAAGGGCGCATAGTGCATTTCGATCGCGGCAACTTCTGGACCGCGCAGGCTAAGCCATGCCAAAAGCGCTGCCGCGATGACGACCACGATCCCAGCAACCCAGACCCAGCGACGTTTCATTGTCTGTAATACCTTCGTAAATTTTCGTTCACTACAGCGATTCAGTATAGCCACTGACTCATCAAACTACTTTGCGAATTATCAAATCTCGCTAGTAGCCTGCTGAGCAATGGGAATCGATACGTCCCTCAACGATTCCTGATGATCCAAAAGGAAGTTAACGAGGGCAAATCTTCACTGCTTCCTGGCCAATATTTGTTCCACTATAAATAAGGCCCCATGAAATATGAACTCATTATAATTTCACGCCCCAAGAAATATGGAAAAAAGAAAACGCAAGAAAGCAGACATTGGAGCAACTCAACGAACGGCGTAAGCAAGTTGTGAGGCTACATAAAAAGCATCAAGATCATGCAAATCGTTGAAATGACCGGGCCCTCCCACCCGCGCGCGCCATCATCGATTTGTATGAAACTGGCGGCTGGAGCGCCATCCGCCCCTCGCTGCGCGGGCGCACCCGAGGCGATGACCGAGCGCTCAGTGCCTTGCAAGAGGACACCATCCAACGCCTAATCATTGACACGCGCCTGGAGCAACGCAAGATGGATTGTCGTCTTTGGAGCCGCGCCGCCGCAGGCCAACTAATTGAACAAGAGTTTGGTATCAAACTTGATGTGCGCAGTATCGGCAAATACCTCACCTGCAGGGGCTTCACGCCGCGAGCGCCGATCAAGCGTGCCTATGAACAAAGCCCTGTGGCGGTGCAGGCTTGGTTGGAAGGCGAATGCCCGGCTACTGAGCAACGTGCCCGCGCTGAGGGCGCTGAAGTTCACTGAGACCGCGTTAGTGAACACCGACGTGCGTGGCAGAAGCTTTGCATCTGCTCGCAAAACACCGGTGGCGGTAGGCGGTACTCGCCAGAAGCTCTCGATGATTGCCACGGTGGCCGATCAGGGCAAGACCCGCTGGATGATCGTTGTTGGGGCATTTGATGCTGATGAGCTCATTGAATTCGTGCAGGCTTTGATCAAGGATGCAGGCTGGAAGGTCTTCCTGATTCTGGACAACCTGCGGGTGCATCACAGCAAGCTGGTGAAGGCTTGGGTGCCCGAGCACAAGGCGAAAATTGAGCTGTTTTAATTGCCCAGTTATAGCCCGCAACTCAATCCTGAGAGGAGGCTCAACGCCGATCTGAAACCGGCCATCGGCAAGCGTGTGCCAGTTAGAACCGAGGCCAAATTACGCGAAGCGGCGAATGAGCACATGACGATGCTGGAACAAAACCCTGCGTGCGTTATCGGCTACTTCCAAGACCGCCGCGTTCGCTATGTAGCTCAATACTTCACAGGGCTGAAGCAATCAATACATCCGCTCAACCTCTCAGCTTATTTCTAGCCGGTGGCATTGTCTGTTCGCCACCGCGCATACGTATGCGGCGCGAAAAACTAGGTTGAAAAGACCGCAATTAACGCACGCATCGCCTGACCTTATAGCCGACTGATTTCTTGATTTGCTGCGCGGCAGCAAACGAAAGCTAAAGGCAAAAGTTCGCGACCGCACAGACGCACGCGCAGTTTGAGACTATCTTACGGCTGATAATCGCCGTATCGAAAGTAAAACCACATGAATGTTCTGCCACCGCGTCAAGTCGGTCTTTCGGCTGCTGAGGCAACGCTTAGGTTGCAACGGGACGGCGCGAATGCGCTCCCGAGCGCCGAGCGCCGCACGCTGCTGCACATCGTCTGGGAAACAGCAAGCGAACCGATGTTCTTGCTGCTGCTTACCGCCGGAACACTCTATCTCGTGTTCGGCGAGGCGCTTGAGGGCATCACGCTGTTTGGCGCGGTGCTGGTCATGCTAGGGCTAACGATGTATCAGGAAGGCAAGACCGAGCGCGCGATAGAGGCGTTGCGTGATCTTACTAGTCCCCAGGCCCGCGTCGTTCGCGACGGCCAAACGGTTTGCATTTCAGGCGAGGACGTCGTCGAAGGCGACATCATGCTACTCGCGGAAGGCGACCGCGTTCCCGCCGACGGCATGTTGCTTGAAGCGAATGGCTTGCAGGCAGACGAGTCGCTACTCACGGGGGAGCCGGTCCCTGTTCGCAAAGTTGCTGCCGCAGATGATTCGGCCTCACCAACGCAGAAAACGCTGCCTGCCCCGCCCGGCGGCGAAGACCTGCCGTTTGTTTACTCCGGCACAATGATTGTTCTGGGGCAAGCTACCGCACGAGTCACCGCGACCGGGCCACGCAGCGCGATTGGTCGCATCGGCACTTCGCTCGGCAAGCTTGAAACAGAACGCTCGCCTTTACAAAAGCAAACCGCAATACTGGTTCACAATCTTGCGCTGCTCGCGCTTTGCCTCCCGCTCGTCCTCACCGCCATTTATGGCCTGCTACGTGGCGACTGGCTGCAGGCCGTGCTCGCCGGGATTGCGCTGGCAATGGCGCTGCTCCCAGAAGAGTACCCAGTCGTGATGACGATCTTCCCCGCGCTGGGCGCTTGGCGATTGTCAAAAGAAAAGGTTCTGGCGCGTCGCATTAACGCGATCGAGACGCTGGGCGCAACCTCGGTATTATGCGCTGACAAAACCGGCACACTGACCGAAAACCGCATGACCGTGGCGCGACTACAAATGGAAAGCGGTTTTCTCAACATCGACTATGGCGCCGCCGCTGAACTGCCCGAGGCGTTCCACGCACTGGTCGAATACGCCATCCTCGCCAGCGCGGTTGATCCATTCGACCCGATGGAAAAAGCGTTTCATCGCTTGGGCGATCATTTTCTGGCCGATACCGAGCACATCCACGCCGGTTGGACTATTGCGCGGGGCTATTGCCTGACACCTGCACTGATGGCGATGGCGCAGGTGTGGACGGCAATTGATGGCGCGGGCCATGTGGTGGCCGCAAAAGGTGCGCCAGAAGCCATCGTTGATCTCTGTCACATGGACGCTAGCGCGCAGCTTCGTGTGCGCGCCGAGGTGGACGCGATGGCTCGCGACGGACTGCGTGTGCTGGGTGTCGCGCAGGCGCGCTACCCCATGAAACCCGGCGAAAGCTGGCCCGAAGGCGAACACGATTTCGACTTCATTTTTGTCGGCCTAGTTGGACTCTCTGATCCGATTCGCGCGGAAATACCTGAAGCGATCAGGCAGTGCCATGAAGCGGGGATTCGGGTAATCATGATCACCGGCGACTACCCCGCCACGGCGCAAGCTATTGCGATGCTGGCGGGCCTCCAAGCAGCTGAAGCAGATGTTCTCGCTGGCGATGAATTGAGCAAACTGAGCGACACTGAATTGCAGGCGCGCTTGAAAACGGTCAGCGTTTGCGCTCGTATTGCACCTGAACAAAAACTACGCATCGTGCAAGCCCTCAAGGCTGACGGCGATATCGTCGCAATGACTGGCGACGGCGTGAACGATGCGCCCGCGCTTAAGGCAGCGCACGTTGGCATTGCGATGGGCGGACGCGGCACCGATGTCGCACGCGAATCGGCATCGCTCGTATTGCTCGATGACAATTTCGCCTCCATCGTGCGAGCAATTCGGCTCGGCCGCCGCATTTTTGACAATCTGCAAAAGTCGATGTCGTACCTGCTTGCCGTGCATGTGCCTATCGCAGGCATTGCGCTACTACCGGTGCTCTTCGGGTGGCCGACCATGCTGTTTCCGCTGCATATCGCATTTCTAGAGCTTGTGATTGATCCGGCCTGCTCGCTCGCCTTCGAGAATGAACCGGCTGAAGCCGATGTGATGCAGCGGCCACCGCGCAGCACCACCGCACAGCTCTTCGGCGGCGCGACCCTGATGTTTGCAATGCTGCAAGGCCTCGGTGCATTGGCGGCTGTCGCAGCGGCGTATTGGTGGGGTCTTGGTCACTTGCCGGAGCCGCAGGCGCGCGCCTTCGCGTTCTGTACGCTCGTGATTGCAAATCTGGCGCTGATTTTGTCGAATCGCTCAAAGAATGGTTCGCTTCTGGTCTCGCTGCGGCGTCCGAACAAAACACTTTGGCTGGTGGCGGCAAGCACCGTTGTGATGCTCGCTGTGGTCATTGAGGTGCCGGTACTGTTGCAGCTATTTCGCTTTGATACACCGCCGCCGTTGGCGCTACTTGCTGTCGCCGGGATCGGGGTGCTCAGCGCGCTGTGGTTCGAGGTGGTCAGGTGGACCCGTGCTCGGGCCGCATGTAATGTAGATTCAGCAAACGCCTAGTGGGGCGGCCCTTGGCTGCGACCTGTGAAATGCAATGAGGGTATAAATATTTTTGTGTAGATTAAATTTTTGCTAGGCTTCTTAACTCACCAAGGAGTCACGCATGTCGCACCGCAAAACCGCTATTCCCGCATTACCGTTAGCCAGCCAGAAACTTATAGAGCAGCTCATGGCAG
>JBBRAM010000028.1:0-40892 GCA_038206765.1 Burkholderiales bacterium | reverse complement strand
GGATTACGCAATATTGCTAAACGCTGGACAATGCCAATACAGAACTGGAAACAAGCCATGAGTCAGCTTATGATTCGTTTCGAAGACCGTTTTAACCCCGCCCAGTAAAATTGATTTACACAAAATTCGGGACACCCTCATTGGTTTCACAAAGATGTTTCGGTCGGAGCCATTACAATGCGGGTGTGGACTTAATCCCTACCAACTCAATACCCGTCAACGCAATGAGCAACGTGCCAACTAAACCCTATAAGATTCCCCGTTCCACCTTAATCGTGATTCATACCCCTGCGTTAGAGGTGCTACTCATTGAGCGTGCCGATCGCCGTGGCTACTGGCAATCGGTCACCGGCAGCCAAGACGAAGGTGAAACGCTGGAACAAACTGCCATCCGCGAGCTGCATGAAGAAACCGGGCTCATTGCCGCGGAGCATCGCCTAACCAATTGGCAGCAACAAAACACCTACGAAATTTATAAAATTTGGGCGCACCGCTATGCGCCCGGCGTAACGCATAACGTCGAGCATGTGTTTGGCTTGCAGGTGCCGGACCGTGTGTCGATCAAACTCGCGCCGCGTGAGCATTTGCAATATGTGTGGCTGCCCTACGAGGCTGCGGCAGCGCTCTGTTTTTCAGCGACGAATCGCGACGCGATTTTGGCGTTACCTGCTAGGGCGCTGGTTAAGGAAGCAACCGCTCCAGTATAACTAGGTGATTGCGTCGATCTGCGGAAATGACCACTATGCTTCAAGGAACTGAAGTTGTCTCGCGAATTGCCGCCCCCGGCATTATTCGGCGTCGGGAACCAAATCAATTGTAAACTGGGTCCAACACACTCCCCTCAAGCGCAAAGCGCTCGTCGCCGGTTCATTTCGCCGGTTCATTTTTTTCATCTTCCAACACGATATGCATCCCATCACCCTAGCCACCTACAACATCCACAAAGGATTAAGCCCGCTTAACCGCAAGCTGGTGATACATGAGGTGCGTGAAAAATTGCATGCGCTGGATGCTGACATCATTTATCTCCAGGAAGTGCAGGGGGCGCACGCAAAAAACGCGGCAAAATTTGATGATTGGCCAACCCAATCGCAGCACGATCATATTGCCGAAGGGCGGTATCAAGATATTGTGTATGGTGTTAATGCTGAGCATCAGCATGGGCATCATGGCAACGCGATTCTTTCGGCTTTTCCGGTACTTCATTGGACGAATCTGGATGTTTCGCACCACCGTTTTGAAAGCCGTGGGCATTTGTTGGCCCGTATCGACGTGGCGGGATGGCTAAAGCCCTTGACTTGCGTTTGCGTTCACTTGGGTCTTTTGCAGAAAAGCCGCAATGAGCAAATCAAGCAGCTTATCGACTATTTGCAAGAGGCAGCGCCTGGCAATTCGCCGCTGGTCGTGGCGGGGGACTTCAATGATTGGCGCTCAAAGCGCGGCGGCATCTCCAAAGTGCTCGCTGCTGAGCTTGGTTTGGTTGAGGTGTTTGAAGAAATCAACGGCAAACCCGCGCGTACCTTCCCGGCGATATTTCCGATGCTCACCTTGGACCGCATCTATGTGCGCGGCTTAAAGATTGACGAGGTGTTTCGCTTGCACGGCGATGTGGATGGCGTGAAATGGAAGAGCTTATCGGATCACGTTGGCTTGGCGGTTAAGCTATCGCCGCTTGAGAACGCTGAGAGTAAATAAGGTGCAGAAGGAAAATTACGTAGAGCTGATTTTTACCTAACCCAATGCCCGCCATTTCGCCTCAACTATTGAATCTCTTGCCATCGCTGTTGCGAACGGCTGCTGAGCCGAGTTCCATAAAAATTTCGAACGGGAATCTTCTCACCCTTCTAAAAAATGGCGGTGAATTTTTCCCAGCCCTAGCTGCGGCGATTGATTTAGCGACCCATGATATTTCAATTGAAACTTACATTTTTCATGACGATGCAGCCGGTGCGCTAATCGCCAATGCTCTGAAGAACGCCGCCAGGCGGGGTGTTTCGGTACGGGTAGTGGTTGATGGTGTCGGCTTGGGCAACACACCGCCATTTTTTTTTGAGGCGCTCAAACAGGCCGGGGTTGAGCTGGCCATTTTCCGGCCGGAGCGAAAATTTTTTAGTTTCCGGCGAAGCCGCTTAAGACGCGCACATCGAAAAATTGCGGTGATCGACAGTCGAATTGGGTTTGTCGGCGGGATCAATTTAATCGACGATATGACCGGCGCATTATCAACAACACATCCACGCTACGACTACGCGGTCAGAATTGAAGGGCCGCTACTGGCCGATATTTATCGCGCTGTAAATCGTTTGTGGCGAGTGTTGTCATGGGCCAAGTTGCGGCGAGAGCAGCGTCGCGTACATCAGCCGCGTCAAACAGCTACGCTGCTTGCGCCCGACAGTATTGCCCCAGTGGGGGAAATGGACGCCAAGTTCGTGGTGCGCGATAACTTTCGGTTTCGTCGTGCGATAGAACAAGAATATCTCAGCGCAATTTCGGCTGCTCAGAAAAGCGTTCTTATCGTGAGCCCCTATTTTTTGCCCGGTCGCACGATGCGTCATGCCCTGCGCGATGCCGCGAAGCGCGGGGTCGCCGTCACGCTGTTGCTGCAGGGCCGCGCTGACCATCCGCTCATGCAGCTTGCCACCCGCGCTCTGTACGATAAATTGCTTGGCGATGGTGTTCAACTATACGAGTACAAAATCTCGATGTTGCACGGTAAGGTGGCAGTGGTTGACGATGCGTGGGCAACGGTCGGCTCAAGCAATCTAGAGCCGTTTAGTTTGTTGCTAAATCGCGAAGCGAATGTGGTTGTGCTCGATCGTAAATTTGCCGTACAGCTACGCGATTCGGTACTAGCCGAAATCGCTGCTAATGCGGAACAAATGCAGCTGACTCACTGGCAACACCGCAGCGCGTGGGCACGGATGCAGTCATGGGGCGCTTATGGTTTGGCAAAGTTTGTTGCAGGCTGGATCGGATTTAAAAATGATTGGGGCGCATAAACGAATCGGCGCGACAGATTAGCTATGCTTAAATCACCATCCCTTATCCCTTATCGCTTATCGCTTTTCAGCCGCTACCAATCCGCCTTTGCAAACAAATAGCCAAGCGGCCTGACGGTACGAATACGCGCCGCCACCGCGGGCGTATTGCCCAAGCGTTTGCGCAAACGGTATAGCCGTGCATCGATAAAACGATGTGAATCGTCGCTCGCAACACCGCGCAATGTCATCTGGACTTCATCGCGTTTCAGTACCTCGCCCGCGCGTGAGGCCAGCAACCACAGCAAATCAAATTCAGCGGAAGACATTTCAATGGCGTTGTCCGATAACGTAACGCGGCGCGCCGCTGCGTCAATCGTCAGTCGGCCAAATTTTAGCAACTGCAACGGTTCGTTGTTGACCGGCGCATGCATACGGCGCAGGAGCGCACGCAATCGTGATGCCAGCAGACGTGGTTCGATTGAATGATCGCTAACCCAATCCGTGCCCAATTCAAGCAGCAGGGCTTCATCGAACGAGGTATGCGCTGGCAAAATGATGTGAATCGGCAACATCATTTGGTGCAGGCGAAATGTACGACACCATTGGCTTGCATGAAAGGCGTTATCGGCAACGAAAATCACGACATCAGGCTTGACATGGCGTACGCGGTCTGGCGTTGCGTTGCAGCCGAGTCCGGTGATCTGAAAGCCGTTACGTTCGAGTTCGTCTTTTAGCATCTCGTCAAGTGGTTCATCAGCAACAACAAGGATGTGATATTTGGTGAGCGGCGCGGGCGCTGCTGAGAGGGTCGACGGTCGCGGATAAGCAAGGCGCGAACTGACACCGGGGAATGATGACTTTTGTAACGTATTCAGCATGGTTGTTTCCTTTTGGTGTGTGGTCGCAATTTCTAGGCGGCAGGTGGCTAGCGTTAAATCGATGGCGGCTTGCCAGCGACCTGAGCAATCAAACCCTTCCGCTCACGGTGCTTTTGTGTCTTTTTTCAACAATCAAATTATGTGTCGCTAGCATTTAAAAGATACTGGCGATAGGACGAAATGCGTTTTTGGCAGGATAAGTTGTTCATGATCGGTACAGGCGGACAGGAATTTAAGCCAAATTGATATCTCATTTGACGCGGTCAGCAATGGCATTGGATTTACGCGGTCAATAGCGTTCAACTAGATGGGCGATGAGCATGTCAGATTTACGCTAATTTTCCGCCACGGATCCGGCGATTGGGCAGGTGCATGTAGAGAGGTGCCGAGCGCTGAAAAATAAAAAGCCCGCTCTGGAAGCTCCCGGGGCGCGCTATACGCAATACCAAAAGGGTTGGCGGCAAACCGCAATTAACCGCAGCATGAAAATAAACCAGATCGCTTTTGAAATCAGGGCAAATTGTGTTTTGCCCGCGTGGTTCGGTCGACAGCGTCATGATTCAGAATTCCGACGGCGCCAGACTGGCTCGCAACGGCGTCACTGGACGCTAAAAAAAACAAGCTCGCGTCGGTCACTAGCCGCTCTCTGCCTATACTCTTTGCATAGGCATAAGCAGTCCAAATTGGCATACGAATACGTCGCCATCGGGCATCCCTTCCGGTTTGGCGGAATGTGCCGGCACCATTGTTGCTAAGTAGACATTGACGCAATAACTCGCTAACCTAATCTCTACTTTGAGATGGCAAGAAAAATTGTAACCAACGCTCAGGAGGCACTCTGTCAACGGAACTCATTTCGGCACTTAGCTTAGTTGAAGATCCTGTTGCATCGGGAGAACTGGATCGAGCTTTCGCGGCGCACTATCCAGACTTGAAGCAGATCGCCCACGCTAGGCTGGCGGGTACCCGTCTGGATGGCGGGCTGTCCACGACTGCGCTGGTGCACGAAAGCTACCTCAAGTTGGCCAATGGTGCTGGGGCAAGTTTTGAAAATCGGATTCGTTTTCTCGCCTATGCCTCGCGCGTGATCCGAAGTATTGTTATTGATGTGATCCGCCAGCAGCGCGCAGACAAGCGCGGCGGCGAAATTGATATCGTCACGCTCAATACGGACATTATTGAGGCAGTTGGCGAGATCATTGATGTCGAGGCCGTTGGCCATGCCGTAGATGAATTGATGGCGATTGATCCAGGGTTGGCACGCTTGGTCGAGCTGCGGTTTTTTGGCGGACTGACCGAAGCGGAAATAGCGTCGGTAACAGGCACGTCTGAACGTACTGTCCGGCGCGAATGGAAAAAAGCACGGGTACTGTTGCTCACGATGATCCGCGAATAAACTTTGGTGCTGGTGCTGGTGCTGGCATTGGTACTTAGGGCGGGCGTGGCCGGTTGTCTGCTTCGATTACGTTTACTGGTTAAGTTGTTCATCTTTCTCCTTGATTATGTTCGGGGCGCAATAATTCGCCAAATTGGCAACAAAAGACGGACCTAAGCTATTCGTAACCCCTTAAACAAAGCGCGCCAAGCGCATGAAATCCCAAATTGAAAATCACCAAACCACAATGGCAACTCATCGAGCCGCTCTTAACCGCGGCGCTAGAGATGGAGCCCGCGCTCCGCGCGCAATGGTTAGCCGAAATCGAGCGGACTAATATCGAGATTGCCCCTTTGCTAAAAAAACTGCTCGCTACGCACGATGCAGCCGAGCTTGCTGGCGAGCTTGAGACGGTTCCAAAGCTCGCACCGCCGCCGCCTTCCTCCTTGTTTCAGCCGGGTGAAGTGGTCGGCGCTTATCGTCTGTTGCGACCGCTCGGGCGCGGGGGCATGGGCGAAGTGTGGCTGGCCGATCAGGCTGACGGCCGCGTTATCCGGCAGGTTGCGCTCAAACTGCCCACGCAAGTACAGCATCTAGAATTGTGGCGCCGTCGTTTTCAGCTGGAGCGGGATATTTTAGCCAAGCTCACGCATCCAAATATCGCCCACTTGTTCGATGCTGGCGTCGACGAAAAATTAAGCCGAATCGGTATTGGTCAGCCTTATTTGGCACTGGAGTATGTTGAGGGTCAGCCGCTCAACGAATATGTCGATGCGAAATCGTTGCCACTCAGCGCACGCCTCAAACTTTTTCAGCAAGTGCTCGCCGCTGCCGCCCACGCTCATCAGCATCTGGTCGTACATCGTGATTTGAAACCCAGCAACATACTTGTCACCGCTGATGGTGAGGTGAAGCTGCTCGATTTTGGTATTGCCAAGCTGCTCAGTCATGCCAATGATGAGAATGCCGCTCCCGACCTCACGCAGCTCGGCAGTCGCATGATGACGCTTCGTTACGCTGCGCCTGAGCAACTCACTGACGGTTTAATCAGTACTGCTACCGATACTTACGCGCTCGGCGTGATCCTGCACGAGCTCGTCACTGGGCTCTCACCTTATCGGGCGGTGCGTGAACAAACAGCGTTTACCGAAACCGCGCTGCTGAGCGATGCGATCAGTGTGCCCTCGTCACTCCCGCTTACCGCCACCGCCGCAACGGCACGCGGGTTTGGTGCGCCGAAACTGCTCTCGCGCGCCATTGCCGGTGATCTTGATGCCATCATCTTGAAAGCGCTCCGGCGTAACCCGGCGGATCGTTATACCGTCATGGCGCAGTTTGATGACGATATTCAGCGCCATTTGGAAAGCCGCCCGGTTAAAGCGCGCGAGGGTACGTGGCGATATCTTGCAGGTCGATTTGTTGCGCGGTACAAATTGCCGATCGCGGCGGCGGCGGCGGTATTTTTCACGATGGTTGTCGGCGTAGTGATGGTTGAGCAGCAACGCCGCGTTGCGTTGGCTGAAAAGGCGCGTGCCGAGAAACATTTTGCGAGCGTGCGCAAGCTGGCGAATACGTTTATGTTTGATGTGCATGGTGAGATTATTGATTTGCCCGGCTCATTAAAAGCACGCGAATTGCTTATTAAAACATCGCTGCAATATTTGGATATTCTTGCCAATGAGGCCAGCATCGACCAAGGCTTGGCCGCCGAATTGGCCGCCGCATATCAGAAGATCGCTACGATCCAAGGCGCGCCTGGCCAAGCGAATCTGGGCATGGTTGCCGAATCACTCGCCAATTATGAAAAAAGCAAGCGGCTATTTGTTGGCCTGGGCGATTATAAGATTGATGACATCAACCTCCAGCGCGAGCATTTGAATCTACGCTATTTACTTGGGCGGGCATACGCACAGAAGCGGGATCCGCGCTGGCAGGAAAATATTGCGGCGGCAGTTGTACTCGCGGAGCGTGTGGCATCAATGCGTGCCGCCGTACCGATGGATCGGGTTCGTGTGGCCAGTATGCTGGGTGAACAGGCGTCTTTAACGAACATTCTTATCGGTACATCGCCCAAGGTAGAGGCGATGATGATGAGGGCAATCACAATACTGGAATCGCTACTTCAGGAAACGCCTGATTTGACCCTAGCTCGCGAAAACCTTGCTGGGCTTTATGATAGAGGCGCGAACATTGTTGCTAATTACGAACTGATCCCGCCGCAATTAACGCAGGCAATTGACATGAGACGAAAGGCGATTTTGATACTGTCGTCGATGGCGATAGCGAATCCGAATGTCCAGAAATACGCATCAAGTGAAACCGAGGCATTGTCCAGCCTTGCGCAAGATCTGACGCGCGCACGCCGGTTTGGTGAGGCGGAACAAACGATCGTCCGCGCTTTGCAACTAAACCGCGCGATGCTGGCCAAAGATCCAAAGAACATAGAACATGAAGTCGCGGTTGTGGCCAATCTTGGGGCCGCCGCTGAGATTGCCTACGGCCTCGGTAATTATGCGAACGCGATCCGCCTCGGACGCGAAGGGCTTCTGAACTACCGTGCTTTGCCTAACGAAGTGCAGCAGCAACTCGTGGCTCGTGTTGAATTATCGGGCATCAATGCGTATCTTGGCCTTGCGTTAAACGCCACATTGCGCAATGTCGGCAGTCCGCAAAATCGACGTGCCGTATATAAGGAGGCCTGCGCCATGCTGGCCGACAGCGTTAAAGTCATCGATGAGCTACGCGCCGCGAAGATCGTATTCCATGAAGCTGATGCTGCCGAACGTATCGACGGCAATCTACGTTGCCAGTCAGAATTGGCAACGTCTAGCGGTCGGTAGCGTCATTTCCGTCGCCTGCCCCATGAATTCAACATTACCGTAAACGCCGGTCATTGCCTTAAATGTGAATACGCTATTGACGGGGTTCCAGACTACTGCCCCCCGAACCAAGCTTGGGCTCGCACCGAGAGCGCGCACCCTTTCTAAAGCGCAGATACATTACTGGAATGTGACGCTAACGCGAACCGCGCGCCGAGGCTCTGTTGGCTGATGCGCCACGAATCAGGGTGCCGACGCCTTCCGAGGTCAATACCTCCAGCAGCAGTGCATGCGCCACGCGCCCATCAATGATGTGCGCCGTCTTTACGCCGTTTTTGACAGCATCTAGTGCGCAATCAACCTTTGGCATCATGCCGCCGGAAATGGTGCCGTCAGCGATCAACGCGTTGACCATCGTCGCGGTTAGGCCAGTCAAAATATTGCCTTTTTTGTCGAGCACGCCCTTAGTGTTGGTGAGCAGAATGAGCTTTTCGGCTTGTAGTGCAATCGCGATTTTACCCGCGACCACATCGGCGTTAATGTTATAGGCGGTGCCGTTTTCGTCCACCCCGAGCGGGGCGATCACAGGAATAAAATCTTCGGTATCGAGCAGATCAATAATCGCAGTATCAATTTTGACCACTTCGCCGACCAGGCCGATATCGATTTTTTTGCGTTTATCATCTTTAGAGGCGATCGTCATTTTACGGGCATGGATGAAATTGCCATCCTTGCCAGTCAGGCCAACAGCCTTGCCGCCGGCTTTGTTAATGAGCGTCACAATCTCCTGATTTACCAAGCCGCCGAGCACCATTTCCACCACATCCAAGGTCTCGTCATCGGTCACGCGCATGCCCTGCACAAACTCGCCTTGTTTGCCGATCTTGGAGAGCAGACTATTGATTTGCGGTCCCCCGCCATGGACGACGACCGGGTTCATGCCGATCAGTTTTAGGAGCGTAATGTCTTCTGCAAAATCTTCCTGCAGCGCGATATCAGTCATTGCGTTGCCGCCGTACTTCACTACAATATTCTTATCCCAAAAGCGCTGGATATAAGGTAGCGCTTCAATCAACACTTCTGCTTTTTGCGAAGCCGAAATAGTTGCCAAGACGGCTGCCGCATTTTCAATTCGTTGCTCGGCACTGCGTTTGGTGGCGGGTTTTTTGGACGCAATTTTTTTAGTGGATGAGGTCGCTTTTGTAGATGATTTCGTGGTCAATTTTGACGCTGCTGCAGGCTTTTCAGGCATGGATTTTCTCCGGGGAATGTGTAAAAACGCGGAACAGGTTGGGTAGCAACTGGATAAATGGAGTCGAGCGGGTAGAAACGTTGAAACGGATTGTAGTGTTTTTGAACCGACGTTGCGTATTATTCCGCTTTGGTTTCACGTGCCAGTAGTTGTTTGAGGGCAGCCTTGGCATCCGCATGTTCAAAAAGTACGGCAAAAACGGCCTCGGTGATCGGCATTTGAACGTTGAATTTTTTGGCGAGCGTGTGGGCGATTTGCGCCGAGTTCACGCCTTCGGCCACATGACCCAGCGTTTGCAAAATTTGGCTGAGTGTTTGACCTTCCGCCAACGCGATGCCGACGCTGCGGTTACGCGATAGGCTGCCGGTTGCGGTCAACACTAAATCCCCCAAGCCGGTTAGCCCCATGAATGTTTCCGCTCGGCCACCCATCGCCACGCCCAAGCGCACCATCTCGGCCAAGCCGCGCGTAATCAGCGCAGCGCGAGCGTTCATGCCGAGCTGCATGCCATCACCAATGCCCGCTGCGATTGCCATGACGTTTTTCAAGGCGCCACCCAGCTCGACACCGATCAAATCGGCGTTTGAATAGACGCGCAGTGATTGGCCGTTGAGTGCGGTGGCTGTTTTTTGCGCAAATGCGAAATCGTTGGCCGCCAGCGTCAGCGCGGTTGGCAGGCCCTTGGCGACTTCCATCGCGAAGCTGGGGCCCGACAGCACGCCGTAGCTTGGTGTAGGTGCGGTCAAGGATGTGGTGCGTGCATCCAGCAAGCGGCGAACAACCTCATGCGGCAATTCGCCGGTTCTTTTGTCGAAGCCTTTGCACGCCCAGATGATCGGTGCGGTAGGCCGCAAGCGGTGAACGGCCTGCGCCGTGTCTGCCAAGCCCGCCGTAGCCGTCGCAATGAGCGCTAAATCGGCATCGGCAAGTGCGTCGCCTAGTTCGGTGACGATGTTTACCGCTGCCGGCAGCGTAATCCCGGGTAAGGAATGGGCATTGGTTCGGGTCTTGGCGGCCGCGAGGAGTTGCTCGCGATTGCGTCCCCAAAGCGTGACGTTGTGTTTGGCCGAAAATGAAACCGCCAGTGCTGTACCCCAAGCGCCAGCGCCGAGCACGGCAATCCTCATGCCCACGCCTGCAGCAAATCATGGCGCACACTAATTGCTCCGTACATTAATCGCCCCAAACTTGGCTTTTTCGCACAAAACCTTGCTGCCCATCGCGGTGACGAACTGGCACCCAGCCATCGGTAGCTGCGCCAGTAACATCCAAAATTACCGCGCGCTGTGCCTCAAACACTAGGCTAGACGCGGGGTTTGGCATGGTTCGGATGTCGGCGAATGCGGCACTCACCTGCGCGCGACGTTTGAGCTCAACTGCACTACTTTCAACCCAACCAACGGTATTGTCGGCATCACGAATCTTGATCCATTTATCGAGCTTCACCAGTACTTCTACAGGCTGCTGGCGTACCAAAATAAAGGTCTTTGCGGCTTTCACCGACGGCGCATCGAAGACAATGGCAGGCTTGTCGCCGATGGACATGAACAATGGCATGGCTTGGAGGCTGGCGGCGGGCGCGGTGACTGGCAACCGCGGTAGCTTGGGTGCTGGAGTCGGGGCCGGAGCCGGAGCCGGAGATTGGGCCGATGCAATTGCTACCACTGACACAATCAAAAACGCCGTCCACTGATGGACGGCGTTTTTACGGTTCTTGATGCTGCGGCTTATGATTTGGGCGCTGTTTTTGCTGGCGTTCATCACATTCACCAAGTGGTGCTTAATGCGTGGTGACAGATGCAGCAGGTGCAGCAGCGGCTTGTTGAGCTTCTTGCTCTTTTTGCGCTTGGAACAATGCCTCAAAGTTCACCGGGTTCAGCAATACCGGCGGGAAGCCTGCGCGGACGATCGCATCCGAGATGGTTTCACGTGCATATGGATACAAAATGTTCGGATTGCCGATGCCCAAGATCGGTTCCATGTCTTGGTTTGGCACATTGCGAATCGCAAAAATACCCGCTTGGCAGCATTCCACCAAAAACATGGTTTTGTCGCCGACTTTGGCGGTCACGGTGACGGTTAATTCGGTTTGATAAATGCCATCGCTAACGCTTTTTGAGGTGTGGTGCAGTTGCACATCAACCTGCGGGGCTTCACGCTCCAAGAAGATCTGCGGCGCATTGGGTACTTCGAGCGACAAATCTTTAACGTAGATTTTTTCGATCGCGTAAGTCGGTTGGTTGTCGGTGGCTTGGGCTGCTGGAGTGGCGGCCGGAGTTGCGGCTATATCGGTCATTTCAAATTTCCCTGTAAAGTAAAACGGTGTTTAAAAATTGCTTAAAAAATTCTTCAATTTGTAGGTTATTGGCTAAGCAACGGCACTAGCCCGCCTGCGCGGTCCAACGCGGCAAGATCATCAAAGCCACCAATATGCTGCTCGCCGATATAAATTTGCGGCACGGTGCGGCGGCCGGTTTTTTCCATCATTTCGTCGCGCTTGGCGGGATCAAGATCAATCCGGATTTTATCAATTTCGGCAACACCCTTGGATTTCAACAAACGCTCGGCGTTGATGCAAAACGGGCAAACTGCGGTGGAATACATGGTGACTTTTGGCATGGCGGTGTTCGCGATAGTTTCTTTGCTGATTCGTTATTTTTCGACAGGTAAGCTCGCCTGTTGCCAAGCACTAAAGCCGCCTTGCAGCGCATGTACATCGGTGAACCCATTGGCTTTCAGGGTGCGAATCGCGGCTGGCGCACGGTTGTTTGTGCCGCCGGTCACGATGACGGGCTTGTCTTTGAATTTCGCGATTTCAGCGTGACGGGTGGCTATTTCAGCGAGCGGAATGTTTTTTGATTTTGGAATGCGGCCGTTGTTGAATTCGGCGTTGTCGCGAATATCGAGAACAAGTGCCGTGCCGCTGTTCATAAGCCGCGTGGTCTCAAGCGTGCCGAGTTCGCTGCCGCCAGCGCCTAGCAGTTTGGCAAACGTCGGCCATAACAACATCGAACCGGAAACAAAAAACAGCGCCACCAGCATGAGGTTTTGCGATAAAAAATCAGATAATGAAGCAGACATGGATAATTTACAATTCTATAAAATGCGGCGTTGGGTTCAGCTTGGGTGCAGCTTTGCGGAACAGCAGCAACAAAGTCGAGATGGAAAAATGTTCTCCTTCCCCTGCATTTGCCAACTGATTGCCACGAAAACCTGATATTTTACCGAGAAATTGATGCCCACGCCCCAATTTCTCAATTTGATTCAGTTTGAACGGCGCTGACTGTTTAGTAATCTTCGCTACGTATGGACAAAACGTCCATAATCAAGCGGCATATTTTCGTCTATGGTCTATTTTTATCCCATTTCTTTTCAACCCCACAACCCAAAATTATGAAAAAACTCGTCTTAATGCGCCACGGCGAAAGCCAATGGAACCTTGAAAACCGCTTCACTGGCTGGGTCGATGTCGATCTGACCGATAAGGGGGTTGCGGAAGCCAAACGTGCAGGTAAGCTCTTGGCCGAGGCAGGGCTTGATTTTGATGTGGCCTACACCTCGCTGTTGAGCCGCGCGATTCGCACGCTATGGTTGACGCAAGAAGTGCTGGATAGGAGGTGGATTCCGGTCGTTAAGCATTGGCGGCTAAACGAGCGGCATTACGGCGGGCTGCAGGGGCTCAATAAAACTGAAACTGCCGCCAAATATGGCGAAGATCAGGTGCATGTCTGGCGGCGTTCGTACGATGTGCCACCCCCAGCGTTAGCGTTGAGCGACGAGCGCCACCCCGCACGTGACAAGCGCTATCAACATTTGCTTCCTGAGGAATTGCCGTGTACTGAATGTTTGAAAGACACCGTTGAGCGTTTCGTGCCTTATTGGCAAATGGAAATTGCGCCGCAGGTGTTAGCAGGCAAAAACGTGATTATCGCCGCGCACGGTAACAGTTTGCGAGCCCTGATTAAACATTTGGATCGTGTTTCCGACGACGATATTGTCGCCCTCAATATCCCGACGGCAGTGCCGCTTGTCTATGAGCTAACAGACGATTTAAAACCGATCCGCAGCTATTATTTGGGCGACCAGGCCGAGATTGCCAAGGCGCAAGCCGCGGTCGCCGCCCAGGGTAAGGCGGCAAAATAGCCAAGGTGATCGAACGGATTACCGCTCGATCCAAGTCACGTTTCTTTTTAACAGTGAATATCTGCCTCTCTAGGAAAAGTCTTTGGAAAGCCGCGCCAGTGCTGGCGTTTGGTGTGTGGATATCGTTTGCCGAAGTGCCCGCCATCGCCCAAAACACGCACCGCAATGCATCTCAAAAAGTGGCCGCCGAAACGGAGAAAAAGCGCCTTGCCGAGCTGCGCGAGAAAATTGACAAGCTCAAACAGGATTTATCAAAAAGCGAAGAAACGCGCACTGAAGTTGCCGATCAGCTTAAGGAAAGCGAAAAATCGATCAGCGAAGTCAATCGCAGTTTGGTCGAGCTCGGGCGCGAGCAAGGCAAAATTTCTGAGGCGCTTCTCACCACGCAACAACGCATCCAAACCACCCGAACCGATGTGGCTAAGCAGCAAGATTTGCTTGACCGCATGATTCGTCACCAATACATGCACGGCAACACCGACCAGCTACGGCTGGTGCTGGATGGTCAAGATGTCTCGGTGGTGGAGCGGCATTTGCAATATGGCGGCTATATTTCCAAAACCCGCGCCGCACTGATTGCCAAATTAAAAACGACATTGGCAAGCTTGGCTGAGTTAGAGAGCGCCGCCAAAGAAAAGAATGACGAACTTGCCGCCAACGCCGCCGAGCAAAAATCGGCGCGTGCCGCCATCGAAGCGGAGCGCCTTCAACGGCAAAAAGTATTGAATCGTATTGCCACCGACATCACAAAAAATCGGCGCGAAATTGGGCGGCTCAAACGTGACGAGGACCGGCTCACGCGATTAGTCGATCAGCTTGCTAAAGCGCTCCTTAAAAAACCAGTAGATAAGCCAAGAGACCGCGCCAAGCCTAGTGTTCCAGACGATCGATCCCGTCAACCTCATCAGCCGGGAGAGGCCGTCGACAATGTCGCCGACGCCGGTTTTGTTGGTCGCGCGTTCCAAACGCTGCAGGGCAAATTAAAATTACCCACACGTGGTGAACTTGCCAGCCGGTTCGGTACTCCAAGAGAAGATAGTGGTGTGACTTGGAAGGGCTTGTTAATTAAATCATCGGCTGGTCAACCGGTGCGGGCTGTAGCCGATGGCAACGTCGTGTTTGCAGACTGGCTGCGCGGCTATGGCAATCTGCTCATTTTGGATCACGGCAATGGCTATTTGAGTCTGTACGGGCACAACGAGAGTCTGCTCAAAAATGTAGGTGAGTCGGTCACCAGCGGTGAGGCGATTGCGTCTGTCGGATCGACCGGTGGCGCAGCCGAATCCGGTGTATATTTTGAGCTAAGACATGACGGAAAACCGTTTGATCCGTTAAAGTGGGTGGGGAAATAGAGTGCTTCGAGGGGTAACCGGAAGTGCCGTTGAAATTAACAACGCAAGCGCCATATTTTTGAGTAATGCAGTGGAGCATTTTAAATAACGTGATTAGACACATTTGAGGCGCACGATGAACAACGCAAATGATCAGCAAAAACAACCCGATATCACTCAGCCTGGGGTCGCCAAGCCAGCGTTGAAAACCATGGCATCAAAACTTAAAGCCGCTGGCCTGATTGGCTTGGGCGCGGTGGTCGGCGTGGCATTGAGTCTCAATTTTTCGGCGATTGCCGAGCGGCAAAATCCGACGTTCAATTTGCCCATAGATGAAGTCCGGATGCTGTCCGAAGTTTATGGCCGCATTAAAAGCGATTATGTCGAAGAAGTCGATGACAAGCGGCTGATTAAAGAAGCCATTAACGGTATGTTGACCGGCTTGGACCCACATTCTGCTTTCTTGGATGCCGATGCGTTCAAAGAAATGCAATCAGTCACCACTGGAAAATTCGGCGGTTTAGGAATTGAGGTGGGATCAGAAGACGGCTTGGTCAAAGTGATTTCCCCGATCGACGACACGCCCGCATTCAAGGCCGGCATCAAGTCTGGTGACTACATTATTAAAGTTGACGACACCAGCTTGCGTGGCTTGAATTTGAATGACGCCGTGAAAAAAATGCGCGGCGAAGCGGGCACTGAGGCCGTTATCACCATCTTGCGCAAAGGCGAAAACAAAGAATTAGTGTTTAATGTGCGCCGCGCAGAGATTCAGTTGCAAAGCGTTCGCGCCCGCGATATTGAGCCGGGTATTGCTTACATTCGCCTCGCGCAATTTGAAGACGCGACGGCCGACAAGATGGTGAAATACATCAACGAGGCGTACAAACAAAACAATGGCAACCTGAAGGGCATGGTGCTTGATTTGCGCAACGATCCGGGCGGATTGCTGCACGCTTCAGTCGCAGTCTCTGCGGCATTTTTGCCTAAAGACGCGCTGGTGGTTTACACCGAAGGTCGCGTTGAAGACGCCAAACTCCGCTTCAGCGCGCGCAAAGAAGACTACGTGCGCGGCTCAAAACGTGAAGACCCGATTGCAAAATTAAACCCTGCCACCAAAAATGTGCCATTGGTCGTGTTAGTCAACAACGGCTCGGCATCGGCTTCAGAAATTGTTGCGGGCGCCTTGCAAGACCATAAGCGGGCGACCATTATCGGCACACGTTCATTCGGTAAAGGTTCGGTGCAGACAATTTTGCCGCTGACCAAGGACACTGCGATCAAGCTCACCACAGCACGCTACCTCACACCAAATGGCCGTGCGATTCAAGCCAAAGGCATTACACCGGACATGATTGTCGATGATGGTTTGCAGCGGTTGTCGATGTATGAATCGGATCTGGAACATCATTTGTCGAGCGACGAAGAACGCAAAGCGGCGGAAGACGCAAAGAAGAAAACGGGAGCTTCAACGGCAGCGCCAGCACTAACGCCGGCCGATCTGGATAAACTTAAAGGCTCCACAAAATCAAGTGCGAATATTAACGACACCAAAAACCGCGCCAGCTTGGCCGGATTGGCATTGAACGCAAAGGCAACGGCAAATCAAGGCGAAGTCATTAAGCTGGCTGATGACGACAAACCGATTGAGTACAAGCCGCTAAATGGTGCCGACGGCAAGCCGGTTGATTTTGTGTTGCAACAGGCCTTGAACTATTTGAAAGGCGTGCCCGTTGCCGCCAACCCGCGCGAACTGCTGGTGGCCGCTAACCCCGGTGCGCTCAATAAACCGGGCGAGGCGATTGCGAAGATGGATGCAAAAATCGGTGGCAAGATCGACGCAAAGACCGATGCAAAAGCGTTGGTGAAATAGGATCAGTTCAGGCGGTATTCAGTCAACGAACTTTCATGCGGATTTGCGCACGATATTACTTTGAACGATCAGCAACTACTTCGCTATAGCCGCCACATTCTCCTCAATGAATTCGGCATCGAGGCACAAGAAAAACTAAGTCAGAAGCACGCGCTTGTCGTCGGCGCGGGCGGGCTGGGCTCGGCAGCGCTGCTGTATCTGGCGACTGCCGGTGTGGGGCGCATCACGGTTGCCGATGGCGATACCGTAGAGCTGAGTAATTTGCAGCGGCAAATCGTGCATCGTGAAGCAGCCATCGGCATCAATAAGGCCCAATCTGCGGCCGAGACGCTGCGCGGCATCAACGCGTCTATTACGCTTAAAGCTATCTCCGAAAGACTTTCGTCCGCCGACCTAATCACGCAAGTTGCGCACGCTGATGTGGTCCTCGATTGCACCGATAACTTTGCCACGCGCCACGCCATAAACCGCGCCTGTGTGATGCACCATAAGCCGTTGGTCTCAGGGGCCGGGATTCGTTTTGATGGGCAAATCACCAGTTTTGATCTTCGTCTTGGCGATAGCGCCTGCTATCACTGTCTTTTTCCACAGCCAGCTCCCGATCAACCAAATGAGGTTGAAGAGCGTTGTGCTGTCATGGGGGTGTTCGCGCCCTTGGTTGGCATCATTGGCGCAATGCAGGCGGCGGAGGCTATTCGGCTGCTGACTGGTGTGGGTGAGCCGCTCAACGGGCGGCTTTCAATGCTGGATGCCCGTACAATGGAATGGCAAACCGTGAAATATCGGCGCGACCCGGCTTGTTTGGTTTGTGGCTCGTTGGCAAGATGACGGTTTGATCCATTCGGCACGATTAAGGTCCAAATACGATTGAGGTTCAAAATGAAATCCATTTTTTTTGCTGCTTGTTTAGCTCTCGCTGTACTGCAAGTCGGCAGCCATACCAGCGCGCAAACGCTCTACAAATATGTCGATGCCGACGGTAAAGTCACCTACTCCGATAAAGCGCCCAAGCCCGGCGAAAAAGCCGAAGCTGTCAAGACCGACCTGCAGGCAAACGTCGTCGCTGCACCTAAAAACACCATCAACGGGGTCAAGCAAACCATTACCGGCATCAACGCGCGCGGCAAACAACTTGAGGTGGATCGTGCCGCGTTACAAAAAAATGTTGATGACACGCGTGTCGCACTAGAAAAAGCCAAAAAAGCGCTCGAGGACGGGCAAGAAGTTTTGCTTGAGGAAAAGCAAATTGTTGCCAAAGAGGGCGGCAGGAATATCATGATTATCAAAGAGCCCTACTACGCGCGGATTGCCGGTCTTGAGGCTGCCGTGAAGGCAGCAGAAGCCAACTATGAAAGAGCGGACCAGCAATATCGGCGCAAGGCGCCCTAGGGCATGGTGCTTAGACTTTAGTGCCAGCGCTTAGTACTCGGGACCTTGCTTTCGATTGATTTAGTCCGGCGATTAATTCCCGGTTCCGGCCTAAACCGTTTCTAAATTCCATCGTGCCCGGACACTAAAATCATTGCGGGGCGATTGCAGGATCGACGGATTGGCTTGGATACGCAGCGCCGCTGCAAAAGCAATCATTGCGCCGTTATCGGTACACAGTGCCAGAGGCGGGTAAAACACCTCGGCACCTTGTTTAGCAGCTTCCCGCGTGAGCTTTTCACGCAGCGATTTATTTGCCCCCACGCCGCCGGAGACGACCAAACGATGCATCCCGTTCTGTTTCAACGCGGCGAGTGATTTGGCGACCAGCACATCCACAATCGCGGCTTGGAACGAGGCGGCGATGTTAGCGGAAATTGTTGCGGAGATTGTCGTCGAAATCGGGACCGGGGTTATTGAGGATGGCGATGATGACAACGCAGGTAAAGTCGAAGCCGTTATTTGGCGAGGCTCTTCAGGTAAAAGTGGCTGGAGAGGCGCATTCAGCTTGGATTTTAGTGTTAATACTGCCGTTTTTAAGCCGCTGAAACTAAAATCCAGGTCGCCCGAATGCAACATCGGGCGTGGCAGTTTATAGGCGTTAGGATCGCCCTGATCGGCAAGCTTGGCCAACGACGGGCCGCCTGGGTAAGGTAATCCAAGCAGCGTAGCCGTTTTATCGAATGCCTCGCCCGCCGCATCATCGACTGTTTCGCCTAACAGCCGGTAGCGGCCGACACCTTCAACGGCCATCAACTGCGTATGCCCGCCGGAAACCAACAGGGCGACAAACGGAAACGGCAAATCGGGCGCATCAATGAGTGGCGACAACAAATGCCCCTCAAGATGATGAATGCCGATCACTGGCTTGCCCAGCGCAAAGCCGAGTCCAGCCGCTACCGAATTGCCCACCATTAACGCGCCACCCAACCCCGGGCCTTCGGTTACAGCGACGGCATCAAGATCAAAGAGTGAGCGTTTGCCCTCATGAAGAACCTCTTCAATCAAAGGGATTAGACGGCGAATGTGATCGCGCGAGGCGAGCTCCGGCACCACGCCGCCATAAGCTGCATGCATGGCGATTTGCGAATGGAGGCGGTGCGCCAGTAAGCCTTTTGTTGCGTTTGATGCGGTGGTCGCGTTGCCCTTTGTATTGACCTTTGTATTGGCCTCTGAATTGACCTCATAGAGCGCAACACCCGTCTCGTCGCAAGAAGATTCGATACCTAAAATGAGCAAAATGGTTCCAAAAAGGGGAAGTCGGCCAGGGATTGATTTGGCATTGATTGGCTAACTCGAGGTTTATTTCAGACTTCGAAAGATCGTCAACAACCGGCAAACATTGCAAAAATGCACGTAAGTCGTTATTATATTGAGCCTTTCGTGTCAGACGTAAGGAATTAAGAAATATCTTCAGACCCACAATCTTAGTTTAAATACGGATTGGGCGGGCATAACTAGAAAGTAGAAAGGTTTTTGAAATGCCATTGATTCGCTTGAAAGAAAATGAGCCGTTTGACGTCGCGCTGCGCCGCTTCAAACGTGCTGTTGAAAAAACTGGTCTCTTGACCGATTTGCGTGCCCGCGAGTTTTACGAAAAGCCAACTGCTGAACGTAAACGCAAACACGCCGCTGCCGTAAAACGTCGCTACAAACGCCTGCGCAGCCAAATGCTGCCACCGAAATTGTACTAAGCAATTTCGCGAGCAAAGATTTTTTGAGGCGGAGTGCGAACTCCGCCTTTTTTATTTTGAGGCTGCTTTTTAATTCTCGACCAGTCTTCTATTTCGAACCCATTTCCGACTGCCTATCTTCTGGAGCACACCATGACATTACGTGACCGCATCAACGACGACATGAAAGCCGCCATGAAAGCGCGTGAGAGCGAAAAGCTCAACGCGATTCGCTTGCTCACGTCTGCCATCAAGCAAAAAGAAGTCGATGAACGCATTGAGATCACTGACGATATCGTGCTCAATATTGTTGAAAAAATGTTGAAGCAGCGTAAAGACTCCATCGAGCAATTTACCGTGGGCAATCGGATGGATTTGGTCGAGATAGAGGAATTTGAAGTCAGTATTTTGCAAGTTTATATGCCTGCGCAATTGAGCGATATCGAGCTGGCCACAGTGCTTGATGAAGTGATTGCCGAGACCGGTGCCACCAGCGCCAAAGATATGGGCAAAGTGATGAATGCCCTGCGCCCGCGTGTGGCCGGGCGCGCGGATATGGGCAAACTGTCTGGTGTAGTGAAGGCGCGGCTGGGGTGATTTTAAGGTAGGCGGAATTAACAAATTCCCAGCGCAAATCCCCTCCAACTGCTCTTTTTCAAAGCGGGAGGCGTCTTGGACTTATTCCGACGGCATTTATTTTTGCGCGATGCTACGCGCTGCATCTCGCGTCGGGAAAGCGGATTGGGAAGGACTTCCAGCGTTTAATTAGCGCTACGCCGCGCGGAGAAACTCTCGCGATTCAAGCATCGCCTATAATCAATATCCCATGATCCCTGCCGATTTTATCCAGCAACTACTCGCCCGCGTCGACATCGTCGATGTCGTGGACAAGCACGTGAAGCTCAAAAAGGCCGGGCAAAACTACTCTGCCTGCTGCCCATTTCACAACGAAAAAACCCCAAGCTTTTCGGTGAGTCCACTCAAGCAGTTTTACCACTGCTTCGGTTGCGGCGTGAGTGGAAATGCGGTCGGGTTTTTGATGGAATATGCGGGCATGGATTTTCGCGATGCCGTCAAAGATCTGGCTGAAACCGTTGGCATGACCATGCCCATTGAAGCCAGCTCTGAAGAATCGATTGAACGTGCCAAAGAGGCTGCCAGCTTGGGCGAAGTCATGATGGCTGCGAAAGACTTTTACCGCCGCGAATTAAAGACATCTGATAAAGCCAAAGACTATTTCCGAAGCCGGGGCGTAAGCGGAGAAATCGCCGCCAAGTTCGGGCTGGGCTATGCGCCCGACGACTGGCAAGGATTGAAAGGCGCAGTAGAAGACTACACTGCCGCTGCGCTCAACGAATGCGGCCTGGTAATCGATAATGACGAGGGCCGCCGCTACGACCGCTTTCGGGATCGCGTCATGTTCCCGATTCTCGACCAACGCGGTGGCGTGATCGGCTTTGGCGGCCGCATTATCGGTGCAGGCGAGCCGAAGTATTTAAATTCCCCGGAAACACCACTGTTCGAAAAAGGCCGCGAACTTTATGGGCTTTTCCAAGCCAAACGCGCCATCCGCGATTCGCAAACCGCCATCATCGTTGAAGGTTATATGGATGTGGTTGCGCTTGCGCAATCGGGGGTCGAGAACGCGGTGGCCACACTAGGCACTGCCACCACGCCCACCCACGTCCAGAAGCTGTTGCGCATGGCCGATAACCTCGTGTTTTGTTTTGATGGCGACAAAGCCGGCCGCAAAGCCGCATGGCGTGCGCTAGAGCAATCGCTGCCGGTGGTGATGGACGGCAAAGATATTCGCTTTTTATTTTTACCCGCTGAGGACGACCCAGACACCTTCGTTCGCCGCTTGGGCAAAGACGCTTTCATGGCCGAGCTTAAAAATGCGAAGCCGTTATCGACAGTGTTGTTCGATGAACTGACAGGCCAGGTCGATCTCGACAGCGAAGAAGGGCGCGCAAGATTGCTGGCAAACGCAAAGCCGCTGATTCAACAAGTGTCACCCCAAACCGCACCCGGACTAGCGCTGATGTTACGCCGCCGATTGGCGGATACAGTGGGATTGGGCGCAGTAGAGATTGAACGGCTGGTGCCGATGACGGTTGGTGGGAATGGCGGAAACACTAGCACTGGCGGGGGTTTTGAAGGATATGATAATTTTTCAGGCTATGAGAATAGCGGCAGTAACAACAGCTTTTCACCGACCCAAGGAGGCCGTAAAGGCACCCGCCCACCACCCCAACTCTACCGTGATGGCTCACCCAAACCGCGCACTTTCCCGCCCGGTGACAAACGCGCCAATTGGGAAAAGAAAAACCGCCGCGAACCCGCACTTTCAGCGAACGCCAAAAAAATCGCCAAGCTTACCCCCGCCGAGCAACTCATTATCGACATGTTGGCCAAACCGATATTAGCAGGCCGTTTTGATCTCGCCGTAGATGCTGAGAGCCATACGATCATCGGCACCGCCAGCCGAATGGCCGCCTTCATCCGTGACCATGATTTTGAGGTTCACATGGGGTCGATCACCGCGAATTTTCAAGAGTCCGATGATGGCGATGTCATTTCCCGATTAACCAACCATCCACTGCTCACCGACAACGATATGGCATCGCGCGATATTGACGCCGATTTTGATGCGGCGCTACAGAAGCTGCATGAAGATACCGTGGCAGCGGCCAAGCGGGCGGAGATTGATCGGCGAGCTAGGGAGATGGGATTGGGCTAGCGGGGAAGCATCTGGGATGCTTTGGGTTTATGCGTTTAACGCAAAAATCAAGTGACTGAGCGGCGGCTAGTAATTGAATGAGGGTATACCCCAGCCTTCTTTAACAGCGATACTAGCGCGGGAGAGCCGTGAGTTTTAGCGTATTCCATTTCATCGCGGGTGATACCGATGCAGCGCAAAATTCCATAGTCTTGCCCGTCGATTGTTACTTTGCATTCTTGTTCAAATAGTAATGCTTGTAGCGAGGGTTTACGTTGGAACCAGCCTTTATTTACCCACCTACCAATATCCATTGTCTGCATACTTTTGAACACGCTATTGAACGACATCCGCCCTGTGTTCGAAAGGATTGACCGCACCCATTCTTCACTATCGCACGACGCCAGCAATTCGTAGCGCCCAACTGCATTTGGTTTTTGTTCGGTTGTTAGGGTTAGCTCACAAGAAACATAAGTGACAAAACTGTTGTTGGCGTACCGTCCGAATGTGCAGAAATTGAGCGGGCCACCCGCCGCAAAACCGACAATGGCAAGAACTGCGCTGGAGTCTGTAGGCCCAAGCGTTGCAACAAGAGGTGAGTACAGCTCATCGTAAAATTTCTTGTAATCCATGTGCCGCATTAAAAGTGGGTAAAGATATGTTGAAGATTTCCAATTGCGCTCAGGCCAGCTAGCTGCCGAACTATAGCGCGGAACTTCAAAAAATATTTAAGCAGGTGGCGCGACCGTAGAATTTTGGCCTTGATCAACAGCCCGGGCGATTTTTGCTCCAACCCCCGCGCCAATACTAGACTTTATTTATCGCCACTTGAATTCCCAAAAACTGCCTACAAATCAATTATCTAGCGAATCCCCTAGTCGAGAATTGACGGTTTTGGTATAATCCAAGGTTCCCCGCAATATTTTCATCGGTTTCGGCTGGTTTTGTCAGGTTTTCATGAGTTTCCAGAGCTTATTTACGCTCACGAAATTACGCTGACGAAATCGCTTAATTGATGAAACTCGGCCCCAACCGCAAACACCGCAAACGGATACCCAACACATGGCACGCAAACCCAAGAGCGCACGCGATCACGACGAATTTCCGATCCCGAATTTTAAGGCTGCCAAACAAGAGGCCGCGAAAGTCGATATCGAAGCGCAAAAAACACGCCTCAAAACCCTCATTAATTTGGGTAAAGAGCGCGGCTTTTTGACTTACGCCGAGATCAACGATCACTTGCCTGATATGGTCGATGCGGAGCAGATTGATTCGATCACCACGACGTTTAACGAAATGGGCATTCAAGTCTACGACGTTGCGCCCGATGCCGAGACGTTGCTGCTGACCGATGCATCGCCTGCCGCTTCCGACGATGATGATGCCGAAGAAGAAGCCGCTGCTGCGCTCTCGACGGTTGATTCTGAATTTGGCCGCACCACCGATCCGGTTCGCATGTACATGCGTGAAATGGGTTCGGTTGAACTCCTGACACGCGAAGGCGAAATCGAAATCGCGAAGCGGATCGAAGATGGTTTGAAGCACATGATTCACGCAATCTCTTCTTGCCCGACGACCATTGAAGCAATTCTCGAATTGGCTGACAAAGTCGAAGCAGATGAGATGCGGATCGATGAAGTGGTTGACGGTTTGATTGACCCGAACGAAGCAGAGGTCGCCGCCGAAGCCGCGTTAGCCGAAGCGGAGATGGAAGAATCAGACGAAGTTGAAGAAGAGGAAGAAGACGAAGACGGCTCAATTGCTGCCGCAAATTTGGAACTTCTAAAACAAGATTCGCTCGTCAAATTCAACGCGATTCGCAAGATTTATAAGAAGATGAAAAAAGCGTTGGCCGAAAAAGGTGGCCATCGTGCACGTGCTTATAAAGATTTGCAGGAGGAATTATCGGCTGAATTGATGTTGATCCGCTTCTCGGCCAAACAGGTTGAGGCCTTGTGTAACGGCCTCCGCGGGCTGGTGGATGGCATTCGTAAGCGCGAACGTGAAATCCAAGAATTGTGCGTTAAAAATTCTGCCATGCCGCGCCCGCATTTCATCAAGTCATTCCCCGGCAATGAAACCAATCTAAAGTGGATTGCCGATGAAATCACCAACGGCAAAGGTTATGCCGCCGCGCTGGTGCGCTTCAAGCCCTCGATCATCGAGCAACAAGAGGCGCTGATTGAAGTGCAAAAAAATGTCGGTCTGCCGATTAAAGATTTGAAAGAAATCGCGCGCCAGATGAGCACCGGTGAGGCCAAAGCCCGCCGCGCCAAACGCGAAATGATCGAGGCCAATTTACGTCTCGTGATCTCGATTGCGAAAAAATATACCAACCGCGGATTGCAATTTTTGGATCTGATTCAAGAAGGCAACATCGGCTTGATGAAGGCGGTTGATAAGTTTGAATATCGCCGTGGCTACAAGTTTTCAACCTATGCGACTTGGTGGATCCGCCAGGCTATCACCCGTTCGATTGCTGACCAAGCCCGCACGATTCGTATCCCGGTTCACATGATCGAGACGATCAACAAAATGAACCGTATTTCGCGCCAAATTTTGCAGGAGACCGGGCTTGAGCCTGATCCGGCGACATTGGCGGTGAAGATGGAAATGCCGGAAGATAAGATCCGGAAAATCATGAAAATTTCCAAAGAGCCGATCTCAATGGAAACCCCGATCGGTGACGACGATGATTCGCATTTGGGTGATTTTATTGAAGACACGAATTCCTTGGCACCGCTCGATGCGGCGCAATATGGCTCGTTACGCGATGTGACTAAAGACGTACTGGATTCGCTCACACCGCGCGAAGCCAAAGTGTTACGGATGCGTTTCGGTATTGAAATGAATACCGATCACACCTTGGAAGAAGTCGGCAAACAATTTGATGTAACGCGTGAGCGGATTCGTCAAATAGAAGCCAAAGCGTTGCGCAAACTGCGTCATCCAAGCCGTAGCGAAAAGCTGAAAAGCTTCTTGGAAACTGACAGCTAACCGTTATTCGATTTAAGCGGTACTGAGACGGGCGGAGGGGAAACCTACCGCCCGTTTTGCTGTGCGTTCCTTGCGCGTTCTTTGTACGTTCGTTGTACGTTTGTTGTGCGTTTTTACGTTGAGTTTATTGTCAGCACCATTTACGATATTAGTCCTGCCTACCCAACTAAGCCGCCGCGAATATCTGCCGCACGCTTGGCAATATTTTGCCGCTCGTCAACTGACAACCGAGCTAAATTTTTTACTTGCAATGCCATGCGCGGATTTTTACCCAAACGAGCTTCGTGCTGGCCAAGAAAATCCCAGTAAAGCGTCGTAAAGGGGCAGGCATCATCGCCCAGTCGATTGGCCGGGTTGTACCGGCACCCTTTGCAGTGATTACTCATACGGTCAATATACTTGCCAGTCGCGGCATAGGGCTTGCTGGCCATGATGCCGTCATCCGCAAATTGGCTCATGCCCAAGACGTTCGGTAGCTCAACCCATTCCACTGCGTCAACGTAAACAGCCAGATACCAGGCATGGACTTCTTGTGGTTTCACGCCGTAAAGCAAAGCAAACAACCCCGTTACCATCAGCCGTTGAATATGGTGCGAATAGCCGTGTTCCAGCGTTTGGGTGATGGCATCTCGCATACACGCCATATCGGTTTGGCCTGTCCAATAAAACGCGGGTAACGCGGCTTGTGCATTCAGTGCGTTGCGCTCGACATAATCGGGCATGTGCGTCCAGTAGATGCCACGCACATATTCACGCCATCCTAATATTTGGCGAATAAATCCCTCAACCGCAGCAAGCGGTGCGGCGCCGGCTGCATAAGCCGCCTCGGCGGCCTGCACCACCTCGCGCGCGGTGATGAGCTTTAAATTAAGCGAGGACGATAGGTGCGAATGATAAAGCCAAGCTTCGCCCTGCCACATCGCATCTTCATATTTACCAAACAGTGGCAGGCGTTGCGCAATGAACGCGGCTAGGGATGCTAACGCTTCGGCGCGCGTGACTGGCCAACCGAAGGTATGGAGCGTGCCGGGATGATCTGCAAAGCGGGTGTTCACCAGCGCGATGACTTGGCGTGTTGTGGCATCCGGCTCAAACATGGCCCGCGCCGGTAAATTTTGCGGTCCTGTTTTGCCGAATGACTCGCGGTTATCCTCATCGAAATTCCATTGCCCGCCGGTTGGTTTATCGCCGTCCATCAACACATTGTGGGCAATCCGCAATTCACGGTACCAATATTCCAAGCGTAATTGTTTGCGCCCTTTGGCGTGCGCTGCAAACTCACGCACCGTGCTAAAAAAGTGGCGATCATCGCGGATGTCTAAGTTTTTACCAGCCGCTTCAGCGGTTGTACGCATCGCTTGCAGCACGCGCCAATCGCCGGGCGCAGTCATCACCAAGGCGGTTGGTTTAAGGGCGGCAATATCGGCTGTCAATTGGGCAGCGAGGCTACCTGCATTGCCGGAATCGTCAAGTTGCCGATAATGAACCAGCCAGCCTTGGGCGCGGACATGCTGTGCAAAATGTCGCATCGCACTTAAAAATAGCGCAGTGCGTTGTTTGGCCGACCAGACATGGGTTGACTCTTCGGCTACTTCAGCCATCCAAATTGCATCGCAGGCCGGGTCGAAGTCATCAAACGCAGAAGCATTCTCGTCGAGCTGATCGCCTAATACGATTACTAAATTACGCATCGGTTGAGCCCTTATTGATTGATTTCTTTTTTGCGCGGCACGCATCCGAGCAGTACAGCACATCTGCCCAGTTTTTAGCCCATGCTTTGCGCCACGTCATCGTACGGCCGCAGACGGCGCAGAGCTTGCTGGGCAGGGTGCTTTTGTTGCCTTTAAAGTCGCGCATTAGAACATTTCCAGTTGAAGACTCGGCGTGCTACTTTTTGATAGTTGTTCCGAGCGTGGCTTCCGGTTTCTGCGTTCGGCGGGCAGACCGCTTTTGCGCGAGCCATGGCGCTGCAATACTTCACCTACGCTAGCGCGTGCCTCTGGCGATTTACGAACTCCATAGAGCTGGTCTTTGGCAAATTTAACCGCAATGCGTTCATCGACTATCGGCGCTGGATAAGCGGGGGTTCCAAATTCCGGCACCCAGCGGCGCACAAAAACACCAAGCGGATCATGATCCTCGGCCTGCTTGCGAGGCGAGTAAATTCGGAATGTGTTAATGCCGGTGGTGCCTGACTGCATTTGCATTTGGCTCCAGTGAATGCCGGGTTCAAAATCCAAAAACTGCCGCGCTAAAAATTGCCCTGTTTCCCGCCAATGTAGCCAGAGGTGATTAGATGCGAAGCTCACCAACATCGCACGCATCCGAAAGTTAAGCCAACCGGTTGCCCGCAGCGAGCGCATACATGCATCGACTATCGGATAGCCGGTTTGTCCCTCGCACCACGCATCAAAATAATCGCGGTTAAAGTGTGCTTCGCGCAGGCCATCATAGGCGCGCGAAAAATTCCGAAATTCAATGGCGGGTTCGTCTTCGAGCTTCTGCATAAAGTGGCAATGCCAACGCAACCGCCCCGCGAAGCCGCGCAAACCAAACGCTAAATCGCGCTCGTTTGTTTGGGCAATTGCCGCCTCGGTAGCCTGATGCACGCAGCGCATTGATACGGTGCCGTAGGCTAAATGGGCGCTCAGGCGGCTACAACCAGTTTCAGCCTTGAGCGGGCTGGAAAGCGCCCGGCGATAACCGATAGCGCCACCTTGCACAAACGAGTTGAGGACTTCCCAAGCAGCGCGTTCACCACCGGCTTGAATCGGCCGGCGATGTTCGAAAAGCCCGATCGTATTGAGTGTTGGTAGGTCATCGAGATCCAGCGTTGCGCCAGCAAATCGTTGTGGCGATGCCAATCGTGGCTGATCCATTGACGCCGTCCATCGTTTGGCCCAGCCGCCGCGATGTTGCAGCCTGCGCACCACCCCGGTCTGCGCCCACTCTCGCCAATGAACTTGATGTGCTTTGCACCAATGTGCAACGGCAATGTCGCGTTGATAGGTCCAGCCAGAACCGGTTTCTTCATGGCTTAATAACTCGGTAAAACAAAATTCGCGCCGCAATGATTCCAACACTGGCAACGCCGATCCCACCCTCACCAACAGCGGCAAGCCGCGCTGGGCAAGCGCTATCCTGAGTGGCAGCAAACTTTGCAACACAAAATCGAGGTGCTGTGAATCAAACTCGGGGCTGGCTAACCATTCCGGCTCGATAATATAAATACCCGCACAGGCATCAAACGACGTAGCGTGCACCAACGGCTGGTGATCTCGCAGCCGAAGATCACGTTTAAACCAAACGAGCGCGTTGCGGGCCATTCTACTGTTGGCGCGTATGGACTGCGCGATGTCTGGTGACAGCGGTTGAACGTAGCGCTTTGTGTTTGGTGGCGCGTGCGTGCGTGCGTTTGCGCCACATCTTAAACGAGCTCGCTTTTAAGCGGCTGCGCATCAAGGCCACTACCGCCGATTCGTTCAAATTAAATTGCAGCTGAATCGCCTCAAATGGCGTGCGGTCTTCCCACGCCATTTCAATAATGCGAGAAATATCGGATTCAGTGAGTGCGGGATCGAGCATGGTGACGCGAATGATCTGAGATGCAATATAGCAACCAAATAATATCACTCGCTACCGCTGAGCGCCACTGACTGGCACTCAGTTTATTACTCGGCCATCAAAAAACCCCGTTCGATGTACGGGGGTCATAACATCGAGCTTTAGCATGGAGCCATAACACGGAGCTTTAGCATGGAGCCATAACAATTAGATGTGCTGTAAATTGCGCCCTGGTCGATGCGTCAGCTCAATGACGGCTTCAAGCTTGTACGAAATAATAAAGCTATGCAATCATGTTGAAGCATCGGCGGCCAGTGCATCAGTTTGACATTTACATGGCAACTTGATACTTCGCGCCAATGACTTTATGCTACCCGATCACATTATCATCACAAATTTATCGGCATGGCTTTCAATAATGTCAGCCTTGTTTTTAAACTCACCCAAAGGAAGAAACTATGAAGAATTATCCAAGACATAGCGCCATTCTGCGCACTTTCGTCGTTGGCGCCATCACGGCTACTGCTGCAGCATTCGTATCCCTGACCCTAGCGCCCCTGCCAGCCAGCGCCGCCGCGCCGATGGTCAAAAAATCGGCGCCAGCTTATTTCCGAATGATGTTGGGTGATTTTGAAGTGACCGCATTGTCCGACGGAACCGTTAATTTGCCAATGGACAAGCTGCTCAAAAATTCTAGCGTTGATGCAACCAATAAGGCGTTTGCCAAATATTATTTGAAGAGCCCCATCGAGACCTCTGTTAACACCTATCTCATCAACACTGGCACCAAGCTCGTGATGATCGACGCCGGTGCAGCGGGATTGTTTGGCCCAACCTTGGGCAATCTGATCGCCAATTTAAAAGCCGCCGGTTATCAGCCCGAGCAAATTGACGAAATTTACATCACCCATATGCATGGTGATCACGTCGGCGGTCTCATGGCCGGTGACAAATTGGCGTTCCCCAATGCCATCGTGCGCGCCGACAAACGCGATGCAGATTATTGGTTAAGCCAAGCGAATATGGACAAAGCCAGCGCGGACGACAAAGGCGGTTTCCAGGGCGCGATGGCATCAATTAATCCTTATGTGAAAGCGGGAAAGTTTTCACCGTTTCAAGGAAACACCGATCTAGTTCCCGGCGTTAAAGCGATGTCGAGCTACGGTCATACAGCAGGGCACACCACTTATGTGGTCGAGAGCAAGGGCGAAAAATTAGCGCTTTGGGGCGATTTGGTGCATGCTGCCGCCGTCCAGTTTGATAAACCTAGCGTCACTATTGCGTTCGATAGCAATAGCAAAGCGGCGGCTACTGAGCGGGCAAAAGCCTATGCCGATGCGGCCAAACACGGCTACATGGTCGGTGCCACCCATTTATCGTTTCCCGGTTTAGGCCGCCTTCGCGCGAATGCGAGTGGCACTGGCTACCTCTGGGTGCCGTTGAACTACACCGTGCTGCGCTAGCCTACTCGTTGGTTAAAAACCGGTAAAGTTGCCATTTGGCGGGCGTTTTAAAGCAGAAATGTCTGGGAACGCCCGCCAGACAACGAGTTTGTCAGTTCAAACTTTGGAGTGTTTGTAGTGTTTGTAGTGTTTGTAGTGTTTGTAGTCTTTGTAGACTTTGCGGGCTTTGAGGGCTTGAAGGGCTTGAAGCGCTTCAAAGTGCCAACGTAATCTTGATCGTATTGACCGCATCCCCGGCAGGCTCGACCGTAAAGCCAATCACCGCCGCAAGTTTCAACATGCCCCTATTGCCGGGCAGCACGCTGCCCTCGATTTGCCGATAGCCGGCATCGCGGGCGCAGCTCACGAGTGCTTTCATCAATTCCTCGCCTAGCCCTTTACCTTGCCATGCGTCGGCAATGGCGATTGCAAATTCAACCGTTTCACGATCCGGATTCGGATGGTATCTCGCCACCCCGGCAATTTTTTCGTGCGGGTTTTTAGCATCAGTCTCAGCATCCACGGTGAGCGCAATAAGCGCCATTTCTCGATCGTAATCGAGCTGCGTGAAACGCGCTAGCATGTCGTCTGACAGCTCTGAAATCGGGTGCAAAAAACGGTAGTAACGCGAGGTGTCCGACATCGCCGCCACGAACTCGCGTTCACGCTCGGCATCGTCTGGACGAATGGCGCGGAGCCTAAGGATTGATTTGTTTTTCAAGGTGAGCTCACGCTCTAATTCAATCGGGTACGGAAAAATCGCCATGTGCTCGTAGCGTGACTGATGGGCAGCATCGATTGGCAACACTGCCGGGTCCAGCACAATCCGTGCATCGACCACCGCCGCACCTTCGGGATGCACCAGAACCGGGTTCAAATCCATCTCGGTAATCCATGGCAACTGGCACGCGATGGTGGAGACGCGCACCAGCACATCGAGCAATGCGGCTTGGTCAATACCGGGCACATTGCGGTACGCGGCAAGCAGGCGGCTCACTCGTGTGCGCGAGACGAGTTCGGTAGCCAGTACGGCATTGAGTGGTGGCAACGCAAGTGCGGTGTCACGCACCGCTTCTACCGCGACGCCGCCTGCCCCAAACGCAATGACAGGGCCGAACACCGCATCGCGCGAAACACCTACCAGCACCTCACGAGAAAACGGAAATTTTAACATTGGCTGGATGTTTACGCCCTCGATACCGGCCCGAACGCGACCATCAACGCCACCATCAAAGCCGACATCAATGACACCCCGAAGCGCCGCATCTGGCGCCGAGCTTCGAGCTGAATTTCGGCGTTTTGTCGATGCTTTCTTCGGAGGATACTGAGCAAGATGGGCTGTTACCGCTTCCATCATTTCATCAAACGCATGGCCGACTTGCCGCGTCGTGGCGAGGTTCAGTCGAACGCCGCCAATATCACTTTTGTGGCTTACCAACTGGCCAAGCGATGGCGCATGAATTTTCATCACAACCGGAAAGCCAATTCGCTTGGCAATCGCCTCAGCCGCTTCACGCGTGGTGGCGATCTCGCCCGTTGCGACTGGCAAACCGAAGGCGGCTAACAATTGTTTGGCTTCTGTTTCGCTAAGCAAGGTGCGTAGTTCGGAGATGACGGTCGCACGAATCGCGTTGGCCGTTGCAACCGCTGCCGCACATTCGGCCAAGCTGAACGTTGGTGTTAGCGAATCTGTGGACAAATTTGTAGCGCCAGGCGATTGCAATAAAAAGGCCTGATGCGCCCGGAAGCGGACAAGATAGGAAAACGCTTCAACCGCGTTTTCAGGTGTTAAAAAATTCGGAATATGGGCCGCATCCAAGCGCGCACGTCCCGCCACCACCGATGCGCCGCCAAGCATCGCCGTGAACACCGGCTTGCCGTGCAGGACCATCGCCTGTTGCGCGGCCTCGATTACCGCATCGGCACATGCCTCAGCGGTGGTGACGGTTTGTGGGCAAAACAGCACCAGCAGCGCATCGACACCCGCATCGGCTGCCACGGCCTGGATCGCATCGCCAAAGCGCTTGGGTGTGGCATCGCCAATCAAATCAACCGGATTGCCGTGCGACCAATGTGCAGGCAGACTTGCGTCCAACGCTTTTAGTGTGGCTGCCGATAATGTCGCGAGCGTGAGCCCGTTGTCCGCCGCACAATCGGCCGCAACCACGCCGGGTCCGCCACCGTTGGTAATGATCGCTAAGCGTGAGCCGCGTAAACTTTTCGCCACGGATGGTTCCGCCAGCAGGCGCGCGGCCGCGAATAACTGAAGCGATGTCATCACCCGCAAAGCCCCACTACGGGCGAGGGCGGCATCAAACACCGCATCGTTACCCGTGAGCGCGCCGGTGTGGCTGCTGGCCGCTTTGCTGCTCGCGGCATGGCGTCCCGCTTTGAGAACCACCACCGGTTTCACCCGGGCAGCGGCTCGCAAGGCCGATAAAAATCCGCGAGCATCGTGAATGCCTTCGATGTAGAGCAAAATACTTTTAGTCTCAGGGTCGTGCACCAAAAAATCCAGCACTTCGCCAAAGTCCACGTCCAGCGCCCCGCCTAACGAGATCACGCTGGAAAATCCAATCTCAGTCGTTGCCGCCCAATCCAGAATCGCCGTACAAACCGCACCCGATTGCGACACCAGCGCGAGCGAGCCGGGCTTACCGGCTGCGTTGGCAAATGTGGCATTGAGGCCAATGGCGGGACGCATCATGCCCACGCAATTGGGGCCAAGCAAGCGAATGCGATAGCGTTTGGCGATTTCCTCAACGGCCTCGGCGAGCACCTTGCCTTCTGCGCCGATCTCGGCAAATCCTGCCGATAGAATCAAGGCATCATGGATGCCGGCTTCGCCAGCGTCGCGCAAAATATTTGCCACTGTCAGCGCCGGTGTGGCGATCACAAGCAAATCGGGGGGAGCGGGCAAAGCGTTGAGCCTCGCGTAGCAGACCTCGCCAAACACGGTGTCGTGCTTGGGGTTGACGGCATAAATGGGGCCGCGGAACTTAGCTGCCTGCATGTTTTGCCACACAAATCGACCCAGCGCGCCTTCGCGCTCGGTCGCTCCGATCAGCGCAACGGATTGCGGTAAAAACAGGCGCGAAAGGTAGTGTTCAGACATCTCAACAATCTACCTCATCTTCGTGAACGTTGTATGAAGAACTGATCGCGGCTTTATGAATTGGTAAAGCCGGCGCTTTTAGGCCCCAATTTGATCAAACGAAGTACAACGATAAAAACACGGCAGAATAAAAATTATTCTTCGAAAATCCGCTGATAACTCGTGTAATTGCTGATCACAAATAACGGTGTCCAAAGAATCAAACCCAGCAACGGGATCGCCGCGATGAAAAATGTGCCCAGCATTATCATCGCGAACACGATCATCGGCATCAGATTACTGAGGAAAGCGAAGAAACTCCAACGCAACGCATGCGAAGCGGGCATCGGCTTGAACGCCAGTAACGGTGCAGCGAACCAAAAAATGCCCAGCTGCAGCAGGGAGAGAATAACGCCGAGAAACATTAACCATTCTTTACCGTCGAAAATGCTACGCAGTGCTTGCATATCCGGCAAGCCGTTCGCATCGCGGGGTAGATTGTTGGGCAGCCCTAAGCCAACCAGCGCGAAGTTACTCAGGGTCCCAATCAATAGCCCGATTGCGCCAATCACGAGCAATGCCCGTACCGTCGTTTGATCAAGTCGAAATGCAGCAATGAGATGCGCAACTGCTACCGGCTTGCCCGCCGCCTGATCGCGGCACGCGAGCATCAGCCCCGCAAAAAATGCTGGCTGCAAAAGATGCATGATGCTCAATCCGATGTAGGGGATCAGTACCAGAAAAAATGATGCAAAGAGCCACGCCGCAAGCAAGCCCAGCCATGCAAACGGTTGACGGCGGAACAATGTAAACGCGGCTTTTATCCATCTCAGGCTATCTAGTGCAGGGGTATCAATGACTTGCATATTGGCGGTTTGATTTGTTTGGATTTAAGCAGTTAAATGTTTGGCGGTTCTGCGTTCGCCGGGGATGCATAAAGCTGAACATAAGGGCAAATAAAAGGCTGAACGAAAAGCTAACCGAAATTCAGGGTAGACATGATTCAAAACTGAATCAAAAATGAGGAAAAACATTAAGGCAGCAACGCAAAATTTTCCGCTTCATGCGTTGCGTGATAAGCCAACAGGCGTTCTGAAAAAGGATGATCTTTTGGGTGCGTCAGCTCTGAATCGCGCGGGAAGTGATGGTAGCCCAGCCGCCCCAACCATGATCGCATGGCCGCTGCGCGTAGCATTTGCGGCCAGGAGGTGCGCTCAGTTAGCGTGAAGGTGCGCACGCTGGCATAGCCTGAGAGCAGCGCCCGTGTGTTGCCTGCATCTAGTTTGGCAGCTGGATACGCGCCAATATCGAGGCACCAATCGTTTACAGCAATGGCCACATCGAGCAATAACTTTTCTTCTGCTGCGAAATAAAAATCAATCATTTGCGGCATGTGACGATCCAAATGATCGTCCCACAAAATGTTATCGCGAAATAAATCACCGTGAATGACGCCGCGCGGCAAATCGAGGGCATCGAAATTTTCTTGATGCGTTAATTCTGCGTCGAGGGATGCATTTTCGCGTGCGGATAAATGTTTTTTTAATGCCGCCGAATAGGTGTGCCACCATGAAGCTCCGCGCCAGTTGGGCATCTTCAAAGCGAAGCTCGCGGTGGCAATATGCATTTTTGCCAACGCAACGCCAACCGCAAAACAATCTACCGGCGTTGGATGGGTAATGTCGCCACCGCTTAATCGCGATACCAGCGCCGCCGGCTTGTCTTTCAAGGATTGCAGGACCAAGCCATTTTTATCGGCAAGCGGCGCGGCGCACGGTATTCCAGCGCGGCTTAAATGCAGCATTAACCCCATATAGAAATCGAGGTCAGCACGCGGAATTTTTTCGAAGATTGTCAACACATAGCGGCCAACAGTAGTGGTCACAAAAAAATTTGAATTCTCCACCCCGGCCGCAATGTTTTGAAAATCAATAATTTCGCCGATGTTGTAAGGCGCGACGAATGTGCGGGCTTCGTCAATTGTGATAGGGGTGAATACGCTCATGGGGCTACGCTAACGGAGGGTATGGAAGGGGAAATAAAAAACGAAGTGTTGGCTCGGTGGTTATACGGTGCGGCTTTCCCCGCCAAAAATAGGGAAAAGCCGCGCAGAAAGTGTTCGGCAATATTGCCTGATAAAAATTTACCAGACTAAATTAATCCTAAATAAACCCAACCCAATCAAATCATTCGCAATACCGGTGCACACTACCATTCCAGCAATACCCAAGTCGGCGTCGCGATTTTTTGTTCTGGCCCGTCTGCGCGAATAAAATTGCCATCGCCTTTTGGATCAATCAAATAATACGCTGGACCTTTTGCTGGTGTGATGCGCATTTTAAATAGTTTGCCATTCAGCCGGTATTCATCGACTGTGTCCGCCCCTTTTTTAACCGTCGTCACTTTCGATTCAAGTTTTGCTTTTTCCTTCGGTGGGATCAATTCCTTTGAAGCAACCGGCGCGTCTTCAACAGGCACTACATCTTTGGGTTTGGCACGTTCGGTTGACTGCGCCAGTGCGACTGTGGCAAATGCCGACGAAACAACCAGCGCCATGGTGGCGGAAATTAAAGGGTTCTTTTTCATGTTCGCTTTCTTTACTAAAACAACATCAACCTGCGGAGACTACTGGACCAAACGGAGCGATCGGAGTAGCCAAAAAAATCGGAAAGACCTGAAAAACTATAGCGACATCTCCAGCGCTTTTTCGTGCGCATTGGGCATAATGCTGCGCGTCGCATAATGCTCAAAAATAATATCGACCGCTTGTTGCGCATCATCGGTCACTTTGAATAAATCCAAATCTTTCGCGCTGATCACGCCTTCGGCAAGCATCGTATCTTTAATCCAATCTAGCAGGCCTGCCCAAAAGGAGCTTCCCACCAGCACCACCGGGAAACGGCGAATCTTGCCTGTTTGTATGAGTGTCATCGCTTCAAACAGTTCATCAAGTGTGCCAAATCCGCCGGGCATCACCACATAAGCTACAGCATGTTTCACGAACATCGTCTTACGCGCAAAGAAGTGCTGGAACGACATCGAAACATCCTGATAGCCGTTCCCACCTTGCTCGAAAGGCAACACAATATTCAAGCCGATGCTGGGGCTTTTGCCTTCCAGTGCACCTTTATTTGCCGCTTCCATAATGCCGGGACCGCCGCCCGAAAGGACGCCAAAGCCTGAATCAGACAATTTGCGGGCAATCTCCTCAGTCAACGCATAGTAAGGGTTGCTTTCCTTTAAGCGGGCGCTGCCAAAGATGGCGACGGCTGGCGAAATGTTTTCTAACTTATCAGTGGCCGAAACCATTTCGGCGATAATGTTAAACATCCACCACGATTCCCGCGCCGCCGTGAGCGATTGCAGCGTCAACGCCGGGTCAGCCCGTAGCGGGATCTTTAACGCTGATCTATTTTTAGCCTGTGCCGCATCCACCATTATTTCTCCAATCACTAAGTCATTCCCGCTAACTCTACCACTCGAGCGATTAACCGTATGAGTCATGAATTAAAAGACGATATCAAACATCTACTACTCGTCGATATTTCGAGCTATTTTTATCGCGCCTTCCATGCGATGCCCGATTTGCGCAGCCCGTCTGGCGCGCCAACGGGCGCAATTCGCGGTGTAGTCAATATGTTGAACACATTGCGCAAAGACCATCCGCACGATTATAGCGCGTGCGTGTTTGACCCCAAAGGCAAAACCTTTCGGGATGATATTTATGCCGACTACAAAGCCACCAGAACCTCGATGCCCGAGGACCTGGCCGCGCAGCTTGCACCGATGCGCGAAACCATCGAAGCCCTCGGCTGGCCATGTGTCGTTGTGAGTGGCATGGAAGCCGATGATGTCATCGGCACACTCGCCGCACACGCCAGCGCGCGCGGCGTGAAAACGATGGTGTCGACCGGCGATAAAGATCTGGCGCAGTTGGTCAATGACCAAGTCACGCTGGTGAACACGATGTCGAACGAGCGCCTCGATATCGCTGGCGTGAAAGAAAAATTTGGCGTGCCGCCCGATCGCATTATTGATTATTTAGCGCTGATGGGCGACACTGTCGATAACGTACCCGGCGTTGAAAAAGTGGGCCCGAAAACAGCAGCCAAATGGATCGCTGAATATGGCTCGCTTGATGGTGTGATGGCAAATGCTGCGAATATTAAAGGCGCCGTCGGCGAAAATTTACGCAAAGCTCTAGATTGGCTGCCGACAGGCCGCACGCTAGTCACGGTGAAATGCGATGTGACGCTGCCGCCAGAATTTGAATTTGATTCACTGCTTCACAAGCCAGCCGACACTGATAAATTGAACGCGCTTTATGACCAGTTTGGTTTTAAGAGTATGCGATCGCCGGGCTTGGGTGCGGGAAGCGAACCGAAGCCCCCTGCCGCAAACGACGCTGCCACTGTATTTAGACAAGCCGATAAAGATGCTTCCGCATCACGCTGGTCATCGGGCGAGGCGGCCACTATCCAAACCCCATTCATTGACACTAAAAATTATGAATGCATTTCCACCGAGGCACAGTTAGATGCGTGGATCGTAAAACTAAACGTCGCACCACTTGCTGCCCTAGATACCGAAACGACCAGCCTTGATCCGATGACAGCCCAAATCGTTGGTCTCTCGTTTGCCTGCATCGCGGGCGAGGCTGCGTATCTGCCGTTACGGCATATTTACCCCGGCGCTCCCGATCAATTGAATTTTGATTTAGTCATTCGCAAATTGCGCCCGTGGCTCGAGGATCCGTCAAAACACAAGCTCGGCCAAAACATCAAATATGACTTACATGTGTTTGCCAACCACGGCATCCAGGTGAAGGGTTACACGCATGACACGCTGCTCGAAAGCTATGTGCTCGAATCGCACCAGCGCCACGATATGGAATCGCTTGCCACGCGCCACTTGAATGCGAAAACAATTTCGTTTGAAGATGTCGCTGGCAAGGGAGCAGCGCAAATTTGCTTTGATCAAGTTTCAGTTGAAACCGCGACCGAATATTCAAGCGAGGATTCCGATGTCACGCTGCAATTGCACGGCGCTTTATACGGGCAAATCGCAACTGACGAAAAACTAAATTTCGTCTACGAGAAAATCGAAATGCCTACCACGCAGGTGCTGCTCACCATCGAGCGCAACGGTGTGTTAATTGATAGTGCTTTGCTAGAGAAGCAAAGCGGCGAACTTGGGCTAAAAATGATGGAGCTTGAAGCAAAAGCCCACCTAGAGGCAGGCCAGCCGTTTAACTTAGGCTCGCCCAAACAATTGGCTGAAATTTTGTTCGAGAAAAAAGGCATCAAGCCATTGAAAAAGACGCCTGGTGGCGCGCCCTCAACAGATGAAGAAACGCTCGCGAAATTGGCCGAAGATCATCCGCTACCCAAGATCATTCTTGAGTACCGCAGCATGGCCAAACTCAAAAGCACGTATACCGACAAACTGCCACGTATGGTCAATGCCAAAACGGGACGAGTGCATACCAACTATGGGCAGGCCGTTGCCGTCACTGGCCGCCTTTCAAGCAACGATCCCAATTTACAAAACATCCCCGTCCGAACGGCCGAGGGCAGGCGCATCCGTGAGGCCTTTATCGCCGCACCCGGCAGCGTGATTTTGTCGGCTGATTATTCGCAAATTGAATTACGCATCATGGCGCATTTGTCATCAGACCCCGGCCTACTCAAGGCCTTTGCAGAGGGTATGGACGTACACCGTGCCACCGCCGCTGAGATTTTTAGCGTGAATGCAGATGATGTCAGCAGCGAACAACGCCGCTACGCCAAGGTCATTAACTTCGGTCTCATTTACGGCATGAGCGCATTCGGTTTGGCCGCAAACCTGAGCATCGAACGCGGTGCCGCGGCCAGCTATATCGAGAAATATTTCGCTCGCTACCCTGGCGTGAAGCAATACATGGAACGCACTCGCGCCGAGGCCAGCGAACAAGGTTATGTGGAAACCGTATTCGGCAGAAGACTGTGGCTCCCCGACATCCGATCCAGCAACCAAGGCCGCCGCCAAGGTGCGGAACGCGCCGCGATCAATGCGCCGATGCAAGGCACCGCGGCGGATTTAATTAAGCTCGCCATGATTGCTGTGCAGGGTTGGATTGAACAAGAAAAGTTAGCCACCCGCATGGTTATGCAGGTGCACGATGAGCTGGTGCTGGAGGTGCCGGAGCGTGAATTGGAATTGGTGAAAGCGAACGTGCCGGGGCTGATGACGAATGTGGCGAAGTTAGATGTGCCACTGGTGGCGGAGCCGGGGGTGGGGCGGAATTGGGATGAGGCGCATTAGACCGCCATTTTCAATCAATACCCGTCAGTCTTTGCTGTGGTGCGGCCAAAGCAAATTTCATCTGATTACGAAGAATATTAGCGCCAAGCTTATAGGCGTAAAGACTGCTCGGTACAAATTCAAACGTAATTCCTCGATATTCTTTTTCTGCGGTAATTGTTTTAGTGGTGATTAAAACTCGATGCCCTGAAATGTCATTCGCTTTGGCAAATTCGACACAGTTATCGAGTTCGGAAGGTTGTTCGAAAGCGCGGTCAGACCATTTAACCTCGACAATCCAATTGGGCTTTTGTGTACGAGTTTCCAAGCTGACTATATCGACTTCACCTGATCCCCATCTGGCGTAATGAAGACTGGTCGAGCGACTGTGCTGCCATTGGCTGAAGATGGCTGTTTCTACTAAATGACCGATTGCCGGTCCATTCTCATCAATCTCTCCAAACAGAACTGAACGCATTGATGGGTTTGTTAGATAGACCTTGAAAGTAGTTGCCCGTTGAAAGCGCCGAGAGTTCTTATCAATTCTATTCACGCGTCGAATCAAAAATGCTGCTTCTAAGTATTCCAAATATTTTTTAATTGTGTTTTTTGCGACCCCGGCAGTTTGCGCAATTCCCTCCAAAGATATTTCGTTTCCAGTGTTGTATGCGAGAGTTGTAAATAGTCGGTTCAATTCTTGAATATCAGTTATTCCATAGAGACTTGGGAGATCACGCAGTAATACCTTATCGATGATATCGCTCTTGATATATCGACCCGGATCCTCCTGCACCGTTGGTGACATTACCGCTTCGGGGTATCCGCCAAACTTTAAGTAGTTATAGAATTCACGGTTCAACGCGTCAATATTCCGGGCAAAATACGAATACTTTTTTTCGTCTGATCCTGTAAGCTTTTCGTTGAGTCCTTAACGAAAGCAATAAAATGAAACAAGACAAAAAGCATAACGTTTTAGAAGGCATCAAAAAAGAGCAATTAAAGCGGCGCACTTTTACGCTTGATTTCAAAGCTGAAGTGGTT
>JBBRAM010000027.1:0-46092 GCA_038206765.1 Burkholderiales bacterium | reverse complement strand
GCGCTTTTTATGATTCCAATAGCGCCTAGATTTTCGTTCTAGTCACAACAATTATTGTCTCAGACTTTAATTTTTTCGGGGCTTTGCCAAGTCTTTGATTTTTATAGAGCAGTTGTCTCAGACTTTAATGGCACGGATCATCATCATGCGCCCCAAGAACTTTTTGGAAAATTAGCACTCTCATGTGCAGAGTGCTAAAATACTCATATTGCCCTATTGAAATCCCAGTTATGCACCACATTTGAATTGCACTATTGGACGGTATTTATGGAGGACGCTTCAATGACCACCGCAACAATGAGTTTGCCAGCGACTTTGCCTGTTTTGTCTGTTGGCAGCCTTGAAAACTATATTTCGGCTGTAAACCGCATCCCGTTGCTCACGCCTACGCGCGAGCATGATCTGGGCGTGGCCCTTAAAGAGCGCGGCGATTTAACTGCCGCGTCTGAAATGGTGATGTCGCATCTGCGCCTAGTGGTATCTCTCGCTCGCAATTACGCCGGCTACGGCTTGCCGCAGGCGGATTTGATCCAAGAAGGTAATATCGGCCTGATGAAAGCCGTCAAGCGTTTTGACCCGGATCGTGGCGTGCGCTTGGTGTCGTTTGCGGTGCATTGGATCAAAGCCGAAATGCATGAATTCATTCTCAAAAACTGGCGCATCGTCAAAGTGGCGACCACCAAAGCGCAGCGTAAATTGTTTTTTAATTTGCGCAGCATGAAGCCAAACTTCGGCGCACTCTCTCCCGCCGAAGTCAAAGAAGTCGCGCGGCAGCTTAACGTCAAAGAAACCGATGTCAGCGAGATGGAACAACGGCTTTCCGGACAAGAAGTTTCGTTAGAGCCGATGAACGACGACGACGAAAACTGGGTCAGCCCGATTGCTTATTTGCAAGACGCAAGCATAGACCCGATTGACCGTTTAGCAGGCATGCAAACCGATGTTGCCGCCACCGACGGCCTCAAAGCTGCACTGGATAGCCTGGACGAACGCAGCCGCCGTATCGTCGAAACCCGCTGGCTCAACGAAGAAGGCGTAGACGGCAAAACCCTGCACGATCTAGCCGATGAATTCGGCGTATCCGCCGAGCGCATCCGGCAGATTGAAGTGAAGGCGATGCAGAAGATGAAAACATCGCTGGTGGGGTATCAGGCTACGCGATAGGTTTTGTTAAGTTTGACGCAGCACTTGGCGATAAAAAAGGGCATCTTTGGATGCCCTTTTTTGTGTCCTCGATTTGAAAATTACCTAAACACTAGAATGGTCGCTCTTCTCAAGGCCTTTTTGCCTAGAATGCCCGGTCGATACCGGCGTTCTATTGATGAAAACGTTTTTGAACTAGAAATTTAATGTGATGACTGTCCGAAATACCGTCACTGCGACGAGTCTAGGGAACCCCGCCGGGGATCAGTCCCATCTCGATGCCTCGGAAGCTCAAACGCTATCCACAGCCCGGCCACTCGGACGCGCGCCACAACTCGCTACCGAAATTCGCGTTACCGTTCGACGACTACGGTCGGAATAATCGCTGGCAGAGAGAGTGGATATTCCGCGTCGGCCGACGCTCCAAAAATCTGGGAGCAGTACCGTATTTACGAGAGGAATCCGTTCGGCGAGGGACCTTACCGATACTCCCCATTTGGTGCTGCATCCGAATTCGCTCTAGCAAAAGACGATCTCGCTACCGCCGCTTTTGCGACGCGCGAGTCTCCTGCTGAATAAACACCTTTACACTCGGCGTCTGCGTTCTTATGCGCAACCAATCCACTATTTTTGCTGTGTCGACGCTAGCCAGCGGTCTGCTGGTGCTCGCGTTGACTACGACCGAATAGTGACCGTCGGCACCAGTTCCCTCGCTCCAGTCGAGGGCTTCGGATAGAACGATATTTTCGATCGTCGGGTAAAGTGCATGTAGTTCTGGCGGAATCGCCCTGAAACGATCCTTGTTCTTGGCGAGGAGCGCGGTCGAGGCCTGCAATTGCTCAATGATTTTGTCCTTCTTTTCGAGATCGAGCTGACTCTGGGTGTATAGGTCCTTGAGAAGTCCCGCTTTAAGCGACGTCATATCGACGCGGTTGTCGCCGACTTGGTGCACGACCAGTTTCGCGCCATCAAGGCCTCGGAGCGGTAAGCGGGCAGAAATCTCCGCCAATTTAGCCTTCGCGACATATTCGCCAATCAACGTAACTTCAATCTGCCGCGTGTCCGCAAAAATAGCTGTCTCGGCAATATGCGTTTGAGCAATTTGTAGTTCCTGGCTAACGAATTCCTTGGACCTTGCCTTAAACACCTCGTTTTGCACTAATTGGTACGCCAGATAAACACTGGGCAATACCGTCGCGATCACGACGACACTAATATAAAAATGGACCCGGCGGGCTACCGCATCATCTACAAATTTCTTCTGCTGAATGTGCAGAGAGCGCGTGATGATTGATGATGACAGGGCAATAAAAACGCAGTTAATCGTGAACAAGAAGAACGCACCGCCGAAAAATATCCAATCGCCACGCGCGATCCCGAATCCAGCCGTACATAGTGGCGGCATCAATGCGGTTGCAATCGCAACACCGGGAACCACGTTTGATTTTCCTTTTCGCGTCGCACCGATAATCCCCGCGAACCCGCCAAACAATGCAATCAGTACGTCCCAAATCGTCGGCGTTGTGCGCGCAAGAAGTTCCGTGTCAGCTGTGGTGAGAGGGCTGAGCATGAAATATGCTGTCGAGGTAAGCAAGGCGATAAATGCCGCAATCCCCAGATTCTTGAGGGACTGCCGGATAAGCACGAAATCAAAAATGCCGACGCCGTACCCGACGCCCAGGATCGGGCCCATCAATGGCGATATCAACATCGCGCCGATAATGACTGCTGTGGAATTGACATTGAGCCCGATTGAAGCGATGAAAATCGCGAACATCAAGACCCAAAGGTTGGCACCGCGCATTTCGACGCCCGCGCGCAGTTCCTCATCTATGGCCTGGTCGTCCGCTTTATCCTCGGTCAGGCTGAGCCGTGAAAGACCAATCTTACGGAAGTTGTCAAAGGTGGTTTTGTCAGGCATCGCCAAGCGCATTCTCCTTTCTACTATTTATTGACGCCGTTCGGGCGCGGAAGCAAGTCCAACGCCCTTAGCAGGAGCGGCATCGTCAAGCCTTGTACTACAACTGAGAATGCAACAACGGCAAACGCGACGGCAACGATTTCGGCACGATACGGCAGAGTTGACGGCAACCCCAATGCGAGGGCGAGCGCAAGCGCGCCGCGCAGGCCGCCCCAGACCAACACATGTTGATAGCCCATAGTGATTCGCAGATTGCTATTGCTGAACAAGATAGCCGTCGGATAAATAGCCACTGCCCTGCCTATTGTTACCAGCACGATAGCAATAACTGCCGGTCCCCAGACTCCTGAGAAACCAAGTTTCATTTCATGTATGCCGATCAGAAGAAATATCAGCGAATTAGCGACAAAGGCGACATATTCCCAAAACGCGATTACGGCCTCTTGGCCCCTCTCTGAGATTGCACCAAGATGCCCGCGATTCCCGACGACTAAGCCGGCCGTAAGTGTCGCCAGCACGCCCGACCAGTGGAAGTGCTCGGCGAGCATGAATGAACCGTACGCTGCAACGGTAGTGAATGTGATCTCAACCAAGTGATCCGTCGTCTTGCCAGCGAGATAGAGCACGGCAAGTGCAACAGCACCACCGCACACAATGCCACCGCCCACAATCAATAGCATATCCACCGCGACACCAGCGGCTGTCGGTGAACTACCCTCTGCAATGGCGATTAGCAATCCAAATAGAACGGCGGCAGTTCCGTCGTTAAAGAGGCTTTCCGCTTCGACTAACATTCGCAGACGCCCAGTCACGCCAACGTCCTTAAATGTCGCGATAACCGAGACTGGATCGGTGGCGGCAATTAACACGCCAAAGATGCCAGCCGCAATCGGAGGCCATCCCACCAGCCAATACATTCCCAATGCGGTCACTAGTGCAGCCAACACTAACCCCAGCGTCGCCATCACGACGACGACTGGCAACTCCTTTCGCAATTCTGGCCACGGCAAGAATAGCGCCGCCTCAAAAATCAATGGTGGCAACAGTGCAGAAAATATCAACTCCTTCGTGAGCGAAACGTCGATGGACACGGGGAGCACAGCCAAGATCACACCCGAGACCACTAGCCCGACGGTGTAAGGAAAATTGAACCGGCGCGCCAGCATCGCTACAATCGCTGCGACAACCAATAGAATTTCAATTCTTAAGATGGAAAGATCACCAGCCATTTGCTTTGCCGCTAGTTAGTTAGAAAGTTGTGCCGTAATTTTAACAGCGTGAAGGAACCAGTGGACGACCCTGGGGAACGTCTTCCAAGGGCTTGACACGTCAGGTGTGTGGCATCGTAAATCTTGCTACCCTAGCACTGGCGCGGCGTTTTGAGTATTTATGCTTCGAAACGCTTGCCAAATGGCGATCTTATTATTGTGAACGCTGACGCGAACGCAAAATATGGCGTTTCTATCGCGCCGCTTCGGGCGCTAAACATTAAACCTAAAATGCATCACATCGCCGTCTTTAACGATGTATTCCTTACCTTCGAGCCGCATCTTCCCCGCTTCCTTTGATTTTGCCTCACCACCCAGCGTGACGTAATCGTTAAACGCAATCACCTCAGCGCGAATGAAGCCGCGTTCAAAATCGGTGTGAATCACGCCGGCAGCTTGCGGGGCGGTGGAGCCTTTGTGGACGGTCCAGGCGCGGACTTCTTTGACGCCGGCGGTGAAATAGGTTTCTAAGCCGAGCAGCGTATAGGCAGAGCGGATTAAGCGGTTTAGGCCGGGTTCTTTCATGCCGATGTCGGCCAAGAAAACATCTTTATCGGCATCATCTAAATCCGCAATTTCAGCCTCGATTTTGGCGCAAATGGCGGTGACGGGTGCGCCTTCTTTTTTGGCGTGGGCCAACACTAAATCGAGCAGCGGATTATTCTCAAACCCGCCTTCGATCACATTCGCCACATATAAAACCGGCTTGGCGGTGATGAAACAGAGCGGCTTAATGAGTGCTAATTGGTCTTTATCCAAGCCCATGCTGCGGACAGGATTGCCTTGGTCCAGGTGCTTCATGAGCGGCTCTAAAATCGCGACCATTTTGATGGCTTCTTTGTCGCCTGCACGCGCCACTTTGTTGAAACGGTGCAGCGCTTTTTCGCCCGTGCCCATATCGGCCAAGGCCAATTCGGTGTCGATGACGGCGATATCGGACAGCGGATCAACTTTGCCTGCAACGTGGATCACATTCGGGTCATCAAAACAGCGTACAACGTGCGAAATGGCATCGGTTTCACGAATGGTGGCGAGGAACTGGTTGCCCAAGCCTTCGCCCTTGGAGGCACCCGCCACGAGGCCAGCGATATCAACAAACTCGACGATGGCGGGCTGGATTTTTTGCGGGTTGACGATGGCTGACAACTGCGCCATACGCGTGTCCGGCACTTCAACAATGCCGATGTTGGGCTCGATAGTGCAAAACGGATAATTCTCCGCCGCAATGCCCGCTTTGGTGAGCGCGTTGAAGAGGGTGGATTTGCCTACATTGGGAAGGCCGACGATGCCGCATTTCATGATGTTATTCCTAAGTTTCTAAATTGATGCGTTACGGTTACGGTGTTTTTCTGATTTTAAAAAATCACCGCAACAAAAATTTATGTTGGTGCTGGTTTGGCTGGCTTTTCTTTAATCTCTACTGGCGCTTTAGTGTGTAATTTGAGCATAGCGGTTTCCATATCGCCCTTGGCGATCAGCGGCCAGCAATCTAGTGCGCGGCTCATCGCATCGTCAATCGCGCGTTGGTCGGCAACATCGGGGCGATGCAAAACATAATCGACGACTTCGGGGCGATCCATACTGCCGCCCAGCTTACCTGCTAGTTCACGTGGATGACCGATGCCAATGCGCAAACGCCAAAAGTCTTTGGTGCTCAGATGCGAAACAATATCTTTAATACCATTACTGCCCGCCGCGCCGCCAATTTTCATTTTTACGCCGCCGGGTGGCAAATCCATTTCATCGTGCGCGACTAAAATTTCATCCGGCTGGATTTGATAAAACTTCGCCAGCGCACCGACCGATTGGCCGGAGCGGTTCATGAACGTGGTTGGCTTAACGATAAACACGCCACCCGCTTTGGCGACTTCGCCGTGGAATTTTGACTCTTTGTTGAATGATGCACCAAGTGATCGCGCGAGCAAATCCACAAACCAAAAGCCAGCATTGTGGCGGGTTTCGAGGTATTCACGGCCGGGGTTGCCGAGACCGACAACGAGTTTGATAGGAGAGTCCAAGCGGGAGACAGAAGAAGATAAAGTGCGGTTTTAAGAATTTCGCTTTTACGGTTTTACGTGAAACAAGGAAAAATCGCGTGGCCCCGCCACCGATTTTTACCTGACTAAGCTCGATGAAAGCAGGGGTTCACTTTTATCGACTCCAAGAAAAAATGCCCGTCGCCCAAAAAGGCAACGGGCATTCCCAATATAAAACGCGACAGCAAAGCGAAATTATTTTTTATCTTTTCCGCCCTTGTCGTCTTTCTTCTCCTCCTCCTTCGCCTTCTGGTTCGCGGCTGGTACATCAGCGGCGGACACAGCGGGCGTTGCCACTTCTTCAGCAACTGCTGCACGCGGGATAATAATCGTCGCGACAACAGGATCTCCACCGCGTGAAGGCGCAACGGCGGTAACACCTGCCGGCAACTTCATGGTGGAAATATGCAGGGAATGGCCAGCAGCCAAGTCTTTCAAATCGACTTCAATAAATTCTGGCAAGTCTTTTGGCAGGCAAGAAATATTGAGTTCGTTCAACACATGCGAAACGATGCCGCTGGAGAGTTTAACGCCCGGGCAAATATCCGCATTGATAAAGTGCAACGGCACTTTCATGTGAATTTTCTGGTCGGCTGATACGCGCTGGAAGTCAACGTGCATGACGATTTGTTTCCAAGCGTGCATTTGCACATCGCGCAACAACACTTGTTGGGCTTTGCCATCCAAGGTCATGTCGAGGATCGAAGCGTGGAACGCCTCATTGCGCAGCTTGTGGAAAATATCGTTGTGATCGAGCTCAATGGCCGTGGCTGGTGTGTTTGCTGCACCACCGTAAATGATGCCCGGAACTTTATTCGCGTGACGCAGGCGGCGGCTCGCACCAGTGCCCTGTCCTTGACGCGATGTTGCTGTGATAGCGATTTTCATAATGACTCCAAATTTGCCTGTTGCTGCCGTACTTTTTGCACAGCCAACTTCAGGCGGTTACGAGCAATTTGCGACCAATTGCCCACTTAAATCGGATCGGTGCTTTGACCCGCGTTGTTACCAAAACTAAAACAAATTTTATTGCCAAATTAGTCCGAAAACAGCGAACTAACCGAGCCATCTTCCGCGATCCGGCGAATCGTTTCGGCGAGCAATTCTGCGGTACCGATTTGGCGAATCTTCTTACACGCCAACGCTTCAGGTTTTAACGGAATCGTATCCGTCACCACCAATTCATCAATCACCGAATTTTCTAGCCGCTCAATGGCTGGGCCAGATAATACGGGGTGTGTACAGTAAGCCAGTACTTGCTTTGCGCCACGCTCTTTCAGTGCTCTTGCGGCCTCAGTCAAGGTGCCCGCGGTGTCGACAATATCGTCCATGATCAGACATGCACGGCCTTCAACATCACCAATAATATTCATCACCATTGAAACATTCGCGCGCGGACGACGTTTATCAATAATCGCCAAATCCGCGTCCAGCTGCTTGGCAATCGCCCTAGCCCGCACCACACCGCCCACATCGGGCGAAACCACCATCAAACCCTGATAATCGCGCTTCCACAAGTCACCCAGCAAAATCGGCGTTGCGTAAATGTTATCAACGGGAATATCAAAAAAACCTTGAATCTGGTCGGCATGCAAATCCATCGTCAGCACACGGTCAACGCCCGCGCCGGTCAACATGTTTGCCACTACTTTTGCCGAAATCGCCACCCTTGCTGAGCGTGGGCGGCGGTCCTGCCTTGCATAACCAAAATACGGAATTGCTGCGGTGATTCGGCCAGCGCTGGAGCGCTTGAGCGCATCCGCCATGACCATAATTTCCATCAAATTATCGTTCGTCGGCGCACAGGTTGACTGGAGAATAAACGCGTCTTTGCCGCGTACGTTTTCCATAATTTCAACCATTACTTCGCCGTCGCTAAACTTTGAAACCTTGGCACGACCCAGTTGCGAACCCAATAGCTTGGCGACTTCACGCGCCAGCTTTGGGTTCGCGTTACCAGCGAACACACTTAAATTATCAATTGCCATGTTAGCGCCTCATCCTCACGGTTGGAACAAAGGGCTACGTCTGCCAATATTTTCAAACGATGTTGTTAAAAATATTGGCAGAACATAAAAATTCAAATACATACAACTGGCTGGGGAGGTAGGGATCGAACCTACGAATGCCGGAATCAAAATCCGGTGCCTTACCACTTGGCGACTCCCCAAACTCTTTGTGTTGCCGACCACCACCAATTGGGCAAGCCAGCAACTAAACGCCAGGATGACAGTTCATCCCCTGCGCTACAAATCCTTGGACTTTCGGCACAATGTGTTGAAAAGCATCACGAGCATCACGTTCAAGTTCAAAGGCCGCAAACACACAAGCCCCAGAACCCGTTAGACGCGCACCAAAAACAGATTTGGCGCTGACCGATTGCAACGCTTCAAAATACGCCGCCACGACTGGAAATGCTTTCAACACAACTGGTTGTAAATCGTTTCGGCATTGCCTTAACAAATCTACTAACCCATTCGCTGAAAAGTCCGCTATTTTGAGGCTGATCGAGTCTCTTGTCAATTCCGGCGATGCAAATATGACCGGCGTCGGCACTGTTTCGGGAGGCGTTAGCACCAAATACCACCAATTTGGCAGCTCAATCGGGGTCAAAACCTCGCCAATGCCCTCTGAGAACGCGTTTTGGCCATTGATGAAGAACGGCACATCGGCGCCCAAGCTCAAACCCAAACGCTGTAATTCGGCATTCGGCAAATTCAGGTTCCAGAGCCGGTTTAAGCCCAGCAACACCGTTGCCGCATCTGAGCTGCCACCGCCCAGCCCGCCGCCCATCGGGATGCGCTTTTCAACGTGGATATTGCAGCCCATGCTATTGCCAGCGTTGCCACCAACGGTGTAAAAAGCGTGGCTTTGCAATAATGTTGCGGCGCGGACGACTAAATCTTTCTCGGGCGGCACACTGGCCAGCGTTGAAATCCGCGCAACCCTAGTATCGGCGCGGGTTTCCAAGGTTATGGTATCGCCGAAATAAAGCAGCGTGAAGATCGATTGGAGCAGGTGATAGCCGTCTTGTTTACCGCCAACTTGACGACCAATCACATGCAAAAACAGGTTTAATTTGGCAGGGGCCTCGATGGTCAACCTCTCCGGCCTCTCTAAATTCATTTCGCCGCCCACTCATCGACCACCAACCTGAACGAAACATCGCCGCCGGCCTTAACGGCCGAAATGCGTGTCGCATATCGATACGGCTGCGCGGCCTGGAAGCGTTCTGCCGTGACTTGCCACAAGCTGGCGTCCCCAAGCCGAATATCCTGGGGCTGGTTCTCGACAAGGCCTATGCCCTGCACCCAACGCGCGATCTGATCGACCTCAAGTGCTGCGCCCAGCGCTGCCACGGTGAGTTCGTCCATTGATGCCGCACGAGTGGTTTGGCTGCCGTTATTGAGTGTGACTTGAACCGTTTTGCCGTTGCTGATCTCTTTGACGATCTCAGCCACTTGAGAACCAAACGGCGTGAAAAATTGCAGGCGCTCCTCCGTTGTGGTTTTCGTCCACACTATTTTGACCGAATCAAGCCGATCTTGCTGCCGAATGCTGAGTCGCCCGGTCAGTGCAAAAAACGGCGCTTCTTGTGTCGCGGCAGCATCCAGAGAAATGGGCGGCGGTGGCGTCGTGCAAGCTGACAAAACAAATGCCACCGCAACAAGGATTCCGTAACTGATTCCGCACCCGATTCCGTACCAGATTTTGCAGACGAATTCGCCCAACAACTCAGCATCACTAAAAGGCGGACACCTTCTGAACTCCGCGCCAGCACTAGTGTTCGAGCCATTGTTCGAGCCATTGTTCCGGCCATTGTTCCGGCCATTGTTCCGGCCATTAGTGAGGCCAATTAATGTCAACCCACCACTCATTTTGCCGTTGGCGCTGCTTGCTTCGCGATCAAATTTGATAAAGCCGCTAAGGCTTCATGTCCCGGACTTTCCTGGCTAGCTTCGCGCAACAATTTTTGCGCTTCGTCGCGCTGCCCGGCTACCAAGAGCACCTCGCCCAAATGTGCGGCAATTTCCGGATCCCGGCGCACTTTATATACTTTTCTCAGAGTTGCCAAGGCATCATCGATCCGTCCCATACGGAATTGCACCCAGCCCAAACTGTCTTCAATAAACGGATCGTTCGGCGTGATCGACAACGCTTTTTGAATTAATTGATACGCTTCATCAAGCCTCACATTGCGTTCTGCGAACGTATAGCCGAGTGCGTTATAGGCTTGCGCGTAATCGGGTTTGAGTGAAATCACCCGGCGCATATCAGCTTCGAGCAGATCAATCTTGTTAAGCTTCTCAGCCATCATGCCGCGATCATAGATTAGCTCGAGCGAATCGGGATTCTTCTTCACCGCCTCATCGAGCAATTGAAACGCCTCACGATAGGCGGACGCGTCACGCAGCAATTGCGATTCGGCCAAAACCAGCTGAATGCGCTGTGTCAGCCTTGCAGCTTGTGGATTTATCGGCTGATCTTGCGGCGCGGAAATATCCGCACCACTTCTGTTGTCGCCGTTACTGTTAATTGCACCGCCATTACCCTCAGCCTCTTCAACAGCGCGAGCATCACGCAAATATTTCCGCCCTGCTTCCAATCCGTCGCGCTTTGCCAGCAGGCTCGCGGTTTTTAATTTTGCGTTGATAAAATATTCGCCCTCACCTACCCGCCGATACCATGCAATAGCGGCATCGCTATCCTTCTTCGCCTCGGCCACGATTCCCAGATTAAAGTACACAGGATTGTTGTCGCGCGGCTTGGCGTCAAGCGTTCGTTGGAATTGCAGCTCCGCTTCAGTGTAGTCTTCCATTTGCTGTGAAATCAAAGCAATGGCATAGGGGGTTTCAGGATCGCTGATTTTTTTCTTCGTATTGTCGCGATCAATCTTCTTGAATTCTTCACGCGCTGACAAATAGCTTTTTTGCGCCACCAATAAACGGGCATAAATGAGTCGCGCATCGGTCGCGCCGGGGTGTATTTTCAAAAAACTCTGCAAATAATTTAACGCATTTTGCTCTGCACGAGTGGCCGAATTTTCTGCACTACCGCTGCCTGGTTTAGTGTCTGGTATGGCGTCTAGTTTAGACTCGCGCAAAATTTGCGATTTCAAGATCGCCGCTTGCGACCAGTCTGGTTTAAGGCGGATCGCCTCATCAATTGCGGTTGCGGCCTCAGCTTGATTGCCGCTAATGAGCGCCGTTTGCGCTACGGCAAAGTGTGCTTCTGCCAATTGCGGGAACGGCTTGGTTAGCTCACGCACAGCGGCAATGTATTTTGCTTTATCACTATCTTTTTCAGTTTGCCGTGCTAGAACAAGCGGGATTTGCAGCAGCAAACCCGGAGTTGATTTGGTTACAACCACGGGCGTTTGGGGTTGCCCCAATCCTAGTCCCAGCCAGCTCGCAAACGACGCCTTGCTAGCTTCTAAATTTCCACCTGCCATGCGCGCCAAAATTTGTCTGGCGACCATCGATGTCGGCTCCAAATCAAGCCAGAGAATCGTCGCCTCACGCGCCTGATCCATCTGCCCTGCCTGAAAAGCCACCTCAACAGCGCGACGCGCCAGACGTGCATCCCGCGTGCGTTGCGCGAGATCGAGCATACCGCTCAGCGCAATCGGCGATTGGCCGCGTTGGCTGGCGATCTCTGAAAGCAAATATTCGTAGAGAAATTGCTCCGGCGTCTGAGAATACGCAAGAGTGGATACAGCTTCTTGCGCCGATGTAGGTTTAGCCGCTTTTTTTGTCGGCACTGATTTTGCCGCACCTTTTACGGCGGGCGCTTTTATCTTTTTCGCCGCCGCCCCTGCAATTTCATTTGCCGGAGCAACCGTTACCGCGCCAGCGGCATCAAACACAAAACAAGCAGAAACACACCAAGCGAGGTTTTTCAATTTCATCAGGACGATCCACAAAAATAAAACGTAAGCTAATCAAATAAATTTAAGAAAGCGCTTTTCAAGCCATTTAAACCATCCAGCAATGACATCATATCCCTCAGGCGCAGGTACGTCACCTGAGCATATTCAATGCCACTTGAGAGTTCTTGTGCCCACTGAAGCGTGTCACAATTCAACTAATGAGGGAGTCGCATAGTTGCAGCGGCAACACCAGCAATAACGAAGCATCGAGAAGGCAACAAAAAGGCATCAAAACACCCAAGTTTGTCCCCAATTTAGGGTATTCGTTCCATATTCACCTCAGCGTTCAACTTAAATGCCTGAATTACCCGAAGTCGAGACCACCCGAATAGGACTACTGCCAAAGGTTCGCGGGCAGCGTATCGCAAGCGTGATCGTGCGGGACAAACGCCTACGTTGGCCGATTCCGGATGATTTTGCGGCGCAATTGGAAGGAAGCACAGTCAACGATATTTTGCGCCGAGGTAAATATTTGTTGTGGGAATGCGTTAAAAAAGAGCCTCCGCGAAAAGAGCGCCCGCATGGCTTCATTTTAAGCCACCTCGGTATGTCCGGCACGTTGTGCGTGTTGCCAGCATCGACCCCTAGCTCCAAACATGATCATATTGATATTGTGCTCAGCAACCAGCTATTAATTCGCTTTAACGACCCCCGGCGATTCGGAGCGATGCTGTGGATTCCAGCGCAGAGGGGGCTGGAGGCACTAGAGACACCGGAGGCACCGGAGACGTCGCACCCGTCACACCCATTGTTGGATATTCTCGGACCTGAGCCCTTATCGGCTGCGTTTACGGCAGCGCATCTGTTTAAGTTATCGCGCGGTAAGGGCTCACGGGGACGCACGGTGAGCATCAAAGAATTCATCATGAACGGCCATGTGGTGGTAGGCGTGGGCAATATTTATGCCTCGGAATCCTTATTCCGGGCGGGGATTCACCCGAAGCGCGAGGCGGGAAAGGTATCAATTGCCCGTTACGAAAAATTAGCCGATGCCATCCGTGAAACCTTATCTGACGCGATCCGCGCTGGCGGCACAAGTCTGCGCGATTACGTGAAGACCGACGGCGAAAAAGGCTATTTTCAGCTGGATGCCGCTGTTTATGGTCGCGAAGGCAAGGCTTGCCGAATTTGCCAGACTCCCATACGATCAATTGTGCAAGGGGCGCGTAGCACCTATTTTTGTCCGCATTGTCAGCATTGACGGATGTTGAGGCCGATTAACAATGGGGGAATTGATCCACACTCAATTGAGGCATTAACTTGACACAATAACGCGAAGACTAATAACAGCGATAATAATGATATGAACACAGCGACCCTCAGTATGTTGAAACCATTCCCCCGCCAACGATGAGCCCCAAGCACGCATTGAGCGAACGCCTCGCCAGTCTGCAATCGTGGCGGTACGGGCTAGACACGCAAATCACACGGATCACCCAAGCGCTGGGCGATGCTGGATTTTTACCCCCTGATACCGCGCAACAACTTGCAACCATTCAAGCCCGTGTTGCCAATGAGCGCGTTTCAATTGGTTTTGTTGCCGAATACACACGCGGCAAATCGGAACTCATCAATGCGTTGTTTTTTAGCGATTTGGGCCGCCGCCTGCTGCCATCCGGCGTTGGGCGCACGACGCGCTGCGTGACCGAGCTGCGCTTTGATCGAAACCTCAAAACAGGCCTGCGACTCTTGCCGATTGAAACCCGCGAAAGCTCGCTTAAATTTAGCGAATTATTTGACGATGAAAGCCAATGGCGTACCGTTTTATTCGATGCCGATAACGCAGATTCAATGGGGCGGGCACTCGCCGCACTTTCAGAAACCAAACGGATTTCGATTGCTGATGCCGTCGCGTGGGGCTTACATGGCGAGGCTCTGGGCATGCAGGAAGAGCAAAGCCGCCAAACATTGAACACGAAAGCGGTCGTCGCCAAAACTGTTGAAATTAGCAAAAATATTGCCGACAAAACAGCGGCTCAACTGGCGGCACAAAATACGGTAAAAAGCACGATCAACAACAAGTCGTCGGACGCAGTAGCGGTCAGTGTCAATGCCGCAACGATGACCAGCGCTTTTATCGACGTACCCCGATGGCGTTATGCCGTGATCAATTTTCCGCATCCCCTGCTCGACGCAGGCTTGGTGATTGTTGATACGCCCGGTCTCGCCGCGTTTTCAACCGAGCCGGAAGCCGCTCGCGAGCGCTTACTGCATGCCGACGCGATGCTGTTCGTGCTCGATATTAATTGCGGAGTCCAGAAGCCTGACCTCGTTCTGTGGCGCGATCATCTCGGCGGGCATCTTGGCAAAACGGGTAGCAACCAACTTGGTGTCCGCAGCACTACCATCGGCAATAAGTTCGGTCTTGAGGCCGATAAAGTAGACCAGGCACGGCTCGTAATTTTAAATAAAATCGACGAACTCACGTTGCCTAGTTCGCCAACGTCGTCTACAACATCACCCGCAACATCACCTACAAACAACCAGCAAGGTGACAAAACCAAAGATAGTCGCGAACTGCTGCGCGAGATGGATCGCCGCGTCCGTGAGACCGCCGATTTGCTGCGCGTTGACCCGATGACGGTAGTGCCCGTATCAGCGCGGCTGGGCCTTGCGGGCGCATTTGAACGCGATACGGATAAAACCCTGAAAAGCCGCTTGTATCAACTCACCAGAAGCATAGCTGAACAGTTGCCAAAAACGCGACAAGAAGCGCAATCAGAAACCATCACCCGCACACTTTCTGGCCTCATTGAAGCAGCGCAGGGCGAGCTCGATCAGCAGCGCTATGTTGCTCTCACCGGCCTGAGCAATCTCGGCATCGTGCGTGAAAAAAATAAAAAGATGATGTCCAATATTGTCGACCAAACCCAAGCCAAACAAGTGCGGCTGGAGGCCACCTTCAAAGAGCTACGTGGCATCAAGGGTGTCCATAACAAATTGGCAGAAGAATTAGCCGTGGTGGTTGATGTCGATTCGGCGAAAAAGGACATACAACGCGCCAAGGCGGCGATTAGCGGCAGTATTACCAGCACTGCGGTAACGGAAAACTGTAATCGTTACTTCGCCGTTACCGAAGAAAAACTCGATGCGATTGAATTAAAGGTGACGGAAATCCGCACCCTGTTTAGTACCATCGGTGGGAAAATGCGCAAGGAGTTTGGCTTGGAAGATATGGAACAATTCGACGTGCATCCATTCGCTACGCACCGGTTCCAAATTGAATTGGATAAGGCGCGCGAAAAAGCCAACACCGAATTTGCCAAATCCAGCAACCTGCTGGTCCGACGCGGCGCGGCACTTGCCGATCAATTTGAGGATGTGGTTGCTGATCGCGTGCACAATATTTTCAAAATCGCGCAGCGCGAATCCGCGGCTTGGATGCGCGGGCTCTACAACAGCTTGGAAAGACCATTGAGCGAACTCAAAATTCAGATGGAGCAGCGCTCCACGAGCGTCGACAAAGTGAAAGTCGCCGAGCTTGATTTGGCCGAGCGCATCGCCGAACTGCAGGCCGAAATTGATGTCATCAAACGCAAGCACGAAACCTTGGCTGACGCGCGTTCTGGCTTAGAACGGTTTCTGGGCCAGCGACGCGATGAGAGTGCGGGCTGAGCTTACCCAGTTGAGGTTTCGGGTTTCGGGTTTCGGGTTTCGGGTTTCGGGTTTCGGGTTTCGGGTTTCGGGTTTCGGGTTTCGGGTTTCGGGTTTCGGGTTTCGGGTTTCGGGTTTCGGGTTTCGGGTTTCGGGTTTCGGGTTACGGCCGAGCTAGCACGCGTGCGCAAAATTTTAAAAGTAAAGTCCAGTACTGACGGGCACTCCAGCGCATAAACCTGCCGAAACGCCCGTCGATACTGGGTTTAAATTCTTGATGGCAATACTGGCCTTGCTTAAATCAGTTTTTGGACCCGAGGGTACGTTGCAGAAATTCGATTGTTTTGGGCCAGGCATCTGCCTGCGCTTTAGCATTCCCCATTGGTGTGCCGCCGCCTTTCATCAAGCCCACATCGTACTGCGTGGTGGGATCAAAGCCGGTTCCGGTGAGATAGTGCCCAGCATCGGTATAGATCAGCGATACCGTTTCAAGCTTTGCAGCAGCGCGGCGCTCGGCAATGTTATGCGCCATCATCGCTGAATTCCAAACCTGATCGTCTTGCCCGGCAACAAGCAAAACCGGCGCTTTTATCCGCTCGACGGGAATCCGCGCCAATACTGCGGCCTCTGGATGGGCAGCCCTGCCTTTGTCTTGGGGACGGCGAATGCGGATGTCCTCGCCAGTTTGAAAGCCCGTGAACTCCTGCGCAAAATCCATATATGGCACGAAGGCAAAGGGCTTGCCGTTGAGCGAGAATGATGCACGCTTGCCCGGTTCTACCTTGTCGCCCCATCCTTCCCACACCACATCGCTGGGCACCACCGCGACCACGGCGCGCACCCACGGCAAATGCACGCCCGCCAGTAACGCAAACTCTGCACCCTTTGAGGTGCCGTGAATCGCGATGCGCGAAGCATCGACATCGGCGCGGGTTTTAAGCCAAGCTCTTGCCTCGTTTAAACGCTCGATGGGAATATCCGCAAATGCGGCCGGCAACATCGGCAATTCTGCTTTTTGGCTTGGGTAATTGGGCGGTGAGTAATAGGGCAATGCAAGCACCGCGAACCCATGCGAGGCGAGTTGTGCTGCCCCTTGGGTCACCATTGAGCCGCCCTCAGAGCCGCCTAGCAGAATAATGGCGGGACGCTTCGTGGGGGCGGGGGTGGGAGTGGAATTGGAGGCCAGGGCATTCGCAGCGCTCTGCGCGCTTACGCCAACCGCTGTTTTTTGAATTGCGAATACAGCACCGGGGAACTTATCAACCGCCTCGGTGACGACGTCGGGTAGCGCTTTGATGAAGGCAATCGTTTTCTCGGCAATCACGATATTGTCGGTGATATTGCTTACTCGCAGCCGGACTTCCATGAGTGGTCGATCCGCCGGCACGTCGTCCTTGACGGGTTGCATCGACCAAAATAGCCCGCGGGCGTCGGCGCGCTTATAGGTTCCGGTTTTCAAGGTTCCAGTTTTCGGCTCGGCCGTCGCGAGATCAACCTTGCCGTTAGCATCGGCATTAAATGCTGCCTCGGCGCGGTATAAAGCGCGTTTTTCGCCACCCCATTCGATGAGCACGCGCTCGCTCACTATTTTAATTGTTTGATTTGGCGTCAGCCCGCTTACCGATATTTCGACGGCATCGCCTAGCAGTATCGGCGATTGCGGCGTGACCTTAAATTTCTGCGCGAACACCGAGCCGTAAAAAATGCATGAGGCCGTGACCAGCGCAGATGCGATTGCAAACCTAAATTTGTTTTTCAATTTTTTCTCCTGAAAAATATGGTTCAACATTGGCTAAATTACCGAATAAATCATATGCAATCGCCTCGACCCATGGGTGGTCGATGTGATGGTTGGTAGATTTGCGCCGCGAATAACGGAATTGAGTGGTTGAGTGGTTGCGCAGTGTGGTTAGTGGTTGCGTAGTTGGCCAATATTTGCCGAGGATAGCTGCCCCTTGATCGCTGGGACCCGGCCGGACCCGCGATATGCAGATGACGATCACAACAAAACGGTATCCTCGTCCGAATAGGCGGGCGAGCTTGCGCATAAAATCTTCAGCTGCACAGTTCCGGTGTTGGTGACGCAATGCTTCGTGCCAGGCACGATTACAATAGTGTCACCGGGAGCGACGTCAAAAACGTTCTCGCCCAATAGCATCCGCCCTGCACCATCGGTAATATGATAAATCTCCTCGGTGATCGAGTGCTTGTGCAGCAACGTGGTTGCCCCTGGCTCGACGATGGCTTCCGCAAAGCTCTGCGCACGCGCGCCGATGGCGGCATGCACGTTGGGGTGCATGAGTTCGCGGATGGTGGAGCCATCTTTAGTGACGAAAGCAGGCACGTTTTGATAGTTTGTTTTCATGTTGTTACATTCTCATCGTAGTGTGGCAACAGTTCCATGACATAATTTTGCATGAACTTTTGTATTACTTTTTGTGACCTTATACAAACGTGCCCGAACCTGCGCGAACGTGCACAAACCCACACCAACCTTCACCAACTTGTGAAAGCAACTCCTAAAGCCAACCCACTGCACATAATCCACGCTGGGTATTTTTAAAAGCGTCTTCTAAAAAGCGAGATCGAGAAACATTATGGCCGTCAACTACCCACTCCCCACCCCCGCATCTCTGCATCCCGTCCCCGGCGTCACACTGGGCTATGCCGAGGCACACATTCGTAAACCCAATCGCAAAGACATGCTGCTCGTCGTGCTAGAGCCAGGCACCCGTGCAGCTGGGGTTTTCACTCAAAACCGTTTTTGCGCCGCCCCCGTCACGCTTTGCCGCAATTATCTAGAATACACGATGGAAACACGCGCACTCATGATCAACACGGGCTGCGCCAATGCCGGCACTGGCGACATTGGTATGACCAATGCGCGCGCCACCACCAAGGCGGTCGCAGATGCATTGAACATTAAGCCGCAGCAAGTATTGCCGTTTTCAACCGGCGTTATTTTGGAACACTTGCCGATGGATCGGCTACTGGCAGGGATACCAAAGTGCATCGCCAATTTAAAACCCGATGGCTGGTTTGATGCCGCGCACGCAATCATGACCACGGACACCGTGCCCAAAGCCGTATCAAAGCAAATCCAAATCGGCGGAAAAACAGTAACAATCACCGGCATCTCAAAAGGGGCAGGCATGATCCAGCCGAATATGGCGACCATGCTGGGTTTCATTGCCACCGATGCCGTCGTTGGCCCGGACGTTTTGCAAGACATGGTGAAACACGCCGCTGATGCCTCTTTCAATTCAATCACTATTGATGGCGACACGTCCACTAATGACTCATTCATCTTGATCGCCACTGGCAAAGCGGGGCATGCGCAGATCAATGGCGAAGGCACGGCTGAATATGGGCAGTTGCAATTGGCCGTCAACGATGTGGCGATTGAACTGGCGCAGGCTATCGTGCGCGATGGCGAGGGCGCAACTAAATTTATCACCATCAAAGTCGAAGGCGGGAAGACTAACGCCGAGTGCATGAAAATTGCCAAGGCGATTGGGCATTCACCGCTGGTTAAAACCGCATTTTTTGCGAGTGATCCTAACTTGGGGCGCATTTTAGCTGCTATCGGTTATGCAGGCGTGAATGATCTCGATCCGACCACACTCAAACTTTATTTGGGTGATGTATTAGTTGCCGAGAACGGTGGCCGCGCGGCGAGCTATAAAGAAGATGATGGCGTGCGTGTAATGAAAGAAGCTGAAATTTTAGTTCGGGTGGAGCTGAATCGTGGGCGCGAAAAATGTACGCTTTGGACTTGCGACTTTTCCTATGATTACGTAAAAATTAATGCTGATTACCGTTCGTAGTTGTTAACGTTTTTAATGCTTTCAACGCTTTCAACATTCCCAAGGCTCACCGAGGTTTATCGATCATGTTTGGAAAACTAGAAGCGTCGCTCGTTAAAACGCTGGTTCGTGCTGAAAGGCTCATTGATCGGGTTGAAACCTTTTTGCCGGAAGCGCCCGCCACCAATGATTGGTCGTCCATCGCCTATCGGTGGCGACGCAATCGTGGCTCTGGGCGCGGTTTTCTCCAACCGGTCGCACATCCGCACATCATTCGCTTTGAGGATTTAAAAGATATTGACGAACAAAAATCTCGGCTCGATGCCAACACCAAACAATTCGTCGCGGGCCGCAGCGCGAACAATGTGCTGCTCACCGGCGCACGCGGGACCGGCAAATCATCATTGGTAAAAGCGGCGCTGCATCGCTATGCCAAGCAGGGCTTACGCTTGGTTGAAGTCGATAAAGCCGATCTAGTCGATTTGCCCGAAATTGCGGATTTGCTCGCCGCCCGCAACGAGCGCTTCATTATTTTTAGCGACGATTTGTCATTCGAGGCAAACGATCCGGGCTACAAAGCGCTGAAGTCGGTGCTTGACGGCGGTATCGCCGCGACCAGTGACAATATGCTGGTCTATGCAACCAGCAATCGCCGCCACCTCATGCCAGAAAAAATGAGCGAAAACGAAGATGCCAAACACACCGCAGACGGCGAAATTCATCCCGGCGAGACTACAGAGGAAAAAATTTCATTATCGGAGCGCTTCGGTTTGTGGCTTTCGTTTTATCCGTTTGGACAAGATCAGTATTTGGAGATTGCCTATCATTGGGTTGCCGTATTGTCACCAAAAAGTGCAACGAAAAACACATTGAAAGATCTCGAATTGTTGCGACGGGCTGCGCTGCTCTGGGCGCTGGAACGCGGATCACGCAGCGGCCGTGTGGCCTATCAATTTGCCAGAGATTGGGCGGGAAATATTGCTATCGCACCACCTCCAACACTGCGGCCCGCACCAATGCCAAGGACCGCGCCAGCACCAAAAAAACGAAGCGCAAAACCGCCGGCCAAATGAACATTACTGACGTTGCCGTCGCCGTTTTTATCAAACCAGACGGCACGTTTCTTCTCTCATCGCGCCCCATCGGTAAACCCTACGCGGGCTATTGGGAATTTCCCGGCGGCAAAATCGAAGCCGGTGAAACCGTCCATGATGCCTTAGTACGTGAACTCATCGAAGAACTCAACGTCACCATCACTCACGCAACGCCGTGGTTTACCTTCATGATGCACTACACCCACGCAAACGTGCGGCTGCATTGCTGGCGGGTGCATGAATGGCATGGCGAGATGCGCGGAATGGAAGGCCAAGCGTTTCAGTGGCAATCATTAGATGCGCTGACGGTGTCGCCCACTTTGCCGGGTTGTGTGCCGATTTTTGAGGCGTTGGGCCAGCAGGATGGGCACCTCTCGTCATGAAACAGATTGCGGCATTCTCTCCCATTGGAAGGAATGCCGCGAAAAAGACCATAACGGTCGGTCAGGGAGATTAATATCCCGACAATATTAAGCAGCTTGGCGATCTTGGAAACCCACTTTGTCGTTAGCCGCGCCGACAACAGAGACATCATCGATTAAAATTTTCCGCGGCTTCAGTGTCTCTGGGATTTCACGGACCAGTTCAATGTTTAGCAAGCCGTTGTCGAGAGATGCACTGACTACTTTCACATGATCGGCCAACTGAAAGCGGTGCTCAAAACTGCGGCTTGCGATGCCGCGATGCAAGAACGTTTTCGCAGCTTCTTCTTTAGCTTTTCGGCCGATAATTTTAAGCGTATCGCGTTCGGTTTCCAAATCAAGCTCCGAGCGATCAAAGCCCGCGACAGCCATCGCGATGCGATACCGATCATCGCTGACGCGTTCGATGTTGTACGGTGGGTAGCTGGGCTGCGTGTCGGCGAGTTGCGCAGTATCAAACAGGTGCGCGAAACGGTCAAAGCCAATGGCCGAGCGGTAGAGTGGGGAAAAATCAAAGTGACGCATAAAATATCCTTTCAAAGATAAGCGATATATAACGAACTATGTATTGATTAAGAATCGGCGGCGAACATTTCGCTGACGAGAACTGCAAGCCTCATTCGAGCGCTTGCTTAAAAAAGATGGGGCGGCATTTTTTGGTTTCAAGTGTTGCTAAGTTGTGTCATTGGCAGATGCCAATGCGCGGCACTAACGTAAAGTCGCCCCATTTTTTAAAACGCGCCATTCCATGCGCCTTTCCAGCCAACAATGCTTGGTAAGCCGCTCCAGCGCTATTGTTTTCGTTTGCAGTCAATTCCGACATGAAATATAAGTGCCCCCAAATTGTCACCAAATAGTCGTATGCTCTGGGCTCTTCTGCGGTTCAAAAAATCACGGGAGAATTGTTGACACAAAAACTCGATGATGCTTGTTACCACTTTCTAAAGGGATTTTCATGCACAAGGATCAAATCAACCACCCGCAGCGACCAACGCTGCGCCGAGCAATTGCAAGCATATTTATTTCGATTTCGGCTGCTGTATTAACGCTTGGCGCATCATCGCCGCTTCTCGCCAGCGAACAAGATCACCGCGAGTTTGAAGCAACGCTGCACACACCGTTCCGCTGGTCTGCCAATGGCGCAGCTCTCGCCAAAGCGCCGCTCGCAGAGCGTAGTTTTAAATTAAATTTTGAATTTCCGTTTGTAGAACGTGCACAGCTGATCGCTTGGCGACTCGAACTCGTTGATGCTTCGGGTGCAGTCTTAAAGCGCTGGCATGGCACGGAACCACTGTTAGCTGAGTCGGTAAACGTCAGCGTCCCTTGGTCGGGTCAAGTCAATGGCAAACCGTTGACCGAAGGTCATTATCGTGTCCGATTATTTGCGAACGCGAACGATGCTGCCGCCATGGCGAAGAAACCAAAACTGGCTTCGCGCGCCGAAATGGTTGACGATATTTTGAGTGATTTGGACAACCCGGAAGTGGTTGACCAAACATGGCCGATTATTGTTGGCTACCCCGCCGCACCCGCCATGCCAACCTTCGATGCATTGCCCACCAATAGAGACGTTACTGCGCGCGTTGCAGTCGCCAGCCTTGAGGGAGGCAAGGGCCATATTGACGTTGCAAAAGCCCAATCGGCCCCAGCCCTCAACGCCTTGCCCTACACTGTTTACTACGGCAATTTGCATAGCCAAACCAATCATAGCGATGGCGGTGGCAATGTTGCCACTTGCACTAGCGCACAAGCACCACAGGCTGGTCCGCTTGGCCCCAGTGATGCCTATCTGTTTGCCAAAAATCAAGGGCTTGATTTCTTGATGACCTCCGAACATAACCACTTGTATGATGGCTCCACTGGAACCAACACGTCTGCAAACCCAACGACAGTAAAGGCGCTGTACCAATCAGGCTTGACGGCAATGAACAACTTCAACGCTGCGAACCCGAATTTCTTGGCGCTTTACGGCATGGAATGGGGCGTGATCAGCAACGGCGGGCATTTGAATATTTTCAACTCCGACGAACTACTCGGCTGGGAAAGTAACGGCAGCGGCCAGCTTTTAGCGGACACCCTAACCGCCAAGGGCGACTACGCAGGACTCTACACATTGATGAACCAGCGCGGCTTGGTGGGTCAGTTTAACCATCCGGCAACATCCGGGCAGTTCCTCGCCGGCGGTGTTGATCTGGGCTACACCGCAGACGGCGATGCCGCCATGGCGCTGTGCGAAGTGTTGAATACGTCGGCGTTTTCAAGCAACACGACCGAGACCGAAACTGGTCGCTCTACCTTCGAGGGTGCGTGCCAAAAGGCACTCGAAGCAGGCTACCACGTTGCCTTCACCACTGACCAAGATAACCATTGCGCCAACTGGGGTGCCTCCTACACCAATCGCACTGGCGTGCTGCTCGCAAACGGCACGGCGCTCAACCGCACCAATTTCGTAAACGCACTAAAAGCACGTCGCGTGTTTGCGAGTATGGATAAAAATTCGCAACTAATTCTGACTGCGAATGGGCATCTCATGGGTGAGCGCTTTACGAATGCCGGTGCACTGACGCTGGTGGCTAATTTTGCCAACACGGCAGGCCGCTCGGTGGCTTCGGTGCAAATGTTAGAAGGCGTGCCTGGACGCAATGGCACGGTTTCAACGCTCTCGTCCACAGCAACAACGACCATCACGCCCACGATCGGCGAGCACTTTTACTACGCCAAAGTAACGCAAGACGACGGTAAAATTTTGTGGTCAGCACCGGTTTGGGTCACACAGTCGAATGCGGCAACCGATACCACGCCACCAACTGTCTCGGCTTCTGAGACCGGCACCAGCGGCACGATTACGCTTAGTGCAACGGCAAGCGACAATGTTGGCGTAACCAATGTTGAGTTTTACGTTGATGGCACATTGAAAGGCAACAAGGCGACTTCACCCTATTCAATCGCGCTAGATTCAACAACGCTCACAAACGGCGCACACAGCCTCATTGCCAAAGCATTTGATGCCGCCAGCAATTCGGCGAATTCAGCCACCGTGAGTTTTACGGTGAGCAATGTTGTCGCCGGTGACACCACACCACCAACGGTATCAGCAAGCGAGACCGGCAGCAGCGGCATCATCGCGCTGGCAGCAACAGCCAATGACAATGTGGGCGTAACGAAAGTGGAGTTTTACGTTGATGGTGTATTGAAAGGCAACAAAACCACCGCACCGTATTCCATCGCGTTGGATTCAACTACTCTTGCGAATGGCGCACATAGCTTGGTCGCCAAAGCGTTTGACGCCGCCAATAATTCGGCAAGCTCAGCCACTGTGAGTTTTTCTGTCAGCAATACGACTACCTCACAAGAGCTGATAATTAACGGCGGTTTTGAATCAGGCACCACTGGCTGGACGGGTACGACAGGCGACATCGGTACGTTTACAGGTGAAGCCGCATTCCAAGGCACGAAAAACGCTTGGATGGGTGGCAATGCCTCGGCGACCACAGAAACACTCGCGCAAACCGTGGCGATTCCATCGACTGCAACAACGGCCGCGTTAAGTTTCTACTTGCATATCGACACCGCCGAGACGGGCACTACCGCCTACGACAAATTGGCTGTGCAAGTCAGAAACACCAGCGGGACGGTGTTGAAAACCTTGGCGACATATAGCAATGTAAATGCCGCCACTGGTTATCAACAACGCACATTTGATTTGTCAGCCTACAAAGGCCAGACAATTCAGATTTATTTCACCGAGACCGAAGATGCATCGTTACAAACCTCGTTCGTGTTGGATAACGTGAGTCTGATTTCGAAGTAATTTATGGCTTAATTTATAGCGATGGTGTGGCATCAAAAAATGTGGTGTCAACAATGGCGCTGACCATCTAATTCGCCTAATTAAGGTATTCCCGCTGTGAAATGCCCTCCGAAGTTCGGAGGGCATTTTTTTGGGCGCGCTCTTGAGCGCGTTGCAGTTCAACTTCCAAAATCGAAACGACTTTTTGGCTTGTCATTAGCCAGATCTAGTGGGCGAGATATTTTGCAATGAATGAATCTGCAAATTGAAATCGATCTTAGCAATCCTTGGCAGCGAGATAGGCCATACATTCGATCGGAACACAGTTGAACTGTTTTGTTGCGTTGTTTCATCGTCAGCATTTTTAGTACAGTCAATACTCAGTTTCCGCTCTCGCTGAGCTAGCAAAGCGCATTGAGCTCGCGTTGCTCAATCAAGGCGCAACGAGTTTCTTTAAAGAGCGCTATTTTCGAATAGTGATACCATCGATACTCGCTGTTTCTCATTTTGTTGCTCGAATCGATGGTTTGGTTCTCGTCCAGAAAGTCACTACATCATGTTAAAAAATCTTATCACTGTCGGTCTGTTTTCGGTCGCGTTGTTGTCATTTCAAACCGCATCATCCGCAGAAGCCAAGGCAACGCCCTCTGGCGTCGCTGGCATGGTCAGCTTGTCGCCAGGTTGCCCGGGGCCACAACGCAAAGATCAGGACTGCACCAAACCCGTTGTCGGCAAAGATGTTGAGCTGTTGGACCGCAAAGGTAAGCTCATCGGCAAAGCGACCACCGGCGACGATGGCAAATTCACCATCAATGCCAAGCACGGAAAATATATGTTGAAAGTGAATGTGGAGGCCATGTACCCAAAATGCCCCAACCTCGACGTAACCATAAAACGCCATGCGATGACGGATGCAAATATCAGCTGCGATAGTGGAATGCGCTAGTTCGCGCCGAAAGTGGAACGGGCAAATCAGATAATTGGGCTTTTGCCACCGAGCCAATCATTGATGCGGTGGTTGTTGTAAAAAAGCACAGGTCGCAAAGTGCCCGAATGCCAACGTAGATGCGCTCCATCAGTCCGCGCTAATGATTACCCTTGAAAAAATTTGGACAGTTATGAACTAAATTCAAAAATATGATCTAGACTCCCACAGCCATCGAATTCACAGATGTTAACAATTTTCGACTGGTTGAACTAAAGTGCGGCGCCGGCCATAAGCTGGTGTCAATACATTTTTTGTTAAAAGGGGAAGTCGCATGACTGTATGTCTAAGCCGCAAATTGCGGATTGCAGCAATCTTGTTTTCGTCTGTGTCGTTTTTATCAGTTCCGTTACTCGCGTCAGCACAGGGAGCTGTATCGAGTGGGGCCGTTCACCACGACAAAATCAATAGTTTAAGAAATATTGCCCCCTCCAAAACGGGCTACACCTTTGTTGAGCCTGCGACTGATTCGGGTCCCTTTGGTGGTGTTGGCTCTCCAATCTTGATTCGCGATCTTGCCGCACAGCGTGGGGCCGCCAGCAGCCCATTGGCTGCGGCGACACCGGGCCTTGGTTTCGATGGTGTCGGCAATGGCTTCACTGGTCCGCAAGGCGCTTACACCGTGCAATCGGCACCGCCAGATACAACTGGGGCAATCGGCCGCACTCAATATGTCCAATGGGTAAACTCCAGCTTTGCGGTGTTTGACAAAACCTCCGGCAATGCAGTGTATGGGCCCGTCGCTGGAAACACGTTGTGGACTGGGTTTGGCGGCAAATGCGAAACCCAAAACGATGGCGACCCCATCGTTCAATACGACAAGGCCGCTGACCGTTGGGTGATGACCCAATTTGCAGTTCCAACTGGCGGCCCGTTTTTTGAATGTGTGGCCGTATCACAAACCTCCGATGCAACCGGCGCATACAATCGCTACGCATTCCAATACTCTGGCTTCAACGATTACCCAAAGCTTGGCGTGTGGCCGGATGCTTATTACATCACCTTCAATATGTTCTCGACCAGCAACGCATTCACCGGCACGAAAGTATGCGCCTATGACCGCGCTGCCATGCTGGCAGGTAGAGCAGCAACGCAGCAGTGTGTGGACTTGGGTGTTAACTACGGCGGCGTTTTACCGGCAGATCTGGATGGCAGCACGCCCCCACCAGCAGGCTCGCCGAATTACCTAATTAGCGTTGGCACCAATAATTTGAACTTTTGGAAATTCAAAGTAGATTGGGCAACACCAAGCAACACCAGAGTGACAGGCCCGACAGCAATTCCGGTCGCAGCATTTAACGCAGCTTGCGGCGGCGGTACCTGCATTCCGCAACCGGGAACAACGCAGCAACTGGATTCGTTGGCTGATCGTATGATGTTCCGTTTCGCCTATCGCAATTTTGGCGACCACGAGTCGTTGTTAGCATCGCATTCAGTGCAAGCCGGAACAACCGCATCGGCCGTTCGTTGGTACGAAATTCGTAATCCAAGTGGCACACCGACGATTTATCAGCAATCGAGCTATGCCCCTGATTCGACATCACGTTGGATGGGCAGTGTTGCAATGGACAAGCAGGGCAATATGGCAGCCGGCTACAGCGTTTCAAGCTCAACCGTAAAGCCATCGTTGCGCTACGCAACCCGTTTGGCAACCGATGCGATCAATACGCTGAGCAACGAAACCACGATCGTTGCTGGAAATGGTTCGCAGCTTCCGTCAGGGACAAAGGCGCTCAGCCGTTGGGGTGATTACACCCACATGTCGATTGACCCAGTTGACGATTGCACGTTCTGGTATACCGGCCAATACCTAAAAGCGAATGGCTCGTTTAACTGGAGCACGCGCATTACTTCATTTAAATTGCCTAGCTGCGGCGGCGTCGTTGTTGGTACACCGTTGGCCTTTGGTACGCAACCAGCCAACACAACGGTAGCCGCAAATACCACCGCCACTTTCAGCGTTAGCGTATCCGGTGGTACAGCGCCGTATGTCTACAACTGGTACAAAAACGGGTCGTTGGTTAGCGCTGGCAATTCGCCATCGTACAGCTTCACCGCAGTTGCCGGTGACAATGGTGCGGTATTCAAAGCAGTTGTGACAGATAGTGCAAGCCCGGTTGCATCGGTGACGAGCGCTAATGCAACACTGACGGTCACCACCGTCATCGCCCAAGAGCTAATGGTCAACGGCGGCTTTGAATCGGGCACAACGGGCTGGACAGGAACAACAGGCGACATTGGCACGTTTACAGGCGAAGCCGCATTCCAAGGCACGAAAAACGCTTGGATGGGCGGCAACGGTTCGGCTATTACTGAAACGCTCGCGCAAACCGTGTCGATTCCATCAACAGCAACAACGGCCACGCTAAGTTTCTACCTGCATATCGACACCGCTGAGACAGGCAGTACCGTCTACGACAAGTTGACTGTGCAAGTCAGAAACACCAGCGGGACCGTGTTGAAAACCTTAGCGACGTATAGCAATGTAAATGCCGCCACTGGTTATCAACAACGCACATTTGATTTGTCAGCCTACAAGGGTCAGACAATTCAGATTTACTTCACCGAGACCGAAGATGCATCGTTACAAACCTCGTTCGTGTTGGATAACGTGAGTTTGATTTCGAAGTAATTTTTTGAATTAGTCCGAGTGTGTTTAAAAAGCAGCTTCTATTATTCTTGCCGCCTAAATGATTGTTTGATTCGTTAACGGCTGACTTAGCTTTTTAAACATCATAAAATGCCCTCCAAAATTCGGAGGGCATTTTTTTTGGTAAGACAGCTCTCGTTAGCACCGTTACTTTGTTGGCGACTTTGACAACATTTTCAAACACCTATTGGCAACGCTGCTTACTTTGAAAAATTTTAATATGAACGTGTATGTCAATAAAGCTAGGACTTTCGAATTTACGGGCATTGAGGATTTTTCACTGCAAACGTCATTTATTCTCGACGATGTCAGCCTGACTGTTCAGTAAGCAACGCAGTATTTGACAAGGTTGTAAAAAAAAGCTGCGCCACTTCTGGTGGCGCAGCTTTCTCGTTTTGTGGCTCTTAATTTTGATGCGTTTGTCGACTGAATACTAACGCGTTAAAAATTTAACTTAGCAGATACTTGTACGGTTCGGCCTGGCAATCGGTAGAGTTGACCTTCCCCCAATTCACTCACGGCCACTGGATCGCGTCGATTGCTAACGTTGTATCCATCGGCACGCAAATCCCAGTTCGAGAATCGATAATTGAACCCGATATCGAGCGTTGCATAAGCGCCGACCGGTGCTAAATTTTCACGATCTAGAAATCGTTTGCCGACTCGGTTCCACACGATTGATGCTCCCCAGCTTTTAATCGGCGCATAAATGATGCCGATTGCGGCCAGATTTTCGGGTGAAACCTCTAAATGGTTGCCCGCGAATTGTTGGAATGTGCCGTCCGCTTGAACAACCGAAAAATCGGTATAGCGGGCATCGTGATGCGCAACAGTCGCTTTGATTTGCAGCGCATTTGATACGCGATAACTTGCCACTGCTTCAATTCCCTTGAATTTTTCACGTCCCGCGTTGGCTAAGCTAGGTAGTCCGTTCACGTTTTCGCGAATCACCAAATTTTTAAAATCCATGCGAAATACAGATAGCTCCCAGTCGAGCCGCCCATCGAATGCGCGGCCTTTAAGCCCGGCCTCCAAACTTTTTGCGGTCTCTGGTTTTAAGATGTTGCCCTCGGCTTCGGGACCAAAATCAATGGCCGCCGGTTTATAGGTATCGCGATAACTGGCGAATACAGTGAGACGATCAGCATTGCTCACCCACAGTGCATAGCTCGCGGCGGCCATCCCAGAAAATCCGGTTTTGCGGGCATTTGCGGAAGCCTTGAAATTGGGCGTGCCCCGATTGGCATGATGGTCTACCGCCTCACCGCGCCGACTCTCGCGGGTGTCGCTATAGCGCATGCCGAGGATTACATTCCAACGATCGGTTGGCCGCCAATCAATCTGAGAATAAACACCCGAAAAGTTGCGTTTGTCGCGCAATTCAGTCGATTCATCAATCGGTAGTGTCGTGGAAAGTGGGCGATTTACGCCGTTCGGCAAAACAGCATATTCAAAATTATCGCTGTTTTGTTGTCCGTTCCCAAACAGAAAATCAGCGCCTGTTGTCCAACTGATTGCTGATGTTGGCTTGGCGATTAAATACGTATCGAAATATCCAAAATTTTTGGTAATCTTTTGACGAAAACCATCAGCATTATGGGTAACACCATCATCTTCAAACTCCGGTCGCAAATAGCCGCGAATATTGCGATTTTCAGAATGCGCCAGCGAAAATAGTGCCACCCACTTGCCGAAAGCAAGCTCCTTATCAATACCGATATTAAGCTGCACGCGGTTTTCGTCCGCTTTCGCATCTTGCGGGTTTGCGTTGGCATCCAAGGGAATACGGTGTGTCAACACGCCCTCTTCAACCGGATGCGGGCTATAGGGCTTCTGACGCAACGCAGTCGCATCTAAATCAATATGCACCCTACCAATATCGAGATCGGCACTACCACGGTACAGGACATGTACACGGCTGAGCTTGGAAGCAGCTTGACTAAACTGCTGGGTGCCGACATCGAGATTTAGAGATTGTTTATACGAACCGAGCGCCGATAAATTATTGCTCACTGCAATATTCATGGTCTTGTGGCTACCGAGCGCAACGCTGGCGTGGTTAATCATTTCACCGGCCGGATAATGAATGACGTTGATGACGCCAACAAAACTGGTTGCCCCATACATCACCGGCGCAGCGCCACGCAGCACCTCAATTTGCTTAACGCTATTCAAATCAAGAGTGCTGAGCGCGGGATTAAAAGCGCCCCCCCACGGCACGCCATCAACCACCAGCAAAAACGCATCAAACTCACGCAGTCCCCACATGCCCGGCACTGAACTCGCGGGGCCACCATCGCCACCGGGCGCGATATCAACACCGGCCGCCAAACTTAACGCCGTGCGCAAATCGCGTACGTTGCGATCCGCCAATTCTTTTCCGCTGATCACCGTAATCATCGCGGGGCTTGAATCCAGAGATACCTCGACTTTAGAGCTGATGACTTCCAGCTTTGGAAGTACATTAGCGTCGCCCTCCCCACCGAAGGGAGCGGTAGTTACTGTAGCTGCGGTAGCGACGGTCGCCACAAACAGGCTCGTTACCGCCAAAAAAATAGTCGTTGGCGGTGTCATCATAGATTTGCCGAGCAGGGTGGAAATATGCATCCGTTACTTATTTGAAAAAAGGAAGTGGTCACAATTTAGAAAGAACAAGCAGCTAGTGATGCGAGCCTATTTTTTCTTGCCCGCTGGCTTCAACATTCATCGTAAATGTTTTTTTATCGGCGCCCACAAAGGTCAACGTCAACGGTACTTTGTCACCCCTATTGATCGGCTTTTTTACCTTAATCAGCATCACATGCATCCCGCCCGGCTTGAGCTCAACCAGTGTGTTGGCTGGAATTTCTATTACATCAAGTGCGTTCATTTCCATCATGCCGTCGTTCATTTTCATATCGTGAATCTCGACGATATCGGCGATAGTGGCATCGACCTTGATGAGCTTCACCGGCTTCGCGGATTTAATCTGCATATAGGCTGCCGATACAGCGGCGCCGGGAACGGTGATCTTGACCCACGCATTGGAAATAGTTACTGGCGGGGCAATTTTTTTCGGTTGTGCGACCGCCACGCCGGCAAAAATTGAAAGCCCGCCGACGATAAGGGAGGTCGCACAAATAGCTGTTAATAATTTTTTCATTTTCTGCTTTCGTTTAGTAGTGCATCAATTTGCAAATACGTTGTTGCGTTGCGTGCGGCGCCGATTGTAGACGATTCGCTAAAATCACTGTTGTTGAAGTCGGTAAGATTGAAACGATTGACGCCCAAACTAACTTTGTCAGATGAGCCATTATCGAGCGAGACAATATGTGGAATTGTTCCCAACAACGGCGCTCCCAACAGCTGCTTTAGTGATTCTATATTCTCATCAAACCGCGGCATCGTCTGCGCCGAAACTGAATTCGCAACCCAACCAACCAAATTGTAGCCGCGGGTACGAATTGCTTCTGCGGTGAGCATCGCATGGTTTAAGCAACCGAGGCGCATGCCCACCACTAAAATTACATCAAGGTCGAGCAATAGCGGAAGTGATGCCATCGAATCAACGGCGTTAAGTGGCACTAAAAATCCGCCCGCTCCTTCGACCAACACGCATTCGCACTGAGAGCGCAAGCGCGTAAATGCATCAGCGATGACGGAAGTTTCAATACGAATGTTTTCACTCACAGCGGCAATGTGCGGCGCGACGGCTTCGGTCATACAGTACGGGTTGACGTCGCGCAACGGGAACCGGTGTCGCGTCATCGCATTGATGGCGGCAACATCTTCATTGAGCCATTGACCGTTGACTTCAATTAAGCCGGAAGCAATAGGTTTCATTGCGGCGACGTTCACGCCGGCCGCTTGCAGCTTGATCAGAAGCGCGCAGGTGATGAATGTTTTGCCCACACCCGTATCGGTACCGGTTATAAAATAATTTCTCATAGAACCCGTTTACATCCCGCTATTTATTCAAATCAAGACGGTTTTTGAACCATACGTTTAAATTCTGCCAAGCCAATCGCTTGTTCGCCATCCAGTGTTTTTCGCTTCATGAATTCTGGTTTCCATGCGTGACCGTAGACAACTTCATAAGTCGCGGGCAGGCGCTGATCAGCACGATATTGTTCGTACGCCGCTTGCAGTTTTAACCAGCTCGTTTTGCCCATCAGACCAGTCTCGCGCCCTGGCAACACATTGTGTGCACCAATGCCTTTTAGTTCTCGCAGCATTGTCTTCAAATCAAAATAGGTGAGTGTGATCGCTTCCTGATCCATTACCGGGTCGGCAAAGCCGGCTGCGACGAGAATATCGCCGATGTCATGCATATCAACAAAATCGTTCACATGCGGTTTGTCGTCAACGCTTTTAAAGGCGGCGCGAAGTTCTTTCAAGGTGTCGGGTCCGAAGGTCGTAAACATGAAAAGTCCATTCGGTTTTAAGACGCGCGCAACCTCTTTTGCCACCACTTCTGGATCGCACCATTGCAGGGTGAGGCTGGATAAAACGAGGTCAACACTTTCGTTAGCAATCGGTAGTGATTCTGCGTCAGCGCAAATAAAATCAGCGGAGGGCTGATCCGATAAATAGCTGAAGATGCGCTCCAGTACTGGCTTTTGGGGCAATTGCCCTCTTGCAACCTGTAACATTGGTGGTGCCAAATCGAGCGAAACGATATCCGATTGTGCATAGCGCTCACGCAGTTTGCGTGTTGCGTAACCTGTACCCGAGCCGAGATCAAGCACCCGATCCGGCGTGAGCTTAATGTAGTCCAACCGCTCGAATAAACGATCGGCAATTTCTCGTTGCAAGAACGCGTTATCGTCATAAGTGCTGGCGGCGGCACCGAAAGAGCGGCGCACATTTCGTTTGGCCGGAAGGTTTGGTACGGTCATGTTGTGGGTGATTGCAGATGATTTAATACAAGGTTCAAAAATATTTCCCGGTGCGAGAGAAATGGCGCATGTGCTGCGTGCGGGATCAATGCGTATTGTGCGTTCGGCATATTCCCAGCCAGCCACTTCGCGGCACCCTCGCGCGTGAGTGCGTCATGGTCGCCTTGAATGACAAGCGTTGAGTGAAGAATGTCCGGTACATCGCCGCGCAGATCGCTTCGGTGCAAAATTTCCAATCCTGCCTGTAATGATGCGGCTACCGGCTCACCGCGCAGGCTCATCGCACGTTGTAGCGCCGAAACCGCAATGCGCGCGTCCGGCTGATGCAGCGCTTGCAACGCTAAAAAACCGCGAATTGTGGCCGCATAATTATTGCTGAGGCTTTCCGAAAAATTATTCAGCACATCCGCCTTCGTACCATGCGACCCGTCCGGCCAATCATCACTCGCGACAAATTTTGGTGTTGTAGCAACTAGTATTAGCTTTTGAACCAATGCTGGATGCCGCCTCGCTAAAGCAAGCGCAAATTGACCACCGATTGACCACCCCATGACATGGCATGGGCCTTCCAACGCTGCCGCCAGTGAATCCGCTACCCCGTCAGCCGTCGTGAGCGACACATCACGCGAGAAGCCATGCCCCGGCAAATCAACAATATGCAATGTGAAGTGCGCTGCAAGTGCATCGCGAACACCATCCCAAATCCCGCCGTTCAAGCCCCACCCGTGCAGCAGCGCAATTGACGGTTGCGTACGATCGCGACCAACGGTTTCAATAAACAAACTCATGTCGCATTTTGGCCAATGCGTTGGCCGACGCCTTGGCCTGCGTTCTGCCCCAGCAGCAACACTTCAATATCGGTAATCGCGGTCACCAAATCAAACACATCCTCGGTTGTGTGGTTCGCATTCAGCGAGACGCGCAGCCGCGCAGTACCCGCAGGCACCGTGGGCGGGCGAATGGCGGGCACCAGCATATGGCGCTCGCGCAACGCTTCAGAGAACGCCATCGCATTCGCGTTGCTACCGACAATAATCGGCTGAATTGCAGTTTGCGAGAATGGTGTTTTGGCGTATTGCAGTTTCAGCGAGTCGGAAAAAAAATCGATCAGGGTGCGCAAATGACGACGACGTTCGTGATCTTCAACTATCACGTCCAAACTAACCAACATTGCCGCTGCGATGGCTGGTGGCGTGGCGGTTGCGAACAAATAGGTACGCGCAGTTTGCATAATCCACTCGATGACATCCTCGTGCCCGGCCACAAATGCGCCATAGCCGCCTGCCGCTTTGCCGAGGGTTGCCATATAAATAATGCGCTCACTCTTTAAATTGAGCAGCTCCAGCACCCCTTTGCCGCGATAACCCAACACCCCGAAGCCATGTGCGTCGTCGATTACCAGCATCGCATTGTAGCGCTCGGCAAGCGCCAACATTTCGGCTAACGGTGCAATGTCGCCGTCCATACTGAAGACCGCATCAGTGGCGATGATTTTTCGCCCCGTCGCTTGCGCATTGGCCAACAATTCCTCAAGTTTTTTTAAGTTATTGTGTGGATAGCGTTTGAATTCCGCGCGGGACAACACCGCACCGTCATTCAAACAAGCGTGATTTAATTTATCGGCGAAAATAGTATCGCCACGCCCAGCGAGTGCGGTAAGAATGCCTAAGTTGGCCGCGTAACCCGATGAAAACAGCAACGCTTTGGGCAAGCCCACAAAATCAGCCAGACGCAATTCCAAATCATGATGCGGCTGCATGTGCCCCGTCACCATATGCGATGCCGCAGCACCCAAGCCGTATCGTTTGAGCGCGCGCATAGCGGCCGCCACCACGCGCGGATGATTCGCTAAGCCCAAATAATCATTGCTTGCAAACGACATGACACGTTCGCCGTCGACAATCATCGACGCATCTTGGGGGCTGGAGACTAAACGACGCGCGCGGAGTTGCTCTGCTTGCGCTAACTCGAACAGCGAATTAGAAAAATCGGAAATAGGCATTGCCGGAATAAAGCTAAATAAAACTAACTGAAACTAACTGAAATTACAGCGACGTGATGCCGAGCTTCGTAAACAACGCTTTGTCGCGTGTGACATCCGGGTTGCCGGTGGTGAGCAATTTTTCGCCGTAGAAAATCGAATTCGCACCGGCTAAAAAGCACATCGCTTGCGTAGCCTCGTTCATTTCTTGGCGCCCAGCAGACAACCTGACGAAACTTGCGGGCATTGTGATGCGTGCGACCGCAATGGTACGCACAAAATCGGTCCAGTCTATCGCTTTTTCGCCACCCATTTTATCGTGCAGCGGTGTGCCTTCGACCTGCACCAAATAATTGATGGGTACAGATTGTGGTTGCGGATTCATGTTCGCCAATTGCGCGATGAGGCCGGCGCGCTCACGCTGTGATTCGCCCATGCCGACGATGCCACCTGAGCACACATTGACACCTGCGCCACGCACGCGGTCGAGCGTGTCTAGCCGATCCTGGTAATCACGCGTGGTGATGACTTCGCCATAAAACTCCGGCGCGGTATCGAGGTTGTGGTTGTAGTAATCCAGCCCCGCGTTTTTGAGCTGCTCGGCTTGGCCGTCTTTTAACATACCGAGTGTGCAGCAAGTTTCGAGGCCGAGTGCTTTGACTTCGCGCACCATATCGAGCACCGGATCAAGATCGCGTTGCTTGGGGCCGCGCCAAGCAGCACCCATGCAAAAGCGCGATGCGCCGTTTTCTTTGGCGAGCTTAGCGGTGGCGACGACGGTTGCCAAATCGAGCATTTCTTCGTTTTCAACCTCGGTGTGATAACGCGCCGCTTGTGGGCAATAGCCGCAATCTTCCGAGCAGCCGCCGGTTTTGATCGAGAGCAAGGTGGATAGTTGCACCTTATTTGCGTTGTGATTCGCGCGATGCACTGTTTGCGCTTGATGGATCAAATCGGCGAATGGTAAATTAAATAGCGCCTCAATGGCATCGACGGTTAGCAATGGGGCTGCATCCTTACTGCCGGTTGCATTGTGCCAAGATGCTGGTACTGAAATGGACTGGATCGATTTGCGTTCAGTGGTAGCCGACATACTATTTACCTAAATTTCAGTGAGGGGATGAAATGATGAAGTGATGTGAAAAGGCGATACAAAGAAGCCCACACCACGCAATGCTTCGTGCCACACAGCCATTGCCCTGATAGATAATCAAAACACACGACGGCGACACTAGTTGAATGAGGGTTGCTTACGCTAAACTAAGCTATGCGCAAAATCATCTGTAATCATCCCGAATCTGCGCCCTTATGTCAACTTACAATCGCACCAAAAAACGACAATTGACTGCTTTTTCAGCATGAATTTATTCGCCTCCAGCATCAATGATTCGCTGAAATCCGCCTTGTCGCGCTTGAACCCACAGGATTGCGCGCTTTGTGGTGGTAGCACGCCGCGTGTTGTCTGCGGTGAATGCGAGAGGACGTTGCCGCGTTCCGGGGAATCCATTTGTCCGCGTTGCGCGGTTGAGTTGAATGCGGGCGAAAGCGGTGAGGAATTATGTGGTGCCTGCCTCGTTTATTCGCCGCATTTTGACCATACGATTACTGCGTTTCGTTATGATTTTCCGGTGGATCGCTTGTTGCAAGCGTATAAATTTCGGGCTCAGTTGGCGTTTACCCATTTACTCTCAGCGGCGTTGGTCAAGCGAGTGCGAGACAACCGTTCGCTGACAAACGCTGCCCTACCCGATCTGATACTACCTACGCCGCTGGCCTCAAAGCGTTTGGCTCAGCGCGGATTTAACCAATCAGCATTGTTAGGGCGCACCGTGGCAAGCCTGCTCGGCATTAGCTTTTCAGCCGACGCATTGAGGCGCGTTCGCGAGACGATTCCTCAAACCGGCCTAAAACGAGATGAGCGCTTGAAAAATGTGCGCGGCGCATTTGCGTGCAATATTGACCTTGATGGCAAGCGCGTGGCCATTGTTGATGACGTGATAACCACCGGCGCCACCATGTCGGAAGCGGCAAAAACGCTAAAACAAAACGGGGCGGCGTTCGTGGAAGCATGGGCTTGCGCGCGAACAGCGCATCACGAACCATAGAAAGAAAATACAACCTAATATGCTCCACGTCGTTCTCTATCAGCCCGAAATTCCGCCCAACACCGGCAACGTAATCCGGCTGTGCGCCAACACTGGCGCGCGTCTTCATTTGGTTCATCCGCTGGGATTTGAATGGGATGACACACGCGTCAAACGCGCGGGGTTGGACTATCACGAGCTGGCCAATGTGGTGCACCACCCAAATTGGCAGGCATGCCGATTGGCATTGCAAGGCCATCGTTTCTTTGCCGTTGAAAATCCCGCGCCAACTCGCTACGATGCGGCTGTCTATGCCGACGGCGATGTGTTTGTTTTCGGACAAGAGACGAAAGGCACACCGCAAATCGTGCTTGATGAGTTTGGCACTGATCAACGTATCCAGCTGCCAATGCTGCCAAATAACAGAAGTTTGAATCTATCTAACGCCGTGGCCGTAATGGTGTATGAGGCGTGGCGACAAGTTGGCTTTTCCGGTGCAGCGCCAGTTTAAGTAACACTTTACTGACGACACGATGAAAGCCTATGTACCGCTTATCGTCGGCAATTAATCATTCATTCAATCTTCTGCACACTTGCGCACACTATGTCTACTTCAGCCTCAAATAAAACCACTGCTCGTCGTACCCAGCTATTTGATGAGATCGAAAGCCACCGCGGCTATTTGATCCGTTATGCCACGGCAAAATTGCGCGATTCCGCACAAGCCGAAGAAGTCGTGCAAGAAGCGCTACTGGCGGCACTATCGGGGGCCAACAGCTTCTCGGGGCAATCGACTTTGCGCACCTGGCTCACCGGTATCCTAAAATTCAAAATCGTCGATTTTCAGCGCGCCTGTGTCAGCGAGCGCGCCCGCACAGTTTCGGCAACAGCTGAAGAAGATTCGGCCGATCCCGAATGGTTTGATAAATTGTTTGATGAGACCGGCCACTGGAAAGAGCAATTTAGCGATTGGCAAACGCCCGACAGTGCACTCGAACAAAAACAGTTTTTTGAAACTTTTGAGCGATGCATGGATAAGCTGCCTGGTCCAGCCCGCCGTGTGTTCTTCCAGCGCGAGGTAATGGGCACAGAAACAGACGAAATTTGTAAGGATGAGGCGATTTCGTCGTCTAATTGTTGGGTTATCTTACACCGCGCACGCGTAAGCCTTCGCGAATGTATCGACCGGAACTGGTTTCAGGGAAAATTTAGCTGATTGATAACCTGATTCATTGCACGAGTTATCAATAGGATCCACGGTGGAATGTAAAAGAATTAAGCTTGCCTTATGGTATTCAAGTGGAACACGTAGTGGTTAATGAAGCACTAAAGAAAGTGAATTGTAAGGAGGCCGCGCGGCTGATGAGCGAGCGTCGTGACCGGACGCTGTCGACCGATGAGACTGAATCGCTTAAACATCATTTGAATATTTGCATCAACTGCCAACGTGCCGACACGCAACTGAATTTTCTTTCGCGGCTGTCGAAAAAATATGCAAAAGATGTCGCCTTGACGACCACCGTCGTCAACGAGGCTAGCTCTGGTAATGAAAACGGAAGCCAAAGTAGTAAAAATAGTTGAGAATAGGCTGCGATTCAGTCTGTTAAGCATGAATCCAATCGCACAGCCTCGCCGTAACAGCATGGCTTGCTGAATTCGAGGGTCGCCGATTACATCACCTCACGTAAGCGATTGACCTATTGCAACAAATAATCCCGCAAAATTGTAAAATGATGTCGTCGTAGCGTGATCATTAAGCGTTTAGTATCGTTACACAGGTAAAACTTGTTCAAAATCCGCGTTGCCAAAATTGCTAAAGGAGCAAATATGAAAACCAACCTAATTCTATCGACCGCCATTGCCAGCCTCGTGGCCCTCTCAACCGTTAGCAGCGTGGCTTCAGCAGAAGATGCGAAGCCTAAAAAAGAAAAATGCTATGGCATTTCCAAGAAAAACATGAACGATTGCGGCACCGCAAACCATTCATGCGCCGGCAAAGCGGACAAAGACAATGCACCTGACGAATGGAAATACGTCGTCAAAAAAGTAAGTTTAGCTAGCGGTGAAAAAAGCGAATGTGAAAAATTGGGCGGCACCACTAAGAAGCCAGCAGCAGAGCCAGGCAAATACTAATTTCACTAATGTTGTACCGGTTGCCCATAATGCCCTCTGCTTGAGGGCATTATTTTTTAAGCCACTGACCATCTATGACCAACGCTGACAAACTCTGACAAACGCAGATTTAAGCTGATTTGCAAATTAGGCGCTACCCATTGAATTCTCGCCCTCACTATCCTATCAATCCGTTCTTTGCTGGCATCGGGCTACGGCCGCCGCATTATCAAACGCTGCTCGCACAGCCCGCAAACGTCGGTTTTTTGGAAATCCATAACGAGAATTTTTTTGGCGCAGGTGGACCACCGCTGCGTTATTTGGATAAATTTCGCGAGGATTACGCGATCAGCGCTCACGGTGTCGGTTTATCGCTCGGTTCAGCGGATCAGTTGAATCAAGCGCATTTAAAAAAATTAAGAGGCCTGGTTGATTGGTTGCAACCCGCACTGGTGTCAGACCATCTGTGCTGGGTTGGTGTTAATGGCCGCTACTTGAATGATTTATTACCGATTCCCTACACCGAGGAATCGCTTAACCACGTTGCCAGTCATGTCCGCCAAACGCAAGATTATTTGGGTCGGCAAATTTTGGTTGAAAACGTATCAAGCTATTTGGAATTCACCGATTCAACCATTCCCGAATGGGTTTTTCTGCGCGAGGTGGCGCACCAAACTGGCTGCGGCATTTTGCTTGATGTGAATAACATCTACGTTAATAGCGTCAACCATGGCTTTGATGCGTTGCAATATTTGGACGCTATGCAAGGTGCTGACATCGGCGAAATTCATCTGGCGGGCTTTCAAGACACTGGCGAAATACTGATCGACACGCATGGCGCGGCCGTGAGCGACGCGGTGTGGAAATTATATACAGTGGCGATTCAGCACCTCGGTGCCATTCCGACGCTCATCGAATGGGATACCAATATTCCAACACTCGATGTGTTGTTGTCGGAGGCTCAGAAAGCTAATGCCGTGTTGGAGAGATTTTCGCCCGCCACCCCGGATTGCGCAGGAATCCATCATGTTGCATGAAGCGCAAACTGGCTTAATGGCGGCTGTGCTGGCGGGCTCAACAACGGAAGCCCTATCGGTCGCGCCGAAACTGCGCGAGGGAAAACTAACCGCCGCACAACGCATTGCCGTCTATCGCCGCAATGTACAATCGGCCTTGCGCGGGGCGCTGGGGGATATTTTTCCGACTACAAAATTGGTGCTGGGCGACGAAACATTTTTGCGCCTAGCTGATCAGTTTATCCAACAAGAACCTTCTACTTCGGGCGATTTGAACCAGTTCGGGCGGACATTTCCGACATTCTTGGACGCGATCCAAGTATCTCAACCATTGCCGGCATCGAATGGGGTCGCCGCCGATATGGCAGCTCTTGATTGGGCTTGGCACAGGGCGTTTCACGCAGCGGAAGCGGCGTCGCTTGATTTATCGCGCTTGGGCGCACTCCCTGCCGAGCAACATGCGGCGTTGGTGTTTCAATTGCATCCCAGTGCGTTTCTGGTTGAATCACGCCATCGTTTAATCGACATCTGGCAATCGCATCAAATTGAGCAGTACTCGTCCGTTGAAACGTCCAACGGAATGGAAAATACAATGCCCGATATCGAGGCGGATAATAATCATTTTTTAATTGTGCATCGTGGCGATGCCGATGTTACGTTAACCCCGTTGTCGGCGGCACAATATTGCTTCCTCGCGAACTGCGCCGAGGATCAGCCGCTGGGTGAAGCGGCTGAAGCTGCCTTTGCAATCGATTCGAGCTTTGCGTTGCAAGATTTTCTGATTCAGGCGGTTCATCAAAATATGATTGTGGGCTTCACCGAGCCCCTTCCCGAGCCCCTCACCCAGCATCGGTGACGAAGTTCACAGTAAATAAACCTGATTTGCGCTACCATTCACGCCTCTATAGGCAATAGCTTGTCTGCGTTTACTGCATTTGCTGCGTTTATTTACTTGCACTACCTATTTTCAATTTGTCGTTTGAAAACAATACAACGGACCTCACATGAAATCGTCAATTTTTTCACTTCCCTCGGCGCTATCGGCACCTTTAGTCTTTTCGGTTCCCTTACTTCGCTCAACTCATTTCTCTTCGGCTGTCCGTGCGCTGACTGCCTCTGCGGCGTTGGCGACGTTTGCGGCGCTTTCAGTGCTGACGGCCAACGCCCAACCCGTACCGTCAACACCCACGGCCACGACAACGCCGCCACCGGCTACTGCCGCCAAGCGCGTTGCGAGTGCCGCGCCGAAAGCGTCAGCCAAAGCCGCGCCAGCAAAATTCAATGCCGCTTCCGCGCTAAACCGAGCAGCGCGCCAGCCAATGTTGGCCGAGCGCATTACCAAATCATTCAACATGATTGGGCAAAAAGTGCTGGAGACGCGAGCACGCCGCCAGCTTGACGAATCGCTGAAAGAATTTGCAGGCAGTCTTAAAGAGCTGCAAGCCATCTCACCCACGCCCGAAATTCGTGACAACTACGATCTACTCGAACAGCTGTTCGGTGAGTTTAAGACCATCACCGCCAAGCCAATCAACTTGACCAGTGCGAAAGAGCTGGCCGAGCAAAATGAGGAGCTTGTGTTTATCGCCCAAAAAGGCTCGATGTTGCTGCAAGCGCACGCCAAATCGACGCAAAATGATTTGATCGCCACTGCCGGTGATGTGCGCACACTGTCGCAGCGGATCGCAAAGCTTTATTTGTTCCGTAGCTGGGGCATTCGGACTAATGTCATTGCCGACGACCTGAAAAAAGCCGAAGCCGAATATCGCGCCGACATGGATCGCCTGCTGCGCGTAGCGCTAAATTCCGAGCAAGTGAAGAGCGAACTGGCGCTGTCTGAAACGCAGTGGCTGTTTTTAAAACAGGGCATCGACCGCCTGAACGCCAATAAATCATCGCCCACTGAACTAGAATTTGTCGCCAAATCTTGCGACAACATTTTGGAAGTGATGGAGCGCGTGACAAAACTCTATGAGGCGATGAAGACGCAGTAAAAGCGTTTCATGTGCTCTAGAGAGCGTCGAAACTCTAGGCTGGGCGGGCGTTTTGACGGCAAAAGTGCGTAAGAACGACTACAGAAGCGGAGTTTCAATATGACCAAATGTCTAATGATTCCGCATCGAGATGTGGTAAAAATTCATTTCAGTAACTCCGCATTGCCGTTCAGGCGGCAACGCGCACCTGGCATCGTGCGCTTGCCATCCCACACTTGGCAACGCGGTTAACAGCCATCGTAAACACGCGCCAGCGCTATGCATTTCAAAACTGAAAGCAGAACGCCCAAAATTTAGTGTTAGAAAAAAACATTAGAACGAGTGCCATCCTCTCGAACTCTGCGATTTATTCAAAGCGTGGGATTGATTTCGCTCCAATCGTCACCAGTTAGCGAAGTTCCTGTTAACTTCAATGAGAGAAACTCATGCTATTCGATGCCTACGAACTCGGCCCTATTCACCTTTCCAACCGTATCGTGATGGCACCGCTCACACGCAGCCGCGCGGTTGATCGCAATATCCCGAACGCGCTCATGGCGGAATACTATGGCCAACGCGCAACGGCAGGACTCATCATCACCGAAGGCACATCGCCCTCGCCGAACGGCTTGGGTTATGCGCGCATCCCCGGGTTGTTCAACGCCGAGCAAGCCGCAGGATGGAAATTAACAACACAAGCTGTGCATGAAGAAGGTGGCAAGATTTTTATCCAGTTCATGCACACCGGGCGTGTAACCCACCAGATCAATTTACCCGCAGGTGCGCGCGTGGTCGGCCCGAATGCCGAGGTGTGTCCCGGTGAGATGTGGACGGATGCCACGGGCATGCAGCCACACACCGCGCCGAACCCAATGGCGGCGGCGGATATCGCCGTCGCCATTGGTGAATATGCACATGCAGCAAAGTTCGCCATTGATGCGGGCTTTGACGGCGTTGAAATTCACGCCGCCAACGGCTACCTGATTGAGCAATTCCTGAATGCCAACGTCAACAAGCGGTCCGATAACTATGGCGGCTCGGCAGAGAACCGCAATCGCTTTGCATTGGAGGTCGTGAACGCGACGACCGCGGCGATAGGCGCAGAACGTGTTGGCATCCGCATCTCGCCATTTGGAGTTTTTAACGCCACCGGCGCATTCGACGGCGTTGAAGCGCAATACCTGTCGCTCGCGGAAACACTCGGCAAGCTTGGAATCGCTTACCTGCATCTCGTCGATCATTCCTCAATGGGCGCACCGGTTGTGCCTGCTGCATTCAAAGCAGACTTACAAAAAGCATTCGGCCGTACCTTCATCGCCTCCGGCGGCTTCGATGGCAAGAGCGCAGAAACAGCGCTACAAGAAAAACGCGGTGACCTTGTGGCATTCGGTCGTCACATTTTGGCAAACCCCGATCTCGTCGCACGTTTGCAGTCTGGCGCCGAATTGAATGCCCCAGATGCCTCGACGTTCTATACACCGGGACCGAAGGGCTATACGGACTACCCGGCGTTAGCGGCCTAGTGGGAAGTAGTCGCTCGCCATACCGGCTCCAGCAGCATCCACCCTGCGATTCCGGCACCCGTCAATTAGCAGCAGGTCGCTTGGTGGCGGCCGCTGCTGTGCGATAGAATGAGGCTGGGGCTTTCAGTAGCGCATTAAAAACGGGAAAAATTAATAACGGAAAAAATGCGATAGCGTAAGTCCTTGTCCAAATTTCTTGGAAAAACCACCACCGCCTTTTGGATTTATAAAATAATCGCCGATGAGCTCTTTTCCAAGCTGCCGTGGTGAGGCGTCCAAGCTAATCGCACTCGCGCTCGCCGGCATTTTGCTTTCCCCGGGCGTTGGACGCACAGAATCCATCTCGCTGGAGAGAACTTACGCGCCCATTGCAACGCTACGCGCCGAAAACAGACGTGAGCTGAACACATGGCTGAGCCAAAATACCCATCCGCTCGGAGGCAGCATATCTGATCTAGACGCGCTGGCAAGTCGTCTTTCCAATGCGCGCGTCGTCGGGATCGGCGAAGCGACTCACGGCACGCACGAGGACATGGCATTGAAGGCCACGATTATCGAGCGGCTAATCGAGAACCACGATTTCAATGTGCTGGCGCTAGAAGCCAATCGTGCGACGGGGGAGCGGTTACAACAGTTCGTGGCGCCCGGCAGCAGCGAGACCGACGTTGCTGCCGCACTGCGGCAGTCGCGAATTTTTGCAATATACCGCTGCGAGGCGCTGGGTAATTTGCTGCTGCAAATGCAGAAGTGGAACAAGTCAGCTATGAAACCCGTGCGGGTCGTTGGGATTGACGTGCAGGATCCGGGGCGTGACGCTAAGGCTGCCCTGGCCGCGCTGGAGACGCACGATCCAACGGAAGCCAGACGCCTACGTATCGCGCTTGCCGAGTTGACGGTGGAAAGAATACCGAACGTGTCAGCATTGTTCAATGAGGCCACTCGGTCCACTTGGGAACGCTGGTCTGCCGCGGCAAAAGCACTTGACGGCGCACTTCATCGCGATGCTGCCCTGCCGTTCGATGCCGCTGAAGCTTCTTATGCGCTGCAGCAAGCGCTAGCGACCTACGAGTTTGATGTGGGCGGCGAAAAAGATAATTCCGAGCTTCCACCCGAAGCCTTCGCCCGCCGCGATGCAGCGATGGCGAAACGACTGCTGCGCATCGAAGGGCTGGGGAACCGGGTTGTGCTGTGGGCGCACAATGCGCACGTAGCCGACAACTCGTACGACTTGCTGGGTGCAGGGGTTGCCACCACCGGACGTTTGTTGCGCGAGCAGCTTGGTTCATCGGGTTATCAGTCCGTGAATTTTACCTACCGTCACGCAACCTTTCACGCGCAGCGCGGCGACGCAAAGGGGAATCCAATCCGCACTGGATCGATGCCGCAGTTCTCCATTTCAGCCGCACCGGATTGGCTCTCGACGATAATTGCACGCGGCCGTAAGCAACCTTTCTGGCTGGACCTTTCTACCGTCCCTCGATTCAGTCGCTGGGGTCTCTGGTTCCGCGCGGAACCTTTCCGCCGCGGTGGATTCGGCTCGATCGTCACGCCCCAGCGAGAGCGGGAAGAGGACGGTCCCGCACCGCTCGGTTACGGCGTCGACGTGCTAATTTTTATCGATACGCTGACACCATCGCGGCTATATCCCCCACCGTTTAGTAATTAGATGCGTATCATCGCATCGTCTTTACATCAACTTGCGCGGGGAAACGATTCATGGGGCTGGTCCCACTAGCGATGTTCCCCTCTTATTCCATTTCTATTTCATTAATGCATTAATAATCCATTCCCAAGCCACGATGGACTGAACGCGAGGATGATCTTGTTCGAACGCGACGAGGCCGATGGCGAGCTGATCTTCCAGCGCACCCAGTGAATCAAAGACTTT
>JBBRAM010000026.1:0-47623 GCA_038206765.1 Burkholderiales bacterium | reverse complement strand
GCCCTTGTTCGACGACTAGCTTTACCGCTTCGGTTCTAAACTCTGCTGTAACGACGCGTTTCGTGATTGCTTCCATTTTGATTCTCCATAATTTAAAAAATACTAAACCATGGTGTCCGTTTTAGCGAGCCCCTTCCATACGCCTATCGAGAATCTAAGCCGCCTGTCAACCATGTGGCAATATTGAATGCATGTCGGCTCTGACGCCTTTGGGGCGGCTTTTGTCAGTTGGTAAGATTTCCGCTTGAGACTCATTTTGAATCGATCCGGTCAAATAATTTTTGAAGACTGATTTTTAAGGATTAAATTGGCTTTATTGTGGATCGGTTGCCGACGATACACTGGATCAGTACTGCACGATAATCAACATTGAGTTTGGCAACCGGCCAACAAACAACTGCTCCTCCCCAATTGTCGTAAAGTTCAATTTATCTATCTATGAAATCGCTATTTCCAGACACACCTACATTGCGCTATGAGCGCATGTTATTGGCCGCAATTGCATCTGCCATTTTTCTTTTTCTCGGTCTACAATTTGGCGAAATGGCAGTGCGGTTCGCTGCGGAAACTTCGGCTTCTGCGCAACTTGCTTTACTTCGTCCAGCCCTAAACTTGATTCTGTTTGTTGCACCATGCATTGGTTTCATACTACTTTCAATTGCTTACCTGATTGCTGCCCTCATAAAGATCGATATTCAAAATAAGGCATCCCATTTTCACTGGTTTATTTTAGCGCGGACGATTGCGATTCGACTCATTTGGATAGCCTTTGGTTTTGCCGCTCTGTGGGTTGCTGCGCATGTGGCCTTACAAATTGCGCATTAATTTCCCAGACATATGCGACTAACGGCTGCAATGGGGCGCTCTGCGACATTCGCTAGGGCTTTTTAAGCGATAGTCAGATGCACTTCACAGGTCACTTTCAATTTCGATAACGAAACGATCAAATTCGTTGACGGTCGACAGTCGGAGAGCCGGAATTTTTGGGTGTTCTCAGCGCTTTCCCGACTAGCGCCGCTAGCCCTAGCCCTGCAACATCGCAAACACCGCCCGCAGCGATTGTGCCTCACCACCTTCAGGCCGACCAGGTTTTGATTTTGGGTTCCATGAAAATACATCAATATGAATCCACGGCTGGGTGCGCGGTACGAAGTGCTCAAGGAACAGTGCAGCGGTGATCGCGCCGCCTTGGGGCCCGCCGGTGTTGGATAAATCGGCGATATTGCTATTGATCATGGCGTTATAGTTTTGCCAAAGCGGCATGCGCCAGATCGGGTCTTGTTGGGCAATGCTCGCGGCGTTTAGTTTTTCAAACCAGGCTTCATTGTTGCAAAACGTGGCGGGTAATTCAGGGCCGAGCGCGACGCGCGCCGCACCGGTTAGGGTCGCGAAATCGATGACAATTTCGGGTTTGAATTCAGTTGCAAAAGTTAGCGCATCGGACAATATCACGCGGCCTTCAGCATCGGTGTTGCCGATTTCGATGGTCAGCCCTTTGCGGGTTGCCACGACTTCACCGGGCCGATAGGCGTTGCCGGCAATCGCGTTCTCCACTGCGGGCACCAGCATGTGCAAGCGAACCGGCAAATTGGCGGCCATAATGAGCCTTGCTAGGGCGAGCGCATGGGCGGCACCGCCCATGTCTTTTTTCATCCAGCGCATACCTTCAGCGCCCTTGATGTTTAAGCCGCCGGTATCGAAGCACACGCCTTTGCCAACAATAGCGATTCGGGGGTGCGTTTTATTGTTCTCATCGCCCCAAGTGAGCTCCAGCAGGCGCGGGGGGCGATGGCTGGCGCGGCCGACCGCATGGATTGCCGGGAAATTTTGTTTCAGTAAATCATCACCTACCCATTCGTGAAACTTCGCACCGAATTCTTTGGCGAGTTGTTGCGCAACATCAGATAAGTGTTGTGGCCCCATGTCTTCGGTGGGGGTATTGACGAGATCGCGAACGAGTTGAATTGCTTGGGCCATTTGCTGCGCGCGCGTCACTTCTGCTGATGCGTTAACAACCAAGGTAGAAGGTTCGCGCTTCGATTTTTTGTAGCGGTTGAACTGGTAGGCGCCCAGCTGCCAGCTGAGTGTTGCGGTTTCGGTGCTCACGATGCTGTTTGTAGCCAATGCATAGCGGCCCGGCGGCAACGCCATGGGCAAGTGCGAAAACGCGTAAACATCATCGGCGCTTCTCACGCCTACAAGTACCTTGGCGATACCGCCGTTGGCATCCGGCAATAGCGCATATGTGTGTGGCTTGGCAGTGAACCCTGTTACTGCAAGCCACGCACGGGTTTGCGCAGTAGTGCCCGCCAAAAACGCCTCGAATCCAGCGGTGGCAATTGCCTCAAGCACCAGTGCTGGCGAGGTGTTCGAGCCATTATCCCCGGCAATAATTTGCACGCTCATCAGTACATAATCCCAATCAAGGCACCGCAAGACAGCGTCGACAGTGTGCCCGCCACCAAGCAGCGATAGCCCAAATCAATGATCTCGCTGCGCCGCTCCGGGCACATCGTGCCCATGCCGCCGATCAGAATGCCCAGCGAGGCAAAGTTAGCGAAGCCACACATTGAATAGGTCATGATGACTTGGCTGCGCGGCGACAGTGTGCCGGTCGGCAACTTTGCCATATCAACATAAGCGATTAATTCATTCAAGACGGTCTTGGTTCCCATCAAGGCACCGGCCGCTTGCGATTCTGACCACGGGATGCCGGTGAGCCAAACAATCGGCGACATGACCCAGCCAAACAGACTTTGCAGCGTGATGGGCTGGCCGTTAATGTTCGGCAAAAAGCTCAACAGGTTGCTGCCCAAAATATAGTTTGCCAACGCAACGAGTGCAGTGAGCACCAACAGCATTGCCACAATATTGATAAAAATTTGCACGCCGTCCACCGTACCTTGCGTGATGGCATCCATTGCGCTCGACGCATTGGCGTTGGCCGCAATTACGCCGTCGGTCATGACGCCCTCATGCGGAACCATTAACGCTGAAAACGCAATCGCAGCAGGGGCGGAGATAAAACTGACGATCAAAATATGTGAGATGGCTGACGGCAAAATCGGTTGCAAAATAAACGCGTACAGCACCATCACCGTCCCGGCGATACCGGCCATCGAGCCTGTCATGACGATAAACAATTCGCCGCGTGAAAGCTTGCCGATATAGGGCTTGATAAACATCGGCGCTTCTACAGTGCCCAGAAAAATATTGGCAGCGGTCGAAACGCCCACCGCACCGCCCACGCCAATCGTGCGGCGCAACACCCATGAAAACGCATTCACCACGACCGGCAAAATTTTCCAGTAAAATAAGAGCGACGAAAGGGCGGACACCACGATCATCAGCGGCAGTGCTTTGGCGGCCAAGATAAACATATTGCCCGGGTTCTCGACTTTGAACGGGGGATCGCCGCCACCCAAGTAGCCGAACACCAGCTTGGTGCCCTCTAGTGTTGCGGCCGCGACGCCGTTGAGCATGTCGTTGAGGGCGCGTGTCCATTGTTCAAAATAGGGGAAGTTATAAAGCACCGCGCCCATCACCACCTGCAAAACGATCGCCGCAACGACGGTCCGCCATGGGATAGCGCGGCGTTTTTCGCTGATCGCCCACGCAATGACAAACAGCGCGACGAACCCGAATAAACTTTGCATGGCAAGCGGCATCTTGATACTCCCTGAATGGTGTCTTTTGGCGTTTTTTGGTGTTTTGGGTGGTCTGGTGGCGCTACCTCCCAACACTTTTTGAATGATACCTGCGGCATTGGCCTCGTGCCAATTATGCCAATTGTGGCCATCGTCTAAGTTCGCGCAATTCTCAGCGGATAAATTTGCCGAGTGCCGCCGTTATTCAACGGTCAGTTATCACCTATCCGCTGCCTGATTTTGCTTCGTTATCTTTTATGTCGTAAGCTGCGATTAGAATATGGGTTGTTGAATGGTCAGAAATGCCACTTCTGCCACTTCTGCCAATTCTGTCAATTCTGTCCCTGCTGCCCCGTCCGTACCGCCTGAGTTACCTGACTCATCTGGTCTCTCTTGGCTATAATTTTGATAGCGTGCCCATGAAATCGACTCGTCTGATAAAACTTTCTGTTGTCTTGATTCTTGCAGCTGCCGGTGCAGTATTGTCGGGCTGTACCACAGCGCCCATCGCGCCGCTGGTTGCGCCGCCGCCTGCGCCGTTACAGGTTAAGGTCATCGCCTTCAATGATTTTCATGGCAACTTAAAAACACCTTCGAACCGCGTGCCCGTTCCGGATGCCACCCAATCGACCGGTATTCGTTTTGATCCCGCTGGCGGTGTCGCGCAATTTGGCGCGGTGATTAAAAGTTTGAAAGCGAAAAATCCTAACTATGCCGTGGTGTCGGCAGGCGATATGGTGGGTGCCACCCCTCTGTTGTCAGCGTTGTTTAAGGACGAGCCGACGATTGAAGCGATGAACTTGGTCGGCGTTGATTTCCATGGAGTGGGAAATCATGAGTTTGACTACGGTGCGGAGCATCTCAAGCGTCTGCAAAAGGGCGGCTGCGCGATCAATCAAAAAACGCGCCAGCCAGATTGTGGAACAAGAGCGCCGTTTACGGGTGCTAATTTCCAATTTTTAGCCGCCAATGTGGTCGAAAACGCGACCGGAAAAACCATTTTTCCGCCCTATGGCATTAAAATTTTTGAGGGCATCAAGGTTGCGTTTATTGGCATGACCTTGCGCGACACCCCCTCCATCGTGCGCCCCGGCGGCACCGAAGGTCTGACCTTCCTGGATGAGGTTGCTACCGTCAAAGCACTGATCCCGGCGCTGCAAAAGCAGGGCGTTGAAGCCATTGTGGTTGTGGTGCACGAGGGCGGCGTTCAATCGGGCGGCATTAACGATTGTGTTAATTTTTCAGGCCGCGCCAGCGAAATTGCCGAGCAGTTACCCGCCGAGATCAGTGTGGTCATCACCGCGCATACGCATCGCTTTTATGTGTGCAACCTCGGCGATAAGCTTGTTACGAGCGCGGGCAGTTACGGAACGCTCGTCACCGAGATTGATTTGACGATTGATCGAACGAGCCACAAGATCATCGCCAAATCCGCAAAAAATAATGTGGTCAATCCCGGTGGCGCACAAAATGAAGCACTGGCTGCGCTCGTCGAAAAATACCAGCAGCTAGCCGAGCCACTGGAGAGTAGCGAGGTCGCCAAAATCACCAGTGAAATCAGCCTGGTGTCCAATCTCGCCGGCGAATCCACGCTCGGCAATTTAATTGCTGATGCCCATTTGTTGGCAACAGCCGCACCCGATAAAGGCGGCGCTGTGATTGCGTTCAACAATCCGGGCAGTCTGCGTGCGCCGATCATCCCGGCGGCAAACGGCAGCGTGAGTTACGGCGCGTTGTTCAAAGTGCAACCGTTTCAGAATGATCTGATCACCATGACCTTAACCGGCGCGCAGATTAAAACCGTGTTGGAGCAACAATTTTCTGCGTCAACAAACAGTGAAAGGCCGCGCCTGTTGGGCGTTTCCAAGGGGTTTAGCTATCACTGGGATGCATCAAAACCACAGGGCGAACGCATTATCGCGAGCAGCATCCGCTTAAACGGGATGCAAGTGAGGGCCGATCTTCAATACCGCGTGACGGCCAATAGCTTTGTCGCGGGCGGCAGTGAAGGCTATACGGTGTTCCGCAACGGCACTGAACGGCAAGTGGGCATCTTGGATTTGGAAGCGCTGCTTCAGTTTTTTGCAGTCAATTCTCCATTCACTCCGCCTGCCTTGGGTGTGCGATTGACGCGCATCAATTAACTATTTGGCGCTCGTTTTTGCGCATCTTTTTGCAAACTTAATGGGCTTATTTTTTGTTGTAAACGCACAACAAAATCAGATTAAATTTACCCTATTTTTTTAGACGCGCAATCTTAAAACTTCAGACTATTCGCAAGCTCTGGTCCTAAAGTCATTGATCTGATTGAATAAATTTTTACTGCCAAAAAAATAACGCGGCTGTTTTGACTCGGAAGCTGTAATGAATCTTTCATAATGAGTCATGAACCCGTCATAATTAGTCCATATAAAGCAGACTGCAGCGACAGTTGCGGGCAGGTTCATTGACACTCGGCGAGCGGATGTCCGCAGCGTCCACCCAATTTTTCTTTTTAAATTTCACTCAACACTTGGGATCATCACCATGAAAAACAGTTCCAATCGCGTCCGGCTCTCGCACATCGCCGTTTGCATGGCGCTAGCTGTGGTTGCCGCACCGGCAATCGCACAAAACACCACGTCGGCTATCGCCGGCCGTATTACGCTCGTTGACGGAAAGCCTGCAACAGGTGCGCAGATCACCATTCTTCACGTTGATTCTGGTTCAGTTAACACCATCACTGCCGATGCAGAGGGCCGCTACAACGTGCGCGGTTTGCGTACGGGGGGGCCATACACGATCACGATCACTAAAGATGGCGTAACAGAGAAGCGTGAGAATGTATTTTTAGCGCTAGCTGAGACCGCTAGCTTGGATGCCAAGCTGGGTGCCAAAGCTGCGAATACGTTGGACACGGTTGTGGTCACCGGTAAATCGGACGTATCGGACAAATTCAGCACCACCGCGATGGGTGCAGGAACGAGCTTGAGTCGTGCGGATTTGGATGCTTTTGCTTCGATCCAGCGCAACTTGCAAGACTACGCGCGTATCGACCCGCGCGTTTCACAAACCGATAAAGGTCGTGGCGAATTGTCTGTGGCCGGCCAAAACTCCCGCTTCAATAAAATCACGATCGATGGCGTAAATATCAGCGACACCTTTGGCTTGGAAGCCAACGGCTTGCCAACATTGAAGCAGCCAATTTCTATCGATGCAATTCAGTCCGTCCAAGTGAACGTCTCCAATTACGACGTTACGCAAACGGGCTACACCGGAGGCGGGATCAATGCCGTTACCAAATCGGGTACGAATGATTTTAAAGGTAGCCTGAATTACGTCACGCGCGGGGAAAGCTACGCTGGCAAGGGTTATACACGTTCAACCGACGCTTATACCTACCCGCCGAAATTCTCGGAGAGAACAATCGGCGGAACCTTGGGCGGCCCGATTATTAAAGACACGCTGTTCTTTTTCTTGGGTTCCGAGCAGCTGACCAGCACACGTGGTGCACCAACTGTCGGCGCACTCGGCAGCGGTTTGGCGACTGAAATTGGTATCACCCCAACAGCGATCGCTAACGCGCAAGCCCTTTCATCGAACAAGTACGGTATCAACATTGGTACGGCCAACGCTTCTACCGGCGAGCTAACGGTTAAAGACACTTTGGCCAAGCTCGATTGGAATATCAGTGCAAACCATCGTGCCAATGTCCGCTACACCAAAACCGAGCAAGCCGAACCAATTTTCCCGAACTTCTTTCCAACGCCCACTACCGCGCTCTCGCTAAGCTCGAATTGGTACACGCAAAATAAGACGATTGAGACCGTTGTGGGTCAGTGGTTTGCAGATTGGACACCAACCTTCTCAACCGAAGCGAAAGTGTCGCAGCGCGATTACCACAGCGAACCAAAAAATAATGCGAGCTTGCCGCAAATTACCCTGCAATACACGGGTGCTTTGCCAACTGGTACAGCCGCTACCGTGCCAACGGGAACACGCAACCTTGTACTCGGGACCGAGTTAAGTCGTCACACCAACGTTTTGGATACCAAGACACTGGATGCCTACTTTGGCGCCAACTGGACGCTAGGTGCGCACGAGTTGAAGGCGGCTGCTGATTTCCAAGACAATAAAATTTTTAATGCTTTTTTGCAGAACACCAAAGGCACTTATGTGTTCAACTGCCAAAATAGCAGCGCGACTTACACCTACACTTTCGGCGCCATCAGCTGCGGTTCGGCAACAGCAGCGCAAATCGAGGCTGCTGTACTTGAAAACTACAACCGTGGCCGCCCTACCAGCTATGTGGTGCAAGTCCCCGCGTTGCCGGGCGGCACGTTGAGTGATGGCATCTCCGCATTCCACATCAAAAACACAGGTGTTGCCTTACAGGATACGTGGTCGGTCAATCAAAACCTGACCTTGATGTTCGGTTTCCGGGTTGATACGCCGTCGATCCCACAAAACCCGATCCGCAATGTGGCGGCGGCGGCGCCAACCGTTACTGGCACTGTCACGACGAACGGTGCGGCGGTCACGGTAGTTCGTGCGTCGGGCGGTTTCGGTTTGGATAACACCTCGACCATTGAGGGTACTAATTTGTTCCAGCCACGTTTCGGCTTCAACTACACCTTTGATTCCAAGCTGCCGATGCAAGTGCGCGGCGGTGCGGGTTTGTTTCAAGGTGCTGCTGCAAACGTATGGCTGTCTAACGCCTTCTCCAACACCGGGGTAGCAACGCGCGTTGTTGGCTGCGGTACACAAGGCTTTGCGGCATGTCCAGCGGCAGGCGGCATCTTTAGCCCCGATCCAGCTTCGCAAATCACTAACTTCCCTGGTGCAGCGCCTGCTGCCAACGTCGATTTTATTCAAAAGGGCCTCGGCCAGCCTTCCGTCTGGAAAGCTAACTTGGCGTTCGAAACAGAGTTGCCGTGGTGGGGTGTGGTGGCGAGTGTTGAATATCTGTACACCAAAACTAACACGGGCCTCTACTACCAACATCTGAATCTGGGTGCGCCCACTTTGACCGGAAGCGATGGCCGTGGTTTGTATTACAACCCGTTGGCACTAAACCCGGCATGTTGGAATGCAAGCGGCACCGCAATTACCACCGGCGCATGTGCAGTGACTGGACCTCGCACCCGTGCGTTGAGCAACCCGGCATTTAATAACGTGCTTCAAGCATCGAAAACCAAAGAAGGCGGCGGAAACTTGGTCACAGCTGGTTTAAGCGGACGCTTCTTGAAAGACTTCGCTTGGTCGATGTCCTACACCTATACCGAGGCCAAAGAAGTCAGTAACTTAAGCTCGTCTGTCTCGAACTCCAGCTTCAACTCGCGTTCAATCTTCAATCCAAACGAGAATGTTTCTGCGAACTCGATCTATTTGGTGAAAGATCGTGTCAACAGTACCTTGAACTGGTCGAAAGCCTTGTTTGGCGGCACCTATAAAACGACTGTAGGTCTCTTTTATGAGGGCCGTTCCGGTAAGCCTTATAGCTGGACATTCGCCAACGATGCGAACGGTGACGGTGTCGCCGGCAATGATTTGATGTACATCCCGAAAGCGCCAGGCTCCGGTGATGTCGTGTTCTTAGGCGATACCGCCACCGACAAAACCAACGAAAACCGTTTCTGGTCTATTGTTAACAGCGATAAAAACCTGAGCAAAGCGGCGGGAGGCGTGACCAAGCGCAACGAAAGTTTTTCACCTTGGACCAACAACATTGATATGCGTGTTAGCCAGCAATTGCCGGGCTTCGACAAGGGCCATAAAGCCAGTTTCTCTTTTGATTTGTTGAACGTCGGCAACATGCTGAACAAGCGCTGGGGCCGAATTGATGAGATAGGGTTTAGTGGCTCCGGTGGTCAGCAACGTGGTTTCGTTAACGTCGTGGGTCGTGATGCACAAGGTCGCTACATTTACAGCGTGAATACGAAAGTTGATGACTTTGTAACGCGTGGTTTGGCTTCCGGTGAGCGCCGTGAATCGTTCTGGGCACTGCAAGCAACCTTCAAGTACGAGTTTTAATCCGCTGTAAACGTACCAAATTTTCGAAATCAACCGCACCGCATAAAACGGCCAGTAATATTGCTGGCCGTTTTTTTGTATCGTTTTTTTAATACGCGGGATGTGCTGCCAGTTTTAGTTTTGTTGTTACTTTTGTGTTGTTCTGTCATTTTTAACCTAGGGATTTCTAATATGAATAATCGACATCGGCTTAGGCTTTCACACATCGCCGTTTGCATGGCGCTCGGCTTGGTTGCGGCACCGGCGATCGCACAAAACACCACGTCTGCCATCGCTGGTCGAATCACACTTGGTGACGGCAAACCTGCAACCGGTGCGCAGATCACCATCTTGCACATTGAATCCGGGTCAGTGAACTCGATCACCGCGGACGCGGAAGGACGTTATAACGTACGTGGCCTGCGCACCGGTGGACCCTACACCATCACGATCACCAAAGACGGCGTAACGGAGAAGCGTGAAAATGTATTTTTAGCATTGGCCGAAACAGCCAGCTTGGACGCCAAGCTCGGTGCAAAAACCGCCAACACATTAGATACGATTGTCGTGACCGACCGTGCCGACACCTCCGATAAATTCAGCAATACGGCGATGGGCGCAGGAACTAGCCTCAGCCGCACAGATTTGGACACCTTTGCATCGATTCAGCGTAACTTGCAAGACTATGCTCGCTTAGACCCGCGGGTCTCGCAAACCGATAAAGAGCGCGGCGAGGTATCAGTTGGCGGACAAAACTCTCGTTACAACAAGATTACCGTTGACGGCGTGAACATCAACGATACCTTCGGTTTGGAGGCCAATGGCCTGCCAACTGCCAAGCAGCCGATTTCAATTGATGCCATTCAGTCTGTTCAAATCAACGTCTCGAATTACGATGTAACGCAAACGGGATACACCGGTGGCGGCATTAACGCGGTCACCAAATCCGGAACGAACGATTTCAAGGGCTCAATCTACCAAGTTTCCCGCAACGATAATTGGTCTGGCAAGCGCTATAACCGCGCCACCAATGTCTATACGCCCGCACCGTTGTTTACCGAAACTACGAGGGGAATTACACTTGGCGGACCCATCCTTAAAGATACACTTTTCTTTTTCGCTTCCTACGAAGAGAAACAAGGCCCACCTTCCAGAGGTATCCCAGTAGTGGGACCAATCGGTAGCTCGTTGCCAAACGTAATCGGCATTACGCCCACGGCTATTGCCGGTGCACAGGCTATCGGTATAAGTAAGTACGGTATCGACATCGGTACCGCTGAGCTGCCGCAAACGCAGCTGAAGGTTAAAGATGAATTGCTTAAGCTGGACTGGAATATCAGTGCCAACCACCGTGCTAACGTGCGTTATACGAAGACGGAGCAATCTGACCCGCTGTATTCCAACTTCTTTGCGACGGGTACGACTGCGCTGGCGTTAAGTTCACATTTTTACCAGCAAAATAAATCAATTGAAACCACCGTTGGTCAGTGGTTTGCCGATTGGACCCCGACCTTCTCAACCGAATTCAAAATCTCGCAACGCGATTACAACAGCGAGCCAAAGAATGCCGCCAATTTGCCGCAAATTCAAATAGGCTTTTCAGGCGCACAACCCGGTATTCCTAACGGCACACGCAACTTGTTTTTTGGCACTGAGCAATTCCGCCACTTCAACAAGATTGAAACCAACACGCTAGATAGCTACTTCGGTGCCAATTGGACGTTGGGCGCACACGAGCTAAAGTTCGCCACTGACTACCAAGACAACAAAATTTTTAACGCATTCTTGCCCAATTCCAAAGGCACGTATGCCTTTAATTGCGAGAGCGGTTATACCTACACCTTCGGTACGATTAACTGCGGTACTGCAACGGCTGCGCAGATTGAAACAGCAGCGTTGGAAAACTTTAACCGTGGACGCCCCTCAAGCTATCAACTGCAAGTTCCCGCGCAGCCGGGCGGCACGTTGGCGGACGGTATTGCGCGATTCCATGTGACGGATATCGGTATTGCATTGCAAGATTCATGGACAGTCAATTCCAACTTGACGCTGATGTTCGGCGCTCGTTTGGATACGCCTGGTACCAAACAAAAGCCACTGCGTAACACGGCGGTGGCGGCAGCACGTGTTGCTGGTAGCGTATCAGGCAATACGCTGGTGCGTGAAACGGGTGGCTTTGGTTTGGATAACACCACAACGATTGACGGTCAAAATTTATTCCAGCCGCGTTTTGGTTTCAATTACACCTTTGACTCCAAGCGACCGATGCAATTGCGCGGTGGATTTGGCTTGTTCCAAGGCGCATCACCAACAGTCTGGTTGTCAAATGTGTACACCAACGCTGGTATTGCCGTACGGACGATCAATTGCAGCACGAACGGAACTCCTTGCCCTCGGACGGACGGGTTCTTTAGTGCTGACCCGAATGCGCAGCCCACTAGTTTTTCTGGCTCTGTGCCGGCATCCAATGTAGATTTATGGCAGTCTGGCCTCGCGCAACCGTCAGTTTGGAAAGCAAACTTGGGCTTTGAGCATGAGTTGCCCTGGTTTGGCATGGTGGCAAGTGTTGAATATTTGTACACCAAGACCAACGCCGGCTTCTACTACCAACACCTGAATTTGGGGGCGCCAACACGGACCGGCAGCGACGGGCGTGAAATTTATTACAACCCTATTGCCCTGAACCCTGCCTGCTGGACGGCGATTGGCGGCACCGTAACAACCGGCGTTTGCGCAATTCCGGCCGGTTTTAGACGTGACCGCGCGCTGAGTAACGCTGCTTATGGCGATATAACCCTCGCCACCAAAACCAAAGAAGGCGGTGGCAACTTAGCGAGCGTGTCGTTGAGCGGCCAGGCTTGGAAGAGCTTTAGATGGTCGCTGGCGTATACCTATACAGATGCGACTGAAGTCAGCAATTTGCAAAACACCATTGCGACCTCAAGCTACCGCGCGCGGGCTGCATTGAACCCCAATGAAAACGTTACCGCCAATTCAAGCTATCTGGTCAAAGACCGCTTTAACGGCACGTTGACTTGGAGCAAAGCGTTGTTTGATAACAAACATAAAACATCGGTTGGCTTCTTTTACGAGGGCCGGGCCGGCAAGCCTTACAGCTGGACATTTGCCAACGATGCCAACGGTGATGGTTACGCCGGAAATGACTTGATGTATATCCCTAAAGCACCGGGTTCTGGCGAAGTTGTTTTCTTGGGCGATACCGCCACCGATAAAACCAACGAAAACCGCTTCTGGTCGATCGTCAATAGCGATAAATACCTGAAAAGTGCAGCCGGGAGTGTTGCCAAGCGCAATGCCAATTTCTCGCCTTGGAGCAATAGCTTGGATATGCGGCTTAGCCAGCAATTTCCGGGCTTTGACAAGGGCCATAAGGCCACCTTTACCCTCGATATGTTGAACGTCGGCAATATGATGAACAAACGTTGGGGCCGTATCGATGAAATTCCATTCAATGCGGTTGGCGGTGAAAGACGCACCCTGGTTAACTTCGCAGGGCTGGATGCGCAAGGCAGATATGTCTACAGCGTTAAAGCAGCGGCTGATGATTTCGTGACTCGCCAACAGCGCGGCGAATCGCAGTGGTCGATGCAGGCAACGGTTCGTTATGAATTTTAATACTTAATTTTTCATGCGGAAAATCAAAACAGCCGATAGAAATATCGGCTGTTTTAGTTCGTAGGCTGTAATTTAGCGCAATTGAGTTGGGGCATTGGCAGAACGCAAAACCATCCCTCCGACGGGTATAATTCAGGGGTGAAACAACTCATTCTCGATCTCATCCCACCGCCGCATCCGACCTTCGATAATTTCGTACCGGGTCGCAATGCGGAAGCGTTATTTTCGCTGGTGAATGTCGGCGCGAAGTCCAGTGCTGGCGCGGCCTCCAAGGCATTGTTGCCCGATGCGACGCGCCACCATCGGCACCATCGGCACCATATTTTGTATCTTTGGGGCGAGCCGGGGAGCGGTAAGACCCATCTTTTATCTGCTTTCAAAAACCTGAAAACGACGACTTTCCTCATGCCGGCGAATTTAGAGGTTGCAGGTGCAAACGAGGTGCCAGCCGCTTCCGATTACGTGCTCGATAATGTTGAGCGCCTTAACGATGCCCAGCAAATCGGCTTGTTCAATTTAATCAATCTCGTGCTGGCGTTTAACAATACGCCGAGCAGCGCACCAAACAACACGCTGGGCGTGCCGGCGCGCGTCATCGTTGCGGGCAATGTGGCACCACGAGATCTACCGCTGCGCCCTGAGCTGACAAGCCGCTTGGGTTCAGGCTTAGTGTTTCAGTTGCATCCCTTGAGCGACACCGAAAAAGCAGCCGCGTTGCGTGCTCATGCGAAGGCTCGCAGCTTTACCTTACGCGACGATGTTATCGCCTATTTGTTGCGCCATTCTCGCCGGGATATGGCTTCTCTGATTGCGATGCTCGATGCCTTGGATACCTATTCACTAGAAACCGGGCGTGAAATTACCTTGCCACTTCTGCGCGATATGTTGCAACCTAGGCTTCAATCCGCGCTGCTTCAACCCACCTGACTCACGATATTCGTTAACGATGAACCTAGCTCTGTTTGATCTCGACAACACCCTGCTGCATGGCGATAGTGACCACGCATGGGGCGAATTTTTAGTGGCGGAAGGCATGGTCGATGCCGCCGATTTCAAACAACAAAACGATGTGTTTTATAGCCAATACAGCACCGGCAGCCTCGATATCCAAGCCTATTTGCAATTTGTGCTGGCGACCATCGCCGGAAAAACCGATGACGAATTGGCGGGCTTGCGGCAAGGTTTTATGCAAAAACGGATAGAGGCGATGATCCATGACGCTGCATGGCCGCTGTTGGCACAGCATCAAGACAACGGTGATTTAGTCGCTATCGTGACAGCAACCAACGCCTTCGTGACTGAGCCGATTGCAGCTAGGCTGGGCGTTGCGCATTTGATCGCTTGCGAGGTTGAAAAACAAGATGGTCGCTATACCGGCAGATCAACCGGCGTACCGTCGTTTCGTGAGGGGAAAATTCATCGCGTGAACGCATGGCTGGAAGGGCAGGGCAAGCGAATGGATGATTTTGAAAAAAGTTATTTTTATAGTGATTCGCTGAACGATTTACCGCTGCTTAAACTGGTCTCGCACCCTGTTGCGGTTGATCCCGACGACACACTGCGCGCGCATGCAACAGCGCACGGTTGGCCGATATTGTCGCTACGGAACGGTGAAAAAATGTCGCGCACCGCAACACAAGATGAAATAGAAAACCAAACGCTAGGTAAGTTGAAAGCAGCTATGCAAACGAGCAACGTCGCGTGATTAAAAAATTCATTCAGCGCGTGTTTGGTGGTGGCGGCCTTGGCGGCGGCGGTAGCGGTGGTCGCAAAGACGGCAGCAATGGTGAGGTGGCAGAGAAATCGAAAGTCCCCGCTGGGCGTGCCGTTCGAGGTAAAAATGGCTCGAGTGCCGCGCGCGGGCTAGGCTCTGGTAAAAACGGTGCCCATTCCGGTGTCCGCAGTCGGGTTTATACGCAAGCCGAGCACGGCGTTGATCGCCGTGATATTTCAGATGCCGCGCTGCGTACTTGCGAGGGCTTGCAGGATGCAGGTTACGAGGCATTTGTCGTCGGCGGCGCGGTGCGGGATTTGTTGATTGGCCGGCATCCAAAGGATTTTGATGTGGCTACCAGCGCGACGCCCGAACAAGTACGCAATGTGTTTCGCCGTTCGCGCATTATCGGTCGCCGGTTTCGGATCGTGCATGTCATGTTTGGGCAAGAAACCATCGAGGTCACAACATTTCGCGGCGCGGGTAGCGGCGTTGCGGATGAACCGGCGATTGACGAGCCAGTGGAAAACATGGCCACTGCGGTGTCCAATGCAGGCTCGCGCGCAAACGTCGATGAAGCCGACGCAGAAGAGCCACAAACCCGCTCACGCCGCCGCCAACGCGACCGTGATTTCCGCCGCAGCAACGAGAAGGGTCCAACATCCCAAGCCGATGAACATGGCCGTTTGCTGCGGGACAACGTGTTTGGGAGCCAGGAAGAAGACGCGATCCGTCGTGATTTCACGATGAACGCCTTGTTCTACGATCCATCGCGCGAGGAAATTTTGGATTATGTGAATGGCGTTCCCGATATTCAAAAAAAATGCGTGGTGATCATTGGCGACCCAGTCGAGCGTTATCGCGAAGACCCCGTTCGGATGCTCCGTGCGGCACGCCTGGCTGGCAAGTTAGGTTTTACCATCGATCCCGCCACTGAAGCGCCAATCGCCGAAATGTCGGCACTGCTGGCAAACGTGCCGCAGGCGCGGCTGTTCGATGAAATGCTCAAATTGTTATTGTCCGGCCACGCTTTGCTGTGCATCGAAAAGCTCCGTGCGTTGGGTTTGCATCAACAGTTGCTTCCCGCAATCGATGGGTTGCTGCGCGATGAAAAAAGCCGCCCGTTTGTTACCCTGGCTCTGCAACGAACAGATGAGCGTATCGCCGCCGATAAAGGTGTTTCGCCTGCGTTTTTATTCGCAGCACTTTTTTGGTTTCCAATGCTGGATCGTCAGCGCGAGCTCGAGGCCAACGGTGTGCGCCAGTTGCAAGCCATGCATGAAGCGATGGATGATGTGTTGGATCAGCAGCGCAAAACACTGGCGATCCCTCGCCGGCTTGATCCGATGGTCAAAGAGCTGTGGTTAGCGCAGCCGAAATTTTTACAGCGTTCGCAGGGCAAAGCGCATCGCACATTAAGTCACCCACGGTTTCGCGCTTGCTACGATTTTTTTGAGTTGCGTGCGCTTGCTGGTGACGCGCCGCACGACGTGGCGACATGGTGGGAAGCGTTTCAATTTGCCGATGACGATGTGCGCGAAACGATGCTGCAGCCAGATGACGAGCCCAAGAAAAAGCGCAGCCGTAATCGCAAAAAGAAAAAGCCAGTTGTGAATAACGTGGTTGGCAGTTCAGTGCAGGGGGAACTCTTGATGGATGACACTGAAAAAGCCGATGATGCCTATTCCGTCGAGAGCGACCGTGAGTGAGACTGCGTGCATGAAATTTCGGATATGAGTCTTTCTGCGACCAATATTAGTGCGTTCCGCTCGACGGTCTATGTTGGGCTGGGTGCGAATTTGCAGCGGCCGGTGTTGCAGATCAGACGGGCGCTGCAAGAGCTTGATGAAATCCCCGAAGCCGAGCTGGTCCGCGTCTCCTCTTTTTATGAAACTGCACCAGTAGGAATGTTAGATCAGCCAGTTTTCATCAATGCCGTCGCCGAAATGGCCACCACGCTTGCGCCGCACAAGCTGCTGGAAAATTTCATGGCGATTGAAGCCGCTCATGCGCGCGCGAGATTGGAAAAGAACGGCCCGCGCACACTGGATTTGGATATTCTGATTTTTAATGAATGGCGCATTAACGAGCCTGATTTGGTAACACCGCACCCACGCATGCACGAACGTGCGTTTGTCTTGATCCCGTTGCTAGAAATTGCGCCGGAAATTTATATCCCGGGGCTGGGCTTCGCTAAAGAATGGCTGGCTAAGGTGGGTGAGGGTGGCGTGCGTTTGTTGTTGGAATAATTTCTGATGGTGCTAAACAGGGATCACCGCTAAGGCTCAACATGAAGATAACGACAAACCAAATAGCGTTTAAGGGGCAATGAATATCCCCTTGAACAATTCCGTGAACTCTCCGATTACGGCCGCTCCCAACAATCTCGCCCGCTACCGCTATATCGTGGTCGAAGGACCAATTGGTTGCGGCAAATCCACGCTTGCGCGTTTGCTGGCAGAACGCTATGGCGCAAATTTATTGTTAGAGGACCCGACGGCCAATCCGTTTTTGCCGCAGTTTTATCGTGACATGAAGCGCTATGCGTTGGCTACGCAAATGTTCTTTTTATTTCAGCGTATTAACCAGCTCTCCGCCATCCGCCAGCCCGATATGTTCGAGAAAAAAACCATCGCGGATTACATGCTGGCCAAAGACACGCTGTTCGCCAAACTCACGCTTGACGATAACGAGTTTCAGCTCTATTCCCAGCTCTACAACCACCTGCGCCCGCAAGCCCCGACTCCGGATTTAGTGATTTATTTGCAAGCCTCGGTGGATTCGCTGTTAGGCCGCATCCAGCGCCGCGCGCGACCGATGGAACGTGGTATCACCGAAGATTATTTGATGCGGTTATCGGAAACTTACACCCGCTATTTTTACGATTACAGCGAATCGCCGTTGTTAATTGTGAATAGCGACCGGTTTAATTTTGCCGATAACCCTGAGCATTTGCAGATGTTGTGTACCCGCATTGAGTCGCTACGCGGCATGCGCGAATACATGAATACCGGCTAATTTTTTGGTTCGACGCGATGGAACTCATTCATTCTGTTTTTGATTTGCGTGTCCGGCTCAAACATGAGTCCGATATCGGCTTTGTACCGACCATGGGAAATCTACACGCCGGGCATATCGACCTAACGCGGTTCGCGCGCGCGCATGTGGGACAGTCGGGGCCGGTGGTGGTGTCCATTTTTGTGAACCGATTGCAGTTTGGTCCCAGCGAGGATTTTGATAAATATCCGCGCACCCTCAAAGATGATTGCGAAAAATGCCGACAAGCTGGCGTTGATATCGTCTTCGCCCCTGATGAGCATGAGCTTTATCCCGAGCCGCAGCAATACGTGGTCGAGCCACCCGAAATCCAACATATTTTGGAGGGAGCAGTGCGCCCCGGTCATTTTCGCGGCGTCGCTACCGTGGTCATGAAGCTCTTCAACATGGTGCAGCCGAACGTGGCCGTTTTCGGCAAAAAAGATTATCAACAATGCTGCGTGCTCGACAATATGGTGCGGCAGCTTAATTTGCCGATTCAAATGATTTTGGCTGATACCGTCCGCGCCGGCGACGGCTTGGCTTTATCGTCGCGCAATGGGTTTTTAAGCCCTTCTGAGCGATTGGAAGCGCCTCAGCTACATCGCATGCTCTCCGCGATCAAATCGGAGCTGCTGGCGTGGCGTGGGGCAGGCCTGCTGGCTGATAAGGCGGCTGCAGGACCGCACAATACTGGTTTGATCGCAAAGCTCGAGGCGCAAGCAATCGCCGACCTCCAATCGCGCGGCTGGCAGCCCGATTACATCACCGTCCGCCGCCGACTGGATTTGCTGCCCCCAATGTTTTCGGGTGACCCGGCAGATCAATCGCTGGTAATTCTAGCTGCCGCCCGGCTGGGCATGCCCAGATTGCTCGATAATCTGGAGGTTACGCTCTAAAAAATTAAGCAATTGCGCTTGTCCGCAGCCTAAGGCAAAGCAAATTTTGTTGCGCCGCACAAAATCAAATGCTACGCTCCTGCTTCAGCTGAAGGTTGTTCACTATCGTCAACAGTTGCCGTTGGTAGCGCTGAGGTTGTTTAGGCAAACTATTCTCGTAATTGTTAGTGCATTTGATCTAAATTAAAAACTTATAATTCAAAAACTTTCTTGCACTTTTTACTGATTGAGGTTGGCGCTCATGCTGTGGTTTTCCTGCATTTAGGCAGCACTTCTGAGTACCACTATCCCACGGAGGGGATGATGCAACGTACCATGTTGAAGTCAAAAATTCATCGTGTCACCTGTACTCACTGCGAAGTGCATTACGAGGGTTCCTGCGCGATTGATCAAAATTTGCTCGACGCGTCCGATATTAAGGAATATCAGCAGATCGATATTTATAATGTCAACAACGGCCAGCGATTCACGACTTACGCCATCTCCGCCCAGCGTGGTTCTGGCATCATCAGTGTGAATGGCGCGGCGGCGCGGTTGTCAGCGCCCGGCGATTTACTCATTATTGCCAGCTACGCTGCCTACAACGAAATCGAACTCGCCAACTACCAGCCCGATTTGGTTTACGTTGACGAAAAAAACCATATCAAAGATAAGCGCGGCAAGATCCCGGTGCAAATGGCTGGGTAAATGGCTGGGTAAATAGGTAGGTAAATAGCTAGAAAAATAATTGAGTAAACGGCAGGGTAGTTTTTTGCTGTCACTGGGTTATCTGCAATGTTCGCCGTTGCTATGATCGTGCTGCATTTTGGGTATCTTGCGCCCCACGCTGCGCCGCGACATGGGTTCGTTTAATCATCGCAAAAGTAGAATTTTCTGGATAGGCCACCACGCGGTTGCGCCCGGCGGTCTTGGCGGCATAGAGCATTTCATCTGCCAGCCCAACCAAATGTAGGACTGCTTCTGCATCCTCGAATGTATCGGCCTTGTTTTTGGCGCGACCTTGTTCCGAAACCTGCTCGTTTTTGTGCTGCTCTTTACGTTTATCCTCCCGCGCCAGACCGGCTACGCCGCAGCTGACGGTAATGTGCATGGTTTTACCAGTGCTCTGCGCGTGATTGAACAAATGTTTGCTGACAGCATGGCGAATCCGCTCCGCCAAGCCCTGTGCACGGTCAATTTCCACGTCGGGCAGCAGCACACAAAACTCCTCGCCACCGTAGCGCACTAATAAATCTTCGCGCCGCAAACAGCCCAGCACAATTTGTGTAAATTGCTTCAAAACTGCATCGCCCACCAGATGGCCGTGCTGATCGTTCACCATTTTAAAATGATCAAGATCCAACATGATGACCGACAACGGTGTGCCAGTTCGACGGCTGCGGGCCACCTCCTTTTCAGCCAGCTCCAAAAAAATACGGCGATTAAAGGTACCCGTTAGCGGGTCAGTCATCGCGAGCCGCTGCGCATATTGCTCGGCACGATCCTTATGCAGCACCAAAAAGCCGACGGAGCTCATCAGAATCACCGAACTACCAACGAAATAGCCCGCGCTGAGAAGAAAATCGGGCGCAAACAAACTGGTGTAGCTTGTTGGATTCAAGAGCAAAGTAATGGCGCGACCGTATAGCGAAATTGCCGTTAGTAAATAACCACCGGCGATAAGCCAACGCGCCGATTGCTTGTCTCCATCATGCGGGCGGTTCGCAATCACGCCCAAACCCATGAAGGCGGAGCCATAGACGATCCCATAAAAAATATTTCGCGATGCAAATGCGTTAACTAGCGTCGAAAAACAAAACAACATCACTAGCGCCGGGATGATGTGCCACCAAATGCTTAGTCGGCGGCCGTAAAACTCCATTAGCGCGGCAGCATAAAGCGTGATACAGACCATAAAAAGTGCGTTTGGCAGGACCACTGAAAAAAATTCGGGAATTTGTCCTCGAGCCAACAACAGCGCAAACATGAAGCCTTGCAAACACAACGCGAGTGCCCATTTCCCCAAGCCGTCCTGGAGACGATTGCCGAGAGCGATGATTAGCGACACAGCCAGCACAATGCTGGTCGCAATCATCGAAAAAAACATGGTTTTTACGTCGAGCATAGTGTCGTTTTGATGTAATAAATCAAAGCACGATTTTTTAAAAACTGTTTTGCGGCAGGTGTTCCGCCGCCACAGCGAAGAACTCGAACGAACGAAGCCCTATGTTTTTAGGCGACCCCGAAGTTTAAGTCAGTTAATATCCAACTGCCATCCCGTCTTTGCGGTGGTCACTGCCAGCGCAGTAATCGACGCTACGTTGATCGTTGGCCGCTCCGCCATCGCTGAGTCGCCAGATGAGTTGCGCCCCGCCGAACGCAAAATTGACAGCTTCAGCCGAGGCCAAACGATGCCCCATTGCCTGAAGATGCTCGCCAATACTCGCGTTTAAGTTATCTTCCAAGCCAACGGTGCCGTCGTTATTAACAATCCAGCGCGGTGCGTCCGATGCCGTTTGCGGGTCTTGTCCATAGTCGCAAATCCGCGTCACCATCTGCACATGGCCTTGCGGCTGCATGTGGCCGCCCATCACGCCAAAACTCATGAGCGGATTGTTTTTGTGGTCGGTCAAGAAGCCGGGAATGATGGTTTGATAGGGACGTTTGTTGGGTGCCACTTGGTTGGGGTGGCCCTCTTGCAAGACAAAACCAAATCCGCGATTTTGCAATGAGATACCGGTATCGGGTACGACAATACCGGACCCAAACCCCATGTAGTTGGACTGTATAAAACTCACCATCACGCCATTCGCGTCGGCCGTTGTTAAATACACCGTGCCGCCGTGTTGCGGGATGCCAAAGGTTGGCGCTGATGCGCGTTCCATATTGATCAGCGCGGCTCGTTTTTTTAGGTAATCGCGGCTGAGTAGTGCGGCTACCGGCATATCCATGAACGCGGGATCGGCGATGTAACGATAAGCGTCCGCAAATGCCAATTTCATGGCCTCAATTTGCACATGAACGCTTTCAACAGAATCAACTTTTAGCGAGCGTAAATCAAAATTTTCTAATATTCCCAAGCATAACAGCGCGGCCAATCCCTGCCCGTTGGGCGGAATTTCATGCAGTCGGACATCGCGGTAGTCCTGATTAATGGTGCCGACCCAATCGGCTTGGTGATTCGTCAGATCGGTCAAACTCATTGCCCCGCCTAGGGTATGAGCATGTGCGACCATTTTTTCAGCCAGCTTGCCGCGATAAAACGATTCGCCGTTGGTCGCGGCAATATCTTCCAAGGTTTCCGCTTGGCCACGCAAAATCCATTTTTCACCAGCACGGGGAGCACGACCATCAATTAAAAAATCACGATAAAAATCAGGCTGATCACGCAGCAATTCTGCTTGCCGCGCCCAGCTCGTTGCTGTAACAGGCGAGACCAAATGCCCTTCGCGGGCGTAGCAAACCGCGGGCTCAAATAGTTTTTTGAATGGAAGCTTACCGAATTTTTTAGAGAGCGTCACCCACTGCGACACCGCACCGGGAACGGTTGCGCTATCCCAGCCGCGCATCGGCACTGCCACCGAGCCTGGGTATTTTGTGGCGAAGTATTGGGGGGTCCAAGCGGCGGGCGAGCGCCCCGAAGCATTTAGGCCGTGTAGCTGGTTGCCATCCCAAACAATTGCGAACGCATCTGAGCCAATACCATTGCTGGTCGGCTCTACGACAGTCAGGGCAATCGCAGACGCAATGGCTGCATCGACAGCGTTCCCGCCCTGCCACAACATTTGTAAACCCGCTTGCGCGGCTAGCGGCTGCGAGGTGGCAACGATGTTTTTCGCCATCACCGGCATGCGCTGCGATGGATAAAACTGCTCAGCGGAAAAGCCAAAGGGGGGCGTCATGCTAACGTGGGCGGGCTATTTTCTGAGGCAGCAACGTCACCATTCGCCGCTTCCCAAACTTTCAAGTCCTTTTCGTATTGCCACAATTCTTCTTCGTAAATATCCATCACGCACGGAATGCAGCCGGTGCCGCAGCACTCGTGTGGCTCGGGCTTGCGGGGAGGATTGGGTGCTGTATTGGCAATAGATATGGCGGCTGGCATGGTCTGAGACGCAGAAGCTGAAAGAGAAATTTGGACTTGGTTATTCATATGGTCAACAAAGCATGAGAAAAAACTCACTACCATTTTACGCGAGCCAGATGATTTCGGATGCGTGTTTCGGATGCGTGCCTCGGTTGCAGTTCCGAATGTCGCACAACCAAAAGCCCCTAAACTCGGAGCTTTTAGTTGATGCTGGGACTTGCATCATTCTTCTTGGAAAGTCTCTTCGCGCTTTTTGCGAATCGCGGGGACCATGATCACGACCAGCAATAACACCGACACTGCTAACAGTGTTGCCGACAGCGGCCGGGTAAAAAATGTGGTGGCATCGCCCCGCGAAAGCAACATAGCGCGGCGTAAATTTTCCTCCATCATTGGCCCTAAGATGAAGCCCAACAACAGTGGCGCAGGTTCGCATTCAAGCTTTACAAACACATAGCCCAGCAAGCCAAACGCAGCCGTAATCACCACATCCAATGGGCTATTCGATAGCGAATAAACACCAATCGCACAAAATACCAAAATAGCGGGGTACAACAAACGATATGGCACGGTGAGCAACTTGATCCACATGCCAATTAGCGGCAAGTTCAGCACGACCAGCATTAAGTTACCGATCCACATTGAAGCGATCATGCCCCAGAACAATTGCGGGCGCTCCACCATCACCTGCGGGCCGGGCTGAATGCCCTGAATGATCATCGCGCCGACCATCAGCGCCATCACTGGGTTGGGCGGGATGCCGAGCGTGAGTAGGGGGATGAACGATGTTTGCGCAGCGGCATTGTTGGCAGACTCCGGTGAGGCCACGCCACGAATGTCGCCTTTGCCAAATTTGGATGGATCTTTGGCGAGTTTTTTCTCAAGCGTATAGGCTGCAAATGACGCTAAGACTGCGCCACCACCAGGCAATATGCCCAGCAACGAGCCTAGCCCTGTTCCGCGAAGCACCGCGCCCCAAGAATCTTTGAAGTCCTGTTTGGTTGGCCAGAGGTTGGTCACCTTGTTTAAAAATACCTCGCGCTCTTCCTCGGTTTGCTCGAGGTTCTTCATGATTTCGGCAAGGCCAAATACACCCATTGCCACGGCCACAAAGCCGATGCCGTCGGAGAGCTCCGGCACGCCAAAACTAAACCGCGCCATACCAGAATTGACGTCTGTTCCGACCAAGCCCAATAGCAAGCCCAGCACAATCATCGCGACCGCTTTAATGACTGAGCCATGCGCCAACACAACGGCGGCGATCAGGCCTAGCGTCATCAATGAAAAATATTCCGCAGCACCAAATTTGAAGGCAAGCTGTGCTAACGGTGGTGAGGCAACGGCCAACAAAATGGTTGCCACCGTGCCGGCAAAAAATGAACCCAACGCAGCCGTTGCGAGGGCAGCACCAGCACGGCCCTGTCGGGCCATTTGGTACCCATCAAGTGCCGTGACGACCGAGGAAGATTCGCCCGGAATATTGATCAAAATCGCGGTTGTCGAGCCGCCATATTGTGCGCCGTAGTAAATGCCAGCCAACATAATGAGTGACGATTCTGGGGGCAGGGTGAATGTAGCGGGCAGCAGCATCGCAATGGTGGCGACCGGGCCAATGCCGGGCAATACGCCAATTAACGTTCCTAAGAGGCAGCCGACCAAGCAATACATCAAATTATTGACGGTTAGGGCGACGCCGAAGCCCAACGAAAGATTGGCAATGAGTTGATCCATGGTCTAGCCCCATCCCAAGAATTCAGGCCAAATTGGGAACGCCAACTTCAAGCCAACAATGAAGACCAGCACCGACCCAGCCGCCAACACGACGCTTGAGATCAATGACTCACGTAATTTAAATTCATGCCCGCCGTAAGCCGAGATCATGACCAACAGGAAAATCGCAATCACCAGTCCGAGCAACTTCGCCGTTAGACCGAAAACGACGAACCCGCCCAACACCCAGATGAGTGGTCGCCATGCAAATTTGCTAATCCGCGTACCTGATGTGATTACCGATTGCGCGATGATGATAATCCCCAGCACCGCCATCACACAACCGAGCACAAACGGGAAATAACCAGCGCCCATGCGGCTCGCGGTACCCATCGGGTAATCATAAACCTTTACGATAATCGCGAAGGCCAGCCCAAAGGTTGTAAACATTGCTCCGGACCAAAAGTCTTTCGGATTTTTGAGTTTCACGAAACGCTCCTCCCATTATTTTTTTGGAAATTTTTTAGATGATTTATTGGCATTGCTACGCGACCAGTTTCGACCAACTTCGACTCAATTAACGCCAAATTTGCGTACAACATACAGTCCATGCTGAGAATCACAACGCACTGTACTGTAGCAGACGACGCCGAATTGTTGCAGTCGAATGCGCAATTTAGCAGTTGACGTGAATCAAAATCAGCAAACGGCTTCTCAACCATACTTTCTTTATCTTTATCCCCTATCCCCTGTCCCTTATTCCCTATCCCTGCCATTGTCCACGGTCGCACAAAGCAAATTGCCTGAAGCCGCTACGATGATGTGGGCCATAATCTATCTATCTATCGCTCGTTGTTTACTAACCATGAACCACCCAACCTCGAATCCACCGATGTCATCTACAAACTCATCGCCCGGCTGGATCGCCGTCGCCCCTGCCGCTTTCGTGGTGCTCTGGAGCACCGGGTTCATTGGCTCGAAATACGGCATCCCTTACGCCGAGCCGTTCACGCTGACCGTGCTACGGATGACGTTGGTCGTGTCGATTTTGATAGTTATCGCAGCAGTCACGCGTGCGCCGTGGCCGCGCAGCCCGCTTGAGGCGCTACATATTGCTATAGCCGGGTTGCTGGTGCATGCGACGTATTTGTCCGGCGTGTTGTATGCGATTGTGCATGCACTGCCGCTTGGGTTTGTGGCGATGATTGCGGGGTTGCAGCCGGTAGTTACGGCCGTGTTTGCGCATCTTCTGTTGGGTGAACGGCTCAATGGGAAGCAATGGTTTGGCATGTTGCTCAGCTTGGCAGGCGTGGGTTTGGTGATTGCGAGCAAATTTAATTTGGGCAGCGTGAATGTTGCCGGGCTTGTTGCTGCGGGTGTGGCGTTAGCGGGGATTACAGCGGGCACGTTGTATCAAAAGCGGTTTTGCCAACACATGGATTTGCGTACCGGTGGGGTGATTCAATATAGCGCCACTGCAATCGTTTTGGGTATTTTGGCGCTGGTGTTTGAAACCCGGCAGGTTGCGTGGACAGGGCAGTTCATCGGCGCATTATTTTGGCTCGCGATTGTGTTGTCAATTGGCGCCATTGGCTTGCTGTATCTGATGATCCGGCTCGGGGCAGCCTCCAAAGTGGCGAGCCTCTTTTTTCTGACACCGTCGGTGACGGCGGTGATGGCATGGATTTTATTTGGCGAAACCATGTCGATCTTGGCGATTGGCGGTTTGGCCGTTACGGCGATGGGCGTGGCACTGGTGATGCGAAAATAATGCATGAGACAGCTTACGCAGAAGCGCGAACCGCATCGAAACCGTACCCAAAATGCCACACGAAGTCCGTATTTGATAAACTGCGTTCACCAATTTTATGATTGAAAATAGAAGGCAACCATGCGCACCCTTGAACAACAAATTACCCAATACGCTGCCTATCATCGTGATCGCCGCAATATCGCCACGCATTTTGTAGGTGTGCCGATGATTGTGTTTGGCGTGGTGCTAGCGTTAGCGCAAATTCTAGTTGGCCCGGTGCATCTGGGCTGGATTGGCGTATTGGTTGCCTCTGTTTATTTCCTGATTCTGGATCGGCCACTCGGTTTTGCGATGTTGGTTTATTTGCTGGTGAATGTGATCGTTGCCTCGATAGTTGCCGCAAAGACCAGTATTGGCGCGGGGTTTGGAATTGCGACGACTTTTTTTGTGGCCGGTTGGATCATTCAATTTATCGGACATCGCTTTGAGGGCGTGAAGCCGGCGTTTACCGACGACATCATGGGCTTAATCATCGGTCCGCTGTTTATCGTGACTGAGTTTTTTTTCATCCTTGGTGCGCGGCGAGAACTCAAACAGTATGTAGAAGATCGCGTTGGCCCTGTACTCGCCGCGCGGAACGGGGCGTTGATCGGTCCCGCTGCCGGCAATATCACCGGCAACGTCAGCGATAGCGTATGACCGGTGGGGTTGAGCGACATCGTGCGCGTTTAGATGTTGAACTTGCATCGCTCGGACATTTTGTTGAGTATGCAGAACAGCTTTTTACGGAGGCCGACTTGTATTTTGGTCATGGCTCATTTGAAGTTTTTGATGAGGCTGTCTACTTAGTCCTGAGCGCGTTAAAACTGCCACTCGATGAGCTAGATGGCGTGTGGAATCGCCGCGTCAGTGCCACCGAGCGGGCGGCTGTGTTGGAGATCATTCACCGTCGTGTCGATGAACGCATTCCGGCTGCCTATTTAACCAACGAAGCGTTTTTGGGGTCGCATCGATTCTACGTCGATGAGCGGGTGATCGTGCCGCGTTCGTTTATTGCCGAGCTGCTGCATGATGAATTGTCGCCTTGGGTTAACGATCCGGACGGCGTGTTTTCGGTGCTCGATTTGTGCACCGGTTCCGGTTGCTTGGCGATTTTAGCGGCGCTGACCTTCCCAAACGCAAGCGTGGATGCGGCAGATTTATCATCTGATGCCTTGGATGTCGCGAAACGCAATGTGGCCGATTATGCGTTGGCGGAACGTATTACGGTGAAGCAATCCGATTTATTCGCAGGGCTGAAGCTTCAGCAATACGATATCGTCATCACCAACCCACCGTACGTCACCGCCGCCTCGATGAATGTGCTGCCGGATGAGTATCACCGCGAGCCCGAGATGGCGCTGGCCAGCGGCGTGGATGGCTTGGATCATGTGCGCGTGATTCTCCGCGATGCGCCGCAGTATTTGCAGCCGGGTGGTTTGCTGCTGGTAGAAGTTGGCTTTAACCGCGAGGGGATGGACGCTGCATTTCCACATCTTCCGCTAACGTGGCTAGAAACCAGCGCCGGTGATGGCGTGGTGTTTTTGGTGACGCGCGAAGAATTACTTAGCGCAAGACCTCGGGCGAAATAATGGCCGGGGGGCTGTCCGTCGCTGGGGCGCGACAATGCAGAAACCCAGAAATCTAGAAACCTGGAAGCTCAGAGAGCTAGGCCTGCTCGCCAATTTTCTTGTCAATTCTGTCGCCACTACGGCCGCCCGCACGGCGCGCCAATTCCTCACTCCGGGTGCCAACAGCTGCGCTAAACAGCGTAAAAAATCCTACTCGTTGCCGCTACTTTCCTTCGGTGGTGGTGGCGCCGAATCGCCGGCACTCGCATCACGCGGCTCAGATGATCCGCGCGGTTCGCGTGGTGAGCGGTTGCGCAAATTGCGGCGTGAGCGGCCGCGGTTCTGATTACGTGGTGTCCCATTTGATGGTCCACGCAGTGCTCCACCAGTGTCGGCAATGGCTGCGTTGCCAGCATTATCATTTGCCCGCGATGAATCACTAACGCTACCGGCGAGTTGAGATGCCAACGGGTCACCATTACCGCTGTTACCTCGCTCGCCACCATCGTGATTGTTACCCGTTGAGCCGCTCGCTAGACTATCAGGCGGCAAACCAGCGCTACGACTATCACGGGCACCACGCGTGCCGCGTCCACCGCGCCCACCACGCGCGGGACGACCATTGTGCTGTCCTTCTCGTTGCCCATCGCGCTGTCCCTGAGGACGGCCACCGCCCTCAAGACCGCGAGATGCTGCAACAATTGGCACGCCGTTTTCATCGAACGCGACAACGGTTTCTGCATTTGGCACAAATTCATTGGCATCACGCGGCACACGTTGGCCGCGTGGCGGTGTGCGTGGATTGCGCTGCGGCCGCGGGTCGCGCCCGTCCCGGCCTTCTTTCGGCGGACGTGCGGTTTTTCCTTGCCCCTGCGCTTGTCCTTGGTTATGCCCTTGTCCTTGTCCTTGTCCCTGGCGTTGGCCGTCTGCGTCACTCTGCCCTTGCTTGCGCCCATTGCGTTTTGGGTTTCGATCTTGCTTTCCACCCGCTCCTGCACCACCGCCAGCACGGCCGGGCAATGGCGCGGTCGCGCCTTCGATCGACATCCCAGCCGCAACCAGCACGCTTTTCACCTGCGCAGTATCGAGTTCCATCATCTTGCCGCGTGCCAGGCGCTGCGGCAATTCGACCTTGCCAAATCGTATGCGGATTAGTCGCGATACCGTTAAGCCAATGGCTTCAAACATTTTGCGGACTTCGCGATTTCTGCCTTCTTTAATCACCACGTGATACCACTGATTTACACCTTCGCCGCCACGCTTTTCAATCGAATCAAATCGCGCCAATCCATCCCGAAGCGGCTTGGCCAATGCCGCGACTTTGGCTGCTGTTGCTCTCGCTCTTGCCGGAATGGCATGTTGATTTCCGTTGCCGATATTATTTCCATCATGATTACCATGGCTATCATCTGGATGGTCGTCATGGCTACTGATCGGCGCATGTGCCAAATAGGCTGGCTGCGCATCGGGATCAATTTCGGTAGCGGGTAATGAATTGAGATTCCCAATATGTTCGTTACCAATGTTGCCCGCGCTCTGTTCGCCGGTATTGCTCGGCTCAACATTGTGCGAGGCGTCGTCGTGGTCGTCGCCCTGGCCGTGTCCAAGATCTAGGTCGGCATAGTCCGGCGGCGCGAATTCGTCATCATGTTCGTCGTATTCATCGCTATCATCAACACTTCGGCCCGCCGACCTTTTGGACTCGTCTTGTGCGATCTCAACGCCGGACAGCAAGCGCTGGCCTTGTTCTTCAGTAAGTTCGCCCAAAATTCGCACTGCATATTCACGCTCGACTTCGTACCGCGGATGCATGAAGCGATTCGCCAATTCACCGCTGGTGGTAAAAATCAGCAAGCCTGATGTGTTGATATCAAGGCGACCAATCGATGTCCATTTCCCGTTTTCAACTTTTGGTAAATTATCAAATACCGTGATCCGGTTGCCGGGATCGCTGGTGGTCACGATCTCGCCTTCCGGCTTGTGATAAAGCAGCACACGCGGCAAGTCTTCGCTGAATTTCAATTTAATCGGGCGCAGATCGAGCAGCACATTGTCGCCTTGCGCGACTTGCGTACCGGCGGTGGCCACGATGCCATTGACCATCAAGCGGCCAGATGAAATAAGAATTTCCATATCGCGGCGCGAGCCATGACCAGATTGCGCCAAAATTTTATGAAGCCGTTCGCGCTTTACGTTGGCGCTCGCGGCTAAAGCCTCGGCGAATTGCCCCGATTTTGATTCATCGCCAAAGCGGCGAATGTCAGCGCCCTGTGTAGGCGACATGGTTGGAATCTGATTTTGCTGGCTATGTTGATTCGGTGATGATCGGAACGGCGTTTTTTTTGCACCACGGCTTTTGCGGATTGGCGTGCGGCCAGTATGGCCCGATATTGCACCACCAGCGCCGGCAATGCCTGGCCCGCTCCCGAGCCCATCCGCGCGAGGGCGGCTTGGCCCCCTGCTGCGGGGTTGACCAGTGCGCGCGCCGGCTCGCGGCTCAGTGCGCTGACCTTGGCCACCCGTCTGCCCACCTGTCTGACCCGCTGCGGCACCAGGCCTACGACCACGCCCCCTTGTCGCCTGAGCGTTGCCACTCGCTTCACCGCCTGCTGTGGCAGTGCGGGGGGCACCGGACCGGCCGCGGGGCTTCGCATTAGCATTGCCGGTAGTATTGCCGATATTGTCAGAAGCAGCCCCAGCTCCGCGAGGCTGTCCACGTGTTTTACCGCGTCCTTTGGCATTACCAGTGCCTGAACCGCCGGCATTGCTACGGTTACTACGGCTACGGCCTGCGCCAACGACACTGCCGAGAATGCTGTCAGCGTTCGCGTTTGCTTTGCCGCGCCCGTTGCGACCACGTCCACCGCCGGCGCTATCGCGGGGTTCTTTTTCTTCACCGATGAAACGTCCATCGACATAGCCTCGTGCAGGCTGGCTTACGACGATTCGTTTAATCATGATGGAACTCCGTTGTATTCAAGGGGGCAGGGTATGGGGGTGGTTCGTTTTCGGGGTGGAGATGAGTGCTATTAAGGTCCGCGTTGTGGTTTTTATCGGCAAACTGGGCATCGTCTGGCACTGTGTTGGGCGAGTCGTTGGATGAATCGTTGAAAGTTTGGTCGCTTTCTGCCACGCCGGGTAAAGACGGTGTAACACTTTGGGGTATCGCGCCAATTTGCGACATATCGAGCGTGGCTTGCAGTTCATGCAACGGTGGCAATTGATCGAGCGAGCGCAAATTGAGGTCGTTCAAAAAGTGATGGGTAGTGGCAAATAGAGCAGGGCGGCCGGGCGCGTCCTTGTGGCCGATTTCATCGATCCAGCCACGATCTTCCAACGTCTTGAGAATATGCGGCGACACCGCTACCCCGCGAATGTCCTCAATGTCGGCACGGGTCACCGGCTGGCGGTAGGCGATGATGGCCAGTGTTTCTAATACGGCGCGTGAATAGCGCGGCGGCTTTTCATTCGACAAACGATCCAAATATTTTTGATAATCGGGCTTAATACGAAAACGGTAACCGCTCGCTACCAGCGCCAATTCAACGCTGCGGCCAGTCCATTCATCGCGCAATTCATCCAGCAGATTGCGGATGATGTCGGCGCTTAAGCCGCCGTCAAATATTTTCTTTAATTCTTGCAACGGCATCGGCTCGGACGCCGCCAACAAGACGGCTTCAAGTGCCCGCTTGGCTTCGGCAATATCAATTACAGCGTCCACCGCAAATGCGTCGGTAGTCGCCGGCAGGAAAGGCTCTGGTGTTGATTCGTTTTCGGTTGAGTCGTATTGTCCTGCCGCCGGTTTAGCAACGTCAGCCGCAACATCAATAGTCTGGGCAGCCTCATTGGCTAAAATTGGCGGCACTGCGGCGATATGCTCGCTAGTCTGCGCTACGGGCAGGGCGGCATCGGCTGCGCCCGCCATTTCGGCTGGTTCGATGTTCAGGGAATTCGTATTTGTTTGTTCGTTTGACATGGCGTTCATCACTTATTAAAAACAGCCGATGTATTTTCGGCATTTTTCAGGCATTTCAATTTCAGGTAGAGATTGTTTTGACGCTCATGCCAGCTGCACCGTGCAGAAATCGACCAGAGCAACATTGCATATTGTCCAAACAATCAAGAAACCAGCGCCGGCATTACAGCGTCGCGCAGCTTCACGTAGATCGGCTCAAACGGCGCGGTTTGCGTGATGTCCAGCAACGATTCACGGGCCATTTCAAGCACCGCTAAAAACGTGACCACCACCATCGCAACACCTTCTTCTGGTGTAAATAATTCTTCAAACGGCATAAAACCTTTGCCCGCGAGGCTCCGCATAATACGGCTCATCTGCGCGCGGACTGATAATTCTTCGCGGCCGATACGATGCTTTTGCGTCGCTTTTGCGCGGTTCAAAATTACCCGCCACGCCTCGGTTAAATCGGCCATCAAAACCGTCGGCACGCGCTTCACTAAACTGGTTTCCACCAGCACATCGACAACCGAAAAATCACGGTGAATGCGTGGCAAATTATCGATTGCTTGCGCTGCAGCTTTCATTTGTTCGTATTCCAACAAACGCCGTACCAGTTCGGCCCGCGGATCTTCGGCTTCTTGGTCAGCTTCTTTCGGCGGGCGAGGCAACAGCATGCGGGTTTTAATCTCAATCAACATCGCAGCCATGAGCAAATAGTCGCCTGCCAATTCCAGCTGCGTATCGCGCATGGCCTCGATGTAGCTCATATATTGGCGCGTCAGGCTCGCCATCGGGATGTCTAAAATATCCAGCGAATGGCGACGAATCAGATACAGCAATAGATCAAGCGGTCCTTCAAATTGCTCCAAAATAATCGACAGCGCATCTGGTGGAATAAATAAATCGGCTGGCATTTCGGTCATCACTTCGCCTTTGATGCGGGCGATGGGCATTGACATATCGAGTGAGCCTTGGGCCGCGCCGGTGTTGCCGGTGGCTGCCGAGCTGTTGTTCACGACTAATTCAACCGTCATTGTTTTTCCAATTTCTTGTCCGATGAGGGCGGGTTTGACGGATACATAAACGCAATTGCAGCCTTCGCCATTGCCGCCTGATCATGCGCCACCCCGGGTACCGTAATTGATTGCCAATTCCACACCACTTCTAATTTTTGTGCGGCGGCTTTGGCATTCGTTAAAAAATGCTGGCCTCTCGCAAAACGAAACGATCCCTGCGCATTCGCGCCAGCACTTTTGTTCAAACTGGTATCGTTTGCATCAATGTCTCTGTCACCCAACATCAGCACGAATGGGCGACGAAGCGCCGTTTTGGCGCGGGTTTCGTCAACTCGTGAATCAATCGTGTTGTAAGGAAATTTAAACTTGGCGTTGATTGCATCAGCCATGCCCCATTCGAACTCGGTATACCAGCCCGGATTGGCTGCAATGATAGGGCTGGCGCGGTGTTCGGGATAGAACAGATGCAACCGATGCACGAATTGCCCGCCCGCAGAATGGCCAAATAACCGATAGCCCATTACCGACAATCCATAACGCAATTTCAGCTCATCAAACAAATGATCGGGTACCGCGAACGCCCATTTTTTGGCATCCGGCTCAGTCGTGGAGCGCCCCAAACTGTAATCGTCATCACGCGGAAAATATTTGCGGCTGAATTCGGGTGCGATGACAATAAATTTTTCATCCTTCGCAAATTCCACCCAGTTATCGAGATAGTTTTCGCCATCGCGCTGCACGCCATGCATCACAAATTGTAACGGACAAGCGCTTCGAGCAACCGCACATTCTTGGGGAACGAACATCCAAACGGTGACGGGACGAGTTGGGTCGCCTTGTTGATCGACAAAAATAAATTGGGATTTGCCAGCAGCTGGCACCGGAATTGGGGGGGGCGGCACAGTAATGCTCATCCCCCAAGCCGCTCTCGTACCCAGTAGCAGCACGACCCAACTTAAACGAAAAACCCAAACCTTCATCGGTAATTCAATCCCATCGCATCACGCACATCGCGCATCGTTTCCTCGGCCGTGTCGCGAGCCTTTTCGCAGCCGTCGGCAATGATGTTTTTAACCAGCGTTGGATCTTCCTCAAACGGCGCGGCGCGTTCACGCATTGGTTTTAATTCTTTGATGATGGCATCAATCACCGGCTGCTTGCATTCGAGGCATCCAATCCCGGCACTCTTGCAACCTTGCACCACCCAGTCGCGGGTTGGCTGATCCGAGTAGACCTGATGGAAGGTCCAGACCGGGCATTTTTCCGGGTCGCCTGGATCAGTGCGGCGCACGCGGGCCGGGTCGGTTGGCATGGTGCGGATTTTTTTGGTGACCCCTTCCTCGGATTCACGAATATCAATCGTGTTGCCATAGCTTTTCGACATTTTTTCGCCATCAATGCCAACAAGACGTGAGGTAGCTGTGAGCAATGCTTGCGGCTCCGGCAAGATCACTTTTCCGCCGCCTTCTAGATAGCCGAACAAACGCTCTTTGTCGCCCATCGATAAATTTTGCACATCCCCCAATAAATCACGCGCAGCCTCTAGCGCCTCAGCATCACCGTCTTGCTGGTATTTGGTGCGCAGCTCATTGTAAAGCTTGGCTTTTTTCGAGCCAAGTTTTTTGATCGCGGCTTCGGCTTTTTCTTCGAAGCCTTTTTCGCGGCCAAACAAATGATTGAAGCGCCGCGCGATCTCGCGGGTCAGCTCGATATGCGAAACCTGGTCTTCACCAACCGGCACTTGGTTGGCGCGATAGATCAAAATATCGGCCGCTTGCATCAACGGATAACCTAGAAATCCATACGTCGTTAAATCACGGCCAAACTGTGCCTGCTTTTCGACCTGGTCTTTGTAGGTTGGCACCCGCTCTAGCCACGAGATTGGTGTAAAGAACGACAGCAACAACGTCAGCTCCGCATGCTGCGGTACTTTCGATTGCACGAACATCGTGCATTGCGACGGATCAAGCCCGCCAGCAATCCAATCAATCACCGTGTCATAAGTATATTGCTCGATGACCTCAGGGCTTTCGTAATGCGTGGTCAGCGCGTGCCAATCGGCGACGAAAAAGTAGCACGGATGCTCGTGCTGCAACTTTGCCCAGTTCTTAAGTGCGCCATGATAATGGCCGATATGCAGGCGCCCGGTTGGACGCATGCCAGATAAAACGCGATCAGGAAACATAGTGAGGGGTCAAGCCCTTATGCGCACAGCGCATGGAATTGATGGATGGCACGCGCGTAAATTTGCATAAATAGCGCGGCGGGATAGTTAATACAATTTAAAATTCAGCAACAATCGTTCAATAGTTTGCGTTTGATTTTGCAATTTGCTTTTTTGCTTTTACGAACCTATTCGTGCAGCGTGTTGTTCAGCTAGTGGCAACCTAGATACAAAATTAGGGTCACAAAAACGCGTCACGAAAATTAGGTTCGATTCCTTGCGCCTTCTACACATCGCCGGGAGGCGGATAGTTAAATCTTAGCGCTTTCAGGATATTCTGATAAGAGAGTATACCGCTTTCATGCTGATGTCTACCAGCGACAATAAAAACGTGCTGAACCCAAGTTGAGGGATAAACATCAAGGCAATCAATATGAAAAGACCGTAAGGCTCAATTTTTGAATAGTTGTAAGCCAATTTAACGGGCAGAAGTCCAGCAACAACACGACCACCATCTAAAGGCAGTATCGGGAACATATTAAAAACCATGAGCAGCGCATTCACAAAAATGCCCGCACCTGCCACCATGGCGATATATTCGAGGGGGCCCGCAGCGTTTGGTTGAGCGCCAAACGTGATCGCAATTTTTCCAATGATTGCCCATGCCACCATCATGGCTAGGTTTGCCGCAGGGCCTGCAAGTGCCACCCAAATTGAATCGCGCTTTGGATTTCTGAGAGCGCCAAAATTAACGCGAACCGGCTTGGCCGCCCCGAAAACAAACGGGCTTGACATTAGCACCAGCAATAACGGCACGGCAATCGTCCATACTGGGTCAATATGCTTAATCGGATTCAAGGTCATGCGGCCCATCATGTAGGCGGTGTTATCGCCAAAGTAACGTGCCGCAAAGGCGTGGGCGGCTTCGTGAAGTGTGATGGCAAAAATAAGCGGGATGGCGAAGACGGCAATTTTTTGAATGATTGAGGCGAATTCCATGGTTTTTCGGTAGCGTTTTCTATTTGTGTTTCGTTTAACAAGCGGCAGGTCTGAGGGCCTGCGGGTCTGCGCGGCTGGTGTTTGGACTACGGCATCTCATCAAACCCAAATGAAGCAACCTCGCCCTTACCCCGCCTCACTAAGATGGGTTGTTCCTCCGATAAATCAATGATGGTTGTCGGCTGAACACCACACGCGCCACCGTCAAGGACCAAATCGAGCTGGTGGTTAAGCCGTTTGCGGATTTCCTCGGCATCGTTGAGCGGATCATCATCACCCGGCAGCATGAGTGTAGAAGACAACAATGGCTCATTTAGCTCCGCGAGGAGCGCCCTTGTGGCGGTGTGTTCTGGCACGCGCACACCGATGGTGGCACGCTTCGGGTGTGCGAGGCGGCGCGGTAGCTCGCGGGTGGCTTGCAAAATAAATGTGTAACTGCCCGGTGTGTGCGCTTTGAGTAGCCGATATTGTGCGTTGTTCACCTTCGCAAAGGTGCCGATTTCCGATAAATCTCGGCATACGAGCGTGAAATGATGGCGCTCATCAACATTGCGAATGCTCCGAATCCGCTCCATCGCGGTTTTATCGCCAATATGGCAACCCAGTGCATAGCAAGAATCGGTCGGGTAGGCGATCACGCCGCCAGCACGCACTATCTCCACCGCCCGCTTGATAAGGCGGGTTTCGGGGTGGGTTGGGTGAAGCGTAAAAAATTGACTCATGGGATTGGCTTAAGTCTTGGTTGGGTTACTGCGTTTATTGCAACACAGTCCACACCGGCGTTAAATCATCTGGCAGCAGCGGCACTCGTCCCGGCTCATAATGGCTTTCCCCATGTCCGTGAAAATCTGCCCCGCGTGAGGCTAAAAACCCGAATTCTTTGGCGCGAGCGGCATATTCCTTAAACTGCGGCGGCGAGTGGCTGCCGGTCATGACTTCAATGCTTTGCCCGCCCAATTGTTTAAATTCACCGAGCAACTGCGTCATCTCCGCTTTTTGCAGTTTGTAGCGCCCCGGATGCGCCAGTACGGCCACGCCGCCCGCCGCTTTAATCCATGTGATGGCATCCAGCAACGTCGCCCAGCGGTGCGACACATAGCCCGGGCGCCCCGGTGTCAGATACCGATTAAACGCTTTACCAACTTCGCTTACTACACCTCGCGCAACCAAGGCGCGAGCAAAATGAGTGCGGCCAATCATGGATTTATTTTCGGCGAATTCGTAGGCCGCATTGAACATGCCAGGCATGCCGATCCGCGCAAAATCATCACCAATCAGCTTGGCACGGTTGAGGCGGCCTTCACGAATGCTGTTGAGGCCTGCTGATAAAACCGAATTGTGTTCATCAATGCCTAGCCCGACGATATGGAGTGTTGTAGACTTCGCGTCGATATTGGGCTCCCACGAAACCGAAATTTCGACCCCGGCGATGAAGCGAAGGCCCAAGCTGGACGCGGCTTTCCGGGCAGTTTCCACGCCTTCGGTGGTGTCATGGTCGGTGAGCGCCACCGCATCACAACCGTTTTTGGTGGCCAAGGTAATCAACTCATGCGAGCTGAGCAAGCCATCCGACGCGACGGTATGGTTGTGGAGATCAAAATTATTCACGTTATTTTCTTTTATTTTCTTTATTAATCAAACTTATTGGTGCAATCGAGCATCATAGCAAACTCAACTCTTGGCTCCACTTCACCTAACTCGACAATATCCATGGCAAATATCAAATCTATCCCGATCCGGCTCGCACTTAAAGATGCCAGCCTCATGAATGAGCCAGAATCAGCAACGCTAAGCCAGCGTTTTCTACCGTTGGCTGCAGCGGTTAACGCGGCTTACCGGCAGCGGTTTGGTGGCAATCTTAGCGGCAATAGCGGCAGTAGTGTCGGTGGCAATTCGGGCGGGAATTTTTTGTCTGGCGCCTCGCAGCACCACGCTGCCAACCTCCACGGCTCTAACCAAGTAACGCATCAACCAGCCGAATCGAACACAGCCATCTTGGGCGCGAACGATCCAATTGCTTTGATTGCCGCCATTGCCGATTTTTTAGCCGTCGCCGACCAGCTTGATACGCAATACGGTGCCGATGCTGGCCTGCCATTGGCGGATGCTGATGATGCCGCCGATGAAGCGCTACGCGCCGCCACCGAGCTTGAGACTTGGTTGGATCGTTTTGAGTTATCGAGCTATCGTCCCGTTTTGTCCGCCATCATGCTGGGCGTGGGCTTATGGGCGATGCGCCACGGTTTGCCGATTGCCACGCCAGAGCCGATTGTGAACGCGCTCGCTGCGCGTTCAAACGAAGCCACCAGCAAACAAGAAACCGCTGCCGCTTACGCGATGATGCAGGGCTTTATCACGCACTTGGCGCCCGCGCTGGAGGCCGATTTGGAGCGATCCAACCCGGAGCGCCCATGGCGCTTGCTGAACCTCAATTTTGCGATTACTGCGATTCGTACCGGCGATGCTGCGCTGATTCGTTTTGCCTTTGATAAGCTCAATCAGCACTTGCCTGATGAACGTATGGGGTTTTACGAGGAAGCTTATGCGGTCGCTTCACAACCAGGCTTTCCGCTTGAAACCCGTGCCCTGATTGAGGCCGAGCATGCAAAATCGACTCGACTGCATTGAACCACCAAATCCGACAAATGACAGCGTTAGCCACCGTAGTTGAAAAATGCGATAATGTTAAGTTACTGATTTTCAACGCGCATTATTGCGCTTTCGCATAGATTTGTTGCTATTTCATGAAACTCTTTTTCGATATTTTTCCGATCGTTTTGTTTTTTGTGGCCTATAAGGTATTCGATATCTATGTAGCCACCGGTGTCGCCATTGCAGCAACTGTTGTGCAGGTGGGCTACTTAAAATGGGCCGGCAAAAAAGTGCAGACCATGATGTGGATTAGCTTGGGCACTATTTTGATTGCGGGTGGAGCGGCCATTATTTTTAAAAACGAAATGTTTATAAAAATCAAGCCGACGATACTTTTTTCAATCGGCGCCATCGCTATCGCCGTCACCCAATTTGTTTTTAAGAAAAACCCCGTCGCAGTCATGTTTAACGATCAAATCCAAGCTCCTGATGCGGTTTGGAAAAAGCTGTCACTCGCATGGATTTCATTTCTATCATTTATTTCTGCGCTCAACCTGTATTTTGCCTACTACCAATCTACCGATAATTGGGCATATTTTCATACATTCGGTACCTTAGTTTTGCTGATGATTTTTATCGTTGCACAAATGTTTTGGCTGCTTCCGTACATGCCGACAGATGAAGACGACAATCCAACATTAGCGACCGCCGCCAATTCACCCGCGCCAGCCGCGCCAGATAAGGCTACCCACGATACTGTCGGCAACCATAACGCGAAAGAAACCTAATGCTGTACGCAATTATTTGTGAGGAACTCCCCGGTGCGCTGGAACGCCGCATGGCAAACCGCCCCGCCCATTTGAAGCGCCTAGAGGCATTGCAGGCAGAGGGGCGGGTGGTGTTGGCCGGCCCAAACCCGGCGATCGATTCGCTCGATCCCGGCCCGGCCGGATTCACGGGTTCCTTAATCGTGGCAGAATTCGCCTCGCTCGATGCGGCGGTTGCGTGGGCATCCGAAGATCCTTACACCTTGGGCAATGTGTACGCCAAAGTGACCGTGAAACCGTTTAAAAAAGTATTCCCAACTTAAATTAGCCATTTTTCAACAATGACAACAGTTCGCCAACAAATCGAAAACCGCCTACAAGCGCTCCAGCCGGCGTTGCTCGAAGTGGTTGACGATTCTGCCGCACATGCTGGACATGCGGGCGCCGCGCAGCATGCGGCAAGTTTAGGGCTAGAGGATGGCGCTGAAGGAAAATCCGCAGAATCGCACTTTGTGCTGACTATCGTGTCCAACGCGTTTGTGGGCAAACCCTTAGTCGCCCGCCACCGCATGATTTATGAACTGCTCGGCGATTTAATGAAAACCAGAATCCATGCGCTAAAAATTGATGCCCGCGCTACTTAATGTTTTAGTCCTAAGTCGTTTTATTCCCTAGTATTGTTGTTTTAACCTAATGTTCAACCTTTTTGGCTTGCCAATTTTTACCGAAATCAACTGTTTTTAGAATCAACATCGTGGTATCCAGAATCAACATCGTCGTCACCTCCCTGCCTTAATTTTTGTCTTATTTTGTTTTATTTTGTTTAAATTTTTTTATTTTTGTTCTCTTTGTTTTTTAATCTTTGCACCACACTTTGTTTTATTTTTTGTTAAGGAAAATCCATGCAATTCAAAATGAATACACTCACCGCCTCCATCACTACCGCCGCTACAATTGCGTTTGCCGTTTCGGCACCGGCCACCTTCGCAGAAACCAAAGCTGAAAAGGCCAAAGCTACGAAAGCCACGCCTGGCGCGGCATCTGGCTTGTCGGTCAATGGTGTGCAGATCCCAAAAGCTTACCAAGATGCGATGAATCGTGAGCGTGAGGCATCCGGCCAACCAACTACGCCAGAAGTCGCCAACGCGATTCGCGATGAACTCATTAACCGTGAAATTCTGTCCCAAGCCGCGCGCAAAAAAGGCTTGGACCGTGACACCACCGTAGCTGCGCAAATGGACATGGCTCGCCAAGCTGTGTTGATTCGCGCTTTCTTTGATGACTTCGTCAAAGCCAACCCTGTGACCGACGCGCAGTTGAAGGCCAACTACGACGCCGCCACAGCACAAATGGGCAACAAAGAATACAAAGCACGCCATATCTTGGTTGAGACCGAAGATGAAGCCAAAACCATCATCGCCAACTTGGGCCGTGGTGAATCGTTTGAAAAATTAGCCAAAGAAAAATCGAAAGACACTGGCTCCAAAGAAAATGGTGGCGATCTCGATTGGAGCCCCGCCAGCCGTTATGTTCCAGAATTCGGCAACGCGTTGAAAGCACTCAACAAGGGCGGCCTGACAACGACACCGGTCAAAACAGCGTTCGGTTTCCACGTGATTCGCTTGGACGATGTGCGCGATTTGAAAGTGCCCGCATTTGAAGAAGTCAAAGAAAACATTCGCCAACGTGCCCAGCAAGAGCAGGTTTCTGCTTTGGTGAAGAGCCTCCGCGAAAAAGCCACGATTTCTGCCCAGTAATTGGATCGCTGTATTGGCTTAGCCACGGTTAGTCAAACGTGGTGCAATAAGGAATAAATAAAAAGGGCGGCTCAATGAGCTGCCCTTTTTTTGCACCAATTACGTAATTATTTTTTGTTTTTAGTTGTTTGTTTCGAGTCCACTATCCTAATTGATATAAATTGTTTTGCATAGCATTGCGCCGTTGCATCGTTTCGATTAACGTAACGACATGAGCAACCAAATCCAAGTGCAATTCGCCAAGGCAGGCAATCTTTACCGACTCGAGGTTTCAGTGTCGCCGCTATTGCCCCGTGAGATCCCCAATGTGGTTGAAGTCTTCACCACGCACTGGTCAAAACCCGAAGAAGTTGACCGCGCCAAGGTCAACGATGCCACCGCGCTAGTGTTGATCGCAGATCATGAAATCCGCGCTGGTGAACGTCCCGCCGACATTGCGCGAGTACTGAGCTACGCGATTTGGCGGCAGCTCGATCGCTATGTGAAGGTGACGATTGAAGCGACCTACCTAGGTGAAAACCCCGATTCGCATTTTGAATTCGGTGAGGCGCAGTATGCGAAGGCGTTTGGGGAGCGGTTTGAGAATTAGCGCGGCGTTGGAACAATGTGCGAAACGAGCGCCACTCAAGCGTTAGCAGATCGGCCTTTCCCACCTTACATTTTTGCGTTAAGCACTTTGCGAGCGGATCTGTTCGATGCAGCGCGTATTCCGAAAGAAAATGTGCGGCTAAGCTCTAGCCAACGCTGGGTTCTTCTTAAAATACCCGCGCACTCCATCAGCAATTGCTTCGGCTAACTTATCCTGATAATTCGGGTCACGCAGTTTGTTTTCTTCATCAGGGTTCGAGATGAACGCGGTCTCGATCAGGATCGACGGGATATCGGGTGCTTTGAGCACCGCGAAACCAGCTTGCTCCACATGCGGCTTATGCAAGCGGCTAAATTCACCCAGCTCGGCCAACACCAGCTTGCCGACTTTTAAACTGTCGTTAATTTGCGCGGTTTGGGACAGATCGAGCAGCGTGCGCGCTAAGTTACCGTCCCGCACGTTCAAGTTCACGCCGCCGATTAAATCAGCATCATTTTCTTTATTCGCCAACCACTTGGCCGCGGTCGAGGTGGCACCGCCCTCCGATAGCGCGAACACGCTGGAGCCGTTGGCATGCGGCGTGACGAAAGCATCCGCGTGCAAGCTAACGAACAAATCGGCTCTCAACTTCCGCGCACGCTGCACCCGCATATGCAGCGGCACAAAAAAATCAGCATCACGGGTGAGTGCTACGCGATATTGCGCATCTTCACCCAGCGTCTCCCTTAGCTTTTTGGCAATCAGCAGCACAATGTCTTTTTCGCGCGTGCCGCGTCGGCCAATAGCGCCGGGGTCCTCGCCGCCATGACCGGGGTCGAGCACCACCGTGAAGGGCCGCAGTTGCAACGGTTTGGGCGAGTAGGGCAGCTTGGGGGCTGGCGCTGTGATCTTGCCATCCTTGGCCACTGACGCGGCTTCCGGGGCGGTTGGTGGCACGAGCTTGGCCTTGTCCGGCGCGCCGTTGGGCGCGCTGTTGGCTGCACTGTTGGGTCCGATATCGCGGCCAAATCCCGCCACATCGTCATTGAGCAACGCCAGCATTGGGTCGACCGGCTTGGCGGGATAAATATCGAGCATCAGCCGATGCTGAAACTCACCCGCAGGCGGCACGGCGAATACTTGCGGCTTCACTTCCGTTTTTAAATCCAGCACGATCCGCACGACGTTCGGGCGATTGATTCCGACGCGCACACTTTGGATATACGGATCATCCCTACCAATTTTATCCACCAGCTCCTTGAGTGCCGGCCCCATTTCGATATTCTCAATATCAATCACCAAACGCTCAGGGTCTTTAACAAAAAATGTCTGATATTTGAGCGCGGCGGGTGATTCGAAGGTCACGCGGGTGTACTCGTTGGCCGGCCAAACGCGGGTGGAATTGACCTTGCTGGCGGCGTGGGCTGCTTGCGACACAAAAACAGAAACGCTCAACAGCGGCGTGAACAATAGCGGGAGAGATAGAAACGAACGGCGATTCATTTTGCCGGTTTCAGCACTAGGTGCGATAAGACCAAATGCTTCAAGATGCCCGTCCCGCGCGGTGTTTGAGCCATTAGTGTGGCTGTCCGTGTTGCTTGCGGAGCGGTCCCCATTACCGTTGTTAAGCTGATGTGCAGGTCCGGCAGAGGCAACAGTTCCCCGGCCTTTTCCGGCCACTCCACCAAGCAAACGTTGGTGTGATTGAACAGGTCTCGAAATCCGGCTTCTTGCCATTCTTCAGGGTCACTAAAACGATAAAAATCAAAGTGATACAAGTTTAACTTAGAAATTACATAAAGTTCAACTAATGTGTAGGTCGGGCTTTTCACGCGGCCTTCAAAACCGAGCGCCCGAAGCAAGCCCCGGGTGAGGGTCGTCTTGCCTGCACCCAGATCACCCGATAGGTAGATCACGGTCCCGGGCAGGCGTTCAATATCGGCTGCCAAGGCTGCGCCCAGCGCCATCGTGGCCGCTTCGTCGGCAAGTTCAACGTGAGTGGCCTCGTCAGCCGGTTCCATTTGCACCGCTTGGTCGGCCTTCATTGGGCGCAATGTATTTTCTGCATCAGGCATCAGCTAAACTCATCAAATGGAATTTCAACCACAACAATTAAAAAATCTCGCCGCGCAAATCAAAACTTGGGCGCGCGATCTCGGCTTCCAAGAATTGGGCATTAGCGACACCGAATTAACCACTGAGGAAAGCGGCCTCCTCAATTGGCTCAGCAACAACCATCACGGCAGCATGGATTATATGGCTCGCCACGGCGTTAAGCGAGCCAGGCCGCAGGAATTGGTGCCTGGCACAGTGCGAGTGATCTCGGTGCGCCTCAACTACACCGCTCCCGATGCTAAAGAAAGCTGGAGTGTGATTGAAGATAGCGAGGCCGCGTTTATTTCCCGCTACACATTGGGGCGCGACTATCACAAGGTGTTGAGAGCGAAATTGCAAAAATTGGCCGAGCAGATTCAACAAGAAATCGGCACATTCTCTTACCGGGTTTTCACCGATTCCGCGCCGGTCATGGAAGTCGCGCTCGCCCGCAAAGCAGGACTGGGCTGGCGTGGCAAACACACATTGCTCTTAAGTCGCGAAGCAGGCTCACTCTTCTTCTTGGGAGAAATTTATACCGATTTACCGCTGCCAGTAGACAGCGATACGACTGAGCACTGCGGCAGCTGCACCAAGTGCATTGACATCTGCCCCACCCGCGCGATCATCGCGCCCTACCAACTCGACGCACGGCGCTGCATTTCGTATCTCACCATTGAGCATAAAGGCAGCATCCCGATTGAGTTCCGTGAAGCGATCGGCAACCGCATCTACGGCTGCGACGATTGCCAGCTCGTCTGTCCGTGGAACAAATACGCACAGCTTGCGAGCGAGCCTGATTTCCATATTCGCCACAAGCTCGATGACGTGACGCTGATTGAATTATTTTCATGGACAGAACAACAATTTAACGAGCGTATGGAAGGCTCCGCGATCAGGCGAATTGGCTTTGAGCAATGGCAGCGCAATATCGCGGTCGCGATGGGCAATGCACTGAGGTGTGAAGCTAGCAGTGAGCTAGACGATGCCCGGAAAGCCAGTATCCGTGCGGCTCTTGAGGGGGTGGTGGGTTTGGGGGGTGAGGTTTCGGCGATGTTGCGGGAGCATGTTGAGTGGGCTTTGGGTGAGTGAGCGCAAGGCTCGTAGCTGATATACGAAGCGACACTGGGATGACTTTGGCATCATGAGATTCAAAGACAAAAAAGCTATCGTAGGTGAAACGTCAAGGTAGCGTGGCTCAATTGGCCTCGACTACGTTCATCAGCCATATTCCATTAGGATTAATATGCACGTCATCCACATCGGTTCTTCCTCGGAGTTCGTCAAGATCGTACTGCCTAAATCAAATCCGATACACGAATGGGTAGATGCCGAAGCTGAAATTTCCGTACATTGTTTTCGAGGCACCGTCCGAATCGGCCTTCTAAGAATGGATCTTGAAGTCTTCCTAACGCAACTGAGAACGCTCTACAACAGCCTTCACGGCTGTGCAAATTTTTCGCATCTCGACGGACAGTTTGAGCTTGAGTTGCAGGCGACTGCTACAGGCCAAATTAAGCTCACGGGAACGGCCTGGTCGCAAGCTACGTACGAAAACAAACTCGAATTTGAGCTTCAGCTTGATCAGACATTTCTTGAGGAACCGATCAAACAACTGGAGAATCTTCTAGCTTTGTGGCCATGCCCGTAGCCCGGCCAAGCGAAGCGCCGCCGGGGTGACTTCTGCCGAGCCGCGATGCGTGAACTCAGTTATTTCAAATCGCGCAAAAACGATGATCGCGTTTATTGAACCACCGACCCGGAGGCGCTTCGCTTGTCCGGGCTACCAATTTTGCCCCGTTTTTATTTATCAAAACTCCAGCACTAGCGCTGTGTTTGAGGCGATTTAGGCTTCAAGAAGCTTGTATATTTAGCATCCTCAAAATTGATAACAAATGATATAAAATGCTATCATTGCTACTTAACTTAACGAATGATATCAATGGCCTCCGTTACCGTCCGCAATTTACCCGATGAAACACACCGCGCCTTGCGCGTGCGTGCGGCGCAGCACGGCTTGAGCACCGAGGCCGAAATTCGCGCGATTCTTGAACAAGCCGTTCGGCCGCAGGATCGGGTTAAGCTCGGCTCACTCTTGGCCGAAATTGGCCGCAGTGCTGGCAGCGGGACGGGAGGTGATGAGCTGAAGATAGATCGCGATCGCACACCCGCCGAGCCGATGAGTTTTGAATGATTTTGCTCGATACGAATGTTATTTCTGAGCCGCTAAAAGCCTCTGCAGATGCAAGGGTGCTCGCGTGGATTGACGCGCAGATGGTTGAAACACTCTACCTCTCGACTATCAGCTTGGCCGAGCTGCGCTTTGGCATTGCCGTGCTGCCCGAGGGCAAGCGGCGCAATACTTTGCAATCGAGTCTAGAGCAGCGCGTGTTGCCGCTATTCGCGGGGCGCATTTTGTCGTTCGATGATGCTGCATCCAGCGCGTATGCAAGGCTACGCGCTGATGCGCGTGCAGTTGGGCACGCCATTGCGGCGGCAGACGGCTACATTGCTGCCATTGCGGCGGCGCATGGTTTCGCGGTGGCCACGCGCGATACCGTACCGTTTGTAGCAGCCGGTGTCGCGGTGATTAATCCTTGGGGATCGTAGGCCGGGGAAGCCCGTAGCCCGGATGAGCGAAGCGACTCCGGGGTGGCCTTCCAGCCTCGCTCTCATCCAATTCGAAGTCGATCAATCAGCGCAAAAAGGAGACGTCATCGCACACGACGCACCGACCCGGAGTCGCTACGCTCGTCAGGGCTACGTTTTTTTCGCCAGCAGACAGTCGATTTTTCAGCCCGTAAACTGTTGCGAAATGAGGAGCCAGAATTTATTTACGCTGGCGGCAATCGAGTAACCCAAGTTTTTGCATGCTCCTTTTGGGTAAAGAGGCCAATGAGAATGGCATAGCAAGAGCAGAATCAATTTAGCGAGAAGCCGTAGATCGGGCGACTTATCCCCTCCAAATAACTAATTTTGGTCAAAGTACGATGCCAACAATAGCGTCACAGCGCCTTCTAGAGCTCACATTGCCTGTCGGCGTAACCGTCGCGCTTCAAAGCGAGGCGGTCATTCTTTTGATACGACGGGACACACTTGAAGTGACAGTGACGGTCCCGACGACTGTTCGTGAATGGTTTGTTGAGGCGAACGATAGCGCAAACGACGCTCGTGTCGAAGACTGGTGCGATTACGATGGCTACGACGCATCGTCATTGGCTGAAATTGAACACAATATGGCGACGGAAGTCTTGTATTTCGTCGAGCGACTGTTGTCCCGTGAGCTACGGTTAGGTGTAGATGAACGAGGCCGCACGAAACTAATATGGAAAGTCGAAAATTCATGGCTGCAAGCTTTGCCAATTTATGGAAATTTCGACTAAGAAATTACTGGGACTTCCTCACTTGGCAAGAAAAACGACGCATAAAGCGAGGGTAGGGTGGGCAAAACGAAGTGTGCCTAGAGGCAACACCGATGGTGAGCACCGAATCTATCAAACTCAGCTTGAGGGTGTCCCGAATTTTGTGTAAATCAATTTTACTGGGCGGGGTTAAAACGGTCTTCGAAACGAATCATAAGCTGACTCATGGCTTGTTTCCAGTTCTGTATTGGCATTGTCCAGCGTTTAGCAATATTGCGTAATCC
>JBBRAM010000025.1:0-48299 GCA_038206765.1 Burkholderiales bacterium | reverse complement strand
ACAAGTGCGATGACGCAGGTGTCTGGTTCGATGAGGTCAATGAAGCGTATTCCACCCAATACTGTTCTGTGTGTTTCACACGCAGCGGACCGAAAGGTTTGAAAGAGCTTGGAATAAGAGAATGGTTCTGCAAGGAATGCGACACACATCATAACCGTGATGTGAACGCCGCCAGAAACATTCTCCGTCGCGGACATGCGACGCTCACAGGAGGAATCCCCGTTCTTTAGGGCGGGGAGGATGTCAAATGCAATCATTACCCTTGCTTCAACGGTGGTTTGGATTTTCGTTGGACTCCCAAATCAGGGTGTCTTCGGACTTGTCGGCATGCTCCTTATCGTTTTAGTGGTTCCGTTCAAATGGGACAAAATGGCCTGGCGCAAGCGGCGCAGTATTTGAGCGAATCGGCTTCTTTTTTTTGCCCAGCGCAATCGCCGAAAAGACGCCTGCTGTCGACCCGCTAACTGGGTTTGCGCTTGACTAAAGTACGCCGGCTCATTCGACGCCTGGCATCTCACCCATTGACGAGCCGATGATGTGCTAAACTGTTGCAATTCAGTTGCATATAAAAATATAAACTTTCGCTGATCTCGATCGTCAATCACCGTCTATGACCTTAGCCTACATCCTCATTGCCTGTCTCGCAGGTAGCACGCTTTCTGCCTTGCTGGCAGCGTTGCTGGCTTGGCGCATTCAGCCGCGTTTAATTCCGGTCTTTGTTAGCTATGCGGTGGGTGCGTTGCTGGGTGTTGTATTTTTGGATTTATTGCCGCATATTTTTGAAGCGTCGCCGAATCACCATGTTTCCGCCGCATGGATTTTGGGCGGGATTTTGTTGTTTTTTGTGCTCGAAAAGTTTGTGTTGTGGCGGCATAGTCATGACCATACCGACGGGGCGCAATGTGATTCAGCCGGAGGACTGGTTGTTTCAAATCGAGCATCAGGAGCGTCAGAGGGGCAAACCCACAAACGCCCAAACGTGGCCGCGCATGATCACCCACAGCATGATGGCCACAGCCATCACCACCACACCAATGAATCGACCGCATGGATGGTCATCATCGGCGATGGCTTTCACAATTTCACCGATGGCTTGGCGATTGCCGCCGCGTTTGTGACGGATTACCGGCTGGGCGTGGTGACGGCGATCGCGATCATCGCCCACGAGGTGCCGCATGAATTGGGCGATTTTTTGGTGCTGGTGCATTCAGGGTTTAGTAAAATGCGTGCACTCTTTTGGAACTTGGTATCGAGCCTAGCGACCATGCTGGGCGCGGTTCTTGGCTATTTTGCTCTGCGTGGTTTGGAGGCATATGCCGCTATATTTTTATGCTTGGCGGCATCGAGCATGATTTATGTTGCCATCGCCGATCTCATGCCTGGCTTGCACAAGCGCACGACGGCGCGCGAAAGCTTGGCGCAAATTGCCTTAATTGCGCTTGGTGTCGGCAGCATTGGCTTTATCAGTACCTTGGTTCACTGAATCGCCGTCCTCAAGTACCGATTTTTGTTGCAATTCTTGCTGCCCATCTTGTTGAAGGTCCAGCAGTAATTTTTTACGCCGGGCCCGCCCGCGCATCGGTGTGCCCATCAGCCACATCAGGAAGCTGCATGGGATGAGTCCGTAGAAAACAAACGTCATCACACCAGCGAAGATGGTGTTCGACGTGATCGCCATCATTAACGTGACGTATAGCCAGCCAATCGCAACAATATACAATAGAGCCTCATTTGAAAAATTATTGGGTGTGACTTGTCAAACGCTTCCTCAAACACTTCATCGCACACTTCGTCGGATTCAGCCACCGCTACACAAGCCGACCAAACCAACATCGAAACCAATGTGGTTTTCGATTTTGCAAAAGTGATGGCGACTATTGATGCTTCGCGTTCGCATTTTAATGAAGAATGGCAGAAGCTATTTAAAGGCGACGCTGCCGCCCACATCCAGCTCCCATCCATGCCAGCTAATATGAATCAATTAGGGCATCTTTGGCAAGCCACTTTGCATGCCGACCCTCAAAAAGTCGCGGCCGCAAAAGCACGATTTGCCGAGGAACAGCAGCGATTGTTGGGGTTTTTCTCTCCCGCACGGGACAGTAAAACGGATGAGATAACTACTTTGCTGAGCCTGCAAGATAAGCGCTTCAGCGGCCCGTCCTGGCAAGATCCCGCACCGTTTCGATACATTGCAGAATCCTATCTGGCAAGCTATCGGTTATTGCTTGAGTCGATTGATTCACTGGATCTGGCGGTCGATGAGAAGCGTCGGTTGCATTTTTTTGCCAAGCAATATGCTGACGCGATCGCGCCCACCAATTTTTTACTGACCAATCCCGATGCGCTAAAGGCTGCTTTGGAATCGAACGGCGAAACCCTGCGCGCTGGCTTAGAGAACTTACAAGCCGATATGCATAAAGGGCATATCTCGCTGACCGATGAATCCGTATTCGAAGTCGGCAAAAACATCGCTGTGACGCCAGGGGCAGTCGTGTTTGAGAACGAAATTTTTCAGCTACTGCAATACGCGCCGCAGACTAACGAAGTCCATTTGCGGCCATTGTTGATTGTGCCGCCATGCATTAATAAATTTTATATTCTTGATCTGCGCCCCGATAATTCGTACATTGAATTTGCGGTGCAACAGGGCTTCACGGTGTTCGTGATGTCATGGCGCAACGTCGGCGAGGAACAGGGTGCGTTGACGTGGGATGATTACATCGCCGACGGCGTGATTAAAGCAATCGATACCGCACGCCTCATCACTAACGTCAACAAAATCAACGCACTCGGGTTTTGCGTGGGTGGCACGCTGCTGGGGAGCGCTGTCGCTGTGCTTAAACGCATGGGGCATGACGTAATAGAGAGTATGACGCTGCTGACAACCTTCTTGGATTTTTCCGATGTCGGCGAGATTGCCGCTTATGTTGACCAAGCCTTGGTCGAGCGGCGCGAGCAGGAGTTTAGCAAGGGCGGGGTTTTAAACGGCGGCGAATTGGCAATTGCGTTTTCATCATTGCGGGCAAACGATTTAATTTGGAATTATGTCGCCAGCAATTATTTGCAGGGAAAAAAGCCGCCCGCTTTTGATTTACTGTTTTGGAATAGCGACAGCACTAATCTACCCGGTCCTTGGTATTGCTATTACCTGCGAAACACGTACTTTGAAAATAATCTTGTCAAGCCCAACAAGCTCAGCATGTGCGGTGTCCAGGTTGATCTCGGCCTGATTGATGTTCCCGCTTACGTCCTGGCCGCGAAGGAAGATCATATCGTGCCGTGGCGCACCGCCTACAACAGCGCGGCTTATCTAGGCAGCCATGGTGCAGGAAAGGTTAAGTTCATACTCGGGGCATCGGGGCATATTGCGGGCGTGGTTAACCCCGCGTCAAAAAACAAGCGCAGTTATTGGACAGCTGAGAAAGCCGTGGCGCCGAACATCAGTGCGAATCAATGGCAGCTGAATGCCACAGAACATCAAGGAAGCTGGTGGCCGCATTGGGCAAAATGGCTAAAGACGCAAAGCGGAAAAAAGATACCCGCACGGCGCGAATTGGGACACGATTTATTTCCGGTCATCGAGCCTGCGCCCGGGCGCTACGTGAAAGCGCGTGCGCAATAAATGTCGGCCGGCTACTGTGCCGAGCAAACGATCAACACAGACAGCAGCGGCGTATTGTTGATGCTGAGTTTCAGCTAAGATGGCTTTAATGAAATCAGGAATAAGCTTAGAAATAAGCATCAAAAATAGTTTTATATAACAAGTAAACGAGGAGAAGATGATGACAGCAACACAACGTATTGCCATTGTGACAGGTGGAATGGGCGGCTTGGGCGAGGCCATTTGCATGAAGCTCGCCCGCATGGGCATTAAAGTAATCGTGACGTATTCACCCTCTAACACCAAATCCGACCAATGGCTCAAAGACATGGCCACACGTGATTATCATTTTCATGCATATGCGGTCGATGTCGCCGATTACGATTCCTGTGCTGCGGCGATTGATAAAATTCAAAGAGAAATCGGCCCCATCGATATCTTGATTAACAATGCCGGTATCACCCGCGACATGACATTCAAGAAAATGACTAAAGTTGATTGGTCAGCAGTGGTTAGCACGAATTTAGACAGCGTCTTCAATATGTGTAAACCCGTCGTGGATGGCATGGTGGAGCGTGGTTGGGGGCGTGTCATCAATGTTTCATCTGTGAACGGGCAAAAGGGCGCATTCGGGCAAACCAATTATTCCGCCGCCAAAGCAGGCATGCACGGCTTCACCAAAGCACTTGCCCTGGAAGTTGCAAAAAAAGGTGTGACTGTCAACACCATTTCCCCGGGCTACATCGGCACGCAGATGGTCACGGCGATACCCGAGGAAGTATTGAACACCAAAATCATTCCGCAAATTCCACTGGGCCGTTTGGGCAAACCCGAAGAAGTTGCCGGGCTCTGCGCTTACTTGGCGTCCGACGAAGCCGCTTTTATCACTGGGGCAAATATCGCCATCAACGGCGGCCAGCACATGTTCTGATTTGCTTTGGCGGGAATCTTTGTAGAGTCGTTTTTTAGGCAACATCTATGCTTGAATTCAAAGAAATTGATCTGATGAGCGATCCAGAGGCTCGCCCATTCGTCAAAACCGAGATAGTTGACGTTGTTTTCGCAACATCAGCCGGTGGATTGACCAGCCGTGAGGGAACAAATACCTACCGCGCTGGCGACGCAATTGTCACTGGGTCCACCGGCGATAAATGGACCGTTTCCAGCGATCGGTTTAATCTGAAATACGAACCTGCCGCGCTAAACAGCTCAAGCCCCACCCCTAGCTCAAAGCCGAGAATGGGCGAGGTGTCTGACGTTTCCGGGGCAAACCGCGACGGACCATTCCGCGCAAGACCGATCCCGGTTTTGGCGAAACAAATTAACGAATCATTTCGGGCAGCGCGATCAGCTGGCGGTGATATGCTTGTCGGCGACGCAGGTGACTGGCTGTTGCAATACGCACCGGGCGATTTTGGGGTTATCGCCAATGCCCGTTTTCAGCTGGTTTATCGCGGGACGAGCGATCACATTTGAATGTTGTAGTGGTGCGATATGCGTATTGCGGCAAAGGTATTACAATCATAAAGTTAACCACTAAGAATTTTTGGTGACGATTTTTTTGTAAATCTCATGGGAGAAATATGAAACTTCAATCATCATCGGCAAGCGCGACCAAATGTTTTGGTGTGATTGCGCTTGTCACATCGCTCACCACATCATGTTTCGCATTGCTATTTTCGTCCGGTTTGAGTGCTCAAACTGCGCCGACGAAGCCGCCGGCCGCCCCAACCGCCCCTGCGGCTGCGTCCACCGCCCCGCCCGAGTCGCCACCCGCCCCGCCCGCCCCACCGGCCGAGCCAGTCTATAAAGACGGGATTGTCAAAATGGGCTCAGAACTTAAACGCACGATTGGTCGGGTCACGGATGTTGAGAAGGGTGATAACGGCTGTTACCTCACGCTTGTAGATGATAAGAAATTTGAGTTCATCGAAATTGGCCTCATGGAAATGTGTACCAAAAAGCCAACGCTTAAGGGGCAGAAGGTCGAGTTGAGTTACCGTATGGAGACGATTTCTGCGTCATCTTGTTATGGCGACCCAAAATGTAAAAAAACTGAGACTGTTCCTCTGGTGATAAAAGTCACCACGCTGAATTAAAATCTTTGGTTACTGTTGCTTGCTAAGTTTGTAACAAAAAATGAACGCGTTGATTGCATTTGTGTCATATTTCTACTGTCGTGAGCAGATTTTCTTTTTTCTCCCATTTGAAAGGATCTAGAATGAAACCAATGTCGAAATTGAGTTTATCGATTATGACCTGCGTAGCGGCCTCCGCAATGGCGGGTAGTGCGTTCGCGGGAGTGACCGTTAACTATGTAGAACCGGATTCATTTATTGATATGCCGTGGTCTGCCAGCGACCGCGCGGAAGTGTTAAAGACCATCACCGCGCACTTCACCAAGCTTGGCGCAAAACTTCCGGCCGATCAGGACTTAAAAATTAGTGTGACCGACATTGATTTGGCCGGCCGCATTGAGCCCAATGCCTATTACAGCAGACACGATGTTCGCATCCTGCGCGGTGGTGCTGATTGGCCCACGATGCGATTGAGTTATGTTCTTGAATCCAAAGGCACGGTGTTGCGCAACGGCGATGAAAAACTATCGGACATGACTTATCTCGATCACTACAACCATTACACCAACAACGAGCCGTTGCGCTACGAAAAAAAGATGATTGAAAGCTGGTTTTTGAAGACCATTGTGCCGCCAGCTACGGTGGCCGCAAAGTAACCTCAAAGTAACCCTAACTTAACTTCAACGTATCCTCGAAGTAACCTCAGCATCACGACCGTCTAACGAAGGCGGGACAGCAGTGCAGGTTGTGTTGGGACTATTTTTGCACCCCCTCCGGTTAAGTTTTACTTTCGGAAAAATAATGCGTCACTTCGGTGGCGCATTTTCATTGGTGATTGTTCGTTTTTCAGGCGCATTTGCGCTGCCCACTCGCGGGGTGCAACCGCATGCGATAATTCAGCGTTATTTTGCGTATTTTTGGTATTTTTTTGTTTGCTTGCTGTTCGCCTTTCACGCGCAGGGTGGGTACAAATGCATTCACCGCGAAGTTGGGCATATCGAATTTTGTATTTTCGCCCATTGAGAGCGGGGCAATTTTTTGCGTGTTGATGCACTTCGCGCCCCGCAACTTTGAATAACTTTTTTTAGCCACTTTTGATTGGATCTTAAATATGACGTTTTCTTCTCGTACCGCCCCGGACTGCAACATTAAATCCAACCGGACCACGATGCATAAGCTGCCGCTCGTCGCGGCAATTTTAGCCACTGGCCTGTTCACCGCATGCTCAACAACGGCCGTGCCCGTCGTCCCTGCCGTACCAGCGGCGGTTGCTGCGCCTTCCGCTGCCACCAAAACGCCCGTCGACACCTCAACCATCGATGGCATTCTTGCTGGCTCGCATCGCGCCGAGGCGAACCGCGCGCGCGATGTTTATCGCCATCCCAAAGAGACGCTCGCGTTTTTTGGCGTGAAGCCAGATTCGAAGGTAATTGAGGTTTATCCCGGTGGCGGGTGGTACACCGAGGTATTGGCACCGTTTGTGAGGGATCGTGGCCTTTACGTAGTGGCGTTTCCGGCGGCATCCGTGAAGGGGCTGCAAAATTTCAAAGACAAATTAGGCACCGCTCCGGCACTTTACGACAAAGCCGCAATCATGCCGTTTGGCCCCGCGGCGCTCGATATTCGTCCCCAAGGCGGCGCTGATGTCGTCCTGACCTTCCGTAACGTCCACAACTGGGTACGCGTTGGCGATAAGGCCAGCGAGAGCATGGTTGATCCCTTCTTCAAAAGCTTCTATAACGCCCTGAAACCGGGTGGTGTATTGGGTGTGGTTGAGCATCGCGCCAAACCCGGTACGACCCTCGAACAATCCGCCGATTCGGGCTATATGACTGAAGCTTATGTGATTGAGCGTGCCCTTGCGGCGGGTTTCAAGCTCGATGCAAAAAGTGAGATTAACGCGAACCCGAAAGATACCAAGGACTATAAAGAGGGTGTCTGGACACTGCCGCCAGTGCTGGCCAACAAAGACGTTGATCGTGCAAAATATTCAGCAATTGGCGAGTCGGATCGCATGACATTGCGTTTTGTTAAACCATAATCCAGCCTAGCTGGTGCAATGTCCAAATAGACTTTTATTGTCCCTCACATACCCCTAAACCCCACGTCCAGCCTGCCGTTCGGGCCGGTCTCGGGGTTTTGATTTGGGCTCCATTTTTTGAATTTAGCGGTCCTTTAAGATGCCCACACTAGAACTAGACCGCATCTTGCAAAGCCAAGGTTTTGGCACGCATCGCGCCTGTGTCGCCATGATTACCGCTGGCAAGGTTGCCCTGAAATCCTTGGGTGACGCTGATTTTCAGGTCTGTGTATTGTCGCGCGCTAAATTTGAAACCGCTTCGTTGCAATTTAGCGTTGAAGGTGTCGTTTGGCGCTACCGGGAACATGCATACATTGCGTTGCACAAACCCGCCGGCTATGAATGTTCGCAAGCGCCAAAGCACCATAAAAGCGTGCTCAGTTTGCTGCCATGGCAAGTCCGAAATCGAGGGGTGCAGTGCGTCGGCAGGCTCGATCAGGATACAACTGGCCTATTGCTGATTTCCGACGACGGCCAGTTTATTCATACCTTTACCTCGCCCAAAAAGCATGTCGCTAAGGTTTACCAAGCCACCCTCAACCAGCCGCTTGACGACGGCCAGCTTGACGCACTTCGCCAAGGCGTGGTGCTGCACGACGCGCCCGAGCCGGTGGCCGCGCTTGCTTGCAAGTCGTTAGGCAAAAACAATCTGGAACTAACGATCGGTGAGGGCAAGTATCACCAAGTGAAACGAATGGTCGCCGCGACGGGAAATCGGGTGGAGACGCTACATCGGGTTAAAATCGGTGGTTATGAACTGCCAAATTCTTTGGCAGAGGGCGATTGGGCGTGGTTAGAGGAGTCTGATCTGCACCAGTTGCGACCAAGCGCCACTTCGGTGCCGCGAGTGAACGAAACCTGAGTGATCATGCCTAATGCTCTGAACCCAACAACAGATCTACCGTATTGCAACGGCTCACAGGCAGAATATGCCCATAGATGAGCCGATAACGAACAGAATTTCTAAATGGTTTTTGTTAAATGTCCCCTGTGCGGTTTCAGATGCAATTTGAGCCTAATCCAGCGCAATCGAATTAATGGCTCCAAGCTGAACACCAACCGCCCTGCAATGATGAATTAATGTCGAACAAAGCCATTTTTGTACAGCCCGCTCCGTGGGCGCGTGATGATACCGAGGGCCAGCGCCGCTCCCGAGGCCGCATTGCGATTGGTGTTGCGATCTCGCTACTCGCGCATTTGGTGCTCTATTTTTTGATGCCGAAGCAGGTCGAAACCGACGGTGCGCCGCAAGTTGCCGGCCCGCTGGAAGTGCGCCTGAGTCAGCCGCCACCGCCAGCACCTGCCGCCGCGCCCGATCCAACGCCTACCAAGCCACCGCCACCGCCCCAGCGCAAGACGATCATGGCGATCCCCAAGGCGCGGGCGACTGAGCCCGCCTTCGCCATCGTCGAGCCTGCGCCGCCTTCCAATGTTCCGCCTCAACCCACCAAACAGCCGCCACCCGAGCAGCAGTCTATGATGGCGATGGTGGAAGCTGCTCGTGAACGGCGGCGCATGGCCGAGGCAGCAGCGGGGCGCGAGAACGCGGCGGGGCGTGAAAACAATCGTGAAATGTCGGCAGAGGAAATTCGAAATGCCAACATCAATCGCAATTTGCAGACGCTCAAGCAACAAAAAGATGGCACCAACGGCGTTTTCCAAATTTTGCATAAAGGCCACCGCGGCGCCGAATTTGCCTTCCGTGGCTGGACCACCGACGAGCGCGCCAGTGTGCGCCAAGTTTACGAGGTCGATGCGGGGCTTGGCGGCGACGTGGAACTGGCAACAGTGCGAAAAATGATTGAAATCATCCGCATGCATTACAAAGATAAATTCAACTGGGAATCCAATCGGTTGGGGCGTGTGATTCAGCTCTCAGCCCGGATGGAGGATTCAGCGCAACTTGAAGCGTTTTTAGTCCGCGAATTCTTCGGGACTTAGAAAGCGGGAGACTTGGCGACGCACTGACCTGGTGAATTAGTGCGCATGCTCTAAAAATTTTGACGAAAATCCAGCGAGGACGTTCCGCTACGGTAATGTATCGGCTGGTCAAGTAACATCGAATCATAAAAACTTAATATTGCGCCACAGCGGCTCATTACCTGAGCGCAGCCATTGCCAGAACCGGACTTAGCAATGAATCAAAACCCAGACTTCATCATTATCGGCGGCGGCTCGGCGGGCTCAGTGCTGGCCGCGCGATTGAGCGAAGACAGCAATGTCACCGTCACATTGTTAGAAGCAGGCGGCGATGGCCGCGATTGGGTGATCCGCACACCGTTGGCCAATGTTGCCATGTTGCCCACCAAGCTCAACAACTACGCCTTCGAAACCGTACCGCAGCGGGGCTTAAATGGCCGCCGTGGCTACCAGCCGCGTGGCCGAGCGTTGGGCGGGTCATCAGCCATCAACGCGATGGTCTATATGCGTGGCCACCCGAGTGACTACAATCATTGGGCGGCGCTGGGCAATCCAGGCTGGTCTTTTGCAGACGTTTTGCCAGTCTTCAAACGCACCGAAAACAACGAGCGGTTTACAGATAAAAATGATCCGTTCCATGGCCAGGGTGGCGCGCTGAACGTTGCAGATTTGCGTTCTGATAATCCGTTCCAGCAACGCTATCTCGATGCCGCCGAACAGGCAGGCTTCCCGCTTAATGATGACTTCAATGGCGCAACCCAAGAGGGAATCGGCCTGCACCAGGTCACGCAAATCAATGGCGAACGCAGCAGTGTCGCACGCGGCTATCTGCACCCAATCATGGGCAAGCGAGCCAATCTTGAAGTCATCACCCACGCGCAAGTGCAGTCGGTGGTGATCGATGCCAAGTCCAAACGCGCGGTGGCGGTTAAGTTTTTACAAAATGGCACGCTGCAAACCATCGCCGCCAAACGCGAAGTCATCCTCTCTGCCGGTGCATTCCAATCGGCCCAGTTGCTCATGCTTTCCGGCGTTGGCGATTCGGCACATTTGCAGGAACACGGTATTAGCGTCGTGCATCACTTACCTGGCGTGGGGCAAAATTTACAGGATCATCCTGATTTTATTTTCCGTCATTCAATTGATAGTACCGATTTGGTCGGTGTCTCGCTTGGTGCGGGGCCCAAAATGGTTAAAGAGTTCTATCGCTATCACCAAGCACGGCGCGGCTTGGTGACCACCAACGGCGCGGAGGGCGGCGGCTTTTTTAAGCTTTCCTCGGACTCCATTGTACCCGAATTTCAACTCCATTTTGTGGTTGGCAGTATCGAAGACCACGCCCGCAAAGTCCGCTGGGGACATGGTCTTTCATGCCATGTCTGCCTGTTGCGTCCTAAAAGTCGCGGGACGGTGAAACTCGCCAGCAAAAATGCTGCTGATCCGTTACTGATAGACCCCGCGTTTTTGGATCACCCCGATGATCTCGAACAACTGGTCGAAGGCTACAAACTCACCCGCCGCCTGTTGCAAGCGCCGGCTTTGTCGTCACTTTACAAAAGCGATCCCTATGCGAACATGAGCGATGACGATATTCGCGAGCAATTGCGCAACGGTGTCGATACCGTTTACCACCCGGTTGGCACCTGCAAAATGGGCCGGGCTGATGATCCGCTCGCCGTGGTGGATGCAACCTTAAAAGTGCACGGATTCGAAAATCTGCGGGTGGTCGATGCATCCATCATGCCGACACTGATTGGCGGCAATACCAACGCGCCGACCGTCGTGATTGCTGAGAAAGCGGTTGGGTTTATTCGCGCGGTTTGAGATTTGGGTGAAGAGTGAAAATATTAAAGTCTAGGCTTGGCGGGATTTTCAAGGTGAAACTGGCTGTAGATGCTTGCTAGAACTAGGGTTTTAACTTTTACGCCCTTAAACTTTTATTACCTTAAAGCGCCAAAACCGAAAATCTCTCGTTGAATTGGTTAGATCGTTTCGGTTTTACTCGGATCCACAACCACCCCCACAGCCGCCACCATCGCCGCCACCGCCATCCCCTCCACCGCTATCAGCCCCGCCCCCATTCCCCCCTGAATCTGATCCGCTGTCCGACGAGCCCCAAGAATCAAATCCGCTTGTACCGCCATCAATACTCGAATCGGCAAAATCACCACCGCAGTAAATCACGCCGGAAGTTCCGCTGTCAGTCGAAGCGCCGCCAAACTTCTGCCGAAACGCGTTGCAGTCGGCTGAATAATGAAATCCGTCTTTGACTCTTAGTTTCGCATCTAGCGCAAACAGCAGCGGAAGGCGAGTGGGTTTTTTAGGATTGATCAATTCTTCGCGGCAGGTGTGCCACCAAACGCGGCGCAAGCCTTCATTACTTTTATTGCCCGATTTCAACACCGCTGCCGGGGTGTGGTGCATAAAATTGCCAAAGGCTTGTTTACAAAATGCTTGGTATTGCTTGGTGTACAAAATAAATTCATGCCAAAGATCGTCCACCACCTGCGACGGCATCGACACATATTTCCCGTCAGCTTTCTGATAGGCCAAAAAATATTGCCGCAGCCCTTTGCCGACGAGCTGGCAATCCTTTAATGCAAGATGGGGGTGATGCTTTTGCAGCTTCTCGTACAAACCCTGCGGCAGCGAAAACGTACGGATATATTCCGCCCGCCGCGCTTGGCGAAGCTTCGTCCAGATCGTCCAACTAATGAGAGAAGTTCCTGCTACGGTGACGGCGGCGATAACTAGAATGGGGAGCATATTTTGAATTGACAAACAGCAATGAGAACGTAGGTGAGTTTAACCTCATCAAGGAAAGAGGCTAGTCAGTCTTTCCGCCTGCGAGCTTTACTTTTTCAGTGATAAGGGCTTGCAAATCGAGCGAGAGATCGGAGAGGGGAAGGGTAATAAACTGCGCCTGAGAAAAAAGCACTAGCCATAAGCTCTCAAACTTCCAAATCCCTTTGACGGAGCTCCATGCAAGCGTTGCGGAGCCAGCGCCGGAGGTGATAGTAAACGAAGATTCATCGGCAATAAAAAGTGCGCTGGGTTCACCCATGGCGTTCAACTTTGCCAGTGAATTTCGGTAGTGGGAAAAATAAATTGCGAGCACTATCAAAATTCCAAAACTGATGACTGTACCAAGAACTCCAACTAGCCATGAGTGGTCTCGTTGACACAGAAGCGCGGCAAAGACAATTAATAGTATCCCAAGCACAACAAGAAACAATGGCCCCACCGTTCGCCACCAAAAGGACAGCACTGCTTGCTGGATGATTTTTTTGTTGTACCTGAGCTGGGCTTTGAGGGACATTTTTTGCTTAGAATAAATAGAATTTACTGAGTGAATTATTCGCTAGTATTAAGTTGACGACGTCATCGGTTTTAACTCCAGCCCCCGGCAATCAACCCCCGCGTCTCCTCAACCGCTACCTGCCACAACTGATCCATCAACTCGTCGGATTTCTGATACTCCCCCGCAAAATTACCATCGCCCAAATAGGCGCGCGTCTCGGCGAGGTTCATGAGCTTTAGTTTGGTGTTGTCAATCGGCGTGCGCGGCGTCGTGGGTTGTACAGCGCCTGCAATGCGGGTTGCGCGAAAATTTTCCATCCACGAGGCATGCGAGGCGATGGGGTCAATCGCCATCACTTTCGCCCAAGTTTTCGGCGCTGCCCACCAGTTGTGGAATTTCACTTTTACGCTGGGATTGTCGGCCATCCATTCGCCCAGAAAATACGAAATCGGCGTGTTGCCGCCGTGGCCGTTGACGATCAGGATGCGTTTGAAGCCGTGTGTGGCCAAGCTGTCGAGCACATCGCGCGTCATGGCGATGAGCGTTTCCAGCCGTAAAGAAATCGTGCCCGGATAGGCCATGAAAGTAGGGGTGTGGCCGAACGGAATCACTGGAAACACCGGCACACCAAGTGGCTCGGCGGCATCGGCAGAGACATTCTCTGCCAAGATCGCGTCAACGGCCAGACTTAAATACGCATGCTGTTCAGTGCAACCAATGGGCACGACGCAGCGGTCGTCGGTTTTGAGATATTGCTCGATCATCATCCAGTTGGTGTCGCGGATTTTCATGGGTGATTGCCTTGGAATTGTTAATGTTAGTGTTAGTGCTATTGATCGATGGATTGCTTATACCGCTGTCTCGCCGCTTCTTCCTTTATTACTTCGTCAATTTCTTTGATCAGCCCCTTCACATCGGCTTTCTTCTCGCTGCGTACAAAATGGCCTGTGAGTGGCGTATCGACTTGCAGTTTGCCGGTTTTGTAAATTGCCCAGAGCTCGCGGCCATAGTCGGTCAGGAGCAGATCAGGCGCAAAATTGCCGAACCAATTTTTTAAATTCTCGACGTCGCGCAGCAGTAGCGCCTCCGCACTGTTGTTACCGGCGGCATCGACGGCCTGCGGTAAATCAATAATCACGGGGCCATCTGCATCAATGAGTACGTTGTATTCCGAAAGATCGCCGTGGATCATGCCCGCGCAGAGCATCAGCACAACTTGACGAATCAGGAACTGATGATATTCGCGCGCCTTTTGGGCAGTGAGTTCGACGTCGTTGAGCCTCGGCGCAGCGTGCCCGTTTTCATCGGTGACGAGCTCCATAATGAGCACGCCGTTGAGAAAATTATAGGGCTTGGGCACGCGCACGCCGGCAGCGGCCAGCCGATGCAGGGCATCGACCTCGGCGTTTTGCCATGCCTCTTCTTGCTCTTGGCGGCCATAGCGCGAACCCTTGGCCATCGCCCGTTCGCGACGGCTATTCTTGACCTTGCGACCTTCGGTGTATTGCACCGCTTGGCGAAAGCTGCGCTTGTCGGCTTCTTTATAAACCTTGGCGCAACGGACATCATCTCCGCAGCGCACCACAAATACGATCGCCTCTTTCCCGCTCATCAGCTGGCGCACGACCTCGTCAATCAGACCTTCTTCAACGAGTGGCAATAGTCTTGCGGGGCTTTTCATGGGCAAATTAGACGTTGGATAGGCAAAACCTTGATTCTACTAGCCTTTAACCCTGCCATCTCTGAATCGCGCTATCCATGCGCTATCCACGCGCTACGCACGCGCTACCCACGCCCAACGCAGGCTATGCTTTGCCCAGGCTGTTCCTGCGCTAATCTTATTTAATCGCAAGCGCAATATTGACCGCCTTTAAAAACAGCGCTTGCTCCGCCTTGGTAGAAACCCGAAACCGCTCAAAATCCTTGCCGTTCGATTTCACGTCGGCAAACAACCCACTGCTATCCTCGTGAAAATGTAAGAACGCGCTGGATTTGCGATAAAACGAGCCGGGCGTGCGCTCAGTGAGTGCGGGGATATTTCGGAGCGACGCGAACAGGGCAGGGTACTCTGTGAGCGTTGCGGCGCTGGCGTGCTTCATATTCTCTATTCGTAGCGGAGCGCCTCAACCGGCCGTAACGCCGCTGCCCGCTTGGCGGGATAAAGCCCGAAGAAAATCCCGATCAGCGCCGAGAAGCTAAACGCGATAATAATCCCGCTCATCGAGATGCCCACCGCAAGCGGCGAAAACTTTGTGATCGCCGCGCTGCCCAAGTAGGCCATAAGCACGCCGAGCGCACCGCCGCATACACAGATCACGACCGCTTCGGTTAAAAACTGTAACAACACATCGCGGCGCTTGGCGCCCAGCGCCATCCGAATACCGATCTCGCGAGTGCGCTCGGTGACGGAGACCAACATGATATTCATAATGCCAATGCCGCCGACCAGTAATGAGATTGAGCCAATCGCGCCCAATAGCAAGGTGAGCATGGTGGCAATCCCCTGCGCAGCCTCGGCGATGGAAGCTAGATCGCGGATCGTAAAATCATCTTCCTGGTCTTCACGCACGCGGTGGCGAATACGCAGCAATTGCGAGGCATCGTAAATCGCATCTTGCACTTGTCCAGCGCTCGCCGCTTGCGCCAGCGCATAGTGAATGCTGCCCGGCTGCCCCCAACGGATGAGCTGCTGGCGCGCGGTGGTGAGCGGTACAAACACGGCATCGTCCTGATCGCCGCCGCCTAAATCACTGCCTTTGTTTTCCAGAACACCAATCACCTCAAAGGGCCGATTGCGAATCCGGATCGTCTGTCCGACGGGATCCGCCTCGCCGTACAAATTGCTTGCCACGGTGCGGCCAATCACTGCCACCCGCGAAGCCGAGCGGATTTCGACATCGCCAAACAACGAACCAAGATCAGCGTTCCAATCCTTGATCGTGAAAAATTCGGGTGTGACACCCATCACATTCGCGTTCCAGTTGGTCGTGCCGCTGGCCACTTGAAACGGTTGCTGCACAATCGCCGCCACGCCGTTAAAACTCGGCAGCTGGCCGATAGCTTGGGCATCTTGCAGGGTAAGCGTCTGAATCACCCCGCGACCGGCGCGAACGCCATTTGAAGTCGACGAGCCGGGGAAAATCACCATCACGTTCGAGCCCATTGCCGAGATGCGACGGTTGATGTCCCCGCGTACCCCTTCACCAATCGCCAACATTAATACCACCGCGCCCACGCCGATGATGATGCCCAACATCGTCAAACCCGCCCGTAAGCGGTTCATGCTCATGGCGCGGAATGCTTCAAGAAATACTTGGATGAGATTCATTTTTTGCTCGTATTTTGGTCGCGTAAGTCGTTAGGAATGCGCATGTTTAAATTACTGATTTTTAGCATTATGCCGTTTATTTTGCCTGGCTTTTGCTTTGTCGTGGTTGGACATCACTAGTTCTTGATCGATCCGGTGGTAAAAGGTTCGCGGCCGCTTTTTTTGCCAGCTTGTCACCTACCGAGATGGCACTCATTTCGGCCTGGCCCTGAAACTATTTCGTCTCTGTGCGTGATGTGGATCCTTGGCGCGTCGCAAGATTGGTGATAACGTTTCCAATCGTAAAAATGCGAGCTAAAAACTAGCCCGACCCCCTGCAACCCCCTGCAACTACCTGTAACCAATTCCAACCAACCACTCACCAACCATCTCAAGGCACCCATGAAATCACGTCGCCAATTCCTGATCAAAGCACCTATCGGCATGCTCGGTGCGTCTGCTGCTATCGCGCAAGCTGCCAACACCCCAGCTGCATCGACGCCCGCTCCGCCAGCGGGCGCGCCGCCGACTTTCGGTGCGGCACCTGCCGTGGGTCCTGAGGTTTCGAGCGCTACTTTTGCCGAAGCCGAAAAGTTGATGCAGGTAACGATGACGTCTGCGGAACGCGATATGGCGGCCAAGACCTGGCGGGTGTCGATGGCCGGTATGTTGGAGCGCCGCACAGGGCCGCGCAAGGTGCCGTTGGCCGACAACCTGGCCCCCGCGACAATTTGGAACCCGATGTTGCCCGGCGTTAACATGAAGCCGGGGCCGGCGCGGGACCGTTTTGTTCGCAGTGCCGCGAAAGGAAAGCTAGCCATCGAACCGCTGCCGGCGCGCGATGCAGATATTGCATTTTCACCGGTGACAAAACTTTCGCGTTGGATTGAGACGAAAGCGATTACATCTGAGCGCCTCACGCAAATTTATTTGGAACGAATTAAGCGGCTTGATCCAAAACTGCGCGCGGTGATCACGGTGACGGCGGAGCATGCAATAAAGCAAGCCAAACAAGCCGACAAAGAAATCGCGGCCGGCAAATATCGCGGCGCGCTCCATGGCATTCCGTATGGCGTGAAAGATCTGCTTGATACAGCCGGCATCGCCACCACCTACGGCGCTGAGCCGTTTCGCAATCGTGTGCCTGCAACAGATTCTGCTGTCGTGGCACGCCTCAATGCAGCCGGCGCGGTGCTGATTGCAAAATTAAGTTTGGGTGCGCTGGCGCTGAACGATATTTGGTTTGGCGGGCAGACCATGAACCCATGGCTGTTGGAAGAGGGCGCTTCCGGCTCGAGCGCGGGGCCTGGTGCGGCAACCGCTGCTGCGTTGGTTGCGTTCTCCGTCGGCAGTGAAACCGGTGGCAGCATCATCAGCCCTGCGATGCGGTGCGGCATTACCGGTTTGCGTCCGACTTTTGGCCGCGTGCCGCGCACCGGCGCGATGACACTGTGTTGGTCACTCGATAAGCTGGGGCCGATGACCCGCACCGTGGAGGACGCCATGCTCGTACTTAAGGCGATTACGGGCCCCGATGCGGGCGATCTGGGTAGCGTGCCGTCCAAATTGGCGTTCGACGCGAATGCACCGATCAAAGGTTTGAAGGTCGGGTATGTGCCCGCGTGGATGAAAGAAAATCCGGCAACCGATGTCGATCGCGCTGCGCTTGAAACCTTAAAATCGCAAGGGCTCATTCCCACGCCGATCATACTGCCAGATTGGCCATACGAATCGCTGAATTTAATTTTGTTTGCCGAGGGCGCAGCAGCATTTGAGGAGCTGATTCTGAGCGGTCAAGCGAACCAATTAAAAGTGCAAGTGCCGGACGCGTGGCCGAATATGTTCCGCGAATCGCGCTTTTTGTCGGCGGTGGATTTTGTGCAAGCCGATCGGATGCGCAGACGGGTGGCGCAAGAAATGGCAAGAATATTTACCGAAGTCGATCTGTTGTTGGTACCGTCGCTTCGCGATGAAATGCTCACAATCTCGAACCAAACTGGTCATCCCTCGCTTACGTTGCGGACCGGTACGGTTGAGGTTTCAGAAGCCCGTAGTGATTGGGCACCAGACCCGGTAAACCCGATGCCAAAATTTTCGCCACCGCGCAAAGTACCGCATGGTGTGACGTTAATCGGCCGCCTGTTTGATGAAGGCACCATTGCGAATGTGGGGATGGCGCTGGAAAAAGCGGCCGGTGTTTCGGCGTTACGACCACCCGGATTTTAGTGGTTGATAGCGTGGGGGTGTTGTGGGGGCTTGGGAGAAGGGCGGGTGAGGTGTGGTGGGGGGGGCTGGGGTAGCGTTAGCGCGGGCATTTGGCTCTCGGCTAAAACGTCGGGCTCAAACACCCGGCTAAAACACCATGCTAAAACATCGCCGCAAAGAACCTTACCACGACTGGGCCGGCGAGCATGATCCACGCGAGCGTCATGAGAATGACCGCTAACAGCACCGCAGCGCTGCCCAAATCTTTTGCCCGCCCTGACAACGGATGCCGCTCGGTGGAGACGCGATCCACGGTCGCTTCGATCGCGGAATTTAAAAGCTCGACGATCAGCACCAGTAGGACAGTTCCCAGCAGGACAATCCTTTCGACCATGCTGAGCGGTAAAAACCACAAGCCGATCATCGCGGGTACCGCAATCATCAATTCTTGTCGAAACGCGGCCTCATAGCGAATCGCATGTGTCAGCCCCTGCAACGAATAACGCACGGCGTTGCCAATACGGCCGATGCCGTCAGTGCTTTTTAGCGTGCTTGTTGGTGCGCTTGTTGGTGCACTTGGTGGTGCAGGCGATGAAGATGGTTCAGTCATAGGGGTTGTAGGGGTTGGGCCTGTTGAAGCGGTTGATGGCGGCGGTTGAACTGAATGGCTGAATGACTGTATAGGTGGATGTGTGGATGTGTGGAAACTGCCTCAAACGCCGCGCCAGTACTAGAGTTTACGATGACGGCTCCGGCGCCGGGCCCGCCATTTAAAAATCAATGATCGGCCTTCATACCCGCTTTTTTGGCGATGCGCCCCAAGCGTTCGCGTTCGCCGGCAATGAACGACGCAAACTGTGCCACGGTGCCGGGCATCGGCTCGATGCCGCTGGGAACCAATTTTTCTTGCAGATCCTTACTATTGAGTGCGGCTTGAATCTCGGCGTGCATACGCTCAATAATAGCTTGTGGCGTACCTTTCGGCGCAAATAAACCGGCCCAGTGTTCAATCTTCACCGAAGGAAAACCGAGTGACGCGGTAGTTGGAATCGTGTTGTAGCTCGAGATGGGCTTTTCGGACGTAACCGCCAGTGCTTTTAATTTGCCCGCTTTGATATGCGGCAGCACGACCACGCTTGATTCGGATGTCGCGGTAACTTGATTGCCGAGTACCGCAGTGACACTTTCTTGGCCACTCTTGAATGGAATCGCAGTGAAGCTCGCGCCCGTTGCGGCTACCGTTGTGGTCCGTCCCCCGCCTCCCGGCGCCCCTCCAGCCGTCTTTTCTGACGCTTTCGTCTCTATCGCAGCTTGCAGCATTTCGATCACAAAATCGGGCGTGCTGCCGCTACCAGCGGTGGCAAAATTGATGCCTGTTTTGCCTTGTTTTTTGGCATATTCGATAAACTCATTTAGTGTGTTCACCGGCAAACTCGGGTGCACCACAATTACCGAGGGGCTCGCCGCAAGCATCGCGACGGGCACGATGTCGCTATCGGCATAGGGGATTTTTTCGCGCAAAAAGCTATTGGTCACCACGCCGGCCGCACCGATCAAAAAGGTGTAACCATCGGCTTTACTTTTAGCCACGTAATCAGTGGCAACGACGGTGCCACCGCCGGGTTTGTTTTCAATGATGATCGGCTGCCCCAAGCGTTTGCCGACGGCTTCAGCCGCCGTGCGAGCGACCAGATCATTTGCACCACCGGCCGAAAAGGGAACAACCCATTTAATCGGCCTATCTGGCCATGTTTCGGCCTGCGCCGGGTTAACACTGATAGCTACAAATATTGCCGCGACGATACTGCTGAGGCATGTCAACACGCGGTTTAATACGTCGTTTAGTACGCCGCTTAGTGTGCCACTTAGTGCGCCGTTTGATGCGCTGTTTAGCACGCCATTTTTTAGGTTGTTCATCTAGCCTCTCCTCCGATATTTTTAGGTCGCGTGATTTGAGGACGCGTACAGGAAAAGTTTTATCTGATATTGCTCGGCATGACCTGTAACACCACACCAGAAGGCATTTGCGCCGAACGATAAACACGCTGCGCAGCGACTTTAAAATCTTCCGGCTTGGCATCGGGAATTCGCATGAACACTTGCGGGTTGCGATCGACTAGCGGGAACCATGATGATTGAACCTGCACCATAACGCGATGCCCGCGCCTGAAGGTATGCATTACATCCGGCATCGTGAAGTTTACGGCGGTAGGCACGTTGGGTGTGAACGGCTCTGGGTTTTCCCAGCTATTGCGATACTTGCCACGAAACGGCTCACCGCGAATTAGTTGTTGATAACCTGCGAGCTTGATCTTAGGGGGCGCAACATCCTTCTCGCGCGGATCACGGCCTTCGCTTTTGCCGTCCTCCATCTCGCTAGGATAGACATCGATGAGCTTAACCACCCAGTCGCTGTCAGTGCCGGATGTTGCAACAAATAACTTCGGTACGATCGGTCCCGCAATCGTAATATCCGTCTCCAAAATGTCAGTTTGATAGGTCAGTACATCCGGGCGCGTGCTGGCAAAACGCTGATCGCCAACCATATATTCCTGCGGCACCCCGATGGCGGTATAGCCAATAAAGGGCACCGGTTTGGCGGGGTCGCTGATGTATGAATCAAAGGCTGGCTCTGCCGCAGCGGGTGCGTTGTAGCTTAACTTGCCACCGTCATGAAAATACAATGTAGTGGGGCGGACTTGTGCGGGTGGCCAGCTTGGAAATTGTCGCCAAATATTGGTGCCCGATTCAAAAATATGAGCTTTGGCGAACTTGATGTCTGCGGCTTTGGTGTCCGTGCTTTTAGGACCAACGCCGTCCTTTAAATTTTTCTCAAAAAACGGGAAGATAATATTCTTTTGAAAATATTCACTCGTTTTACCGGCAAAATTGACCATGCCGATATGCTCGCCGTCCACGCGCGCCCAGCCGCCATGAACCCACGGCCCCATGACGAGCCCGTTATAGATGGCGGGATTATTTTTTTCAATCGCGCGATAAGTGGTGAGTGGACCTTGTGGATCTTCAGCATCAAAAAATCCCCCAACTGTTAGCACGGCAGTTTTAATATTTTTCAGATGGTTGGCGATGTTCCGGCTTTTCCAAAAAGTATCGTAGCGATCATTTTCCCAATTGTTGCGCCACATGAAATACTCGGGCTTGTCGATCAGCTTGTTGAGATTCGCCAGCGTGCCGTGCTTTAGGAAAAACTCATAGCCGTCTCCAGTGGCGTAATCAAACGGATCCCATTTCTGCGGGCGGGTCGTCGGGTTTTCTTGGCTCTTGAAGCTGGTATAAAAACCAAAATTTGCCGCCAACATAAACGCGCCGCCATGATAAGAATCATCGTTCATGTACATATCGGTGACCGGCGCTTGCGGTGACGCTGCTTTGATTGCCGGATGCGAATCGATAATGCTGGCTGAGACATAAAAGCCGGGGTAAGAGATCCCCCACAAACCAATTTTGCCATTATGGTTGGGGATATTTTTTAGAAGCCATTCGGCCGAGTCGAACATATCGGTTGATTCGTCCACATCTGCATTCGATTTTTTGTTCGGCTTATGCGGCGTCATGTCAATAAAAACGCCTTCAGATTTATGACGGCCGCGTACGTCTTGGAACACGAAAATATAGCCCGCCTTATCAAACTCCGGTGCTGGACCGAGCTTATCCTTGTACGCATCGACGCCATACGGTGAGACGCTATAGGGTGTTCGCACCATCAAGAACGGATAGGTTTTTGACAAATCTTTTGGCGTGTAGACGGATGTGAACAAGGTTTTGCCATCGCGCGTCGGGATTTTGTATTCGTACTTGGTATAGTTTTCTTTGACACTGAACATTGGCGCCGATGGCGAGACGGGCGCTTCTGGCTTCGGTTGCGCCAACGCTGCGCCAAACGTGTTTACCGCGACAAATAAGATAACCGTGAAAACAACCCGCATCCATGACAACATGACAACGCTCCCAAAACGATAAAAAAAGACTAATTACTTTTGACCACTGCTCCAACCATCACGCAACGTCACCGCGCGATTAAAAATCGGCTTGCCCGGTGTTGAATCGACCCGATCTGCGACAAAATAGCCGTGCCGCTCAAACTGATAGCTGGCTTCAGCCTTGGCATGTTTCAACGACGGCTCCAAATAGGCCGTAATGATTTGCTTGGCATTCGGGTTTAAATCGTCGAGAAAGTTACCCGCGCCGCTTGCATCAACCGACCGGCCCGGATACGGCACTTTAAAGAGGCGATCAAACAAGCGCACCTCGCATTCATACGCGTGCTGAACCGAAACCCAGTGAATATTGCCTTTGACTTTAACCGAATCAGCGCCAGCCGTGCCGGACTTAGTTTCGGGTAAATATTCGCAATGCACAGCGATTATGTTGCCAGCCGCATCTTTCTCTGCACCAATGCATTTGATCACAAACCCATAGCGCAACCTGACCATATTGCCGGGAAATAATCGGAAGTAACCTTTCGGCGGCGTCTCTTCAAAATCCTCGCGCTCGATCCACAGTTCGCGCGAAAACGGTACCGCGCGCTTGCCCAGGTCCGGCTGCTGCGGGTGGTTTGGTGGAAAACATTCTTCAGATTGTCCAGCAGGGTAATTATCAATTATCAATTTGAGTGGATTCAGCACCGCCATGCGACGTTCGCACACATTCAGCGCCTCACGCTGGCAATCCTCCAGCACCGATAAATCAATCCATGAATCGGATTTACTGACACCGATCCGCTCGACAAATAATTTGAAGCCCTCGGGAATAAATCCGCGCCTACGTGCGCCGATAAGTGTCGGCATTCGTGGATCGTCCCAGCCATCAACGTGTTTTTGATCGACCAGTTGTTTCAAATAGCGCTTGCTGATAATGATGTACGTGAGATTCAAACGCGAGAACTCGATCTGCTGCGGCAACGGCGTGTTGACCGCGCCAAAATCAGCCAATTTTGCTAGCAGCCAGTCGTACCAAGGGCGTTGATCGGCGAACTCCAAAGTGCAAATCGAGTGCGTAATATTTTCCAGCGCATCCTCAATCGGGTGGGCATAGGCATACATTGGATAAATGCACCATTTGTCGCCGGTACGATGGTGGTGGGCGTGTTTAATGCGGTAGATCGCCGGATCGCGCAGATTGATATTGGGTGAAGCCATATCAATTTTGGCGCGAACAATATGCGTGCCCTCGGCGTGCTTGCCCGCTTTCATCTCGCGAAAGAGGCGTAGATTTTCGGCAATGCTGCGGCTGCGGAATGGTGAATTTTTGCCCGGCTCAGTCAACGTGCCGCGCGTGCTGCGCATTTCGTCGGCAGATTGTGAATCCACGTAGGCCAAATCATGCTCAATGAGCGTTTCGGCAAATGCATAAAAATAATCAAAATAGTCGCTGGCAAAATACAAATGTTCCTTGCCAAATTTGTTGTAATCGCCGCCTATCCAATGTACCGAGTCGATGATGCCATCGACAAATTGCTGTTCTTCTTTTTCGGGATTGGTGTCATCAAACCGTAAATGGCAGACACCATCATAGATATTTGCTAAATTAAAATTAAGCAAAATCGATTTTGCGTGGCCAAAATGCAGATAGCCGTTCGGCTCTGGCGGAAAACGGGTGCGGATTTTGGCAGGGTCAACCGGTTGATTTTTTTGCGCAGCAGCGTCACCCGGCGTGCCGCGCCAAGTCCGGGCAGCGTATTTGTGCGTTGCCAAATCATCATCGATGATGTTGCGAATGAAGTTGCTGACGTGAGTGACATCAGAGGGCAGGGCTGAATTTTTATTAGCGCTCATGGTGCTTGTGGTTATACTTCGCGTTATGTGTTGGTTAGGTGTTGGTTCGTCGTTGCAATGTGATGGCAGAAGAGATATTTCTGAAGACTTAAACATGGATTTTCTCATAGTTCAACTGCTTCACACGAGGGATACAAAATGATGAATGCCACAATACAGCCAGTCGGCGCAAAATCAAGCGCGTTTAGGCTAAAAGGGGCACTTGTGGCGACGCTGTCGGGCTGTTTTTTATTCGCGGGTTGCGCCACCACCGTAGAAATTCAAGGCCATCGCGGCGCACGCGGCTTGATGCCAGAAAACACCCTGCCAGCCTTCGCGAAGGCTATGGAAATCGGTGTGGATATGTTGGAGCTTGATACCGGCGTGACCCGTGACGGGGTGGTCGTCATTTCGCATGAGCGATGCCTGAATCCCGATTTGGCACGTGGTGCGACTGGTGATTGGCCCCTTGTTTCCGAACCGCCCACCTGCATTAACGTCATGAGCTTTCATGAATTGCAGCGGTACGACGTGGGTCGTATTCGCCCCGGTAGTGAATATGCCAATAAATTTCCAAGTCAACACTCAATAGATGAGTACGCGCATTCCCTCGCTCGCCTCACTGTTCGAGATGATCAAAAAAACAGGCAACAACACGGTGGGTTTCAATATCGAAACCAAGTTGGAACCGGATGCTCCCAACGAGGCACCTTCCCCGGAAGCCTTTGTGGATGCGCTTCTTGGGACTATTGAGCGAGAAAAAATGCTGCATCGCGTGACCATCCAAAGCTTCGATTGGCGAACGTTAAAGCTGGTGCAGCAACGGTACCCGACCGTGCCCACCGTGTATTTGACAGCGCAACAATCCTGGATGGATAACATCAATGGCGGCCGCGCCGATAGCGCCAACGGATCGCGTTGGACGGCGGGTGTGCAGGCCAAAGACTATGGGGGATCGGTCCCGAAAATGGTCAAAGCCGCTGGTGGGGCAGTGTGGTCGCCTTATTTTGGTGATGTTAACCCGGCGAATGTTAAAGAAGCGCAATCATTGGGGCTTAAGGTCGTGGTTTGGACCGTAAATGATGCGCCGGATATTGAAAAAATGCTGGATTTGAAGGTGAATGGCATCATCAGTGACTATCCAAATCGGGTGCGCGATGCGATGCAAAAACGCGGGATGCCGTTGCCCCAGGGTATTGCGGCGCAGACCTACCAGAGGTGATTGTTTTAGCGCGTTAGATTTAGCGCGTTGAATGCGATTGCGCTAATATCGAGATGCAACCAACCCGATGCTAGTTAAAAGAGTTCGGACGACCGAAGCCCGCAAAAACTTCATGAATTACATCATCCCTCACCCCTCACCCCTCACCCCTCACCCCTAACCCCACCCATCGCCGGTGTCACTTAAACAAAAAGTAGGCTGCACATGAATAAGTATGAATAAATTTTCGGCTCACGTATTAACCGTTGCCACCGGATTCGCCATGCTACTCACCGCCGCCCCAACCAAGGTGCTCGGTTGGGGCGCCGAAGGGCATCGCATCACGGGGCTGGTGGCTACCGATCTGCTCACACCAAAGGCGAGAATTCGTTTGAACCAGCTTATGCCAGGTGCAGATTTGGCTGATATTTCTCTCTACATGGACGAAAAGCGTCGCGAACTGGCGATAGAAATTCCCGGCTCTGATAAATGGCATTACGACAATCAGCCGGTTTGTAAAACAAAGTCTTATTCGGAGTACTGCCAAAACGGCAATTGCGCCTCAGCGCAGATCCCCATTTACTTTAAGGTGTTGAGCAATGCTGAGGCGAAGACTGAAGCTCGGGTGCAAGCGCTACGGTTTTTGGTGCACATGGTTGGTGATATTCATCAGCCGCTGCACGCCGCTGACGATGACGACCTTGGTGGCAATCTCAAGTTTGTGTTGATCCCCGATAGTGATTTTCCGCGCCGGTTGCACGGCGTGTGGGATAGCGATTTGGTGAAGATCGCCAAGCGCGGGCAGAGCGAGGCTGATTACGCCAAAGCGCTGGTGGCAAGCTCTTGGACAAAGTATCGGGCAAATGAATTCCCACAATGGCAAAGCGGGATGTTGGCTAACGTGGACGATATAAAAATCGATGTAAAAAGCTGGATGAATGAGTCGTATTTGCTTAGCAGAGACACGACCTATGCCAAGCTGGATCTTTTTGAATGCGGCAAGCCTTGGCAATCCTCACTGACAGTGCCGACACCGTTGAGTAAAAGCTATATGGATTCATCAGGGGAAGCAATTGCGCCCCAGCTAGCGAAGGCCGGCGCGCGGATTGCTTGGGTGATTAATCAGGCGTTGGATGGCGTAGCAAAACAGTAGAGCGGAGTAGAACGCAGCAGCGCGCAGTAGAGTGTTTTGCAAGTGGCGTGAAAACGGGGTAACCTTCGCGTGGGCTATCTTGCCTTCCAGATTGGATGAATATCATGATTGACAGCAAAATCAACGCACGTCGCAATGTACTTAAACAAATTTCGCTCGGCTTAGCGAGTATTCCCGTGATCGCTATCGCCGGAAATGCCTACGCAGCTAAAAACGACGGGTTGCGGACCGCGTTGAAGTACGGTGACAAACCGGTGACTGTCGGTGGCGTAGTGCAACGCTGCGACAATTGTATGCAATGGGTTCCCGGTAAAACGGCCAAAGATTTGGGCGGCTGCAAAATTATGCCCGGTGATACTGAGATCAATCCTGCCGGACATTGCACCGCTTGGGTTGCAGCACCAGCAAAAAAATAACACGGCCGCAAGCAACATAAATGGCCCAAACGCCCCGCCCAGACTAGCGTTTGGCCGTAGCGCGGCTTTATTTTTGCTGCAATTTGATTGCCGCTTAGTCGTTGCCACTTCGTCACTGCCGCGTCGTCATTGCCACTTCGTCGCTGGCGCTTCGTCGCCGGCTCTGCTGGATGTTAAATAAAAAACCGGGCAATGCCCGGTTTTTTATTTAGCGCAAAATTCGCAGCAGCTCGCGACGATATCGATATCACTGAGCCCAAGCTTGGTTAGGCGCCATGGTTCAAGCCGCCTTGGAAATTAACTCCCGCAACACGTACGGCAGGATCCCGCCGTGAAGGTAATAATCGACCTCAATCGGCGTATCAATGCGTAACAGCACCGCAACTTCTTTGGTGCTGCCATCGCGGCGCTTAATCACCAAGGTTACATCCATCTGCGGTTTGATGCCGTTCTCTACGCCAACCAGGTCAAACTCCTCATTGCCGGTGATGCCGAGCGAGTCAACGGTATCGGTACCTTTGAATTGGCAAGGCAATACGCCCATCCCCACCAGATTAGAGCGGTGAATACGCTCGAAGCTCTTGGCAATCACGGCCTTAACACCCAGCAATTGTGTGCCTTTGGCAGCCCAATCGCGCGATGACCCGGTCCCGTATTCTTCGCCGCCAAAAATCATAGTTGGCGTACCGGCCGCGATGTAGCGCATTGCCGCATCGTAGATATAGGCTTGCTCGCCAGAGGGTTGCATGAGCGTTACGCCACCCTCGACCCGCGAGCCATCCGGCTTGGCGGGCAGCATCAAATTTTTGATCCGCACATTGGCAAACGTGCCGCGCATCATCACGTCGTGGTTGCCGCGCCGGGCGCCGTAGCTGTTGAAATCGGCTTTCATGACATGGTGTTCGATTAAATATTTTCCCGCAGGGGAGGTGTCTTTAATCGAGCCCGCCGGTGAAATGTGATCGGTTGTCACGGAATCGCCGAAGACGCCCAAAGCACGGGCACCCTTGATATTGTGTGCGGTACCGGCAAACATTCCGAAATCGTTACTGAAAAACGGTGGCTCGGCGATGTAAGTCGAAGTGGGCCAGTCGTACACTTGGCCAGTTGTGCCTTTAATATTTTGCCAAAGGGGATTGTCGGCGCCCAAGTTTGAATATAGTTTTTGGAAGGTAGCAGGGTCCTGGGCATAATGCATCGCGGCGGCGATTTCTGCACTTGTTGGCCAAATATCTTTCAAAAATACGGGGCCGTTGGTGCCATCGCCTACGGGCTCATTTTCCAAATCTCTCATGACCGTGCCGGCAATCGCATACGCGACAACCAGTGGTGGCGAAGCCAAGAAATTCGCTCGCAAGTTGGGGTGAATCCGCGCCTCGAAATTTCGGTTTCCTGATAGCACGGCCGCGCACACCAAATCATTCGCGACAATCGCTTCGTTAAACGCCGGCGTTAAATCGCCCGCATTGCCAATACACGTAGTACAGCCATAACCTGCCAAGAAAAAGCCTAATTTTTCGAGGTATGGGAGCAAACCCGATTTGGTCAAATAATCAGTAACGACACGTGAGCCGGGGGCGAGTGATGTTTTGATATGTGGCTTAACCTTTAAGCCTGCTTCCACTGCTTTCTTTGCCAGCAAACCAGCTGCGATCATCACGCTAGGGTTCGATGTATTGGTGCAGGAGGTAATAGCAGCAATCAACACATCGCCCGAACCTAATTCAATGTCGTCTTTGGTCTGGAAGCGTTTCGGCAAGTCGGCCGCGACTTTGCTAAAACCGTTCTCAGTTGGCGGCTTTGAAAACAGCGACGCGAATTGCGATTTCATATTGCCAAGCTCGATACGGTCTTGCGGGCGCTTCGGCCCTGCAAGTGAAGCGTTCACGGTTGAGAGGTCCAATTCAAGCGTGGTGGAATAATCCAGATCGCCTTTTTTCGAGACGCCATACATTCCCTGTGCTTTGAAATAGGCTTGGAATGCGGCGACTTCATCGGCCGTCCGGCCGGTGGATTTCATGAATTCAACAGTCGCATCATCGACTGGGAAAAAGCCCATCGTCGCGCCGTATTCCGGGGCCATATTAGCAATCGTAGCGCGGTCAGGAACAGATAATGACTCGGTGCCCTCGCCAAAAAATTCGACAAATTTGCCCACTACTTTTGCTTTCCGCAGCATCTCGGTCACCACCAATACCAAGTCTGTCGCAGTGCGGCCTTCTTTCAATTTGCCGGTGAGGTTTACACCGACCACATCAGGCGTTAAGAAATAAACCGGCTGTCCCAACATGCCTGCTTCCGCCTCAATGCCGCCTACGCCCCAACCGACGACACCGATGCCATTAATCATGGTCGTGTGCGAATCCGTGCCAACCAATGTGTCGGGATAATAAACGCCGTCTTTGGCATGGACGCCGCGCGCCAAATATTCCAGATTCACCTGGTGAACAATGCCGATGCCGGGTGGGACAACTTTAAACGTATCAAACGCCTGCATGCCCCATTTCATGAATTCATAGCGTTCTTCGTTGCGTTGAAATTCTAATTTCATGTTGAGGTCGAGCGAATCTTTATTGCCGTAGCTATCAATCTGCACCGAGTGATCGACCACTAAATCTACCGGCACTAACGGCTCGATAATCTTGGGGTTCTTGCCCATTTTGTGGGCGACACCGCGCATCGCGGCCAAGTCCGCCAACAGCGGCACACCGGTAAAATCTTGCAGCACAATGCGCGCTAAAACAAACGGGATTTCATCTGTGCGCGCCGCGTTCGGCTTCCAGTTTGCGAGCTGTTTGATGTGTTCTTCCGAAACTTTTTTACCATCGCAATTACGCAACACGCTCTCTAAAACGATGCGAATAGAAACCGGCAACCGCTTGACGTTGGGATACGCTTTTGCCAACTCAGGCAATGAATAAAATGCGCCGGTTTTGCCTGCGGTTGGGCTGAATGTTTGTTTAGTGTTGTGTAAGTTGTGAGCCATGATGGTTTCCTAAGCGTGAAGGAGTGGGAGTGGGCGATGTTAATAAGAATGCAGCATGCAGGTGGCAGAATATGGGTGCGTCGAGCGTACGTCGAAATAATGGCAGTAAAATTACGATGAAGGATTAATGATTTTAAGCCCTTTGAAATAATCGCGGAAAAAACCTTGATCGCGGGTTATGAGTGCGTTGCATTGGAGTAGGGCGTGAGCGCCAATGATGAAATCTGAAACGACACGATCATGGCGGTGACCGCCGCGCTCGAGGAAACGGCGTTGCATGATGCCAGCCCTAAGCGCCGCTTGCTCGCTGGTGGCAGAAAAATTGACCCGTAATTCGGCGAGCGCATCCAACAAATCTTCAACAGGTTGAATTTTAGTCGCGATTTCCGCCAACACGATATCGCAAACCACCACATCATCGCGCTCCAATGCGCTTTGTAATTTAGCGCTAGATGTTTCGCCATGAATGGGGTCATCGGTCAGGACATCAATCAGTGCAGAGGAGTCAATGGCAATCATGGGGTGTCGATCATTTAGCGCTTGAGACCATTTACGGCTCCACCGGGTCACTGGGCGCACGGCCACGCAGCTCGCGCATTGCGTCGTCGGTTGTCATGCCATCAGGAAGCTTAAAACGGCCCCGAACGCGTTTAATGGCTTCGCCGACGTTTTTACTCAATATCAGCTTACCGTGGTCGATCTCGATGGTGAGCGGTGTGCCCTTTGATAAGCCAAGCGCATCCCGCACCGACTTCGGTAGCGTAATTTGGCCGCGTTCGCCCAGCGTAACTTCCATATTTTTACCTTTCAGCAAAGTATGCTCGAATACTGCGCCTAAAATCGGTATGTGTCAATAAATATGGATGATTTGCGCATACTTTTTCAAATGCAATTATCTTTCGTAGGCGATCATATATTTTTGCGCAAGCGGCTAGGTCCGCTTTTTTATCGGCCCAGCTATTTTTTCGTATGTTTTCGTTGGTTGTTCTTCAATTTGCCCGTTCGTCAATTCGCTTTTTCGCCAATTTGCCTGTTCGGCTATCGTCCTATTGGTCAATTTGCGCGATCAATTGTTATTGCCGGCTCTTAATTTCACGCCTCGCAGCCGTAGTGCGTTGGTGATCACTGAGGCGGAACTTAGACTCATTGCCAGTGCCGCGATCATCGGTGATAGCAACCAGCCGGTAAACGGATAAAGCACGCCGGCCGCCAACGGCACACCAAGCGCGTTGTAGAAAAACGCGAAGGCGAGATTTTGTTTCATGTTGCGAATCGTCTCGACCGACAATTCACGGGCACGGGCGATCCCGTTCAAATCGCCTCTTACCAGCGTCACTTGGGCGCTATTCATCGCCACGTCAGTGCCGGTGCCCATCGCCACGCCAATATCAGCTTTGGCCAACGCGGGCGCGTCGTTGATGCCGTCACCCGCCATCGCGACAATGCGGCCTTCTTTTTGCAATCGCTCAACCAGCGCCAATTTATCGGCCGGCTTTACTTCGCCATAAAATTCTGCAATGCCTAACGTTGCGGCAACGGCTTGCGCTGTTTTGAGCCCGTCACCGGTCGCCATAATGACGCGAATGCCGGCCGCTTTTAACGCTGCCAATGCTTCTGGTGTGCTGGTTTTGATCGGGTCAGAAACCGCCAAGATGCCCGCCAGTTGGCCATCTACAGCCAGATACATCACGCTGGCACCGGTCGCACGCAGCGCATCCGCCTTGGTCGTAAGATCGCTGATGTTTATGTTTTCTTGCGTCATTAACGCGGTATTTCCGAGCGCATATTTTTTGCCGTTAATCGTGCCATGAACACCAATGCCGGTGCTGGATTCAAACTGTGCGGGTTTATCGAGCACGAGCTTTTGTTCGCGCGCGGCGGCAACAATGGCGTCGGCTAACGGATGCTCGCTGCCTTGATCGAGACTCGCACTGAGGCGTAATACTTCTTCAGGCGTAAATCCAGACGCTCCAGATGCCGCTATGGCCTGCTGAAACACCGGCTTCCCTTGGGTTAGGGTGCCGGTTTTATCAACAATCAAGGTATCTATTTTGCGAAAATTTTCGATCGCCGCGGCATCGCGAAACAAAATTCCTTGCGTTGCCGCTTTGCCCGTCGCCACCATGATCGACATCGGTGTTGCCAACCCCAACGCGCACGGGCAGGCGATGATGAGCACCGCCACTGCGTTGATTAAGCCAAACACCCAGCTCGCCGAACTTGTCGACGGTCCAAAAAATCCCCAGCCGAGGAAGGTCAAGATTGCCACACTCACGACACTGACCACAAAGTAACCGGAAACAGTATCCGCCATGCGCTGCATTGGTGCTTTTGAGCGCTGCGCCTGTGCCACCATTTGCACAATTTGCGCGAGCATCGTGGCGCTGCCCACTTTGTCCGCCCGCATCACCAGGCTGCCATTGCTGTTCAGTGTTGCGCCAATCAGTTTATCGCCCGCGCGCTTGGTTACCGGAATCGGTTCACCGGTCAGCATCGATTCATCCACCGCCGAGCTGCCCTCTGTGACCACACCGTCCACCGGAATTTTTTCGCCTGGCCGCACCCGTAAGCTGTCGCCAATATGCACATTGACTAACGGCACATCTTCTTCGCTGCCATCGGTTTTGATGCGCCGCGCCGTTTTGGGCGCTAATTTAAGCAATGATTTAATCGCCGCCGAGGTCTGTGAGCGGGCTTTTAGCTCCAACATTTGGCCAAGAAGCGTCAGCGAAATGATTACGGCTGCTGCTTCAAAATAAACGCTAACGCGTCCGTTCATTGAAAACGAGGTGGGGAAAAACTGAGGTGCAATGGTCGCGACCACGCTGTAAATAAACGCGGCACCGGTACCCAAGCCGATGAGCGTAAACATGTTCGGGCTCCGGTTGATGAATGACTGCACGCAGCGCACAAAGAAAGGATAGCCCGCCCACAGCACGACCGGTAACGAGAAAGCAAATTCAATCCAGTTTTGGCTTTGCGCGATATCGCCGAATGGCTTGAATTGATGCCCGAACATGGCGAGTGAAAACACAATTAGTGTGAACGGTAGCGACCACCAGAACCGCCGGCGAAAATCGGTCAACTCGTGGTTTTCATCATCATCCAAGCTCGGCATTTCAGGCTCCAAGGCCATGCCGCATTTGGGGCAGCTGCCGGGATGATCTTGGCGGATTTCGGGATGCATAGGACAGGTGAAAATAGCCCCAAACGCTAGCGCTGGCGCGGGGTTTGCATTTTTTTCCGGATGTAAATAATGCTCCGGATCGGCATTAAATTTATCCCTGCAGCGCGCGCTGCAAAAGTAATAAGTCGTGCCTTCGTGGGCCGCAGATTTATCAGGGTTGGTAGCCGCCTTCATGCCGCAGACGGGATCGATATTTGGTTTATCAACCGTTTTCTCACTCAACCCTTGGGCAGGCTCGTTAGCGGGTGTTCCGCAGCAACTGCCTTTGGGTGATTTAGCGGCGGAATCCGCCAATAATGTTGAAGGCGATTTATCGGTTGCATCAGCAGGTGAGCAGCACGACATTTTGCCGCCCGCGTCCATGCTTTCGGGTTGCGTAGCGTCGGGCTTCGCTGCCGAGCCGCAGCACGAACCTCCGACGCTTTGAGTCTCCTGAGGCGATGTGACTGTTTGAATCACATTTGGTGCTTTACTGCCGGGGCTTGAAATCTCGCGTTCAGTCATGATGAACCTCCATAGGCTTGATTGCCTGAATAAAAGAAATAGTATTAACTCTGTACTAGACCCCAGAGTCAAGTGCTATGTTGTAGGCCCCGCTGGGCAATTTTTGTAGGCACTTAGCCACTTAACCACTTAAGCACTTAACCACCATCGCCGTAGCAGATTCAATCGATATTCCGAGGTCCCGCAACACCGAGATTCTGATAGCATCAGCCGCCTATATTTTTAATGGAGTTCTCTGATGAGCGATTCACTTCTTACTATCGGGCACCTCGCCCGAGCCGCCAATGTTGGTATCGAGACCGTCCGTTATTATCAGCGAAGAGCGCTGCTACCTTCGTCCGGTGTGATGCGGGGCGCATTTCGTTACTACCCCGCGCAGCTCGTTGATCGCATCCGTTTTATCAAGCGTGCCCAAGAGTTAGGTTTTACCCTCGACGAAATCGCCACTTTATTGGCACTCGAGGACGGGGCGAACCGTAAGGCCATCCGAAAAGTAGCGGCAGACAGACTCGTTCAAATTCGCAAAAAACTTGCCGACCTGACGCGCATGGAGCACGCGCTTTCACATTTGATTCATGAATGTGAAGCGCATGGACGTGCGAAAAAGTGTCCTATCATTGCCGCAATATCAAATCCAGATTCGACGTTGCGTTCCTGAATCAACCGGTGAAAATGGCCGTGGTAACTTCGCTCTGAGCGGCAATACCGTCGTCACACAGGACGAGTTGCTCGCTGCCGCGGGCTATATCGTGGGCTATTTAGCGGCTTCGATTTTTGTCACTGTAAAGTTGCCGTTTATTTTATCGGCCTCGAAGTTGATCTTGTCGCCGACTTTTGCGCCATCCAGCATGGCCGCATCTTTGACCCGAAACACCATCGTCATTGGTGGCATGTCGATATTTTTGATTTCTCCGTGCTTGATCGTCACTTTGCCCGCTGCTTTATCAATTTTCTGAATTTCACCAACTGCCATTGGTGCATCAGCTTTAACGCTGACTTCGGCTGGTTTGATCCCGGCGTTGTTCGGCGTTGCTGGCGCATTCGCCATCATTTCGGCAACTTTTGGCGCAATGATAGCGGCGGCGGTGGCACTCCCGACACTTTTTCCCGCCACGGTAATTTTGCCGGTCATTCCCGCCTGGTAGTGGCCCGCCACCAGACAAGCAAAATCAAACTCGCCCCCTTTGTTGAAATTCCAGATAATTTCACCTGTCTTTCCCGGTGCGATATGCGCCATATAGGGTTCCGCATGTTCCATGTTTGGAAACTTCAACATGAGTGCGGCATGTTCCTCCAGTTCTTTTTTGGTGCCAATCACCATTTCATGAAGAACTTTGCCGTTATTTTTAAGCGCAATACGAACCGTTTCGCCTTCTTTGACGTTGATTTGATTGGGCGTGAATCGCATCGCGTCTGACATGGTCAGCGTGATGGTTCGCTTGACTTGTTTTGGGTCGCCTGCGATGCCCCATTCTTTCTGCTCCATCTTAACGGGAGCATCCTTCATTTTTTTATGTTGCCCGTCGTGTGCGAAGCTGCTTAGCGATGTAATCGACAGCGCAACTGCTGCAACTGCAGCAACCGCGCTGGCTGCGGCGGTCGCGGCGATGGTAGCTTTAACAGTTTTCATGGCTTATTTCCTTTAAGGTAATTTGAGACTTGCGCTGTTACATCGGCAATCGCCAATCCGATGGCGGTGTTGCATGCTGCCATGCGGAGAGGCCTTTTTACTTGGCACCAATGATGCCTTTAACCTGAGCTGGGCCGGACGCATTGTTTTTCCACATCCAGCAAAAATGTTCCGTCATCATCGGCTTAAAGATTTGCGCACTCTCGCGAATAGCGTCAACTTTCACCGGGAATTCCACGGCTTTCCCCTTGTGAAAGTGGATATTGAACGCGACTTCAGTTGAGGCCTTGAAGTGATAGGGCATTTCTTGGCCTGCCTTTAGTTCCATGCACTCTTCATGGAATTTCCCGGGCTGCAACGCTACGTCGAACGACTTGGCGTAGACGTCCTTGTGGTCTCCCGATGCCCAGATACTGGATGATGCCGCAAGAGCCGACAATGCCGTAACTGCCGATGCCATAATTCGGTAACACTTCATTTTTTTCCCCCTTTTTAATTTAGTTGTTTAACTGTTGCAAATCCGGCGGAGCTCACCGACGCACGCCGGGTTGCTGGCCGACAAGAACGCTGTTGCACGTCCACCGACCGCGCAACAACTCAACGCGCGTGCGCACAGCCAATCGAAGACGCCGCATGACGCGTCGTACACGGATTAGGAAGAATGTCGAGCCTATTTTGCGGCCTCGATTTTGGTCACTGTGATGTTGCCGTTAATTTTATCTGCCGAGAAATTAACCTTATCGCCCGCCTTTACCTGATCGAGCATCGCCGGTTCTTTGACGCGAAAAACCATAGTCATACCAGGCATGTCCAAATTTTTAATCTCGCCGTGTTTGATGGTGATTTTGCCGGTCTCTTTGTCTACTTTCTTAATTTCACCCTCGGTCATCGCTAATTTCGTTGCTACCGCCGCGGCCTTATCATCCATATCACCTGCCTTAGTGGTGTTGGTGTCAGGCGCGGATTTTGTAGCATGGTCTCCTGATGCGTGGGCGCCCATGACCGACAACGAAAATAATACTGCGGCTAATGTGAATCGATTTTTCATTTGAGACTCCAAAAAAGTTAAATAATATTTAATCGGACCAGCGTGATCGCTCTAGCTATCGCTGACCCATTTTTGCAAGCAAACGCAGGTTCTGTACTACCGAAAGAAAAACATACAAAAATAACTCGACGATGACCGATAGCAGCACGCATGCTGTTCGTGAGCGAACGTCTTTTGTGCAGCGATGGACAGTGCCATCGCGATTGCTAGAGGTAGGGCGCTAAAAATTTTTATGATGAATGTCCTTGTGGGTTTGATGGTTGCTAATTGGCAAAATCAGTGCCCCATGCCTTTCATATCGCTCATCGGTTTGCGAATTTGTACTTCAACTTTGTTATCTTTATCCGTGCGCGGCATGACCGCGCCGGCTGGCTTACCAGCGGTGGCTGCTGACTTGAACCGCGCTGGCTCGGGCAGCGATCCAGTCCACTCAAAGGCAGTCGTGCCTGGCGGCTGTTTGTACCAGCCTGGATCTTTGTAGTCGCCCGGTTTTTGCTCGCGCCGAACCTTTAGCACTGAAAACATGCCGCCCATCGCAACGGACTCAAATGGCCCTTCGCCGGTCATCATGGGCGCGGTGTTATCGGGCATCGGCATTTCCATTTCGGTCATATCCGACATTCCGCGCTCGCCCATCACCATGTAATCCGGCACCAGCGAGGTGATTTGCTTGGCTACACCCCGATGATCGACTCCGATCATGGTGGGCACCTCGTGACCCATCGCATTCATCGTGTGGTGTGCCTTGTGGCAATGAAATGCCCAGTCGCCTTCTTCACTGGCGACGAATTCCAGCTGCCGCATCTGCCCAACCGCGACGTCCGTGGTCACTTCCGGCCAGCGTGCCGATTTGGGCACCGCCCCGCCGTCAGTGCCGGTGACCATAAATTCATGGCCGTGCAAATGGATGGGGTGATTCGTCATCGTGAGATTGCCGATACGAATCCGCACCTTGTCATTTTGCCGCACCACCAACGGATCAATGCCGGGAAAAATACGGCTGTTCCACGACCATAAATTGAAATCGAGCATGGTCATGATTTTCGGCGTGTACGCGCCCGGATCAACATCGTAAGCGTTGAGCAAAAACACAAAATCACGATCCACTTCCTCAATCAATGGATGCTTATTTTTAGGATGCGTGACCCAGAAACCCATCATGCCCATTGCCATTTGCGTCATCTCGTCCGCATGCGGGTGATACATAAACGTGCCGGGACGCCGAGCGATGAATTCGTAGACAAAGGTTTTGCCTGGTTGAATGGCGGGCTGGTTTAAGCCTGTCACACCATCCATGCCGTTGGGCACCCGCTGCCCGTGCCAGTGAACCGAGGTGTGTTCGGGCAATTTATTGGTGACAAATACTCTAACCCGATCACCTTCCACCACTTCAATCGTGGGTCCCGGTGATTGCCCGTTATAACCCCACAAATGCGCGGTGAAGCCTTCACACATTTCACGCACCACCGGCTCGGCCACCAGATGGAATTCTTTTACGCCGCTGTGCATTCGCCACGGCAGCGTCCAGCCATTTAAGGTAACCACCGGGTTGTAGTGGCGGCCATTCGCAGGTAGAAGCGGGGGCATAGTGTCCGCTTTGGTTTGCAACACAGGCTCAGGCAGCGCCGCCATCGCGACGCGGCTCACCGATGTTGCCGCGACGGCACCCAAGGCGGCGGCACCCGCTACACCGGCGTTCTTAAAAAAGTTTCTTCTGGTAATCATATCTATATCCTTTTTTGTATCGGTGTTAATGACCAGCGGGGGCATCACCCGTTGGCATCGCATTGGAATTCATTTGGGTCATGGACGGTTTGCCGATCATTGCCATATCAAGATCCGCCTTGGCGAGCCAAAAATCGCGCAGGGCCTCGATATAACCGTTCACGCTCGTGATCTGGGCGCGTGCGTCAGCGAGCAGATCAAAGACGCCAATCAGCATGCCGTTGTAGCGCAGCAGGTTTTCATCGGCGATGCGTTTACGAATCGGCACGATTTCATCGCGATAGTGTTTGGCGATATCGTAGGTCAGCCGGTAGCTTTGGTAGGTTTGGCGGACTTCCGACCGTGCGTTGATCGCCGCTTCAGCCGTGCGGTTGACTGACTGCATGTAAAGCGATTCCGCTTTGGCTACTTTGGTGGCGCCCCAATCAAAAATTGGAATCTCTAAACTCACCTCAAACCCTTTTTTATACGGATCTGATTTGGCACCTTCCAGTACACGCGTGGGTCCGATTTCCAGTACATTGATGAAGCGGGTGGCCTTCGACAGGCCTAGGTTTTTGGCGAGTGATTCGGTGCCTAATTTCATGGCTTGCACATCCAAGCGCTGAGCCATGGCGATTTGTTCGACATTGGGCAGATCATCTACCGCCGTGGGCAGGTCCGGTAAGCGGTCGGGTAATTTGTACTGAATTTCCTCGCCCCATAGTCCGAGCAAACGCGACAATTTTTCGCGCGTGTTGGTCTGGTTTTGCATGGCGCGTGCATGATTCAGCGCTGCATCAGCATAGAAGCCCTGTTCTCGTGCCTGCGAGAGCTTATTGAAATTACCAACGCTAGCCATTCGGCGCGCTAATTCAGCGCTGGATTCTGCGACAGTTTTGACCTTGGCCATGTAGCGCGCCGATTCCTCCGCCGCCAACGCAAGGACGTAGGCTTTCCGGGTTTCCGATGCCAACTGTAGAACCTCCATCGTCACCATGCGCTGCGTTTGCTCAAAGCTGCGCCGGGATAGTTCTGTTTTCAACGGGATCGTGAGAATCGAAAGCAAATTGAACGTTAGTGTTTGCTCGATCGTAAACTGATCGCCAACGCTCGCCTGCCGCCACGTAAAGTGTGGATTAGGCAAGCGCCCCGCAGCCACTACATCTGCTTCGGAAATCCCTAATTCGTCAAATGAGGCTTGCAGACCGCGGTTATTGATAACGGCAATTTGCACCGCGTCGTCAATTGTTAACGGTTTTTGCAACAGTTCGGTCACGCGCTTGGAAACAATTTCGCGGTCGGCATCGCTGCGCACCCATTTAAGGTCGTAGCCGGTGCGGGTTTTAGTGGTTTGCGCAACGGCCGCCAACCCGCCATCTTGTGTGAACGAGGCGCAGCCGCTGAGTGCCAATAAAACAAACGCGGCAGCCACTAATTGTTGCTTGAAACGGGAGGGGACGTTAATCATTTTTTCGCCTCAGGCGCGTGATGCCCCGCATGTTTTGCTTCGGCTTGTGGCGCCGGTAAAGCCGGGCTTGGCGCTGCGGGTGATGGCTGGGAAGCTAGTACTGGCGCGGCGTTTGGGGCAGTCTGGGTTCGTGAGGGGGTTCCGGTAGCCGATGGGGCCGCGGCCTCGCGTGCATACACTCGCCAGCCGCCGATTCTGCCGACCTCATCATTCGCCGCTTTCCACGGTGTGCGCTTGTCCTCGCCTAGAGGGTGGTAGTCAGAAAATGGCGACTTGTAGACGACGGGCGTGGAGGGCGCTTGCGTGCTGCTTGCATCCTTCGCGTTGCCTTCATCACGCTCTGCGGACGCCGAAAGTCCGCTAAAGCCACATGACACTAAGGCCATAAAAGTTGCCATGTAAGTTGCTGCGTTTTTTGGCAGGAATTGCATATTGATCCTCGCTTCGTAAATTGACATAACGAAAAGCGGAGGATGCCATAAATCCAAAAATGCGGATGCGCGATGGATTTACCACTCGCGCCTCAATGCATAATCGCATGATTGGTCAGGCAAGGCCCCCCGCCGCTAGGCGAGGGCGGTGCGCGGCGGCGGTGCGAGGAGGTCCGGGATATAGGAGGGGTAAGGTGGCGGTGGCGTTAACGCAAACACATTGCTCGGCAAAACGCTCGGCATGATTGGCATCGCCTGCATGGCTAAAGCGCCGGCTAAATGGCAGAGCACACAGTCGGTACACGGCTTGCCAGCCGGCAGATTTTTTCCGGCGGCATTGCCATGGCAAGGCATCAGCAACAGATCAATTTCGTTAGCGCTTGTTGTATCGCTGGTATCGCTGACTTGAGTGACTTGAGTAGGCGCGTTAGCGTCAAAACTCATTCCGGAAAACCCATCCGATATCGCTTCAGTTGAATCACTCACATCCAGCTGAGTATTACGGTGGGAGGCCGCGGCAATACCCGACATCCCCGTAATGGGCATAACAGCCGCCATCACACCGGCAACGGGTAGCCAAAAGATCATCCATGCTAAAAGTAATTGTCGCGATAACTTCATGACGATGTGACCAGCTTACGCGAAATTGGTTCAAATGATTGGTGTAGCGAATATCGAATTATAAAATACTGCCAAATTCGTTGCCTGGTGCGGCGTTTGAGCCTGTTTTGCTGCTGCGACATCAGGAAAAACGGGGGCAGGTGAGATGCCAGTATCAAGCCTGAATCCAGCCACGCCGCTTTAAAATTTGTCTAGATTTACCAGTAGTTTACGCTTATCCGGTTTTTTGTTAAACAGACTTGCGGCAAAAAAGTCGCTGGGCAAAGTGCGCGAACGACCGATAATTGAGAAATGCTGCGGTCGCTACTTGGCACGAGCTGGCACAGGTTGGCATTGGCGAAAACCGGCGAAAAATGGCGAAAAACAGCGATGGATCTGCCGCATACCATCAAGCCAGCCCGACACCTTACCCATCCTCTCCAGCCAGTCGCGTGCGTTCTGCCAGGAGCCAGACAGGCATGCTATCGCAAAGCAAACGGCGTTGCTAAATGGTCCGTCGTTAAAAGGAGTGGTCGTCGTTATGCGAAGGCGGGGTTAACTTGCTCAGTTTTGAGTAGCCCGAGTTTGTCGCTTGTAGGTGCAGGCTGACACAAAGCTCCACCAATACCCGACATTGCGCCCATAGCCAAAACACTAAGATTCCTCGGTAGATGCTTTATGGATCCATTGTTTGCGGCAGACTGATTTATTCCACTTCGATAATTGCCTCGGTTGCAACGGAGGTTATCGGCGCGGTTGAAATTACAAGCAATCGTAAAATAAAGCGTATGACAAGCGTTTTGACCAACACTATTTTAGGAGATTCAACATGAATTGGGACACCATTGAAGGTAATTGGAAACAATTAAAAGGTAACGTGAAAGAGCAGTGGGGCAAGCTTACCGACGATCACATTGATGTAATTGCCGGCAAACGCGACCATCTTGCTGGCAAAATTCAAGAGCAATACGGCATCACTAAAGAAGAAGCCGAGAAGCAAATCGCCGCGTTTCAAAAACGCCACGCTGAAAACAAAAACGCTTAGTCCACTAAAAATGGCTTTTGTCGGCTTGGTGTCGGTGTCTATTGCTTAACTGCGTAGCTGCTCAACTGCCTGGCTGCTTAAGGCTCGATGTCGTTATTTGTACCAATTCATTCTTTACTGTTACACAATTAAAATTTACAGAGCCAGATTAACTGACGCATAGCTCTGCTAGAAAATAGAAACGATGGTTGCTCAATCATTGAACAACTTGTATTTACGAAATTATTTATAATTTATTAAACCAACTCACTTACCATTTAATCAGGAGCTACTATGAACAAGAAACTTTCCCTTACCCTTGCTGTTGCGATAGCACTCTTAGCCTCGGCTAGCATTACTGCAAATGCAATGACAAAAGTTGAATACAAAGCGGAAAAAAGCCAAATTTCGGTCAACTATAAATCTGCCAAAGCAGCCTGCGCAAGCATGGCCGGAAACCCTAAAGATGTCTGCGTCGCGCAATCCAAAGCCGATGAAAAAGTAGCGAAGGCTGATCTTGAAGCACGCTACAGTGGAAAAGAAAAAGCACAGTACAAGTTGCAAATTGCCAAAGCCGAGGCAAGCTACAGCGTCTCCAAAGAAAAATGTAAGGCAAGCACTGGCAACGTTAAAGATGTCTGCGTAAAAGAAGCGAAAGCGGCAGAAGTAAAAGCCAAAGAAGATGCAAAATTGTATAAAGCGGTGAAAAATGAAACGAAAGATTCGATCGAAACCCGCATGAATGCCGATTACAAAGTAGCCCTTGAAAAATGTGACGCGCTCGCCGGCGAAGCAAAAACCGCTTGCGTAAACAATGCAAAGACCAACTTCAAAAAGACTTAATCATCTCGATTAAGGTTGTTAAACTTGGGTAATCAGCGCGGTAATGCTGTAGTGTAGGAAACGCAACGCGATTGGCCGATCCAGTTATTGTTTTAACCGAGCTGGGCCGATCGCGTTTTTTCTAACTTACTTTTCAAGCCATTTTTGAACGCTATCTTTGTGTTGTGGATTATGTTGTTGAAAATAACGTCGTCATGAAGACCAATGAAATTAAGCTGCTGATTGTTGACGATCATGATGTTGTTCGCGTTGGTTTCCGACAAATTTTATCCGAGAGCGGGCGTTTTCTTGTCGCTGGCGAGGCCAATTCCGCCGCGCAGGCGTTTGACCATTTGCGCAAAGCGACTTTCGATATCGTGTTGCTTGATATTTCACTCCCAGACGGCTCGGGCGTGGATGTTCTCAGAAAAATTCGCGAGCGTTACCCGGATACCAAAGTGCTGATTTTGTCTGGTTTCGCTGAAGAGCATTATGGCGTAAATATGCTCAGGGCGGGAGCAGCTGGGTTTTTGAGTAAAACTTGCACCAGCGAGCAACTGATCAGTGCAATTGAGACCGTCGCAATTGGTAGACGCTATGTTAGTCCCAAGCTTGCCGAAATACTGGCAGAGGGTCTGAGCGCGCCAACCGACAAACCTGTTCACGACCAGCTCTCTGAGCGGGAGTTTCAAATTTTTTGCCGCTTAGCTGAGGGCAAAACCGTTTCTGAAATTGCTGAAAGTCTTTTTATTAGCGTTAAAACCGTTAGTACCTACCGGTCTCGGTTAATGGAAAAAATGGGCTTAAAAACAAATTCGGAACTTACTTATTACGCACTGAAAAACGGATTGATTCAGTAACGAATCATGATTGCTGTCACCAAAGTTCACAGCAATAGGTTAACGAGAAAACTATAATTACGCAATATGTTAAGTAATATACTGAGGATTAGCACCGCTAAAATGAGCAGCTTTAAAGTCGCTATTGTTGAAGATTCAGCGAGCATACGAACGCGCCTGGTGGAGCTTGTCGAAGAAATAGTAGGCATGAAAGTGATTGGCGAGGCCACAACTGAAACAGGGGCGATTGAGCTTTGCCGCCGGGAACACCCGGATGCTGTTATTTTGGATATGCAACTCGAAGTTGGTAATGGACTTGGTGTTTTAAAAGCCATGGGCTATTCGACCATGCAGGCAAAGCCCACCATTATTGTGCTGACGAATTTCCCGTCACCATCTGTTGAACGCGCAGCCATTGCGCTAGGCGCCACTATATTTTTGGACAAATCACACGAGTTTCATAAGGTTGGTCCATTACTTCAATCTGCCGCTAGCGCAATTTAGTCCCTTCGTACCCGCGCAACCCGGTGTGTAAAAAAACAGCCGGAAAAATAGTTCAACCCCAATGGAAAATAAGAAAACGCCATCAGACGGCCCAATCGCAACAGACGCTGCCCAAGCTCAAGCCGCGGTGCCATTGGCCGCGGTAGAAAGTGGTGGTACGGATACCGGCGATAACACTAACAGCATTGATTCCATGCCGTCAGCGGTAGAATCCATCGAGTCCATGCAAACCTTTCAATCGGTGGCGCTCGGAGTGCTGGCGATCGCCGCGTTCATATGGTTGCTGAAATTTGCTGAAGCCGTGTTTGTGCCGGTTTTACTCGGCCTGATATTAAGCTATAGCCTGCGACCGTTTGTTGATTGGCTCCAGCGTGTGCTGTTCATTCCGCGCATTGCGAGTGCTGCGTTGCTGCTATTTTTGTTGTTTGGCAGTGTGGGCGCCGGCCTGTGGAATTTGCGCGCTGATGCCGCGTCTGTTGCCGCTGAACTACCTAAGGCCGCTCGCATGATTCGGGAATTTATCGGCACACCGCGCGGCGAAAATTCGGGGCTGATGAGCGATATTCGAAGCGCCGCTCGAGAATTGGACCAAGCCTCAGCGGCGCTAAGTATTGATCCCGCGGCCGACCAAAAAGCGCCCGCTTCGGCCCCAACAACAGCGAATGCTGGATCTCGCGCCGCATTGGACGCGATTTCTGCTGCTAACGTAAAAAAAATCTACAGCGCAACCGCGTTACAACGAGCGCAAACGCAACCAAGCGCAGCATCGCCTTCTATGGCGGAACGCTTGCAGAGTTTTTTGAGTGATCGTATCGGGAAATTATTGGGCGTTGCGTCGACGGTGGGTGTTGCCGGTTTGCTCGCTTTTTTGCTACTTTGCGCGGGCACCGAACACCGTAAAAATTTGCTGCAAATGGTCGGCCAGTCATTAAGCCGTAAGAAAGTAACGTTAACCATACTGAACGAAATACACGCGCAGGTTCAATATTATCTGGCTGCGACGGCGGTTACAAATATTGCACTGGGCTTGTCGACTTGGGCGCTGTTCGCCTATTTTGGCATTGAGCGGGCGCTGCTCTGGGGCGTTGTGGCGGGGCTTTTGCACCTTATTCCATATATTGGCACTGCTCTATTTTTGGGCGTGTGCTTCCTGATCGGCCTCGTTTCGCTCGATGGATTCTGGCCTGCTTTTTATCTGACCACCATCTGGCTGCTGTTTCAGTTCATTATTGGCTTTGGCTTAAATAACTATATTCAAAGCCGTTCGTCAAGGATTAACAGCGCCGCACTGTTCGTCGGATTCTTGCTGTTTGGGTGGCTATGGGGCGGCTGGGGCTTGGTAGTTGCAGCGCCGGTTTTGGCAGCCATGAAGGCCGTCTCGGATCGCGTGCCAAGCCTCAAACAAATCAGCACATTGCTGTCCTGACTTGCTTAAGTCTTGGGCTTTTTGAGCGTTTCGGGCCTGCGGCTACTTGCCGACCGCTTGTTGACTGCTTGTTGACTATTATGCAGCGAGCATTGATGACGAGAATTAAAGCGGTCTCTTACCGCTAATCACGCGAAGCAACACCACCACGATTGCAATTACTAATAAAATATGAATTAATCCACCCATGGTGAACGACGTCACTAAACCAAGCAACCATAAAATAATCAGCACAACTGCGATTGTATAAAGCATTTTTTTCTCCTTTTTAAGACACCAGCGTTGACCTTTCAACTCTGTTGGCAAACGAATAGTACAACGATCAAATCGATCGCTCTGTTTGATACCGCACATAAAATGCAACACGAAAAAATTGCAACAGGGCATTTGCAGCCGCGGATCAAAGGTTCCACGACTGGTTTACGCACAGTTTTGGGTGATTTCGATTTGTAAGACTGCGCTCTCAAGAAGAGAGGAGGTTTACCGATTTATCGCGCTGTTGAATTTATCAATACTACCTTCATCACTTACAGACTAAGGATGAAGCATGTCGATTGCAGCCAATTCACAGTTAGGGAATTTCCAGCACGTAATGTCATCAGTGGAAGTGTTGCAACATAGGACTGAGGGCTATGGTGACCTCCAAACGAATGCCAATAGCACTAGTGGCACAAGCACCAGTGGCAATTGGTCCGGCCAGAATAGCGCTCACATCAGTCACCGCTCGGTCGCACGCACGGCCGCATCCGGCAGCGAAAACACACCGGCAATGCGCCAACTAGATAGGCCCGTTAGTCAGCAGCAAAGTCCGACATCGCAGACGCCCGCGCTTGAGCCCCAACCGACGATCCGGCGGCCACCCCCAGTTCGACAGGCAACTGTAAGATTAGCCACAGTCGTCGGCATCTCACAGCCCATATCAACACATAGGAAGCTTAAGGCACTAAAATCAGCGCCGTTAAACCCAGCGCGTGCAGTGCGCCGATCACAGCCAAGTGCAACACAGAATAAATTATTGGCGTTGTTGCCAGATGCCGCATTTGAACGTTTTGCCGCATACCTTGAATGGGTGCCCATGCCACTGGGCAAAGTGTTGTACGAGCCGGGCGATCAACTTGAGTATGTTTATTTTCCGACAACCTCGATTGTTTCGCTATCTTATGCGCTATCCGATGGCGCATCGGCAGAAGTTGCGATCGTCGGCAATGAGGGGATGGTCGGTATATCTCTCGTAATGGGCTGCGAAACAACGCCAACCCAAGCATTTGTGCAGAGTGCAGGGTATGGCTTCAGGCTCAAGTCGAATGTGCTGGTTGCCGAGTTGGAGCATCCTGGTGCGGCATTACAACTGTTCCTAAAGTACGCCCAAGCGCTTATGCTGCAAATGACCCAAACAGCAGTCTGCAATCGTCATCATTCTTTGGCGCAACAGTTGAGCCGCCGGTTGTTATTGAGTTTGGATCGCGTTCCCACCTACTCGCTGAAAATGACGCAGGAATTGATGGCCGGAATTTTAGGCGTGCGCCGCGAAGGCGTGACCGAGGCAGCGGGTAAATTGCAGCGGGAAGGTCTGATCAAATACAGCCGAGGCGTAATTGAAATTTTGGACCGCGAAGGCTTGGAGCGCGCCAGCTGTGAGTGCTACGGTGTGGTCAAGCGCGAATTTAATCGGCTGTTTGCAGGCGCCAATAAGGATATTGCTAGAGATAGTGCCAAGGATTGCTCATATGATGAGCCCCGCCTAACTATCCTTAAAGAGATCGACAAAGAAATGAACGCGGCAGCGACAACAAGGAATGAAACTTCGCAAAGCGGATGGGCAAATATTGCGCAGAGCGCATGATACGCTGTTGCCAGCAGTATCGTAAATTTCTAAACCCCCGATATGCTCTTGCCGTAACCCAAAAATCCGCTTCAGCTCAGCGTTTGATTCACTCACATGCTGCTTTTTTAATCACAGGAGAAATAAAAAATGAACGCATTTATTCATAAAACCAATAAAAGTTTAACTAAACAACAGCCATTAAAATTGAAATCAAAATCAACGATTCATGCCATTTCCGGCTTGGTTGGGGCAATGGCATTGGTCTTGGGCGCGCAGGCTTTCGCGCAGATCACAATCTACGAACATGAGGGCTTTCGTGGGCGCGTGTTCAACGCCTCTAAACAAGTCCCCAACCTAACGCAGTACGGCTTTAATGATCGTGCTTCTTCGGTTATTGTTGATCGCGGCCGCTGGGAAGTTTGTGAAGATGCCGGTTTCCAAGGGCGGTGTGTGGTGTTGCGCAAGGGTAGCTACGATTCACTCAAAGGACTGGGGTTGAACGACCGCATTTCTTCAATGCGGATGGTGAACAATCGGGCGAATTACGAAAACGAGGCCCCGGAGCCACTCGCCGCCCCGTCCTACGATTATCGTCGCCGCCCGAGTGAGCGCCTTTACGAAGCGCCAGTCACCTACTCCCGCGCCGTTTATGGTGAGCCTTCGCAGCGATGCTGGGTCGAGCGTGAGCAAGTCAACGAGCCGAGCCGCGGCGACCTGAATGTCGGTGGTGCAATTCTGGGCGGCATATTGGGTGGCGTACTTGGTCATCAGGTCGGCGGCGGACGCGGACGTGATGTTGCCACCGCTGTTGGTGTGTTAGGCGGCGGTGCCGTTGGCGCCAATGTCGGGCGCAGCAACAACCGCACAACTGAACGCGACGTACGGCGTTGCGAAACTGTCCAAAACGGCCGACCCGACCAGTGGGATGTAGGTTACAAATTTCGCGGTATCGAACATCAAGTGCAGATGACAACAAAACCAGGCGCAACGGTATCAGTCAATCGTGCTGGTGAACCGCGGCTCTAAAATTTCTTAGTTTGAGTTAGAAGCGGTCGGCATTGTTGGCCGCCCCAAAAACTTAGCCCGCATACAGCAATGTTTGCGGGCTAAATTCTGGCTTTTTATTCCATTTCCACATCATTAATGCAATAATATAACCCTCTTAATAAATTTTGAGGTGTGACATGGGCAGACCAGCGCTTGGTGTAGATGTATTGGAGATAGCCCACGAGATGATTCGGCGGGCGAATACAGTCGACGAA
>JBBRAM010000024.1:0-49593 GCA_038206765.1 Burkholderiales bacterium | reverse complement strand
AAAGCAGTTTACGCTCCGAAAAGTGTCATCCTGCACGCGGCGTTGCTCGTTCAGGGTTGCCCCCATTGACGAAAATTCCTCACTGCTGCCCCCCGTAGGAGTCTGGGCCGTTCTCAATCCCAGTGTGGCTGATCATCCTCTCAGACCAGCTACTGATCGAAGCCTTGGTGAGCTATTACCCCACCAACCAGCTAATCAGGCGCAGGCCCATCTTGTGGCGTCTCTCCGAAGAGAAACTTTGCTTGTCGCCAAGCGTATGCGGTCTTGTCACCGATTTCTCGGTGGTATTCCTCACCTCAAGGGAGGTACCCACGTGGTACTCACCCGTCCGCCACTCACTCTCACTTGCGCAAGAGTGCGTTCGACTTGCATGTGTTAGGCACGCCGCCAGCGTTTATCCTGAGCCAGGATCAAACTCGCCATTCATTTTTTATATGCATTCTTCCGAAGAAGATGTGCGTTTTATGTAATGGTGATGAGCTTTATCACTCGCTTGACAGTTACATCTGTGTTCTTATGTTTCCTTACCACTCTTCAGTTGTTCAAGAACTTGTTGCTACTTTCGCATCTATGCACCATTCAGATTTCTCCTGGGTGCAAGTGAGATAGTATCACTGTCTCCCCGTTCTGTCAATAGGTTTCCTTACGAGTTTTATAAAAGTACTAAATCTCACTAAGCCTCACAGACGCTCTCATAAGGTTCTTCCTGCTTGTACACAACTATAGCATGTGATATAATAAGGAAGGTAGGATTCCGCTTTTTGAGACCCCTCCGCCCTATACAATCAATGCTTCAAATTGATATCGCCTTCTGGCTATGTCTGACTTTTTTTGGTGAGGATGATGTTTTATGGAACTTGGTAATATTAGGCCAGTTAGTATTGTTGATGAAATGACAGGTGCGTATCTCGACTACTCGATGAGTGTTATCGTGAGTCGCGCACTACCCGATGTGCGCGATGGCTTAAAGCCAGTGCATCGTCGCTGTTTATTTGCGATGTTTGAGCAATCGAACGAATGGAATAAGCCGTTTAAAAAATCGGCACGTATTGTTGGTGATGTGATGGGTAAGTACCATCCGCACGGTGATACTGCGATTTACGACACGATTGTGCGTATGGCGCAGGATTTTTCGCTGCGATATCCCCTGGTGCAAGGTCAGGGTAACTTCGGCTCAGTCGATGGCGATAACGCGGCGGCGATGCGTTACACCGAAATCCGAATGTCCAAAATCGCTGCAGAGTTGCTCGAAGATTTAGATCGCGACACCGTTGATTTTGGCCCGAACTACGACGGCAGCGAACGCGAGCCGCTCATTCTCCCGGCTAAATTTCCGAATCTGTTGGTCAATGGCTCAGGCGGTATTGCGGTCGGTATGGCCACCAATATTCCGCCGCATAACTTGAACGATATTTGCGATGCTTGTTTGGCAGTGCTGGACAATCCGCAGATTGATATTGAAGCCTTGATCGATATTGTCAAAGCGCCCGATTTCCCAACCGCCGGTATTATTTATGGCGTCGATGGGGTGCGTGACGGCTACCGAACCGGCCGTGGCCGCGTGATTATGCGTGCCCGTACCCACTTTGAAAATCTCGAAAAAGGTAGCCGCCAAGCGATCATTATTGACGAGCTCCCTTATCAGGTAAACAAAGCCAATTTGCTGATTAAAATCGGCGAATTGGTGCGCGATAAAAAGCTTGAAGGCGTTTCGGATTTGCGTGATGAATCCGATAAATCCGGCATGCGCGCAGTGATTGAATTAAAACGCGGCGAAGTGCCTGAGGTTGTGCTCAATAACCTTTACAAAATGACGCAAATGCAAGATACCTTCGGCATGAACATGGTCGCTATTTGTGACGGCCAGCCGAAGCTTTTGAACCTGAAACAATTCCTTGATTATTTCCTGCGCCATCGCCGTGAAGTCGTTACTCGTCGCACCGTATTTGAGCTACGTAAAGCGCGTGATCGCGGTCATATTTTAGAAGGTTTGGCGGTTGCATTATCGAACGTAGACGAGATCGTTGAACTCATCAAATCAGCGCAAACACCGTCTGAAGCCAAAGTAAAGTTGATGGGGAAAGTCTGGCGCTCGAAGCTGGTGGAAGAAATGTTGGCGCGGACCGCCGCAGATGCGGGTATTGAAGCCTACCGCCCCGAAGGTTTATTGGCTGAGTATGGTCTGCACAATAATGGCTATCGTTTGTCCGATGTGCAGGCCCAGCGCATTCTCGAGATGCAATTGCAGCGTTTGACTGGCCTCGAGCAAGACAAGATTGTGGCTGAATACAAAGAAGTGATGGACCGTATCACCGATCTGCTTGATATTTTGTCAAAGCCCGAGCGGGTAAGCGCCATTATTGCCGAGGAATTAAAGGCAATTAAAGAAAAGTTCGGTGACAAACGCCGCTCTGAAATCGTGCTTAATGGCCAGCAAATGTCGATGGAAGACTTGATCGCGAAAGAAGAAGTGATCGTCACCATGTCGCACACCGGCTACATCAAGTACCAGCCGGTTGATGACTACCGTGCGCAAAAGCGCGGCGGACGCGGCAAGCAAGCGACGGCAATGAAAGAAGATGATTTTATTGAAACATTGTTCATCGCCAATACCCACGATTACGTCCTGTGCTTCTCAAACAAAGGCCGCGTGTATTGGGTGAAAGTTTATGAAATTCCGCAGGGCTCGCGCATCTCACGTGGTAAGCCGATTGTGAATTTGCTGCAAATGCAGCCCGATGAAAAAATCAGTGCTGTGTTGCCTGTCAAAGAATTTGTTGAAGATAAATTCGTGTTCTTCGCAACCTCCGAAGGTGTGGTCAAGAAAACGGCGTTGTCGGATTTCAGCAATCCCCGTAAAGCGGGCATTATCGCCATCGCGTTGGACGATGGCGATAACCTGATCGGTGTGGCGCTAACCGACGGCAAGCATGACGTAATGTTGTTCTCCGACGAAGGCAAGGCAGTCCGATTTGAAGAATCTGATGTGCGCTCAATGGGTCGTGACACGCGCGGTGTACGTGGGATGAATTTAGCCAAAGGCGGCAAGGTAATCTCGATGCTGGTTGCCCAGGATGAAAAAGACTCTGTTCTGACCGCAACTGAAAAAGGTTACGGCAAGCGCACCGCCATTTCCGAATACACCCGCCATGGCCGCGGCACCCAAGGCATGATCGCGATTCAAACCTCTGCCCGAAACGGCAAGGTCGTCGCCGCTGTTCTGGTGCAGCCAACCGATGAAATCATGATGATTACTACCGGTGGGGTGCTGATTCGGACCAAGGTCAAACAGATTCGTGAAATGGGCCGCTCAACGCAAGGTGTGACGCTGATTAACTTGGATGAAGGATCTAAGTTGTCGGGCTTGCAGAAGGTGGTTGAGTCGGATGAGGAAGCGGCTGATTTGTTTTAGGGCTTGAATCTTCTGGGGATTTTAAATCTCCAAAAGCAATGGCTCAAAAAACCCAGCTGCACCAACGGTGCCAATGGCTCCCAATCGCTCCCAATCGCCGCAAAGGATTGGTACGCAACTAAAAATACCCGAACAGAAATTTATTTACACTGACGTTTTAACAACCAGGAATAAAATGAAAACAATTCAATCTCTTTTGGCTGTTGCAATGAGTTTAGCCTTTGCAATGGCATCGTTATCGAGCTATGCACAGCCCCAAGCGGCAGGCGCACCGGCGGTCACGGTATCTGCCGATCAAAAAGCGGCCGTCAAGGAGCTGCTCGATGCGATGAATTTTAAGCAAATGATGACGCAAATGACTGTCTCAATGACGCAAAACATGCCGAAAATGATGGATCAGATGTTTGCAAGTGACACAAAAATGTCGGATGCGGAAAAAGCCGAAGCGCGGAAATCAGCCGGAAAAGCATCGGAAAGTGCGATCAGAGCGGTGCTTGATATCTACAATGATCCGAAAGTTTTGCAGGGCATGGAAGACATCATGGCGCGGATGTACGCTAAAAACTTCACGGTGGATGAGGTTAAAGCGATTACCGCTTTTTACGTAAGTCCTGCTGGCAAAAAGACGCTGACTACGCTTCCGCTAGTGATGCAACAGACCATGCCAGAAATCATGGGGTTGATTGCCCCGCGCATGAATGCCGCGATCACAAAAATCGCAGATGAAGTTGCCGAGGAAGTGAAAAAGAACAGCAAAGCCAATAAATCTGGTGCGCCTGCCAAGAAGTAATAAGCAGTAATTTTCGTTTTTGCGGGGGCACAACGCTGTGTGCCAAACTCAATTTTCACATAACGCCAATCTTGACGATTGGCGTTTTTTTTCACCTGTTTGCCTACCAGCCGCCAAGTTGACAGTAACCCATATTTGCTGATATGGTCACCCATATGAAAACAACGCTTGAAATTTCCGACAACCTTTTTCGCCGAACTAAGAAGCTGGCCGAGCGCGAAGGCAAGACCTTTAAATCGATCGTGGAGGAGGCGCTCGTCACTCGCTTGGAAGCGCGTGAAAAGGCCGCAGTGCCCTACCTGCTTGACATTCCTACAGTGTCAGGGGAGGTTGCGCCTGAATTCCTGAATGCACCTTGGGAAAGAATTCGCGATGAAATATATGCCTATCCGTTTAATCCGGCTGCCGACGCTGTCTTAGCTAAAAGCGACGCGCCTCTACCTACAAAAAAATTTACAAAGACGGCGGTCATTCTGCGACAAAGTCGTAAATGATCGCTATTGATACCAATATTTTGGTTTATGCCACCAGAACGGAATATCCTTTTCACATGGAAGCGCATCGCGCTGTCACCGAAATAAGTGCCAGCGGGGCTCGTTGGGCAATTCCCTGGCCATGTGCGCATGAATTTTTGTCTATAGTGACGAATCAAAAAATCCATCGTCCCGCAACGCCGCAGGACCTTGCCATGCAATTCCTGAAAAACTGCTCGTTGTTCCCGATGTTTCATTTTATTGGCGAAGGCGCTGGCTACCTTGAAATAATTGATAATCTCTTGGCCTCCTCAAAAGCTTCGGGCGGAATGATTCATGATGCAAAAATTGCGGCGATTTGCCTGCACCACGGCGTTTCAGAGCTTTGGACGGCAGATCGTGATTTTTCACGTTTCCCAAAACTCAAGACGCGTAATCCACTGGTTAAAAAATAATGAACCGCACCCAGAACCGAACGTACAACTTTAGCGCCGGCCCCGCAGCCCTTCCCACTGAGGTTCTCATCCAAGCCCAAGCGGAACTTCTCGATTATCAAGGCACCGGTATATCGATCATGGAAATGAGTCATCGCGGCAAAGTTTTCATGGCGTTGGCGGCTGAGGTGGAGCAGGATTTTCGGGAGCTGATGTCGATACCTGCGAATTACAAAGTGCTGTTCCTACAAGGTGGCGGCAAGGGCGAGTTTTCGTTTATTCCGCTAAACCTTCTGCGCGGCAAAAACCAAGCGGATTACGTGAATACTGGGTTGTGGTCAACCGGCGCCATTAAGGAAGCCACAAAGTATTGCGAAGTCACCACCATCGCCTCCAGCGAAGATAAAAATTTCACCTGTGTGCCCGACGTCAATGGCTGGAAACCCAGCAAGGACGCGGCGTTTCGGCATATATGCACCAACGAAACCGTGCATGGCGTTGAGTATTTTTCGATTCCGGAATTCGACGACGGCGTGCCATTGGTGGCCGATATGTCATCCCACATCTTGTCGCGCCCCATGGATGTATCAAAATTCGGTTGCATCTACGCCGGGGCACAAAAGAACATCGGGCCATCGGGCCTGACAATCGTGATTGTCCGCGAGGATTTGTTGGGGCACCCACATCCAATGACGCCATCAGTTTTTGACTACACCCAACAAGCCAAACACGATTGGATGCTAAATACGCCACCGACCTTCGCGGTTTATCTCGCGGGGTTAACCTTCAAATGGCTGAAACAAAACGGCGGTGTTGAGGCGATGGGTAAGGTGAATGCTGCCAAAGCCAAGCAGATCTATCAGGCAATTGACAACTCAAACGGCTTTTATCGTAACGATGTGGCCGTGGCGGATCGCTCACAGATGAATGTGGTGTTTTTCCTCCGCGATGAGCAGCACAACGCCGACTTCTTGGCGGGCGCTGAGTCAGCCGGATTGGTGGGTTTAAAGGGCCATAAGGCGGTTGGCGGCATGCGAGCCTCTATTTACAATGCGGTGTCATCAGAGGCCGTTGAGTCGCTGGTGTTGTACATGCGTGAGTTTGCGGCAAAGGTAGCGCGAGGAAGTTAGCATGATGAAATTGCGCTGAGGCGATGTGGTCTATGGTCGCTTTCGATGGCCGCAAAGTAGCTTTTTAGGGTACATTTCTTCTGTGCCACCAACAGCGTTGCGAACACCGCTACGAGCGCTCCAAACAATACATTCACGACTTCTTTCACGCCAGAAACGATTCGCCCTACATGTCCACTGATTCTGCTGTTAATCCACCCCAAGCCGCGCCGCTTAATTTGGCCGATTTACGCATCGCCATTGACGCGCTCGACGCCGAAATTCTTACCAAGCTAAATTCCCGTGCCGCTCTTGCGCGCAAAGTCGGCTCACTGAAAGTCGGCCAAGCATATCGCCCCGAGCGCGAGGCTGAGGTGTTGCGGCGGATCAAATCGCTCAATGACGGTCCGCTGCCCGATGAAGTCGTTGCGAGATTGTTCCGTGAAATCATGTCGGCTTGCCTGGCGCTGGAGCGACCGGTTACGGTGGCGTACTTAGGACCCAAGGGTACGTTTAGCGAACTCGCAGCGACCAAACATTTTGGCGAAGGCGCCGACACGCAACCGACCGCCAGCATTGATGAAGTCTACCGGGCGGTTGAATCGGGCGCGGCCGATTTTGGTGTGGTCCCGGTAGAAAACTCGACTGAGGGTGCAGTAGGGCGATCGCTGGATTTAATGCCGCAAACGCCGCTTAAAACCTGTGGCGAGGTGGTGGTGCGGATTCATCACCATTTGATGTCGCAATCAGTCAAAGACATGGCGCAAATTCAGCGGGTGTTTTCACACGGCCAATCGCTCGCGCAATGCCATGAATGGCTCAATATCAACCTGCCGCATGCGGAACGCATTTCTGTTTCATCGAATGCCGAAGCGGCGCGACGCGCGTCCGTCGAACCGTTATCCGCAGCAGTGGCGGGTGAGATGGCGGCGGCGCATTACGGCCTAACGATTCTATCGTCCAATATTGAAGACGAACCTAACAACACTACCCGCTTTTTAGTACTCGGCAACTACGAGCCAAAACCATCCGGCCACGATAAAACCTCTCTTGTTTTATCAGCCACCAACCGCGCCGGCGCTGTGTATGAAATGCTCACGCCATTTGCGCAACGCGGCGTGTCGATGAGCAAATTTGAATCACGCCCCTCGAAAGTGGCGATCTGGGATTACTTGTTTTTTGTCGATATTGAAGGGCATCAGTTAGATGCAAACGTGGCAGAGGCATTAGATGAAGTACGTAAAATCGCAGGGTATGTGAAGGTGTTAGGTTCTTATCCAACGGCCGTTATTTAGCGGGTTGTCGACCTGCCTTTTGTAAATTTGTTCCTGAAAGTTGTTCATGAGCCTCACCAATAATTTTACTGATCTAGCCCCAAAATACATCCGCGAAATTGCTCCGTACCAGCCCGGCAAGCCGATTGCCGAGCTGGCGCGGGAGCTGGGACTGAACGAAGCTGATATTGTCAAACTCGCCTCCAACGAAAACCCGCTCGGGGTGAGCCCGAAAGCGATGGTGGCAATGCAGACCGCATTGTCACACTTGGCGATTTATCCGGATGGCAACGGCTTTGATTTGAAGGATGCGATTGCAAAAAAATTTAGCGTTGCGCATGAAAACATTGTACTTGGCAACGGCTCCAACGACATCCTCGAATTCGCCTCGCGGTCGTTCTTAACGCCGAACGATTCCGCCGTCTATTCACAGCATGCGTTCGCGGTTTATCCGTTGGCGGTGAAGGCTGTCGGCGCCATTGGAATCGAAGTTCCTGCAAGTAATTTTGGCCATGATTTGGATGCCATGTTGTCTGCAATCCGGCCCAACACCAAGCTCATCTTCATTGCGAACCCGAACAACCCGACAGGCACAATGATTGACAACGCCGTGCTCCATGCCGCGCTCAAAAAAGTCCCCGCCAATGTGTTGGTTGTGATGGATGAAGCCTATACCGAATATCTACCCAAGCAATCGCGCGTTGATACGGCGGCGTGGACAAAGGAGTTTCCAAATCTCATCATCTCGCGCACGTTTTCCAAGGCTTACGGCTTGGCCGGTCTGCGAGTCGGTTATGGTATTGCGCATGCCGATGTGGTGGCGCTGATGAACCGTGTTCGGCAACCGTTTAACGTCAATACATTGGCGCAGGTTGCGGCTACAGCCGCGTTAAACGATGTCGAATTTATAGAGCGTTCGTTTAATGTAAACGAGCAGGGCATGACGCAACTGTTGGCGGGTTTTGCAGCGTTGAAATTGGACCACATTCCGTCATTTGGCAATTTTGTTTGCGTCAAGATTGGCGGCGTTGATTCGCCCGGCGGTGGTGCGGCGGCGGTGTTCCAGAAGCTTCTGAAAGCAGGTGTGATCGTACGCCCGATTGCGAGTTACGGCATGCCTGAATATCTGCGGATTTCGATTGGTACGCAAGCAGAGAACGCGACGTTCTTGAAGGCGCTTGCCGAAGCAATAAAATGATAACGCCAGCATCAGAGCGGCGCTTCAGCCATTTTTGCTCCAAAACGCCTGCCAATACTAGCGTGTCAACAATCAAGTGTTCAAAATAGAGCGCATCGCTATCGTCGGCGTCGGCCTCATTGGCGGCTCCACCGCGCTCGCATTAAAGCGTGCCGGGGTTGTCGGCGAAGTGATCGGCGTTGGGCGCAATGCGGCATCGTTAGCGGAAGCTAAGCGCCTCGATGTTATCGATCGCGCGTGCGACTTGGCCGAGGCTGCTGCGAATGCAGATTGTATTTTGATTGCGACGCCCGTCAGGCAAATGCCAGCCATTTTTGCCGCCATTGCGCCGCATCTAAAAGCGAATGCCATTGTGATGGATGCGGGCAGCACCAAGCAGGATGTAATTGCGGCTGCACGCATTGGACTAGGGCATAAAATCGCGCAGTTCGTTCCCGCACATCCGATTGCGGGGCGGGAAACTTCAGGCGTCGGTGCAGCGGACGCCACGCTTTATGAAAGCAGAAAAGTTGTCTTGACACCTGTTGTTGAGAACCCACCGGAGGCGATTGCCAAGGCCGAAGCCATTTGGCGTGCCTGTGGTGCGAATGTGCAAACAATGTCCGCTGAGGCGCATGACGCGATCTTTGCCGCCGTGAGCCATTTACCGCATATGTTGGCATTCGCGTTGGTCGATGAATTCGCAGGGCGCCCGAATGCCAAAACGCTGTTTGCATTCGCGGCTTCCGGCTTCCGAGATTTCACCCGCATCGCCGGTTCGCACCCCGAAATGTGGCGCGATATCGCCCTTAACAATCGGGAGGCACTGTTGGCCGAGATGGATTTATATATCAAAAAAATCGCGCAATTCCGAGAACTGGTAGCCCAATCTGACGCGGCACAAATTGAAGCAGTGATGCAGCGTTCGCATGATGCCAAAACCAATTGGCTCGCGGGGGATTTGGAATATTTTCGCGATGAATCGGTGTAGATAACGCGCCAAGAGCATAACGCGCCAAAAGCAAACAGTAAAAAACGCAAAAACGTGGAATGCATAGTGCAGAGCGCTAAATGAAAAAACTAGAAAATATCAGTATCGGCCCCTTTACCCATGCGTCGGGTGTGGTCACCTTGCCCGGCTCTAAGAGCATTTCCAACCGCACCTTGCTGCTGGCCGCACTCAGTCATGGCGGAACGATCGTGCGCGATTTGTTGAAATCAGACGATACCGACGTCATGCTTTGCGCGTTGGAAAAGCTCGGCGTCGGAGTGGCGAGTGTTGGCGGTAACGATTTCGTCGTTCAGGGCTGTGGTGGCAAATTTCCGAATCAGGCAGCAGAGATTTTTTTAGGCAATGCAGGTACCGCGTTCCGCCCGCTCACCGCGGCGCTCGCATTTCAGGCAGGCAACTACACGCTATCCGGTGTCGCGCGGATGCACGAGCGGCCGATTGGTGATTTGGTTGAGGCGCTCAACGATATCGGTGCACAGATAAAGTATCTGGCCAACGGTGGCTACCCCCCATTAGAAATTTCGCCATACGTTGCGGGCAGCGCGACGAGAGTGAAGGTACGCGGCGATGTATCCAGCCAGTTCTTAACCGCACTCCTGATGACCCTCCCGTTGCTTAAAAAAGAAATTGTGATCGAAGTGGTTGGCGAGTTGATTTCGAAGCCCTATATTGAGATCACGCTCAATTTAATGGCGCGGTTTGGCATCATCGTTCAAAGCAACGACTGGCGTGAATTCATTATTCCAGCGAGTGTTGCCTACACTGCACCCGGTACCATTCACGTCGAAGGCGATGCCTCGAGCGCCTCATATTTCCTCGCTGCCGGCGCGATTGCCGGCGGCCTGGTTCGCGTGCGTGGCGTCGGTAAGACCAGCATCCAGGGTGATGTGCGGTTTGCCGAAGCACTCGCGCTGATGGGAGCAAAAATCACGATGGGGGATGATTGGATTGAGGCCTCGCGTGATTCGTCTGCGGGGCGCTTACAGGCCATCGATGTGGATTTAAACCACATTCCCGACGCCGCCATGACTATTGCAGTTGCCGCCCTGTTCGCCGACGGCACCACCACGATCCGCAACATCGCCAGCTGGCGGGTCAAAGAAACCGATCGGCTCGCCGCGATGGCAATCGAGTTGCGGAAGGTCGGCGCGACGGTAGAAGAGGGCGCGGACTACATAAAGATCACGCCACCTGACCGGCTCATTGCCAACGCCAACATCGACACCTATGACGATCACCGCATGGCGATGTGCTTTTCATTAGTCGCATTGGGTGGCGTGCCGATTACGATCAACGATCCAGGCTGCGTGACAAAGACTTTTCCGGATTATTTCTCGGTGTTTTCGACGGTCGCTAGCTGATCAAACATCCGCCAATATTGCCGCGTGAAACGAAATATGCTTTTCGACGAACGAGGCGACAAAATAATAGCCGTGATCGTAGCCGGCATGACGTTCCAATGTCAGCGGTTGATCCGCGGCCAGGCAAGCCGCTTCAATTTCATGTGGCAATAATTGCGCTGCTAAAAACTGATCACTCAACCCCTGATCGATCCGAATGCCGCGCGGATAGGGCGTCTTGAGGCCTTGCATCAATCGGCTGGCATCGTGCTTGCCCCAAGTTGATTCATCATTTCCCAAATATCTTGGAAACGCTTTTTGTCCCCACGCGCATTGCATCGGTGCGGCAATCGGTGCGAACGCGGATACGGATTTATAAATGTCGCGGTGCTTGAGTGCGAGCGTCAACGCGCCGTGCCCGCCCATTGAATGCCCAAAAATTCCGATACGATTTTGATCGGCTGGAAAGTTTGCACAAATAAGTTCACGCAGCTCTTCAACGATATAGGTTTCCATCCGAAAGTATTTTGACCAAGGCGCTTGGGTTGCATCCAAATAAAAACCCGCGCCTTCGCCGAAATCCCAATCGGTGGTTGCATCAGTAATGCCTGTTCCGCGCGGGCTGGTATCGGGGCAGACAATCATCACGCCATGCGCTGCCGCGAATTTTTGCGCCCCGGCTTTGATTGCGAACGTTTCTTCTGTCGCTGTTAGACCAGCCAAGAAAAACAGTACGGGAACTTTGTCTGTTTTGCCCTCCGTAGGAACGAATGGCAAGGGTGGCACGTAGACCGAAAACTTCATCGGCAAACCAATCACATGGGATAGATGCCGATAGAAGCCTTGTTTGCCGCCGAATGAAGCGTGTTCGGAAATGGCTTCAATCATTTAATACAACACCACGGAGCGAATGGATTCGCCACGTTTCATCAAGTCAAAACCTTCGTAAATTTTTTCCAGCGGCATGGTGTGGGTAATCAAATCATCGATATTGAGCTTGCCTTCCATATACCAATCCACGATTTTCGGCACATCGGTGCGCCCACGCGCACCGCCGAACGCGCTGCCGCCCCACACACGGCCGGTTACCAATTGGAAAGGGCGCGTCGAGATTTCCGCGCCAGCTTCGGCCACGCCAATAATTACCGACCGCCCCCAACCCTTGTGGCAGCATTCGAGCGCCTGGCGCATGGTTTTCGTATTGCCGATGCATTCAAAACTATAATCCGCGCCGCCGTCTGTTAGTTGGATAATCGCGTCGACCACGTTCTCATGATCCTTCGGGTTGATAAAATGCGTCATACCGAATTTGCGTGCCATCGCTTCCCGTTCTGGGTTCAAATCGATGCCGATGATTTTATCGGCACCAACCATCTTTGCACCCTGAATCACATTGAGCCCGATGCCACCCAAGCCGAACACCACCACGTTGGCACCGGCCTCGACCTTTGCGGTAAAAATTACTGCGCCCACGCCGGTGGTCACGCCGCAGCCGATATAACAAACCTTGTCGAACGGTGCATCTTCCCGAATTTTCGCCATCGCAATTTCGGGCGCGACGATGTAGTTAGAGAAAGTTGAGGTACCCATGTAATGAAAAATTGGCTTGCCATCAATTGAGAACCGGCTCGTGCCGTTCGGCATCAATCCCTTGCCTTGGGTGGAGCGAATCGCTTGGCATAAATTGGTTTTGCGCGACAAGCAAAACTTGCATTGGCGACATTCCGGCGTGTAGAGCGGAATCACATGGTCGCCTTTTTTGAGCGACGTCACGCCCGCGCCCACATCCACCACCACGCCCGCACCTTCGTGGCCTAAGATTGATGGGAAAATGCCTTCGGGGTCGGCGCCGGATAATGTGTAGTAATCGGTATGGCAAATTCCCGTCGCCTTAATTTCAACCAGCACCTCGCCCGCTTGTGGGCCTTGCAAATCGACTTCTTCAATCGTCAGCGGCGCGCCTGATTTCCAGGCAATTGCGGCTTTGGTTTTCATTTTGTGAGTGTCCTTGTTGGTCAGATATTGGGCGCATTGCGGAGCTTAAGCTGGTGCACGAGATATGGCGCAGGCAACATTATTCCGTGTTTGCGCCGGTATTGGTTAAAACTTTAAAACGCTAGTCCTGGCGCGGTTTTTCAGCCATAACACCTTGGAAGCGTGCGCCAAACAAGGTGTTTTGACTTTATCGTTTAAGGATTTCACTTATTGCGGTCACGCTAACCCGACCATTTTTACGCAATATCCTATCCCTTCGTTAACCGCTCAAATCATTCAACACGCTACTCACACCCGCCTGTCGCAGCTCACGAGGAAAACCCTGTGGGTTATCAGATAATGGTCGCAGCAATCTACACGGAGCGGCATACTTCGAACTATGAACTATCAATCACCAACGAGACTGCACATGGAAAACGACGACGATTTCATCTTGCCGAACATGACCGAGCGCGAGATTTCGATTCGGCGCAGAGTCCATCGGCTGGCGGAGTTTTATCGCCACACCGTCACTTATGTGATCATCATTGGCCTCCTGTGGATTATCAATGCAACGATTATCTATTCAACCGATCAGCCAAGCAGGTGGTATGCATGGTGGGCGATTTGGCCGACGATGGGTTGGGGGATTGGGCTATTGACGCACGGCCTGACCGTGCTGCCTTTTTGGAGTTTCTTTTCGCAAGAATGGGAAGACCGCAAAGTGCGCGAGATGCTGGAGCAGGATAAGTCATGAGCGCAGTTCCACTGACAATATCGCAGCAGCGCCACCAAGAGGCGCTCCGCCGCGCCCGAAAGCGGGTAAAAGAGATTCGGAGCTTTTATGTTTCGTTGTCGATTTATGCTGTGGTGATTCCGTTTTTGTGGCTTTTAAATTTATCAATGGGCGGCAAAATTTGGGCTTATTGGCCGACCCTCGGCTGGGGTCTTGGGCTAACGATTCATGGCTTTAGCGTATTCGCCGGCGGCTCATTTTTTGGCAGCAAATGGGAAAATCGCAAGGTTGAAGAGCTGATGGCACGCGAAAACCTGAAAGCCGTTTCGGGTGAAAAGCAGCTGGTGCAGGCGCAAATGCGCATGTTGCAAGCTCAGATTGAGCCGCACTTCTTATTCAACACGCTGGCCACCATCCAAAGCCTGATCGCCAAAACGCCCGATAAGGCCGAATTGATGATGGAAAATTTCATCGCCTATTTGCGGCAAAGCCTGACCGCCAGCCGCGCACAAGAAGGTACGGTAAAACAGGAATTTGATTTATTGAAGCATTATCTAGAGCTGCTTAAAATTCGCATGGGCAATCGCTTGCAGTTTGATTTGTTGATTGACACGGGGCTAGAAAGCGAGCCGCTAGCACCCATGCTGCTGCAACCACTCGTCGAAAATGCGATCAAGCATGGCTTGGAGCCGAAGATTGAAGGTGGCCGCGTTACTGTCACGGCAAAGCGTGTGGGGACCGATATCGGCGCGATGATGCAGCTCAGCGTGATCGATAACGGCTTGGGCTTTGCTGAAACTCCCGACAGTAAGGGAACCGGTGTAGGTCTATCAAATCTGCGTGAGAGGCTGCAAGTGCTTTATGACGGCGGCGCATCGCTGACGGTTGCGGATGCCAAGCCAGGAACGGAGATTACTATTTGTTTGCCGGTTTCGTCGCCGACTTTTAACTAGCTTACATTCGAGCAGTCGTGAAATATTGTTCCTGTCTCCCTAGACTAAATTCGGGAGACGCCTTAACCCATTGCTGCAATCCATTTACCTTAGAATGCGATCAAAAAAACGATGCCAACCGCCTTTTTAGCTGACGACGAATCGCTCCTTCGCGAACACCTGCGCGATAAACTAGCCGCGCTCTGGCCGGAACTTGAAATTATTGGTGAAGCCGGTAATGGCACAGAAGCCGCAGTGATGATCGCGGCTCTAAAACCTGACATTGCCTTCCTCGATATTAAAATGCCTGGCCAGACCGGCATCGAAGTTGCGCAGGGCATTGAGACGGCCACGCGCGTTGTCTTCGTCACGGCCTACGATCAATACGCTGTCGAAGCGTTTGACGGCGAAGCTGTCGATTACGTGCTCAAACCGATTTCTAATGACCGCCTTGCCCGGACGATCACAAGGCTGCGAGAGGCGCTCGCCGCGCAAGCTCCCGCGCCAGAGATTTCGCAAATTCTAAATCTGTTGGCCAACGCTGCCGCCGGTAGAGTTGCGGCCGGTAAATTATCATCGGCGTTATCAGCAACCTCAGATACATCGTCCACACTACGTTGGATTCGCGCAAACCGTGGCGACACCACCTATCAAATTTCGGTCGCAGAAGTGCTGTGGTTCGAGAGCGACGTCAAATACACCGTCGTCCATACCGCCAACGGCGAATACCTCATCACCAAGCCGCTGACCGAGCTACTGATTGCGCTCGATCCGGACCAGTTTTGGCGCGTACATCGCGCCGCCGTGGTCAATGTGCAATTTATCGCATCGAGCAAACGCGATAGCGATGGCCGTATGTTCTTGAACTTAAAGGGCGGGGCCAAACCTGTCGCGGTCTCGCGCGCTTATCAGCATTTGTTTCGGCACATGTAATGGTTGAGAAAGCAACATAAATGTAGCACCTGGCCGAGGTAGGTGGAAACGCGCGATAATAGTCATTCGTAACAGGATAAAAAACGGCGCACAAGTGCGCCGTTTTTTATTTAAGAATTACGAATACTAAATCACCATCATATCCACAAACTCGTTGACTGGCGTGGCTTCCAGCTTCTTTTGATCCAAACACAGCGCCATGATTGCGTTGCGTTGTTTCTCCGGGAATTGGCGGGCCAAATTGGTTTTAAATTTTGCGACCAGTACCGGCATGCCTTCTTTGCGGCGGCGTTTATGGCCGATTGGATATTCGACGACAATTTCTTTCATTTTTTTGCCGTCGGTGAATTCGACCGTTAGCGCATTCGCGATGGAACGTTTTTTCGGATCGTGATAATCCTTGGTGAAATTCACGTCTTCGACACAGACAATTTTGTCGCGCAGCTTGTCGATACGCGGATCAGCGGCGACGCTGTCTTCGTAATCACTCGCAGTTAAGCGGCCAAAAATGATCGGCACGGCGACCATGTATTGCACACAGTGATCGCGGTCGGCCTCGTTGTTGAGCGGGCCTTTTTTGTCGATGATACGGATGCAGGCTTCGTGCGTGCGAATGGTGATTTTTTTGATGTCTTTATCTGTTTTGCCGAGCTTCTTCAATTCTGCGTTGATTGTCATCGCGGCTTCAACTGCGGTTTGCGAATGGAACTCTGCCGGGAACGAAATTTTGAACAGCACCTGCTCCATCACATATGAGCCATATGGGCGCTGGAATTTAAAAGCGTTACCTTTAAACAGCACATCATAAAAGCCCCATGTTTTGGCTGAGAGCACGGATGGATAGCCCATCTCGCCGGTCTTGGCGATCAACGCCAAACGCACCGCACGAGAGGTCGCATCACCCGCCGCCCACGATTTGCGTGAGCCGGTGTTGGGCGCATGCCGGTAGGTGCGCAGCGATTGGCCATCTACCCAGGCGAGTGAAACCGCGTTTAAAATTTCGTCGTAGGTTAAGCCCATCATTTCAGCGACCACCGCAGTCGATGCAACTTTCACCAACACCACGTGATCGAGGCCAACTTTGTTGAAGGAATTTTCAAGCGCGATACAGCCTTGGATTTCATGTGCTTTGATCATTGCGGTCAAAACATCTTGTACCGTCATTGGTTTTTTACCGTTGGCGACCGCGTTGCGCGAAAGCCAATCGGCGGTGGCCAAAATGCCGCCCAAATTATCCGATGGATGGCCCCATTCAGCCGCCAACCATGTGTCGTTAAAATCGAGCCAGCGAATCATTGCGCCAATGTTAAACGCGGCTTGGATCGGATCAAGCTGAAATTGTGTCCCTGGTACTTTTGCGCCGTTTGGTACGACGGTGCCCGGCACGATGGGCCCCAGCAATTTGGTGCAGGCCGGATATTCCAATGCCTCAAAACCGCAGCCCAAGGTATCGATCAAACAATAGCGTGCCGTCTCATAGGCTTCTTTGGATTTGATTTTATATTTTGTGACGTAATCAACAATATCTACTAACACTTTGTCGGGTTTGGGGCGAACGTTGGAAATATGTGCGGACATGCTGGGTTCCTATGGTGAGTAAAATGAATCGAACTGCAGGTGCAGAGTTGCTAATAAAAATAATATCCTCGAGTTTTGTGAGGCTTGATTACGGCTTCAAAATGCGCTCTGTTTTACGGCGCAACGATGCGGCGCCGGCATCGTCTTTCATCGCTTTGGCCAATGCAGCTTGGTATTCATCTAGCAAGTCCAAACAATCGTCTACGTTGCTACATGTTTCAATCTTCAGCGTGAAGAAGACGGCTTTAATCGCGCCGAGGTTTTCACGGATTGCATTGTTCATAAATTTTTGCCCGTCCATAAAGCGTTGGGCGGGGTCGCGGGTTGCTTTGGCATCTTCACTGCGATTTTCAATCGGCGCGGGTACGGTATTAATATCTTCGAGCGGGCTGGGCGTCGTTTCTGCCTCGGCTATCTGTTCGATCAAATTGAGTTGAAGCAGCTCGTCAAGTACCACCTCGGCATCTTTGGGGTCACGAAATAATGGCATCATATCTTCGATGGATTTTCTGCCGTCCACCAAAATTAGCGTACGCCGTACCGCCGGTTTTAACGCCATTTTCCGCGCTTGCATTTCGTCAAGGCCGTGTGCTGTTTTGCGATAAATATTGTTTGTATCCATAAAGACTCCGTAGCAGTTGATCCCCGTACGTTTTTCGATTTACGAATGGCCTTTTTAGGCCATTTCGTTAACTTCCAAGAGTTTAATCTGAATATCTACAATGAACGCTGAAATCAACATTATTTCCGCTTTTCCAACGGCACAAACGCTAAATTATCGGGGCCAGTGTAATTTGCCGATGGCCGGATAATTTTGCCGTCAATTCGCTGTTCGATCACATGCGCAGCCCAGCCAGATGTGCGGGAGATGATGAACAGCGGCGTAAACATGCTGGTGGGCACGCCCATCATGTGATAACTCACGGCGCTGAACCAATCGAGGTTTGGGAACATTTTTTTCTCGCGCAGCATCACGGTTTCCAGACGGTCTGCGATGTCGAACAGCTTCATATTGCCCGCTGTTGTTGAAAGCTTGCGGGCGACTTCTTTAATCACCACATTACGCGGATCAGAAATGGTGTAGACGGGATGGCCGAAGCCGATCACGACTTGCTTCTCGGCAACGCGTTTGACGATATCGGCCTCTGCATCGTCGGCATCGTGGTACCGCGATTGGATTTCAAACGCCGCTTCATTTGCGCCGCCATGCTTGGGTCCACGTAATGCGCCGATTGCACCGGTGATGGCGGAATACATATCAGAACCAGTGCCGGCAATTACGCGCGCGGTGAAGGTGGAGGCATTGAATTCATGTTCCGCGTACAGCACCAGTGAAGTGTGCATCGCTCGAACGGATTCATCACTCGGCTTAACGCCATGTAGCAAATGCAAAAAATGTCCACCGATCGAATCATCATCGGTTTCAACATCGATACGCTTGCCGTTCACCGCGAAGTGATACCAGTAGAGCAACATCGAGCCGAAGGAGGCCATCATTCGATCTGCAATATCGCGTGCGCCTTGGATATTATGGTCGTCTTTTTCGGGCAAATTACAGCCCAGCGCGGAGCAAGCGGTGCGCAACACATCCATCGGATGTGCGGATGCGGGCAATGATTCGAGCACATCCTGCACGGCCATCGGAATGCCGCGCAATGATTTGAGTTTGGCTTTGTAGGTGGCAAGCTCGCTTTTGTTGGGGAGCTTTTCGTGCACCAGCAAGTAAGCGATCTCTTCAAATTCGCAGGTGTCGGCGACATCCAAAATATCGTAGCCGCGATAGTGCAAATCGTTACCGCTTAAGCCGACGGTACAAAGCGATGTATTGCCGGCGGTGACACCGGAAAGCGCAACCGATTTTTTTGGCTTCGGGCCGGTGGGGTTAGCTGTTGCAGTTAAAATAGTTTCGCTCACGAGATGCTCCTTGTTTAATCAAAAATTGATGTCGTTATTATTTCTAAACACTAGGGTTGCTCTGCTTTTCAAGCCATAAATGCCTCAAAACGCTCGTCAAACCTAGTGTTTCAATATTTTATCTAGTTAATGCGTTGCATAAACTCAATCCGATTGCCAAACGGGTCCCACGTCGATGCACGGATAAATCCAGGGGGCCCGGCATCGCGGCGAGTACGACAATTGGCGGCTTCGAGGCGTTGAATCAACGCTTCAGCATCGGTCGTTTTAAATGCGGGATGGGCGTTCCCATCCGTCACAAAATTGTCCGTCTCGCCAAGATGTAGATTCACACTGCCCGGCTCGTTTGACGACACCAGCCAAGCGCCGGTTTGCGACAATTGCGATAACGCGGCCGGTTTGGGAACGCGCTGAAAGCCCAGCAAATCGACGTAAAAACTTAATGCATCCGGTACGCGGCCCGAGGGAATGGAAATTTGGATATGGTCTAGGCCGGTAATCATATTGTTTTCATGCTCCTATGCGGCGATGTCCCTGTGCCCCGATGCTGCTGGCCAGTGGATGGTTACGCCATGTTTCGCGCGAAATGCGATGCACGATATGCATCTTGAGCGGCCAATCTTCGGGCACGCGTGGGTGAACAAAATCAGCACTAACATCGCGCACCATACCCAGTCGCGTCATTACGTTGTGCGACGGTGTGTTGGTGGTGACCGACAGCGCGATGATTTGTGGCAATTCCAGCACATCAAACCCGAACTGCAACGATGCGGCGGCGGCCTCAGTCGCATAACCCTGATGCCATGCCGCGCGAGCAAGACGCCAGCCGATCTCAACCGCCGGTTGCCAAGGTGCCGGATAAGCAGGCGGGTTTATGCCGACAAACCCGGCAAAAGGAATCTCGCCCGGAATCTCTAACGCCCACATGCCCCAGCCTCGTTGAATGATGCCGCCACCGATGCGAGCGGCATCGCTACGCGATTGCTCGACGGTATTGATAGACGGAAAATGTTGTCGCACCTCAGGATCGGCATTCATTTCAATCCAAGCGCCGATATCGCTCTCTTTCCAAGCCCGCAGCAGGACGCGCGGGGTGCGCAGCTCAACGGGCGAGGCGAAGGTGCGAAGCATTAATGAGGGAATCGCTGAGGTGAAGGTCACGGCCGGAAACGGTGTCGAGGGTGTCAAGGGTGGTTACTTCTTGGCGGCAAACAAAGCGTCGAGCTTTTGCTCATAGGAATGGTAATTTAAATATTCGTAAAGCTCGGCACGCGACTGCATGGTGGGGACGACGCTTTTTTGGGTGCCCTCTTGACGCAATGTTTTGTAAAAATGGAGTGCAGCTGCGTTCATGGCGCGATAAGCGCCACAGCAATAAAGCGCAATATCAACATTGGCCGAACGCAACTCATCGAGCGTAAAAAACGGCGTGGAACCAAACTCAGTGAGGTTCGCCAAAATTGGCACTTTTACAGCCGCGCGGAATTGACGGTATTCATCGAGCGTGGTGATGGCTTCGGGGAAAATCATATCGGCACCCGCTTCAACATAAGCGCATGCGCGATCAATGGCGGCATTTAAACCCTCAACGGCGAGCGCATCGGTACGTGCCATGATGACAAACTGCGGGTCAGTCTTAGCGTCTACAGCGGCTTTGACGCGGTCCACCATTTCTGCCGTGCTCACTACCTCTTTGCCAGGGCGATGGCCGCAACGCTTGGTACCTACTTGATCTTCCATGTGGACGGCGGCCACACCGGCTTTGGTGAAGCTGCGAATGGTGCGGGCAATGTTAAAGGCGCCGCCCCAGCCGGTATCGATATCGACCATTAGCGGCACGTTGGTCACATCTGTTATTCGCCGTGCATCGGTTAACACATCTTCCATGGTGCTGATGCCAAGGTCTGGCATACCGAGTGAATTTGCGGCCACGCCGCCGCCCGAAAGATAGATAGCTTTAAAGCCGGATTGCTCGGCCATCCGCGCGGCATAAGCGGTGATCGCGCCGACGACTTGGAGTGGTGATTCATCAAGGACAGCTTGGCGAAATTTTTGGCCTGCGGAGGTGGTCATGTCGGGTTCCTATTGAGTGAGGAGGTGCGGGCTGCAGCTGTGGAACTGAAGATTTAACCACTATTTTACCAGCGGCAACAATGGGCATGGCGTTGATGAGAAGATGGCTGCTCACCTCATCACATACTAAATTATGTAAAAAAAGCCACATCAGCTTCCGGCAATATCGCAACACCAGTCACCTTTGCTTTTTGCAACAGTTCCCAAAAGTAGCGATAGGTCGCGCGATCATGCAGTTCGCCCTTGTATTGGATCGGCCCCCAGTCAACGGCTTGCGCGGCGAGCAGAATATTGGCCGCATCCTCAACTTCCGAATGGTCGGGTTTCATGGCATCGACAATGGGCTGAATTTGCGCGGGGTAGATCGACCACATGCGTAAAAATCCAAACTCATCTCGAGCGCGGGAGGCATCGGCTTTGACAACTTCCGTGTTCTTTAAATCCAAGCAGACATTATGTGTCGGTACGATGCCATTTGCCAGCGCGGCAGCGACCATTTCGGCTTTCGCGCGGGCAATAAGCCGGTGCTCAAACTGGCCGGGTGAACGCATGGCGGCAGCGGGGATTGCGCCATGGTGGCCGGAGACAAAATCCATCAGCCCAAAATCAAGCACTTCAATATTCGGCAGTTGCGCAATCTGGTGAATATCGCGCAACGCGCCGTGGGTTTCGACCAAAATGTGAATTGGTACTTCGCGGTCAATTTTATTGTTGGCTGCGACGGTGCGAACGTAGGCAATCATTTCGCTCGCATCGGCAAATGAGGTCGATTTGGGGATGGTAATGTAGCGCAAAACCTTGCCCGCGCCGCCGACCAAAATGTCAATATCTGCGCGCCAATGCGGGTGCGAAAAATCATGGATTCGCGCACCGGCCATTTTATGTTTATTCGCCTCCGAATTGAGTACGCGCACGATCATTTCCGCGTGCGATTTTTCTTGTCCTGCCGGGGCGCCATCCTCGCAATCGCAGGTGATATCAAACACGGGGCCGAGCGACTCTTGCAGCGCTAATGCCTTCAAAATCAATTTTTCGCTACCGGCAAAATGTTCGCAACTGGGGATAACCGGAAATGGCTTTTCACCGGCGAACAGGGCTGTGTTGGGATGGACTTTGGACATGATGTTGGCCTAAAAAATGGGCTGAAGAGTGGGTTGAAAAGGGGGCTAAAAATATTAAGAACGGCGTGGCATGAGGACGGTTAAATCTAGCGATAACACTTTTTGATCAATAGATACATTGGCAAATTCAGCCGCATTTGGATCAATATTCTTGTAGCCATCTAATTGCAAGCGCAATGCGCCGACGTGTTCATTTAGCGGCCATTTTGTACGTGGGGTCGAGACAGCGTAAAGCGTGTCGCCCGCGAAGGTTGGATTGGTGTGTGAGCCACCGTTAATCGCGGCAATGGTCAGCGCATTCTCAAGTCCGTCAAATGCGAGCGAACGGCAGATGGAAATAATTTGGCCGCCATAAATCAAGCGTCGGCCAAAGCGGCTGTCTTTCATATGGTGCAAATCAAAATGCACGCGCGCTGTATTCTGGTAAAGCTTAGTGGCGAGCGTGTGGTCGGTCTCGTCAATGGTCATGCCAGCCGGATGTTTGATCGGTTGATCTAGCACGACATCGTCGAAAAATAAGGTGCCGCCTGTGGCTCGTTCGGCTGCGCCAGAACCTGCCGTAGAGAATTGAAATTGAATCGCCGATTTAAGCTGCGCAGGCGCTACAAATTCATCAAAAATCGGAAGCGGAGATGCCTCAACAGGCAGGCCAGTGCTAGTGTTTCGCAGCAGGGCCGCCGTTGGTAGAGACGCATCCGCCTGCCGATGCACCATCACCCAACGTGCCCAGGTCAGCACCAATTCATCTCGCTGGTTAAAACAATCCGAGCGCACATAAACTACGCCGGTTTTACCGTTGCTATTGGCTTTTAAGCCAATAATTTTCGTCTTGGCATATAGTGTGTCGCCGACAAATACCGGTTTGATGAATCGGCAATCGGCATAACCCAAGTTGGCCACCGCGTTGTATGAAATATCGGGAACAGTTTTGCCAAATGCGATATGAAACACCAGCAAATCATCCACAGGCACCGAGGGATAGCCCAACGACTGCGCAAAGGGTTCGCTGCAATGCACGGGATTTCGTGAGCCAATCAGCGCCTGATAAAGCGCAGTATCGCCCGCCGTGATGGTGCGCGGCACGGCATGGGCAAAGGTTTGCCCAATGGCGTAATCGTCAAAAAAATAGCCGGCAGGTTTTCGGGTGGACTGTTTCATGGAAGTGTGGGCGCGGTTCGGCAAATTTCGATAATTTCGGCAATTTCGACATCAAGCCGATTCTAATTCCTTTATCATTTCTGCCAGCGCCAAGGTGCGTTTAGCCGCCGCAACATGGTGTTGTTCGACCAAACGACCATTCAGCATAATCGTGCCGCGTCCCTCGCGGTGCGCCTGTTCCAGCGCTTCTATGACCTCGTAGGAATACGCAATCTCAGTTGATTTTGGCGTGAACGCATCATTGCAATAAGCGAGCTGATTTGGATGCACAAGGGACTTGCCATCGAAGCCCAAATCGCGTGTTAAGCGGCAGGCCATTTCAAATGAATGCATGTCTTTGATGTCGATACTGATGCCATCAACCACCGCGCGTTTATAGGCGCGCCCAACCAGCAGCACATGCGAGAGCGAGTAGTGGAGGGGGATACGATCGGGCGTCTTGCGGCCGTGCAGCTGGGTGATGAGATCGCTGGTGGCCATAATCAGGCAAGCGATGCGATCGGACGCAGCGGCGATTTCCTCAGCACGCAGTACGGCAAGCGGGCTTTCGATCATCACCATAATTGGCATATTGTCGCCGCCTGCAGCGTCCAGAACTTTTAGTGCTTCATGCACATCGGCAGCGGATTCGATATTTGGAAATAAAATCGCATCGGCACCGATATTGGCAACGGCTTTGACATCGTCGATCCCCCACGGTGAATCGAGATTGTTCACGCGCACGACCCGTTCGCGCCGGCCGTAGCCGCCAGTCAAAATGGCTTCAACAACTTGCTTGCGCGAGAGCTCTTTATTTTCAACCAACACCGAATCACCCAAGTCGAAAATCACCGAATCAACGCGCAGGGTTCGCGCTTTGTTTAAAAAGCGGGTGAAGCAGCCTGGGACATAAAGCATGGAGCGGCGGGGGCGCAGAAACGGTGTCATACAGTCCTTTTGAGTCTTTGTTGAGGCGAGTTTGGTTGTGGTGCTTGGTTAAGCTGCTTGGTCGTGGCGCCTAGTTTGTGGCGTCTAGTTTGTGGGGCTTAGCGGTATCGTGGCTGTTGTGTGGTTTGAAAACGGAAAAAACGGGCCAGCAAAAAAAGGCAAATCGGGCAATTGGTGCAAATTGGCGCATTGCAACAATTTTACGCATGAGGCTTCCCAAAAGTCAACAACACTTATATCTTATATAAGACATAGGATAGCGGGTTATAATAAAAATATCGTGCTAGGATTGCACCAGAACTTTAAAGTTATCCGACAAATGGCAAAGACCCCCTCCCAAGCGACACAAACACCGGCATTGGTAACAGCACCGACACCGACACCGATCTTAGGCGCTATCAAAAAAGGTTCCGGGGCAGGCGAAGTATCACTAGCGCCCGTACCCGGCCAGCCTGATACATCAACGCCATCCTCATTGAACAGCCCAAGCTTTAGCCCGCTCTACGATCAAATCAAAATTTTGCTGACGCAGTGCCTGATCGCGGGCGAATGGAAGCCAGGCGATGCGATCCCGTCAGAGTTCGAGCTTGCCGCCCGCTACCGCGTGAGCCAGGGCACGGTGCGGAAGGCGATTGATGCGCTCGCCGCTGAAAATATCCTGATTCGCCGCCAAGGGAAGGGGACATTTGTCGCGACCGACACGGAACCGAATATCCAATATCGCTTTTTACGGCTTGTTGCCAACACGGGCGAAAAGCAGCATCCCACCACGCGTTTCATCGATGTGAAGCGCGGCAAAGCATCGAGTGAAATTGCGCGGGTACTCGACATTAAATTGGGGGCACCTGTCACATCGATTCAACGCGTCTTGGTGTTTGCCGGAAAACCGTTGATTTTGGATGAAATCGTGCTGGCCCAAGCCTTATTTCCGGCGCTGACAATGGCGAAGATTATTGAATCAAAAGGCTCGATTTATAATTTTTTAGAAACTGCGTACGGCATTCGCATGGTTCGCGCCCAAGAGCGGCTGCGCGCAGTCTCAGCTGAAGCGTTTGCCGCAACCCAGCTGGAGGTTGAAGTGGGCACCCCACTGTTGAGCGTGGACCGTATCGCCTACACGTATGACGATAAGCCGGTGGAGTGGCGGCGCGGCTTGTGTTTAACCGACGGTTATTCTTACTGCAATGAATTAACTTAGCGGGGCACAACGGTTTGTTCCGTGAACGAGTAAAAATAAAAGCCGAAGTCAAAGCCGAAGTCCAAGCCGAAGCCGAAGCCGAAGTCGAAGTCGAAGTCAGAGCCAAAGCCAGACTCGACGCCAAATTTATGGAAAATGATGGTCAATGTTTAATTTGCTTCGGTCGTCTCGTGTGCGATTGCTGTTGGGAAAAGTAGCTGAAAAATAGCGCTTGCAGCAACGTTTTCTTATACGTGCCCATCGTTCCTTATATTTCCGCACACCTCGACGTGGCCGAAAACGCTACTGTCGATGAGTAGCGCTGGCAAGTGCGTTAATAATCCACTGATTCAGGCTCTGTGCTTGAGCGGCTGCGGCAATCGTTGCTGCGGCATGAATTTCGGGCGGGATGCGGATCAAGAGCTTGCCGGAAGCCTGCTTCTCTGGCACAACGCCCATCGCGGCACACGACGCCAAGTAGTGATTGACCGCAAATTCAAAATCAGCACGTAGTTCGTCAACGCCCGCACCATGAAAGGTGAGTTTCTCACTCAAGCCGACGATTTCGCCGACCAATAGGTTCTCAGAGGAGTCGTAGTCGATCCGCGCGGTGTAGCCCCGATATTTCATGATGTTGCGAATGGCGTCGCTCCAAAAAATGCCGTCCAAAAACAGGCTGTGCAACGAAGATGCAAACAAAATAGCGTTAACAAAAATCTTAATGACAATATAGTATCAAATAGTGATACTACATCAAACGGCAATGGCCAACAACTCCTAAAGCAAACAACAGGGTAGGGTGGTCTTCCTGCCAACGCGAAATTTCTTCATATTTTTCAGCGAATTAGCCACTGTTGCTTGTAAAACACCGGTGCTGGAGAGCAAAGCTGCCGTCAAAATGCAAATACAAAATGCGGATTTTTACGCAATTATTTCACTGTGCAGCCGCTTAAATTGCGATTAAAATTTGGTAATATTTTTTTATTGCTTTTGTCTTATCACTTTATCGTCTCATCACTTTATTGCCGTATTGCTTTGTTGTCGTATCGCTTTGTTGTCGAATCGTTTTGTTGTCCTGTCGCTTTACTTTATCGCCGCATCATTTTGTACAAATTATTTTGATTCCACCGACGAGGATCTTGTTTCATCAGTCAGTTACGTCCGCTGAGATAAAAATCAATTGTTCAATTTTTATGTTGCGCATCAACACCACGCACCAACACCAATTTCGCGCCTCAAAATGGAAAAAAGGTTTCACACCATGTCTGCTTCTCCAATCGCAAAAGTAAGCGCAAAGCCTCGTCCGAAGTACTACGACTTGAACCTGCTCAATTTGCCGCTCGCTGCACTCGTTTCTATTTTTCATCGTATCACCGGCATGGTGATGTTCTTATTCATGATCCCGGTGATGTTGTTTTTGCTGCAAGGGACCTTGAAATCCGAGTCTGGATTTAATTTTTGGTCGAACGTGCTCAATTGGTTGCCTGTCAAGCTGGTGTTGCTTGGCTTTATCTGGGCGTTTCTCCATCATTTTTACGCCGGGCTTCGTTATTTAATGTTGGATCTACATATTGGGGTCACCAAAGAAGCGGCGCGTACATCGTCGATTTGGGTGTTCATCCTCGGTGCAGTTTCAACTGCTTTGTTTGGGGCAAGAATATGGTGAATCCCATGAACACGACTAAAACAGATATGCAGCCAGTTGGGGCGCATTACGGCTGGCGCGAGTGGCTGGCGCAACGCGTGACCGCCATCATTATGGCGTTATTTGCGGTGGTGATTTTCGGCTTTTTTGCGGTACACGGGAAGGTCAGCTTTGAGCAATGGACGACCTTGTTTTCGTCGTCGTTATTTCGAGTGCTGGCATTGCTGTTTTTGATCTCTGTTTACTACCATGCCTGGATTGGTGTGCGCGATGTATTGATGGATTACATCAAGCCAGTTTGGCTTCGGTTGTCGTTGCAGGTTCTGGTCATTTTGGCGTTGTTTGGTTTTACGATTTGGTCTATCGCCATTCTGTGGGGGCAGTAGATTTTTCGGGTTTAATAATTTTAGATATTTTGTTTCAATCGGCGCGTCTATGTTGGCGCCCCGTGTTTGTGTTCAATATTGAGGCATTTTTAGCATGGCAAATCCGTCTATTCCTGTTCGTAAATATGATGCTGTTGTCGTCGGCGCCGGTGGCTCTGGGCTGCGCGCGGCATTGCAGCTTTCTACCGCCGGCTTAAAAGTCGCGGTTCTCTCAAAAGTATTCCCGACGCGCTCACACACCGTGGCCGCGCAGGGCGGTGTTGGTGCATCGCTCGGCAATATGGGTGAGGATAATTGGCACTGGCATATGTATGACACGATCAAAGGATCCGACTGGCTCGGTGACCAAGATGCGATTGAATTTATGTGCAAAAAAGCGCCGGAAGCGGTGCGCGAATTAGAGCATTTCGGCATGCCCTTTGACCGCAACGAAAACGGCACGATTTATCAACGCCCGTTCGGCGGCCACTCGCAAAATTTTGGTGAGAAGCCAGTCCAGCGTTCGTGCTGTGCTGCTGATCGCACCGGCCATGCGATGCTGCACACGCTGTATCAACGCAACGTGTTTGCCAATACCCAGTTTTTTGTCGAATGGATGGCGCTAGACATGATTCGCAACGAGGCAGGCGATGTCTTGGGTGTGACCGCGATGGAAATGGAGACCGGCGAAACGATGATTTTCCAAGCCAAGGCGACCGTTTTCGCAACCGGCGGCGCAGGGCGTATTTATGCCTCCTCCACCAACGCGTTCATCAATACCGGCGACGGCTTGGGCATGGCGGCACGCGCGGGCATCCCGCTGGAAGACATGGAATTCTGGCAATTCCACCCAACTGGCGTGGCGGGCGCAGGCGTACTCATCACCGAAGGCGTTCGTGGCGAAGGCGGTATTTTGTTGAACGGTAATGGCGAACGCTTCATGGAACGTTATGCACCGACCATGAAAGATTTAGCCTCGCGCGATGTGGTCTCGCGGGCCATGGCCACCGAGATCAAAGAAGGGCGTGGTGCTGGCCCCAACAAAGATTATATTTTGTTAAAGCTCGACCATTTGGGCCCCGAGGTCATCAACAAACGCTTGCCCGGTATCCGTGAAATCGCGGTTAAATTTGCGAACGTCGATCCGATCAAAGAACCGATCCCGGTGGTGCCAACTTGTCACTATCAAATGGGCGGCATTCCGACCAATTATCGCGGTGAGGTGGTCGTGCCGAAAGACGGAAATCCGAATGCGGTGGTTCCCGGTTTCTATGCGGCGGGTGAGGTCGGTTGCGCGTCGATTCACGGCGCGAACCGTCTCGGCACGAACTCGCTGACTGACTTGCTGGTGATGGGTAAATCGGCCGGTGATTCAATGATCGAATTCATAAAACAAAACCCCGAGCATAAAGAGCTACCGGCTGACGCCGGGCAGGCTTCGCTCGCGCGGTTGGCTAAATTAGAGAATCAGACCAACGGTGAGAGCGTTCATGAAGTCGGTGACGCCATGCGCCAAACCATGCAGGCCCACTGCGGTGTGTTCCGCTTCCCCGATATGCTGGTGTCCGGTGTGACCAAGATTAAAGAGGTCGCGGCTCGTGCTGAAAATTTGATGATTAAAGACAAAAGCAAAGTCTTTAACACCGCGCGGATTGAGGCGCTGGAATTGCAAAATCTGATCGAAGTTGCAGTATCGACCATGGTGTCGGCTGAGAACCGTAAAGAAACCCGTGGCGCCCATGATCGTGCTGATTTCCATGATCGCCCCGGCTTTGTGAATGGTCGTGATGACGCGAACTGGTTGAAGCATTCGCTTTGGTACAAAGGCACCGACAAAATCGAATACAAGCCGGTGAATTTGAACCCGCTGACGGTTGAATCTTTTGCGCCGAAAGCGCGGACGTATTAATTTTTGGTGAGGGGCTGAGCCGCCTACGGCGCTGTGAGGGTAAGGTTTTCGCTTGTTTCCCATCGCGCCTAGAGTTTGTCTTATTACACTTCGCCCCTCCCGTACTTGAGAGAACATAATGAAATTCAAAATTTATCGCTACGATCCGGACCAAGACCAGAAGCCGTATTTCAAGGAATACGATATCGCTCTCGAACCATCTGATCGCATGCTGCTTGATGCGCTCATTCGTATTAAATCTGTTGACGACACATTAGCGCTGCGCCGTTCCTGCCGCGAGGGCGTCTGTGGCTCTGATGCCATGAATATTAACGGCAAAAATGGTTTAGCCTGCGTTACCAAAATATCAGATTTAAAAGAGCCGGTTGTCTTGAAGCCTTTACCTGGCTTGCCAATTATTCGCGATTTGATCGTCGATATGACGCAGTTTTTTAAGCAATATCATTCGATCAAACCGTTCGTGATTAACCACGATACACCGCCCGAAACCGAGCGCCTGCAAAGCCCGACGGATCGCCTCGAATTAGATGGCTTATACGAGTGCATACTTTGCGCCTGCTGCTCGACCGCTTGCCCGTCATTTTGGTGGAACCCCGATAAATTTGTCGGCCCTGCAGGTTTGTTGGCGGCGTATCGTTTCATCGCTGATACGCGTGATCAAGCTACCAACGAGCGGCTTGACAACCTAGAAGACCCGTACCGATTGTTCCGTTGCCATACCATCATGAATTGCGTTGATGTGTGCCCGAAAGGGTTAAACCCTTCGCTTGCGATTGGTAAAATCAAGGAAATGATGGTGAAACGCGGTGTTTAAATTGTTTAAAGTGTTGCTCGGCCCGTTTTCTAATATGGCCAGCCTGACGTGAGCGCCGTGCCGGACGATGACCGCCGCTTGGACAGACTCCGCTGGAAAGCGCGGCGGGGATTGTTGGAAAATGATCTATTGCTGAGTAAGTTTTTGCAAGCAGAATTGACTAATCTGAGTAGTAAAGAATTAGACACATTGGACGCGCTGTTGCAGTTGGGCGATAACGATTTGTTGGATTTGCTGATGGGTCGAAAGTCCAGTCCAGATGCGGGCCTTGGGGTGGAGTCGGGGGCGGCAATGGCGGCAATGGTGAAGCGAATTCTTGATGCGTCGCCACAAATATAGCCACAACCCGTTTTAGAAAAAATTTAGCGGTCGAACTTTTTTGGAGAGCACGCATGGACGCAAAAGGCAAAGCAATACTGACGCTACCCGATGGCAAAATCATTGAGCTGCCGACATACGGTGGCACACACGGCCCTGACGTGATCGATATCCGTAAGCTCTATGCGCAGACCGGCATGTTCACCTATGATCCCGGTTTTATGTCCACCGCATCGTGCAATTCCAACATCACTTTTATTGATGGCGACAAAGGCGAATTACTGTATCGCGGCTACCCAATTGAGCAACTGGCTACGCAATGTGATTTCATGCAGGTGTGCCATTTGCTGTTGTACGGTGACTTACCGAACCCTGAACAGCGCAAAGATTTCGTGAGCCGCGTGACAAATCACACTATGGTGCATGAGCAGATGCAGTTCTTCTTGCGCGGGTTCCGTCGCGACGCACATCCGATGTCGGTAATGACGGGCTTGGTCGGTGCGATGTCGTCGTTTTACCCCGATTCGATGAACTTGCACGATGAAAAACAGCGCGATATTTCAGCGATTCGCTTAATCGCCAAGCTGCCGACATTGACTGCGATGGCCTACAAATACACCGTCGGCCAGCCGTTGGTCTATCCGCGTAACGATTTGAGCTATACCGCCAATTTCACGCAAATGATGTTTGCGGTACCGGCTGAAAATTACAAGGTGAACGATGTATTGACGCGCGCGTTGGATCGCATCTTTATCCTGCACGCCGATCACGAGCAAAACGCTTCCACTTCTACGGTGCGCCTCTGCGCATCGAGCGGCACCAACCCGTTCGCAGCCATTGCCGCAGGTGTGGCTTGCCTGTGGGGGCCCGCGCACGGTGGTGCGAATGAAGCGGCGCTCAATATGCTCTACGACATTCAGCGTGACGGCGGTTTGCCGAAGATTGGCGAATTTATTGCCAAGGTAAAAGACAAAGACTCTAACGTTCGCCTAATGGGTTTTGGTCATCGTGTTTACAAAAACTACGATCCGCGTGCCAAGCTGATGCGCGAGACATGTTACGAGGTCTTGAACGAACTAGGCCTGCAAGACGATCCGTTATTCAAGCTCGCGATGGCGCTGGAAAAAATTGCGCTCGAGGATGATTATTTTGTCAGCCGGAAGCTGTATCCGAACGTCGATTTTTACTCGGGCATTGTGCAAAAAGCGATTGGTATTCCGGTGCCGTTGTTTACCGCGATTTTTGCCCTCGCACGCACTGTCGGCTGGATTGCGCAGTTGAACGAAATGATCGCCGATCCTGAATACAAAATTGGCCGTCCGCGCCAGTTGTATGTCGGCGCGGCACGCCGGGATATTGATAAAAGCAAGTTGTAAACCCTAGTTCTGGCGCGCCGCTTTCGATGGAGACACCCGAACAGGTGTAAGCATAAATGCCTCGAAAGGCACGCCAGTAAACGACTTTTAAACTATAACGCTGTTTTAGTTGCTGAAATTATTTAAGCTGTATCGCAAACCGAGGCCTTGATCATGATGCGCGAACTCACCCAATCATCCCTGTTTTTTGGTGCCAACGCACCGTACATTGAAGAGCTGTACGAGCAATATTTGCTTGATCCGGCGTCAGTCTCCGAAGCGTGGCGGACACAGTTTGACGGCCTGCCGAACGTCGCAGGCAGCACCGTCAAAGATGTCGCGCATACGCCGGTGATAGAAGCCTTCGCAGAACGCGCCAAGCTCGGCGGCGGGCGTATTGCTTATGTGAATGTCGGTGGCAGTGGTGGCAATCCAGGCAACCAAAGTGCAGACGAAAAAAAATCATTCAAGGTGTTGCAATTTATTCGCGCCCACCGAGTATTGGGGTCGCGCCATTCCTCGCTCGATCCATTGAAGCGTAGCGAGCGTTTGCCGGTTCCCGAGCTCGAGTTGAGCTACTACGGCCTAACAGATGCAGACATGGAAACTGAATTTGCGTTCGGTTCATGGCAAGGCGGCATTGCGGGGAGCGCCGAAAAAGCGAAGTTGCGTGACATCGTCGCAGCGGTTAAACGAACCTATTGTAGTTATGTTGGTGTCGAGTACATGTACATCTCGGTGACCGAGCAAAAGCGTTGGATTCAAGGTCAGCTCGAATCGGTACAATCGCAGCCCAAATTAACAACCGAGGAAAAGCAATTTTTGTTAGAGCGATTAAGCGCATCCGAAACGCTCGAAAAATATTTGCATACCCGCTATGTTGGTCAAAAACGGTTCTCGCTTGAGGGCGGCGAGTCAGTCATTCCGTTGTTGGACGACATCATCCAAAACGCGGGTGAACGTGGCACTAAAGAAGTCGTGCTTGGCATGGCGCATCGTGGCCGCTTAAATGTGTTGGTCAATAGCTTGGGTAAGTTACCCGCCGATTTGTTTAGTGAATTTGAGGGCAAGCATGCGCATGAGTTAGGATCGGGCGACGTTAAATATCACCAAGGATTTTCATCAGACATCCAAACCAAAGGCGGCGGCGTGCATTTAACGCTAGCTTTTAATCCGTCGCATTTGGAAATCGTGAATCCAGTCGTTGAAGGCTCCGTCCGCGCCCGCCAGCATCGCCGCCATGATGTAGAAGGCAATGAAGTCATTCCGATATTGATCCATGGCGATGCCGCTTTTGCAGGGCAGGGCGTGATTATGGAAACCATGGCACTCTCGCAAACCCGTGGCTTTAAAACTGGCGGCACGGTGCATATTGTCATCAACAATCAGGTTGGCTTTACCACGTCCGACACTCGCGATACCCGCTCATCGCTTTATTGCACCGACATCGCCAAGATGATCGAAGCACCTGTGTTTCACGTGAATGCAGATGACCCCGAATCGGTGTTAATGATCGGCCGTATCGCATTAGCGTATCGCATGAAATTTCATAAAGATGTGGTCATTGACTTGGTGTGCTTCCGTAAACTTGGCCACAATGAGCAAGACGAGCCGTTTGTCACCCAACCATTGATGTATAAAAAGATTGCACAGCATCCCGGCACGCGCAAGCTCTACGCGGATCGACTGGCTGCTGAGGGTACGGTTGGCCCAACTTACGGCGATGATCTCGTCACGAACATCCGCGCACGTCTGGATGCAGGCAAGAGCACCAATACCAAAATTTTGTATGGCATCAAACCGCCGCTTGCGGTCGATTGGGCGCCGTATTTGGGCAGGGATTGGCGCGAACCGGCAGACACTACCGTGCCGATGGAAAAGCTCAAGTTTTACGCTGAGCGCCTGACGCAAATCCCTTCTGATTTTAAATGTCATATGTCGGTCGAAAAATTGTTGGAAGCTCGCCGCAAAATGGGGCGTGGCGAACAACCGCTTGATTGGGGTATGGCCGAAAATTTGGCTTACGCCAGCTTAGTTGCGACCAATTTTCCGGTGCGAATGAGCGGACAAGATTGCGGACGCGGCACCTTCGCCCATCGACACGCCGTGATGCACGATCAGAACCGTGAAAAATGGGATTCGGGCATCTATATTCCGTTGCAAAATATTCAGGAAAAACAGGCGAATTTTGTCGTGATTGATTCGTTGTTGTCCGAAGAGGCGGTGCTGGGATTTGAATACGGTTATTCCACCGCGCAACCGTTCGAGATGGTCATTTGGGAGGCGCAATTTGGCGATTTCGCCAACGGCGCGCAGGTGGTTATTGATCAATTCATCTCATCGGGCGAAGCAAAATGGGGGCGTTTGTGCGGCCTCTCGATGTTCCTCCCGCATGGTTACGAAGGCCAGGGCCCCGAACACTCATCGGCGCGTTTAGAGCGCTATTTGCAGCTATGTGCCGAACACAATATGCAAGTCGTGGTGCCGTCAACCCCCGCACAATTGTTCCACATGATCCGTCGCCAAGCGATTCGTAAAATGCGCAAGCCGTTGATCGTCATGATGCCGAAGTCATTGCTGCGCAAGAAGGAATCGTCGTCATCGATGGAGGAATTGGCGAACGGCAAATTTGAAGTGGTGATGGGTGAGGCGGAGAAAATGACCGCCAAGAAAGTAAAACGCGTCGTGCTGTGTTCCGGCAAAGTTTATTTTGATCTGCTGGCCGAGCGCCAAAAGCGTGAAATCGACGACATCGCGATCATCCGCGTTGAGCAGTTGTATCCATTCCCACATGAAGAATATGCCGCACAAATCGCACTTTATCCCAACGCAAAATCTGTTGTCTGGACGCAGGAAGAGCCGAAGAATCAAGGCGCGTGGCATCGCATCCAGCATTATTTGCAGCGTCCGTTAAAGGACACGCAGAAGCTATCCTACGCGCTGCGTGCCTCGTCAGCTTCGCCAGCGGTCGGCTACTTGGCGAAGCATACCGAGCAGCAAAAACAGTTGGTGAATGTCGCGTTGTCGTTGGATGTGGTGATGGAAGAAAAGTAAATTCCGCTGATTGTAGCCAGTCCAATTGCCAGCTTCGTCATCGGTTTAGAATTGAAGCACCCAGCTGTTGGTTGCTAGAAGTTAAAAACGAAAAGCAAAAAGCAAAAAGCAAAAAGCAAAAAGCAAAAAACAAAAAGCCAAAAATTTAAAGATAAAAGGATCATCATGAAAATCGAAGTCAAAGTTCCCGTATTGTCTGAATCAATTTCCGAAGCAACGTTGGTTGCATGGCATAAAAAAATCGGAGAAGCCGTCAAGCGCGATGAAAATTTGATCGATATCGAAACCGATAAAGTGGTGATGGAATTACCTGCGCCGGCGGACGGTGTGTTGATCAGCATTGCACGTGGTGATGGTTCAACCGTCATTGCTGCTGAGGTGATTGCGGTAATTGATACTGAAGCAAAGGCTAGCGCTGGCGCGGCTCCTGCGGCAGCTTCCGCCCCCGCTCCCGCCGCTGCGCCAGCAAAAGCGGCGGTACCCGTTGCCGCGACATCGAGCGCAGTGATGAGCCCTGCTGCGGCAAAAATTGCTGCGGAAAATAACATTTCAGATGTGGCGGGAACTGGTCGCGGTGGTCGTGTGACCAAAGAAGACGTCGTCAATAAGGTGGCTGGTGGTTCAGCGCCTTCAGCCGCACCTGCCGCTGCCAAGCCCGCCGCCCCATTCGTGGTAATTCCACAAGGTGATCGCAGCGAGCAACGCGTGCCAATGTCGCGCCTGCGTGCCCGCATCGCCGAGCGCTTAGTGCAATCACAATCGACGGCTGCCATCTTGACGACGTTTAACGAGGTCAACATGGCGCCGGTGATTAACCTGCGCAACACTTACAAAGACAAGTTTGAAAAAGAACATGGCGTTAAATTAGGCTTCATGAGCTTTTTCGTTAAAGCAGCCGTCCATGCTCTGAAAAAATATCCGATTGTGAATGCCTCGGTCGACGGCAACGATATCGTCTACCACGGCTATTACGACATCGGTATTGCGGTGGGCACCGAGCGCGGCTTAGTCGTGCCAGTGCTACGAGATGCCGATCAAATGTCAATTGCGGGCATTGAAAAGCAAATCGCCGCATTTGGCCAAAAAGCCAAAGACGGCAAGATGACGATTGAAGATTTAACTGGCGGTACCTTCTCGATTTCCAACGGCGGTGTATTCGGTTCGATGTTATCAACGCCGATCATCAACCCGCCGCAATCAGCCATCTTGGGTGTGCATGCCACCAAAGACCGCGCCGTGGTGGAGAACGGGCAAATCGTGATTCGCCCGATGAATTATTTAGCGATGAGCTACGACCATCGCATTATTGACGGTCGCGAAGCGGTGTTGGCGTTAGTGGCGATGAAAGAAGCATTGGAAGACCCGGCGCGGCTGTTGTTGGATATTTAATGCTCGGAGGCGCAATTCGTAGGCTGGGCAGGAGTCAGCTTCCCAACATTGGTTTTAGAAGCATTGATTTCCGTTCCCTAACCATCGATGTTGGGCAAAAAATATATTTGCCCGACCTGCTAAGTTCTGATGAAAAATTAAATCACTAACATGGCAAAAACGAAATTTAAGCTCCACCGGTTGTTGGTACAGTTTTTTTTCTTTATTGTTGGTGCGTTGCTGACTGGCTTTTTAACGGTATTTTTCGCTAAATTTTTAGGGCACTACATTAGCCAACATTTCGCGGTGGTATTAGGCGTTGGTGTTGCGGTGGCGTTGACGCTCTGGATCACTCAGCTCGTTAAAAATCCGCCGTTTTTGTTGAAGGGAACGTCCCCACTAATCGCCGGTTTTTGTGCCGCACTCGGTGTGCATGTTTCCCGAATTTGGCTTTCCTAATTTTTTCCATAAGCGAATCTCATCATGAGCAAACAATTTGATGTCGTGGTTATCGGCGCCGGCCCCGGCGGTTATATTGCGGCGATCCGTGCCGCCCAGCTTGGCTTTAGTGTGGCCTGTATTGAGGGTTGGAAAAACCCGAAAGGCGAGATGGCGCTCGGCGGAACCTGCCTAAACGTTGGCTGCATTCCCTCCAAAGCACTGCTTGAATCAAGCGAGAATTTCGAGCGTCTGGAACATGACTTTGGCGACCACGGTATCTCGGTTGGCGGCGCTAAAATGGATGTCACCAAAATGCAAGCCCGTAAAGACACGATCGTTGGCAAGATGACCAAAGGGATCGAGTTTCTATTCCGCAAAAACAAAGTGACATGGCTAAAGGGCTTTGGACGGTTCGTTTCCAAAGCCGAACTGGTGACCATTGAAATCACCAATGGCGATGCCAAAGAAATAGTAGAAGCCAAAAACGTCATTATCGCCACCGGCTCCAAAGCGCGCCATCTGCCAGATGTGGCGGTTGATAACATCAATATTTGCGATAACGAAGGTGCGCTGATGCTCGGTGCAGTGCCGAAGCGTCTAGGCGTGATCGGCGCGGGGGTCGTCGGCTTGGAGCTCGGTAGTGTGTGGCGCAGGCTTGGTGCGGAAATCACGGTGTTGGAAGCGATGCCCACATTCCTCGGCGCGACCGATGAAGCGATCCAAAAAGAAGCGTGGAAAGTCTTCACCAAAGAGCAAAACATGAATATCAAGCTGGGCGTGAAGATCGGCAAAGTCACGCAGAAAAAAACCGGCATCACTGTTGAATACACCGACGACAAAGGGTTAGCGCAAAAGCTCGAATGCGATAAATTGATTATCTCCGTTGGCCGCATCCCGAACACCGATAATTTGGGTGGTGAAAATATCGGCCTCAAAATAACCGATCGCGGCATGGTCGAAGTCGATGACCATTGCCAAACCAACGTGCCGAATGTATTTGCCATTGGTGACGTCGTGCGCGGCCCGATGCTCGCCCACAAAGCCGAGGACGAAGGGGTCGCGGTTGCCGAATTTATCGCGGGACAGAAACCGCATATCGATTTCAATACCATCCCGTGGATTATCTACACCTGCCCCGAAATCGCGTGGGTTGGCAAAAACGAACAGCAGTTAAAAGCGGAAGGCATTGAAACCAAATCCGGCCAATTCCCGTTCGCTGCCAATGGAAGAGCCTTAGGGCAGGGCGCGCCCGGTGGATTCGTGAAAATTATTGCCGATGCCAAAACCGACCGGATTTTAGGCGCCCACATCATCCACGCCCATGCCTCAGAACTCATCCAAGAGCTGGTGGTGGCGATGGAATTCAAAGCGGCAAGTGAGGACATTGCCCGAATCGTTCACGGCCATCCTACGCTGTCTGAAGCGGTGCGCGAAGCGGCGCTGGCGGTGGATAAGCGGACGTTGAATATGTAGGGTGAAGTGACGCGAATGGCCAAACTCTAGGGCTGGCGAGGCGTTTCGACTGAGATAGGCGAACGGGTGTGGAGAGATTTTGTAGGTTAACGTGAACCTGTAGCCCGGACGGAGCGAAGCGGACTCCAGGGTTTTTCTGGTAACGCTTACTTTGAAATGCGATCAAAGGCATTCTCTTTTGAACGCTTCGCTACGATCTGTTTAGCAAGGTGGTTCATGGAGTTTAGCTATGCCTAGAGCAACATCAGTGATTAAAATGAAAGGGAGTTTAAGCGCACTAGAGCTAGAGCAACGCTTGAGTATTTTGTACCCTAGATTCCCATCGAAAGTTACGGCAATACAGATTCCATCAGCGCGTCCGCCATTGAGCACAGAAATAAAGTCGGTAGAAAAATATACGCAAGCATTTAAAAAAAATGAAAGTTTGCAGCACAGCTATTTGAAGTGGTTTGGTCTCAAGTGGTGCCTCGGCGATTGCTTTGAACAAGCCAGCAACAGTTATTTCTATGAATCCCGTATCGCATACCCAGACCAGCTAGAGCCTGCCCTTGCAGCTGAGGGAAATATTGAAATAGTAGGGCAGGGCGTAATACTTCCTCGCGGCGAGCTTTATTCTACTCAAGGGTGTCAAATTAAAGTTGCCGATGTTTATGGCGACATTAATATTGTTGAGTGCGGAGATACTGATCCATCTAGCCTTGTATTACCTCTTGCAGCACGCATAGTTAAAAATGTAGTGTGGATCCCGCATCAGCATAAAGATATCAAAATTGCTTGGCCAGATTTTTCTATTCAATGTGAAGCGTTCTTGATCGAGCATCAAAATGGGTTTTGCAAACCACCTAAGCGATCGAATTTATACACAATGCGAACAGTTGGAAATCATTATTTTTTAGGCGACCGCAACTATCAAATCGTGTCAGATGAACCTATAACCTTAAAAATCAGCCGTAGCGTGTAATAACCATCGGGCATTGCACCAGATGTTTTAGGGTGAATGGTGCAATGCGCTTCGCCTACGGGCTGGTCTCGGGACATTGACCCCATATAAAACAAAACTCTATTATCCACGGCCATTTCCAACAAAAAAGTCCCAAAACCTGCTTCAGTCTTAGCGTTTCAGCCATTTCAACAATAGAAAATGCCCACCAAACCCCTCCCCAACATCTCCGGCGAAACCAACGATGCTGAACTGATTGAAGCATCGAACCCGCTCGAATGGTATTGGAAATTCTCGCAGGCATCGGACTTCGAATCGGACCCGGCGCAGCTGGCGGTGTTGCAGCATCTCGAACGCTTGCACGGCGATTTGGAAAAGTACAGGCAGTATCGCCAAGGGCCGGTCAACCGGCTGGTGACGAACTTTGGTGGTGGTAAAAAACCACCGCGCGGTTTGTATATTTGGGGCTCGGTAGGGCGCGGGAAATCGCTGATGATGGATGCGTTTTATAACGTCTGCACGCTCAAACGCAAGCGCCGTGTTCACTTCCATGCCTTCATGCGCGAGCTGCACGCCGAGCTGCAAGCGCATGGTGGCGAAGAAGATCCGCTGGATGCCATCTCGGATAAAATCGCGCGGCAATTACGGCTGCTGTGCTTCGATGAATTTCATATCAGCGATATTGCAGACGCGATGATTCTTGGCCGTTTGCTCGAATTGCTGACCGACAAAGGCGTGGTGTTGGTGATGACATCAAACTATCCGCCCGATGATTTGTATCCGAATGGTTTGCAACGTGCGCGGTTTTTACCCGCGATTGAAATTTTAAAACGCGAACTGGAAGTGGTTGAAATTGGCGGCAGCCGCGATCACCGCCGACGTATTTTAGAATCGATTCCGGTTTATCACACACCGCTGTCACTGGCTGGAGAACAAGCACTGGCGCGGGCTTTCGAGGCTATGTCGCGCGCGAGCTATACGGCAAACGGGACGATGATGATTAACGGCCACGAGATCGCGTTCCGGCGTCGCGCGAAGGGTGTGGTGTGGTTTGACTTCGATGAACTGTGCGTCAAGCCGCACTCGCAAATCGACTATTTGGCGATTGCAGGGCAATACCATACCGTATTAATTTCCGGCATTCCACAACTCCATGCCAAAAATCGCGCCGATGTGGTGCGCCGGTTTACGTGGTTGGTCGATGTGTTTTACGATCAGCGTGTGAAGCTGATTTGCAGCGCCGAGGCCGAACCGGAATTACTGGTGATCGATGACCGTGTGGCGAATAGGAGCAAAGCAGCGGCCAATAAATCCGGCGGCGATGCTGCAAGCATGGCGGGTTTGGCAGTTTCGGCCGAATTCGGCCGCACCGCATCACGGCTGCGCGAAATGCAATCGCGCGAATATTTTTCACGCAAGCATGCATCGGCGGCAAACCCCGCTGTATTGCAAGCTCGTTAACAAGCGGCTTAAACATTCAGAGATTTTATGACTACCTTCAAAGCACTGTTGCTTAACAAAACCGAAACGGGCACGGTTAATAATTTCACCGCCAGTGTCGCCGACATCGATGACGCCCAACTGCCCGAAGATGGCGATGTTGTTGTTCGTATCGATTATTCCACCATCAATTACAAAGACGCTTTAGCCATTACCAATAAATCGCCAATCGTCCGGAAATGGCCGCTGGTCGCGGGGATTGACGGGTGCGGGGTCGTTGAAAGCAGTCATCATCCGAAATGGAAAACAGGCGACAAGGTGATTTTGAACGGCTTTGCTGTCGGCGAAAACCATTGGGGTTGTTTGGCGCAACGGGCGAAACTGAAGGGCGATTGGCTGGTCAGATTGCCGGAAAGTTTCACCACCAAGCAGGCGATGGCGATTGGCACTGCGGGCTACACGGCGATGCTTTGTTGTTTGGCACTAGAGACCCATGGCGTTAAACGAGGTCAGGGTGAAATTTTAGTCACTGGCGCATCGGGCGGCGTGGGCAGCGTGACAATATCAATATTGTCATCTTGGGGCTATGAGGTGGTGGCATCGACCGGGAAAATGCACGAGGCGGAATATTTAAAATCGCTCGGCGCTAAAGGCGTGATCGACCGTGCCGCGCTTTCCGCAGTGGGCAAGCCGCTGCAAAAAGAACGCTGGGCGGGCGTGGTCGATTCAGTGGGTTCAAACACGTTAGCAAATGCCTGCGCGCAGACCAAATATCGCGGTGTGGTGGCGGCTTGTGGCTTGGCGCAGGGCGCTGATTTCCCGGCGACGGTGATGCCCTTTATCTTGCGTGGCGTGGTGTTGGCAGGGGTTGATAGCGTTTATCAGCCGCTGGCCGTGCGCGAAGAAGCTTGGGCGCGGCTCGCAACAGATGTGGATCGCACCAAGCTTGATGCGATGTCTACCGTCATTTCGCTTAACGAGGCCATTTATAAGTCAGTTGATGTACTGGCGGGAAATATTCGCGGGCGTTTAGTGGTGGATGTCAACGCCTAGATGCGCAGGCAAAGACAACGCAGAGCAAGTGTTCTGGTGGTGTTTGTCAAAAAAGTTACAAAATGAAGCCAGGTTGGTCATCGTGGAAACGGTATGGATAAATTCACTGGTGTAAACTACGCGTCCGTGGAACGAGTTTTCGCGACGGTTTCTTGTTAAACACATTTTCCAATCGATTGAACACCTGAAATATGGCTTCTGTACAAAACGACGCTGACGATCCGTTTGATTTGGATTTCACCAAAATCCTTGATCCAAAAATTGAGGTGCCCGAACCCGTCCCCACGCCGCAACAGCAAATTGAGTTAACCGACGAAGCTGTCATTGGTGAATCTAAGTTAACCAGCAACGGCTATTTTGTGCGAATCAATGAAGCCGCGCCGAAACGTTCGCCGATGTCGGCGCCGCCGTTGGTATTGGTCGTCGAAGATGATGAAGTCACCGCAGCGCTTTTAACGCGGATTTTGCACGCGAACGATTTCCGCGTGCTCCACGCTGCGAATCGTACGCAGATTTTGGCTGGCATGAAAGCATCGCCAGATCTGGTGATATTGGATGTTCTCATGCCCGATGCCAACGGTTTTGATATTCTCAACCGCATTCGTAGCCAGCCTAAATTAGCCGATTTACCGGTGCTGATGTTGACAAGCTTGGGGGCCTTGGACGATATTTTGAAAGGCTTGAAGCTTGGCGCGAACGGTTACCTTACCAAGCCTGCCAAATCGTCAGCGTTGTTGGGTGCGATTCAGCAAGTGTTGTTTTAAAACGATTTAATCCACGGCGGCATCGTCCGAAAAGTTTATGTCGCAACAACACTCATACCAACGGTTTTATCAGCACTCCGTCAGTGAGCCTGACGCATTTTGGACCCGTGAGGCCGCCCGGATCGATTGGGTAAAACCGTTCAGGCAGGTTTGCGATTTTTCCAATCCACCGTTTGCGAAATGGTTTGTTGCCGGCGAGACGAATCTTTGCTACAACGCGATTGATCGCCACCTCGCTCACCGAGCAGATCAAAACGCTTTAATCTGGATTTCATCTGAAGTCGAAGCGCAGCGCAGCTTCACCTACCGGCAATTATTCGATGAAGTAAATCGTTTCGCGGCAATTTTAAAATCGCTCGGCGTGGGTAAAGGCGATCGTGTGTTGATTTACATGCCGATGATTCCCGAGGCCGTATTTGCAATGTTGGCGACGGTCAGAATCGGCGCGATTCATTCCGTGGTGTTCGGCGGCTTCGCGGCGGCATCGTTGGCCGCACGCATTGATGACGCCAAACCAAAAATAATGATTACGGCGGACGCCGGCTCGCGCATGGGTAGGATCATTCCGCTAAAACCGCTGGCGGACGAATCCATTCAACTGGCCGAGCATCCGCCCAAGCATGTCGTGATTGTGAACCGTGGTTTGGACAAAAATATTCAGTACACGCCTGGCCGGGACATGGATTACGTGGCGCTTTGCCATCGACATCACGGCGAGGTGGTGCCTTGCGAATGGGTTGAATCCAGCCACCCGAGCTATATTTTATACACCAGCGGCACGACCGGCAAACCGAAAGGGGTGCAACGCGATACCGGGGGCTATGCAGTGGCGTTGGCAGCCTCGATGCCACATATTTTTGATATGAAATCAGGCGCGTCGCGTCCGTCTGCGGAGACGTTTTTTTGTACGTCAGATATCGGCTGGGTGGTGGGGCATTCCTATATCATTTACGGTCCGCTGATTAACGGCTCAACCACCATCATGTACGACGGGTTGCCGGTTCGGCCCGACGCGGGCATTTGGTGGAAAATCGTTGAGGACTACAAAGTTTCCGTCATGTTTTCGTCCCCAACAGCGGTGAGGGTGTTGAAAAAACAAGACCCTGCCTTTCTGACTAAATACGACACATCCAGCCTCCGCTATTTATTCTTGGCCGGTGAACCGCTTGACCAGCCAACCAGCGATTGGATCGAGAAGGGCATCAACGTCAAGGTCATCGACAACTATTGGCAGACCGAAAGTGGCTGGCCGATTTTGTCTGCGGAGCCGGGGATCGAGGTCACGCCGCGCAAATGTGGCTCGCCTAGTTTTGCGAGCTATGGCTATCGTATGAAATTGAAACATGAAGAAACCGGGGCGGCCGTTGCCGCGAACGAAAAAGGGGTGCTGTGCATCCAACCGCCGTTGCCACCGGGCTGCATGAGCACCATCTGGGGCGACGATGCCCGCTTCGTCAAAACTTATTTTTCCAGCTTCAAAGACGAGCAGGTCTACACCACCTTTGATTGGGCAACATGCGATGAGGACGGCTACTATTTCATCATGGGGCGCACCGATGATGTGATTAATGTCGCGGGCCACAGGCTCGGCACGCGGGAGATTGAAGAAGCGATTCAAGCGCATCACAACATCGCCGAAGTCGCCGTCGTAGGTGTGGCCGACGCGCTGAAAGGCCAAGTGCCGATAGCGTTTGCAGTCGTCAAAGACATCGCTAAAACCGCCACGCCTGAACTCGCCGCGCTGCATGAAAAAGAAGTCATGGCCACTGTCGACCATGAACTCGGTGCGATTGGGCGGCCTGCCCATGTTTACTTCGTCACCATGCTGCCCAAGACGCGTTCGGGCAAGCTATTGCGGCGTTCGATCCAAGCGATTTGCGAAGGCCGCGATCCGGGCGATTTGACGACGATTGAGGATCTTTCGGCGCTGGAGCAGGTCAAGCAGCAGTTTGAAAAATAGGCGGAAAATTTGTGGAATTTTAGCCCAATCAATACGGCTAAAAACCGCATGGATACTGGGGTTTGGGGCATTATTTAATGTTGGTGTGAATGTTGATGTTAGCGCTACACTTGGAATAATAATTTGCCACACGCTCCAAATTTGACGAACTCATCCTACCTCGTTCCCGACCTGTTAGCGCCCGATCTCAAGCTGGTGTTTTGCGGCACCGCGCCTTCCAACGCATCGGCCAAGGCAATCGCGTATTACGCAAAACCGGGCAATCGGTTCTGGCCAACGCTGCACACAGTCGGCATCACGCCGCATCGCTTCCCGCCGCAGAACTATCCTGAATTAATGAATCTTAAGATCGGTTTAACCGACTTATGCAAGGTGCATTCGGGTACCGATGCGCAGTTGCCAGATGATGCATTTGACCTGGCCGCATTTGAACAAAAAATGTTGAAATATGGACCCAGGATGATTGCATTTACCAGCAAGAATGCGGCGCAGATTTGGCTCGGGAGAGCCGTCGAATATGGCTTTCAGGAGGACAAACTGGGGCAAAGCGAATTGTTCGTGTTGACTTCGCCATCTGGACTGGCAACGCGCTTTTTTGATGTAAATGTTTGGCGCGAATTGTCCGAGCACTATCACTCTCTATAAACAGCCTCGGCAGGGATTGTGGTGACAGGTAAGCGAGAGCAAGAAGCGGTGTCCTGAAAATGACGCCTTGATCGGCGATAATGTCGGGGTGAACACCTCAGGACTCTACTCAATTCACTCGCTGGCTGATGAAAAGCGTGCTCTTCGTGCGCGCATGCTTGCCAGCCGAGATGCGCTCGCGGCCAGCGATCGTGACTCGTTGAGCGCCCAGATCACCGCGCGGCTGATTGCGTTGCCAAGTTATCGGGAGGCCAAAACGGTGCTGGCCTATATGAGCATGGGGGCAGAATTTGCTTCTGATAATTTTGTTGCTCAGGTGTTACGAGACGGGAAGCGGCTGGTACTGCCGCGTGTGGACAAACCGTCTCGTTCGCTGGTGTTGCATCAGGTGACGGATTTGCGCGGTTTAACGGCCGGCGTTTGGGGTATCCGTGAGCCGCGTTCGGATGCGCCACAATGCGAGCTGCAGTCTGGACGGGAAGAAATTGATTTTATCCTTGTTCCCGGCTTGGCGTTTGATCGGATGGGGAATCGTTTGGGGTACGGCGGCGGGTTTTACGATCAACTTTTCACCCGGATGGATGTTAGAAGAGTGCCTCAAACGCCAGTATCCGTGCGGGTTTCGGCTGCATTCTCGATACAAATAGTGGATGCAGTACCGATAACTGAACACGATCATCGGGTGAACTTAATCGTTACCGAAAACGAACTTATTAAAACTTAAATTGCGAATGAAATTGTTAAAAATATGACGGCAAAAATTATTGATGGTAAAAAAATTTCTGAATTCTTCCGCGGGGAGTATAAAGAGCGCGTCGCCCGTTTGGCGCAATACGATGTGCGCCCCGGCTTGGCGGTGATTATTGTTGGCGCAGATCCGGCATCGGAGGTTTATGTGCGCAATAAAGCAAAAGCCTGCGAATCGATTGGTATGCATTCAGAAATTCATGCGCTGCCTGCTGATACAACGCAAACGGAGTTAATTGCATGGGTTGAAAAATTAAACGCCATGCACGCGATTCATGGCGTGCTGGTACAACTCCCGTTGCCGGCGCATATTGATGATCGCGCGGTGATTGAAGCGATCCATCCGGACAAGGATGTAGACGGATTTCACTATGCCAATATGGGCGCCTTAGTGATTGATGAAAGCCCGTTCCCGCCTTGTACACCCTATGGCGTAATGAAGATGTTGGCATTTGAAAAAATCGCGGTTGAAGGCAAGCACGTGGTGATTATTGGCCGCTCGAATATTGTCGGTAAACCGCAGGCAATGCTGATGTTGAAAGCGGGGGCAACCGTCACGGTGTGCCACTCCAAAACCCAAGATTTAGCCAAGTTCACGCGCGATGCAGATATCTTGGTAGCCGCTGTTGGCCGCGCGAATATGGTGAAGGCCGATATGGTCAAACCCGGTGCGGTGATAATCGACGTGGGAATTAATCGGTTGGCTGACGACAAATTGTGCGGCGATGTCGATTTTGCCTCGGTAAGCGGGGTCGCATCGTACATCACGCCGGTGCCGGGCGGGGTTGGTCCGATGACGATTACGATGTTACTGGGCAACACGCTGCGGGCGGCCGAACGAAAAACGCAGTTGCAAATACTGCCGACCGGGACGGCGTTTGCTTAAAACGTTCAGGCCTTAATGATTTGTGCCAATACGCTGATGCCGTTTTTTTAGCGGCACGATCTAGCATGGACTGCTCCTTAGCTGCTCCTTAGCTGCTCCTTGCCCGCGCCCTCTAAGCGCCCTATGCGTTTCCAAACCGCCGTTATTTTTGTTTAACGAGGCCGCGCCTGCCAAAATTCAACGCGCGCGCCGCCAGCAGTGTCTCCACCAAAAACACGAGAAGCGCTAAGACAAAGCAGATCACGCCGCCGAGGAACGTCCACGGCACAATTAAGTTCGTTCGGAGTGACACGGTCTCCACCAAAAACAGCGCCATCACGGTAGCGCCGATACAGACGGCGGATAGCGTGAGCAAGATCATCGAGGTATTGACCACCCGGCCGCGATCACGCAGCCGGTTGAGTTCCGCATGAACCTCAAGCTCGTGTTTCACCTGTTCAGATTCCAGCTTTTCTTCCAAGATGCGGGCACGGTCAATAATTCGCGCCAGCCGCGTGGCCAACGCGCCGAGCAACGAGGCAACGGCCGTCAACATAAAAACAGGTGCGACGGCGAGTTGGATACTGTGAGAGATGGCGCCGAGTGAGGTCATGCGGGAGAACTTTCATTGGTTGATCAAAACTATATCTGACGGCGTCTAAAGTACACGCTACAAATTTCATTGTGGAGCACCTCTGACAATATTGCGGGAATGCGTTAAAAATAATTTAAATGATTAGCTTCGCCACCCACGGCAGCGCCACCGCGCCAAATAAGGCGTGCAACCCCATGCCAAGGCTGGCATACGCCCCTGCACGGGGATGCACCGAGTAAGCGCGCGCCGTGCCGATACCATGTGCCGCCACACCTACCGCGAACCCGCGCGCTGCCCAATCGCGTACGCCTAGCCAGTTGAGCAGTGGCGTGGCAACTAGTGCGCCGATGATGCCTGTAGTGACCGTAAATACTGCCGCGAGTGTGGGCGAGCCGCCAATTTGTTCAGCGATCCCCATCGCAATCGGCGCGGTCACTGATTTTGGTATTAGCGATGCCACAATGAGCGGCGGCGCATTGAGTAGCTTGGCGATGCCGACCGCCAATAAAACGGATGTGGCGCTACCCGCAAACATGGCGATGAGTAGCGGAATGGCTCGGGTGCGCAGTTCCGCCCACAAACGTGCCAGCGGAATTGCCAGCGCAACGGTGGCTGTACCGAGCAAAAAATGCACAAACTGCGCGCCTTGGAAATAGGTTTTGTAATCGGTTTTGGTCAACGTCAGCACGGCGATAATGGTCGCTACCGCGATTAAAACTGGGTTGGCGAGCGGATGGCGGTTGCTACGCTGGTATGCCATATCGGCCAGTACATAAGCGATCAATGTCAGCGTTAGCCCAAATAACGGCGTGGCGGACAGATAAACCCAAATCTCAGCCAGGTTATTCATGCCAATTGGTAAGAGCGAGGCGGGGTTCAAGGTATATTGTCCCGCGAATTTAGCTCTGAAGATGGCTGGGAAGTCGCTCCAGTGCTAGCGTTTGGCGGCCCGAATTGTTTCATGATGAGCGCCGTCACTGCGATCGCGCCCACTGTGCTGAATATAATTGCCAGCAGCCATGCTGCGCCGGCGTCGACCAGGGTGCCAAGATAAAGCATTACGCCAACGGCGGCGGGAATAAAAAAAATCGCGAGGTGCGAAAGTAAGCTATCGGCTGCCACCGCAATCGATGGCGCGATATGCTTACGCCAAACCAAAAACACAAATAGCAACATCATGCCAATGACTGGCCCCGGAATCACGCCGTGAATAGTGCGCGTGAGAACTTCACCAAGGGATTGGAAAATAAGCAAAAGTGCGAGTCCGCGAATCATGCTTTGATGATGCAGCGGTCAGCCCGAAAAGGCAAGCCGTGTGGCGCTGTGTAGCGCTACAATTGAAACGACCAAATTGTCGGTGCCTTATTTGGTCGCCTGCAATTTCACCGCAGTACCGTAGGCCAACACTTCAGTTAATCCAGGCATCAGCTCTGTTGCGTCGTAGTGCATGGCGATGACAGCGTCTGCCTGCCGCTGCCGCGCGTGCAAGCACATTAGCTCGAACGCCTCAGAGCGTGCCTGCTCGCATAGCTCAGAATATATAGAAATATTGCCGCCAAACAATGTTTGCAGACCGCCAAAAAAATTCCCTACAATCGAACGTGAGCGCACTGTCAACCCGCGCACAACGCCGAGATTCTCAATAATCTTGTAACCGGGAAGCTCAAGCGCGGTGGTGACCATTCTGTTGTCCATTTTGTTTCCCTTTGTTATTTGAGGTGGAAAGCTACTCAATTGAATCTATGCGGAGACGATTTCAATAGTGACTTTTTTGGCAATGTATTCATTTCTGTTAGAGGATATATCATTCTTAAAATTTGATGAAAGCATTTGCAATGACTCGCCGCCTTTTCTTGATTTCAAGCGCCGCAACACTTTTAACTCCAACCTGTACGTTTGCCGACGGCAAGTTGTGGCCGCGCTTTCGTTCATCGGCTCAGGTTGCCTATCGTTGCCTTGCCTTATACGCCGTAATAAATCACGCGCAAGGCAAGCTAGGAACGCAAGCTTGGGTAACAAAGCATAATTTGGAGCCATATCTATCGAGAATGGAAAGCAGTCTACTAAAAATTGAAAAGCTGACGCAGCGCCAAAAAATTAACGCCTCATGGCGGGTTGAGGCTTTAGTTCCTTTGCTCTGGTCACTGAATCATCTAAGGAAGGTCTGATTAAGTCAGGATTTTGATGCAAAAATTACGCTCAATGATTGCCGATACATTTTCGAGTCCCTTTTTTGCGTTTTCACGCGCAGAAAACGAGGTTTTGCCTCACTTTCTGGGTACTTCATGCCGCGACAGA
>JBBRAM010000023.1:0-52628 GCA_038206765.1 Burkholderiales bacterium | reverse complement strand
ATAATCAAACCCGTCAGCATTCAACGCTGGGCTATTGCTCACCGGTCCAATATCTCGATCGCTGGAGAGGTGAACAATGTCAGCAAAAGCTGGCAGCATAAAACGAATCTGATGGCAGACGAAATATCGAGGGAAGCTCAGTGTGAACGTTCAACCTTGCCAAGCCGGATGCGCTTGTCAGCGAAATTTTCGTCAGCGCGGGCGGGCGCAGCTTTGCGGATGAGGTGTTGGCGAAGGGTTACGTAAATTTCGACTGCTCTAGCGAGGTATGCTAAATTGTTTTGGTGCGATTGCAGTTCTTCCGCCATTGATAAGGGTTTTGATTGACAGTAGGTTTATCGTGACAAACATAGAGCGAAGATAAGGTGAACCCAACGCGACTCATCATTTCAATTTGCCTATTGGCGTTCAGCGCATGCGCCGCCATGCCCGGGAATCCCGCGGTAAAGCCCAACGGTTTCTGGTTCATTTTTCTCGAAACCGGCAAAAAAGCGCCCGATGACAAAACGCTGATCGGAAAAATGCAGCTTGGTCACATCGAAAATTTTAAGCGATTGTTTGGCGAGAAAATACTGTTTGCCGCGGGACCGATGCAAGACCCAAGCAAAATTAAACGCGGTATCGTGATCGTGAGAGCGCCATCGAAGGAAGTGCTCGTTGATTACTTTCAGCCCGATGATTACGTGCGGGAGGGCTACATGCTACTCAACGCCAGGCGGACAGTGGTACACAACGAGCTCGCCACCGAAGGCATCGATCCTGACGGAGTCGAAGAAGTGCGGATTATTCAGATCATGCGGGGCGCCGCGCCCGCAACCGACGGAGAGCTGAAAGCAAATCACGCGTTCCTGCAATCGCTGATCGACAAAGGCACAATCGGCGCGTGGTACAGCTTGGATAGCGGGCCAGTGACAGAAATAATCTTTAGCAGAATTACCGACAGCAAGGTGCTGGAGGATGTGTTTGCGGACTACCCGGGAACCAAGTCCAGCGCAGTCAGCATTGCTGTATGGCGACAATGGCTCGGCAAAGGGGTGCTGAAGCAAGCCGCAAAATAATGAGGACGGATCTTTGAGTTGGTCGTTGTGGGCATAATCAATCGGTCGATTCCCAATTGTTTCAGACCAAATTGATGAGCAACACGATGCTGATTGTGCGTGCAGAATATCGCGCCTCAATCACACTCTAATCACGCTTAACGGATTTGATAAATTCAACGCGCCGAAATCTTAGCGCAGACCAATCCTCATCAATGGCCACCATTCGCACTGAGCCAAAGCCTGCTCGCCGAATGACATCCCAACCCGAATCGCGATTGAATTCGCATTGGTATTTTGTTGAAGTTTTCTTCGGATAAGCGAACCATAGCAGCGCATCACCTTCTGCTTTGTCGGCCAGTCTTGCCGATAGCGCATCAAGCTCAGTTTGGGTTTTGACAAACGCCAACGCGAAGGTGATCGTTTTTGTTTTGCTAATCGCCCTAACTATGTTCACGTTAGAAAGCTGCGCAAGTTCGGCCTCGAAGCTTTCTGGCGCATTGAGAATAACAATTGATTTATCTGATTTAAGATTCAGCTTCTCAAAGATGGCTGGCATAGTTTGCAATCTATATTATTTTATTGATGTTCTTTTTTATGTGCTTTTTATTATGCGCTTTAAATCCGAAAAACGAGTTCTAGAGCGGCGTTCCGGCCATTTCGCCGTGCGGATTCATGCATAATTTTGCGCATCAATTTCGTTGAGAATTTAAACGCTTTCATCAAGTTCAACGTATCGCCATGTCGCGTTTTGTAGCACTGTTCGATAACCGTCTAGGTCAACAAACGTCCGGCCATGTACGTCCCAATATGGATTAAACGAAGCGACTTGCTGAAAGCCCGCAGCCAGCATGCGCGTGCAAACCAGCTGCCACTCATTTTCGTCGGGCGTGTAGAACACCGTCACATCTTCAACCGTTGGCGAGGGGGTGACTGGATGTGTGCGGCAATGCGTAAATTCAAAATGAAATTGCAAATCCGCCCGCCCCAACATCACGCCGTCAAAACCCGCATGGTCTTCGAAATGGCCGATGACATGCAAATCCAAGCCCGCGCTGTACATGGCTTTGGCGCGTTCAAGATCCGCAACGGGGCGGGCAATTCGTAAAGTTCGGGTTGGGGTTTGCATGTCGATTAAGCTCCCTTCGCTAATGCCCGTCGGTTGTTAGGACATCATTTACCTATGCGCCTAGCTACCCAAACGCTCGCGCGCAGACTGCTTGTTGCCCGCCACCGCTCGCAGGCTGCCGGCTTTGCCTAATCCAAACGCGGGCATATTGACGTAAATGTTTTCATAACTATTTGGTGAAGCCGCGTAGGTTTCATGCCAGATGCCGACGGGGCCATCATTGGAAACATCGGCACCGACCGCTTTGTTAAACGCTTGCCACGCAGGCAAATGTGCTGCTTCACGATTTTTGGCATAAGCCAACAGCTGATCCATTGAACGCCAATATTGGACCATGATTGTGGTGCGGCCAAACCAATTTTCTGCGTGTAAAAAACCCAAATCTGGCTGTTGGTAAAGCTCAGTAATCATGCGGGGCATTGCCGTGATAACCGGCAGCCACTTGTGAACATGCAAAGGTTTATTGATCCGCATTCCAATAAGGAACACCACAAAATCACCGTCGAGGTTTGCCGTGAAGCGGCCTTTTTGAATCATGATCAACCCTCGCAATAGAATTTTTAAATCTCCTGTGCGGCAAATTGGCGCAGTGCACTTGGGACGCCGCAATCGGACTAAGGATCCTTTAATTCGTCGGGAACTTGTAGCCCTAGGGCTTCAAATAATTTTGCTGCATCTTTCCTTTTTCTCGGCGTATTTATTTTTGCCTCGTCGGGGTATTCCGCCCAAAAAAGCACATCACGAAAATCACATTTCGCTATTGCCAAATATCGCTTCAATTCGTCCAGATCCCCGCTGGCAAGGAAAATAATTGCTAGCTGTACACGCTCGCGTTCCTGCTCGTACGATTCAGTACCATACTCGTCGAGCACTGTTAACAACTCGTTCGCATCCGATTCAGGAAAAGCGTTGAACAGCGCGGCAGTCACTTGATCGCGTGTATTGTGCATCTGCAACCTCAACTACTTTCCCTCAACCGCATCCAACACCATCGCCGCGACATTAAAGCCCGTCTGGTCAAAAATCTCGACCATGCAAGTGGGCGATGTGACGTTCACTTCGGTTAAATAATCGCCAATGATATCGAGACCGACAATCGTTAAGCCATCGGCTTTCAACTGCGGTGCCAGCGTCTCAGCAATTTCTCGGTCTCGCGCCGTCAACGGTTGTGCAACACCTTTGCCGCCTGCCGCTAAGTTGCCGCGGGTTTCGCCCGCTTTGGGAATACGCGCCAGTGAAAATGGTGCAGGCTTGCCATCAATCACCAACACACGTTTGTCGCCTTGGGTAATCGCGGGAATGTAGCGCTGCACCATTACGCTGCTTTTGCCTTCGATGGTTTGCACTTCGATAATGGCGTTGCGGTTTACGTCGTCCGCCTTCACGCGAAAAATTGAGGTGCCGCCCATCCCATCAAGTTTTTTGATAATCACATCTTGATGTTCATCGACAAACGCTTGCACGGTTTTCATGTCTTGCGTGACCAGCGTGGGCGAGACGAATTGCGGGAATTTCAGAATTGCCAGTTTTTCGTTGTAATCGCGCAGCGAGGCAGCGCGATTAATGATTTTCGCGCCCTGCGATTCAGCCACACTGAGCAACAAGGTTGAGTACAAATATTCTTGGTCGAATGGTGGGTCTTTGCGCATCAAGACGGCATCAAAATCGGTTAATGCCATCGTTGTTTCTGCCTTTATACCGTACCAAGCATGATCTTCCGCGCCCACAGATAGGCTGGAAACCCTCGCCGATACTAGGGTTTGGCGCATCTCCATGTGCTTGGTTTCAAATGCAAATACCTCATGGCCGCGCTTGGCGGCTTCGCGCATCATGAAGACGGAGGAATCTTTGTACGCCTTGAGGTTTGCCAGCGGGTCGACGATGAAGGCGATTTTCATAGTTTTTTATTGTTCAAATTGTGTGTGCTTATTCTGCCGCAGCTAGCTTCGTTTGTGGTTGCGCCCGGGTTTGGGTCTGGGGTTGAGGCAGCGGCTGAATAATGGTCGGCGTTTTGGTCTGATATTCTGGTTCGGCAATTGTATTCACATCCACCACTTGCGAGAGCGCATCTAACTCTTTCGCTGCGGCCAACATCGCCAACCGCGCTACCACGCCGTAGGTATAAAAACGATTCGGCGGCGCATCGGGCGCACCCGCACAATCAGGTGTGTGGCAATCGGTCTCAAAGGCCAACGGCACAAAACTCATGCCGCGTGAATTCAGGTTTTCATCGATACCACGGTCCGTATTGACGCGATAAAAGCCGCCGACCACGAACTGATCCATCATGTAAATCACCGGTTCGGCCACGTTGCCGTTGACGTTTTCGAAGGTGTAAACGCCTTCCTGGATGATCACTTCGTTAACTTCTAATCCTTCTTTCACCACCGCCATTTTGTTGCGCTCTTTGCGGTTTAGCCCGCGTACATCTTCAGCAGAACGTGCGGTGAGTACGCCCATGCCATAAGTGCCCGCGTCAGCTTTGACGATGACGAACGGCTTTTCTTTGATGCCGTATTCAGCGTATTTGATGCGCATTTCGTTCAACACTGCATCGACGTTGGCAGCGAGGCATTCTTCGCCTTCGGACGCGCTGAAATTGACTTTGCCACATTGGCTGAAAATCGGGTTAATAAGCCATGGATCAATGCCGATAATTTTAGAAAAATCTTCCGCCACGCGGTCATAGGCATGAAAGTGCAAGGTCTTGCGGCGATTTGTCCAGCCCGAGTAAAGCGGCGGCACGACTTGTTGCTCTAAATTTTTGAGTAGCGCGGGCACACCGGCTGAAAGATCGTTATTGAGCAAGATCGCGCAAGGATCAAAGCCTTCGAGCATCAAGCGATTGCCGCGGCGAATAATCGGCTCTAAGACCAGCTTTTCACCCGTTGGCAGATCAAGCGTGGTTGGCGCAGTGATTTCTGGCAGGAGCGAGCCAATACGTACGTCCATGCCCGCATGCTGCAAAATTTTCTGGATCGCGGCGACATTGGATAAATAAAACAAATTGCGGGTGTGATTTTCAGGGATAAGCAAAAAGCGCTGCTTATCCGGGCAAATTTTTTGCACGGCAACCATTGCCGCTTGGACACACAGTGGCAGAAAATCAGGATTCAAATTGTTAAAGCCGCCTGGGAACAAATTGGTATCAACCGGTGCCAGCTTAAAACCGGAGTTGCGCAAATCAACAGAAGAGTAAAACGGCAATGTGTTTTCCAGCCATTGATTGCGAAACCAGCGTTCGATTTCGGGCATGGAGCCTAAAATTTTCTTTTCGAGATCAAGCAAAGGGCCGGTGAGGGAAGTGGTGAGATGTGGAACCATCGTGGTATGTCGCGGCTTGCGGCCACGTCCTTTTAGTTTGAAAACAATCTGAAAATTTTGTCGAAAACCCTAGGTTCGGGCAATTTCACGAAATACAAGTCGCACTATCCATTCCCTCTACCTCCACCCTCTCCCGAACCGGGGGTAGCGCCCGCCGCAACAGGTAAAAAATGGGTTGGCCGCGAAATTTAGCGAGGCAATGAGTTTACTCCGTTTCAAGTTCCGGTTTTGTGACCGCTTTTGCGCATCGTTTGTGCCGTAAATAGCGCAGATCCTCGACAACGCCAATGTTAAAATGACCAATACGGCTTTTTGTCCCGATTTCTCGCTTTCTGTGTTCGTTTCCACCATTCGATCACCGTACGCTCACCTTTCTCTTTCACCACCCGCTTCTACCTGCTTCTACCTTATAGGCTCCAGTGTTAATCACATCCAACATCACCATGCAATTCGGGGCTAAGCCCTTGTTTGAAAACGTATCTGTCAAATTTGGCGGTGGCAACCGTTACGGCTTAATCGGTGCCAACGGCTGCGGAAAATCGACTTTTATGAAGATTTTGGGAGGTGATCTGGAGCAATCCAGCGGTGAAGTCGCCAAGGAACGCCATGAGCGCCTTGGCAAGCTGCGCCAAGACCAATTCGCATTTGAAAACACCCGAGTGCTCGATGTGGTGATGATGGGCCACACTGAACTTTGGGCAGCCATTCACGAGCGCGATGCCATTTACGCGAATTTAGAGGCGACAGAAGACGATTATATGAAGGCAGCCGACTTGGAGGCCAAAGTCGCCGAATATGATGGTTATTCAGCTGAGGCCCGCGCGGGCGAGTTGTTATTGGGTTCCGGCATTGCGCTGGACTATCACGAAGGCCCGATGTCGGCCATCGCACCAGGCTTGAAGCTACGGGTATTGTTGGCCCAGGCGCTATTTTCAGACCCGGAAATTTTGTTGTTGGATGAGCCGACCAATAACCTCGATATCAACACCATTCGCTGGCTGGAAGATATTTTGAACGCGCGGCAATCAACCATGATTATCATTTCGCATGATCGCCATTTTTTGAATTCCGTCTGCACCCATATGGCCGATTTGGATTACGGCAACATCACCGTGTATCCCGGCAATTACGACGATTACATGCTCGCCTCAACGCAGGCACGTGAGAAGATGGTGTCGTCGAACACCAAAGCAAAGGAGCGGATTTCGGATTTGCAAGATTTCGTGCGCCGCTTTTCAGCCAATAAATCCAAGGCACGCCAAGCGACTTCACGTGTGAAGCAGATTGAAAAAATTAAAGCCGAGGCGATTGAAGTCAAACCATCTTCCCGCCAATATCCGTTTATTCGTTTTGAATTCGACGAAAAAGAAAAGCTGCATCGCTTGGCAGTGGAAGTTGAAAAGCTCAGCAAAAAATTTGACGGGATGGACAAGCCGTTATTTTCAAATCTCAATTTGATGGTTGAGGCGGGCGAAAAAATCGCCATCATCGGGCCAAATGGTGTCGGGAAGACCACGCTGCTGCGCTTGCTGGCAGGCAGTGCAGACGCGCATTCAGGTGCGCATCTGACTCCCACTTTCGGCACCATCAAATGGGCCGAGAAAGCCAAACCCGGTTATTTCGCGCAGGATCATGCCAGCGAATTTGCGAAAGATGAAAATTTGTTTGATTGGATGAACCAGTGGCGGACCATGAATGAGGATGAACAGACGATTCGCGGTGTGTTAGGGCGATTATTGTTCTCATCCGACGATATTAAAAAAAGCTGCACCATTATTTCCGGCGGCGAAGAAGGCCGCATGTTGTTCGGAAAATTATTGCTCACGCACCCCAATGTGTTGTTGATGGACGAGCCGACTAACCACATGGACATGGAGTCGATTGAATCACTCAACACCGCACTCGAAAAATTCAAAGGCACGCTGATTTTTGTCTCGCATGATCGGGAATTTGTATCGTCGTTGGCAACGCGCATTATCGAAATTACCGAAAACGGTGTGCAAGATTTTCATGGGACGTACGAGGATTATTTGCTGACGCAGGGCGTGGCAGCTTAATCGCCAATTCCGTTTTGAGAAACATTAATGGTTGGCAAATCCATCTCAAGCCGCTGCAATCGGCGTCGCATTAAATTTATGTTCTTTTCTGTTTTTAAATTTTGTTGTTATACATACTCTAAAAATTGCACTAACCAGGGAGACTCAAATAATGTCCAATGTCACCACAACAAATATTGACCCAGCCATCGCAGCACGTCTAGCGAGCGGGGCAAATTGGTTTTACTGGATTGCTGGCTTAAGCCTAGTCAATGCGCTAGCGCATAGTTTTGGCAGCAACTGGAGCTTCGCGCTCGGTCTTGGCATCACACAAGTATTGACGGCCATGATTATTCCAGAGGCAGGCGAAGCGGCCGGCACTATTCCCGCTATATTGGGCTGGATTTTAATGGTGGCACTGATTGGTTTATTTGCATTTTTTGGCTGGGTTTCGCGTAAGCCATCATTGGTCGTTTTTGTTATCGGCATGTCGCTGTTTGCGCTCGACGGCGCAATTTTCATTTTTGCATCGGATTGGTTGGGCGTAGGCTTACACGTGCTGGCGTTATATTTTTTATGGCAAGGTTTTGTCGCAGCACGCGAGGCGCTACGCGAACCTGTCGCCCCGACCCGAGCTTAAAAAACGAAAAGCGCCGATGAATCTTGGCCTTCCGCCGTTTGTTATTACTGTTCGCACTGTTTTACCTGAACGAAAAACTGAGCTGGAATTATTTATGGGCGGGGTTTTGTTTGACGGGTGCGGCTTATTTTATTTTTAAAGCGTAAAACATGCACTGACTGGAAAGCCGCTCCCAGAGCCAATCTCAGAGCCGATCCCAGAGCCATACCTTACGTATACGTCCGTGCCGCCTTTCAAATTGATTGCAACCTGCGTCGCACAAAGTCGATGTGTAATTTCAAATCATAAAACTCACGCGCAAAGGCTAGCGGTACATAAATTTTATCGGCTTGCGCTTCGATTCGATTGAGTTTGGCCAGCACCTCTGGCACAGTTTCAGTAGCTGGTGGCTGTTGCGAGGCCTCGCTATCCAAGCGCCGAACTTCGGCATACCAACGATAGATTCGTGCCCGCATCCGCCAGTTGTAAATCACTGGAATGAAGCGTATTGCGGGGATACCGATGGCGAGTAGCGGAATCAAAATAATCACTAACCGCTCGACCCAGAAAGCAACCCAAAACGGCAAATGCCGCTGTAGGAACGGTGTGCCCGAAACAAAAAAGCGCTCGGCGTCGGACTCAACGGGCAAATCGGTTCCGCGCAACTTGGGGAACTCGCCCGCCTTGTGGAACCAGCCACTCCCGCTGTGGATTTCTTTAGCAGCTTCGGCTAATACGTGGATTAACGCCGGGTGCAAATCGCTACGGATCATTAGCTGCGACATCGCAGCGATCAGATGAATATCGCGCGATGGAATATTGTTGGCGAGATCAATAATGCCGGGACTCAAGATGACCGTATTCAATTGCGGAAAGCGGCGGCTCAGCGCAACCGATTGCGCAAACTCCAAGAGTCGAATGCCAGGCTCCCGCAGCAGCGTTTGCACAAGGTCTGAATCCTCACCTGTCACCATCACCATCGCGTCGAGTTCGCCTTTGCGCATCATCGCGGCAGCGTTGCGGCCGGTGAAATCAACATGCGGCTGCGCATCCAGATCAACACCGTATGCTGAAAAAACATCCAGCGCCAAGCGGCGTGTGCCACTACCGCGATCACCGATGGCAATCTTTTTACCCAAAAGCTCACTTGCCTGCATCAGCGGTTTAGGCGAGCGATAAAACACCCACAATGGCTCGGGATAAATACCGGCAATCGTCGAGAGCCATTCGCTATCCTCTCCTGTGGCGCTCCCAGTTTGCACGAAAGCAGCGACGACGCCAGAGCTATCATCTAATAGCTTGGCTCGATTTTCAACCGAGCCTGAGGTGTTGCGCAGCTCAACTTTGATGCCACGTTTTTCTAGAACGGTTTGGTAGCGCTCGCCGGCACGATGCGCTGCTCCGCCTGCTGGGCCGGTCGCCATGATGATAGTTTTGGGCGGCGCGGGTTGCCAATAATGGGCCACGAACACGATAACCGCCGCCACGCCCAACAGCCAAGGGCCAAGCAACCAACATGCTTCGCGAACAGAAAGCCCGCGCCATTTTATTTGCATAATCTCGCCATGTTTAGCCATTAGGATTTGTCGACAACGTGCGTAGCGCTGTTGAATCGGATGATCGCATTTTCATCACCATTCGTGAATGCTCAGAATTGATGCGAAAATACGGCAGTTTTGTTTCAGCCTCTCGGGTTTTTGTCGAACTTGTCAGCGTCATCACCACTTCAATCAACTTAAGTTTACAGCATGCACCTTCATATTCTTGGCATTTGCGGCACCTTCATGGGCGGTCTGGCCGCACTAGCCAAAGAGGCCGGGCACACCGTCACCGGCTGCGATTCGAATGTTTATCCGCCGATGTCCACGCAGCTCGAAGCGCTTGGGATCAGCTTGCATGCGGGCTACGATGCCGAGCAGTTGGATACATTCAAGGCCGATCTGTTCATCGTCGGCAACGCGATGAAGCGCACCATGCCTATCGTCGAAGAAATTCTCAACCGCAACCTGCCCTACATCTCCGGCCCGCAATGGCTCGGAGAGAATTTGCTGCGCGATAAATGGGTGCTCGGCGTCACCGGCACCCATGGCAAAACCACCTGCACCTCCATGCTGGCGTGGATACTCGATTACGCCGGGCTTGGGCCGGGATTTTTAATCGGCGGCGTTGCCAAAAATTTTGGCATTTCGGCGCGGTCTTGCAAGGGCGAATCACCGTTTTTTGTAATTGAAGCCGATGAATATGACACCGCGTTTTTTGATAAGCGCTCCAAGTTTGTGCACTACCGGCCACGCACAGCGGTATTGAATAATTTGGAATATGATCACGCCGATATTTTCCCGACAGTGGAAGCGATCGAAACCCAATTCCATCATCTGGTGCGCACGATTCCGGCAAACGGCTTGATCGTCAGCAACGGTGGTGACGCCCATTTGGATAAAACACTCGCAAAAGGTTGCTGGACACCGGTTGAAAAATTCGGCCCCGGTCATGAATGGGATTTCAAGCGCGCTGCAGGACAAGAAGAAGGGCAATTTGAGGTTCTACTCAATGGTGCGGCTAAAGGCCAAATTGCATGGGACCTCATGGGCACGCACAACACCATGAACGCGCTTGCGGCGATTGCTGCCGCGCGACACGCCGGGGTGCCGAGCAAGATGGCGATTGAAGCCTTAAACCAATTTGAGGGAGTGGCGCGGCGCATGGAAGTGCGCGGCATCATCGACGGGATTACCGTCTACGATGATTTTGCCCATCACCCGACCGCGATTCAAACGACCGTCACCGGGCTGCGCAAAAAAGTTGGCGGGGAACGTATCATCGCTGTTTTAGAACCGCGCTCGAACACCATGAAGCTCGGCACCATGAATGCGGCGTTGCCGCCATCGTTGGTCAACGCCGATGTGGTATTTGTATATGCAAACAATCTGGGCTGGGATGTCGCGAAGACGTTTGAAGACGATGTTAGCAACACCGGAACCAAAACCGGAATTTTTAACGACCTCGACGCAATGGTTGAAGGCATATGCGACATGGCCAAACCTAATGACCATATTTTGGTCATGAGCAACGGCGGCTTTGGCGGCGTGCATGGCAAAATTTTGCACCAATTGGCGATGCGCTCGATGCGGGCTGCGGATTAGTCACAAGCGCACCATGCCGGCACGTCCGTGGCAAACACGAGCACTGGCGCGGCGTTTGAAGGCATAGCGATTGAACGACGGTTCAGCGAATCACCTCATCAAGACCGCGAATCAACCGTTCAATTTCTTCAACGGTGTTGTAATGCGCAATCGACACACGCACCACGCCGCCTTGTTCGACTAAGCCCAGCGCGGTGATCAAACGCTTCGCATAGAAATCGCCAAAGCGAATGCCAATATTGAGTCGATCCATGTGCAGCACAATTTTTTCGGATGGTTGATCTTTCACGATAAAACTGACCGTCGGCATGCGATTGCTGTTTTTAACGTCCGCCAAGCCAATAATTTTCACGTTGTTTTTTCCGTGCAAGTACGCGAGTAGTTTTTCAGCCAACAGATCCTCATGCTGCGCAAAAGCATCAAATGCGGTTTGCATCTGTTGACGGTTTGTCTTAGCCGGATTTGCATCCAAGCTTTTCCCAACATGATTTAAATAGTCAGCGATCCCGACACAACCGTAGGACAATTCAAAATTAACGTTGCCCGGTTGCAGCTTATAAGGGAGGATATCAGCCGTGATGAAATGGTGATTTAAGCTTGGCAGCGAAAGGAGAAAATCGCGTTTTCCCCATAGCACCGCATAGTGTGGGCCGAACACTTTGTAAAAGCTGAACACATACACATCCGCTCCTGAGGCCTGAACATCCACCAGCCGATGCGGCGCATAGGCCACGCCGTCCACGCACAGCCGTGCACCCACCGCATGGACGCGTTTGGCCACTTCGGCAACTGGGTTGATCGTACCGAGTACATTCGATGCGTGGGTCATGGCAAGCCATTTGGTGCGCGGCGTCAAAAGCGCATCCAGATCAGCCAACTCAAGCTGCAAACTGTCACGATTCACTTTCCATACTTTAATCACCGCTCCCGCCGTTTGCAGCCGCATCCACCCGCCGATATTCGCCTCATGGTCGCTATTGGTCACGATGATTTCATCGCCTTCGCGAATGCCGGGCAAGATGGCTTGCGTGAGCAAAAACATCAGGCCAGTCGTCGAGCCGCCCATCACCACTTCTTCATCGTGATTCGCGTTGATCAGTTCGGCCACCGCGCGGCGCGCTGACAATACTTTTTCAGATGCCGCGACCGATCCCGCATAGCTCGCGCCAAGCTGGACACTGGTCGTGAGCAAATAATCGTGGATGCGATCTGCAACCCGCCGGAGCACCTGCGAGCCGCCGGCGTTATCGAGGTAAATCGCATCGGCGTTGAGGGCCGGGAATTCGGCGCGGATCGCCTCAAGGTTTAAATTTTTCATCATTATCATTTCGTTATTTAGTTTTAATCGATATTTTCAAACTCTAGCACTGGCGCGCCTTCCGGGCTAAATTCATTGCAAATAGCGGTTTTCAATTTAGATAGCCGGTTTCAATTCAAAGGACGGTATCAAAACCCCTCAACTGAACCGTCACTGCGCCGATCGAATCCACCGATCAGCTTTCCATCGTTGGCGCGAATCAGCGCCCCCGCATGGCCGACACTTTCATCCCAATCGTTGAGCCATTCGACATCATGCCCGCGGCTCACTAAATCATTTAACATGGCGCCATCAAAACGCCGTTCCAGCTTCAATGAATCCGACATGCCACCCCATGTGCGACCCAACACCCAGCGCGGCGCATCAATCGCGGCTTGCGGGTTCATGCCGAATTCGGCGATTCGCGTAAACACTGCTGCTTGCGTTTGCGGTTGACCATCGCCACCCATCGTGCCATAGGGCATGGTGCGGCCATCTGCGAACAACATCATCGCGGGATTCAATGTGTGGAACGGCTTTTTGCCGGGTTTGAGTGCTAACAGCGCATCGGGGTTTAGCGAAAAACTCGCACCCCGATTTTGCCAATTGATGCCGCTCTCGGGCAACACGATGCCGGAGCCGAACTCATGATAAATTGATTGAATAAACGAGACGGTGCGGCCTTGGTTGTCGATAACGCCCATCCAAACGGTACCGCCAGGGTGCGAATTTTTACCCCAAGGAGCGGCCTTCCCCATGCTGATTTTTGCGGCGAGTGCGGCAACAATATCGTCATCGAGTAACGATTGTGGATGCACCGCCATATATGCCGGATCGGTAATGTATTTGTCGCGGATGGCGAAGGCCTGCTTGGTCGCTTCCACGCAGCGATGCACATAATCTGCACTGGTCGGCGAGAGGGCTTTCAGCGCGGGCATCCGTGGCACCGCAGCAGTATCAAGCTTGTCCAATATTGCCAAAATGAGAAGTGAGACCACGCCTTGCGTTGGTGGCATGGTGTTATAGATCGTGCCGAGCTTGTGTTTATATTCAAGCGGGTCACGATAAAGGGCTTCGTGTTTTTTCAAATCAGCAAACGAAACGGGGCTGCCGATTTTATTTAGATCACGCGCGATCGAATCGGCTAATTCGCCACGGTAAAAATCTAAAAGGCCGCGCCTGGCAACGTGTTCAAGCGTATTGGCGAGCTGTGGGAATTTGAATGTGGCACCCGCTTTGGGTGCTTCATGGTTGACTAAAAACGTTTCGGCAAAGCCCGGCTGCGATGTCAATTCTGCTGCTTTATTAGCGGTGCTAGTGTGTTGGCTTTGGGTGATGACAATACCGTCACGGCAATGGCGAATGGCGTCTTCGAATAACGCAGTCAGTGGCAATTTTCCGCCCCAGCTTTTACTAATCGTCAGCGCCGCATCCCAGCCTGAAACCGTGCCCGCGACGGTGTTGGCGGCATGGGGCCCGCGGGTCGGGATCGCGTCATAGCCTATCGATTTGTACCAATCTATAGTGGCTGGAGTCGTTCCGAATCCGGCCGCTGCCCCGCAGGCATCAATCGCAATCGGCGCACCTGATGTCTGGCCGGGCTCGTGGATCAGCCAAAAGCCATCGCCGCCAATACCGTTCATGTGCGGGTAAACGGCGGCGATGGTGGCGGCACCGGCAACCATGGCCTCAATCGCATTGCCGCCTTCTTGCAGAATGCGCGCCATCGTTTTGGCGGCCTCGTGATGCGGAGCGACTGCAATACCTTTTTTATAGGACGCGTTTGATGGCTCGTTCATATTGAGCTCGTTCATATTGAATTCCAACGGGGATTCACTGATTATGCCCCACCCCCGACGGTATAATTGTACTCAACTCACGAAATGAAAAAATATACGGATGAATGTTTTTTACGAAGAAGACGGCGGTTTCAAAGTTGGGCATGTAATGTCAGATATTGGCACATCGTTGCAAATCGAGGCGGTGTCGGGCAAACGCACTAAGATCAAATTAAACCAGGTGATCTTGCGATTTGAGTCAGCGCTCGGCGAGTTCATGCCTGCGGCGGATCAATATAGCAACGAGATTGAGGCTGATTTTTTGTGGGAAGTGTGCGGTGCGGCAGAATTTGGTTGTGAGCAGCTTGCGGAGGATTACTTTGGCCACAAGCCGAGCCCAGCCGAATCGGCCGGCGTGGCGATTAAGCTCCATGCATCGCCGATGTATTTTTACAAACGTGGCAAAGGACGCTATCAAGCGGCACCGGAAGAAAATTTAAAAGCGGCACTCGCGTCGATTGAGCGAAAAAAACGTGAGGCCGAACAAATGGCCGGATGGGTAGCGCAATTAAAATCGGGCGTGATGCCAGCGGAAATGCGGCCCCATTTATCGATGCTGCTCTACAAGCCCGATCGCAACACTTTACTGGTCAAGGCCTGCGAAGCAGCGGTGGCGGAATCGCAAACCCCATTGCCGAAACTATTTTTTGCCGCAGGCGCCTGGGCAGACCCGCAGAATGCGTCTTATGAATACCATCTCGGCCAATTTTTAGCGGATTATTTTCCGCGCGGAACGTCTTACACCGGCGCGATAGACGCGGCTGCCCCAATCGATTTGCCGTTGACTAATGTGCGCGCATTCAGCATCGACGATGCGACAACCACCGAGATTGATGACGCATTTTCAGTGACCACACAGGCTGATGGCGATAACCCCGGCACCGTTGAAATTGGGATCCATATCGCCGCGCCAGCGTTGTTCTTTGGCCGCGATTCGGAGCTAGAAAAGCTTGCCGCCAATCGCCAATCCACGGTCTATTTCCCCGGCAACAAAATTACCATGCTGCCAGAAGGCGCTGTGCAGTTGGCGACGTTGAGCGAAGGGCGAACCTGCGCCTCGGTTTCGTTTTATGCCACGTTTGCACCGAATGCAACGAATGACACTCACGACCTCATCAGTACCCGTTCAGCGATTGAGCAGGTGCCGATTGCGCGAAATCTACGCATCCATGAAGTGGAAGATTACTTTCACGAATCCGCGATTGCCGGGGGCGAAGTCAACGGTGAATACGGCGCTGAATTATTGTTATTGCATCGCCTCGCCAAAGCGCTTGGCAAGCGTCGCGGCAAATCCGACAATGAACAAGACCGACTCGATTTTAATTTTGAAATTAATGATGGCCGCATCGCAATCACACCTCGTAAACGCGGCTCGCCGGTTGACACTGTCGTTTCTGAATTCATGATTTTGGCGAACAGCGAATGGGGCAAACTCCTTGCTACAAGCGGCGTTGCAGGCATTTACCGTGCGCAGCAATATCAAAAAACCCGGATGACCACTGAACCGGCACCGCATGAAGGCTTGGGTGTCGCGCAATATGCATGGTCGTCCAGTCCGCTGAGGCGCTATGTCGATTTGGTGAATCAGCGCCAAATCATTGCGCTTATCAAGGGAGAGTCGCCGCCGTTTGCCAAACGCTCGCCAGAGTTGAACGAAATCACGCGCAAGTTCGATGTGACCTACGACGCCTATGCCGACATTCAGCGCAATCTGGAACGCTACTGGTGTTTACGGTATTTGGAACAAGAGGGCATTCGCGAGCTCGATGCGACGATCATTCGCGACGAGCTGGTTCGTGCCAGCCAGCTACCGCTGATCGTGAAGCTCGACAAAAGCCCTGCTTTGCCGGGCAAGACGGCGGTGCGGGTGACGGTGGGGCCATTGAACTATTGGGATATTTCGGGCCAATTTACGCTGATTCCTAATGCTGAGAATGCCGCGCAGGGGGTGCTGCCGGAGGCGCTTCAGGAGGAGCTTCAGGAGACGCTGCATGACCCGTTACGGGAGGCGTCGATCGAGGCGGCAACGACAACCGATGCGCCACCAGCCGCGAGCGAAAATATCGCTTGATGAGTCGTCACATCAACACGGTTTGCCCGTAAAATCTGACTATGCTGACCATGATTCCCCCTCGATTTTTTTTCGGCGTTCCCTACCTTGCTTGATAAACAGCCCCGACAGATTAAACAGCGGCAAGGCGTGGCCAAGGCAACGAAAGCGGTCGCTGCGGCCTCCGCCGCGATCGATACGCGTTTAAACGCAATCGCCACAATCGCGCCGCCGCCGGTATTCTTGTCGGTTGAGCGCGCGCTGGCGCTATCGGTACCGATACAGACGGCGATTTGTGTTTCCTTTGCGCTGCATATTTTGGTAGTGATTGGGGTGGGCGTAGCGGGCATTGATGCTAAAAATTTCACCCCACCGCACAACGTATTGGATGTGGTGTTAGTCAACGCAAAATCTAAAGATAAGCCACTCAAAGCCGATGCACTCGCGCAGGCCAATCTCGACGGTGGTGGCAACACCGACGAAGCGCGCCGCGCGACCACCCCGATGCCAGCCATTAACCAAGCTTCAGCAAAAAATGAGGCCGAAGCACAACAAGAGCTGGTACGAAAACTTGAGCAGGAGATGAAGACATTGATGACGCAGGCCAAATCGGCTGCGCAAGTCATTCAGGGCGAAACACTGCAACAACCTTCGGGCACGCCGAATCCGGTTTCATCAGCGGAACTGATGCAGAAATCGGTCGAGATTGAACGCTTGGAAGCGCAAATCGCGCGCGCCCATTCGATCTACCAGCAACGCCCAAAGCGCACCTTTATTGGTGCGCGCACCTCGGAATATCGTTTCGCACAATATGTGGACGGTTGGCGCGCCAAAATCGAACGGGTCGGCAATTTAAATTATCCGGAGCAGGCCAAAGCGAACAAACTCTACGGCGCATTGCAACTCACGGTCGCGATCAAATCGAATGGCGAAGTCGAAGATATTGAAATCAACAGATCCTCGGGCTCGAAAATTCTGGATGCCGCTGCCAAACGGATTGTGAGGCTAGCAGCCCCATTCGATGCCTTTCCCGAAAACGTCAAACGCGATACCGATGTGCTGCACATCACCAGAACCTGGCGGTTTACGCGCGGAGATGAGTTGACGGCGGAGTAACGCCCACTCATCCCCGACGATAGACGGTTGCCGCTCATCGATGGCGCTGGAGCGACCCGCATCGCGCTGCAAGAAAGCGCTTTGTCTTTCAGGGCCTGGCGAGAGATAAGCTTAGCCAACCAACTTCAAAAGGTGGCCGCCAAAAAATTCGGCATGGTCGCTCATTTCAGCAAGGTCCTCTGCCTTTTTTGGAGGCCATGGGCGGCGTTCGCTGCGCGCATATCAATCGGGTATGGTCAGTTAATTATCCGTCGTGTCGGTCAGCAATCGCTCAAGCAGCTCGATGCGATGCCGATGCGGCGTGGTGATCGCGTAGAAGTGCTCTTGCAGCAGCGTTGACTGGCCGACACGAACCAGATGACCTGACTGTAGTTCGTCTTGGACAACCACTTCCGGGAGAACCGCCAGCCAGCCACTGTCGCGTGCGATCAGACGCAGCGTCGCCATGTCGTCCACCTCGGCACGGAGGCGCGGCGTGACGCCTGCTGAAGCGCACATGGCATCGAACTGTGCCCGAAGCGTGCTGCGCGGCCCTGGTAGGGCGATGTCGAGGCCGTCTAGGTCATCCGGGACCCGCAAGCTGTGTGTTTTCCAGACTTGGGCAGGACCCACTAGCGAAATAACCTGGCTACCGAGGAAGCGGCAATGCAAAGGGCGATTCGGGTCGGAAGGCACCGTTTCGTTTGTTAAGACAACATCAAGCTGGTGCGAAATCAACCGCGTGAGCAAGTCATCTAAGAGTCCTGACTCCAGCGTCAACACGACCGAAGGATCCGCCAGTAATGGGCGAATTCTGTTCTCCTGATAATTTCTCGACAGCGTTGCCACACTGCCCACGCGAAGCCTCGTCATCCCTTCGCTGCGCCCCTCGAGACGACCCAGCATTTCTTGGCCGATGCCAAAGATGTTCTCGGCGTAGCCCAGCACGAGCTGGCCGGTGTCGGTCAGCGCTAATCGGCGTCCTTCCCGCGCGAACAAAGCCTCACCCAGCCGCTCTTCCAACTGACGAATCTGCGCGGACAGTGCGGACTGCGAGGTGTGCAGCTCCTGCGCAGCACGGGTTAGATGGCCGACCTTTGCGACGCGCCAAAAGTAAAAAAGATGATGGAAATTCAGCTGCTCGAGTTTCATTGTTCTGTTTTAAATATTGAATTGTTCTAATCAATGTATTTTACAGAATAACGTTGTATCTGCAAACTGTCGGGAGTTTGTAAATTAAAGGAATCCCGATGACACACCTATTCTTCAGCGTTGCCGTACTGCTGCCTGTCACGCTGATGTTCGCTCTGATGCTGTTTTCACTAATGCCTGGCGGGTCTATCAGCGGGCTTTGGCGTACCTTCATCTGGTTGTCAGTCTTGGCGTTGACCTGTACCGGCGTGGCCGGTTGGTTAGGCTTGGAGCTCACCGTATTGCCGGGCTGGTTAAGTGCGAGCCCAATCGGTATGGCGGTGGCCATACTGGTACAGCTTTTGGGCACGGTCATTGCGGCTTTTTCTGCACGTTACCTTGAGGGAGAACGCGGACAGCGACGCTATGTCGCGGCATTGGCGGGGGTATTGTCCGCAGTTCAGCTGCTACTGCTGGCTGATCATTGGGTGATTCTGATCGCTGCCTGGGCTTTGGCTGGTGTCGCTCTGCAGTCGATGTTGTGCTTTTATCCTGACCGTCCGTTTGCGCTGTTGGCAGCGCATAAAAAGCGTCTTGCGGATCGTCTAGCTGATGTGTTGCTTATCGCTGCAGCCGTCTTGGCCTGTGTTGAGGTGGGCAGCGGTTCGTTGTCGGATCTCTGGAAGCACCTGGCGCAAGATGGCATGAGCACCAATCTTCAGGTCAGTGCGGTTTGCCTGGTGCTTGCCGTTATCGTGCGCACGGCGCTACTGCCGGTCCACGGCTGGCTGATTCAGGTCATGGAAGCGCCAACACCTGTATCTGCCTTACTGCACGCCGGCGTGGTGAATTTGGGTGGCTTTGTGTTGATTCGCTTTGCGCCGCTGCTGGAGGATGCTGTGCTGGCACGTTCGCTGCTCGTCGCCTTTGGGCTTGCCACTGCCGTGATCGCGGGTTTGGTGATGCTGACTCGCATCAGCATCAAGGTGCGGCTGGCTTGGTCCACGGTCGCCCAGATGGGCTTCATGTTGCTGGAATGTGGCCTCGGGCTGTATACGCTGGCCGCTTTGCATCTGTTCGGGCATTCGCTTTACAAGGCGCATGCGTTCTTGTCAGCGTCCACGGTGGTAAGGCAGACTCGCTTTCAAGTGATGCGCGGCACGATGTCAGTCGCACCGATGAGTCTCTGGCTGGCGCCAGCCGTCGCGGTGCCGACGGTAATGCTGGTTCAGGCTGTGTTTGGTGGTGCGGCATGGCCCGTCTGGTGGAGTGTGGTGCTGGGCTTGGCATGGGCGCCCTTGCTGTGGTTGCCATCACTCAGCGGCAGCTTAAGGACCGGCTGCCTGCAAGGCATCTTTGGCCTGCTGATGGTCATTGGTCTTACCGGCTTGGCGCTGCTGGCTCATGCCCTGCCGCTTGGTATTCACGACGTCCCAAACGATACCTTGGGGGAAATCGCAATGGCCGGGATGGTGGCGCTCTACCTTTGTCTGGTGATTCTTCAACTTCGCCCCCAATCGTTGGGAGTTTGGCGGCGGTGGGTCTACGCCGGGTTTTACATGGATGAAATCTATACGCGACTGGCTTTGCAGATTTGGCCGCCTAAGTGGATCCCCGAGCCTTCCCCCGACGGCCGCATCGGCAACGCCAATACAACCTCAAGGCAACCTCGATGACTGCCCTCAATACCCAGAAATGGGCACTGTTCCAGGAGAATAAAATGAATGATCACGTTGAACTCATAGATGAAGTTACCGCTACAGTTGAAGCGGCCGAAGCAGCCAAAGCAGCCAAAGCAGCCAAAGCGGCCGAGCTAGATTCGGCACAAAACGCAGTATCAAGCCGCCAAATTGAGGCCGCCTGCGAACAGGCCTGCAAAACGATTGCGCCTGCGTGGCCTTTGGATCGGGCCATCGCCGTCAATCCGCACTGGTCGCGCATTGACAAGCCAGTGCGCCAGGTGGCGGCTCGCATGGCGGTTTTGGGCGGCATCCAAGTTTTTCCGCCGCGCGAGGGCCAGCAACGCGCTTGGGCGGAGGGCCGGATTAGCGCGGAGGACCTTGAACTTGCGCTGGCCAAGGTTCCGGCGGCAAAGTCTAAAAAGTTGACACCGACCAAATGCCTGGAGGCCTTGGGTAGCCCGCCACAAATAGCGCATTTGCCGTTGCTGATCGACGTTCTGGATAACGACCCGCTACGTCATACCCGCCTGTCGTGGCGGCAGGCCATCACGCATCAGGTTAGCCAAACCTGTGCGGCCTACTTTGATGAGCATCAGGCGGATTGGCAGCCCGAGCGGTCCCAGGGCCTATATGCCTTTTGGCGGGATACCCTACAACACGATCATGGCATCGGTACGCTGATGGGGCTGCCAGCAATCGGCCGCGCACTCGATGCGCTGCCCGCCACACGGCAGGACGCCGAGCGTTGGGTGTTGCACCGTTTGGGGCTCCCGCCCGCGGTGTGGGCAGATTATCTGGAGGCGGTGCTGCTTAGCATCAACGGATGGGCTTCTTGGTGCGCCTATCTTGGCTGGCAAGCGAGATTGGAAGGGCGGGAGGACACGCACATTCGGGACCTGCTGGCGATTCGCCTCGCCTGGGGTGTCGTTCTGCTGGAATGCAAGGGTGACTCGACGGCGGTGCAAGCGTATGGCGCACTTCAGCGCGAATGGGGCGAGGCAGCAACGGCAATGTCGCAGGCTGAAGATGCGCTGCTGATTGATGAAATTTGGCAGCTTGCCTTGGAGCTTGGCTACCAGCGAGCGTTGGCGCAAAAGCTTCTCCAGGCAGGCGGCTCGACCTCCGCGGCGCAGGAAATCGAAGTGCAGGCCGCTTTTTGCATCGATGTTCGCAGTGAGCCGATACGCCGCGCGCTTGAAGCAGTTTGGCCCGCGATTCAGACCATCGGTTTTGCGGGATTCTTCGGCTTGCCGGTAGCGTATACGCCGCTGGCGACGACTGCGAGGCGTCCGCAATTGCCGGGCCTCTTACCACCAAGCATGGAGGTTACCGACCGCATTGTTTCGCCGGAATCCGCTGCACAAAACACCGATGAAGCTAGGCAACGGTCTGCCGCGCAAGCGAGACTAGATCGTTTCGGCTGGTCTGCCCAGTGGCTTGCAGCTAGCCGTTGGCCAGGCTCTGCGTTCTCTTTCGTCGAAGCAGCCGGCGTGGGGTATCTCGCCAAGCTTGGACAGTGGCTGAGCCCCGCCAAGGGCACGAGGGCACGTGACGATCTCGAAGGACTTCCCGCTCGCTACCGTCCCATCTGCCGACCGCAGATCATCAACCTTGAACTCAATGCGAAGGTGTCGCTCGCTTCTGGTGTGCTGCATGCCATTGGCTTGGAACGCCGTTTCGCGCCGGTCGTGTTGTTGGTGGGCCACGGCAGTCAATCAAATAACAATGCGCATGCTGCCGCACTCGATTGCGGGGCCTGCTGCGGTCAAACCGGCGAAGTCAATGCGCGCAGTCTGGCGCAATTGCTCAATGAAATGCCGGTCCGTGCCGGACTACAGTCACAAGGCATCATCATTCCCGACGAGACTTGGTTTATCGCTGCGTTACATAACACCACTACCGATGAAATCGAGGGATTCGACCTCGACTTGGCTCCGACGTCTGCGCGTGCGCGGTGGGACCGTTTGCAGGATGTATTCGCCCATGCCTGCGACCAAGTGCGGCGGGAACGCGCACCCAGTCTGCGATTGAACCCGCGCGCCGCCCACGACGAATTGCTGGATCAACTGCGCCGTCGCGCCAATGACGGGGCGCAAACCCGCCCCGAATGGGGACTGGCGGGCAATGCCGCGTTCGTGATCGCGTCACGCCAGCGAAGCCTTGGCATGGTCTTGGATGGCCGCAGTTTCCTGCACGACTACGACGCCAGCCAGGATGCAGATGGCAGCGTGTTGGAACTGCTGATGACCGCGCCGATGCTCGTTACGCACTGGATCAACTGGCAATACCACGCCTCAACCTGCGACCCCGTCCGTCTGGGCAGCGGTAATAAGGTCTTGCACAACGTGGTAGGCGGGAACATTGGCGTGTTTGAGGGCAACGGTGGCGACCTGCGCATCGGCTTGTCTCGCCAATCCCTGCACGACGGCGAGCGCTGGATGCATGAACCCCTGCGCCTAACCGTGGTCATCGATGCGCCGCATCAGGCCATCGAACGCGTAATTCGCAAGCATGCGGTGATTCAACAACTACTAGATAACGGATGGCTGCATCTTTGGCGCTTCGATCAGGCGCAGTTGCTGCGATACGAACTTAGTGATTGGCACGCTTTGCAATTGTCGGCGACATGACAGCGTTTAAATTGCCGCCTCAAAATTATGGTCTCAAAATTACGGCCCCAAGCAGGCCAATTCTTCGCAAAAGCCAACGGATCAAAGCAACGGCAACGCAGGCCCACTTTTTTCGCCAAGCCAGGTCGAAGCAAACTTTTTCTGCGCGGCGCGTAACGCCGGCATATCTTCACGGACGCGATAGACTTCCATCAAACCGCGCAAGGCCCAACCATTGCTAGGTGCCTGCGCGAGCGATTCACGAAATGCCTTTTCGGCATCGTCGATGCGCCCTGCGCGCAACAGCGCCGCGCCAAGCGATTGGCGGACGGGGTAGTACCAGTGCGGCGGTTCGGTGTACGGCAGGGCGTCTTGCACGAACACCGCGTCTTCGTAGGCTTTTACTGCCGCAGCTTTGTCTCCACGCGCATCAGCGAAGCGTCCGAGGGCCACGAAGTGCGCGGTTTGAACGATTTCCTTGCCCGGAACATCCCATTTTGCGAGCGGGGCGAAATCGCCATCGCGTTCAATGGACTCCAATATGCGGATTTCCTTCTGCGCTTCCGAAAAATTGGCCTTGCGCGCAAACGCAATACTGCGAGCGTAGTGCCACATTGCGTTTACCAAAATGAATTGCTTGCCGGGATCCGGCAAGCTCAGAATGGTATCCGGCTCACTGAATTGGACATGCGAAAAATAGGGTGCCGCCTTAACCGACTGCATCGGCGGCAGTGCTTCGACGAAAGCAGGATCCAGGACGCGATCCAGCTTGGCCGCAGCGTCCAGAGCGGTCTTTCCATCGCCGCCCATCAACGCCGAGACCATGACGAAGTGGACGTTATGCGGATAGTAAGCGCCCCTATAGATTGGATCGCTTGGCTCCTGCGCGAAGTAGCGCTCGTCCACTGCGATCGCGGCGAGGTTGGCCGCCAGCGACTCCTTGTATAAACCTACACGATAGTAAATGTGCGCCGGCATGTGCACAATGTGGCCGGCGCCGGGCATCAACTGGCCCAGCGTTCGCGCATACGCTAGTGCCTTTTCGGGCTTGGTCGAGGCCTCCATCGTGTGGATGTAGTAATGAATCGCACCGGGATGAGTAGGGTTGCGTTCGAGCACCCGCTCCAGAGCGTCAATGATTTCTGTGGTTCGGCCCTTCGGTTTGGCGCCGGCCGCTTCCCAGTAATCCCAAGGGGAGAGATCCATGAGCGATTCGGCAAACAACACTTGAATCGTATCCTCTCGCCGAAATTCCCCGGCCACCTTTGCCATGGCATCGGCGTAGGCCTTATCCAATGCCGCCCGTTCCGTCTTGGGGTTTGCGGAGTAGCGTTGGGTAAGCGCATTGATGAGTGCTTTCTCGGTTGGGCTCGCCGCCGTGCTCAATGTCACCGCTTTTTGCGCGGCCTCGACCGCAGGCGCCACCGCCTCAGGAAACATCGGGGCGTTGATATTGGGCCCCAGCACCAATGCGTCTCCCCAAAAGCACATCGCACAAGTCGGATCAATTTTCTGGGCATTAATAAACGCGCGCCGCGCCTCACCGTGATTGAAAGCAAACATCAGTCTGACGCCCTGATCAAAATATGCTTGCGCGCGGGGACTGGCTGTTGTGACTTTGAAATGGAGCGTTCCCAGATTGGTATAAAGCGGTGGCACGCCGGGCCGGAGTACATCCGCTTTGCGTTGTTGAGGTCGGAACGGCGCTGTTTCAGCCGCGGCCATGACGAGCGCCTTTAGCAGCGGTGGTTGGCCGTTTTTCGCAGGGCCGCAGATCGTCCCGGGTACTAACAACGGGTCAAAATATTTTTCCGTCGGCTCAGCAAACAAGATGCCGACAGCCCAACAACTCGATATGAGCACTCCGGCAGTCACCCATTTGGTCGTCAACGCGTTTCGCTTCATCGCTATTCCTTTAGACAAAAAATTGTTGAGGCCCGTGGTCGGGAGTGCACACTGGATCAACTGCGAGAATGATTTTCGGCTTGGTACTGGTTTATGTCAATTCTGTGCGGCAACGTAAACGGAATTTCAAAAACTGTTATCTGGCGCGGCACGTGGAATTGGGCGTTGCCAGCGACCGAATCCGCGCCGTCCCGGCTAAACCACGGTTTGTTTCAACGCACTGCCCACAGATTTGCAGAAGCGTCAGCTCGCGGCGTCTTGGTCAAAGTTGGGCTTGTATCGGCCAAGCGCCGGCTTAAGGGAGCAAACACAAGCGCTTCTCGGCAAGACTCTTGCGCCAATCAATTTTGGTGAAGGCGTACAACACCGCGAGCAGGGTGAATTGGGCGAGTACGAAATACGCCCAAGCCCACGACCCGGCACCGGTTATCTCGGACTCGAAATGTTGTGCGACTAGTGAACCGCCCTTGACCGCTGCGGTGTAGCTGATCAGCCGTCCAATGAAGAACGGCACTGCCAGCAGCCAAAGCGACGCGCCCGTTAGACCGTAGGCCAGGAAGACGATATTCGATGGGAGCGGGCTGAGGGCGAAGAGCAGAAAGGCCGCTGCGCTGGCGGCGCGCCGACGCCCGATCAACTCGGCAACCGCGCTCAAGCTTTCACGCATGGCCGATGGTAGCCAGCGTTTTCGGACGATTCGCTCGGCGAAATGGGCAAGCAAGAGACGTCCCGCGGTGGCACCGCAGGCAGCAACCAACGCGACCTGCCAAGGGTGGACATCGGGATGCCTGAAACCAAAGAACGACAGCGCCATCCACGTCGGTGGGGCAAACGCGGGGATGACGTTGATCGCCAATATTTCAAAGAACAAAATCGTCAGCGAGGCCATTTTGGGATTATATTCCCCTGCTGTCTCTTACTTGAGCTGTGGCTCGACCTTCATCCTGGCGATGCCGTCGCTTGGCGAATCCTTAATGTTGTCGGCCCCAGAGCAATCCGTTTGCGTCGGCACCTCGTTCTGAATGAACTGTATGACTGGACTGGGGCGGGTGGCATAGATTCCTCAAGCGACGGCGTTCGTCGCAGCTTTACCAGTGCTCATCACCTAGCGCTTTCCAACGCAGTGATGCTCGCTGTAATTTAAACACGGGATCGCGCAACCAGATTCTAAAATTAACATCCCCGAAGAACAGCCTCGGCTGCCCAGGGGTTTCGAACTTCAATAAATAGGGTTAAATATGTTTGCACTATTGATGGGACTCAAAACCGTTTCACCCGATGAATTGCACCAAATAATTCGAGGGCAGCAGGCAACTGTTATTGACGTCAATTCCCGTCAAAGCTGGATGCAGGCTCACGTTCCCGGCGCATTGAATCTCAACCCTGCCAACTACAATGAAAGCGATTTGCCGCCCGACAAGGAATCAAAGGTGGTCTTTTATTGCTCTAACCCGATGTGCAGAAAAGCGCCCAATGCGGCTCGCCGGGCTAAGAAGATGGGCTATAAAAATGCGATGGTAATGTCTGCCGGCATTACTGGCTGGGTAGCAGCTAAGCTTCCGACAGAAGGCGGTGAATGAGCGGGCCTGCCGTTGATTTCCACATCGATTGGACCCGTTTTTTGCAGCCAACTGATCGGTATTGGGATGCGCCAATTCGCGCAGCAGAAACCTTCTGGGCTGAACTCGAGGTTTAGATGACGGTATTGTTGGCGTTCCGGCTTGCGTCCCCTATCGCGATACAACTCGTTTACAGCGCTTCTAAAGCGGGCCGAGGACACTCCTATAACAACGCCTGCCGAACCCGTCGCGAAACCGCATCAAATAAAATCACCATCGCAATAATCGCGATCAAAATCGTTGCCAGCCGTCCCCATTGAAACAGGGAAACCGCTTCCGACACCAATAATCCCAGCCCGCCTGCGCCGATCAAGCCCAGCACCGTTGAGTCGCGCACATTGAATTCCCAAATATAGAGATGAGTAGAAATAAATTTGGGCAGGACATTCCGCCAGATCGCGAATAACAACACGCGAATCGGCGATGCACCGAGCGATAAGCCCGCTTCTAACAGGCTGCGCTCGACCGTCTCAATTGCCTCCGCATAAAGCTTGCCGTAGGTGCCCATGGAATGTGCTGCGATGGCCAAAATCCCAGCGGTTGGCCCCAAGCCGATAATGCCGACAAATAACAAACCAAAGACGAGCGAATGAATGGATCGTGCGATATCGAGGATGAATTTGGCTGCCCACGCAAGCGGCTTTGGTAGCGCCATATTTTTGGCAACGATGATGCCTAACGGTAAGGCAGCGATGGCCGCAATGAGGGAGCCCAAGGTGGCAATTTTAATCGTCGTCCAAATCGCATCGGCTAATCCCACGAAGAATTTTTTTTCGCTTTCGCGCTGATTTTCTACCCTGAGTACGCGGCCATCGTCAGCTTTGTATTCCAAACGCTCATCGCCAAACCACATATCGAGCGCGCTCACTTGTGACAGCTCGGCAACGGTTCGTTGCAGGTTTTGCCAAGGCTTGCGACCCAATGATAGGTCGCCCGCGTTGATGAGGCTGGCGACGCAGATCGCGATGAGCGCAACGTAAAAAACGGTGAATAGCCGCAGCCGGAATCGGGCGCTGCGTTCATGGTCTTTCGGCGGATACTTATCGTGACTCATGTCGCGTTCACTAAAATTTCGATCCCTTTAAAACGACATTCCCGTCGGCGCGACGGGAATGAACGATGATAGCAACATTGGCAACTATAATGATCAAACCAGCCAAACTCTAGCACTGGCGCGGCGTTTTCAAGAGAGACACCCGAACGGGTGCAGCCAGTTTCGCGTTTGTTGTTCTAACCAGCCGCGAGGCCTTCTGCGCCAGAGAGCGTCATTTCTTCACCGGCGTTAACTTTCCCGTCGCTAATCCTGCATCTCGAATCGGGCCGTAATATTTATTGTCTTTGGCGACAAAGCCGGTGTAATTATTGGGCAATAAATTGGGTTGCGCTTTGAGCTCCGCACCGATTTCTTCCAGCGCTTTGACGAGCTTGGCGGTGAAGGCTTTGTCTTTGGCTAACTCGGCAGACACCACAAAAGCATCGTTGGGCAAAGGCGAAGATGTCCAAAAAATTTTGCTGTCAGAGGCTTTAATCAAACCTTGCTCAATCATCGCATCACGATTGCGGTTGTAGTCTGCTCCGGCATCCAATTCGCCGCGCGTAACTTGAGTTTCGATGGCTTGGTGTTTGGTGTAGATCACTTTAGAGAAATAGGTATCGACATCCAATTTACGTTTGTAAAATTCATGAAATGGAATTAGATAGCCCGAGGTGGAGCCTTTGTCGCCGAAGGCAAAGGTTTTGCCTTTTAAATCTTCAATTGAATTGATACCGCTTTTCGGGCTCGTGACCATAATGGCAAAATATTCGGGTTTGCCTTGATAGAGGATTGTAGCGACGGCTTCTGCGCCCGCCTGATGGTTCGCCAACACATAACCCCATGGCCCCATAAGTGCCATATCGGTTTCAGACGAGGCGAGAGATTTCGCCAGCCCTTCCCACGTATCGACCGTGCGCAGCTTAACCTCACGGCCTAATTTTTTAGAGAGATACTCAGCGAGCGGCTTGTACGTCGCGTCGTTTTTTTCTTTATCGGGTTGAAAAAGGCCAACACCGAATTCTAACGGGCGGTTTGATGCCTTGGTTGGCGCGGGCTGCGCGAGGGCAGGATTCGACGCGCTCAGCGCAATGACACTTAGCACGACCATTGCAGCGGCAGAGCCAAAAATACTCGATACAAATTTTGATGCTAATTTCATCATGATTCCTTTTTCGTGGGTTGTTGGATTAGGGGCTTCATAAGTGGGGTCATAAGCGGAGCCATAAGGAATTTATCGGCGCATAAATCAATACGCGATCGTCATGCTGCTAGATGCGCAGCGCATGAAAACACATTGACCCAGCCTGCAAGCGATATTGTGCATTGATTTGGCCGCCAGCCGCGCTTATATGTTTCGGTTCCTGCGCCTGCTATGGTGTATTTCCGTTGCGCGCTACTTTTGCGTCGGTGTTACAAAAACGCGGATTTGTCGAATATCCAGTGCCTTAATTACAAAGGCCAAGAATTTTCTCTTCAGCCGTGCATTTTTTACCGGGCTTGAGAAGTGCCTTGACTTTGCTGGGCTTGTTTTTGTTTTTCAGACAGGAGCGAATCTCCCGTGTGGTCGGCGGATAGTAAAGCCAACCGGGTGCCAGCGGCGGCAGTGCGAGATCAACTTCGCGCCATTTGGGGTGGCCCTCCGCCTGCAAGGTTGCAAAGTTCTCACACAGCGCGCGACCAAACTGTCCCATGTGGCTCACGGTATCACGCAGGTTGAAATCATAAGTGACAAGGAATGCGCCGACTGAAATCGTGGTGAAGTTTTGCGTCAAAATATTCGGGTAACTTTCTGCGCGCACCGTTGCGGGCGCATAGACAGTGAGTGGTTGCTTGCTGCTCGGATGCTCGGGGTCAAATTTAAGAAGCTTGATAAATTTTTGTGCCTCCGGCTTCATATTAGAAATGAGCGGCGCAGGCTGGCCTGCGGCAACCACGACGACATCAATCGATTTGTCGGAAATCAGCTTCACCAGTGCTTCTTCGTTCGATAAATAACTCGCATTGGCTTCCGGCACGGGGCCGTTGAACATCATGCGGTAAAGCGTGTGGGTGATCAATGCGGCACCGCTACCGACCAAGCCGCCGTTGATTTTTGCGTTTTTGATGTCGTGCAAATAATTCAATTCCGAATCAGCCCGCACGATGTAATGAATCTCGGTGTTGTAGAGGGGCATGATGACGCGCAACGGGCGAATAATCGAGCTTGCTTCAGTATTGCCGGTGATGGATCGATCAATAAATGCTTGAAACACATCAGCTTGGACGACGGCAAATTTAACGCCAGGCTCATAGCGCAGCAGTTTGACATTGGCGGCTGATCCAGCAGTCGCCAGCACTTCAAGTTTTAGATCGGCTGCCGGCGCAACAAATTTAGCGAGGTCGTTACCAATCGCGAAATAGGTGCCTTTCTCAGATGCCGTGGCGATTTTATATTCAGCGCCGGCATGCGCGACTTTAGATACCAGAAAGCTGGCCAACAGGGCGGCAACGAATAAGGTCGCCACGCGCGAAAACGGCGAGCAGATGGACTGCATATTGAGTGTATTCATGGCATCACTTCCGTGGGGTTGAATCAGGCGAACAGAGACCAAGTGCCGCAACCGCTTCAGTGCATGGGCGGACGGGCGGTGGGGTGGGGCGGGTGGTGGGTGTTGTTGTCGGAGGATTGGATTGCGCACTCGATTGCCTTTGGGCAAGCGAACTATCGTTTGAGGCGGCACCAGCGCTGGTCTGGCGGTTGCGGCGCCGCTCGCGGCTTTCATTGCTACGTCCGTTTTTTTGCGTTGCGACCTGGTTGGTTTCAACATTGGCTGTCGATTCAGCGGGAGTTTCCACTGCGGCAGACTTCACGTTAGTTTTCGAGGCGGCGCTATCGGTGCTGACCGTTGCGGGTGACGGCAACGCCAATGCAGATGGCGCTGCCGGGGCAACTGCTGCTGGAGTAGGCGGAGTGGGCGGCGCGGTTGGTATCGCTTTTTGAATAGTGCCCGCATTGATCGCCGCTGACTCGGGTTGATTGACGGAATCAGGCGTCGTATAGCGGCGATAACCAACCAGCCCTGCCACCACAATCACGAGCACGAGAATCGTCCCCGCGGTTTTATTGAAGCGCACTTCCGGCACGATGCTCGACGGCTCTATTGTTTTGATTGACGCCAAGCTTGGGAAGTAAACGCCAGTTTTGGCGGCAGCGCCATCGCGGGAAGAACCGACAGAGGATTCGGGGACCGCTTCAATGACGGGCGCTGACGACGATTCAACCAAATCAGCGGAAATAATTTCCGGTTCAACCGGGTCTGCGGCAAACGCTAATTTGCAATGGCATTTGTAGCATTCCGTGGCGGTAAGCTCATTGACGGCGGCACAGCTTGGACACGGCGCCAAGCGAAATGGCGAGCCGCAAGCTTTACAAAACTCCGGCGCTCCGGGACTGGGTGCGCCAGAATAATCACAGAATCGACATCGGGAGTGGGCCATAGCGAGTCTTTATGCTCATATTATTGTCACTGTTTTAAACAGTATATTGCGGAATGACGGGCGGCGCTACTGAGCCTTGGCAACGATGGCTTGGCCACGAAGTTCTAATTTGATAAATCTTCGCCAGTCATTTTACGGCTCCGTACGGTTTTATACATCGCCAACGCTTTATCGCGTTGCGTTCCGTGGTCTACCACCGGCTGCGGGTAGTCGCGCCCGATCATGCAGCCGACGGCTTGCTGCTCCAGCGGCGGCGTGAGCCACGGCGCGTGGATAAATTTATCGGGAATGTGTTTTAGTTCGGGCAAATATTTGCGAATAAATTTACCAGCCGGATCAAACCGCTCCGATTGGGTGATGGGATTAAAAATGCGGAAATACGGCTGCGCATCGCAGCCGGTAGAAGCCGCCCACTGCCAGCCGCCGTTGTTTGCCGATAAATCAAAATCGTTTAATTGATCAGCAAAATATTGCTCGCCACGCCGCCAATCGATCAGCAAGTCTTTAGTCAAAAAACTCGCCACGATCATGCGCAAGCGGTTGTGCATATAGCCAGTCTGGTTAAGTTGCTGCATCGCAGCATCGATGATCGGATAACCCGTACGCGCTTCACACCAGGCCGCGAACAAAGCCTCATCGTTTTCCCATTCAAGTGCAGCGTATTCGGGCTTATAGGCGCTGGTGGCGGCATGCGGTTTATGCCAAATAATCTGAAAATAAAAATCACGCCAGATTAATTCAGCAAGCCAAGTCTCCGCACCAATATTCTTGCTTTTTTTGGTTTCAGCGTAGGCCGCCCGCGCAAGCTGGCGAATCGAAATCGTGCCGAAGCGATTGTGCACCGATAAATACGAAACGCCCTTCACGCTGGGGCTATCCCGCGCTTCTTTGTAGTCGGCCATGCGCTGCTGGAAGTCGGCAAACAAATTCGCCGCGCCTGTCATGCCAGCCTTCATGAACGTGTGGAGGTTGGTGCGCTCGAACCCCATCAATTCCAAGCTGGGCACAGATTCCGCTTTCTCCGGCTTTGCAAAATTGGCACACAACGGCGCAATCTCGTGTTCGGCTAAATCTTCTGGCAACAGGCGTTTTAGCCACGCATTTTTATACGGGGTGAAGACGCTGAATGTGCCGCCGGATTGGGTCAATACCTCGTTTTTTTCGAAAATAACCGTGTCTTTGCAACGGTGAAATTCGATGCCATTTTGTCGCAGTTGTTCATAAACACGGTCATCGCGCGCCACCGCATCTGGTTCGTAATCTTGATTGGTAAAAACAGCATGTACCTGCAAACGCCGCGCCAGTGCTGGTATTTCAGCCTCCGCACTGGCATGACGGACGATCAAATCGCCACCCAAGGCCTGCAATGCGGCTTTTAATTCAACGACCGATTCCCAAATAAACTCAACCCGCCGATCCTGTTTAGAGGGCAACTTGTCCAGAATGTCGCGGTCGAAAACAAAGACCGCATAAACCTGCTTTGATTCCACTAAAGCGCGACGTAAACCAACATTATCGTGGCAGCGCAAATCACGACGGAACCAGAAAAGAGAAGATTGCATAATAGGGTGCGGGAATCCGAGGTTAAGCGTAAAATAACGCAAGCCAAAATTATGACGCGAGATGACTGCAATAGCCAATTCAATTGATCTGACGAATCACTTCTTAATCGCCATGCCGGGCATGGCTGATCCGCGTTTTTCCAAAACACTCACCTTCATTTGTGAACACAATGCCCAAGGCGCGGTTGGGGTCGTCGTCAACCGGCCGATTGAACTGACGGCGGCAGCGCTACTTGAGCAGGTCAATATTGCGTTGCCCGCTGCCGCAACACCGAGCGCGGCGCTGCTTCGCGAAACCAATGTGCTCTTCGGCGGACCGGTGCTGACAGATCGCGGCTTTGTATTGCACCAACCACTGGGCGATTGGAAATCAACGCTTAAGGTGGACGAAAATACGGGACTCACCACCTCGAAAGATATTCTCGAAGCCATTGCGGAAGGCGCTGGGCCGCGCCATAGTTTGATTACGCTCGGCTATGCCGGCTGGGGGCCGGGCCAGTTAGAAGACGAACTGGGACGCAATGGCTGGCTGAGTGTCAAGGCTGATACCCGCCTGATGTTTGACTTACCGCCCAGCGCCCGGCTCTCGGCAGCGATGGGCATGCTTGGACTCAACTATGGCAATTTGAGCGATAGCGTGGGGCATGCATGATGACGACTGTCACGCCAACATCCGGTGCCGTTTCCCAATGCGTGATGGGTTTTGATTTCGGCATCAAGCGCGTCGGCGTTGCGGTAGGCGATACCTTAATTGGCATTGCGCATGCGATTGAGACGATTCACGCGGAATCAAATTCGGACAAAATGACAGCCATTGATGCGCTGGTCACCGAATGGAAACCGTCGGTGTTGGTGGTAGGCGAAGCAACGTATGAAAACCAGAACGACGCTAAAACGGAGCCGCATCCGGTTGCATTGCTGGCGCACAAATTTGGCAATCGCTTGAAAGAGCGGCATCGCCTGCCGGTTGAGTACATCAACGAGTTTTTGAGCTCGAGCGAGGCCAGTGGCAATCTTGCCGCCCAAGGCATCAAAGGCCGTGCACAAAAGTCGCAGCTGGATGCTGCCGCCGCGCAGGTGATTTTGCAATCCTATTTTGACACTCGACAAACCGCATTAAACATAAAGGCAAACAATGCAGCTTGATGCCGAACACCTCATCGCCGACCTGGCCCAAAAAATCGGCGTGCTCCCACCGGAAACCGCCATTGTCGGCATCCACACCGGTGGCGTCTGGGTAGCAGAGCGCTTGTTGCCGCTGCTCGGCGATGTGACTCGCCCTTACGGCACACTTGCCGTGACGCTGCACCGCGATGATTTTTCCGCCATCGGTTTGCATCCACAAAAAAAATCCACCGAGATCGATTTTGAGGTGGAAGGCCGCCATATTTTGCTCGTCGATGATGTGATCTACACAGGGCGATCCATTCGCGCCGCACTCAATGAACTTTTCGATTTTGGCCGCCCTGCCAGCGTAAAGCTAGCCTGTTTGGTGGATCGCGGTGGCCGCGCATTACCGTTCAGTGCCGACTATCTCGGTATGACCATGAACCTGCCCTCAACCGAGGAATTGGCACTCGTCAAAGATTCCGTTTCGGGCAGCCTGCATTTCGATATTCATACCAAATTGCCGCAAAATAATTAGGAAAAATTGTGTTGACCGCCAACCCGCAACTAACCGCCGATAAAAAACTTAAGCACCTTTTGACCACCGAAGGCTTGCCCAAAAAATTAATTGAGCAAATTTTAGAAACTGCCGATCAATTTGTGAGCGTCGGTGACCGGGAAGTCAAAAAAGTACCTCTCCTGCGCGGCAAATCTGTGTTCAATTTGTTTTTTGAAAACTCTACCCGCACCCGCACTACTTTTGAAATTGCGGCGAAGCGTTTATCGGCAGATGTGATTAACTTAAACATCAATGCTTCCTCGGCCAGCAAAGGCGAATCCCTGCTCGACACCATTGATAATTTGGCCGCGATGAATGCCGATATGTTCATCGTCAGGCACGCGCAATCTGGTGCGCCGCATCTGATCGCGCAGCACGTCAAGCCCGGCATCGCCGTCATCAACGCGGGCGACGGCCGCCATGCACACCCGACACAGGGCCTGCTCGACATGTACACGATCCGCCACTATAAAAAATCGTTTCACAATCTATCAGTGGCGATTGTCGGCGATATTCTGCACTCACGTGTCGCCCGCTCCGGGATCCATGCTCTCACCACACTTGGCTGCCCCGATGTGCGCGTGATCGGTCCCGCCACCCTCATCCCGACTGAAGTCTCGCGCATGGGTGTTTCGGTGCATCACGATATGCATCGCGGTCTGGAAGGCGTCGACGTGGTGATGATGTTACGGCTACAAAACGAGCGCATGTCGGGTTCACTACTGCCGAGTGCGCATGAATTTTTTAAGAATTACGGCCTAAATGCCGAAAAACTATCCCGCGCGAAGCCAGACGCAATCGTCATGCATCCGGGGCCGATGAATCGCGGCGTCGAGATCGAATCGGGCATCGCGGATGGACGTCAGAGTGTGATTTTACCGCAGGTGACGTTTGGCATTGCGGTGCGCATGGCAGTGATGGCGATGGTGACGGGAAACTAAGGGCGGAAATTGAGAACAATATGAAAATTGAAATTAAAAATGGCCGTTTGATTTACGGCACAACTGCTCCCGCTACCTCGCACAATGAGAACGCCTCTCTCTATATCGACAATGGCTCAATCGCCAGTATTGGCGAGGCTCCCAAAGGTTTTATCGCTGATAAAGTGATCGATGCGGCAGGCAAAATTGTCTGCCCGGGGCTGGTCGATTTATGTGCCCGTTTGCGCGAGCCGGGCTTTGAATATCGCGCCACGCTCGAATCCGAAATGCGTGCGGCGGTGGCCGGCGGCGTGACCTCGCTTGTGTGCCCGCCCGACACCGACCCGGTGCTGGATGAGCCTGGTTTGGTGGAGATGCTGAAGCGCCGCGCCACGATGGCAAACCTGGCGAGAGTGTACCCGCTTGGTGCGCTTACCCTCGGTTTGAAAGGCGAAAAATTAGCGGAAATGACTGAGTTGCATGAGGCCGGTTGCGTCGGATTTTTCCAGGCTGATCATCCGATACGCGACACGATGGTGCTGTATCGGGCGATGCAATATGCGGCAACTTTTGGCTATACCGTCTGGCTGCGGCCACAAGAGGCCTATCTGGCCGCGGACGGGATTGCGCATGACGGTGAGGTAGCCACGCGTTTGGGGCTTGCTGGCATACCGGTAAGTTCGGAAACCGTGGCGATTGCGACCATCACAACGCTGATGCGTGAGACGGGAGCAAAAGTCCATTTGGCTAGATTATCGAGTGCGGCGGGTGTTGATTTAGTACGGCGCGCCAAGGCCGATGGCTTGCCAATGACGTGTGATGTGGGCATTCATCATCTGCTGCTGACCGATCGCGACATCGGCTACTTTAATTCGCAATATCGCTTCACACCCCCGCTCCGCAGCCCGGCCGATCGCGATGCGCTAAGCCGTGGTCTCGTCGATAACACTATTGATGCAATTTGTTCTGACCACACGCCCCATGATGATGACGCCAAGCATGTGCCATTCGGTGAGGCAGAAGCCGGCGCCACGGCGTTAGAAACCTTGTTATCGCTCACGCTAAAATGGGCCGACACTATGCAGGTGCCATTGCCCTTTGCATTACGAAAAATCACCTCTGATCCAGCCCGCGTGGTGGGCCTCAACGCTGGGCAATTCGACGTGGGTGCGCCAGCCGATGTCTGCATTTTTAACCCGCAGGCATTCTGGGTGGTGGCTGGGCAAACGCTGATGAGTCAAGGCAAGAACACGCCGTATTTATCCTGCGAATTGCAGGGTAAGGTGACACATACGTTAGTCAGCGGACAACTTGTTTTTCCCGGCTAAACGCTAGCCCAGCTTTCTCCAAGTTACTCCAATCTATTGCAAACAATTATTAGCGACTATCAAATGGCCACCACCATATCTACTACGACATACGAACCCAACCCACTGCTTGATTTCTCTGGCCTGCCCCGCTTTGCAACTATTTTACCGTCGCATATTCAACCCGCGATGAAGCAGCTTATCGACGAGGCGAACGAAACGATTGCGGGACTCAGTGCCGCCGCAGCCCCACCAACATGGCAAAATTTCGTCATACCGCTCGACGATGCGCATGAACGTCTGTCGCGGGCATGGGGTATTGTTGGCCACCTAAATGGCGTTCTAAACTCCTCCGAAATTCGTGAGGCTTACAACGGGGCGCTACCCGCTGTCACCCAATACTGGACGAGCGTTTCGCAAAATTTGGCGCTCTATAATTGTTTTAAATTACTGTTGCAAACCACGACCTCCACTCCACCAACACACCCATCGACACCCGCACCAACACCCGCACCAACACCCGCACTCAAGGCTGCACTCACGGCTGCACAGCGAACCGTGGTGGAAAACGAAGTACGCGATTTCAAGCTGGGTGGTGCCGAATTAAACGACGAGAAAAAAGCGCGGTATCAAACGGTGCAGGAGGAGCTATCAACGCTGATGTCCACCTTCAACGACAATGTGCTTGACGCGACCAATGCTTTCGCGCATTTGGTGACCGACGAGATCGAACTGGTGGGTTTGCCGGCAGATGCAGTGCAAGCAGCAAAAGAAGCCGCCCAAAAAGATAATCAAGCGGGCTGGAAATTTACCCTGCACGCGCCGTCCTATATGCCGGCAATGCAATATGCAAACAGCCGCGCGCTTCGTGAGACGCTGTACCGCGCCTACGTGACCCGCGCATCAGAATTGGGTTCGGACGATAAATGGGATAACACATCCGTCATCAGTCGCATGTTGGCATTGCGTCGGGAATCCGCACGGTTGCTAGGGTTTGAGACCTTCGCCGAGCTCTCATTAGCCACCAAAATGGCCAATACGCCAGATGAGGTGATTGCGTTTTTAATCGACATGGCGGCAAAGGCCAAACCGTTTGCGGTCAATGATTGGACGGCACTAACTGCGTTCGCGGTCGAATCCAAATATGTGGAACAAGCGCAAGATGTAGCGGCGTGGGATGTCGCCTATCTATCGGAAAAATTACGAGAGCAGTGCTATGAGTTTTCGGATTTGGAGGTTAAGCAATATTTCCCCGAACCACAGGTGCTGAGCGGATTGTTTCGGGTAGTGGAAACAATTTACGGTGTGAAAATGACGCCTGCGAAAACGGATGTTTGGCATCCCGATGCACGGTTCTTCGACGTGCGCAATGCTGATGGCGGGCTCGTCGGGCAGTTTTATTTGGATCTTTACGCCCGCGATGCCAAGCGCGGCGGCGCTTGGATGGACGATGCAATCAATCGCCGTCGCGTCGCCAGCGGTGTTCAGCATCCCGTTGCGTTTTTGACCTGCAACTTTTCACCACCCGCCGTTGTTAGTGTCGGTAGAAACAGTGACGGACGCCACCTGGACGCGCCTGCCTTGTTTACGCACGACGAAGTCATCACGCTGTTTCATGAGTTCGGCCATGGCTTGCATCAATTGCTGACCGAAGTCGATGAACTATCGATTTCGGGTATCAACGGCGTTGAATGGGACGCAGTTGAGCTGCCGTCGCAAATAATGGAAAATTTCTGCTGGGAGTGGGATGTGTTGAAACACATGACGCGGCATGCCGACACCGGCGAGCCCCTGCCACGGGCGTTGTTCGATAAAATGATCGCGGCCAAAAATTTTCAAGCGGGCATGGGTTTCGTCAGACAGCTTGAATTTGCGCTCTTTGATATGCGGCTGCATAGTGATTTTGATGCCGCTAGAGCGACTCCTATGCAATTGATTGCTGATGTACGCGCGGAGGTAGCGGTGGTTCCTTCGCCCGCGTTTAATCGCATGCCAAATTCCTTCGGACATATTTTTGGCGGCGGCTATGCGGCGGGTTATTACAGCTATAAATGGGCGGAGGTCCTGTCTGCAGACGCCTACGCGCTGTTTGAGGAAGCTGGCGTGCTAAGCGCTGAAACCGGTGCACGTTTCCGTCGTGAGGTGTTGGCGCGCGGCGGCAGCCGTCCGGCGTTAGAATCGTTTATGGCGTTTCGTGGCCGCAAGCCAGAAAGTGACGCGCTGCTGCGTCACAATGGTATGAAGCAGGCTGCCTAGTTTGAATCGGGTAGGATGACAGACATGAAAAAAATTCGTTTATGTTTAACGCTTACTACCGCAGCAGCGATGGTTGTCGCCTCGGCATCTTTGATCGCCGCGCCTGACCTATACCGTTGGGTCGACAAAGACGGCAAAGTAACCTACTCCGACACGCCGCCGCCAAAGGATGCTGTCAGCGCCCAGAAAAAACGGTTGGGTGACAACGGTGCCGGTGGCGGCGAAGATGCGCTCCCGTATGCGTTGAAGTTGGCGATGCAACGTAATCCGGTTATTTTATACGCTAACAATTGCGGCGAAATTTGTGACCAAGCCCGTGCGCTGCTGGCCAAGCGCGGCATCCCGTTTGTCAGCCGCAATCCAGAGACTGATCCCGGTGCATCGGAGGAGTTAAAAGAATTAATTGGCGCATTGAGTGTGCCCACATTGGCGGTTGGGTCGGGTAGTCAAACCGGCTTTAATGAAAGTGGCTGGAACAGCACGTTGGATGGTGCGGGCTATCCAAAGTTTAATGTTCTCAGCCCAAATTTAAAAACGCAGCCGAAGCCTATTGTTGAGCCGCTCAAGGCGCCCGCCTCTGCTGCGCCGACCGGCCCTGCAGTGTCAACCTCCCAGCAGCCCCTGCAAAGCCCACAATGAAGCTCGTAACTTGGAATGTTAATTCGTTGAACGTGCGCTTGCAGCATGTATTGAACTGGTTAAAGGAACACCAGCCTGACGCGCTGTGTTTGCAGGAATTGAAGATGGAAAACGCTAAGTTTCCCATCGAGGCATTTGACGAAATCGGCTATTACGCAGCATTCGAGGGGCAAAAAACCTATAACGGTGTTGCCATCTTGTCGCGCGCCAAACCCGATGATGTGGTCAAAGGGATGGCCGGCTTCGACGACGAGCAACGGCGCGTGATCGCCGTCACGCTCAACGGTGTACGCGTGGTCTGCGTATATATTCCGAACGGCCAAAGTGTGGATTCGGATAAGTATCAATACAAGCTCACATGGCTGGCGGCGTTGCACACATTCATGCAACAAGAAATCGCTACCTATGGCGATGTTGCTCTATTGGGCGACTACAACATTGCGCCAGCCGACGCCGACGTACACGACCCAAAACTTTGGGAAGGGCAGGTGCTTTGTACTAATCTGGAGCGTGCAGCTTATCAAGGCTTGCTGGGGCTGAACATGGCGGATAGTTTTAGGCTGTTTGAGCAACCGCAGAAAAGTTTCACATGGTGGGATTACCGCATGAACGGTTTTAAGCGCAACTTGGGGATGCGGATTGACCATGTTTTGCTGACACCAAATTTGGCGAGCGCTTGCGAAAGCGCCGTGATTGATTTGGCACCACGAAAGCTGGAACGGCCATCTGACCACACGCCAGTCATCGTGACGCTACGTAACCTCTAGGCGCTAGCGGGGGCGGGGGCGCTGATTAGGCCTTGTTTGGTTGTGGCTATGTGGGGCAGGGGCGAAACACACCGCCGGTACTACAAAGTGAGCCTATTGGCGGTAGATGCTATACAGACGACGCAAAATACACTATCTTGATGCTCGATTAACTGTCTTCATTTTGTCCATCTTGCCGCGCTAATCCGTGACTGCACCCGAAAATCACTTCCTGATCGTTAGCGAGACGTTGGCTCGCTATGAGATTCTCGATACGCCGCCTGAGGCTGCGTTCGATGATATTGCGCGCCGTGCCGCCGAGGTCTTGCGTGCCCCGATGTCCGGGATTTCGTTCTTCAGGCATGCTGGGCACAAAAATATAAAAAATTCTGAGCAAACTGCATCGTCCAAATCGGCTGAATGGTCTGAGTGGTTTAAGGCCCGTCACCATTTACCGTTCACCGAACTTGCCGCTTCGGCGCGATTTTTTATTTCCCCACAACCAATTGAAAATCGTTCACAGTGTCTGACCATCGTTCCCGACGCTTTGGCTGACAAGCGCCTGCGCGATCACCTCCTTGTCAGCGGCCCGCCTTACTTATGTTTTTATGCCGGGGCGGGCATTTTTTCGCGTCATGATGAATTGGTGGGTGTGCTTTCGGTGTTCGATACCGTTGCACGCGATGTAAGTGCGTCTGACAAAGAAGCGTTGATGAACCTTGCCGAACTGGTGGGAGCGCGGTGCGAGGCACGTGCGGAAGCGCGGCGAGAACGGCGTTTGCATGTTTCTTTACAACCCGCAATGGCATCCGCCGATGTTTCTGTGGCTGCATCCGTTGCTGCCAGCGCAGACACCACTGACAGAGGTCTCACGTCAGCCGATCAGCACATCAATCACTTGACGGCTGAGTTTGTCCGCTTAGAACAATTGTTAGAAGACGAAATACAAATTCGCCAAGCGGCTGAAGATAAATTGCGGGCTGAAAAGGAATTTTCCGACGCGGCAATTCAAAGCCTGCCCGGTTCATTTTATATGTTTGACCAAGACGGACGTATGGTGCGCTGGAACACGAGTTTTATGAAAAACACCGGCTATTCCAATGAAGAAATTGCGGAAAAACGCGCACTGGATTTTATCGCCGATGGTGACCGCGCCAACGTGGCCGATGCGATCCGCAGAATATTTGAACATGGGATGGATGTATCTCTAGAAGCCAAGATGTGCAACCAAAGCGGCGACACAGCGCCCTACTCCTTTCACGGCCGTTTGCTTAAAATTGATGGCAAACGCTTTTGTATCGGTATCGGGCGCGACATCACCGAGCGTATAAGAACCGAACGAGAAGTGCTGGCCGCTAAAGAGCGGCTCGATTTTGCGTTGGCCGGATCAAGCTTAGCCCTATGGGATTGGGACATTCAAAACGACACGATGTACTTCAATCAAGGCTGGGGAACCCTCTTGGGCGGCATGCCGGTTGAGGTTCGTTATCAAGGGGAAGAAGTTCTTTCAAGCGTCCATCCCGACGATGTTGAGCGCTTTCGTGCCAGCATGGTTCATGCGATGCGCGATGAGAACAACAGTCTCAATATTGAATATCGCACCACTGCTGAAAACGGTGATTGGATTTGGATTCACACCCGCGGTAAAGTCGCTGAACGCGATCAACAAGGGCGCGCCCGCCGCATGACTGGCACGAGCTCCAACATCACGAAACGCAAGCTCGCTGAGGAACGCGCAGAGTTTCTAGCCACACGCGATCCGCTCACCGGCTTGCCAAACCGTATGTTGCTCAATGATCGACTCGAACAGGGCATCGCCAACGCGGCGCGCAAGCGAGTGCGTTTGGCTTTTATGTTTATCGATCTGGATCGGTTTAAAACCATCAATGATTCGCTAGGCCATGATGTCGGTGACGAGCTGCTAAAACGGGTGGCAGCAAGGCTCTCGGCCTGCACCCGTGCTAACGATACGGTTGCCCGTCTGGGTGGTGATGAGTTTGCCGTGATTTTGGAAGACATCGGTGTCGCCGATGACGACGGTGCACAAAACGTTGCCGAAAAAATGATTGCCTCCCTTGCCTCACCGATTCTGATTAACAACCAACATTTAAATACGTCCTGCTCAATTGGCATAGGCTTATTCCCGACTGACGGTACCGATGCCCAAAGCCTGATGAAGCACGCGGATGTGGCGATGTATGACGCAAAGGCCAAAGGGCGAAACAACTATCAATTTTTCTCGCACGAAATGAATGCGAGAGCGCAAGAACGTCTATCCACCGAAAACTATTTGCGCTTGGCGCTGCGTCGCGACGAGTTAGTGCTGCATTACCAGCCGCGCGTGTCGTTTGCCACGGGCCGGGTCACAGGCGTAGAAGCGCTCATCCGCTGGGTGCATCCGCGCCGGGGCTTGTTGTTGCCCGATAAATTTATCAGTGTGGCCGAAGACTCGGGCTTGATTATGGCTATTGGCGAGTGGGTGATTGAAACCGCTTTTAATCAGTTGGCGGAGTGGCATAAAAAAGGCAATCCCGATTTGCGTGTAGCCGTCAATTTATCGCCCGGGCAATTGTTTGACGGTGATCGTTTGATTCGCGCTATCTCCACCTGTGCCGAAGCGGTTTCGCTGGACATGCGGGCGGTTGAACTGGAACTCACTGAGAGTATGTTGCTCAAAAACATTGATGAGACTGCATCGCTCCTCAACCGATTGGGCGAACTTGGCGTGAGTTTGGCGATTGACGATTTTGGTACGGGCTATTCATCTCTGTCGTATTTGAAGCAATTGCCAGTCGATTCGATTAAGGTCGACTCTTCATTTGTGCGCGATATCGGCACCGACCCTAACGATGAGGCGATTATTACGGCGATTATCGCGATGACGCATAGCCTAAAATTAAACGTGGTTGCTGAGGGCGTTGAAACCGAGGATCAGTATCGGGTGCTCCGCGATTTGGGATGCGATGAATATCAGGGCTACTTTTTCGCCAAACCGTTGCCGCCTGCTGAGTTTGAGGCGCAATATTTGGACGCGGGCTAAACCGCTGAATGCGGCGTGGCAGAAGATGACGACTGCCCCAAGATGCCCGTCCTGCCTGCCTCTTGGGCCATCGGAATAATTCGCGCGGTAGCGTCTTTAGTTCTTGTAAGGTCAGTAGCGGCTTCTGCAATCGGCTGCTGCGCGACGACGTGATTCAAAACCGCCACCAAATCATTGACGATTTGCCCCCACGATAAATTTTCTGCTGCCGATCTTGCGCCCTGCTTCAGGGTAACGATCTGCGCGGGGTTTTTGATCAATCGCTGTGATGTCGCCACAAATTCTGGAGCGTTGTCAAACGGCACCAAGAGGCCATTTTGGTGATGTGCGATATGCTGACGCGCAGCGGCATAATCATAGGCGACGACTGCTAATCCGCTTGCCAGTGCCTCCATGGTGACATTGCCAAATGTCTCGGTCACGCTAGGGAATAGAAACAAATCAGCGGAAGCATAGTGCGCCGCCAGATCATCACCTCGGCGCATACCGGCGAACACAAAATCAGGGTGGGCGGTTCGCAGTGCGGCCGCATCGGGGCCATCCCCAACGAGCACGATACGCGTACGTGGGTCAATTTCGCGCACTGCAAGCGCCGCCTTGATGAACAGGCCTAAATTTTTCTCCGGTGCCAAGCGGCCGACGTAGATCGCGACCGGTTCATCCGCCTTGCAGCCCCAACTGGTGCGCAGCGCGGCGCTGCGTCGTTCAGGATTGAACCTGACTGTATCAATGCCGCGTCCGACCACGGCCAGGCGCTCATAACCGCATCCCGCAAGTGCCTGTCGAATCTGCTCTGTGGGCACGAGTGTGGCATCACAGCGATTGTGAAACAGCCGCAGCGAGGCATCTACCATGCCGGCGAAAAGCCCGATTCCGTAGTGGCGGCTGTACGCTTCAAAATTGGTGTGAAAACCCGACGAGACGGGAATGCCCAAACGACGCGCAGCAAACAATGCCGCCCATCCCAATGGCCCTTCAGTGACAATGTGCACCACGTCCGGCCGCACGTCGCGCCAGCCGCTGGCCAGTGCGCCAGGCGTCACCAGGCCAAACTGTAGTTCACGATATTTGGGAATAGATAGGCCGCGCACCAAGCGCAACGACAAATTACCACCAGCATCGCGAACAGACTTTAAAACACTTATTGGTTGGGTATCGCAAGACTGGCGCGGGCGCGTTAATTCAACGTTGTGGCCTTGTAAGAGCAGTGTCTCGACCATATGCCGCATGGTGTTTGCAACACCATTAATTTCCGGCGCATAGGTCTCGGTAACAACAGCAATACGAAGTGGAACACGGCCCGCGATGCCGGTGTTCGGATCGCGCGCTTTGGCTTGAATTAATGGGTCAAGATTTGACATCCGTCGTAGTTTGCCGCGTAATCATGAAGCTTTCATGACGGCAATTTCATCAACGGCTGCCCCATGCGAATCAGCGCGCCGGTTTGAATGTTTTCACAAAGCGCAAAGCCAGCCGGGGCAAAAATAATAATGGTAGAGCCGTGTTGAAACCAGCCCATTTCTTCGCCTTTGCGGACATTCGCGTTGCACGACATCACATTGGCGCCGCGATATTTCAGGTGTAGCAGTACATTCAAAAAATGCAGCCGAATGCTGGCAACCAACACCGCAGCGACGGGTACCAGCGTGATCAGTGCCGTGTTGCCGCTCGGTGAATCGACTGTACATTGGATCACGGCGCGTTCATTTTTGCAGAATAGTTTTTCGACACGTTTTAGCGCGATCGGGTTCACGTTCCAGGTGTCGCCTGAGATGTAGTTCACCTGACGCACGGTGCAGTCGTAGGGGGCATGGAAACGGTGATACATCGTTGCTGTCAGACGTACGGTAACGTATTGTCCGTCTCGATATTGATTCACCAGCGCATCATCGCCTAGCAAATCGTGCAGGGTGTAAGGAAAGCCTTTCGCTTGGATCAGATTCACGCCCTCGATACGGCCGCACGCGCCGACAATGCCGTCGCTTGGGCAGGTCATGATGTCGGGCGACATCTCGACCGTACGCGAACCGGCTTTTAGTTCGCGGGTAAAACAATCATGCAAGCTGGAAAATTCCGTTTTTTTGGCCTCACTCAAATCTAGATCGGAAAATTTCTTCCAAGCGCCAATGGAAAGATCGCGAATCAGTGGCTGCTGAATCTGGCTGAACCAGCCCATAAAACGCGTGAGTAATTGGCGCGGGATGCGGTTGGTCAGCAAGAAATTCAGGTCTTCTTGCGCCATGATTCGCTGGATTATGTTTTGAGTCGTCATCACGCTGTCACTTTTTTGTCTTTAGATAGCAGGTTGGAGGAAACGATATGGATGAAACTTTGTTTTTATATGCGGCAGGAGCCGCCGCTTTGGTTGGTGGGTTGCCGAAAATTGTGCGTCGTTTGCAGCTCTCGAAGGCGAAGCATCCTTCGCTCACGGGACACTCGCGCATGGCCCGGCGATTCGCAGCGTTGGTGCCGTTTTATGAATACGCGGACGATCGGTTTTTTGCTTCCGACGATGCGCCGGCGGACATCGCCGTCAAGCGCCGCGCCGGCTTTGAACGACTCGCTGCCCTTTACCGTGAACGCTTTCCAAAAACGGTTGCGATGACGGCTGAAGTGGTGGACAGCATTTCCGATCTCGAATTTACCAGCAGCTATCGCGTCCCGTTTCAATACCGTAACTTGGTTCGCAGCCAACTCAAAGGCGGCGCTTTTTGGCAAAGCTCGTCCGGCGTAACGGTAACGGATTTGGACGGCAATGTTTTTTACGATCTCGCCGGATCGTATGGCGTGAATGTGTTCGGCTACGATTTCTACAAAGGCTGCTTGGCACGGGGAAGCGCACGCGCCGCCGAGCTCGGCCCGGTGTTGGGCGGTTATCACACCGTAATGGTCGATAACGTAAATCGGCTGAAACAAATTTCGGGATTGGACGCAGTCTCGTTTCATATGTCCGGTACTGAAGCTGTCATGCAAGCTGTACGCCTTGCCCGCTACCACACCAAGCACTCGCATCTCGTGCGCTTCTGCGGCGCGTATCACGGCTGGTGGGGCGATGTGCAACCGGGCGTGGGCAATCCTATTCCTGCGCGAGAAACGTACACCCTCAAGGAAATGGATAGCGATTCGCTGCGCGTTTTGAGAACCCGGAACGATATCGCTTGCGTGCTGATCAACCCGTTGCAAGCGCTGCATCCGAACAAAGGCGCGCCTGGTGATTCGACACTGGTGGATTCGTCGCGTTCTGCTCATTTTGATCGCGCGGCTTACACAACATGGCTCAAGCGATTGCGCGAAGTCTGTACCGAGCGCGGCATTGTGTTGATATTTGATGAGGTGTTTGTCGGCTTCCGCTTGGCACCTGGCGGCGCGCAGGAATATTTCGGCGTGAAGGCCGATATGGTGACCTACGGCAAAACTCTCGGCGGCGGCTTGCCAATTGGCGTGGTCTGCGGGCGCACCGATTTGATGAAGCGCTTCCGCGATGATCGCCCGGCTGATATCGCGTTTGCACGCGGCACGTTCAATTCGCACCCGTATGTTATGACAGCGATGAACGAATTTTTGCATCAGCTCGACACCGCCGAAATCGCGGCCATTTATAAAGGCTTGGACGAACGCTGGAATGGCCGCGCCGCAAGGCTGAATGCGCGTTTGCAAGCCGAGAGCCTGCCGGTGCGGGTTGCCAATATGTCGTCGATTTGGACCGTCACCTACAACCATCCATCGCGCTATAACTGGATGTTCCAATACTATTTGCGTGCCCAAGGTTTGGCGCTGAGCTGGGTGGGAACAGGGCGGTTTATTTTTAGCCTGAACTACACCGATGCCGATTTTGAAGCCGTGGTAGACCGCCTGATCGCGGCGGCGAAGGCGATGGAAAGCGATGGCTGGTGGTGGAGTAACAAAACACTGACCAATAAATCGATCAAGCGCCGCGTGTTGCGCGAGATGATTGCCAGTAAATTTTAGAGGCATAGTTTTAAAAACATGGATTTAGAAGCAGGTTTTAATCGCATCGTTTAAGCAGCCCGCGTCAGGCGAATCGTCTGCATGAATCGTCCGCATGAATTGTTTTAGGTTTTAAGATAGCGGGCCCGATAAAAATCGCCTCATGCCAAACAGCATGAGGCGATTTTTTGTGACCTATCAAAACAATTTTTAAAACTTAATGCAGCGAACGCAGAAAAATATTAAGCGTGCTTGTGATTGTCTGGATCCAAGCCCATTGGGTCGATCAGTTGACCGCGCAGCAAAAAGAATGGCGCTTTGTAATAGAGCTTCACATCATGGAATGGATCCGTAATAATTTTGGTTGCCCACACCACACCGGTTTGCACATCAAACAGATAAAACAAATGCAGCGTCCGGAAAACTAGGCCACCAAAGCCAAAGAATAGCCAGATCAAGCCCATATGACGTACAAACTGTTCGTTGTTTTGGTGCAACTCAAATAGCCCAAATAATGTTGGGTTGAAATAAAGCACAACGGGCGAAATTGCCCAAAGCGCCATCAATACCACCTTGCGGCGCAGGTTGTACCCGACCTTAATCTCTTCTTTGTGTTCATGGGTTGCTTGGTTTACTTCGTCGTAACCTTTTGGCTCAAAAAAGAAATGGCCCGATTGACGCGAGACCATCGCTACCAGCCAAGCTAGCAGTGCTGCCATGGCAGGGTCCGAGAACATCAAGGCGTAAGCGCCAATAAAACTGAGCGCGCTAATGAGGTGCAGGGACTGGTTGATGCGGCTATGGTGATAATAGCGATGATCGTCCCAGCGCTGCTCTTTGAGTGTTGCAAAAAAAGTTTCAAAAAAGTGTCGCATAAATTCATCCTTTTATCGTAAGCGATTGTTGTGGATAGCATTGCTGCGCGGTTGTTATCGATTGTCATGATTAGGCGGTCATACGCAAGCGCCAAACCCATCTCATATCAGCCAAGCCCACTCAAACAATAATCCATTATGAAATGAACACACTTCGTTTTTACGACGTATTCATGATGAAAATATGACAGCTTGCTGGTGCGCCTAGGATGCACGATTCAACAACGCTTTTTTTTAATGACGAATTTAAGAAACTCTGTTGCTGATCCACGCTACGCGCGAGCCATGCGCCCGCTCGTGTTCTGCTCCTACGGCCGCTCAGTCATCAAAAAATCCGGGACGAACGCAAGCTAAAAGCGAGGCGCTTCAGCAGAAACATGACATGCAATGTTATTAACAAAACTCGGCGTTGTCGATTGTCATATTTTTGACTTTATTCGCGCACCGAAAAGAACGTGATGGTGGCCTTGTAATTAGACAAAGACTTCCTGAATTTCCGTTGGCAAACATGGCGGCAAAGTTTGAGCCGATTTCTAATATTGTTTCTCGCTAACAAAATCTAGAAACAACGAATGACCGCAACAACTTCTTTGCACATGGCAAATAACTATATTTAGAAGTTGCGAGGCTGGCGCTTCGGGCAAGCTGTAGGTTGGCATCAACAAATCGTAGCGTCGCTGGGCCAAGTCAAAAGCGCGGCGACTGTGCTGTTAGGACCCAAAGCCGCCATTCGCGGATGGGGTCCGCGCGCTAAATACCGCCGACTATCCACCAACGTTAATTTTTACTCGAAACAGACGCTTGAGTTTTTGAATGCGTGAGGGCTTTTACGCGCTTGCAATCAGGTCCAGGAACGCTGTGTCGCATTGCGTACAACGATGCCACACGCCAACGACATCAACATCAGAAATTTGACGTAGGACGAGAGCTGCCGGGAATCGAATCAAGTTCGATAAGTGACCCCAATCAGGAACCGCCTTAACCGAGCCGCATTTCGGGCAACACGGCATCACACCAAATGGATCATCCGGTTCAAGGTTTGGCGTGCCATGCCGCGTTCCGGTCATATCAGTTGAAAAGCAAACTCGTTGGAATCATGACTCGGCCGTCCCAAAGCGTCCCGAGGCAGACATTCTTGGCGCTGGTCCAATTCGCCCGGAAACCTACGTTGGCGTCTTGTCTCAAGCTTTTCTATTGCGTTTCAGCCAACACAAAGTACATATCGACCTCGCCCTTGCCTTTTGCGCCGATTTTGCCACGATATTCACACTTGAATTCACTGCGCACCAAGTCATAGGTATAAGCAGAAAGATTGACACGTCCTACCTCACCCGCACTTTCCATCCGGCTCGCAATGTTTACTGTGTCACCCCATATGTCATACGCATACTTTCGTTTACCGACAATACCCGCGACGACTGGACCCGAGTGAATGCCAACACGCAACCCCCATTTGATTGAGGCATGCTGGTTACGCAGATCAATAAATTTGATCATATCAAGCGCGGCGCGAACGCATCGGATTGCATGATCGCTTGTTTGCACCGGCAATCCTGCGGCCGCCATGTAGGCATCTCCGATCGTTTTTATTTTCTCGACACTATGCCGATCGACAATGTCGTCGAAGCCCGCAAAGATCTCGTTCAGCTCTTCAACCATCCGCTTAGCCGGTATCGTGCCTACAGTGCTCGTAAAATCAGCAAAGTCCGTAAACAGAATCGACGTTTCCTCAAAGCGGCGCGGCTCGGTACGGCCCGTTGCCTTCAGCTCTTCGGCGACCGCGGCTGGCAGGATATTGAGCAATAGTTTTTCGGTGCGCTCACGCTCTTGAATGAGGTCAGCGGTACGTTCTATTACCCTACGCTCAAGTTCCAACTTTTGCTGCTCGATCAACTCTCGTCGCTCTTCTTCCCGGAATCGTTCAAGACGCGCCTCAGCAAGCCGTTGCTCAGCAAGATCATCGCTCAGGCGGCGAATACGGTAAGCCAGGCCCAGCGAGAGCAGGATGCCATCGATCACTACGCCAAATTCACCAACGTGACTTGTAAAATTATTGGTTGGAATCAGGCCGAAAGCGCCGGCAAAAAGAATCAGGTGGCTGACTGAGTTGAATATATTGGCGACTAGAAAATATTTTGCCAGCGGATGTGAAATCCATGCCGCGCTGACAGCCGCGATAAGGGCAAGCAAAAACGAGGTGGCAACCGACAAATAAAGTAATTGCTCCAAGTCTTCGCGGTGAAGGATGGTCGACGCAATTAGCACCAGTACCTGAGACCAGAGCATCAGACGCAGCGCAGTATCGAAGCGTGGCAGGGTCTGCGGTGTATCCAGATACTTTCTTGTGAACTGGAGTATGCCAACGACGATGGCCTCCTCCGCCAAGTGTGGCACGTACAGGTCCCAAATGGGCCAAGACGGCCACAGATACTCCAAGGTAAGGTTATAGGTCGACCCCCAAATCAGCCAGCTACCAGCCAGAAAAACAACGTAGTAGGCGTAACTGGTATCGCGGATTCGCAAAAATAACATCAGGTTATACAGAAGCAGTGCCAGCACCGCACCGAGAAAAACACCTTGATAGAGTATATGGTCGCGCTCCATCGTCCGCGATATAAGCGAGTCCATCGCTGATACATCGAAAGACGGACGTGCGAAACGGTAGTCGCTTTCAAGACGGAGGTAAAAGGTGGTATCCGATGATGGCGGCAATGCGACTTCAAAAAACACAGGCATTTGCCCGTAGTAGGCAAGGTGCACTGGTCGCTTTGTGGCAGGCACAAGTAATCCAGAATGTTGCTCACGGTAGACTTGTTTGCCCTCATTGGGATCTAAGGTGAAAAGCCTAGCGTCATTCCAGGGTCCGGCGTTGATCAATACAAGGCGCGGCGATGCATCGGGATTGCTAAGGCGAAACCTGAGCCAATAAACATGGTGCTTCGTGATTTCTTCTGCCGATATCGGCGGCTTAACAAACGGAGCGGTTGCCTCCCCGACTTGTTCAATGGTCAGTTTGCCAGCGGGGTCGGCGAGAACTGTGATTTTTTTGTTAAGCCAGACTGGGTACCCGTTGAGCGGCACGGTGGGCAGTGTTATGTCAACTGCGCTAGCCAATGTGGCGAGTGCAGACAGGACAATGCAGACCGAGATGCTAATGAAATGGCGGATCGAAAGCATATGGTGCGCGCTTCACTCAATAATATCAAAATGCGCGAGATAATTAGCGCATCGTATGATTTGAATACCGCACCCAATTGTCCGCAAATGGCCGAATTCTACTGTATCCATAATCGGCACACGCCCCGCTGCGGTCATAGCCTGTAATCTTTCAATTCGCCCGGTAGCAGCCGTTCCCGACAATTAATTGCCGACATCATCTTAGAACGAAGGCGACGCTCGCAATACAAGTAACCGCATAAATTTGTATACCATCCAAAGAAGCAATAGCGGTATGACAAGCGTTTGCAGCAAGAAAACGACAATAATCTTGACAATATGCCCGGTGAGCTCGGTGGCAAAAGATTTGAGACCCGCCACTCGCGCACCAATGCTGGAATCGTTTTGCGCCAGCGAGGAAGGCGGCGGCGGGGAAACCTTGTCGGCCATCCATTTCTTGATGCCGTCTGCGGAGCCGAACTTGTCCTTGATACCGCCCCACCACCCGTCGGATGCCGCCGGTGCATCCCCCGGCGATGCCTCCTGCACCAGTTTCGCGGTGTTTATCTCCAGCGCTTTCTGACTAGTCGAATAGTCCTCCGCCAGGAACCTTTCCGAAATAGCCGTTGTCGCGACGAACACCACCGGAATCGCAAAACGAATGAACAACAGTCCAAGCAAACAGCGGGATAAAAAATGCGGAGCCTGGCCCGATTGCCATTTGGCGAACACCCAGCCACCCGCAGCAATCGACAACGCCAGCGAGATCCACCAACTGCTGCCGATGGCAATCAAAACCTTGATCACGCCAAAGGCGATGCTGGCCGCCAACATCAAATCGGCAAACTGCGCAATCAACTCATTGATCGGCCGCAATACTTGGCCGGGCGAAATGCTGACCCCCAGACCAAGCGGCGTCGCCGAGAAGGTGGTGCTTTGGACCAAGGACACAGCAGCATTGAGCGCTCTGGCCGTACCGAAACTCAGCAGTGCCTTCTTAAAACCATCGTCAACGTTTTCGATGGCTCTTGTGTCAAGCGGCCCCAACCACGCAGCGAGGAGAATTCCTGCGAGGGCCACACTTAACACCGATCTCAGTTGCTGGAGCGTCATAGGGCGTTGTTACCGGTTAATCCTTCATAAATCCGACACCGTCACGCTACATCATATCCCTTAGCCATTCTGGCGGTCGCGCTTAATATGCCGTGATCGTCGCTATCGCCCCATAGCTGTCACCCGCAGGTGTGTGCTGGTTCCTATCGACCAAACCATTTTCTGACGAACTGGACAGCATCATCTAATCCTTGCGGCAGATACGTCACGGGCACTTCCCAATCCATTTCCATTTGTTCGTCCTCTTTCGATTCGACGGCGGCCGCGTGAAATTTGATCTTGCCAGATTCAGGCGCGTCTATCCAAATTTGGCAACACTCGCCATTTTCGTCCGACAAGAAAATACTCCTTCCCGTACCGTCAAAGAGCGTAA
>JBBRAM010000022.1:0-56655 GCA_038206765.1 Burkholderiales bacterium | reverse complement strand
GGATTACGCAATATTGCTAAACGCTGGACAATGCCAATACAGAACTGGAAACAAGCCATGAGTCAGCTTATGATTCGTTTCGAAGACCGTTTTAACCCCGCCCAGTAAAATTGATTTACACAAAATTCGGGACACCCTCATATAACGTGCACCTAAAGACTTACTGGAAATAAACACCTCTGAAACCGCAGCCCTTATACTTCAATCGATTCACTGACAAGATCAAGTACGTGAACGAATTAGCTATATGAACTATAGCTTAACCGTAAGCTCCCCGCCCAGTACGGCGTTCCAACGCATCGCCCAATGCTGCAACCCGACCAAATTCGGTGCCTCAATGCCCATGCTATCGCCATCTGAACGTCAAACTACAACTTCTTCACCCCGCCAAACGCATCCCCAGCAGCCGCACTAATCGCCGCCCTTAACCACTCTTGCGCGGCGACATTCCGATTACGTTGATGCCACACCATATCCACCTGCACCGGCGGCACGGCAAACGGTAAATCGCACACCGCCAACTCTGCCATCATGCCAGTCGACGGCAGAAAGTGCCTTGGCAAAACCGTCAGCAAATCAGAACCCACCACCACCCGGCCCGCAGTAAAAAACTGGTTCACCGTCAGCACAATGCGCCTGGTGCGGCCAATTGCCGCGAGCGATTCATCGACAAAGCCAAACGGGCGACCGGAAAAACTCACCAACAAATGATGCGCTTGGCAATAATCATCGACGGTTAGCGATTGTTTGGCGAGCGGATGATCGCGGCGCATGGCGCAGACGTATTCGCTGTTGTAGAGTTGGCTGTGACTGAAGTTATTCATGGTGCCGCTTTGCATGGCTTGCAGCGCGATATCAGCCACCACGGCGGGGAAATGGCCGACTGCCAAATCGACCTCACCCGCATCGAGCAGTCCACGCGGATCGCGCGTGGTGAGCGGCACCACCCGCATATTGATTTCAGGCGCATTTGTTTCTAATTGGCGAATGAGCGCGGGCATGAGCATCGCCGCGGTGGCATCGGCCATGGCGAGCAAAAAACTTTTGTTGGACTTGGTGGCGTCAAAATCATCAGGCGAAATATTGGCCTCCAGATTGGCCAAGGCTTCTCGCACCACCGGCCAGAGCGCCATCGCACGCGGCGTGGGTGTGACGCCGTAGCCCGATCGCACGACTAGATCGTCGCCCAGAGCCTCACGCAGGCGTTTTAGGGCGTTGCTGACGGCAGGCTGCGTCATCGCCAAGGCTTCGGCTGCGCGTGTAATGTTTTGTGTCGCCATGACTTGGTCAAAGACGCGCAGTAAATTCAAATCGAGGGCGCTGAAGCGCTGCATGGTTGGTTTTTCCTATGAAGGTTCGTTTGCTAAGCAATGTCGGAAAGATTGCGCAGCCTCTCTATCACCATTATGAATGTTAAACATCATTATTATAAATTTGCAATATAACTGCAAGTACTCTAAATTTCACCTATCGCTCTAGGCACACCAGTAAACACACCACTCTAAACAGACTCAACAAAACGCCAATCGAATCAATAACATCAATGGCGATTTAACTAGAAATTTAAAGGAAACAACTATGTCATCAAATCTTCCCCTCAATTTTGGCTCGAACGTCAACTTTGCCGTTTCTGGCGCTTCGTTGTCGCCAGCGTCAAACAAACACGCTGGTTTGGGTACCTTGGCCCAACTGTTGACCAAAAAACGCGTCATCAACACAATCGTCGGCGTTGCTGTCATGGCCGTCATTACCTGGACCGAGCGCTCGATGGACGCAGCCAAATTCAGCTTTGGCTTTGAATGGATCGTGTTGAGCTTGGTCGCTGTGGTGAGCTTTGTTTTGTTAGCCAAAGCCGTTCGGATTGGCTTGCGTTTGGTGCAGACCAATATCGCTCTGATGATCGCCAATATCCGCGAAGAACAGGCTGAGGCCAAGTTGGTAGAACTCGCTAAAGGTGATAGCCGGGTACTGGCTGAAATCCGCGCCGCCCGCGATCGCCAAGAAGCGAAATTCGCTTAAAAATATTCGTCCGCCACCCTCGGCTAAAGGGCCAAACACCGCGCCAGTGCTTGTGTTTCGGCAGTTTTGAAGTTTTAGAAATTTAGCGGCTATGGTTGCAGATGGGTGCCTGTGGTTGCCGATGGGCGTTTGTGAAGCCCATTGATGCCGTCAATCCATTTTCGCGGACTAAAAATCAGCCATCACTTCAATGATGGCTGACCCATATCGCTCGAGCTTGGTCGCACCGACCCCGGTGATGTCGGCCAGCGCATCCAGACTCTGCGGCTTAACGCGCAAAATTTCGAGCAGCGTGGCATCGTGAAAAATTACATACGGTGGCACGCCCTGCTGTTTGGCAATCGCCATTCGGGCGGTGCGTAACGCCTGCCAAAGCGGCTCGTCATTTTCGGAAATCTCGAAACCACTCTTTTTTGCCTTGGCTGTAGCGCGGTCTTTGCTTTGTTCTGCCGCCCGCGCCTGCTTCGATTGCTTCGATGTTTTGAGTGCTTCTTGCTCTTCACGTAATGTGATGCTGCGCTCGCCTTTGAGCACGACACGGCTCGCCTCGGTGAGCGACAGTCCGCCGAAACCTTCCATATCAACCGCCAGCAATCCCATCGCCACCAGTTGTCGAAAAATCCCGCGCCATTGCGTTTCAGACTCATCTTTGCCCAGACCATAAACCGCCAGTTTGTCGTGGCCGAACTGGCTGATGCGCTCGGATTTTTTACCGAGCAGCACATCAACCAAATGCACCGCACCGAAGCGTTGGCCGGTTCTGAAGACGGCCGATAGCGCTTTCTGGGCGGCGAGCGTGCCATCCCATGTTTTGGGCGGATTCAGACAATTATCGCAATTGCCACAAACATTTTTGTAGTCCTCGCCAAAGTAGAACAACAACGTCCGGCGGCGGCACTGAATCGTTTCGCAAAAGCCCAGCAACGCATCAAGCTTTTGCTTTTCCAAGCGCTTGCGCTCCATCGGCGCTTCGGAGGTTTCAATCATCTGGCTGAGGCTGACAACATCGCCCAAACCGTAGGCCAGCCAAGCGTCAGTCGGCAAGCCATCCCGCCCGCCGCGTCCTGTTTCTTGGTAATAACTCTCCACACTTTTCGGCAAATCCAGATGCGCCACAAAACGCACATCCGGCTTGTCAATGCCCATGCCGAACGCGATGGTGGCCACGATAATCACGCCGTCTTCACGCAAAAAACGCTGTTGGTTTTTGGCTCGCACGGCATTGTCCAAACCGGCGTGATACGGCAGCGCCGTAAAGCCTTTGGCGCTCAGCCATTCAGCCGTGGCTTCGACTTTCTTGCGCGAAAGGCAATAGACAATGCCCGCCTCATCGCGATGATCTTGCAGAAAATCAAGCAGCTGCGCCTTGCCATCGTATTTTTGCGTGATCGTGTAGCGAATGTTCGGGCGATCAAAGCTGGACACGTATTGTCTGGCATCATCCAACGACAAGCGCTCGATAATTTCGCGGCGGGTTGGGGCATCGGCGGTGGCGGTTAATGCGATGCGCGGGATATCGGGGAATCGTTGGTGCAGCACCGTCAGCTCACGATATTCCGGCCGAAAATCATGCCCCCATTGCGACACACAATGCGCCTCATCAATCGCAAATAGCGCGATGTCGGATTGCGCCAACAAATCCAAAAACCGCCCGGTGAGCAAGCGCTCCGGCGCGACATAAAGCAAATCCAACTCGCCATTCAGCAGTTGCTGTTCCACCCGCCGCGCGGCTTGCGCATCAAGCGAAGAATTCAAAAACGCCGCCTTCACACCGGCCTGCAAGAGCGCATCCACCTGATCCTGCATCAGCGCAATCAAGGGTGATACGACAATACCCACACCATGGCGCATCATCGAGGGGATTTGATAGCAAAGCGATTTCCCGCCGCCAGTCGGCATCAGCACCAACGCATCACCGCCGTTGGCAACCTGTTCAACAATCTCGGCTTGTGCACCACGAAAATGGGCGTAACCAAAGACCTCGTGGAGTATTTTTTGTGCGGATGATTTCATGGCTTGATGGTAGCACTGGACGAAGGGCTGGCATCTCCACGCAAACTAGAGAGCGGCTAATAGATTGGAGCGCGGGGGCAATGCGATGCCTGAAACGAAAAAAATTAAAGACGGGAGAGAAAACCATCTAAAAACCCATAACCCAATTTTTCGAGACCAGCCGCAACGGCTTCGTATCGACAAATGAAAAGAACTTGAATGTAAAAGTTAAACCAAATTGAAATGTTCGAGCAATAAGTCCTTAAAAACTGAACTTTCATAATGGTGATCGAGACGATTCTTCGAATAAAACTCTGCCCTAAGTAAGCCATCTTCTGACAATACATATGGATCAAGGTCTAGATATGCTATTGAATTTTGAACACAAAAATGATGCATGCTTGTATTAAACATCAATGTGAGATCTGTTCGCTCTCTTTGACTGGCTACGATTTCCTTCCGGAAGTTGGCTACTTCTCCCCAGTCTTGATCGTCGCGAATAGTTGGTAGCGGAGCGCTAATAACCATTATTTTTTTATTTTGAATACCAAGCAAAAAATTTTGGTAGGTCGTTAGAGTCTTATCTAAGCTTTCGACCAGGCTGATTTCATTTCGTTGGCTCCGGTACCAGATCACAAAACCTGTATCAACCTCACCTAGCATTGCGACAACGTAATCAGACGAATTCTCCCTCAAGGCTAGTTGGAAGATTCGATATGAATCTGTTACCGCATTTGGATTTTCAAGTCCTGACGCAGTCGCTCCGCCAACTGCGGTTACGTCGAAGCTATAACTCGCGTCGATTTTTTGGATTTCCAAGCCCGAGAAGACACTGGCATGTGAGTCACCGATTACCTTAACAATTTTATGATTCATCTTAAATCAAAGCAGTAAAAGATGTTGTTCCACAAATCTGCAGACAACGTTATATGGAAAATCGGGGAAATATATTGAATTAATTGCGATGCGACAGCGCCCCGCCAAGACTAACGCTCGGCCCGCCTTAGTTCGTGCGGTCGGAATTTTTTAATCGTAATTTTCGCCGTCATGAGAGCTTAACGCTTCAACATCGAAGGCTTCAACAACGCCACTTTTTCCTGAACCCGCTTGTCGAATCGCTCAACATTGACGACCACTCGTTCATGCGTGCCTTCACCGATGAGGTCGTGCTCGTCATGGGCGCTGACGTGGAAATAAATGTTGCGGCCTTCTACGCTGGTGACGATGGCTGTTGCGTTGACGCGCATCCCGACGGGCGTGGCGGCGACGTGGGAGACGTTTAATTTTGTACCGAGGCTTTGGTGCCCGGCGGGCAACAAAGCCTCGCACGCGGCCAGCGCAGCGGCCTCAAAGAGGTTGATCATCACCGGTGTTGCCAAGACGTGGATCGCCCCGGAACCGACGCTGGGTGCGGTGTGTTCATCGGCCACGACTAACGTTGCCGTGCCGGTCGTACCGACAACGATATCTAAACTGAAACTCATGATGTGCGCTTTGCTATTTGTGTTGCGGAAGGGTCGGAATGTAGGGTGGAGATGTTGGGCTAGGATATCGAATTACGTTGGGGTGTCGCAAAGTCGAATCGCGGTGTGTAGCTTCCGTGCGAAGTGCTGATGCCAAGTGCTGGTGAGAACGGTTGGTGCGAAGGGTTGGTGCAAAGGGGCGGTGCCAAGTGCTGGTACCAAGTGCTGAGGCGAAGTGTTGGCTAGGTAATGATGCGGCCCGTCGGCGCCCGAGATCGCTGTTGAGCGCTATGGAACGATACTGACTTTACCATCGACCATTTCAGCATTGCGTTTGGTGCCGTCTTTTTGAATGACGATACCTTTGGCGCGCTTCAGTCCATCGTCAAACTGGCCTTCAAACCACGAGCCATCGTTGAAGTAAAAAGCGCCCTTGCCGCGCAGCACGCCGTTTACATATTCGCCATCGGAGCGCAGACCGTTTGAATAATAGTACGTGCCTTGCCCTGTTAATGCGCCTGCTTTGAAATCGCCCTCATAGCGATCGCCCGTTGAAAAATAGTAGGTGCCCTTGCCTTCTGCGCGGCCATCAACAAAATTCGCCTCCGTCCGGTCACCCAGCTTGGTCACATAGACACCTTTGCCGGTCATCTGGCCCTGCGCCATGTCGCCATCATATTTATCGCCGTTGGCGAATGCGTATTGAACCCGACCATTGGCCTTGGCGTTATTGAAACTGCCATCAATTTTATCGCCGCTCTTGGTGATGAAAACACCTTTGCCGGTGATCTCGCTGTTTTTGACTTCGCCCTCGTATTTGTCGCCGGTGGCAAAGAGCCAAATGCCGCGCCCGTTTGGGCTGTCATTGGCAAAATCGCCTTCGAAGCGCATGCCGTTTTTCCATTCATAAACGCCACGCCCCTGCTTTTTACCGTCTTTGAATTCACCGTTATAGCGGAAATCGCTGGAACTATATTCGCCGCGACCATGCAAAATTTTGGTTTTATCTTTGTCTTCTTTGTATTCGCCGTTGTACTTGGCGCCGTCTGGAAAATCGATGAGGCCTGCAAGAATTTTAGGCACACTGGGTGCCGGTGCCAAAGTCGTTTTTTGATCAAGCAGCGCGATTTGAGCCGGGATTGGCGAGGACGAGGCCGCAGGCGCTGCGGTAGGAACCTGGGAGGGCTGCTGAGTTGGCGAGAGCGTGGGCTGCGCTGGCGCAAACGACGGGGTTGCTGCCGACGTACCGGGCAGTGCTATCACTGAGGCGGGTGTGCGCTCAATGCCACGCGATTCGCCGCCACTGTTTGCAAGTTGCGACGGCGATTTTTGTGAGGCGGGCGTTGCCTGCGCTACTTGTGTTGCGGACATCAGATCGGGTCTGGGTGTACTTTTCCCGTTTTCAATTTTGGCGGCCTCCAACCTGGCAAGTTCAAACTTTGCCGCTTCAGCTGAGGCACTTGGCGCGGCGAACGCGTCTGAATTGGGCTTGCCGGCCTCAGAAACCAGTACTGGCGCGGCGTTTGGGGCATTTGCCGAGAGCGGTGCAGCCGCCACTTGGGCTTGCACCAGCTTTAAATCGTCAATCCGATTCCGCGCTAAAAAGGCGAAAGTACCAGTCGGGAACGCATCCAAATATGCCCGATAATCCTTGACGTTTTTACTGTCTTTAATCGATGTCCAAAACTCTTTATCGAGTGATGCGTGGGTATCGCTGGACATACCAGCCGGTGTTGCGGCGCTTGCTTGCACCACCGCTTGCCCGCCAACGCGTTCAGCGAAGAAAAAGGCTCCGCGCGGCAACGGTGTCGAATAAAGTTCTGGCAATTGTTTGTTACTGCTCTCTTGCGCAACGGCGGTTTGCACGCGCTGGAACATCAGGCCCGCTTGATAATCCGGGTTGCGCAGCTCATTGAGCAAATGCTTGGTATAAAGGCCGTTTGCACCGTCGCCATCCGCCGCCACTTCACCTGCCGCCGCTGCGTAGGCGACCGTGGTGCCCGGTGGAACCTTGGTAATTTTGGCCAAACCAGTTGATGCAAAAACGGTACTAAACGGGTTATCACGACACGCATCCAAAATAACAAACTTGAACGGTACTTTCGCGTCATCCATGCTCTCCAGAACTTGTCCGATATCGACGGCGTTATAAACAATCTCCGCCTCGGAGGTGAATTTGGCATCCACTGGAACCATGAAATTTTTATTGCGATACTGAATGCCATGCCCGGCGTAATACAGCACCGCCGCCTTGGTGCCCTCAAGAACTTTAGTGAAATCGATCACCGCTGTGCGCATGGTGACAATATCAGCGTTGGTTTTAATGACTACTTTGAAGCCAAGATCGCTCAGCGTTTTGGCAACGGCACGCGCATCGTTTTGCGCATTCTTAAGCGGGCTGGTGGGATAAGCATCGTTGCCAATGACCAGTGCCACACGATCGTCATAGGCGAACGCAGCGGGACCGCATGTCAGGAGCGCCGCAGCTACTAGCGCCGCAGACACAGCAGCGGGCGTCGCAGCCATCGCCACCGCAGCGGATGCGATTAAAGTGCAAAAAAAATGTTTAATGCAAGCAAGCATTTTTAGCAATGAAAAATGTGAATAGAAAGTAACCCCATTATCACGCAAAAAAGCAGCCAAATGTGCAATTTGGCTCTGGAGCAGTGAACCTTTCAATGTTTAACAATTGGAAGTCTGAACGGTGCTTGTTGTTCCGGCAATTAAACACGGCGCAAACCTGCTGCCCTCCATCAAAATTTCCCCGTTCGGGGGTTACTTTCGAACGGGGAAAACTGAGGAGTCGGCGCACCAAAACGACCCTATTCCGTGTTCCAGATTGACCCAATTGGCGCCATTGGTGCTTTTAGTTCTGCTGTTTCTATTGGTTCAACCGGCTCTATCGACTGTAGTGGCGATACTGACTCAATTTGCTGCTCCGCCGCTTAATTTGTGAACGGCGGCGCTTAAAATTCGCGTCTTCCGCGCTTTACCTACTTTGGCTGCATCACTTACTTTGCAAGCCCAGCCAGCTCCGGCAAATCAGGCCGGTCTTTTGCCAGCTTGGCAAAAACTTCAGCCGCGTCTTGCTGTGCGCCTAACTCTTGCAGGGTCAAGGCGTAAAGTAACCAATCTGAAAACTCGGCTTTGTCGGCTGGTTTGCGTTTTTGCGTCAGCGCCAGCGAGTGCGCTGGCAGCGTCTTGAAGGTGCTGCTGCCAACTTCGGCACCCTTGTTACCGGCGGCTTTTACGGTCCAGACATATTCCGCATCGGGCTGCAGTTTCATGTTGTTCGGTAGCTTGATGTTGGCCGATGTTGACTTGGATTTATAAACATTTTTCGTCGGGGCAGCGTTTGATTTCAATTCAAATTCAAACGGGCCTTTTTCATTCGCCGATGCCCAGCGGAATGCGGGTTGTAGCGAAGCGACAGTGGTCTTGGTAGGGTAAAGCAAGCGCTCAGCTGGCGGCGCAGTATCTTGCTTACTCAAGCTTGAGTCTGCAGCAATCGAGCGCATCCGAATTGAGGCGCTGGAGGTTGCTTGTGAGATGGCGTTAACCGTTTTACCTGACACTTTCCATTCGGTCTCACGCACTTTCGGTGGCGGGCCAACTTTAGCAACAACTTCCGAGTCGCCGACCACGAAATCGCCCGGGCCTTTCAAGACAAACTCCTTGCCTGATTGGAGGTACATCACACCAACTTCACAAGTGCCCGCACAGCCGAGCCGCGCGCCCTTTTTGAGTTCGGCCATCAACCCCGCCTTATTCGCGTCAAGCGTGGCGGCACCCTTTACGTCGGTAATGAAAGCAATGCCGGCAGACGGCGTTTGTGCGCCAGCGAGACTGGCAGCAAACGATGCTGCGAAGAGCGTGATAACAGTAAATGCGCGATGATTCTTATTCATGATAATTCTCCCTTATACAACAAACCAAAATGGACAACTCACTATTTGGGTCAACGTTACACATACAAATACGAAGACAGACACCGATACAGATTCAAATTCAAATTCAGAGACAAATGCTAATTAAGCTCCGGGCGCACACATGAATAGGGTTTTAATTTTAACGTTACTCCCTTTTAATCATCTACGTTTGCTATCAAGCGCTTGTGGCTTGGCTAAGCACTTACCGTTAAGCACTACCACCAAGCACTTACCAGCATCCATTTACCACCAGCAATCAAACTTAAATCCTACTTGATACCAGACTTTCTGCGCCAGCAACATCACCCGTTTGCGGGTGTTTCATATTATTTTGAAATCTATTCCTCTTCTGACTGCTTATGCTGTGCAACTATTCCCGCGCCGGGCGCACCAGTTTCAACTCCCCAAACCGGCAACGGGCTATGCCCCCGCAGCACTTGCTCACCAAACGAAACAAGCCGAAACTCCCCGCCCAGCCTAGACTTTACCGAATCCGTCATCACAATTTGCGTACCCAAACGCTTCGTCAATCCTTCGAGCCGCGAAGCCACATTAACGGCATCACCAATTGCCGAATAATTATGGCGCTCGGTGGAGCCGATATTGCCAACCACCACTTTTCCATAGTTTATGCCAATCCCAATCGCAAGTGGTGGCAAGTTTTCTGCCGCAAATTCTTCGTTCAGTTTTTTCAATGCCACCGTCATATCGACCGCACATTTTACGGCATCACTACATGGTTCAGCTACGGGCCTCGGTGCGCCGAAAAAGATCATCATGCCGTCGCCCATAAATTTATCCAGTGTGCCCTCATATCGATGAACGCAAGCCACCATGCGGTCAAAATAACGGGTTAGTACGGTTGTGGTCATCTCTGGCGAAAGGGATTCCGACAAGGCCGTAAAGCCGCGAATATCGCTGAACAACACACAAACTTCCGCCGTCTCGCCCGATACGCCGGTTGATAAATTTCCCGCCATCATTTCCTGCAAGACGGCAGGCGAAACACTACCGGCGAACGAGGTTTGAATACGGTTTTTTTCCAGCAAAGTTTGCACGCTGTCCGCCACGCCACGCACGACCACGCCACACCACAACGCCAACAACAAGGTTACAACCGGTAGCAGCCAATTGAGTGTGATGAGTGTCACAGAAAGTGCAAAAAATAGCACCGGCACGACCACAAATGCAATGGCAAAAAGCCCAATGCGCGAACGAATAAACACCGTACTGAGCAATATCATGCACAGCGTGACAACCAGCCAAGGCGGCGCCGGTTTAATTAGGCCACTGCCCAACAAACTGCGCAACGTTTGTACATGAATTACCACGCCTGGCTGCTTGAGGTAATCAAAGCCAGTGGTGTGGCTCCAGTTGGCGAGCATCACGGGCAAAGTCCAGCTATCAATGCCGCTCAATGTGCTGCCAATGACCACGACTTTGCCGCGAAATAACTTTTCGAGAGCGGCATCATTGGGCTGATTTTCTGCTTCCAGCAACTCGATGACGTTTTGCATCGGCAAATAATCGATTTTTCTGCCGATGCTGTAATCGATGAAGCCGGCATCAACGGGCTTACCCAGTTCGCGCGCGACCCTGCCCGCAAACGAATTTCGGCTACCTCCAAACGGCAGCTCGCGCTCATCAAATCGCCGAGACGCACGATCCGGGTCTTCGATCACCTGATCAAGCGCGAAGGTATCGTCTTGCAGCATTCGTAAATAGATTTTATTGATGTCTGCCAAACGTCCATCGCCATCAATCGTGTGTGCAACCGTAAGAGAGGTTTCCTGTTTGAGGTTGCGCAAACCGGCCAGCAGTGCAATATCCGCACCGGGCAAAATAGCATCGTAAGATCGTGGTGGTAACACCACATCTACCGCAACCGCTGCGGGCTTACCGCGCCGGATTGCCTCAAACAGCTGGGCGAAATGTTTATGCCACAACGTGACCGGCTCTAGGTATTTCACCAGATGCGAGTCGTCAAACCCAATCAAAACCGGATCGTTAATCGCATCGCGCGGAACGTATTCCCGCAGAAACCGCATTTGCACATCGAAGGCGCTACGCTCCAGGGCCGCGCCGAGTGACCCGCTGCGGCTCGGCAGTTGCGTTAATACGAGCAACACAGCGAGTGCTACCACCCATAGCAGCGCCGCATAAAGGGCGCGCTGTTGCCAGATTGCCACACCCAAATTCGGACTCGTTGGTTTTCTTGATTTGCGCATTTGTGATTTTTAGGGATTTGGCACTATTCTAACGACCTTCACCTGATTCTGTGCAAAACAATATTCCATGAATTGCCCATTGTGAATTCACCAAATATCCATCCTTTCTGTCCTTTACGTCGCACCGTCCTCATAAAAACCCATGACCAACTTCGGCACTTTTGATTACATCATCGTCGGTGCAGGCACGGCGGGCTGTGTGCTTGCCAATCGGCTAAGCGCCGACCCCAAGATTCGCGTGTTGCTGCTTGAGGCAGGCGGCAAAGACAATTATTTGTGGATTCACATTCCCGTTGGCTATCTCTACTGCATCGGCAATCCGCGCACCGATTGGTGCTACCAAACCGAGCCGGACGCAGGCTTGAATGGTCGCTCAATCATGTACGCGAGAGGGCGGACGCTGGGCGGCTGCTCATCAATCAACGCAATGATCTACATGCGTGGTCAAGCACGGGATTACGATGGCTGGGAAGCGCTGGGCAATCCGGGCTGGGGTTGGAAGAATGTGTTTCCGGTGTTTAAGAAAAGTGAAGACCATTTCGCAGGCGATTCAGAAATTCATGGCGGGCAAGGCGAGTGGCGGGTTGAAGAACAGCGATTGGATTGGGAAATTCTGCGCGCGTGGCGGGCGGCGGCAGCGGAATGTGGCATCCCACACACAGCAGATTTTAACGGTGGCGATAATTTTGGCTCAGCACGATTTCAGGTAAATCAAAAAAACGGCGTGCGTTGGAATGCGTCGAAAGCGTTTCTGAGGCCTGCGATGAAGCGTGAAAACTTAACGGTTCTTACCCATGCACTCACGACAAAAATTCGAACGAAAGTCCGCACCAGTACTGGCTCTTTAGATGGAGACACCCGAACGGATGCAAACGATTTAGGCATCTGTGCTACCGGAATCGAGTTCACTCATAACGGTGAAACCTACTATTCAGATGCAAAACTTGAAACGGTTTTATCTGGCGGTGCGATCAATTCGCCGCAGCTTTTGCAGCTTTCCGGTATTGGCGCGGCAGCGCACTTGCAAGAACATAGCATTCCGGTTGTGCATGACCTGCCGGGCGTGGGCCAGAATCTTCAAGACCATTTGCAGCTACGCATGGCCTTCAAAGTTCGCGGCACGCGGACGATGAACGAATGGTCAAACCGTTGGTATGGCAAGGCGCAAATGGCGCTGCAATATGCGCTGTTCCGTTCAGGACCGTTGACGATGGCGCCGTCGCAATTGGGCGCATTTGCCAAATCCGATCCGTCGCAAAAAACGGCGAATATCGAATATCACGTGCAGCCGCTTACGCTCGAAAAATTTGGCGATAACCTCCATCCCTTCCCCGCCTTTACCGCAAGCGTGTGCAATCTGCGCCCCGAAAGTCGCGGCAGCATCACCCTCAAAAGCCCCGATCCACGGGCGTTTCCAGCCATTCGGCTTAATTACTTATCAACTGAAAATGACCGAAAAGTCGCCGTTGATTCACTCAGGCTTACCCGAAGAATTGCCCAGTCGCCGGCGCTCGCCAAATTTTTTCCTGCGGAATTCAAACCTGGTTTGAGCACTGAAACGGATGAACAATTGGCGCAATCCGCGGGCGATATCGGCACGACCATTTTCCACCCCGTCGGCACCTGCAAAATGGGGCCGACATCCGATGCACAAGCGGTCGTTGATCATCGCCTGCGCGTGCACGGCGTGGCACGGCTACGTGTGGTTGATGCCTCGATCATGCCGACTATCACGTCTGGCAATACCAATTCACCCACGATTATGATTGCCGAGCGGGCCAGTGTCATGATTTTGGAAGATCGGAAACTGTTGGCTTGAAATCTGACGCTTCTTCGATGTCTGATCGCAATTCAACTGGGCTACATCCGAGCAACAGCCTCCTTGCTTGGTATTTCGTGTTGGTCTGGGGCGCGGGGTTTTTAGCCACCAAAACAGGCATTCAATACGCCGCGCCGTTTACGTTTTTATCGCTGCGTTATATCGCCGGGTTGATCTGCTTGCTGCCGATATTGCTCTGGGTGCGCCCTGCCTGGCCGCAAACACCGCGCGACTGGTGGCACATCGTAATCGCCGGATTACTCATGCATGCGATCCATTTGAGCGGCAGCCACTACGCCCAATATTTGGGCATGTCGGCTGGCGTGACGGCGATTATTCTCGCCGCGCAAACATTGCTGACCGCTGTGTTTGCTGCCGTTTGGACGAATGAAAAGCCCTCGCGCCTGCAATGGTCCGGAATTGCAATTGGCCTAGCCGGTGTGGGGCTGGTCGTTTGGCATAAGCTCGATATTTCAGCCGTTGGCATCGTCAGTCTGGTTGCGGTGTTGACGGGGCTCCTTGCACTAACGGCTGGCACGCTTTATCAGCGGCATTTTTGTGCGAGGGCTGATTTACGATCAAGTGCTTTTATTCAATTTGCAGCATGCCTTATCGTTGTTGCACCGCTCAGCGTGCTGGTGGAAGACGCGAAAATTCAATGGGCTTGGCAGTTGATCGCAGCGGTATTATTTTTGGTCATTTTTGCGTCCATTTTTGCCGTTAATGCATTGACCACGCTGATGCGGCGCGGTGCAGCAACAAGTGTGACCGGCATACTTTATTTGCCGCCGGTGGTCGCCGTTGCCGTTGAATGGCTATTGTTTGGCTTGGTGCCCACAAAGCTGACCGTGCTAGGCGTTGCCATAGTTTGTATCGGCGTAGCGCTCACGGTCTCAACAAAAACATTACAATCAACACCGCAAAATAGCGGAAAATAGACAGCAAATGCGCCCTCTTCCCCTCATCATCATTCTCATGGTGCTCGACCATGTGGCCTTCAACGGTAGCCGCGTCGCGGTCTCACTCTATGCGATAAACCAACAGGCCACGCCGCTGACCGTAGGTGCGCTGGTCGCGCTGTATGCGTTTTTGCCTGCACTACTATCGGTGAAAGCGGGACGTTGGATAGATCGTATTGGTGTGAATAAGCCGATGCTGATTGGCTCGGCCGGCGTTTGCATTGGCACAGCGATTCCGTTTATTTTTCCATTTCTAACCTCGCTCTACGCGACGAGCATCATCACCGGCGTCTCGTTCATGCTGATCAATGTGTCGGCGTATCACGCGGTGGGCGAGATGAGCTCACCAGAAGATCGTCCGGTTAATTTTAGCTATGTGGCGCTGGGTTTCTCGACTTCGGCATTCATCGCGCCGATGTTGACCGGGGTGGTGATTGATACGCTGGGCTATCGCGTGGCGTTTTTGATTTTATCGTTATTTACGGTGTTGCCGATTATCGCGTTGTCGGCCAATTTATTGCCGCCGGCCAAGCACCACGACCCGAGCGAGCCAATATCCAAAGGCGACGTGACCGATTTATTGCGGAATAAGGATTTGCGCCGTCTATTTATTGCTATGGCGATTTTGACGGTGGCATGGGATATTTACGGGTTCGCAATTCCGATTCACGGCTCCCATATCGGGCTTTCTGCCTCACAGATCGGGATCGTGATGGGCGCATTTGCGGCGGCCACGTTTACGGTGCGGCTAGCGATGCCCTTTATTGCGGATCGCGTTAAACCGTGGTCGTTACTCGCGGCATCATTATTGATTGCAGGCGTTAGCTTTATCGTGATCCCACTCACCGAGAGCGTGGGATACCTGATGGCAATCATGTTCGTTTTAGGCATCGGCTTGGGCGCACCACAGCCGATGGTGCTAACGCTTCTGCATCAAGCCGCACCGGTTGGGCGCGCGGGCGAGGCGCTGGGGTTGCGCACCACCCTGATTAACACCAGCCAGACGGTGATGCCGCTGGTGTTTGGTGCGGTAGGCGCAACGCTAGGAATGACGCCCTTGTTTTGGACAATGGCGGTGACGCTCGTGGGCGGCAGCTTTTTTGCACGGCAGGTTCGTCATCGGCGAGATTGACGCAAAATGATCGAAAGTTTTTGTGTTGCCTCTCTGGTTGAGTACAGCCAAATAACGCCGGCACAACAATGCCGAAACTTGAAGCTAAAAATTGCCGCCAAAAACTGAATTTATATAGAGGGAAACCTATCAGCCCGGCGCTTGAAATGGGACCCAGACCCCCAACATCATCAATACATTCAGTTAAAATTCAACGCAGTCCTGTTACGAACATTTAGCCCCTTGATGGAGAACGTATGAAACGTATTTTTCTGTTCATTTTGACCAATATTGCCGTAATGCTCGTGCTAACGGTGGTTACCAGTGCGTTGGGGATCAACCGATTTATTACCGCACAGGGGCTCAATTACCCGATGCTGTTGGCGTTCGCCGCTGTGGTGGGCTTTACCGGCGCGTTTTTTTCACTGCTCATTTCGAAACCGATGGCGAAATGGAGCACTGGTGCGCAGGTGCTTGATAATCCGCAAAACGAAACCGAGCGTTGGTTGCTTGCGACCGTTCAAAAACTAGCTACCAAAGGCAATATCGGCATGCCAGAAGTTGCCATATATGAAGGCGAAGCAAATGCATTTGCGACGGGCGCGTTTAAAAATTCATCACTGGTTGCGGTCTCCACGGGCCTGCTTTCATCGATGACCAAAGAGGAAGTGGAAGCCGTGTTGGCGCACGAGGTAGCGCACATCGTCAACGGTGATATGGTCACATTGACGCTGATTCAAGGTGTAGTGAATACATTCGTCGTATTTTTCGCGAAGATTGTCGGCTACTTCGTGGATCGCGTTGTGCTAAAAAATGACCGCGACGGACCCGGTATTGGCTATTACGTGACCGATATCGTTTGTCAAATCGTGTTTGGCTTGTTGGCGAGCATCATCGTTGCCTGGTTCTCGCGTCAGCGCGAATACCGCGCCGATGCTGGGGCAGCAGGCCTGATGGGCACCCCGCAACCGATGATGAATGCGCTGGCGCGTTTGGGCGGGATGACACCGGGCGAATTGCCGAGGTCGATGGCGGCGTCGGGAATTTCAGACAAGCCCGGTTTTGCAGCGTTGTTTTCAAGCCACCCGCCGATGGAAGACCGGATCGCGGCATTGAAAAATTTCCGTCCTGGTACATGAGCGCCATAAAACCATATTGAACTTTTTACTAGCGTTTTTGGCCGCGCTCATAGCCGGAGAGAGGGTGACTTCTTGAACCTAAGCCCGAGGCTTAGCGGGGCTCTTGCGGACATAAGGAACTTAATGAGCTTGAAGGCTGAAGCGGCCGAAACGGCAAGCAAGGTAGACGATAAATTTTCTGAATGCGGCTGATAAAACACCCTTCTTTGGGCCTTCCCCTCGTTACCGAGCAGCGGAAACGTCACTGCAGAAATTTTTCGTCGTTCCAAGCTCTTCTCTGCATTTGCGTCGTTTGCAGAGTCAAAAAATGAATGAACAAAATTAAAAAAGCCGCGCAAATTGCGCGGCTTAGTGATCTTGTTTGTAGTTTTGTTTTACAAACTCAGTCCAGCACTGTACCTCAATCTGGTTTTTTAAATACCGACTTTAATGACCCAAAAAGACCTGTTTTCTTTTCTTCTGCGGAGGCAGGGCCAGGGTCCGCGACATATTGTGCATTTTTTGCAACGGTCTTCGCGAATTGTCCCGTTGCAACCGGCACAGCCGCTGCCGCCGGTGATGAACCCGAACTTGCGCCGGGGCGGCGATTAAAAATTCTAAAATTGGATTCTTTGCCAATCAATAACTTGGCAAGTTCTTCCAATGATTGATCGCTCACAGAATCAGGCTCAAGCGTATAAAGCGTCGGGCCAAAATCTTCCACGTTTTTTAATTTAAATCGTACCGCGCCTGTTTCATAGTCGCCCACCACTTCAACACCGCAAACGATGTCGCAACTAATGGTAAAGGTTTCGCTGACCACTACGCGCCGATCGTTGCGTACCGGCTCTGACGTAAAGCGCAGATTGTTTTGCCATAAAAGATCGCGAAAGCGGTCAATTTGTTCGGCTTCTCGCTTTACCGTGAGCTGCTCCGGCTTCGAGCGCTTGAAGGTGATTGCCAAGCTCTCGTAGTGCTCCATGTTATCGCGCTGCGAAGTGCGATAATCGATCCGGTAATCAACCTGCGTAAAGCCGCTGATTTTGCCGACGGTCAGTAAATCGTAAGAGCGCGCACACGGCGGCTTGACCACATTGAGCTGGCGGAATAATTCATTGAGGTATTGGAATGTCTTGCGAAGTGCGCGATCCACTGCGGCGGCATTGGCCTTCAGTGATTGAGTGCGGACCGATTCTTGATCTTTTAAACTGTCTGCTTCTTTTTTTAGGTCGTCAAGTAGCCCCATGAGGCCTCCAGTAATTCGTGGTGCGCGTGTTTGCGGTGTTTCAATATGTTATTTTAACCCAGTCGCGAGGCGATGTCAGCCCGCGTTATTATTTGTATGGCCCATTTGGGGTACGTCTTGCAGGATGCGCTGCATTATGGAAAATATTACTCTTCAGGATGTTTTCCCATAACAATGGTGCGTCCCCACAGTTTTTAATGCGATTTTTGCGTTTTCTTGTGCCTATTTAAAAAACTTTTCACTCATGAACGCCATCCTAGCGCTTGACCAAGGCACCACCAGCTCCCGTGCGATCGTGTTCGACCATGCCGGCAATGTGGTCAGCCAGGCACAGCGCGAGATTACGCAGTTTTTTCCGCAGCCCGGCTGGGTTGAGCATGACGCAACTGAGATCTGGCAAACACAATTGGCGGTGGCCGTTGAAGCAGTGGATGCCGCTGCCAAGGCCGGTTTCAATGTTTGCAGCGTCGGCATTACCAACCAACGCGAAACCACCGTGCTTTGGGATCGCGCCAGCGGCGTGCCGTTAGCACCCGCGATTGTCTGGCAAGACCGCCGTACGGCCGGCTTTTGCGATGCGCTAAAAAAAGATGGCCATGAACCTGAAATTGCCGAAAAAACTGGCTTGGTGGTTGATGCGTATTTTTCCGGAACAAAATTAAAGTGGCTGCTTGATCAAATTCCCGGCGCACGGGAACGTGCGGCACGCAGTGAGCTGGCGTTTGGCACTATTGACAGTTGGCTCATCTGGAACTTGACGGGTTCAAAACCTGGCGGGGGCAGTCGGAGCAACGTCCATGCCACCGACGTATCCAACGCGTCTCGCACATTGTTGTTCAACATTCATCGTCTCGATTGGGACGATGAGCTGCTGGCTTTGATGGACATTCCACGCGCTGTATTGCCCAATATCGTCAGCTCGTCCGGCGTGGTTGGACGTACCACCTGCGAAGGCCTGCCAACCGGGTTGCCCATTGCCGGCATTGCCGGCGACCAACAAGCCGCGCTATTTGGTCAAGCGTGCCATCAGCCCGGCATGGCAAAAAACACTTATGGCACCGGCTGTTTTATGTTGATGAACACCGGCGAGAGGCCAGTTGTGTCAAAGAATCGTTTGCTGACCACCGTCGCTTGGCGGCTGGATCCACCGCACGGTTCGCCGCGTGGTAGTTCCCCGTCCCAGAGTGCCGCGCCCGGTGGCTCAAAACCCAGTAGCACGACCCACTATGCGTTAGAAGGCAGCGTATTTATGGGCGGCGCGACCATCCAATGGCTGCGTGATGGGCTTGGCATTATCGAAAAATCCAGCGATGTTGAGGCGCTTGCGGCCAGTGTGGCTGATACCGGCGGCGCTTATGTTGTCCCGGCGTTCGCGGGGCTTGGCGCGCCACACTGGGATTCCACCGCACGCGGCGCTATCCTCGGCCTCACCCGTGGCAGCACGCGCGGCCACATTGCCCGTGCGGCGGTCGAATCGATCGCCTTTCAAAGCGCCGAGCTCGCCGCCGCGATGCAGCGGGACGCGGGTATTGCCTTGACTGAACTGCGCGCAGATGGCGGTGCCAGCACGAACAATATGCTGATGCAATTTCAGGCAGATTTGCTTGGCATTTCAGTGGTGCGCCCGCGCATCACTGAAACAACAGCATTAGGCGCAGCCTATTTGGCGGGATTAGCAATCGGCTTTTGGCAAAGCCAGCAAGAAATTGCAGCACTATGGACACGTGACCGGACATTCACGCCTACACTAACGTCAGATGCGGCCAACACACAAATGCGTGGTTGGCTTAAAGCAATTGAAAAAAGCAAAGGATTTGCATGAGCCATCAACCTAAAATTAGCGGCGAGCATCAACGTCAAAGCAAGCAACACCGCCAGCACCAATCAGGATTTACGCTGCTCGAAGTCATGATTGTCGTGGCGATCCTTGCTATTTTGGCGGCGACGGCAGTGCCCTCAATGATTGACAGTATGGTTCGAAGCCAAGTCAAAGAAAGTCTATCGTTAGTCAACATAGCCCAACAGGGCGTTAACCTCACTTATTTGGCAAGCGGCGCTGGTGAATTGCCCATCGACAACAAGGCGGCCGGCATCCCAGATGCGAATAAAATTGTGAGTAACCTTATTAGCGCGGTAAAGGTCGATAACGGGGCGATCACGATCACCTTTGGCAACAATGCCAGCTCGTATATCAAGGACAAGCGCATCACCTTTCGGCCGGCGATTGTGGCTGATGCGCCGCAAGTGCCGATTGCCTGGGTTTGTTCTGGCAAGGCCGTTCCGAACGGCATGACGGTCAAGGGCGTCGATTTAACCGACCTGAAACCAAGTTGGTTGCCGGCACAGTGCGTGCAAATGCCGAAATAATCACTCTTGCCGTCCGAACTACCCTGACGGTAGCCAAAAATCGGAATTGCTTTCGACATGCGCTTTCGACATGCTTTTTCCACATCCGCCAACGCGAGCATGGCCCGGCTGAAGAAACGGGAGCCCGGTTAAATGCCAGTTCTGAGAGGTGTATTCAATGGGAAGCCGCGCCGGTGCTAGGGTTTTGGATACACGACCCTAAGCAAGCGCGGCTTAAAAATTGGTTGCGATGCGAACCCTTCATGGTGAGAAAGCTACGGCTGCCGATAAACTACACCGTCTTTCATCACAAAACCCATCTTGCTCATCATCGCAATATCTTTTGATGGGTCGCCGGCGACGGCCACAATGTCAGCGGTCTTACCGACTTCTAATGTGCCGATAAATCTCTCCAAGCCCATCACGGTCGCGCCGTTCAAGGTGGCGGCACGGATCGCTTCCAGCGGTGGCATTCCGGCTTCGACCATGTATTCAAACTCACGGGCGTTTTCACCGTGGGGGGCCACACCTTGATCGGTGCCGAACGCAATCTTTACCCCAGCTTTGTAGGCGCGGCCAAAGGTGGCTTGAATGAGCGGCCCGATAGTTTGTGCTTTGGGGCGAACAATTTCGGGAAAGAAGCCGTCAATTTTCGCTTTTTCGGCCACGAATTTTCCGGCGGAAATAGTCGCTACTAACCATGTCCCTTTTTGCTTCATCAACGCTATCGCTTCATCGTCCAAATAAGTGCCATGCTCAATGGTCTGCACTCCGGCACGAATCGCACGCTTCATACCCTCGGCACCATGCGCGTGGGTGGCAACGGGATAGCCGTAATCCTTGGCAGTGCTCACAATGGCGGCTAATTCCTCGTCAGCAAGCAATGGTGCGTCACCACTTTTGGCCAGCGATAATACGCCGCCGGTGGTGGCGATTTTGATCAGATCAAAGCCTTCTTTGTAACGCTGTCGCACGGCGCGGCGGGCTTCATCCGGCCCATTGGCAATGCCGCGATCCACCCCCGATGATGCAGCATTGGCAGCCAATGCGGCACTTAACCCATTGGTGGAATCAAGATGGCCACCAGTGGTGCCAACTGAACCTGCCGCGTGAATTCGCGGCCCTTTAACCAAGCCTTGGTTAATCGCATTACGCAACGCCACACCGACACCGGGTGGACTCAGCAAGTCACGTACTGAGGTAAAGCCGGCCATCAATGTTTTCTCGGCATTCACGACGGCACGTATTGTGTAGTCCGGCGGATTGAGGGTAAAACTCTCGACCGTCGAGGCGGGCGTGGTGCTGAACGCCAAATGCACATGCAGATCAATCAAGCCAGGCATACAGGTGTGGGTTTTTAGATCAACCGTTTTTGCACCTAGTGCGGTGGCCGCGGTATAGCCGCGATCAATGCGTGTGATTTTTTTATCATCAACCACAATCGTTCGCTCAGTCAAAACCTCTAGTCCGCGAACATCAATCAGGCGGCCACAATGCAGCAGGGTAACCGCGGCATTGGCGCTGCCAGAAACGATTGTCGATACACCCGCCAGGGCGATTGAAGCGACTGCAACAACACCAGCAATTGATTTCATCATGCTTTCCTTTGATTATTTTTAATTAATTTCTTGGGCTAATATCCATTACCCATGTTCACCACGCCATCAACCCGCTGCCCCGCTTGCAATGCGTGAATCTTGTCCACAATCTGCGCCACACTCTGCTCTCGTAACGTAATCGCCGAGCAATGCGGCGTGATGGAAATTTTTGGGTGTTGCCAGAGGACATGATTTGTCGGCAGCGGCTCGGTTTGGAATACATCCAACGCCGCACCTGCCATGGCACCTGAGTCAATCAGCTTGAGTAAATCAGACTCCACCAGATGCTTACCGCGCGCGACATTGATGAGATAACCATCTGGCTTGAGCCGTGAAAGCGTTTTGAGATTTAGAATATTTTCAGTGTCGGGCGTGAGTGGCAGCACGCAAACCAACACGCGAACCGATTGTAAAAACGCGCCAAGACTGTCCGCGCCTGCGAAGGTCGTGATACCGTCAATTTGCTTTTCCGAGCGAGACCAGCCATATGTCGGGTAATCGAACGCCGCTACTGACTTAGCTACTCGCGCGCCGATCGAGCCCAAGCCCATGATGCCCACCGGCCACGCGGCGCGATCAATGGGCTTGCGCACGTTCCAAATCACTTTTTTTGCTTGCGTTTCATAGAGATCAAACTCCCGCGTGTGGCGAATCAGCGCGTGACAAACATACTCGGCCATTTGTACGGCCATACCGGCGTCATTCAAGCGCACGATAGGAACACCGTCTGGCAAATTCGGCAATCGCATCGCGCCATCTACGCCGGCGCCAATAGTGAAAATAGCCTTTAGATTTGTTTGCGATGCAAAGAATTCCGCTGTCGGGGCCCAGACGATGGCGTAATCAGCTTGGGGGGATTGGGCGGATTGGAGGGATTGGAGAAATGGGCGGGCGTGAGCAGCAGCCGTTGGTTCGCCGGGACTCCATGCCCACAATTGGACGGGAGACTGGCTTGATGTCCGATGAGCCGCCGGATGAGTCGTGGGATGTGACGCAAAATGAGCCGCAAAACTGTTCAGCCATGGTTGCGGGTCTTTACCCGGCGCGCAAAAAACGATTTTCATTCGACGTTATTTTTGTTGTTTATTGACGTTGCAAGATCGATTCGCATCATCTGGCGCATCTGTTCTAACGAATGCCCAGCCGCTTATTGAGCTTAATAATTTTGCTGGCCAATTGCTGTTCCACACCAGTAAGATACGACGCGCTCACCTTGCCCGCTTTAAATTGATCCCGCACTCGCTGGATTTCATCGATATGAGTTTGCTTCAACGCGACGAGTTGCCCGTGTTTGACGTGGTCTTTGGGATTTAGCACAGGGTGGCCTTGTAATTCATGAAATTCATGAAATTCATGATTGGTTGGTTGCAGGTAGCCTAGATTCTACCGCGACGGCGCTTCATCTGCGGTTGAAGAATTTGATACTGCTGCTATGGATCACAAGAATTTTGAACCCGTTGCACAGCGAACGGCAGTGGGTTACGCTTCTGAGTCATTTATACATGGCCTCAACAGTCAGGTATTGGAAACAAGATATGCCGGAAACTCCAGCACTCATGAGCACATCGGGGGGCACTTCGGGGGCACTTCGGGTCATTTTTACTAAACAACCTATAAAGAAAATCGCCATCATGCAATACAAATACCTCGGCAAATCGCCCTTAAAAATTTCCAAGATTTGTCTCGGCACAATGATGTTTGCCGACACCACTGACCAGGCCGAGGCCACCAACATCATCGCGCACGCGCATGAGCATGGCGTAAATTTTATCGATACGGCCGATGTGTATTCGACGGGAAAATCCGAATCGATGGTGGGTGGGCTTTTAAAATCGCACCGAGATGATTGGATTTTTGCGACCAAGATTGGCAACAAGATGAGCGACAAATTAAACGAATCGCACTACTCGCGCACTTGGATGGCCCGGGAGTGCGAGGCCAGTTTGCGGCGATTGCAGACTGATTTTATTGACGTCTATTACCTGCACCGCGATTACAACGGCATGGATCTGGAAGAGCCGCTGCGCGGTATTGATCAGTTGTTGCGAGAGGGGAAAATCCGCTACTGGGGCGTATCAAATTTTCGCGGCTGGCGGATTGCAGAAATGGTGAACTTGGCGCGCCAACTCAACATGCCCGCACCGGTGGTGTGCCAGCCTTACTACAATTTGCTCAACCGCCAGCCAGAAAATGAAGTGCTGCCCGCTTGCCACCATTACGGCATCGGCGTGGTGCCTTATAGCCCGATCGCACGAGGCGTATTAACTGGAAAATATCAGCCAAACTCGGCTCCAGATGCGGCTTCCAGAGCAGGCCGTGGTGACAAACGCATCCTACAGACTGAGTTTCGGGAGGAGTCTTTGGTGATTGCGCAGACATTGAAAAAATATTGTGCCGAGCGTGGTGTGCCAGTATCGCTCTCGCATTTCGCCACGGCTTGGGTGCTGGCCAATAATGCGGTGAGTTCGGTCATTGCCGGACCACGGACATTCGCGCAATGGCAGGATTATTTTGGCGCGTTGGATGTGAAAATTGATGCGAACGATGAGGCGTTTGTCGATTCGCTGGTTGCAACCGGGCATCCCTCGACGCCAGGCTACAACGATCCGGTATATCCGCTGAATGGACGAACGACCAGTTGAACAAGCATCAAAAAGTCAACCTTAGCGACCGCAAAATGAAGGCAAGGAAACTATCCAACTCCGGTAACTCTAGCAACGCAACGAACACAGCACAACTACGACCACTAACTAGCGTTTCGAAATAACAAACGTAAAATCTTGCGGCGTCTCTGCGGATGACAGCAACGGATTGCCCGTCTGCTTGCAAAACGCGGCGAAATCTTTGACTGAGCCGGGATCAGTTGCAACGATCCTCAAAACCTGCCCTGATTCCATATTTGACAGCGCTTTTTTCGCGCGCAAAATCGGCAACGGGCAATTGAGACCTTTAACGTCCAACTCGATATCGATATTTAATGTGTTCATGATGCAACCTCGTAAAGGGCGTTTCGCATAATCGACCGAAACTATACCAGACGAAGATGCGGGCGATTTGCCAATATGCAAGGAAAAGGAGCGTCAGGCGTTGACGGCTTATTGGTGCTTATTGGCGCTGATCGGTAATTTGAATGGTTAGCTCATTAGCACGGCGAACAAAATGCAGACGAAAAAGCGCGTATTATCAAGATTCGGGGTTCAAGTCTAACGCCCCCGATCCGGAGCTTACGTTTCGGCAAGACGGTGTCCCGTCCAAGCGTTGTGACGTTACTTTCAGCCAAGGATCATCATGGACACCGTTATTACCCCCAGTACCGTTGATTTTTTACGCGCCAAGCAAGGCAGCGCGGCGCAGCCATTCCTCATCGATGTCCGGCGCGCAGAGGCATTTACAGGCGATACCCATATCATCGCGGGAGCAACCCGGCGCGAGCCCTTTTCGGTTGCCGATTGGCTTAAATTTGTGCCGCGCCATCGCCCGGTAGTGGTGTATTGCGTACATGGTCACGAGATCAGCAAAAACGTTGCAGCCGCTCTTTGCAACGCCGGTGTTGACGCAACCTATTTGGCAGGCGGCATTGAGGCTTGGCGTGAAGCGGGCGGCGCGATTTGTAAAAAATCATCGTCGCCCACCATCCCCTCGCTAGCCAATGCCCCCAGCGTTTGGGTGACGCGCGAACGCCCGAAGATTGATCGTATTGCCTGTCCTTGGTTGGTTCGGCGCTTCATTGACCCATTAGCAGAATTTTTGTATGTCCCTGCTGGTGAAGTACTAAGTTTTGCTGCCAAAAATAACGCGATTGCCTATGACGTACCCAATGTGCAATTCACGCATCGCGGTGCGCGCGGCGAGCAATGTAGCTTTGATGCGCTGATTGCTGATTTTGACTTGCACGATGCGGCACTAGATGCGCTCGCCAATATTGTTCGTGGCGCCGATACCGGCGACCTCGATCTAACGCCTCAATCGCATGGCTTGCTGGCGGTTTCGCTTGGCCTATCGGCGCTTTATCAAGATGACCAAGAAATGTTGAAATACGGCATCGTGATCTACGACGCGCTCTACGCTTGGTTGAAAACTGCGCAGACAGAAATTCATAATGCCGATATGTTCAAAGAGTTTAAGAAGGCATGAACGAATCCTCAACTTCCACCCCGCTTGTTTTAAAGAACAGCATTTCGTTTGCCGCGGCATTACGCTTTTGGTTCAAGCTCGGCTTCGTCAGTTTTGGCGGGCCCGCTGGGCAAATTGCTATCATGCACCGCGAGCTTGTCGATAACCGGCGCTGGATTTCCGAAGGCCGTTTTTTGCACGCGCTGAACTATTGCATGGTGCTGCCGGGGCCGGAGGCGCAGCAGCTGGCAACCTACATAGGCTGGCTGATGCATGGCACAAAAGGTGGCATCGCAGCGGGGGCGCTGTTCGTGCTGCCCTCGCTGTTTATTTTGATTGCACTGTCGTGGATTTATTTGGCGTTTGGCAATGTGCCAATCGTGGCGGGGCTGCTCTACGGCATCAAGCCAGCCGTGACCGCCATCGTGCTTCTCGCAGCCTGGCGGATCGGTGGCCGCACGATAAAAAACGGCTGGTTGTTGGCGATTGCGGTCGCCGCATTTTTAGCGATTTTTTTGTTCAATATTTATTTTCCGATCATTATTTTATCGGCCGCATTGCTCGGTGCAATCGGCGGCAAATTTGCCCCGGCAACGTTTTCAATCGGCGGCAGCCATTCTGCGACAAAAAATGATGGCAATGACGACGCTATCATCAACGACAACACCCAAACGCCGCCGCACGCGCTGTTTTGCTGGTCACGTTTTGGGCTCACATTGGCAGTAGGGCTTGGCCTCTGGTGCGCCGCAATGAGCGTATTGATGGTGCAGCTCGGCTGGAATGGCACACTCACGCAAATGGGATGGTTTTTTACAAAGGCGGCCCTGCTCACCTTCGGCGGCGCTTATGCAGTGCTGCCGTATGTCTATCAGGGCGCGGTTGAAGGCTTCCAGTGGCTCACACCGCAGCAAATGATTGACGGGCTTGCAATGGGCGAAACCACGCCCGGCCCGCTAATTATGGTGGTGGCGTTTGTTGGTTTTGTCGGCGGCTGGACCAAACAAATTTTAGGGCCGGACTATCTATTTTGGGGTGCCGCGCTCGCGGCAAGTGTGGTGACGTTCTTTACGTTTTTACCGTCGTTTTTGTTCATTTTAATCGGCGGGCCGTTGGTCGAAACCACCCACGGGCAGCTCAAATTCACCGCGCCTTTAACGGCGATTACCGCCTCCGTGGTCGGCGTGATCGTTAACCTTGCCGTATTCTTTGCTTGGCATGTCTGGTGGCCGCATGCGAACACGGTGGCGAGCACCATAGCCAACACCGCAGCTGCCCCAAACTCCGCATTCAGCGGGGGTTTTGAGTGGTTTGCAGCGCTATTAACGATCGTTGCGGCGCTGGCACTTTTTCGGTTTAAGGTGGGCGTGATGACGGTGATTGCGGGGTGCGGGATTGCGGGGGTTGTGAAAATTCTGGGAGGATTTTAGCGTCTTTCCCGCAGCAGCTTTACAAATCCAGCTTCAACAAGTGATTCGCCTGTGCCGTTCATCTGGAGTACGCCAATCAATTGCAATTCGGCAGCATATAATTTGCCAATGACACTATTTGAAAAAAAATTCGACTTGCTGCCAAAATCCTCCTCCACAACGCAACCGTCCGAGCGCTCGCGCCTAATTCTTCTCACCACGTTGTTGTTGCTAATCGTGCTGCCGATGGCCGAAATACGTACGCTTTTCCGTTCAGGCTTCGTAAACATCTCCTTTTTAGACTCGTTTTCGCTGTAGATCGCTGCTGCAGCAGGGGTTGCCATCGGGTCAGATGCTGCGAAGTCAATTTGGAATCTAGATGGCCGTAAACAGCCATTTAGGAAAATCGTTTCGTCTTTCGTGATGTTGGCATTGATCGGCGCCGTACTCATTTACCTACGCGAATCGCAGGTTTGGGTTTGGCCTTTCGCGATGCCTCAAGTTTTCTATTCGCTGATTTTCGCGACTTGGTTGATCGCTGCGTTGATTACTGAACGAAAGCGAAAAACCCGAGTGTACTTACGCTTTACCCATTGGATTTTTGTGGACTCAACATTACCTAAAAGCTACAAAGGAATGCCGATTGTCGTGGGATTAGGGGCATTATTGTTTGCGACTGGATGTTTCATCGCGTTTTATGACGAACCGTTAGATTTGGGGCTTCAGGCGTTTTATGCGCCGGATGCCACGCCGGTACCCGACCGCGAAAATGTCGCAATCGCCTTGATGGGAATTTCAGCACCGCTAGGCACTGACCTATTTGAGCATGGTCGCTTTGTTAGTAACGCCATTGACTCAACTGATTACGACAAAGCGCAAAAGAAAATCGACGCAAAAGGCGAATTGCGATTGACCATTAACGGCGACGAGCTGGACTGCTGGATTTGGCTCGAACCGCGAGGCACCGATCGCATTTGTCCGGACGCAAATGGAGTTAAGAAAATACTTGCCGACAACCGTGAGCTTCTCAATCGCTATCGTTCCATGTATTTGCTACCGGCTTATCGCCCCAGTTATTTCGGTCGTAACGGACGCCCGCGGATAGCCCTGAACAAACTGATTGCGGCTGAGATTGGGCTTGACCTGCGAAGCGGCAACCACGAAGCCGCTTATCAGAAATGGCGAGGCAACTACATTTTTATCAGCAGAATGGTTGGTGCTGAAACTAGTATGGTCGATAAGTTATTGTGGCAGGTTCCCGAAGGCATCAGCCTTTCTTGCCTGGAAGAACTTTTGTTTACTGCGCCAAGTATTCGTTTGACCCATTCAAAAGAACTTCTGTCGCAGTTGAACGCGCCCAGCATAGACCGCTGGAACTTAAAAGGAATGCTGCGAGCCGAAAATAGGCCGTTGGCGCGGATGTTTGAAGGCGATCTCCAAAGCTGGGTGCGTCCAAACGTCATTCGCAACCGTGCATATCGTCTTGCGCAAGCCTTTTTGGCGGTTGATCAGTCGAATGGAGAAAAATTAATCGTAGGCATGAATCAAGTTGGCGAAAATTTGACAAAAGACAAAGGCTGGTCGTTGAATGAATTTCTTTACTTGGGCAATGAATCGCTTGCCAAGCTGATGCTAAGTTCGCAAGTGGAAATTCCGCAAATGGCAGATAGTTGGCTTCGCAGGCTCGGCGAAATGAGGCTTTTATCGCTCAGCATCATAATTGCTAATGATCGCATTGCTGACCGCGATATTAGTCAATTTTTGCTTGATACGGCGCCCATATTGCGAAATCCGTACAGCGGCGAACCCATGCGATGGAGTTTGGAAAACAGAGTTCTGTATTTTTGTTTGCCTTCTAATCACGGTAGCGTTGCCCAGATGCGACTTCCTGGTGGTGCGCGAATCACAGATACGGCACAACTATGCCTAAAGGCGGCTTCCATCGCTGAACCACCCGCTACCTAGCCAGCCTTAAAATCCCCCGACTTCCCGCCTGCCTTCTCCAGCAGGCGAACCCCTGAGATTGTCATGCCGCGATCCATCGCTTTGACCATATCGTAAATTGTCAGTAGCCCCGCACTCACGGCCGTGAGGGCTTCCATCTCAACGCCAGTACGACCAAAGGTGGCGATGGTAGCGATGCATTCGATACGGCATTCCATTCGTGCATTCGCTTCGTGCAACACAAATTCGACTGCGACTTTATTGATGATGAGTGGATGCGCCAAGGGGATCAGATCAGGGGTACGTTTGGCGCCTTGAATGGCGGCGATGCGGGCGATACCGAGCACATCGCCCTTCTTTGCACCACCTGTTTTAATCAGGTCGAACGTCGCCCGCTGCATCGTGATATGTCCCGAGGCCCGCGCCAGACGGTGCGTTTCAGGCTTTCCACCAACATCGACCATATGCGCCTGGCCGCTTTCGTCAAAATGATTCATGGTTGTATGCTCTTTCGTTTGGCGTTTTTTTGCTGTGTTTTCCGTCGGTTTTTTGGTCGTGCTATTTCGTCATGCGTCTTCGCGCGTTCTTGTTACGAATTTTTGTCGCGCTTTTTTGTGGCGCATTTTCCAAGCGTTCGCCGGCCTCAATATTCGGCACTGACCTGAATGCGCGTTGATGACTTCGTGTTTGCTAACCGCTCTGAACAATTGTAAGCGGTTTGTGGCGTCCTTCCGTTGGTACAATTGAACCTGGTGGTCGCTAGCCCTTGTAAAAATGGAACTGTTGGACTTTACAGGCATCTAACTCACTTAGCGCATTAAGGTTGAAGCAGTCTATCCAAACCCCACGTTGCCAATTTATTTGAATTCTATTGTCTGACCTCATGCCCATTCGCAACAGCCACTTGCCGCCCGACCTAAAGAGAAAACCCAGCAAGCCTTCGAAACCCCTCAAGGCCAGCAGCCTGATGGCGGGTTTGTTGCGAGCCGGTGCGTTGGGCGTATTGACGGTGGGCCTGGCTAGTTTCAGCTTGACAGCTAGTACCGAAGGGCTGCCAGAGCTTGGCGATTCATCGGACGCCGTTGTTTCGGCGCCCCAAGAACGCGCGATTGGGCGGCGCATCATGATCGAGATTCGCGGTGATAATGCGTTTATTGATGATGAAGAGTTGGTCGATTACATCAATTCGATTGGCAATAAATTGGTTGCGGCCAGCCCCGGAGCCACCAACGATAACCGTCGCGAGTTCGAGTTTTTCATGCTCAATGATGATTCGATCAATGCCTTCGCGTTGCTGGGTGGCTTTGTCGGTGTACACACGGGCTTGATCCTCACAACAACCAATGAATCCGAGTTGGCCAGTGTGCTCGGTCACGAGATCGCCCACGTGCTGCAACGCCACCAGTCACGCGGTGCCGACGAGCAACGCAAGAACGCGCCGATGTCTTTGCTGGGCTTGGCCGCCGCCATTTTAGCAGCGCGGTCCGGCGGTCAATCGTCGAGCCAGGGTGTTGAGGCGGCGATTGTGACATCGCAAGCATTGGCCTACCAGAGCCAGCTCAATTACACCCGCGATTACGAGCGCGAGGCCGATCGATTAGGTCTGCAAGTCATGCAGCGCGGCGGCTTTGATCCCACCGGTATGCCGAGTTTTTTTGAGCGCATGTTGCGCGCCAACCGACACAACGATACAGGCAAAGCACCGGGCTATTTGCGCACTCACCCGCTGACAACAGAGCGCATTGCCGATATGCAAGATCGCGTGCTGCAAATGGGCGTGGATGGCAAACGCTCAGTCCCTGATTCTATCGAATACAAATTCGCCATGGCCAAGCTGCGCGCGATGAGTTTGGGCGGCAGCGAAGCAGTGAGCTATTTCAAAAATACCATTGCCGAGCGCACCATATTGCGTAACCGTGCTGATGTTTATGGCTTAGCATTTGCGCAAAATCAGGCACGTGATTTTGTCGGTGCGGAACAAACGATCAGCATGCTGCGCGATACCGGCGCGGTGGGCGGTTTTAGTCCACCCACCCCAATTCCGACTTCCGCAACCGTTATTGGTGCGGCTGTACTTCCAGCGAGCAGCATAAAACCGGACGAAGTCGCTTACCGACAACCATGGGTGGCCAACCTTGCCGCGCAAATACAGGCGGGGCAACGAAAGTGGGACAGTGCAATCGGTATCTACAAAACGGCAATGCGCACTTTTCCATCGCAACGTGCTCTGATCCACGGCTATATCAACACGCTCTACGAATCGGGCAAGCTCGATGCTGCGCTTGCGGCGGCGAATGAAGAACTCAAAACCACGCAAGACGATGCGAAACTATATGAGCTTGCCGCCAAAATTTATGAGCGCAAAGGTAAGAAGCTTGCGCAGCATCGCGCGATTGGCGAGGCTTACTATCGGCGCGATAATTTACGCGGCGCAATCGAGCAATTGGAGATCGCTGTCAAAGCCAAAGATGGCGATTTTTACGAATCATCGGGCGCCGAATCCCGCTTGCGAGAATTAAAATTGCAATTCAAAAACCGCATCATGTTACCGGGTGAAAAACGGGACAAGAACGAAGATCGCGATGAAAAATCAGGCATTCGCTTAGGTTTGGCTTCGGGTTCAGGTTCAGGTTCAGGTTCAGGTTCAGATCAAATGCGAGCCACCCCAACCTCTCCACCTAACGCGATCAATAGAAAATATAAATGAACAACAATAATCAAACATGACTACCAAGTACTGGCTAACAACGCGGGTTTGCAACGCTAAAATTTTTGCATATCGCATCGTATTTGCGACCATGCTCGTACCATTATTGAACGCCAATATGGCGAATACTGCAACCGCCAGCCCTGCGGTATCTGTTCCTGCTTCGGCTTCGGCTCCGCCGCCTAAATCAACACCAGCTGCGACCTCACCGGTTTCGCCAGAGCAAGAACGCCTTTATTTAATCCAAGTGCTACAAAAACGTCTGCCCGGCACCAACCCCAGCGATTGGGTTGTCGGTGGCGGTGCTTTTGAGCCCGGTGTGCAAGCCATTCCGCTCAATGCTGACAATGCCACCAACTCAGCCGATATTTTGGCCATTGGTAAAAAACTTTGGGATCGCAAATTTGGCGATGGCAAATCAATGGCAAATTGTTTTCCCAACGGTGGCAAGCGCGTCGCCGCCGCCTACCCGCAGTTTGATGCTGCCACCAAACAAGTCGTGACCTTTGAGTTCGCAATCAACCGCTGCCTGCAACTGCACGGTGAGATGCCAATTGATTATGCCAACGCCGCTGTGATTGGCCCGCTATCCGCCTATGGCAAAAGCTTGGCCGATGGCCAAAAGCTATCGGTGCGCGTAGCGGGACAAGGCGCACGGGATCGTTACGAGGCCGGGCGGCGTTGGTTTCAACAGCGAATCGGTCAAAAGGATTTTGCCTGCGCGTCCTGTCATGTATTGAAAGCCGGCGAGCAGTTCGAACGTGCTGGCCTTGCCCCGGCCGTAGGGCAAGCAGTGACGTGGCCGCGCATTCAACCAGGCGGCAGCATTCGTACTCTGCAAGCCCAGTTTCAGCGCTGTATGCTGCGCAGTGGTGCCGAACCGTTTGCGGTGGGTTCGGATGAATTTAACAATCTCGAATATTATTTGGCGTATATGTCGAACGGCCTGCCGCTAAAACCGTTGGCGATCACCACCTCAATAGCGGCGCCGACAGCAACATCAACGACAACCTCACCAAAGTAGCCGCGCACGGTCTAAAATATTGCAATAGAGGTCCCAAGCTTTCGTCACGCATTTCCCTAACATAATTGCCCACGATCACCAGTTAACCTACTTCGCACCCTTAATTTTTCGATAATAAAAATGAATTTTCTAAAATCGGTTTTCCGCTTCACCTTCCGCGCCAAGATTCTAATTCCATTGATGTTGATTGGCGGCATCGGATTAACGATGATGTACTTTCAGAAAAAAGCGGCAGAGGCACAGGCGGATCGCTACCGCACTGTGACCGTCGATAAAGGCGCGATTATTCAGCGAATCACAGCCAACGGCACGTTAAACCCGGTTACCGTGGTGAACGTCGGTACGCAGGTCTCGGCGACCGTCACCAAGCTTTACACGGATTTCAACCAGCCAGTGAAGGCCGGGCAGATTTTACTCGAGCTGGATCCCGCGCTCATCAAAGCGTCGGTCGCCCAAATTGAAGCCAATATGCGCTCCGCAGAGGCCACCATGCGCCTTGCAGAATCGACGATGAAACGTAACCAGGAACTAGTATCGAAAGGTTTTATTTCATCACAAACACTTGAACAAAATCTGAAAGAACTCGATGTTGCAAAAGCGCAAGTCGCGCAGGTGAAATCGCAATTGGACCGTGAAAAAATCAACTTGGCGTACACCATCATTCGCTCGCCCATCAACGGCATCGTAATTGATCGCAAGGTTGATGTCGGCCAAACCGTCGCGGCGAGTTTTAACACCCCAACCCTATTCCAAATCGCGCAGAGCCTAGAGGCGATGCAAATTGACACCTCCGTTGCCGAGGCGGATGTTGGTTCGGTGAGGCAAGGCATGGCGGTTAAATTTACCGTCGATGCATACCCTGACCGTGATTTTAAAGGCGCGATTCGCCTCGTCCGCTTGAACCCATCTATTAGCCAAAACGTGGTTACCTACAACGTTGTTGTCGATGTCACGAACGAAAAATCAGAACTTAAACCGGGCATGACCGCGCAAGTGAGCTTTGTCGCAGCGCAGCGCGATGACGTCGTCCGCATTCCAAGCGCAGCATTGCGATTCAAGCCGCCCAAAGATGAGAAGGAAGACAAAAAGAAAGACGATAAAAAAGACGATAAGAAAAAATCTGCCTCCGGTGATATTAAATCTGAGGCTAAGTCAGACGCCAAGGCAGACGCTAAGGTTGAACCTAAGTCTGAAACCGCGAAAGCAGATACGACGAAACCTGAGGGCGGCGGACGGCGCGGCATCGGTACTGTATATAAATTGAACGAAAAGAACGAACTCGTCCCCGTTCAAATCCGCACCGGGCTAGCCAGCAACCAACACACCGAATTGGTCTCTGGGGACCTCAAGCCCGGCGACGAACTGGTGATCCGTGATTTGCTCGATAAAAACGCAAAGAAATAAGCGCGCACGCCATGAATGCAATACCAGCAACGAATGAAAAAGCGGCGGATGTGTCAGCAGCGCCCAAGGTGTTGATGACACTCACCGACATCAAAAAAAGCTACTTCAGCGCTGAAATTGAAACGCCCGTTTTGCACGGCATCAACATCACCATCAACCACGGTGAATTTGTCGCCATCATGGGCCAGTCGGGCTCCGGCAAATCGACGCTCATGAATATTCTGGGCTGCTTGGATACGCCAACCTCGGGCAGTTTTGTGTTGAACGGCAAAGAAGTCGGCACACTCGATGACAATGAACTCGCCAAAATCCGCAACGAAACTATCGGCTTTGTTTTTCAAGGATTTAATTTGTTGAAGCGCATGCCACTCGTTGACAACGTCGCCCTACCCTTGCTCTACGCGGGTGTGTCGATGTCCGAAGCCCGCAAACGCGCGACCGAGAAGCTCACTCAAACTGGCCTGGGCAACTTCACCAAGCGCCTTCCCAACCAAATTTCCGGCGGCCAACAGCAACGCGTCGCGATCTCACGCGCGCTGGTGTGCGAACCTGCACTGATCTTGGCGGATGAGCCAACCGGCAACCTAGATACAACCACCAGTGTTGAGATCATGAACCTGTTCACGCGCCTCAATGAAGAGCAAGGCATGAGCATCCTCATCGTCACCCATGAACCGGATGTAGCGCGGTACGCAAAGCGGTTAGTGCGCTTAAAAGATGGTTATGTGACCTACGATGGACCGGTTGCAGATGCGCAGTTGTAGTGCGTGGTTGTGGCACGTGGTTTTATGCCTTAGCTGAAGTGCGTAGTTGCCAGGTGTGAATAGATTCAATATCCTCGCAATCCTTTGATTGGTGGCTCAACGGGTGCTCGATTCGCAATCAGGAAAGACCCAGCGCCCCGGCGCCTTGACCGGTCATCACTACGTTTGATAGTACTGTCCCAACATCTTCCCCATCACCCAAGACGTCTGCGCGGCGCTTTCGCCGTGGCTGGGGCATGCGGCCTGATTTAAGCCCAACAGCTCATCGACAATTGTTTGAATCAGCGGCTGTTGGATGTGCATCGGATTGTTGATAGCGAATTTCTCGCTGCCGTTTTTGCTGGTAAGGACAATAGGGCTTTCATCAAAATTGGCGTAGCTGATTTTGCCATTCGAGCCAATGATTTCAGTGAGATCGGTTTTTTCAAAAGCGGCGAAACACCAATTGCCGGTGCCTTGGATGCCAGAGCTGAAACGAAAACTGCTGCTCACCATATCTTCCGCTGTATATTGCTTGGCTTGGTTACCCGCGAAGCCGGCCACCTCCGTAATCGGCCCTAGTGCGTATTCTAAAAAATTAATCATGTGGGATGCGAGATCAACAAAATAGCCTCCGCCAGCCTCGGCGGGGTTGGTACGCCAATTGCCGGTTGCCTGGCTAGCTTCTGCGGCACCTTGTGGCATCACGTCAATATCGGCCAATGGGCGATACAGCATCGTGTTCACAAACCGTACATCGCCGATTGCTCCGGACTCAACCAGCGCTTTTATTTTCATGAAGCGCGGCAACATTCGACGGTAATAGGCGACAAATAACGGCACGTTTGCCGTACTGCATGCGGCAATCATAACCAAACATTCAGCGTGATTGCGGGCCATCGGCTTTTCGACGTACACGGGCTTCCTCGCCGCTGCCGCGAGCAGGGTGTAGTGCTTATGCGACGACGGTGGCGTAGCGATATAGACCGCATCGACTTCGGGATCGGTAATTAAAGCTTCGGCATCATCAAACCATTTTTTTACGCCATGCCGCGAAGCGTAATTTTTTGCCAGATCACCGTTGCGGCGCATCACGGCTATCAGCTCGGAGCCAGTCGCTTTTTGCAGCGCGGGGCCGCTCTTTACCTCAGTTACATTACCGCAGCCGATGATGCCCCAGCGGATTTTATTTTGCGATTTAAACATAGCGCAATCAATTATTTTACGGCAATGCTTTTTCTAGCGACGAACGCGACGGAACTCTCAGCATGATTTACACCGTCGTTTGCGATGCTCAGCCCATTGCGATCATATGCGTCGGCAGAAGACTTGGTGAAGCACACACCAGGGAATAGCGCGTTGCAAACAGCCAGCATGTCAGGCTTGTAATCGATGCCCCAACAATCGCCGCTCACCGCGCGCAATGCGCTGACGGTGCGGCCGCCGCCAACACCGATGTCCAAGATTGGCTTGCCGCTCGCGCTTTCGACAACTATATCCAAGCTCGCGCGTTCAGGCAGCGTTAGTGCATCTTGCCATGCGTATTGCGCGATTGCTGCAGCAGAACGCACGGCTTCGATATTGACATCGTCGATGTTCATGGTCGAATGTTTATAATCGATTGAAAATGCACACACTAGAAACTGAGCATTAAATCAAGACATTCAAAATCGCATTGCCGATGCCAATCAGCGCTGCGCCCGTGATCAACCCCGCGCAAATTGGCTCGCAGCCCTCCACCCAGAAAGTATGCCCTTTTGTACCCGCCGCTTTGTGCTTGCGTCCCATCCACCAAAATAGCAAGGCGCCAAGCCACATCATAAAGGTGGCAGCAGGCGGCAGTACTACGCCGAGGCCAACCGAAACAGAGGATATCGGAAAGCGCCCCTTGGTGAATATGCGTGCCAATTCGAACGCTATCGCCGCGAGCGCTGCCACGATCATCGCAATCACCGCAGTGGTAGGCAGGCCCGAGACCCCTTTCGCAATGATCTCGGCGACGCCCTTCCATTGTGTTGCACCCGGCATAGAAAACTGCTCGGAGATGATCGTTGTCGTCGAGCGGATGCCGTTTGCATCAGGCGGCAAAAACAACAAATAGAATAAAGGTACCGCGCATATTACACCGGCAAAAATACCGATCACATGTCCAATGGCTTGGTGACGCGGCTTGCCACCCAGCATGTAGCCTGGCTTGATATCCGATAACAAATTTGCAGCGTTGGCTGAAATTTCAGCCGTCATCGCAGCGGGTATCAAATTACTGGCCGGGTTGGCACGATCAATCGCGCCCATGCTGAATTGGGTGATTTTTGATAAAGCGCCAGTTGGGGTCCACGAAGTCAGCGCCATGGAATTGGTACAAATAACCGCCAGCACAAAAATCAACGGCAATGAAATAAACGAGAGCAGCCACGGCACATCAAAAAAATAATGGGTCACCGAAGCGCCCAACACACTGAAAACGGGTACACCGATATACGAAATCCAAAGTGGCACTTCGATATTTTTGAGAACATCTTTTTCATTGCTGTTGGCTGGTGCTTTTTTACCAAACAAGGCTTTGTAGGCGTTGGTAAAAATTTTCGGGTTTGCGAGTAAGCCCACCAATGACCCAACGACCATCATCGTAACCCCCCACCAGAGCGACCATTGGTTAACAATCTCGGCGCGGGTAATTTTTTGGATGGCGCCGCTCGCCAACACGCGCGGCGCAATATCGCCGATTTGGATCATCCACGGCGCTAAGAAAACAAAGTTGATCACCGCGCCCAGCATGAGGCTCGACGCAACGCGGATGCCCATCAAGCCGCCGATGCCGATCATCGACAAATCAACCGAAAAACGCAGGCCAAGTGTGCGAATATCGGTGCCCAAAATAGTGGGTATCCAAAGGTTCATTTTGGTGGCGATCTCGTAGTAGTAAGCGTCGATCATTTCGTTCAAATTCCACGCTTCTTTCAGACCCAGCCATTTATCCATCATAAAGATTTTGATCTGGAAAAGTTTCATCCAGCCATCGCTCACAATCATCTGGAAAAGCGCGGCGATGATCGAACTGTAGGCGACTAACTTTGCCTTATAAACGCCGCTATCGGCATTGCCGGTATAGAGCGAATCGAGCACCACGCCGCAGGCACGGCCTTCGGGGAACGGCAGTTGGTCTTCATTAATAAATTTGCGCTTCATCGGGAAGGCAATCAGCACGCCGAGGATGGCACAGGTGGACATAAAAATCATCATTTGCCACCACGGAATAATCTTACCGGTCACAACCATATAAGCGGCCAAACTCGATGCAAGTGCCGTCACCATATAGCCCGACGCAGTGGCGATCGACTGAGTGCAATTATTTTCTAAAATTGTATAGTCCGACGTCAAACCCGCCTTATTCAACGCGCGAAAAAGTGCAAATGAAAGAATAACTGATGTTAACCCCACGCCAATGGTCACACCGGTTTTGCCCGCCACATAAAGTGCAGTCGCCGATAAAATCCCCCCTAGCAAAAACCCGGTAACGCCAGAGCGAAACGTGAGCTGCGCCATATCACCGCGAAAAACATTGTTGAACCACCATTCGTCTTTTTGCTGACGTGTCCACGTGCTGATTTGTTCTTCGCTCAAACTTTGAATGGCCATGCTTTCCCCAAATGTAGTTATAAATAAAACGCGTTGAGTTTTTGACGCAACTTGTTGGCTAAAATACGTTGAGCTGGATTAGCGTAACGATGATGAGCAATATTATGACAGAGGAAGATCATTACCAATGCCGCGCTGCACCATCAAGATTCCAGCTTGGCTGGCTTGATCTTCCTGCAAAATCTAGCCGCGATGCGCATTCTGCAAATTTATGTTTTTTGCTTTTTGCTTTGTATTTTTGCGCACCACGTCAGCGAAGCAAGTCCAATTAGCTTGCCAACCCACCAAGTCAACTAAATAAGTTAAACCCAAAAACTATGCCTACTCCACACATCAGCGCTGCGCCCGGTGATTTCGCCGATACTGTCATCATGCCGGGCGATCCGCTCCGCGCGGAGTTCATTGCCAACACCTGGCTCAACGATGCCAAGCTCGTCACTGCCGTGCGCAATATGTTCGGCTACACCGGTTTCTATCAAGGCAAGCGCGTCTCAGTCATGGCGCACGGGATGGGCATTCCCTCGTGCAGCATTTACGCTACTGAATTGATTAAAGAGTATGGCGTTAAAAACATTATCCGGGTTGGCTCTTGTGGCACCGTTACACCCGGCGTGAACCTTGGCGACATCATCATTGCGATGGGCGCTTGCACCGATAGCAAAGTGAACCGAATTCGATTTATGGATCACGATTACGCGGCATTGGCGAACTATGAGCTGATGCAGATCGCCATTGATGCCGCCAAAGCGCGCGGCACGAAAGTCCGCGTTGGCAATGTGTTTTCGAGCGATCTTTTCTACAGCCCACAAACGCAGTTGTTTGACGTGCTGGAAAAAATGAACGTTATTGGCGTTGAGATGGAACTGGCCGGGATTTATGGTTTGGTTGCGGAATATGGTGCGCAATATGGCGCCAGAGCGTTGGGCATATTGACTGTTTCGGATCAAATCCGTCAACACCAATTCATGAGTGTTGAGGACCGCCAGACCAGCTTTGGCGCGATGATTGAGATAGCATTGGACGCCGCGAAAAGTCTAGGCTAGAAGCCGCTCTTGAGGCAAAAAGCCGCCGAAATACCCGCCAGAAATAGGCTTTTGCATCCTAAACTGTATCGCCAACTGTATCTCCAGCTGTAGCGCTAACTGTATCGCCGGCTGAATTGTTGTGGCTGGGTTTTGACTGGGTTGTGGCTGAGTTGTGGCTGAGTTCTGGCGCTTAAACCATCGCCGTTAAGCCATTGCACGCTCGCAGGGGGTTCGCAGGCGGGCAGGCTTAGGCTGTTACCGCAACCGGCACAGTGCGGCCCGCTCGGTTCTTGCCGCCTTCTTTGCCGGCATACATGGCGGCATCAGCGTGTTTAAGCAAGCTTGTAGCATCGTTTCCATCTGCCGGTGCGAGTGCGTAGCCAATGGTAATGCCGATGGCACAAGTTTGCTCGCCGAGCGCAAACGGCATGCGAAAAATCTCCAGCAATTTGTCGCCCAATTCTTTGGCTTGCGCATCCGTTTGTAAACCAGTCGCCACGATCACGAACTCATCCCCGCCGGTCCGCGCCACCGCATCGCCAACGCGCATCATGGCGCGTAATCGGGCGGCAACGACCATCAATAATTCATCGCCCACATCATGGCCGTATTGGTCGTTAACCGGTTTAAAGTTGTCGAGGTCAAGCACGTACACCGCCAAAATACGACTCGGAACCGAAAACGGTAACGCCGCCGCCAGCGTGGCATTTAAGCCGCGTCGATTGAGCAAGCCGGTGAGCGGATCGGTATGGGCCAAGGAATGCAGCACATCGCGCTCCAACGTGGCAGTTTGCGCCGCAGCGTGGATGGCGTTGGTACGCAGAGTTGCGATGCGCATAAAGATGATCATATCGACGGTTGCGCCAATGATGAATGAATGCAGCGTCCAACCATTCGCGCCAACCGTACCTTTCACCACACCGACCATGACGGCACTTGCGATGAAATAACCCAGCCACGCCAATAAAAAATAGAGGCCCACCATATCGCCGCGCCGGAACTTTTTCCACGCGCCGGGAACCGCCAGCAGCGACGGCGAGAGCCCTAATGTGCCCATCAACAAACTCACAACGCGAATGTCGATGATGTCAAGGCCGTGCGCAAAAGCCGCCAACCCAAGCACAGCGGCCACGCCGTTGATGATCCGGTGCAACAGCGGGCTCATATCACTGACCAAGGCATCTTTGATAAACAATGCGGTGCTCGCGGCAGCGCAAAGCGAGGTAATCCCCGCCATGTGACGTTCCATCCAGAAGTTATCGGTCCAAAGATATTGCGCGCCAAGCCCAAAAAAATGCACTGAAAATAGCGCACTAAAAAATACTAGAAGGCAATATTTTAAGTAAAGCGACTCATGCAGACTAAACCATTGCATCAGGCTATAAAGCAGTAAACAGACAGCAAGGCTGGTCAAAAACCCCTGCAACATCTGCTCGTTCACGGCGTTGATATGGAATGCCGACAGCGTGCTGAGCGTGATTGGCAAAATCTTCGATGCCGATTCGACGCGCACATACAATTCTAACTCTGCGCCAGAACGGATTTCTAGCGCTACGGCGTGCGAGCGGCCGGCAATTGGACGCTCGGCAAAAGGCTGGGCATTGCCCAGCCGGGCACGTTGCAATATTTTGTCTTGGCTCACCAAATAAAGATCTGCATGGTTCAACAAACTATAGTTAATATCAAAAATCCACTCATCTTCAGTATTGGCGCCGACCGTGATGGGTATTTTTAGCCAAAAAATTTCCTTCCGTTGCCCCAAGGTGGCATAGGCCGATTCCGGCATCGCAAAACGGTTTTTTGACGCAATTACATCGTCAATTGTCAGCGGTGCGTCCTGTTCGGCCAACACCGTCACGTAAGGCCATAGCTCGACTCGGCTGGTGCTGTTGTTTAATCGGAGCCGCGCAGGCATTACTGCCGATTTGCTTGTTACCGGTGGAATGGCCAATAAATCATTTTGAGCCAGCCGCTGAGTTTGAACCAACGGTTCAAACGGATGAATCTGCTGCGACAGGCGGGCGGCGAGGGCAGATGGTTGCCCGATAAGGTTGATCGCAAGCACAAACGCAACAAGCGGCAAGCTGGCAAAAGAATGCCACAAACATGATGACCGGAAAAACCTACGCATTTATTAATTTCAACTTATGTAGAAGTGTTGAAGTATAGGTTATTTCTGGGGGGAATCTATCGCTATTCGCAACGGCATGATGATCAATTTATGGCTCGCAAAATGCCCATTTTAGGTCTTTCCGGACGTCCGACTGCTTGGGAGCAGCCGCGTCAAATTGCGCCTGTGTCGCAGCTCGTGCTCTACCTAGGTGGCACCCTCGTCGCACCTATGCAATTTCTTTTCGGCCGATTCGTCGCACATTTTTTTCGTATTTGTTAGGGCGTTTGACCCCACGAAGCTTACTGTCACCGATACGAAACAATTTACATGTAATTTGCGCGTATGGATTTAATACTATGGCGACACGCCGATGCGCATCCAGGCGAGGAAGCCTTAAAAGCAGATTTGGAACGGGCGTTGACCGGCAAAGGAAGACGGCAAGCGGCCTGCATCGCTGTTTGGCTCGATAAACACTTGCCAGATTCTGCCAAAATTCTCGTCAGCCCCGCTGTTCGATCGATCGAAACCGCGAGCGCGTTGGATCGAAAATACAAAATTCTCCCGGAATTGGCACCAGGCGCCCAAGTGGCCAGCCTGCTATCCGCTGCTGGTTGGCCGGACAACCGACATCCGGTGGTTATTGTCGGCCATCAGCCGGCACTGGGGCAATTGGCCTCGCTGCTGCTGTTTGGCGTGGAGCAGGACCTCGGCATGCGCAAAGGAGCGGTCTGGTGGCTCACCAATCGCTCACGCGAGGACAATCACAAGACAACGTTGCGCGCGGCTATTTGTCCGGATTATCTGTAGTCAGGCATAAACCGTCATCGCCGGCCTCACAAATTCGTCGGCACCTTCGGCATAAACCCACCACCAGTCAGTATTCCGTACGCCATCCACAGCACCACCGCGCCGTAGATGATGCGCGGCACCCAACTGGCAAGCTGTTCGTAAAACGAATCGATCTCAGCCGATTCAAGTTTGGTATGGCGAAGCAGCATCTCTGGCAACGTCCCGCTGGCCTCGCCTGTTTGCACAAACTGAATCACACGTTCATTTTTGATATACGAGACCCCGACCAGTGCCGCTGCCAGCGGTGCGCCCTTTTCAATGCGGGTACGAATTTTCGCCAATTCGCGACGCATGTCTCCATCTTCAACCGCGTCGAGTGCAGCTGGCAAAGCATCAAGCATTGAAACGCCTGCCTCCAACATCCAGCCCAAGCTCTCAAAAAAATCACGCAAATTGCGGCGAATAAATATTGGCCCCACAATCGGCACGCTTTGATAGAGCGATTTCCCAGCCGAGCGGGCATCGCCACAGGTCAGTGTCCGCAACGCATAATATGCCGCACCGATCAATAAAATCGGCTGAAGCACCTGCCACAAATAAGCAAAAATGCCAATTGATCCTGTCGCTAGCGCCGGTAGCGGCTGAATAAATAGGGCCGCCACAAACATAAAGGCAGGCAACAGCAAGCGCGATTTCATCGTCGCAATCTGCATCGCCCGATCGGTGTAAAAATCGGCTAATTTTCGGTAGAGCGCAGCCGGACTGCCGGCATTCAACGCCGCCTGAATCAGCCGCGCCTCGAGCTTCGTAAATAGCCCGCTTTGCTCGCCAGCCTCGGCCGGATTACGACCTTTGGCCGCAAGTTTTTGCATCAGCGCAAGCCGCGATGCGGCCTTTGGCGGCATTCGCAATATGGCGAACGCGCGGTCAAATGGAATGCCTGCGGTCTCTAATTGTGCGAGCTGAGCAAAGAGATCGGCGCGGAGGCGGAACGAGAGGTGTTTTTGTTTATTGAATGGCATTACATTTTATAAAAACTATTTCTACCGTTTTATTTTAACTACTTTATTTAAGCGACTTTATTTAAGCCACTTTATTTAAGCCACTTTAGCTCGCGCGCCGTTGCCGCACCAATGGTGACAAACGATAAATCTTCTGGAATTTCCGCTTTGGTTTCAGTCAGTGGAATGCGACCGCCCATAAGTTCTGCTGATTGCTGCGGATACCGCGGATTTTTTGCGGGTTCAGCAAAACCATCCGGAAAAATCGGCAACGTGGTTTGCAAATCATACTTGTCGGTAGCACCCAAAGTATGCAACATCTCATGCGCAAGCACGACATTATTGCTACCGGCTTGGCGGCGCGAAGCGAACACATTTGCCACGCCAAGCATACCCTTTTCCAAACCCAACGAATGCGCAAGCAACGGCGTAAGCGCAGGGTCGTGATACAAAGCAAACAATCGAATGTTCGGCTTTGCTGGTTCAAAGTGATCGTGCTTGAAAGCCCAGTAGCGCAACATCAAACTCCACCACGCAATCGAAAACACATTGCCGTTCTTAAGCGATGGCGGCGACGGCGGCATCGCATCCAACTCCGGCGCCAACCAAACCCTCACTGGCTGATTCGTCGCGAGACCGTAACGTTTCGCCTCCTCGCGCATCAAGATGGCAATCGGTTCAAATGTTTCTTGGCTCAAATTCGCCAAGTAGGCGCGCGTCGCTTCTGATTTATCGGCGTTGATCGGGTAGACAACCACATCCAACGTATTATTCCATTTCAACGCCCGATATTTTGTAATCCATGTTGTTGTGGCAACGATGACTAGGATAAATAGAAGGATGGTGATTCGGAAGGTTTTGAACATGGCTATTCAGCCGCTACGACCTGCACTTAAGCGCCGCACCTAAGCACCGCACTTAAGCCCCATACGGCACCCAAACATTTTTAATCTGCGTCGCCTCGCGCAACACATCTTCCGTCAATGGCATCGGCCCGCTCGCAGGCATGACCCAAGTACGTTTCATGTTATTCGCGCTATGCTTTTGCACTGCGGTTTGGCCCTCAATTGAACCTGCGTACCAGATCGCATCGACATCATCGTGCTCGGCCAACGTCTTGGCTAATTCATCACGATCGCCAGTCACAATATTGATCGTACCGTGCGGAACATCGGAAGTTTCTAACACTTGATAAAGATCGGTAACGCTCAATGGATGCTTGGGCGACGGCGTGACGACAAGCGCATTGCCCATCGCAAACGCGGTGGCGGCGAGCGTGCAAAAGGCGAGTAGCGGTTGATCGTCTGGCAGCACGATGGCCATCACGCCGATGGGTTCGGGCATGGCTAAGGTGACGTTGCGGATGGGGGTTTGATGGATAGCGCCGTCGTATTTGTCGGCCCAAGCGGCAGCGGTGAAGAGTGCTGAGATGCTGGCTTCGACTTCGGCTTCAGCAACGCTGGAATGAACGCCAGTTTGTTGGGTGATGCGTCTGGCAAATTCATCCGCTCGTGCGCTTAAGTTTTCGGCCATGAAATAAATAATTTGCGCACGGTTGTGCCCGGTGGCTCTTTGCCAACTGTTTGCCGCCGCGCGGGCCGCTTCGACGGCGTTGCGAATATCTTTGCGATTGCCGCGGCCAACCTCGCCGATTAACTGTTTGTTGTTCGAACCCGCGCCAAAAATATTGATCGATAAGCCGCCGTCGGGTCGCGCTTGTTTGCCACCGATGAACATTTTTGCAGTGCGGTCAATTTGAATAGTTGAATTTGAAACTCCATTACCGGCGTGCTTCTTCAAGGTTTTTTGGCTTAAAACACCCGCCAGTGCTAGGGTTTTCTTATTTTTAGCTGCTAGCGCGGCTGGCTTTCGCTTCACATATTCGTACAAGCCTTCTTTACCACCTTCGCGACCAAAACCCGATTCACGATAGCCGCCGAAGCCTGCGGCAGCGTCGAGCAAATTGGTTGCGTTGATCCAGACGATGCCGGCCTTTATTTGCGTGGCGATGTCGAGCGCGAGGTTAATATCTTCACTCCAAATGGTGGCCGCCAAACCGTAGCGGGTATTGTTGGCGAGCTTCACCGCTTCTTCCGGCGTACGGAAGGTCATCGCGGCTAGCACGGGGCCAAAAATCTCTTCTTGAATCACGCTTGATGATGGACTGCAATTGGTCAGCACGGTGGGTGGATAAAAATTTCCTTGCGACGTGAGCTGAGCAGAACCGGCCCACGACGGCTGCATGAGTGTTGCGCCCTCTTCCACCCCGCGTGCGACCTTCTCTTGAATTTGCTTTAGCTGTGAGGGATCAACAATCGCGCCGATATCAATCGCCTTATCAAGCGGATCGCCGACGCGCAATTTTTCCATCCGCGCGCGGAGTTTTTTGTACATCTTTTCAGCAACGCCTTCTTGCACCAGCAAGCGCGAACCGGCGCAGCAAACTTGGCCTTGGTTGAACCAGATCGCGTCAACAATGCCTTCAACGGCCGAATCTAAATCGGCATCATCAAACACCACGAATGGCGATTTACCGCCAAGTTCCAACGACAGTTTTTTGCCCGTTCCCGCAGTCGCACGACGGATAATACGACCAACTTCAGTAGAGCCTGTGAAGGCAATTTTATCGATATCGGTATGCTCAACAATCGCCGCACCCGTGCGGCCATCGCCGGTGACAATGTTCACCACCCCCGGCGGCAAGCCGACAGAGTTGCAAATTTCGGCGAACAATAACGCCGTGAGCGAGGTAAATTCAGCGGGCTTTAAGACGACGGTATTGCCCATCGCAATCGCAGGGGCAATTTTCCATGAGAGCATCAGCAGAGGGAAATTCCACGGAATAATTTGCCCGATCACACCGAGCGATTGATGGTTTGGTAATTCAGATTCCTGCAACTGCGCCCAACCGGCGTGATAATAAAAATGCCGCGCGACGAGCGGGATATCGATGTCGCGCGTTTCACGAATCGGCTTGCCGTTATCGAGCGTTTCTAGCACGGCAAACAAGCGTGAATGTTTTTGGATTTGGCGGGCGATAGCATATAGGTACCGTGCGCGAAGATGCCCCGGTGTATTACTCCAAGCGGGATACGCTTTACGGGCGGCTTTTACGGCATCGTCCACGTCACGTTTATTGGCTTGCGCAATCCGGGCGAGCTTTTTATTGGTCGCGGGATTGTTAGTGTCGAAATATTCTTTGGATTGTGGGTCGCGAAACTTGCCGTTGATAAAGAGACCAAATTTAGCATCGTGCTCGGCGATCCATTCAAGAGCGGGCGTGGCAGCTTCGGGGGCAGCGCCGTAGGTTAGAGATTTTTGTTTTAGTAGTTCGGGTAGTTTCATTCGGGGCTTTCGGGTTTCTGATTAAGCTTTATTTTGAGTATGCTTTTGACGCAAGTAAGCTTTGGAAAGACGGCTCGTTAAATAAGCGCTGCAAATATTCCGATTGGCAAAAATATAGGTGGCCACATGTAGGCGTTGTGGTCACAGGAATTGCCGCTTTTAATCATTGGAATGTGACAAAACCCTGCCAGAAGCCACCAGCCCGATATTGAACCCATAGCAAGTCCAATCAGGACGATGAGTGTGCGACGCATTAAGTATCTAACCCAGCGCCTGATACTGCATAGACGCATATCGCCCGTAAGCAAAATGCTCCAACTGCCGTTCGATATCGTTAATCAGCGCCGACGCACCGATCCGAAATAAATGCGGCTCTAACCAATCATCGCCCAACTCTTCCTTCATGAGCATGAGCCAATCCAAGGATTGCTTGGCGGTGCGGATACCGCCCGCGGGTTTGAAGCCGACTTGGTGGCCGGTTTGTTCGTGATAGGCACGGATTGCACGGAGCATGACGAGGCTGCCTGCCAGCGTGGCATTCGTCGGCTCTTTCCCAGTAGAGGTTTTGATGAAATCCGAGCCTGCTTGCATACAGACAATCGAAGCCCGCATGATATTTTTGAGTGTGCCTAATTCACCGGTGGCGATGATGGCTTTCATGTGTGCGTCGCCACAAGCTTCGCGGAATGCTTTGGTTTCATTGTAAAGTGCTCGCCAATTGCCGGTGAGGACGTGTTCGCGCGAAATCACGATGTCGATTTCTTTCGCACCCGCTTTGACGCTAGCTCTGATTTCCTCAATTTTTTGCGGGAACGGATTTAAGCCTGCAGGGAAACCCGTTGAGACAGCAGCGACCGGAATACCGGTGCCCGCTAATGCGGCGACTGCGGTGGCAACGAAGCGGTGGTAAACGCACACTGCACCCGTCTGTAAGGGCTCGGTGGCGAATGTTTCACTCAAGCCCAGATCGGCCAATAGTTTCGCGCCAATGGGCCGCATCGCTTTGGCGCAGAGGCGTTTGACCGTACCTTCGGTGTCGTCGCCCGATAACGTGGTGAGGTCAATGGTTTTGACGGCATGGATCAGCCACGCTGCTTGATGGTCTTTTTTGACGGTTCGGCGTGTGCCCAGTGTGGCGGTGCGGCGCTCGATCGCGCTGCGGTTTACGCGAACATCTTTGACCGGATCGAGATCAAAAGGCGTGCCGGGGTTGCGCTCCAGCTCGTTGCTTTCCCGATTGATGCCACCACCGTTGTCTGGTTCGTTAACCTTGTCGTCACTCAATCCGTCGCGTTGCCGCCCTGTCTGAGCTGTGCCGATAGCAGTCTTTGCATTGTTTGAAGTCGGTAGAACTGAAATTTTTGCCATCATGGTTATCGCAAAGTAGTTGCCAGAAAGATATTGCCAAAAGGAAATTGCCAGACGGAAGTTGCCAGGAGGATGTTGCTTAGAAGAGATTAGCCCGAGGAAGTTGCCGAAAGATAAATGGCTTGAAGCTGAAAAACGCGAGTAACCCTACGAAAACACATACCACCGCAAATTATACGCTGCCACGTCTCCGACGCGAGCTGTGCAAAAAGCGGGTTTTTAGCTCCAGATTAGCCGCTCTTTCTGCGTCTTGTCCTGGTCCGAGTTCCCGTATTGAACATTATTTTGGCAGGCGCCGTAGAGCGAGAAAAAAGTAATGCCCATCCATTTTTGTTGCAGCTTGTTACGTCAATCTTTGTGAATCTGAATTTTTTAATTCGATTTTTCTATTTCATTCGTGATAAATTTACGGTATGCATACTTTTACCGACGCACAAAACCACGAACATGACGCAAGCGACACACGTCGCTTGGTCATTTTATTGGTTTTTTTAGCAATAGCGGCGATGCCGATGGTATGGCTCACCGTTGATGATCACGCAGGCGACAAACTTTTGCACCTAACAAAAATGACTTCACGATAGTTTTTGTTATTCATTTTTCGCTAAGATAAATCGCGCCGGGCTTTGCATTTGACGGCCTGACCCCCGCGTACCTGATCTCTGCGGCTTCTGCTTCATTTCCCCAGCTTCGAACTTTTTACTATTCGTCCGCAGCCAAAATTTTTATCATTATTGATCACGCACCGATCACGTGCCGGCTACGTACTGGCAATGCACTGGCAACGTACTGACCACGCACTGACCAGTTGGCTGCGTTGACGCCTCCTGCTAGCTGTCTTCGTCATCACTTGCGCCGTTGATGACACGCTTGATAACATCAAAACCAAAGCCACGCGATTGCAAATAACGAACCTGTTTATTGCGATCAGTTGCGTTCGTAGCCGGTTCTGCAAACTTGCGTAGCCACATCGACCTAGCGCGTGTTAAATCAGTTTCCTTCAAGACGGATACGGTTTCCGCAACGATGTCCTCGGTAACCCCTTTTTGTTTTAAGGTTGCACCGACACGTTTGGCGCCATAGCGGCCTGCCAGACTGCGGGCTTTGCCCTCGGCAAATCGAGCCTCGTTTAAAAATCCTTCAGCCGCGCACCAATCTGCAACGGCCTCAATTTCATCAGCGGAAAACTCAGCCTCATCGATTGAATCATGCTGATTGAATTTAGCGCCCCGGTTATCGACGCGATTGTCGATTCGGTTAGCACTAGGATTAGCCGAGCTTGCCATAACGTCAGCAGCGCACTCATTTTTTAAGTTTAAGCGCTGCGACGCTGCGGAAACCGGCAGTCTGGAGGCTTTCATCGATTTTGCAGAACTTAATTTTCTCAGTTTGGAAGCAAATTCGCTGCGACTCATATCACGACGCGCTAACAACCTCAGTGCAGCTGAAACTAACGCCCGATTGGTAGGCTTCGGATGAAAAATTGATACGTCAGGTTCATTTTCTACGCCGAGTGTAGACTCAGCATCGCAGGGAGCAATTTTAGGATGAGAATCGAGATGGAGACTATTCATGGAACGCGTGGCACCTGACACAACAGATTTGACAGAAGAGCAGATAAGTCTTGATTACGTCGTGCCCTGCCAGAACATATGAAATTATGTTGTACACAAAAACAATAAACCCATCAGGAACCAACAGACACTCCAAACGTATTGCTCAACGGAGGCCATATCACTTTTGGCGGCAGCGCTCGCGCCTGTACAAATTGAAACTTCAACGTTGCTAGCGGAAACAGGCACAGATATCGTGTTCACCAGGTTTAACGGCGGCGATGCTGATGAGGGATATAAAGGCGTGGAAGAAGGCGCTGAAAGAGGCGCAAATAAAATTGACGATGTCCGCGCCAATGGGCTTGACGGCACAAGTTCTAGTCTGCCCTGCGCAGGCGCGCGTTTGGTTTTGCCACTGCCCGCTTTCGCCTGTCGAGAAATGGCCGACGTGGCAGACATATGCAACACCGATGTGGAGAGATCAAGAATCGAACTTGCTTGCGCTGCATAGGCCATGACAAACCCCTTCGTAAATTTTCAGCCCAAATATAAAAAATCAACGCATGATTTCGGAATTTGGGCAAAAAAATGGCCGCACTATCTCGGTAGCGTGCATTACTACACATTGACGAACAGGCGGCCCAACCATCGAACTAGAATGTGTTTGATTTGCGTTGCAGAAAGATCAGCTGCGCAAAAACCATCACGCAAATCAACACCAAATGACATTACTCATAAATATAAATTGCAGAGATGCTCAGTTGTGTTGCGACATCACTCTTCGCTACCGTCGTCTTCCTCAACCACGTTGACCGCTGCACCACCGCCTGCAACACCAACAATGGCGCGGATCTTGGCTTCAATTTCTTGCGCCATTTCTGGATTGTCTTTCAAAAATTTGCGGCTATTGTCTTTGCCTTGGCCGATTTTTTCGCCTTTGTAAGCGTACCAAGCGCCCGACTTTTCGACCACTTTATGGATCACGCCCAGTTCAATAATCTCGCCTTCACGGGAAATGCCCTCGCCATACAAAATATCGAAATCAGCCGTTTTGAATGGCGGCGCAACTTTGTTTTTCACAACCTTCACGCGTGTTTCAGAGCCAATAATTTCTTCGCCAGATTTAATCGCACCAGTGCGGCGAATATCGATACGAACTGAAGCGTAAAACTTGAGCGCGTTGCCGCCGGTGGTGGTTTCCGGACTGCCAAACATGACACCGATTTTCATGCGGATTTGGTTGATGAAAATCACCAGCGTGTTGGAGCGTTTGATATTGGCTGTCAGCTTACGCAGCGCTTGTGACATCAGGCGCGCCTGCAAGCCCATGTGTGAATCGCCCATTTCGCCTTCGATCTCAGCGCGCGGCGTGAGCGCAGCAACGGAGTCAACCACAACAATATCGACTGAGCCTGAACGCACCAACATATCAGCGATTTCTAACGCTTGCTCACCGTTGTCGGGCTGGGAGATCAATAAATCGTTAATGTTTACGCCTAACTTTGCGGCATAGGTAGGATCAAGTGCGTGTTCGGCATCAATGAAAGCGGCGGTACCGCCAGTTTTTTGCATTTCAGCGATCACTTGCAGCGTGAGGGTCGTTTTGCCTGATGATTCTGGGCCGTAGATTTCAACCACGCGGCCACGGGGCAAGCCACCAATTCCAAGCGCGATATCAAGCCCCAGAGAACCGGTAGAAACGGGAATAATGTCGTTACCAATGCTGCCCTCGCCCATTTTCATGATCGAGCCTTTGCCGAACTGCTTTTCGATTTGCGAAAGCGCGGCCTGTAATGCTTTTGATTTGTTTTCGTCCATTGCGTTTTTGTCCATCATGTTCATGGCAAAGCTCCCGGGCTGTAAATTGAAAATATTGTAAATATTGTAAATATTTAAAACGAACTGTATTCACATACAGTCTGTATTTTCATACAGTACCGAAAAAAAATGCCGGTTGCAAGTGTTTTTTCAAAATAGTTTGCCGAATGGCAAACCAAAGGGGGCACCACTAAATTACAAGATCAATTATGCAGCAGTTTGGTGAGTGCATGAATAATCGTTTGGCGTCGAACCGCAGCGCGATCCCCAGAAAACACGCAAACCTCTGATATGGTTGGCTTATTTTTTTGCGCCCATGCAAACCAGACGGTTCCAACTGGTTTGTCCAGCGTGCCGCCGTCGGGCCCAGCGATGCCCGTCACGGCAATGCTAACGGTCGCCATTGACCGCGCCAACGCGCCCTCGGCCATCTCGCGTGCTACCGCATCAGACACCGCACCCACCCGGTCTAGTGTGGCCGTTTGAACACCTAACATGTCAGTTTTGGCAGGGTATGAATAGGCGATAAAGGCGCGGTCAAACCATGCCGAACTGCCAGCAATCCGCGTAACGGCTTCGGCAATGCCACCTCCAGTGCAAGATTCGGCAGTGGAAAGAATCGCGCCACTGGCTTTTAGTTTTGCGCCGACCGCTGCTGCCAATATTTCTAATTCGCTATTCATGTTTTTGGTTAAGTATCCAGTTGTGTTGTCGTTGCGCTGTTGAATTGATGAGCGGTGGCGCTATGAGGTGGCGCTGCGGGGTGGCGCTTTGGGTTGGCGCTGCGGGGTGAGGTTACGGAGTGGCGTTGGACGCCTTTTTTAAGCTAGCTCAGGGCAAGTTAGGTCCAACACGGGACCAATACCGGTAGCGTGGCACAAAACCCAAGCCTTCGTAGACGTTAATCGCCGGTTGATTGGCTTCCAGCACCTGCAAAAACGCTGCGTGCGCGCGCTGCCCCAACCCCCACGCTATCAAATGTTGAATCAAGATCGCGGCGTAGCCATGGCCGCGTTGCACAACAGGTGTAAAAATATCAAAAAGCCCGACATGGCCATCTTCAATCCTCGCCATACCAGTGCAGACAAGACCGTTTGTGCCACGAAGGTTGAGCACGATTTGCGGCCCTCGCCATAGCGCCTGCCGGTCTATTTCCCGCTCTGCCAGTTCGGACGAATTGCCTTTCATCTGATGCAGTGCGCGCAAACTCTCCGCGATATCGCAATCGACTAAACGAATACCGCGCGGCAATGCAGACACGCCACGCACCCCCGAACAATCCAACGTCATGACCATCGATTCGGAATTTTTTGTATAGCCCCGCACAGCCAAGATCTTATCCAAATCAGCTGGTGCTAGCGCTTCGTTCAATCGAAAGATAACGGGTTGCTGGTGTTGCTGAAACCAAGCTTCGCAGCGCTGAATTTTTTCGGACGGCGCAAGCGTCGAATCATCAAGAATCGTCACGCTGTTGGAGCGATGCGTCGCGGTTCCCGATGCGCGCAGTAGCCAGCCGTCGAGGCAATATTCATGGATTGCGGGCGCAGTGTTTAGTGTGATCTCCTCAAAGCGCCGAATGGTTGGCCGTAGCGCTGCCCGATCTACGTCTGGCATCTCAAATGGCATTTGGATTAATGCCCTATTCAAACGGCGCGTATTGCCGGATAGATCAAAGGGTGCGTACCCCCGTTATTCTGATCTGCAATCGTAAATGCCGCCGCAACATCACGCACAATATCGTCAACCGATGATGCATGCCGCGCATGAACGGTTGCCAAAATATCGCCTGCTTTCACGCTCTTACCCAGCGCTGCAAAATCCGCCAGCCCCACCGCGAAATCAATCTTATCGGTCGCCCGCCGCCGTCCGCCGCCTAGGCTCACCACGGCCATGCCCAGCGCCCGCGTATCAATCGCGGTAATGGAACCGTCGCGCTTGGCAGTGACCGTTTTAAGGATCGGCGCAGAAGCGGCTCCGGCCAAATACTTCGCGGGCGAATCCAATAGAGCTATCGGCCCGCCCAATTCCGCGACCATTTTGGAAAATATTTCTGCAGCACGGCCGTCGGCCAAACACCGCGCCAGCACTTGCTTTCCAGCCGATTCACTCGCAACCAATCCGGCGGTTAATAATAGCTCTGCACAAAGCGCCATCGTCACTTCATTTAAGCGCGCAGGCCGTGATTTTCCTGTCAAATAGTCAATGGCACATTGCACCTCAATCGCGTTTCCTGCGCAGGGTGCTAACGGCTCATTCATATCGGTGACCAACGCAGAGGTTTTCACGCCTGCGCCGTTTCCAACCTCGACAATACTATTTGCGAGTGCAACTGACTTATCCAATGTCGGCATAAACGCACCAGAACCCGCCTTCACGTCCATCACCAGCGCGTCCAGTCCTGCCGCCAATTTTTTGCTTAAAATCGATGCGGTAATCAGCGGAATTGATTCAACCGTCGCTGTCACATCGCGGGTCGCATACATGCGCTTGTCGGCTGGTGCGAGGTCTGACGTTTGGCCGATAATCGCCACGCCACAATCCCGCACCACCTGTTGAAATTTCTCGTTGGTGATGTTGGTTTGGTAGCCGGGAATAGCATCAAATTTATCGAGCGTGCCGCCGGTATGGCCAAGCCCGCGCCCCGAAATCATTGGCACGAATCCACCGCAAGCCGCGATCATGGGGCCCAACATCAGTGACACCACATCTCCCACGCCGCCAGTGGAGTGCTTGTCCACAATCGGGCCGGGCAGGTTCATCGGCTTCCAATCTAGCACCCGCCCGGAATCCCGCATCGCGCAGGTCAATGCCACCCGCTCGGCGCGAGCCATACCGTTGAAAAACACCGCCATCGCAAACGCCGCGATTTGCCCTTCGCTCACCTCGTCACGGGTAATGCCGTTGACGAAATCGGTCAACTCATCGGACGACAAGGCCAAGCCGTCGCGCTTTTTGCGAATGATTTCCTGGGGTAGAAATTTCATGCAGATTTCACCAACTATTTAGCTATTTAACTATTTGACTATTTAATCGACAAAAAGATGCCTGCCAGCGTCGCGCTCATCAAATTTGAGAGGGTTGCCGCCGCAACAACCCGGAGGCCGAATCGTGCCACATCACCACTCAGTTGCGGCGCAATACTGTTGAATGACCCAGCCAAAATGCCGATCGAGGTAAAGTTCGCAAAGCCACAAAGCGCAAACGAAACGATCGCCAATGTGCGAGGATCAATTACCGTTAAACCGGCTGCAATTACCTGCGCATCCGGCTGCAAAAATGGCTTCAAATCCACATAGGCGACAAACTCATTCAGGATCAACTTTTTGCCAATAAGATTACCAGCAAAATCGGCATGTTCCCAAGGAATTCCGAGCATATAGGCCAGCGGCGAGAAGACTTTGCCGAGCAACAATTCCATCGTCACATTCTTATAGCCCATCCAATCGGCAACGCCGCCAATCATTCCGTTCAAGAGCGCGATCAAGCCGATGAATGCCAACAACATCGCACCAACGCTCAGCGCGATCTTGAGGCCAAGGGCAGCACCGCCAGAGGCGGCTTCGATCACGTTTGCGGGGCGTTTTTCTTCGAACTCAAATTTATCGAACTTAACGGTGCTCGCCTCAGTGCTGGGGTAGATCAATTTGGCAAATAACAGCCCACCGGGAATCGCCATAAATGATGCTGCAACCAAATACTCTACCTTGACGCCCAGCCCCGCATAACCTGCCAGCGCAGCGCCGGCGATGCTTGCCATGCCAGAAGTCATGATGGCAAACAACTCATGCTTTTTTAGTTGCAGTACAAACGGCTTCGCCGCCGCGCCCATCTCGTTTTGCCCGAGGAAAATGGTTGTTACGGCGCAGAATGATTCGATTTTTGACACACCCAGCAACTTCTGAAATACCGTACCCAAAATCGTAATAACCCACCGCATAATGCCTAAGTAATACAGCACCGCAATTAAGGTAGTCACAAAAATAATCGACGGCAATACGCGGAAGGCGAACACAAACCCGCCGCCGCCAAACACCTCAAACATTTTGGCTGAAACCAAACCGCCGAATAAAAACTCGGTTCCCTTGTTGCCATATTCCAGCACATGCGTCACGCCATTCGCGGCCGCGCTCAAGGCATCCTTCCCCCAAGGCACAAACAACACCAGTGCGCCAATCGCTCCCTGCACCGCCAACGCCGCCAACACCGTGCGCCAGCTAATGGCGCGTCGGTTATAAGAAAGCAAAAATCCGATCAGCACCAAAATACCCACACCAATGAAACTACGGGCAACATCTGACATGAAACCTCCCTTTATTTTATGAACAGAGTTTACCGGAGGTATGGCATCAAAGCGCAAGGTAGCAAATGACCCATTATTTGATCAGTCAAAACGATTACGTATTCGTTTCAATATCGTCCCAATCATCACCATCTTCGCCGATAACCCAGTTAAAGGCGCAATGACGCTCCTGCGCCACATCCGGATTAATCGAAGCTGGAATCTGCTTATTGTTAATCCGCGCATCCCGCACAGACCAATGGGCTTGGTATGCGTCTTCACGAGCATCTATAATTTCTTTCTGCACCCTCAGTTTACTGGAATATACGAAATTTTCTGTGGTTTCACGCATCGCAATAACGATATGTGATGTCCCCTCATCAAATGGTTTTGCGATACTCGGCAATACTTTTAGGGAATCTCTGATTAAGTCCACGCATAGCGAGGCATCATCGTTAAAGGAGAAGCGAAATTTATAGGGTGGGTAAAGCGATGAAGCAAATCACATTTGGCACGATAACCGGCTTCGAGAAACATCAGAAGGTCACACGACGCG
>JBBRAM010000021.1:0-69762 GCA_038206765.1 Burkholderiales bacterium | reverse complement strand
CCTTTGATATGTATTACTGTATAAGTAATCAGTAATATATCACGACAACAGCGAAGGTCATGTGCAAGAATAGCTGCGCTATTCCGCGCTTATATCCCCGCCCTAAAGGACGGGGTTTTACGCGCTAACTGATAAAATTCTTTACTGTTTCTGGAAAAATACATCGCGTAAAACTTTCTTCTACGATTATTATACGGTCAGCTTCGGTATTCCCCGCGAGCATTGTTAGCAGTTTTTTTAAATCTCACCATGCCTGAATATGTCGTCAACGTAATCGATAGCCTGTGTCACATTTCCCCCGCCGAATGGGACGCTCTTTCCGCCGATAATCCCACACTAAAACACGCATTCCTGCAATCGATGATCGATGCGGGCTGCACGACCGGCGAAACCGGCTGGCTGCCGCAGTTCATCACCCTCACCCGCGAGATCAACGGCAAGCCATGTCTGGTGGGCGCTGTGCCGATGTATATGAAAGGCAATTCTTACGGAGAGTATGTATTTGATTGGGCATGGGCTGAGGCCTATGATCGTGCGGGCCTGGATTATTTCCCAAAGCTGCTGGTTGCCGTGCCATTCACACCCTGTGGCGGCACGCGCATCATGGCCCACACGGCGCCAGATCGCGAAATTTTAATTGCCGCGCTGTTGCAAATTGCCCGGCAAAGCAAAGTGTCGTCCGTCCATGTGTTGTTTCCCGGCGAGGACGAGCATGCAGCGTTGATCGATGCAGGGTTTATGTCACGGGCCTCGGTGCAGTTTCATTGGTCAAATCTTGGCACAGACGATAAAAAGTACGGATCGTTCGATGATTTTTTAGCCACGATGAGTCACGATAAACGAAAAAAAATAAAGCAAGAACGCCGGAAGGTTTATGAAGCGGGCATTTCATTTGATCGAAAAACTGGCACCGCTATCGGCGAAGCCGACTGGGACTTTTTTCATGATTGTTATACCAAAACCTATCATGCGCATTTTTCTACGCCTTATTTGAACCGCGCATTTTTCAAGCGCATTGGCGAGACCATGCTAGAAAATATTTTGCTTGTCATCGCCAAAAAAGACGGGCGACCGGTTGCCGCGTCGCTCAACTTATTTAACGCCACCACACTATTCGGACGTTACTGGGGCACAACAGAATTTCATTCTGGCTTACATTTTGAAACCTGTTATTACCAAACATTAGAATTTTGTATTGGGCGCGGCATTCAAATTTTTGAGGGCGGTGCACAGGGCCAGCATAAGCTCGCACGCGGCTTTTTGCCCAAGACTTGCCATTCGGCGCACTGGCTAAAAGAGCCGCGTTTCGCACACGCTGTGGAAGATTTTTTGCGCCGCGAAACCGGCGGCATTGCCAACTACGTAAACGAATTGAACGAAAGCAATCCATTTAAGAAAGCTGCAAATGCAACCGATCATTTAACGGCAAAATTGGTGCCTCAATAAGCACGAAATAATTTTCGCACTGATTCGCAAATATCGCCAAACACAAGCGCTGGCGCGGGCTTTGAGGAACAGTCCAACTCATTGCTAGTCACCTTCGAGCATTATTTTTGCGCCGGCTGCTCCCAGTTCCCCTTGACGGTGAAATAGTCCTCTACGGTATTAACCCATTTCGGTGCGTTGGCATCATTGCCCCAAGCGCCCATGGTGATATTGACGCGTTCTCGAACATGCAGCGGCACTTTAAGTGGCCGAGTTTGATCCATCAATAATTGGCAAATAAATCGATAACCGAGAATCCGCGTGATCAACCGGCAGATCGAAAATCCCGGCACAAAAAAACGTACTGCCGCATCAATTGCGCGAACGATTAGCAGTGATGTGGCAAACAAAAACCGTGACGCGAACGATATCCAGCCGTTGAGCCCCAAGTCTTTTGAAGTGGCCGGTCCGCAAAGATAGCGCGTTAGCATGACTGGGAACGGTTTGATTAGCCATAACGGAATAGCCTGCTTCATCGCGCCCATCAACGCGCGACCCAAGAGCGGGCGAGGATCGTCCGGGCCATTCCTAGCCTCATCATTTTGTTTCGTTTTATGTTTTTCCTGATCGCGACGACCGCGCTCCTGGATCAATTTAAACATTGCCTCCGCCTGTGCCATGGTGCTGGGCATGAGCGATTCGCTGACGCCCAAGAAATACGCCATCACATTCCACGCATGCAGATAGGCCTCTTCATCAGTGACGGAGAATCCAAGACCGAGCTTGCGCATACTACGCAAAAAAATATAACTAAAAGTGAGCAGTGTGTATGCCAATTCTTCTTGATTGCAGGGCAAACCATCCTCGTGCAGGTTCCACCCATGCGCGAACAGCGTTTGATGCATATTTTGCGTCCCCTGGAGTGCGTCCAGCGGCGCAATCACGCCTGCTCTCAGCATGTTTCCATTGCCAGCCATCTTTGCCAAGGCGGCCTCGGGATTGCCCCGCAAAATTAAATTGCGCACCGTTGCATGGATCAAACGTACTTTGAACACCTGCGCGACGCCGCCGCCTTGCGACGTCGTAAGACCACCGTGCATCATTACTGGGAAGATCATCGCGCCAGTCGAGCGAACGCGATACTCGGCGTGGTTGATCAACTTGCCAGTGGTCTGCAACACCGCAGCCAAATCGGGAACGACATAACATTCCGGTAAGCTGGAGCAAAATAGCAGTGTCACAGAAAGTGCGCCATAGTCCATAAACAGTGCTTCGGCGCGGGCAATTTTATCTTTGTCCGCCCATGACGGCAAACTGCTTGCCGCCTGCACATAAGCTTTCAATGGCTCAACAATACCGGCGGGAATTTCAGGCAGTGTCGGCGTGCCGTGCCCATCCCATCCCACCAAATTTTGATTGTCTGTCCATTGGTCAAAAATAGCGCTCACCATCGCCAGTTTTTGCCAATTCGGTTGCAATTGAGTTTGCCATTGAGCGCTCAACACTGCATTGCCAGATGAATCTTCGGGGTGCATTTCGATTGGCAAGTTGGGTGACGGCCAATCGCCCAAAATATTATTGATCGTTGCATCGGCGAGCGGGTCGGCCAGATATTGCATGCGATCTAGCATCGCGTCGGAAATTTCTGGCGGCGCTAAAACAGAAGGTTGGGTAGATGGTGAATGAGCAGTTGTGGCTGAGGAAGTCATTTGCGCCATACGATCTCGCTTATTTTAATAATGCTTCGGTATATAGGTTTAGCTGGACTGATGCGCTTCTTAAGGTTGGCTATTGATTTAATCGTTCGTTTTCGCATTGGCTTTTTATGGCGTAACTCAAAATTTCACTTGAACTTGTTTTATAAAATACGCTACCGTCTATTTGCAACCAAACCTCCCTAGCGATCATCAGCGTTCACCATCTTGCTTTCAATAAACGCCACGACTTCGCCGCGCGCGGACTTCTGATGAATTGGCAACACCACAACATCGCCGGCTCTCGCCCATTGCAGCAAATAACGCGCGGCGGCAACCTCATCGGGCTCATGGACGATCTGTGCCTCGCCGTGGCCGGCTCGTTTGAGCGCCGCTTCCAGCAACGCGGGCACCTCGCCTAGCGCCCTACCACGCAACATCGTGGCGATTTCCTTAATGACAACCAGATCCGGTTTGAACGCTGCGGCAGTGAATGCCAATTCGGCAATTGCTTCGCTCTCCCGATTCCCTGCTTGTCCCAGCAACAGACCTAGCCTTCCTATTCCCAGGGCACTTTTGCTTTCCCTTTCAATTTCGCCTCCGCTTTCCCCCTCGCCTGCAACTTCGCTCGCGCTTATGTTTTCGCTTTTATTTGTGGACCGCATTGATTGGGCAACACACAGCAGCGCTGATAGGCCCTCGGGGTTGTGCGCGTAATCGACGATCACTGTCACCCCCGCCACCGTCCAATGCTCCAAGCGGCCGGGGTTGTCTTGATGTCTGCGACCAAAGCGTAACAACACCTTTGCGATTGCATCAGGCGCTACACCAAGCAGCGCCGCCGCAGCGCTTGCTGCCGCAATATTTGCGGCGTTGTAAGACGCCACGCCGCCCATCGATAGCGGCATCTCCGCAACACGCCCAAGATCGGTGTCCACACCGTGATAGGTGAGCAACAAATTTCCATCGCGAACACAGCAGCAACAGCCGCCTGCCACTCGATGGGCTACCAACAAGGAATTCTCTTCGTTTAGACTAAACAATGCCTTCGCACAGGTTAGCCTTCCAGCGCGTTCCGCAGATGCAACACCTTCCATCAGCACTGGATCATCGGCGTTTAACACTAGCGTTCCCGTTGCACCCAGCACCTTACCTACCACGAGTTTCACATCGGCCAAATCCGCAATATTCTCGATACCGTATTCGCCAAAATGATCCGCGCTGATGTTAGTAATGATCGCCACATCCGCAGCATCAACGGCCAAACCGCGCCGCAAGATACCGCCCCGCGCTGTTTCCAATACGGCCGCTTTTACATCGGGATGACGCAGTACGGCTCGGGCACCCGCCGGACCTGAATAATCACCGCTTTCTAATTGCATGCCATCAACCACGACGCCTTCCGTGCAGCAATAACCGACGGCGCTCGCAGCTTCGCGCTTTCCGCGCAACGAAGACAACATGGCCGCCAGCAAACGTACTGTCGTGGTTTTGCCATTGGAGCCTGTGACCAATACTTTGGGGACATCGTACAGCGCATGCCACTGCACTTCGCTCGGCGCGGGGAGCGCAAGGCGAGTTCCGGCGCTATCTACAATCGGCCATGACTGGCTACCCGCACCGGCACCAACGGACAGCGTTTTATCGTCACTGAAAAAAGGTAGGTGTCGCATCCGCGCGGCTTCGCGCAGCGCGAATAGTGGCGCGTTCATTTCGGCATTGGCTTTTGCTTTGAACAACGCAACCACGGCCTGCCAACCGCCATTGATGACGTGTAATCGATCAAAAGAGGGTGTGCTTTTTGGGTTGCTAGGTTTGATGCCATCGTGGATGCTATCGTGGATGCTATCGTGAATACTGTCGTCGATGCCATTAGCTATATTTGCGGTCGGGTTGCTAGCGAAAAAATACTCGGCGCCAATGGCCTCTTCCCAAGCCCATTCATTAACCTCAGTCGCCGTAAAAAGTTGATGAAACGGTGCCGCCAATGCCAGCATGACACCGCCTGCATGTGGCGCGATCCGGGCGTCGGCCTGCCAACCCAAATCTGCTACCACTCGGCAAACATTGTCGTGCCACCGTCGATGCGCATTCACGTCAAGTGCGACAGCGCCCATACGTTCAACCGATGCCTCAAGAATCGCGCCAGGACTAGCGAAATAGAGATTGGCCCCTGTCAGACGGCGAGAATCGTCAAAGCAAGCGTTGGGTTCAAGCTGCCCCAATTGCGGAAGTGGCGGACATGGTTTAGGTGGCTCTAGCGGCCCCTGCGGCTCGGTTATCGGGGGCAAGTCCACATTCAGATCTGCACTCAATCATCACTCTCTTTCACGAAGCGCAGGCCGCGTTCATCACGGATAAATCCTGCTGCTTCCAGCGCGGCGTCAGCAGCACCTTCATCTGTATTTTCGGCTGATGGTGGTGCTAATTTTGCCGAATTCTTTTTGGTTGTTTCTGCATCAATTATGCCGCCTGCCGGCGAAAACTTCGTCACCTGCTTCCACGAGCGTGCCAAGGCATCGGCAAAGATCAACAGCAAATCGCCGTGTTTGCCCATCTGGAGCGCGGCATCAATCGCCTTTTGTTCGTCAGGGATAATCTCAATCGCGGCATCATCAACACCCTGTTTACGCAGCACCTTGGCAAGCATATTCGGCACCTCATCACCATCGCGCCCACGCAGCGAATCATCGCGGCGGCAGATGTAATGATCAAACTTTCCGGCGACCGTTTCGGCAATGGCAACGATATCTTCATCGCGCCGGTCCCCCGGTGCAGAGAGCACAATGATTCTGCGCCCCGCCACGTCCAAACGCAGCGCCAAATCAGCCATCACGCCAACCGCATGCGCGTTGTGACCATAATCAAAAATGACTTTAAACGGATGCTCATCAAACACATTCATGCGGCCCGGTGCTTGGTAGAAGGTGGTGTCAAAAGTGCGCAAACCCTGCCGGATTGCATCAAGCTTAATACCGAGCGAAAACGCCATTGCCGCTGCAAACATGGCGTTCTGCACATTGTGCATCGCGCGCCCTTCCAATGTTGCGGGGATTAGATGCGTCCACATCAGTGGGATATGCCCGCCTTTGTCGTAGAGCGTAATCATCTGCCCGTTCACGCCCGCCTCCAGCGCACAAGCACGGCCACCGGCGCGGATATGCTCGCGCACCACCGCGTGTTGCGGATTGATGGTGACGTAGCAAATACTCTTGGCTTCGGTATCGGCACTCATTTTGATAACATTCGGATCATCTGCATTGAGCACCGCGCAATCCTTCGCGACTTCAACCACGATTCGCTTCACTTCCGATAGTTGCTCCAGCGTATCAATGCCTTTCATCCCCAAATGATCGGCCTGTACGTTAAGCACTGCGCCGACGTTGATAAACGGCACGCCCATACCCGCACGCAGCAAACCACCGCGGGCGATTTCCAAAATCGCAATATCAATCTGCGCATCCGCCAACACCATCCTAGTTGCGACTGGCCCCGTCATATCACCCTCGACCGTGCGTTGACCGTCGATATAAACGCCATCCGTGGTTGTCAAACCCGGCGTGAAGCCCGCCATCTTGGTGATATGTGCAAGCATCCGTGATGTGGTTGTTTTACCGTTGGTGCCGGTGATGCCCGCAATCGGCACGCGGAACGGTGTGCCCGGCGGGAACAGCATATCGACCACCGGTCCTGCCACATCGCGCGGCGTACCTTCACTCGGTGCGACGTGCATGCGAAAACCGGGCGCTGCATTAACTTCACAAATGCCGCCGCCGATGTCACGGTAGCTCTCGGTAATATCGGGAATCAGAAAATCAACACCGCCCACATCTAAGCCAATCGCCGTGATCGCTCGCACCGCCATATCGCGGTTATCGGGGTGGATGATGTCAGTCACATCGGTTGCAGTACCGCCGGTGGACAGATTGGCAGTGGAACGCAGCATCACGACTTCATCTTTGTCCGGTACCGATTCAGTCGTGTAATTCAATCGCGCCAACATCATATCGGCCTGCACATCCAGCTCAATTCGCGTCATCACTTTTTCATGGCCGATGCCACGACGCGGGTCTTTATTGACCTCATCCACCAACTGTTTCACCGTTGATTGTCCATCGCCTACTACATGGCCTGGCGTACGGCGGGTGGCAGCGATCAGCTCACCATTGACGACCAAGAGGCGGTGGTCTTCACCCGTCAAATAAGTTTCTACAATCACCGACGATGAATGCTCAACCGCCGCATCAAAGCCCGCTCGCACCTCGCCTTCGCTGGTGAGATGAATCGAAATCCCGCGGCCATGATTGCCGTTGTAGGGCTTAGTCACTACCGGATAGCCCAGCCGCTTCGCCGCTGCGACCGCGCGATCTGCCGAGCGCACCAGCTCTTGGCGTGGCACCGGCAAACCGCGCGCGGCCAAAATTTTATTGGTTTCTTCTTTGTCACCCGCCAATTCAACGGCGATATAGCCGGTGCGTCCGGTGACGGTAGCTTGGATACGCTGCTGCCACTTGCCATAGCCCAACTGGATTAACGATTGCTCATTCATGCGCAACCATGGAATACCGCGCTCCTCAGCTGCACGAACAATGGACGCGGTTGATGGCCCCAATGCACGGCGTTGTGCGTAACGGATGTAGGCATCACGCTCGGTTGGCCAATCCCAACCAGCGGGCACTACACCTTCGGGTTTCAGATGATCGGGTAATAGCGAGCATAATAATTTCAGCGCGAGCTCGCCGGCCTCAATGCCCTCGTCGCGCTGCGCATATTCATATACCACCGTATAAACGCCGGGGCGATCCGTCGAACGGGTTTTACCAAAGCTGACATCCTCACCCGCAATGTTTTGCAGCTCAATCGCGACATGCTCAAACACATGCCCGAGCCAAGTGCCTTCGTCTTCCAACATCCGGCGAATCAACCCGCCTTCAACACGATACGAGCATCCGTGGTCTTTCAAGCTCGGCAATGCGTCGATCAATTTCATTACATACGCGGTGCCAAGTTTTCCCGTCGGCCACGCTTCCAGCGCGCGCAGATCGATCTCAAGATAAATAATCGGGAAGTGCGCGTATAGCGAGGGACCGACAAACACTGAACGATTGAGAATCCGCATGGTGAAACCCTTTTAGGTGTTGAGGTTTTTTTAAGTATGCCCAACAAAAAGCCACGAAAGCAATAATGATTACGCCACAGCATCGCGAGAAGCCGGTATTCCCCTAATCAGAAAACTATTCTTTATTCCGCCCCAGATCCTCGCATCAGCTTTTGCGTGTACTCAATGTCCCTGCCGATGCCGACCGATTGTGCATGTCATAAGTTGCTCCTGCAATCAGAATATGCACCGCCAAGCCCAGCATGCAGACGGGCTGGCCCTCTTCGGCGGTATCCATTGATGAAAACTGGATGCCGGAAGCATCCACGATCGTCACACTACCACTGCCTTCCACTTCCAACACGTTGTCGGGCCTGATAAACGCGGCGGTATCTTCATCCAAACCAATACCAATCGCAAAAGGGTTGTAAGCAAGCGCGGCCATCAAGCGACCCAAGCGATCACGCTGGCGGAAATGCTGGTCAATCACAAACCGGTTCGTTAACCCGAGGCCGGGTGCCAAACGCACCATCCCCGCCGTCGGGCTCGCACCCTCCTCACCAAACGCGATCATGTGCTCACTGATGAACGACGCGCCCGCACTTGTGCCCGCCACATGAACCCCAGAAGCGTTCATCACCCGCAACGCCTTGGCAACCGAGGTTCCACCGAGCATTGTTGATAATCGTAGCTGATTGCCACCGGTAAAAAATACACCGGTCGCCGATTCCAAACGATCCAAGCGTCCGCGTTCCTCGCAATCGCGGCGGGTATCAAAATCCATCGCCGTCACGCGCCCGGCACCGAGATCACCAAAAATACGTTCGTAACGTGCGCCGGTATCCGCTAAACGGCTCGCCGTCGGGATGACAACAATATCTGCACCCATGCCAATGCCCGCGCCGCAAAGTGCTACAAACCGCTGCAGGATCTGCGGTGAGTTTTCTTTCTCTTTTTCTTCCGCACCGCCAATGGGAATAATCCACCCCCGTTCTTGACCTTCTGCTACTTTACTGGGCATCACATAACTCCGCGTTTAAACATCATGCATTATGACTGATTCAGATACGGCTCGGCGATGGGCAACCGTTCAATGAAGGGCATAACGACTAATCAACGATTTGCCCGCGAAAAAAAAACCACCCGATTTCTCGGGCGGTTTTTTTTGCTTCATAAAACGAGCTTCTTAGATTACTTGAAGGTGTACTTCGCACCGAGCGTCAAATAAGCGCCAGTCTGCGAGAACCAATCGGTATTGGCAGGACGACTTAATGGATCAGCCGACGGACGCAGATTGCCGATATTTTGCACAGTCGCCGAGAGCAGCAAGTCTTTGATGCCGCGGTACTGGGTTCCCAGATCAAAAGTGACCTGCTCGGTGACACGGCAATAGCCCAGATAGATAGAGCTCGCCGCTTTACTGTTACAGGTTACTGCTGTTGGATCACCATTGCTGTAGGTATGAAAGCCCGAAAAATAGCGTGCCGTCAATGTTGTCGCCCAGTTACCCGTCTCCCAAACCGTACGCAACGTACCCCGCACGCGTGGGTAATCACGGTAGTCAACGTAAGTCGTATAGCCAGATCCATCTTCAGGACTATTTTTGTAGACACTTGTGTAGGTAATCAACGCATTGGTGGAGAGTTTGCCGTATGCGCCGAGCGAAAATTTCGAATTTAAATCGAGATCAACACCGGAGGTTACGGTTCTACCAACGTTAATAAACCCTGTCCGAATAGACTGAATATCGCCGACAAGTTCGCCCGGTGCAGCTGGTCCGCGCTGGACACGGCCCTTATAGAGTGGAGAAGGGTTGTTTTCGTTATTCAGAATTTGCCCTAGGCTCAAAATATTGATCTCATTCTTACGGTCAATACGGTAAAAATCGACCGTGACAGAAGTGTCTTTAGAGAAATCAAAAACAATGCCGGCGTTAGACGTCTTCGCCGTTTCTGGCCTAACGTTTGGGTTGGCTTGAATCAACAAACCAATATTTTGTTGGCACTGATTTTCATCGCCGTTGATACACTTGACGGGGTCTGAGACCGTCGTGAAGGCAGATGTTGAACTCTTGCTGTTTTCCGTGAGTGACGGCGCGCGGAAGCCCTCTGAGTAACTTGATCGCAATTTCAAATCTGGCAGCACCGTCCAAGTAATACCAACCTTGGGGATGGATGAGCGGCCATAATCAGAGTATTGGTCATTCCGGCCAGCTAACTGGACATCAACACCTTTCCAAACCGGTAAATTGAGCTCAACGAAAACACCCGTAATGTCACGCTTGCCATCTGCACTTGAAGCACCGTAGCCGAGAATCTCACCAGTCGTCTTAAACACATCCGGTGATGCTTGGCGGTCCTCACGACGATACTCAATACCAGCCGCGAAGCCAACGGGACCACCCGGCAAATTGCCAAGCTCAGTAGACGTCTTGATGTCTAAAATCGTGAAGCTGGATTTGGCTGTGTCTTTAGAGTTAACCCGCAAATCTTTTGCGGTAATTTTTCCGGTTGATGGGCTCAGGAAATTATAAGTTCCCTCCAGAATCGCTTTCGTCAACACCGACGTGCGGATTTGGTTCGTCGAGATAGCATCCGTTTTGCTTTCACTGTACAGCGCACCTGCCTCGACATCCCACGTACCCAATGCGGTCTTGGCACCCAACACAAAACGCGTTGAGTTACTGGTCACGTCGGTGCCAGTTGGGCCAACATCGTTAAAGCGATAACGATAGCCGACGTAGTCACCCGTTGGATTACTTGGGTTGTTTGGCGGCAACACCTCTGGAATGTTAATAATTTTGTTCGTTGCCGACGCATAAAAGTAACCAAAATCACCTGCAACTTGCGGCGAGCCCAAATACTTTGTTTTAAGCTGATTAAACGCGATCTCACCGTAGATACTAGTCGAAGCGCTTAAATCAAAGGTGCCGCGGGTAAACAAATTGGCGCGATCACTTTTAGCGACAACTTCCGTGTCACCAAAAATATCATAGCGACATACTGTCTGACCCGGACGTTGCTGGCCCGGTGGGCAAACATTTTGGTTCGCCGACCCAGCGGTTGTGTAAATAAATGCCCCGCCGAGCGTATCTGGGTCAAAAACAACGCCAGGATATAAATTCAGCTGTGGTGCATAAGAGGAAAAAGCTTTTTGGCCAGTGCGGTAACGAGTGGAATTAAAAAATTCAGAGCGGTTCAGATATTTCTCAGAGTCCCTAAAAGTGACTCGCTCGCGGCTATAGCCCTCGACGTTCACAAAAATGTTGTAGCGGTCACGTGCCAAGTCGCCAAAGCCAACCGTAGCAACAATGTCGCCTGTGTTGTAGATGCCCTTCAAGTTAGTTGAGCCCGTTACCCCAACAATACCGCCTTTAAAATCTTTACGCAAAATGATGTTGACAACACCGGCAATTGCCTCTGAGCCATAAATTGCGGAAGCGCCATCTTTCAAAATTTCAACGCGATCAATTGCATCAAACGGGATGGCATCTAAGTTAACAACAGCACTTTGGCCATAATTCGGATCAGACAAGCCATACGGTGCAATGCGACGGCCATTCAGCAGAATGAGCGTTGCCGATGATCCCAAACCGCGCAATGAGACAGACGACGCGCCAGGCGAGAAACTATTTGACCCTGCCAGGTCATTTAAACCGCCGCCGCCAGCAGAAGGAAGTGTGCGCAACAGTTCGGTCACTGTTTGTTTGCCGGAGCGCTCGATTTCATCACGGGTAATCACCTGAATTGGTGATGCCGACTCAGCGTCAACACGCTTAATGTTCGAGCCCGTCACTTCGATTCTTTCGATTTTTTGCGGCGCCGGTGCGGGCACGGCCTTTGCTGCATCCTGCGCTAGCACAGGTGCCGAAACGAGTGCGGCAACCGCACTTGTACTCAACGCTGTTGACATTAGCCGCGACAATACTAGCGATAATTTTTTCTGCTTCAACTTCATGATGCCCCCATCAGGTAGATAGACGAAATAGTCTGGAAAGATTCGGTGACTGGTAAAAGTCGTTAAAACGGCTTCGTTCTTATTCGATGCTTATGACATCGCATAACGATTACATGACAATTGCGGGACGCACCATCGCCACAAAGACCGTCTAAAGTGAGCAATAGGCGCACGTCATGTTTAGCTGTTGACGAAGACTATCATTTGTGTGCCGACCATGGTCAAAATGTGACTTGATGTCACTGTCGTGACCTGCATTGTTGCAAAAATGCGACACAAACGATACAAATTGTTACAGCCCAAAAGCAACTGCCGTTGATGGTTGCTTATGTTGGGTATCGATAAAGATGAGTGACGTAAACCTGATCGGTAACCATGCTAGCCAACTAAATGCCTCATTCCAACGCGCCCTCGCCGTCGGGCCAGTCCAGCCAATAGCGCTTATGCTGCTCTCGGTACTTTGTCACCGTCGGCGCGCCCTTGCTATCGTTGCCGAACTTTAAGGTCAGTGCCCCCCATTCATCGGTACGGATGATCTTAATCCCGCGGTCCAAATAGCGGGCCATCACCTCGACATTCGGGTGGCGGAAGCGGCTTCGGTAGCCAACAGGCACTAGCGCAAGCTTGGGGTTGACCGCATCGATAAAGGCCTCGGTCGACGAGGTTTTACTGCCGTGATGTGGCACAACCATAACGTCGGCTTTTAGCTCAGAAGGATCGGCCTCAGCCCTCAGCAGCAGGTCGTATTCACTGCGTTTTTCAATATCCGCCGTCATTAAAATCGAGCCACCCGGCGAGGTGATTTTAAGTGTGCAGCCGACATCGTTGGTCTTGCGGCGATCGTCATCGTAATTGCCCTTAGTTGGATGCAAGATGTTGAAATAAACCCCGTCCCAATGCCAGTCATCACGCATGTCGCACCTGATTACTTCCGACGCGTTTTTGAAACTCTCATGGTCAGCCGCCATCGAGGTCATCACCCATTTTGGGTTGCGAGCATCAATCACGGATTTCGCGCCACCTGAATGGTCCTCGTCGGCATGGGTCACGATCAGCGCATCCAGTTCGCGTATGCCCTCGCCGCGAAGATAGGGCACGATAATGCGATTGCCCGAATCGCTATCGGGGTTGAAGCGCGGGCCGGTGTCGTAGACGAGCGTATGGTTCGCCGTCCGCACCACCGTAGCCAAGCCCTGCCCAACATCGAGCAACGTAACCCACAGCTCATCATCTTTGGGCTTGGGTGGCAACATCACAAACATCGGCAATGCAAAAACGATTCCCAACCAACGCGGCGCCGCACCCCGCGGCAGCAGCCACCACCCGCAGCCAAACAGCGCCAAGGCCACCGTCCACGGCTGCGGCGCATGGCTTTGCCAAACCGCGTTGGGCGTGTTCGACAACCACGTCAGCAGCCAATAACACCATGAAAAAATTTCATGCGCCAGTTGCAGCAGCCAATCGAACGGGCCGATGAATGAAAGTGCCGCACCCAGCAAGGTAATCGGCACTACTACCAAGCTCACGATTGGTATCGCGAACGCGTTGGCGATGGGCGAAACCACCGAGACCTCTTGAAAAAGCGCCAACGTCATCGGCAGCAACCCAAGCGTGACGGCCACTTGTGTAAGCGCCGCGCCTCTCAACGAGGATAGCTGCCCCGTGCGATGGGCTGTGACATAAAAAATTGCGGCGACCGCGCCAAAACTTAACCAAAATCCGGGCGCCAATACCGCCCACGGGTCAAGTAGAATCACCAACAGCAGCGCCCAAGACAGCATCCGCGTTGCCGAGGTCGTGCGCCCCATCCACAGCGCCACGGCCACGGCTGAGAGCATGAATAAGGTACGTTGGGTAGGCACCGAAAAGCCGGCAATTAACGAATAAGCGAGCGCCGTGAACGCACCGGATAACACCGCCGCCCGCTGGGCAGGCAAGCGCAGCGCCAGCGCGGGAAAACTAGCCCAGATGCGGAAGGTAAGCCAATACAGCAGGCTCGCCACCATCGTAATATGCAACCCGGAGATCGATACCAGATGACCAATGCCAGTGCGCCAAAACACTTTCCATTGATCTGCTGGCACGGCATTTTGCTCGCCGATCGCCAGCGCCACCATTACTCCTCGGTAGGGCAAATCTTTCAACGCCACATTCATGCGATCCCGAATCGCCATGCGGATTCGATCAACGCGATTGGGAAAACTCTCGACAAAATCATCGCGTTTTTCGTTCACGCCCTTGGTGCGAATATAGCCGGTGGCGCGGATGTTTTGTTCTAGCGCAAACGCTTCAAAATCATAGCCATGCGGATTGAGCGTGCCGTGTGGACGGCGGAGTTTCACCGTCAAGTGCCAACGCTCGCCGGGTTTTATTTCTGGCGGTGGCTTGGCATCCTCGCCTTTCTTGGGGCGCTCGATATACCAAGTCAATGAAATATGTGGTGGAATTTTTGCGTCGCTAGTTAGCACACGCTCAATATCAAATTCAAACCGTGTGCCGCGTTCATTCACCGTCGGTAAGCTCGCCACAACTCCGATCACCTCAACATCACGGCCTTCCCATTCGCGCGGCAGCTCTTGTGCCAGCCGCACATCAGCACGCCAATTAGCGTAACCAAAGCCCATCATCATGCCGATCACCAGCATCAACGCGATGGCGAAAGTCGTTGCGATAGTGCTCGATTTTTTACGGACGACGAGCCCAAACACCAGCACCAGCGCGGCTCCCGAGGCAATCATCACCCGCACGCAATCATCCGCCGCGAGCGGCAGCGTCGCCATGGTTTGCAATAAAAATGCCCCGATGACGAGGCCGAGTGAGAAAATACGCACGCTATTATTCTTGTTATCTGCGAACTTGCAACGAAAAAAGAACCGAATTAGGGTAACTTGGCTTTGACTGTAGTGATGACTTCGATGGTAACTTTAATGGTGGCGCGACCCCAAAACAAATTCCCAACGGTCTAACGCAGCAACCACACCAATCGACGACACGCTGGCAACCAAAAGGCCAAATGAAACGCTACCTACGCCGCAAACTCCCACGGCCCGAATTAATCACTGAGAACCGGTACCTGCGTTGGTTAGCGCCGTGGCTTGGCCACCCGCGCCTATGGCATCTGCATCGGCGCAGCGTCGCGCTCGGCGTCGCCATCGGATTTGTCACGGGTTTAATCCCCGGACCCGTTCAAATATTGTTGGCGGTTTTGATTGCGATTCCGCTGCGCGCCAATATTTTGGCGGCAGCCGCTGCCACTCTCTATACGAACCCGCTGACCTTCATCCCGCTCTATATTTTGGCCTATAGCATCGGCACAATCGTCACCGGCGAGAGTATGCGCAATATCGCGCCGCCAGAATTGACGCTATCACTCTCATTCACACAACTTTGGCGTATCGTTCCCGATATGTTCAATTGGTTTGTCTCACTCGGCCCGACGCTGCTGATTGGCTTGGCGATCCAATCTGTGATCTTCGCTATCGTCGGTTATTTCGGCACGATGTTAATCTGGCGATGCGTCGTTTCGACCATGTGGAAGCGTCGCCAGCGGCGGCAGCAACAATAACAACGATGGCAGCAACCCTCACCGCTTAACGGGAGCAATGATGAAACCTGAATATTGGGATGAAGCATCGCGCGATCTTTCCAAACGCTGCAAGGTCATGCGCGGTTTGATAAAGGTCCATCCCGAAGCCGACCTGCGCTCACGTGGCAGTGCGTTTGCGACACTGGCGCGCGCGATCGTTGGGCAACAAATTTCGGTTGCCGCAGCACAATCGGTATGGAACCGGTTGGTCGCTGCAGCCGACATCAATTCAAAAACAGTCACAGCGCCGGCAATATTAAGGATGCGGGTTGAAGCGTTGCGAGCGTGTGGACTATCCGGCAGTAAAGCGGTCTACATTCAAGATTTAGCGCGGCATTTCAACGACAAACTCGTCAATCCGCGTCGTTGGGCCACCATGTCGGACGATGAGGTGATCGACGATTTGGTACGCATCAAAGGCATTGGCCGGTGGAGCGCTGAAATGTTTTTGATCTTTTACATGATGCGGCCCAATGTGTTTCCGGTCGCCGACATTGGCGTGATCCGCGCGATTGAAAAGCATTTTCACCACGGCGAGCAAATCGGAAAGGCCGAGATCGAGGCCTACCGCGCCCGCTGGGCACCTTGGAACACAGTTGCCTCGTGGTATTTATGGCGATCCCTTGAAGCGAAGCCGGTGGTTTATTGATGGCGGCGGAAAAACATGATCATAAGTACGCCAGCATCTACGCCGTCGTCAAAAAAATCCCGCGCGGCAAAGTGGCAACTTACGGGCAAATTGCGCTTTTGGCGGGCATGCCGAGAGCAGCGCGACAAGCCGGATTAGCGCTGCGGCTCACACCGGACCATATCAAAATCCCTTGGCATCGCGTCGTCAATGCGCAAGGTCGCGTCAGTCGTCGGCTGGCGGATTGGGAATCGGGTAGTGATGATTATCAGCGTGTGCTTTTGGAAAACGAGGGCGTGGAATTTAGTGCAGAAGGTAGTGCAGGTGGCAAAATTGATTTGAAGAAATTTCGCTGGATACCGAAAGCCTGAGCCCTAAATACCAAGCACCAATTACTAAGCACCAACCACAATGCACTAAAAAGCCTCAAACGCCGCGCCGGTACTAGAGTTTGGCCGCGTGGGCGCTCCGACTCCGGCTCCGGTTTGAGTTGCGGTTGCGGTTGCGGTTGCGGTTGCGGTTGCGGTTGCGGCTAACCCTATGTCAATTTCCCATCCGCAATCACCAGCTTCCGCGACATTTTTGCAGCCAGCTGCGGATCGTGTGTCACCATCACCAGCGCCGTTTCGTATTTCGCGTTCAGCCGCATGATCAGTTCAAATACGCTGTCAGCGGTGCCACGATCAAGGTTGCCCGTCGGCTCGTCCGCCAGCACGCATGCAGGATGCGTGACGAGCGCACGCGCCACGGCAACACGCTGACGCTCACCGCCCGATAGCTCGCCGGGTTTATGCGTTAAGCGATGCGACAAGCCGACATCGTTCAACATTTCGGCTGCACGTTCTTTGGCGAGTTTGGTTTCTTCACCCCTTATGGCCAGTGGCATCGCTACATTTTCCAACGCGGTGAATTCGGGCAACAAATGATGGAATTGATAAATAAATCCCAGCGCACGGTTACGCAAATCGCCCTGTGCAACCGCAGACAGCCTATCCATCCGCTCGCCCATTAAGGTGACTTCGCCTTCGGTCAAGGCATCAAGCCCGCCCAAGATATGCAGCAACGTGCTTTTGCCGGAACCTGAGGCGCCAACAATGGCGATGGTTTCGCCTTTTTGCACTGTGAAATCAATACCGCGCAAAACAGGAACCTCGTTTTTGCCTTGTTTAAATGTCTTAACGACGTTCCGACACGCCAGGACAGAATTATTCATTGCCTCATTCATAGCATCACTCATGGCATCACTCATACCGCAGCGCCTCGGCCGGATTCACTTTCGAGGCACGCCAGCTCGGGTAAAGCGTGGCGACCAGCGCCATCACCAACGCGATCACGGCAATTTGCGAAACATCATTCCAGTGCAAATCAGATGGCAGCTCCGTCAAGAAATAAATTTCCTTTGAGATCACTTGGAAGCCAAATATTTGCTCAATTGCCACCACCACCGCCGAGACATTCAGCGCCAACAGCACGCCACCCACCACGCCAATCACGGTGCCGATCACACCCACCAATGCGCCCTGCACAACAAAAATTTTCATGATGAGCGAAGGCGACGCGCCGAGTGTTCGCAAGATGGCGATATCAGGATGCTTGTCCGTCACCACCATCACCAACGTTGATACCAAATTAAACGCCGCGACCGCGATGATAAGCGTGAGAATAATGAACATCATCCGTTTTTCAATCTGCACCGCGCGAAAATAGACCGCGTTTTGCTGTGTCCAGTCCGTCACATAGCCCTCAACCGGCAAGACTTTTGCCAATGCTCTCGCCACCATCGGCGCCCGGTCCAGGTCGTTCACTTTCAAGCGTACGCCGCTGATCGCGTCCTCCATTCGGTATAAAACCTGCGCATCTTTGATGTGGATGAGTGCCAAATTAAGATCAAACTCGAAATGCCCTGAACTAAAAATCCCCACCACCGTAAACGTCCGCAAACGCGGCACTAGGCCCGCGATTGATGTGCTGCCCTGCGGGATCAGCAACTGAATTTTTGTCCCCATATTGGCCTGCAACGCCCGCGCCAATTCAGCGCCTAAGACAATGCCGTATTCGCCCGGTTTCAATGCCGTCAGCTCGCCAATCTTCATGCTGGCCGCAAAATCAGCCACGGTGCTCTCCAACGCGGGATCAATGCCGCGAATGCCAACACCGCGTGAAGTCTGCCCGTAGGTCAGCATGCCCTGCCCTGACACGAACGGTGCCGCGCCAATCACTTCTGCATTTTTTTGCGCAAGCGACATTACATTCTGCCAATCGGCCAAACCGCTCTCAAAACCATTGATCTGGATATGCGAGGCCACCCCCAGCATCTTGGCGCGCACTTCTTTCTGAAAGCCGTTCATGACCGAAAGCACGACGATCAGCGCGGCGATGCCTAAGGCAATGCCGGCCATCGAAATTAGCGAAATAAATGATATGAAGTTGTTGTCGCGCTTGGCGCGCAGGTAGCGCAGGCCGATGAAGAGTGAGAGTGGTTGCAAAGGGTTTTCCGTTGGCTGGGTGATGAATGGGCGATGGATGGATGAAGAGCGGGGGATTTACCGTTGCTTCGTAGATGCTGAGTGTGCCACAAACTGTCCTACAAACCGGCAAGGTTACGGGTAGACCACGCTGCAATGTTAAAATTCAATCCTGCGCCTCACGCTCCTCATTGCCGATCTGATCTACCGCCCACTTTTTTGCACCTCATTCTACTGATCCCCGATATTATCCCGACGGCCACTTCTATGCACTTGACTCTACTGATCCCCGATTTAATCCCCCCGCCAACTTTTATCGCCCGCCAAGATTTACCTGCCTTGCCAAACCTGCAAACGCTGCTGGCAATGGGCGACATTAAACGCCAGCCGGGGCGTTTTTTGGAAGAATCCTGCCTGCACGAGCTAGGCTTAAAATTTATCGCTTCCAACCCTGTCGCGGCACTCACACTGCTAGCTGATGGCGGCACGCCGGGGGACGATATGTGGCTCAGAGCCGATCCGGTGCATTTGCACATCAGCCGCGACAATGTGCAGCTGATGGATTCACATGTGATCGAGCCGACGATGGACGAGGCACAGGCTATTGTCGAAACCCTAAATCGGCATTTAGCGAGCGATGGTCTTATCATTGAGGCGCGCGATGCCGCACGCTGGTATCTAAAGATTCCGCATGATGAAATACCCGATACCACGCCATTGTGGAAAGCGAACGGCGCGAACGTGTTCGACCATTTACCGGCCAACAATGAAGGCAAGATCAATTGGCGGAGTTTGCAAAATGAATTGCAAATGTTGCTGCATGACCATCCGGTGAATATCGCCCGGCAGGAAAACAATCAACTGCCGATAAACGGCCTCTGGTTTTGGGGTGGTGGCAGCTTTCGCGTAGCCGAGCCAACCGCAAAACCGGCCAACACGGCGCATATGTTGGCGATTCGTAATAACAGAAATTTGCTATTAACACCAACCGTTAAAGGTCCCGCCAAACCAGAATATCCATATAAGCTACTGCTCGCAAAGCTAGCACTGGCGCGGGGTTTGGCGGTGCGCAATAAATTAGCAGTGAGTGCCTTACCCGCCGGTTACGGACTCATGCCGATTGCCAGCACCCACAACATCGTGGTGCTGCACCAGCCAACCAAAGCCATCCGAGCAGGCCAGCGGCATGACTGGATGATGGCGGTGCAGGCGATTGACACCGACTGGCTGCAGCCCATCAGAGCGGCGATTGTTGACCGCACCATTGAATCGTTTACGTTGATACTGCCCAATGAATCTGTTTCATTCCGCGTGAACGTGGTGCAGCCACAACCGTGGGAGTTTTGGAGAATTTTGAAGCCGTTGGTGGTAAAGAAAAAATTGGCTGACTATGCGTAGTTGTTTTTTTGATCAGTTTTGCTCTCCTTTCGCTGTCGCCTCCCATGGTTGAAATCGTCACCCGTAGCCGCGACGCTGGCGCGTGTGCTGCGCTCATTGCAGGCCAAGTTGACCCTCGCATGGCGAGGCTATTTGCGGCACGCGGGGTGACCGGCGCACACGAGCTTGATTACGGCATGACATCACTCCTGCCACCCGCGCAACTTGCGCACATCGATGCCGCCGCCTTGTTGTTGGCCGATGCGATCGTGGCCAAAAAAAAGCTCCTCATCGTCGCTGACTACGATGCCGACGGCGCGACCGCCTGCGCGGTGGCCATGCGCGCATTGCGGGCCATGGGTACTGCGGTCGATTACGTAGTGCCGGATCGCTTTAAATACGGGTATGGCTTAACGCCGGAAATTGTCGCGTTGGCCGCCGAAAAAAACCCCGACATCATTATCACCGTCGATAACGGTATCGCCAGTGTGGACGGCGTCGCCGAGGCAAATCGGCGCGGCATTCAGGTCGTGGTGACCGATCATCATTTACCCGGCGATGCCTTGCCCGATGCGGCCGTGATCGTGAATCCGAATCAACGTGGCGACAGTTTTGGCAGCAAAAATTTAGCCGGGGTCGGCGTTATTTTTTATGTAATGTTGGCGTTGAGGGCGTTGTTGCGTGACCGCGGGCATTTCTCCGATTCCTCGCGGATGCCCGAGCCCAACTTAGCTGATTTGCTGGATCTCGTTGCGCTCGGCACGGTGGCCGATGTAGTCCGTCTTGATCACAATAATCGCGTCTTGGTCGAGCAAGGTCTTGCCCGCATCCGCGCGGGGCGCATGTCGGCCGGCATTCGCGCAATTTTGCAAGTTGGCGGACGCGATTACCGAAAAGTCAGCACCTACGACATGGGCTTTGTGGTTGGCCCGCGTTTGAATGCGGCCGGGCGATTAGAGGATATGTCGTTGGGGATCGCGTGCTTGCTGGCGGATAACGATGCAATCGCACTCAACCTTGCCACCAAGCTTGATGAACTCAACCGCGAACGTCGCGCGATTGAATCCGACATGAAAGATGAAGCGTTGGTTTCACTGGCGGAAATTGATGTTGGTCTGCGATATTCATTGGCGATCTTCGAGCCGAACTGGCATCAAGGCGTGGTGGGCATATTGGCCTCACGCATTCGCGAAAAATATCATCGTCCCGTGATTGCCTTTGCTGCTGACGGGGAAGGGAATCTAAAGGGTTCGGGGCGCTCCATTCAGGGCCTGCATATGCGTGATGCGCTCGATTTGGTAACGAAACGCCATCCCGGCATCATCACTAAATTCGGCGGGCATGCGATGGCAGCGGGGCTAACGATTCCGCAAACGGCATTTTCTGATTTTGCGAGCGCATTCGAGAACGTCGTGCGCAATTTATTGTCGCCAACCGATTTGCAAGAACGCATCGAGACTGACGGCCCGCTTCGCGCAAATGAACTCACATTTGATTTCGTACAGTCGCTCGAATCGCAAATTTGGGGGCAAGGTTTTGCTGCGCCCTCCTTCACCGGGGAATTTAAGGTCGTTGAGCAACGTGTGGTCGGCGAAAAACACTTGAAGCTCAAATTATCGCTCGATGGAACTGTCTTTGAGGCGATGCGGTTTGGCTCGCCTGATGCCCTAAACACGAGTATCGGCGCGGTGTTTAGACCATCAATCAACGAGTTTCGTGGCAATACCACCTTGCAATTGATGCTCGATCACACGATGTGATTTGCAAAATGGAACCCGAAGATTTACAAAGATTAGTGACCGTAAAAATCCCGTTTGGAAAATACCAAGGCCGATTGTTGTGTGATTTACCCGGCAATTATTTACACTGGTTCGCTCGTAAAGGGTTTCCAGAAGGGGAGCTTGGCAGGCTACTCGCGCTAATGCGGGAAATTGACCACAATGGTTTGTCGGGACTGTTGGAGCCGTTGCGGAACCGATGAAAAAAGCAATCCTCTTGGATTTAGGCGGTGTGTTAATTGAAATCGCTGGCGAGCGTGAAATGCTGAAATTGCTCGGCAGCAGTTTTTCGCGCGAACAGATTTGGGCACGCTGGCTCGCGTCGCCAGCCGTACGCGCACATGAGCGCGGGCAAATTTCGGTTCAAGTTTTTGCCGCCTCGCTCGTCGATGAATACGAGCTTTCTATTTGTGCCGATGAGTTTATATCGAGCTTTCATCGCTGGATCGTTGGCCCATTTTCCGAAACACACCAACTCCTGGATGACATTCATTCGCACGCCACGATGGCGTTACTAACCAACACCTGCGCCGCGCATTGGCCGCAGATTGAGGCTACCGGCGTGCCTGCCCACTTCAACCACATTATTGCTTCCCATAAAATTGGTAAGCTAAAGCCCGACCTCGAATACTTCCTTCATGCGCTTAACGTAGTTGGCATCAGTGCCGAAGAGGCGATTTTTTTCGACGACAATGAGATCAATTGCATCGGCGCACGAAAGGCGGGCATTGAAGCTTATATTGCACGAAGCCCTGCTGATGTTCTTGACAAGCTTGTTGAACTGAGCATACTGCCAAATTAAAAATGAGGCGAAAGCCACCATGCACAATTTCCTGAACAAAGTAGCCCTCATCACCGGCGGCACTGAAGGCATTGGCTTAGCCACCGCAATCCGTTTTGCGCACGCCAACGCAAAAGTCTTCATCGTCGGGCGCAGCGCCGACAAAGGTGCGGGCGCATTAGCTTCCCTAAAAGCGATCAGTGCCGATGCCCATTTCCATTCAGCAGACATGAGCAAACCCGATGAGGTAGCGGCAATGGTGGCAACATGCATTGCGGTTTTCGGTCGGATCGATTTTGCGGTCAACAACGCAGCGGCCAGTTTCCCGTTGGTGCCCACGGCCGATATTCCAATTGACGCGGTTGACCACAGCATCAACACCGATTTGCGTGGTGTTTGGTGCTGCATGAAATACGAAATCGAGGCGATGCTCAAAACGGGGGGCGGATGCATTGTGAATGTGTCATCTGTCAACGGTTTTTTAGCCAGCCCGAATGCGGCGATGTATTCCGCCACCAAACACGGCGTGAACGGCCTCACCGCCGCGGCGGCAAAGGAATATGCGGCGCTGGGCATTCGTATCAACAGTGTGTGCCCCGGCGCGATTGAAACACCGCGCCGTCAGCGTCGCCTCTTCGGTAAAACAGAAGCGGAAATCGCCGAACACTATGCGGCGATGGAAGCGCAAATCCCCCTGCATCGCGTCGGCCGCGCTGATGAAGTTGCCGCGCCGATTTTATGGCTGTGCTCGGAAGATGCCTCATATGTGGTCGGACATCATCTGGTGGTGGATGGCGGGCTTTCGGCTTAGTGTTTGTCGCCCAACGCCAACGTGTTGCTGCGCCATTTCAAATCTCAATACCAATTGGCGATGCCACAAAAAGGCAACGGATAACTCTTGTTACAACTCGCCTCGGCCCCTGGGTAAACTGAATTTACCTTGCGCCGTTAGTTGAGCATGACAATACCGTCAGCGTCTTTTGGAGAGAACATGAAAAACCGCATGAACATCATTAACCAGTCAGTTGCAGCGATGTCTGCCGCCGTTTTGCTCACCTTAGCCGGCAGCGCATTTGCGCAAAATACCGCAACCGAAGTGCAGCGCGATGTGAACCAGCAAAAACGTATTGAGCAGGGTTTGAAATCAGGCGAACTCAATACCAAAGAGGCAGCACGTTTAGAAGCCGGTGAAGCCAAAATCAATCGCATGGAAAAAAATGCGCTCAAAGATGGAAAACTGGGCGCTGGTGAAAAGGCTCGTATTGAAAAAGCACAAAACGCAGAGAGCGCCGCTATTTACAAAGAAAAGCACGATGCGCAAAAAGGCAACCCGAATTCCGCTTCATCGAAACGCATGCAAGCTGAGGTGCAACGCAACGTGAATCAGGAAAAGCGTATTGGGCAGGGCGTGAAATCGGGAACGTTGACCAACAAAGAAGTGAGCAAGCTCGAAGCCGGCCAGGCAAAAGTGAATGCCAAAGAAGCGGCCGCCGGTCGTGACGGGCATGTTGGCGCAGCGGAACAAGCTAGCGTGCAAAAATCAGAGAATCGCCAAAGCAAGCGCATTCATGAAAAGAAGACGAACGAAGTAACAAAGTAACAAAGTCAATCACGCAGTCATTTGCGATTCGGCAGAGGGATTTTCAAACATATCCCTCTGCCAACTTCACAAACGGGTGCGTTGGTCGCCGGAAGCAACGGTAGCGGCGCAGTAGGTTGCCAATCAATGCGAACTTAATTTTTTGACCGCCGTTTGCAGATTCATCCGCGCCCGCGATTCATATCGATCGATAAAAAAATCATTATTGTAAATAGTTGTGCGATCCAAAAATGATTGCAAGATCTCAGCGCGTTTTTTTCGATAGAGGAAATACGGCACCCAACGGTATTCTTTGCGGACGTTTTTCTCAAACACTTCGTAGTCGGTAACATTCGCGCCGAGAATAGACAGGTCAATATCGACAAGAAGCCTTGCATCCTGCGTGGATGCTGCAACCGCATGTTGCGTAGCCATTATCAAATCATCAATACGTTCTATTTGTCCGCCACTTGCTCCAGCATCGAGCAAAATCGTGCGTGCCCAAGCCGCGCTACTGGCCTCGTTTCCAGCGGCATAGGGCTTGTAAACGGCATCATGAAACCACAGTGCGAATTTAACTTCAGCAAGATATTCAGCCAACGATTTAGACGCATTCAATTTCGCCAAACAATCTTCGATATGAACGGCGGTGTGATAAAAACGCTGCGGCTCTGCATAGGCAGCGGTGACGTCCCGATAAGCGATGTCCGTTGTCGCTGAATTCTGCAAACCAAGCGCCGCTACCATTTGCTCCCAGCACCGTGGCGCCATAAAACGCGAGATGATCTCCATACTAATTTTCCAGCCTTGGTGCGTCGTCCTTCCGCAAACTCAATGCCTGCAACACATTTTTGCCGGCTAACATGAGATACAGCCACGCCTTTTTCCAACGGTTGCCGAGTAACACAATATGCACATGCCAGCCCTTTTCGCGGCGGGCGCTGTAGCCTGAATATAAAATCGTAAATGCCTCGCGATCACCTACGGCATCAAAGGCAAGCTGCTGACCGCGCTTGATCCCCATGTTCAGCATTTCCGTCACTTCACTTGGCGATGGTTCGCCCTGTACTTTGGGGAAGGCAAGCAGATAATAGTTCGGAATCCAATCATTGCGGATCCGTATCAACGCACAGTTTTTTCCGGTTGAAAGTTTGAATTCAGTAAAGATGTTCAAATGTCATTCCTCATCGGTTTCGATAGGGATATTTAAACCCTTTTTGGCGCAATTAACGACAACGATTGATGTTTGTTATTTCACAAGCGTTGTGATTTTTTCCAAGAACGAGACCTCCTATCGGCAGGAAACCGCCAGCGGAAACGCCTCAAGATGCCCGCCCAGCCTAGCGTTTACCAAAGCAGCGTTTGCCAACCAAGCAAGTGACCTAACGATTCTTCGGTGTTTTCAGCATCTATTTAGCACCAACGCTATTTTGATTTGATCGCCACCACTTCGATTTCTACCAGCGCATTTGGCACCACCAGCGCCCCTGCTTGAATCGTTGCGCGGACGGGTTTGTTCGGCTGCTCTTTGGTACCGAAAAATTGCTTATAGGCTTCGTTCATGCCGGCAAAATCGAGCTTGCCGGTGGTCATATCGGGCACCAAATAGACCCGCATTTGTACGATATCGCCCATGCCCAAGCCATGCTCTTTTAGGATGGTTTGGATGACATTGAGTGTGTTGACGGTCTGCGCTTTGGTGTCACCTTCGATGATGGCTTTGGTACCTTTGGCGGGATCAGTCGGCACCGTTGCCGCGGGCAGTTGGCCGGAAACATAGAGCGTATCGCCCGCCCAAATGGCGCTGGCGATAATGCTTTTTTCGGAGCCGAATCGTTTGACAGCGGTTTGTGCGTTCGCGTTGATCGATAATCCGGCCAAGACAGCAACCGCCAGCGCAGAAATAAAACGTTGGGTATTGTTCATGTGCATTCCTTTTTGTTGTTAGTCGTCTAAAAATTAGGCTTGGACGCGCTTGCCGATCATCTCAACGGCGCGATGCGCAGAAAGAATCGCGCCCTCTTGCCAGCCGGTCACATACGACAAGTGTTCACCTGCCAGATAGATAGCGCCATCGGGCGCAAGCAGCGTGCGATACGAGGTGGCGCGCTGATCGTCCGTCCAGCTGGCCCAGCCGCCCAGGTTGTGCGGTACATTCGGCCAAGCGATGCTCACGCCGTTTTTGACCATCGTCGCGTAGCCCGGGTGAATGCGTTCACCGGAGGCAATCGCCTTGGCAATCCGATCTTGGACGCTGAACTGCGACATATCGTCGCCGGGGGCAAGGCCAAAGGTGTACGAGCCGACCAGCACGCCATCGCGGCTGCGAATGCCATGCGACGGATACAGTATTTGCGTGATCTCGCGTGTCGTCCACGACATGCCGCCGTAGATGGCGTTGTCTTCTTCCCAAAACCGGCGCGGCGTGTAAAACGCAATTTTCGCTGGCTTGGAATAGGCACATTCGGCAATCGCTTTTTTATATTCCGGCGCTAAATCATTCGACACTTTTGCCAACACCGGTAAAGGCATGGTGCAGATCACAAAATCACTCTCGATCATTGTGGCGGCACGGCCACTTTGGCGGAATACAACCTTCGCGCCGTCCTTGCCGCCGTTGACCGTTTTGCGAATTTCATCGACCACACAATCGTAGCGAATCACTTTTGCCAGGCGTTTGGCAAAAGCACGCGGAATTTGGTCCATGCCACCGATTGGCTGCAACATCGTGGATGACTGCTCAGGACCCTCGCCGAATGACGCTTTGAATTGCCAAAAATCCGATTTTAGTAGTTCGCTCAACGACAGCGGCTCGCGATGTTTGCCGACCGCGAGTGCCGCACCGGGAGGCGTAATAAAGCCCGCACGATCACTGCCGGCGTATTTTCCGTCGGCCTTTAAATCGCCGAATGCGCTGATCGTTCCCGACAAACGCTCGCGATCCTCTTTGCTAAAGGCGCCATCAAGTCCACCGCCCGACATCGCCTTTGCGAGCAATTCACTCAAATTGCCGCGCATATCGTTAATCACCTGCTTGGCTTGAACAGGCTTGCCGCCAAACGCGGCATCGTCCTGAAACAGCGCGGCTCGGTTGTCGTTCATCATGATTTCAAGCAGGACATTAAACTGCTTGCAATAATCCAAAACAGCATGGTGATGATGCGGAATCCGCGCGGGTCCGGCATTGAAATAAAGATGCGGCGCCGTTGGCCAAAGCGCCTGTTGAGAGCCATCGGTTTGCACGATTTTATCGCCGCCACGAATGGTCCAATTGCGTCCACCAGGGCGCGAACGGGCTTCCAAAATCGTGCAGCTAAAACCTGCCTTGCCCAACTCGTAAGCACTCACTAAGCCTGCCATACCCGCGCCGATGATCGTGACTTTTTTACCGCGTCCGATGCCTGCGGGCAAGGCGGGCGGGCCCGGATATTGGTGATCGGCGCCGATGGCCAACGGCGTGGCACCGAGCGCGTCCAGTGCCGCCCACGCCGCTGCCGCGCCGCCAGTCTGGGCGATCCGCGTGATGAATGCGCGGCGGGTGATGATGGGGGTTGATGCAGTCAACGAATGTACGGCAGAAACTGAACAAAGCGACGGATCGAATCCAACTTTCATCTTGCTCTCCCTGTTACCCAATGGTATCAACGCATGGTGTCGAGGCATGGTGTTGAGGCATGGTGTTGAGGTGTTGCGGGTATCAAGGCGTTGCCACAATTTGCTAAAGCCAGCGCCCCGCATGCCCGCATACCGATAGACCGTTTTTATATTTTAGGCATCGCGATCATTTGCCCGCGTCGTTTTTCGCTTACCGCCCCCATGAAAGTCAACAAGCGCACCAAGTTAAATGCGCAACCGTAGAATGCCTGTGATGGGCTGGGTTGTCAAAATCGCTGCGTTTTCAGGGCATGTTGGCGCCGCATTCCCGCTACGTTGCCGGTAACGTGACTTGTTGCATTGCTTGCTGCGCAGTTGGTATGCGTCGCCGCCGAGACTTCTTTTGGTCGTAACAATTGAATCTGGTGGAATAAACATTTCGACGCAATCAGCGTTTCCGCGAATGGATGTATCCCGGAATAAAGGCACCTGTCATAAATCTGCAAACTTCAATCGCGACAATCATCGTTGTTTTGAATTTACAGTCGATCTCCAATCAACATCCATCACGAAAGAACGCCCATGAACGCTCGCGCCCTTACACTAGCCCTTGCCATCGCTGCATCCTTGTCCGCCTGTGCCGACATGAAAGTTACCCAAATTGGCCCAGTGCCGGAAGTCAAAATGGCCGTTGCCCCGAACCCAGATGTCATCCTTGCCAATGCCGTCCGCGCTGAATTGGCCAAGATGCACGCCAAGGATGTCAAAGTTGCTGTCAAGGGCGGCGAAGTTACGCTGACCGGCTCTGTCAAAGATGGCCCGCAACTAGTTGAAATTGCCACGGCCGTTCAAAAAATGCACGGCGTGAAGGCCGTGATTCCGGATGTCGATGTTAAGTCGTAATTTGCCTTTTGCGATTCAGCATTGTTCGTTGTTTGCTCTGCCACTTGCCTTGTTAAAGGGGATAAAGGCGACGGCACAAATCAGATCAAGCCCGCGATTGTTTTAAGTTTATTTTTCAAACCGGGTAGCCTCGCTTGGCTACCCCGGTCTGCGGGAAGCTGACTGGGCAAGGCATCGACAAAATCGCGAGTCTGAAGAAGTTGTGACAATTGGGCCGAAAGATAATTGCGTAGCTCAACAGGTGAAGCGACAATCTCGTCCAATAGTGATTCCCGCCCATCGATCACGGTAATAATGTCTTCGAGGTCGTGGCTGGCCATAAAATCGTTGTTGCCCCGTCCGTAAAACGCTTCCAGCTTAGTTGCTAAAAATACCGGCGCAGCAATCAATTTTATGTGCATATTGTTAGGCAACAATACGGTCAGCGCCGTTTCAACGGTAAGCGGATACCAAATGTTATGAAACCCTAGGATACCCCGCTCCGTCGGCATCAGATCGACGGTGATGTCCCGACAAATCCAACGGCAAATCGGCGCATCCGCGCGCATATCGTGTCTGAATCCTAGCGCTTCAAACTTTTGCTCCAGTTCGTGATATTCCTGCCGTGAGACAACATGCGCAACCAAATCAACGTCGTCGGTCATGCGAATCGGTTGCGCGCGTACATTGGTGACGAGCAGCCCTGTTGCGCAGCCGCCAACGAACACCAGCGACTCGCGAAGCCCGCCCAAGGTCGCTGCTACGGTCATGAGCATCGCCAAATTTTGTTCATCGGTCGTGATGGGATTGTTCATATTGGATTAAGTTGCAGCCGCAAAGAACTCAAACCGCTCTGCAATTTCACGCATCGCCAGTTCTTGTTCACGTTTTTGTCCAATACGCAGCGCATCGAACAGCGCGAGCAACTCGTACAAATCTTCATCTTCTTTTGCCGCCAACGGCGCGCGTTCATATAACGGCAGCAACGTCATCCCACGTACAGTTCCTTCAGCACTAGGCCAAACAGGCGGGTTCACATCTGCGAATAAGACTTTATCTTTCAAAGGGCTGACGCCGTAGGCGGTGGGGAAACCAATCGTCATCTCACCGCGAACCGGCGGGAACGCATAAGGCGCACCGTAGCAAATGAAATTTTTGAGCGACGCTAATATCGGCTGTACCTCACCATCAATTTCAGTAACCAGCCGCGCGGCGACCAGCCGTTTCACTGCCGCGTGCGCTTCAAACTGCGATAAGCGAAGCTGCTTGCCAAGCTCAGCATATGTGACATGCCGTCCGTGCTGGACAACGAGTTTTAACGCCACAACAAGATCTTGCGGCTTCAATGACCACTGCCCGCTCTTCGCCCGTTTGGGGGCCGCTGAACCGAGTGAATGTTGATTTGAATTCATTGCAGATTTAGCTTCACCTAAAGTCTAATCACAAAAATATATGGTATATGCGTATAGCATACATCAATGAGATTAAACCTGCAATTTCCATTATATATGCTATATGCATATTGCATACAACAACAATATAAAACTGCTTCTTTTTGGATTTTTACGCCAGAAATTTTATAAAAAGCCAGCGAAGGTCGGCTTCTTAAAACACAAAGTAGCTGGTGAAGTTAGCAGCGCCTAGCCAATTGCCAAAACATTCTGGCAAATCTGCCGCGCGCACACTACGTTCAGTCGGTAGAACCAACTACCAGCCTTACGCCAACCCATCAGCGTGTTCGGCCATGGGCGTGGTGTGGGTCCTTCGCCAGGCGGCGGGCGGCACGCCGAATTCGCGGCGGAATGCGCGGCTGAAGGCGGCGTCGGTTTTGCCGCCTTAGATTTCTTAAATCCCAAGTTCAGAATTTATTTGCACATTCATTTATACACACGTCCACACATACGCTCAACCATCCAACCACATCAAGCCAACACCAACCCCAACACCTGCTGCGCACCTGCGCGCTCGCGCAGCGCCTGATACCAACGCTCCACATTGGGATGTGCCTCGCGCGCAATCGGCAGCTTGTACCAGCGATCAACCGAACAGCCCAACGCGATATCACCCATCGTAAACGCCGCCCCCGCCACAAACGCATGCGTTGCCAACTGCGCATCCAAGATCGCGAGGCGTTTTTCGGCTTCAACGCGCGCATGTTCAACCACCGCCAGGTCGCGCTGCTCAACAGGCGTTCGTACCAGCTGGATAAACGCGGGGCCAATGACGGGATTAAATGACACCGCCTGCCAATCCATCCAGCGATCCGCATTGGCGCGCGTGTGCGCATCGGTCGGCCACAGCGGGGGTGGCGTGGATGGCGCCGGTAGTGTGGATGGCGCGCCCTCCCCATAGCGGCCCGCGAGATAGCGGACGATGGCATTCGACTCCCAGAGCACAAAGCCGTCATCGTCAATCACCGGTATCAGGCCATTCGGATTCATGGCGCGATACTCGGGCGTGCTCACCACGCCGTATTTACCGCCCGCCTCGATACGATCGTATGCCAGCCCAAGTTCATCGGCGCACCAGACGACTTTTTGTACGTTGACGGAAGTGAGGCGACCCCAGATTTTTAGCATGATGGTTCTCTAGTAAGGAAATGAGGGTTGGCTATTACCCCCGAATAAACTGACCAACATTGTTCCAATTCCTCTAGGTCGGAGGACAGGTAATTTGCCGATAAGAAACCACTCGGAACTTTTCGGCGCGAGAACGAGGATGTCAGTCGAGCAGACGCCATCGAACGGGGCGACGCCAACTTTATGAAAATAGGGGCGCAATTTACCGAAAAGAATTTCGCTTTTCTTAAACGCGGACTTGCCGCTGGCAACGTCGGCGGATTCATCCCAATCGTCTAGCGCGATACAACGCCTTGGCATGTGTTCCAACGCAATGTATGGCGTGTTTGCTGCAATGTCGCTTGGTTTGACGCTTCGCCGGGAATTCGTGCCGATGTCACCAAGTTTTCCCGCAGTCCAGCCATTTGGAAGGTGTCCAAGTTCTGATTCTTCGAATACGGCCGGAAAGAGTGCGGCAGTGGCGACGTCGAGGCCGACAGGTTGGCACCCGCCTGTAGCTGCGGCCAGCGGGCATCTTTGGGCACCCAGAAGACATTGGCGGCGAGGTATTCGTCTTTATCCTCAGGGTTCGCGCCTTCGTATTCACCCTTGCCATCGATCAGCTTGGCGTGGTGCTCGTCGAAGCTATCCGAGATGTATTTGAGGAAAATCAGGCCGAGCACAACGTGTTTGTATTCGCCCGCGTCCATGTTGTTGCGCAGCTTGTCGGCGGCGAGCCAGAGCTTGGCTTCGAAACCAATGTTGGCGGTGGAGTCGTTTTTCTTTTTGTTGGCGGTGGCCATGAATCAGGCTGCTTTCAGTTGGAATGTTGTATTGGTTATAGCACTAAATGTTGGCATCTCTAGTATTGGCGAGCATTTTGAAGCCTTTTGCGGCAAACGGCACGCCAGTAAAGGAGTTTCGCTATTATTGGAAACAAACGCCGCGACCGCATATTGCTAAGCCGCAAGCTCTAAATCTAGCGCAAACGCGGCTCGAATATCACGCGATGTCGCACCGTTGGCAATCAGCGTGCGGACGATTAAGTTTAGCGACACAGATAGATCGGCGGACTCAATTTTGGCGATACGCGATTGGGTAGATTTCATGCGCTGCGCCAGATCGATTTGTGAAAGTTTGTTTTTGATACGGGATTTTTTAACGGCTGTGACTAGCGCAAGTTTGATTTCGACTAGCTTTGCTGCTTCATTGCTCAATTGAAGAAAATATTTGGCAGTACCGATTTTCCAGCCAGCGGCCTGGAGGCGTTCTTTCTTTTCGGCGCTAATCATGTTGTCGGCTTTCGAGCGGTTGGTTTTAAAAATTCCAATTTTCAAAAATTAAGCGGGGCTTTCTTCGGCGAGACCAGTTCAATAGGCGCGTCTGTACCTACCGCAACAGGGCCATTATCAGACCATACAATGGCGTACTGGCCTAAGCTCTGTTTGCGTGCCAGCGCCTTTGTCACCGCCTGATGCAGGCAATCAAGCGTCGCCTGCGTTTCCGGGCTCGGGATTGGCTTATTTTGCGCGTTCATAGTTTTGCTTCCTGTTGCAGAAGTTTAAAATTATCCTGGTCGAACACCGTTCTCAGCCCTTTGAGTCGTTGAAACGCCGATGCTACCCCAAATTCAAAAAATGCTCCCGATAGTATTTCAGCTCTTCAATACTCTCGTAAATATCGGCCAGCGCTTCGTGTTTGCCGTGTTTTTTCATGCCGCTCATGATCTGCGGTTTCCAGCGTTTGGCTAATTCTTTTAGCGTGGAAACATCGAGGTTGCGGTAATGAAAATAGGCTTCGAGCTTGGGCATGGTGCGGGCCAGGAACCGGCGGTCTTGGCAGATCGAATTGCCGCACATCGGCGAGGTGCTGGATGGCACATGGTTTTTGAGGAAATCGATCATTTTGTTCTCTACATCTTCATAGTTCATGGTCGATGCTTTGACGCGCTCAATGAGGCCCGATTTTTTGTGCGTCGATTTATTCCATGCGTCCATGCCGTCAAGCACGGCGTCAGATTGGTGGATCGCCATCACGGGCGCTTCGGAGATGGGGTTAAGCTGGGCATCGGTGACGACGAGTGCTATTTCGATTACGCCGTCGGTTTCTGGCACGAGGCCAGTCATTTCCATGTCGATCCAGATGAGGTTGTTTTGGTCTTGGGGCATGATGGGCCGTAAAATAGAGTGGTAGGATTGAAAAGTTGTGTTGCAGAGTTTAATTGCAGACTCATTTTCTCACGAACCCACCCCGAAGGACGCGCTTTGACTGGCCCTATTTTTACGATTCTGTTTTTGTTTGCCTTGAGCCTGATGCTGATCTTTCAAACGACCCTCTCGCTCAAGCAGTTTTTTCATGTGCGCGCGCACCGCGGGGCGGTGCCGGCTGAATTTTCTGAGACGATCACCCTTGAATCCCACCAAAAGGCTGCGGACTACACCACCACCAAAGTCAAGCTGGGGCTGCTGGAAAGCTTTATTGATGTGGGCGTATTGCTGGTTTTGACGATTGGCGGGGGCTTGATGCTGATTGACGGGCTGGCTGTCGGCCTGGTGAATCGCATCGGTGGTTTGACGGCGATCCCTTATGTAAACGGCTTGGCACTCATTTTAGGCTTGGCGATTTTCACTTCGCTAATCTCGATGCCGTTCGATCTTTATCGCACCTTTGTGATTGAAGCCAAATATGGCTTTAACAAAATGACGTTGAAGCTTTATGTGATCGATGCGATTAAAGGCTTGTTGCTATCGGCCATCATCGGCGTGCCGCTGCTCTTGGCGACGTTCTGGCTGATGGCAAAAATGGGCACCTATTGGTGGCTCTATGTTTGGCTGATGTGGCTCGGGTTTACGCTGTTGATGATGGCGATTTATCCGAATTTCATTGCGCCGTTGTTTAATAAATTTCAGCCGCTGACCGATGAAAGTTTGAAAGCAACCATCGAGGCGCTGCTGAACCGCTGCGGCTTTAAATCCAGCGGCTTGTTTGTGATGGATGGCTCAAAGCGCTCCAGCCACGGCAATGCTTATTTCACGGGCTTTGGTAAAACCAAGCGCATTGTGTTTTTTGACACCCTCATTGAGCGTTTATCGCCACCAGAGATCGAGGCGGTGTTGGCCCACGAGCTGGGGCATTTCAAGCGCAAACATATTTATAAAATGATGGCGACGCAGTTTTTTCTCACGCTGATTATTCTCGCGCTGATGGGCTGGGTGATTGATAAGCCGTGGTTCTACAGTGGCTTGGGCGTGACGGTTGGCATGAGTGCGCCGCAGGTGGCGATTGCGTTGATTTTGTTTTTTATGGTGCTGCCAGCGTTCACGTTTTGGCTCACGCCGCTCGGCAGCATGCGCTCGCGCAAACATGAGTTTGAGGCCGATGCGTATGCGGCATCGCAAACCAATGCGGAAGATCTGATTACCGCGCTGGTCAAGCTTTACCGGGATAATGCTTCTACGTTAACGCCAGACCCGCTGCATTCTGCCGTCTATGATTCGCATCCTCCGGCCTCGATTCGGATTGCGCACTTAAGATCGTTGGCACCTCCGGTGGTCACACCGCCGGGCGCACCGCTGGGAACACCGCCGGTCGCAGGTCTGGCAACAATATAAAACAGTTAGAAAATTCAAACTATGACACCACTAGCAAACCTAACATGCGCCCCCGGCGGCCAAGCGACTGCCTTGAGCGATGCCGATATTGCCCAATATTTGCTCACGCTAAACGACTGGCAGCGCGACGGTAATACATTGCGGAAAACCTTTCCGTTCAAAAATTATCACGAGACGATCGCGTTCGTAAATGCATCTGCGTGGATTTCGCATCGCGAGGATCATCATCCTGATATGAGCGTGCATTACAACCGCTGTGTGGTGGCCTATTCGACCCACGATGCCGGGGGCGGGGGGAACTTAGGGGCAATCACACTCAACGATTTTATCTGCGCGGCTAAACTTGATGGCTTATTCACGATATGAAAGCCACCGTGTTTAAAGGCTTGGTGACCGGCGATTTCGGGCGGGATTTTTTGGTGGAGCTCGAAGACGGCACATCCCTCACCTGCGTCCGCAAAGGCAAAAAACAAGACGCAACCTGCGGCGATACGGTGGATGTCAGCATCACCTCCCCCGGCAACGGCCGCATTGATGAGGTGCATACGCGCCGCAATGTGTTGTTTCGCACCGATGCCTTCCGCGAAAAGACACTGGCCGCGAATATTGACCAAGCGATCATCATCGTCGCTCCCCGCCCGACTTTCTCTGAAACATTTTTGAGCATGTGCTTGGTGGCCTGCGATGGTGCGGGCATCGCGCCGATCATCATGCTGAATAAAAAAGATTTGCCGGAGTACGAAGAAGCGAAAGCATCGCTGAAAAAATTTGAAGACATTGGCTACACCGTCTTGCCGATGTCAGCCAAGCTCGATATCGAGCCGCTGCGCCCGTACCTCACCGGTAAAACCACGCTGCTCGTTGGCCAATCTGGCATGGGCAAATCACGCACCGTGAACCACTTGGTGATGCGCGATGTGGCGAAGGAAGGCATATTTTCTGAAGCGCTCGATTCAGGCAAGCACACCACAACCTACACCCGCTTGTATCGCTTGAGCCCCAGCACCGCAATCATGGATTCGCCGGGCTTGCAGTCGTTCGGTTTGTTCCATTTAAGCGACGACGATATCGCCTATGCGATGCCGGAGTTCCGCCCCTATATCGGCACCTGCAAATATGGCAATTGCGTGCATGTCCGCGAGCCGGGCTGTGCAGTGATCGCTGCCGCCGCAGATAAAAAAATCAACCCGACGAGGCTGGCGTTTTATCAGGCGCTGATTGAGCAGCAGCATGAGTTGCGGGAGAACAATCCGGAGTGGAAGCGGCCTTAGGGGACAGCGTGGGCACACGTCGCTGTGCTTGCTGCCCACCCCACTTAATATTTTGCTGTGCTGATTTTCATGCCGTAACTTCTGCTGCAACTTCTTCGGTAACTTATCCTGCAGCTTCTGCCGTAACTTATGCCGCAGCTTCTGCAGTAGCGAATACCATTGTTAATTCCGTAACTTCTGCGCAATATTTTCGCGCCACAAAATTGCGGTCGGAATCATAGCCAATATGGAACCAGCAACCAAAACGGTTGCCGCCATTAAAAATTCTTCCGCGCCAATCGTCGGTATGATCGCCAGGCCAATATCGGCTGCAAATATTTTTACTAACGCGGCACTACCGACCCAGCCAAATCCCAGTCCCAGAGCGGCTCCCAGGCCGATTAGCATAAAACCTTGCAGCCAAATCATGGCAAAAATATAGCGCTTGGGCGCGCCCATCGCACGCAGCACCGCGATGGTTTGCTGCCTGACACTTAGCGCTGAGATCATCACCAACAACACCGCCAGCAACACAATACCTTGGGTCGCGAGCGACATGGTGGTCATGACCTTGCGCATATCGCCAATCAGCGCATAAAGCTCGACTAAGACCTCGGCCGGAAAGATCGCCATCGTGTCGTTCGTTCCGTTTGTACTGTTCGTACCGTCTGTACCGGCCTTTCCATTCACGCTAGTTGCAACATTCCCACGATAGATGCCCCGCAGCCGATAAGCATCGCCCGGCGATTTCACGCGCACCACGATCGCGGGAACACCGTTGATTGCATCAGAAGCCCATGGTGGCCCGAGCGCCTCGCTCTGCCTTGACGCGAGGCGCGCCCCGGCGTGAATGCCCCAGATCGTTTCAATGGGCACCAGAATCGCGTTATCCCATGCGGTGCCGTTCTTCGGCAAACGGCCGACTACCGTAAACCGAAAGCTGTGGTTATGCGCGTCAATCAATTGTTCGGCAGCGCTGCCGTGTGCCGCTTGAAAGGTCACGCCTATTTTAAGATCGACACTCGCGCCGAGCACGGCTTCGCTTTTGTTGGCAAAATTGCGACCATCTGTGAGCTTCATTCGCCCGCCATCAATCACAAAATCAGCGGTCGTTCCGACGATGGGAGCAGTGCCGAACGAATCACCGACCGCAACTGGCGCTGCATAAGCCACGCCTTTATCAGCCGTTAAATCCGCCAAGCTGCGCGGCAGCACATCGGGCGCAATCAACGGTATTGCCGCAGCTTGCAGGTAAACCGTGGTCAGCACCAACTGCGTGCCGCTCCCCGGCGCGCCGATGATGAGATCAAACCGGTCCGCCGCCCGCGCGCTCGATTCACGCAATGCGCGCTCGCTGGAAGTCACCGCAATGCCAAACGCTACCGCAACTGCGATCAGCATCACAATCGCCACCGCACCCAGCAGATGGCGGCGCAACTCGGTGATCGCCAGTGGAATCGGGTTCATCATGGCGAACTATCCCCGCCATGGCTGCTGCGCTCAATAATCTTGCCATCCGCCATATCAAACACGGCGTCCATCATCGCGGCGATATCGCGATCGTGGGTGGCGATAATAAGCGTGCTGCCCTGCTCGCGACAGAGCTCACTGAGCATCGTTGCGACTATTTGCGCCGTTGCAGTATCCAAGCTGGCGGTGGGCTCATCAGCCAGCACCACCCTCGGCGCACCAAATGCCCCGCCGAGCAGCGCGCGCGCCACCGCGACCCGCTGTTGCTCGCCCCGCGAAAGCAGACGGATATCGGCGTTCGGACGCACGCCGACGCGATCCAGCAAGGCGCTCGCGCGATCCTGTTGCTGCGGCGTTGGCTGCCATGCCGCAAAGCGTGTTGGCAGCAATACGTTTTGCAGCGCGGTCATCTGCGGAAACAGGTGAAACTGCTGGAACACAAGGCCCAGCGCGGCTCTCCGCCATGCTTCTTGTTGCGATGTTGGAAGCGCGGTGATCTCGGTTTGTCCACTGCCGTCATGCCAGATGATGCGGCCCTGCTGCGGCTTTTCAATCGCGGCGAGCAGATTGAGAACAGATGTTTTGCCGCAACCAGACGGCCCGCAGAGCGCGACCTGTGCGCCGCGTTCGAGCGACCAATCGGCCTTGTTAAGCAGCGAAATTTGGCGCTGATTTGGCACTGAATAGGCAAGGCTAACACCCTCAAACACCAGTACTGGAGCCAGTTTCAGGGCATTTTCTACTTGACCAGCATCCGCTAACACCGCCATTACCGCAGCTTTTGCATTTCGGCATCGACGATTCTGACTTGGCTCACAAAGCCGGTTTCACGATCGGTTTTTGAGCCCAATTCAAGTTGGCCGGTAATCGCCATCGGTGCAGTGCTGTGCAGGGCTTGGCCTTTGTTGCGGGGATAGACAACCATGATATCGACCGGCCAGTCGGCATCGGAGCTACAAAACGGACAGACCGTCGCGGCGGCGCGGGTCAGCACAAAAAATGCGGCCTCGGCCTTCAACGGTGGCGCAACATAGCCGAGCACTCGCACCGGTTTACCCACGAGCGATTTGGCTTTGGGGGAAAGTTCTAATCCGAGCACGCCGTATTTTGAGTAGATTTCCTCGAAACGTAACTCGGTCGGTTTGCCGTCTTCGGCCATCGCGGCCTGATTCAACGCCAACACGCAAAATGCGAGAGCAACGCCCAGCGCAGCTCTCGCAGATTTAGATAACACCGAGACCGTCGCGCTATGCTTGATTAAAAGGCAGCGCGGCCGTGGTAGGAACGGAATTGAGATTTCTCTGTTGCAATGGGACACTTATTTCTTCATGGCCTTTGCATTTGCTGTGATCGGGGTTTTAGACGCTGCTGCCGTCTTAGTTTGCCCCAAACCCAACGCATTTACCATCGCGCGGAACACTTCCGTGTTGTCCATAAAGCCTTTGAATTGCTCGGAACCGGGGCCGATGGCAGTGAGCACACCATCATCGGCGGTATGCGTGCCTTGGTCGGCTGCCCGCGTGCCGACACCCGGTAAATTGCCGACTCGTAAAACTGCGCCCGGAACATCTTTGTATTTTGGATTGGCGACGATATTGCCTTTTTCATCTTTCACTGCGGGCACAAACGGGCCATCAAGCTTGGGCTTAAAGGTTTCATAGTAATCGGGCGTGTTGCCGTAAAACATGGCCAAACGCTTTGATACATCTACCGAAGGCGGATAACCTTGTGCATCGGCAGCCGGATAATTCGGATAACCAGCCTGTTCGTAAACACCGACTTTATCGCGCATATTGTCGCCGGGCTTGCTGTCGTCCACCGTGCCGACAATCGACAGGCCATGGGTGTGATCAGGTGTGACGATGATCAGCGTATCGTTATTTTTGGCTGCGAAATCTTTGGCGATCTGCACCGCATTCGAGAGCATGATGGTGTCGTAAACACTCCGCTCCCAATCCATCGGGTGATTAAATTTATCAATCAACCCGGCCTCAATCATCAGCACGAAACCTTCTTTGTTACGTGACAACACTTCAATCGCGGCACGGGTCATGTCGGTCAGGTCTGGTTGGTTCGGGTATTTATCAACCGTACCTTTTTTGAGATACAAACGATCCAACGAGCCGTCTAAATTTTCAGGATGGAACAAGCCGAGCAGCTTTTTGTTTTTGGCGTCTTTTGCCGCCGACAGCATTTCATCTTTGCTCGTGGTCAGCTTGTAACCGTCGGCTTGGAAGAGCGCGATCATATCGTTCGTATCTTTGCGCTTTGAGCCGGGGGTGCTGCTGGGCAAAAAGTATGCTGAGCCGCCACCGAGCACCACGTCGGGCTGGGCAAAAAAGAGCTGTTCGGTGATCACGTCTTTGTCGCTACGGCGGCGGGTGTGGGCAAACATTCCGGCCGGTGTCGCGTCTTGAATTTCAGCATCGCTGACAATGCCAACCGACATCTTGGTTTTGCGTTTCAAGACCTCGGTGATGGTTTCAACTTTGGGATGCGTCAAATTATCTTTGTTGCGCCCGACATAAACCCCCAGCGCATTGACGCTCGATTTGTGGCCGGTCGTGTAGGCATGCATCGAATTGGCGGAATCGGTAACGACAGAATCAACACCGGAGGTGCCGATCAGCGCCATGTGCGGCATATCGTCAAACGACAACTTGCCAAAATATTTGCCTTCTTTAATTCCCTTTGAAAGTATCCGTGCCGCAGTCCGATTGGCAACTGACATGCCATCACCGATAAACAAAATCACGTTCTTGGCTTTGCGGGTTCCAGTGCTGTAAACCTCCCAGCTCACGTTCATGCTTTGCTTGCCGCTGGTCGCAACGATGTCATAGCGCCCGGGCTTGTCGATCACGACATCGCGTAACACCAGCGACGACGCTTTGAGCTGGTCTTCGTTTTCAATAAAGGTCGCCGCTTTGCCGAGTGCTTTAACGTGATCAACGCCATTGATGGTGACTTTGACGTTGCTAGGATCAACGATTTCGTCAAATTCAACTTTGAAATCGAATTTCGAGCCGACCAAAATAGCGGCGCGATCGACCGGGAAAAGGGCGCCGGCGAAGGCGGAGACAGAAAAAACGGACGCAACAAGCAGCGTGCTTAGTGTACTTAACGTACCTAATGTACTTAATTTGCTTAAGCTGGCAGATAAAGTGAAAGCAGAGATTGCAGGGCGTTTCATGGGCGATCCTTGGCGTTGGAGGTTGGGCAAATTTGGACAAGAATTGTAATCTTGCCGAACAGTACGCGCCTAGTATGACGAAATTATTGCAGCTCTCTGCGAAAGCTAAATGGCCGCCCTTTCTTCAAGAACGGCCATTCAAGCCCGCCATTTTCACCAGATCTTCCAAGCGGCCATTTATCTTCGTTTCACCGCTTGTTGATTAAACCGTGTTGATTCAACCGTTAACCCAGATTGATCGGCACAAACAGCTGCTGGTCCTCGCGCAGCACTCGTAACGCAGCACGCTTGCCGCTCTCGCTGACCAGCTTGCGCAATTGCTCGGCGTTGGCAACCGGTTTCCCGTTCACCGAGAGAATGACATCACCCTCGCGAATCCCGGCACGCGCGGCAGGCCCATCCGTTGCGCCCTCAACCAATAGCCCTGCACTGACGTCGGCTTCCTTACGCTCATCAGCCGTCAACGGACGCACAGCAAGTCCAAGACTGGTCTTGGCCGCGGGATCGTTCCGGGCTTCATTGCGCGCAGCTTTCAATTCGCCGACGGTCACCCGCACATCCTTCGCCTGTTTCTGGTGCCAGATCTGCACATTGGCTGCGGTCCCTGGAACGAGATCGGCAACCAACGGTGGCAGATCGGATGAATGCGCAATGTCGCGGCCGTTAAATTTGAGAATCACATCTCCCGGCTCAATACCCGCCTTCGCGGCGGGGCTACCGCGTTCTACCGTGCCGACCAGTGCGCCGGTGGCCTTATCCAGACCAAACGACTCCGCGAGCGCTTGATCCACTTCTTGAATTAATACACCGAGACGTCCGCGACTCACCTTGCCGGTATCAAGCAATTGGCGTTCGACTTTCATCGCGACGTCGATCGGGATGGCGAACGACAGGCCTTGGTAGCCGCCGCTCTGGCTGTATATTTGCGAGTTGATGCCGATCACCTCACCGTTAAGGTTGAACAGCGGACCGCCCGAATTTCCCGGATTTATGGCAACGTCGGTTTGAAGGAACGGAACATAACCTTCCGATGGCAAAGAACGTGATTTTGCCGAGACAATGCCCGCCGTAACGCTGTTCTCGAAGCCAAACGGCGAGCCAATCGCAACCACCCATTCACCGACGCGTGTTGTGGTCGGGTTACCGATGCGCACCGCCGGCAAGTTTTTAGCATCAATCCGCAATACAGCCACATCAGTCGGTTTATCGACACCAATTACCTTCGCCTTGAATTCGCGGCGGTCAGTCAGCTTGACGGTAACTTCGTCGGCATCTGCAACCACATGGGCGTTGGTCAGTACGATGCCGTCAGCGCTCACGATGAAACCGCTTCCTTGGCCGCGTGTCGGCGCACCTCCGCGCGGAATCTGCGGTTGGAAACGCCGGAAAAAATCCGCAAATGGATCGTTGGAATCGAATTGCGGCATGTCTCTCAAACCAGACGTCGCGGTTTTGATGGTGCCGGCGACGCTGATATTAACGACAGCAAGGCCCTGGCTTGCGGCGATGTCGGCAAAATTCGGCAGCGCGGTCGGATATCGGGGCGGCTCGTCCGATCCTTGCGGTGCCAACGTCGGTACCGTAGTCGATGCGGCCGTCGATGTGGGCGTCGATGTGGTCGGTGGCACTGACGAAGCATGCGAATCGCCGACGAGGAAAATGTTTCTTTGCGTATAGGCATACGCACCGAAAACAGAAATCACGACCGCAGTCGCGATGGTCGATAGCTTGATGGTGGGAGTAAGTTTTCTCAATTCCATAATTTCACCTCGATAAAAAAATGTTCAATGCCAATTCCCGCGAGCGGGGATGCGGTTCAAACCCGTTTTGCGTAGAGCGCAATCAGCGTCGAAAAGTTCGCAAGGCGTTCCGAAAATCGCCCGACACGGCGTAGAAACGAAAAAAAGAAAATGAGCCGCCGGGAACTTTCCCCGGCGGCTGGATCCAGGCTGGGTAGCCTATGTAGCCTATGTGGCCCTATGTGGCCCTATGTGGCCGATGCGCTTACTCAGGCCGCATGGCGCTCGAGGCGCTGGACGTTATTGTCGCCGTCAATGCTAATCTTGCGCGGCTTCATGGCCTCCGGAATTTCGCGAACCAGCTCGATATTGAGCAGGCCGGACGCCACTTTTGCACTAACCACCTTGACATGGTCGGCGATCTGAAACCGATGCTCAAAATTGCGCGCTGCAATGCCTCGATGCAGATAGGTTTTGGCTTGTTCATCGCGCTGTTTGCGACCGGTGATCTTCAAGGTATCGCGCTCGACTTCTAGTTCCAACTCGGAACGGTCAAAGCCGGCAACAGCCATCGTAATCAGGTATTTGTCGTCGGCGACCAGTTCGATGTTGTAGGGGGGGTAGGTCGGCTGTGGATCAACATTTTGGCCATCAAGCAACTGAGCCAGGCGGTCGAAGCCGATCGCAGAACGATACAGTGGGGCAAAATCAAATGTACGCATGGTTATATCCCTTCAAAAAAATTAGCGATATGGTCAAAAGAGGCCTCGTTTGAGCACCTCTAACGCGTAAATAAGAATTGCAAAACCGTTTTCAAGCCCCCCCCAAAAAGATTTTTTTAGCCGCGAGACGCCCAATTGGCAAAGCAAACCTCAGACGCTTAGATGCCTAGCCGCTTAGCGGCTGAAAGCAAGCCTAAAACGACAGGTGGGTACGGTGTTGGGTTGTTTGGCAACGTGGTGGGGTTTATCGAAAACCCAGATTTATTGCTTCACTTTGCCGAATAGTTTAACGGCTCTTTGGGTTACGCGTCGGGAGCTACGAGTAACGAGTCACGCGAGGGCCGCGACATGATTAGGGTAGACCTCGTCGTGGGCCAAGCCCAGCCAGCTAAGCGCTTCATTCATATCGAAATAAACCTTTGAGTGCCGCCCCTTGCTGGAGAGCTTGAGCGCGATACGAATTGACAAATTATTGATGCTTGGATGTGCCAGCACAAATGCGCGTTGGGTCTCTGCGGGGGCGCGCCCGTTAGACAGCATTCGCCAGAGCGTGAAAGACGAAAAGGTGAAACCGGTGACTTGGCGCGCATCGTACAAACGCTTCGTCGCTTTCTCCAGGCGCGTCTCGGCCAAAACTGTGGCACGAAAATCATAAAGGTCGTCCTCAGTGATGACGCCTTTACAGGTCACCAGAAAAAGGGCGCGTTCGGGATAGAGATGAAAGTTGTAAGGCATTAAACCAGCCAGAACCACAATTAAGAAAACAACTAGTGGAGTGATTTTAAAAATCAATTGTGGGCTAACTTTTGACAACTTTCATCAATGATTTGTTAATAGTTGTGTCGCAAACGCAACGGTGTTTCCACAACCGTGCTTCCGGAAAGTTGTTTTTGCGCCTGGATTTTTACACCTAGGTTTCAAAAGTGGGTTTCTAATCCGAAATACGCTGTCAATCCGCGTCTTGCGCCTAGTAGGTCCTGCCAGCGTTGGCAAGGGGCGAATAACGCACTCAATTCACGATAAATCACCCATCGCCCAATGCCATCGGTGGACTACAGCAGTAGGACAGTCGCCCGCACTACGCCTGATTTTTCATGTTTGGCAACGATGTTGATTTCGATCGCGGCCGATGGTGCATTGGTGGCGCTGTCGGCATTGTCAGCGTTGTCGGCGTTGTCAGCATCAACCTTCACCACCCACTCACAAACCGACCGATCTGCTGTCGGCGCGGTGTCGGTCCAAAAACTCATCAACGTATGTTTGTAGGCGCGGCCTTCGAGCTCACCCATCATCACGCGGGATTTCCCCGACACCAGTGAGGCTCGCTTGCCCGCTGGCATCGTGATTTCGGCAATCACTCCCCGGCTTTGTTTATTCGCCAATGCCCTCTTGGAAACATAGCTGGGCAAATAGCCGGTGTTTTGAACTGCCAAGGTGATGCGGTAGGTATTGTCGGCAATCTTGCTGGCTTTTGCATCGACTAGCTCGAGCTTGGGCGAGATCATGGTGTTGTAAAGCAGCCAATCGGGGAACTTTGCGATTTCGCGCTCTAACAAATGGGGTGGCGGGTTGCGGAATGCGTAAATTTTGTCCCAGCCGCCGATTTCGATTTCGCCCAACTGCGGGTGGATAAATTTTTTCCATTCGACGTAGCCGCGCCCAGCCAATTCTTTGTCCGCCCAAGCGAGCATCTTCAAATCATCTGCCACCGGATGATCCCGGAACCAGTCAATATATTTGTAATCCGTAACGCCCGCTTCGCGCATCGGGCACCAGATTTCGATGGTCCATTCATACAAACCAAGATGCTCATAAATCCAATCGAAAGCGCCGGTGATGACGTCTTTGGGGTGATAGCGAAACTCGTGATAAATACTGATCGCCGGATAGCCGGTGAGCTTTTCACCCATCGCGCCCTGCTCTTTGTAAGCCCACAGATCCTCAGCTGGCATATCCTCATCGGGCGATGATGCTGACGGCCGGAGCAACACACCGCTCCAGGTATGAAATGAGGTGCCGCCCGTAATATTGGGATGATGGGTAATGAAATGCACCACTGAGCGCACTTCCGGTTCGGATGTTGGATATGGCCCCGCACCAGGTTGTTCAAATTCCTGCCGCCAGCCGGATGGGAAATTACGATTCAAATCTAAGCCCTGTTTATCTTTATTGACCTTCACGGTATAGCCGTCGTAATCGCGCAATGTGCCCTCGGGAAGCATCCGGTAGTACGTGCCGCCGTATTCAGTCGGCTCGCGTGGCACCATCAGGCGCGGCTCGGTCTCGTGACACTTCCAGTTGCCGTTTTGGTCGGGAATCCGCATCGATAAAATGCGGCCATCGCCGTCAACATCACCAATGTCCAGGCCGTCAATGGCCTCTTCGTCGAACGGATAGGGGCGCGTTCCAGAACGAATGATTTTCGGGGTGTCCTGCATGGCCCATTCCGCACCATCCGGGTTCATGCGCGGGCAGATGTAGAATGCGCGGGTGTCAAGACAACGGGTAATGTCTTCGCGTTTACCGTATTGTTTGGTCAACGTATCGATCAAATAAAGCGAAGCAGCACCACCAGCTAATTCGCTGGCATGGATATTCGCATCAACCCAATAAGCAGGCTTATCAGCGGCCACACCCGATTTTCGATTCGTTGCGGTGACAACCCAAATATCGCGGCCTTCATGGCTTTTGCCAATACTTTCAAGACTGAGCAAATCCGGGAATGTATTCACGTAATCGTGGAGGATTTGCGAGAACTCTGCGTAACGATAGAAGCGATTGAATTGCACGTTCATGTTGTTTTGTTGTCCTGTTGTTTTCGGGTACTTTAGTTATTTTTGTTTGTTTTCTCAGCCGGTTCGGCATGCGCGTACATGTCGGGAGCTTCGCCAAATTGTGCCATACCGGAACTCAGCCTGAGAGGCTTATTTGAATAATTGACACTATTTGCAATCTGCTAAAGCAGCCCTTATCGGGAGCACGCCCGCTGCGATGAGACGCCCGACTAAACATATTGGTCAAGCGTTCACTGCCGTTTCAATAGTAAATCGGCAATCACTGGGCGGTGTGGTGACACTTCTTTGCTGCCCGCGTAGCATTGCGCCACGCCAATACTTGGGTCGACCAAAATATGATCGAGCCTTAGGAACGATATGCCCGGTTTGAATGAATGGCCGTAGGTGAAGCCGAAGCCGACGCTGGCGCTCGCGTAAGCGTCGCGAAGACGGTTACCCATTAGCGTGCGCAGAACTAGCGAGCGATCCGGCGCATTGAAATCACCCGCTAAAATAACCGGTCGTATACTTTTTTGTAGATCGCCAGCAAGGCTCTGCGCCTGCGTCATCCGGTCATCAATGTTTTCCTGCCAAGTCGAGATTGCTCCCCTATTTTCATGACGAACTGCATTGAGGCCCTCACGCGGCGTAAGCAGGTGCGCTGTATATAGGTCGATCTGCGTGAACCCCGTCACCAATACACAATGCACATAGGTATGCGCCACAGCGCGGAACGAAATAGAGCCCTTGCCGCAATCCTTGAGCGGGTAGCGGCTGATGACGGCGTATTGACCAAAGGTGTAAACATTTTTATCCGCAAATAGCGGCAGCACCGCGGGCGATTTTTCTTCCCAACGCGCGTTAATTTTTACTGCATCTTGAAGCACCAAAACATCAGGATCGTGCAAATTTACTTCGTCAATAATCGCATCAAGCCCCTCGCTCTGATTAATGGTGATGTAATCCTTGACGTTAAACGTCATGACGCGAATGCGCTCCGCACCGTCATCCGGCCAGCCAGTGGCAAGCCCCATGATAACTGTAAGAACCAGTACTAGCGCGGCGATTGAGGCGAATCGCCATCGCCGCGAACACCCCAACGACAGCAAGACTGCAACCAGCACTGGCGCACAAAAAAGGTAATACGGAACGTACTGCAAATAAGCAATCGACCAGTGATATTCCGGCCCAATTGCATAGCCGACGGAGATGATCAGTATGATGGCCGTCACTGCCGCAATATAGAGTTTGGTGAGCCGTTTTGCTAACGTAATTATTCTGTTTGCCATAGGGGAGTAAAAAGATTGCAGCGATTCGCTTGGTTGGGATCAATCGGTTTTATGGATGCAGCAGAATTGCCATTTGTCGCCTGCTGCTTTGAAAACTCTCAACCACCAATTTGCCTGCCTTCGCGATTGTGCTGTTAACAAAGACGTCGCAAAGAGCAATAGTGGACGCATCGATAGCGCATTTGACGCAACGTCAGCAGCGGCCGCAGGAGCGATTGCAGGAGCGATTGCAGGAGTGATTGCAGGAGTGATTTTTAAAGCATGCGTCGCCAGAAACATTGACGGCAGACGCCGCGGGAGAAAATCGTTGTCGAACTATAACAAAGTAGTGGCAATCGCGGTACGCGTGAACAAAAAGTAGCGGCAATGGGAGCGGGTATTAAAATAGAAATAGTTGCCGAAACAAAAACCGCGCAAAGACAGTTACAAAATACGCCCAATTGCATTGCACACCGCCGCAAACGCCGCGTCAGTACCAATCGTTAGCAGCGCCGATGGTTAGGCCGGTACCGAACCACTACTATTTTTGCTGGCTATAGCGCGATTCTCGCTTCGCAACCGCAGCCCGTGCCGCCGGTATCACCGCATTCGTTTGCCAAACAACCGGCTGGCGCTCGGCTTCTGGTTGCGCGCTATATTTGCGTAAAATAGGGCCAGGCAAAATAGCCTCGGAATCTACCGCAAGCTTCAAAACGACGCATGCCATCCCTAATCGCCATCACTATCATTGCCGCCTCAATTGTCGTCACCTCCTTTATTTCCGGCATCCTTGGCATGGCGGGCGGGATGATTTTGATGGGCGTATTGCTGGCATTTTTACCGCTCCCGCAGGCGATGATGTTGCACGGTGTGACGCAAATGGCGGCGAATGGTTGGCGGGCTTGGCTGTGGCGGAACAATGTGAATTGGCGGGTGTTTCGCGGTACCGCACTCGGGGCGCTGATTGTGTTGGCGGCGTTTAGTTTTATCCAATTATCGGCGAGCAAACCAGTTGCCTATCTGCTGCTGGGCGCGACCCCGTTCATCAGCTTTTTGCTGCCGCAGAACTTGAAATTTAATGTCGACAAGCCCGGCCAGCCGCTGCTCTGCGGATTAACCTGCACAGCGATTCAATTGGTGGCGGGAATTTCAGGACCGCTTCTCGATGTGTTTTATATTCATTCAAGTATGGATCGTAAACAAGTGGTAGCGACCAAAGCGAGCACTCAGAGCTTCGGCCATATTTTGAAGATCATTTATTTCGGCGTGCTGCTCAATAGCGCGCATGGCAACGTCGAATGGTGGGTTGCGATCGGCGCGGTCATGCTCGCCATGATCGGCACCAATCTATCCCGAAAAGCGCTCGATAAAATGAGTGATGCCCATTTCCGCAAATGGACGCGCGGAACGGTGATGGTGACGGGCAGCTGCTATTTGGTGGCGGGCGTTTGGTTGCAGTGGTTTAGTTCAGCTAGTTAATGCCCAGGCACGAAGTGTTTTGGCAAATAGTGTTTAGCCACCGAGCACCGCGGTTTAGAGCAGCAGAGATTATTGTTTCGGGGTCCAAATTTCCCGCATCGCTTTTGCAAATCGATCCGCAACGGACGCAGCATTCGCGTGATGATGATCGCGCACCACCCATTGCCCTGCCACCATCACATCGCGCCAAGGGCTCGAGGGGCTGGAAAACACGAGCGCATCCATTAATTGCAAATCGGGGATGCCGAGCAGGTGGGCATCATCAGAACTTACAACTAGCAGATCCGCCCTTGCCCCAACGGCGAGCCCCCATTGCTTGAAACCGGCCGCCGCCGCGCCGCCGGTTTGCGATCGCTGCCATAACCGTTCGGCGGTTGAGGGCGTAGCGATTGATGCGCTGATATTGCGCTGTCGTTTTTGCAAACGCTGGCCGTATTCCAATAAACGCAGTTCTTCGCGCCAATCGCGGGTGATGTGGCTGTCGGAGCCGATCGACATCCGTATGCTGCTCCCGAGCCAATTTGGCAGATCACAAAAGCCATCACCCAAGTTCGCCTCGGTACTGGGGCAAACCACAAACCCCGCGCCAGTACTGGCGATTGAAGCGATTTCGCTCTCGACAGTATGCGTCGCATGAACGAGTTGCCAGCGCGAATCAAGCAGCTTTTCTTGCGCCAGCCTTGCGATAGGACGTGCGCCGAGCGTGGCAACGCAGTCCTCTACTTCCTGCATTTGTTCGCTGACGTGAATGTGGATAGCCGTATCGTCTGTCGTCAAATCACGCAACACCGCGATGGATTGTGGCGAGGCAGCCCGCAGCGAGTGAATCGCCACGCCGGCGTTGAGCAACGGCTTGCCGGAATGATGCAAAGCCTCCCGCGCCGCCCATACACTCGCGGGTGTGCTGGCAAAACGGCGCTGATCATCGCGCAGAGTTGGCTGATTAAACCCGGCGCGTTCATAGAGCACCGGCAGCATAGTTAAACCGATACCGGCAGTGCTAGCCGCATCGGCAACCGACCAAGAGAGCCTGAGTGAATCGTCGTATGGCGTACCTTGCGGGTCGTGCAACAAATAGTGGAACTCACAAACCTGGGTATAGCCGCCGCGCAACAGTTCGATAAACAATTGCGCGGCAATAGCTTCAAGTTGATCGGGTGTGATGCGCAAAGCCACGCTGTACATGCGGTCCCGCCAGGACCAGAAATTATCGCTCGTGTTTGCGTTCGTATTTGCGCTTGTGCTTGTGTTCTGGCTCCCAGATTCACGTCGCTCTGCCATCCCCGCAAATGCTCGTTGGAATGCGTGGCTGTGCGCGTTCACCATACCGGGCAATGCGGCACCGTTAACGATGGTTGCATCTTTCGGCTGATCGGTATCGGCAACGATACTCGCCCAATGGCCGTCGTCTCCGATGGTGAACAGCACGCGCTCAGCCCAACCGCTTTCCAACCATGCGCGTGCCGCCCAGAGGCGTTTTGGTTTTAACCTTGGGCTAACAATTGCACTAGGCATCGGGCTTCCAATTCAGCATGGTCTCAATCAGTCTTTGCAAGAGCGGCTGCACGTTGGCGGCTAGATTTTTATCGTAATGAAATGGTGGGCTCTCGTGCATGTAGCAGCGCCAACTCATTTCCAATTGCACTGCGTGCAGGTGATTGCCGGGCGCGCCGTAGTGGCGCGTGATGTATCCGCCCTTGAAGCGGCCATCAACGACATGCGTGAATTTGGTTTGCGATTGCAAAACACCTGCCAATGCATCGCGTAAAGATGCATCACAGCTCGTGCCATTCACCGTCCCCAAATTTAAGTCCGGCAAACGTCCGGCAAACAACCACGGTAATTCAGATTTAATGCTGTGACCATCAAAAAGAATCGCGTAGCCATGGATAGATTTTAGGCGGGCGAGCTCCGCCGCCAGCGCTGCGTGATAAGGCTGCCAATAGTGCGTCAGCCGCTCGGCAATTTCATTTTCATTGGGGGCACTACCGTCGTTGTACAACGCATCGCCGCTAAAAAATCGCGTGGGGCAGAGCTCGGTATTGTTGTTGCCTGCATACATTGGCATGTTTTCAGGCGGGCGATTTAGATCGATGACGTAGCGGGAATACGTCGGCGAAAGCACACTCGCACCCATCACGTTCACAAAGCTGTAGAGCTGGTCAAGATGCCAATCAGTGTCTTCGCAAAACAGCGCACGAGGCAAAAATCGATGCCTAATGTTTTCCGGAATCAACGTCCCGATATGCGGCAGACTCACCAGCAGCGGCGATGTTCCGCGATGCAGCAAAAAAGCGGTTTCAATCATGACTTTGCTCGCGATGTGTTTCTTGAACTACACCACCGACGATAATTTGCTCACACGGATGATGGCCAAACCAGTACGCCAATTCGTTCGGATGCGCCACGTTCCAAACTGCAAAATCCGCCCGTTTGCCGACTTCAATGGTGCCATGCGTCGCCCCAAGGCCCAGTGCAGATGCGGCGTTTGCGGTCATACCCAGCAGTGCTTCAGTCGGCGTTAAGCGAAATAATGTGCATGCCATATTGAGTATCAATAGCGGCGATAGACATGGCGACGAACCCGGATTGTGGTCGGTGGCAATCGCGACCGGCACGCCTGCATCGCGCAATGCCTGAATCGGCGGCAACTTGGTTTCACGCAAAAAATAAAACGCGCCAGGTAGCAACACTGCCACACTGCCTGCCTTCTGCATCGCGCGAATACCGTCCGCACTCAGATACTCAAGATGATCACAAGACAACGCATTAAATTCTGCGGCCAGCGCTGCCCCACCCTGATCTGACAATTGTTCGGCATGAAGTTTTACGGGCAGCCCCAGCTGTTGTGCCCGCTCAAACACCCGTCGCGTTTGCACGGGCGTAAAACCGATGCGCTCACAAAACGCGTCTACCGCATCAATGAGCCCTTCGGCATGAAGTGCGCTCATCCAATGGTTGCTTGCGTCGATGTAATCATCAGCTCGCCCTTCAAACTCAGGCGGAACCGCATGGGCAGCAAGATAAGTGGTGTGAACGGTAATGCCCAACTGCTCACCCAACCGCCGCGCAATGCGCAGCATGCGGGCTTCATCATGCGCTGTTAGCCCGTATCCCGATTTGATTTCGATGGTGGTCACACCTTCACGCATGAGTTGTTGCGCGCGCTGGCATGCCGATTCAAAAAGCGCGTCATCACCCGCCTGCCGTGTTGCTGAAACCGTTGAGCGAATGCCGCCGCCTGCACGGGCAATCTCTTCGTAGCTCGCGCCATGCAAACGCAGTTCAAACTCCCAAGCGCGATCACCGCCATAGATCAGATGAGTGTGGCAATCGATTAAACCTGGTGTAAGCAAACGATTACCGAGATTGTGTTTAGTCGTGACTTGTTGCAAGTGTTCTATCGGGCAATCTTGTTCGCGACCAACCCAGACGATGTTGCTGCCATTCGTAATCACGGCGCCGCGCTCGATCATGCCCCAATTGGAATCGCACATCGTGGCGACGTTCGCGTTATGCCAAAGCGTGGTCACGATGCGTTCCTTCTTATTTCTGATGGCGAAAAACTAAGCCACCAACCGATGCATTGCGTGGCTTGTTGTAACGCCTCAAAAACGAGTGGTTTAGTCGGTGATTCACTAAACCAGACCAGCGAATGCGCTGCGATGGGCCCAATTGGTTGTCCCGATATTGCATCGCAATGAATATAGCCGGCAACCGTCGTGAACAATCCGCATTGCCCGTGTGGATTTGATGGAATTGATGGTGTTGATGGCGTTGATGGCGTTGATTCGGCTCGCCATGCCAGCCGGTCATAGGCAATCTGCATTTTTCCCGAGCCGCCCACTGTCATCAAATTTAAATCACGTGTTGCGCCATGAATCAGCTTGCAATCAGGCGGCGTGCCGCCATCGAAACAAAAAGGCGGGCTTGATTTCAGTAGCGTTGTTTCCTGACTTGCAAATCGCAGAGCCACGCCCGCGCCCTCGACCACCGCAAACCAGCGCTCAACACCTTCAAACGACGAAAAAGGTCCATCGGATTCAATATCGGCTACGCTAATTCGGCATTGCCATGACGGACTATTGTCCTGCTGCAAACGGAGCAATTCCCGCGTTTTTCCGCCGCCATTGCGCCATGGCTGCGGGGCAATTTCATCTAGGCGAATCATCAAAGGCTTCATGGTTTGAACTGCCCTTCTAACATGTAGAGCTTGCCCGGATGCACCAGTCGTGCAACGGTGATCGGTACATTCATAGTCATCGTGCGGCGCGAAATAATGAGGCAAGCATCTTGGCGGCTAATGCCGAGGAGTTTGGCCTCACGCAAGGTTGGAGCGCTGGCCTCGATACAGTACTGCGCCTCCCAATGTGGGGCAACGTCGAGCAGATATTGCGTCGGTGTTGTTTGGCTGAAATCGATATTTAAATAGTCTGGCGCACAGTCTGGGTTCACATAGCGGTCTTCGCATTGTAAAGGCACGCCGTTTTCATGGTGCACCATCAGCGTATGGAAAACAGCCGCCCCCTTCTCGACGCCAAGCCGTGCGGCGGTGGCAGCCGTAGCTGATTCCGCTTTGGCAATATGCACTTCGGCGTGATGGGAGTGGCCGCGCGCCACAATTTCACTGTGCAGATCGCGGATGGTCAAGGTCGACGACACGCGGTGCAATTCGGCCGCAAAGGTGCCAACCCCCTGAATACGCTCGACCAAACCTTCTGTTTGCAATTCACGAATAGCACGATTCACCGTCATGCGGCTCACGCCGAATTGCGCGACCAGTTCAGCCTCAGAAGGCATCAATGCACCCGCCGGCCAGCGGCGATGTTGAAGATTTTTCTTCAAATATTGTTTGACCTTAGTGTAAGGAGCGGCGACTCGTGCAGGCTTGTTTTTGGTAACCATAGTTGAAAGAATACTTGACTCTACTTGTCTAGACAAGTAGAGTTTATTGATTAAATTGCTACGCTTGCTAGGGATTTTCCATGAACGATTTATCCACCGTCAATAAAATTGCGCCTACTCATGGCGCACACCCCGTCCGCGCACCGCGTGGCACGGAGATCGTCTGTCAAAACTGGCTTATCGAAGCGGCTTATCGCATGCTTCAAAATAACCTTGACCCGGAAGTCGCCGAGAATCCGGATGCATTGGTGGTTTACGGCGGTATCGGTAAAGCGGCACGGAACTGGGATTGTTATGAGGCAATTTTAGTGGCGCTGCGGACGCTGAAGGAAGATGAAACCTTACTTATTCAATCCGGGAAACCGGTGGGTGTTTTTCGCACGCATGTTGATGCGCCGCGGGTGCTGCTGGCAAATTCAAACTTAGTGCCAAAGTGGGCAACCTGGGAGCACTTTGACGAACTGGACCGCAAGGGCCTGATGATGTACGGCCAAATGACGGCAGGCTCGTGGATTTACATTGGTACCCAAGGCATTGTGCAGGGCACATACGAGACGTTTGTGGAAGCCGGGCGGCAGCACTACGGCGGCGATCTGGGTGGGCGCTGGTTCCTCACCGCAGGCCTGGGTGGTATGGGCGGTGCGCAGCCGTTGGCGGCGAGTTTTGCCGGCGCGACATCCCTCAATATCGAATGCCAGCAGTCACGCATTGATATGCGAATTCGGACGCGTTATTTGGATGAGCAAGCTGATAACTTGGACGATGCACTGGCACGCGTTGCCCGCTACGTGCAGGAGAAAAAAGCAGTTTCGATTGGACTACTCGGCAACGCGGCAGAGATTTTTCCAGAGCTGGTGCGCCGCGCAAAAATTCAAAATATAAGGCCCGATCTGGTGACCGATCAAACCTCAGCTCATGATTTAGTGAATGGCTATTTACCGGCGGGTTGGTCAAATGCGCAATGGCAGGCCGCGCGGGCCGACCAAACTCAACATCCAGCGCTTCGCAAGGCGGCTGCGCAAAGCTGTGCCGTGCAGGTGCAGGCGATGCTGAATTTCCAAGCAATGGGCATTCCGACGGTCGACTACGGCAACAACATCCGGCAAGTGGCGTTTGACGAAGGTGTAAAAAATGCGTTCGCATTCCCCGGCTTCGTACCTGCTTATATTCGCCCGCTATTTTGTCGCGGCAAGGGGCCATTTCGTTGGGTGGCATTATCCGGCGACGCGGACGACATTCGTAAAACCGATCAGAAAATGAAAGAGCTGTTCCCCGACGATCATCACCTGCACCGTTGGCTTAACATGGCGGGTGAGCGCATTGCATTTCAAGGCTTACCCGCGCGGATTTGCTGGATTGGTTTGGGTGATCGGCATCGCGCCGGTTTGGCGTTCAATGAGATGGTAAAAACGGGCGAGCTCAAAGCGCCGATTGTTATTGGCCGCGACCATTTGGACTCTGGCTCCGTTGCCAGCCCGAATCGTGAGACAGAAGCGATGATGGATGGCAGCGACGCGGTGTCCGATTGGCCACTACTCAATGCTTTGTTAACTACGGCAAGCGGTGCAACATGGGTATCGCTACACCATGGCGGCGGCGTGGGGATGGGCTATTCGCAACACTCTGGTATGGTGGTTGTGTGCGATGGCACCGATGCCGCCGCAACGCGAATTGAGCGGGTATTGTGGAACGATCCGGCGACGGGCGTGATGCGCCATGCTGATGCCGGTTATGAGTCAGCAATCGATTGCGCGCGTGAACAAGGGTTAGATTTGCCGATGATTAGCGATAAAGCATAACGATAGAGAATTACGATAAAGAATTACGATAAAGAATTTCGAATAAAGAATTACGAATAAAGAATCGACATCTCATTTTCAACGGATTGTCTGCCGCGACGCGTTCGCGCAGAGCCATTTAGGTTGGGGAGCCGATCTGAAAAGCTAAAATAACAGGAGCACCATTTTGTTCACTATCCATCCCGGCCAGTTCACGCTTGATCAGTTGCAAGCAATCCATACAACTTGCCGGACGCTCAATATTGATCCCGCAGCATGGGCAGGCGTTCGCGCGAGCATGCACGTGGTGCAACGCGCTGCCGAAGGCGATGCGCCGGTTTATGGTGTGAACACCGGTTTTGGCAAGCTCGCCAACCAGCGCATTAGCCAAGCCCAGCTTGCTACCCTACAACTGAATTTAATCCGCTCACACAGCGTGGGCGTGGGTGAGCCATTGGCACCACCGGTCGTGCGGCTGATGCTGGCGCTCAAAGCAGCGAGCCTAGCACGTGGGTATTCAGGTGTGCGCCCCTTGATAATTGAAACTTTACTCGCTGTTCACAACGCGGGGTTAATCCCATACATTCCCTCGCAAGGTTCGGTCGGCGCTTCCGGTGATTTGGCGCCGCTGGCACACATGACGTTGGCACTCATGGGCGAAGGCGAAATGCTCGTTGATGGCGAACGCAAACCTGCCGCACCACTGCTGTTGAAAGCCGGCATTGCCCCGCTGAAGCTCGGCGCAAAGGAAGGCTTGGCGCTGATTAACGGCACGCAGACATCAACTGCCCTAGCACTGCATGCACTGTTTGCATTCGAGCCGGTGTTGGAAGCCGCGCTGGTTGTCGGTGCATTGACCGTCGATGCGGCACGCGGTAGCGATGGCCCGTTCGACCCGCGCATCCACGCGCTGCGCGGCCAGCCGGGGCAGATAGATGTGGCGAAATATTATCGTGCGTTGCTTACGGGTAGCGCGATTCGTGATTCGCATTTGAGCGGCGATGATCGTGTGCAAGACCCCTACTGCCTGCGCTGCCAACCGCAAGTGGTGGGTGCTTGTTTGGATCAGCTGCGCCATGCTGCACTGGTGCTGCTGCGTGAGGCGAATGCAGTCACCGACAATCCGCTGGTATTTGCCGAGAACGATATGCTCATTTCCGGCGGCAATTTTCACGCGGAGCCAGTCGCGCTTGCGGCTGACGCGATGGCAGTGGCGATTGCCGAAGTGGGCGCGATTGCCGAGCGGCGGATTGCGATGCTGATCGATAGCTCGGTCTCGCGCTTGCCGCCTTTCCTGACCGCCGATGCCGGGCTCAACAGCGGCTTCATGATCGCGCATGTGACTGCGGCTTCACTGGCATCCGAGAATAAATCGCTGGCACATCCAGCGAGCGTAGACAGCTTGCCGACGAGCGCGAATCAAGAAGATCATGTTTCGATGGCAACCTTCGCCGCGCGCCGCCTGCAGCCAATGATCGCCAATACGGCGCATATTATTGGTATTGAGTTTCTCGCGGCCGCGCAGGGGATTGAATTTTTACGGCCGTTGAAAAGTTCTTCCGCAATCGAATCTGCGCACACGTTGTTACGATCCCGCTGCCCCGCCATGCCGCAGGATCGTTACATGGCACCGGATATAGAGGTGGCAACCCAACTCGTCCAAGATGGTTCGCTGGCGCGGGTCTTGAGAGGATTACCCGCATTGCCAGCGCTGTGGATTCCGGTTTGACGACGAAAACACTTCGTTGACCTATTCTTCACCAAGCCCGTCAAAGCGCTGGCGCAAAAAAATGCCCGATGACTTGGTGGTCATCGGGCAAACCGCTCTCGGAGGAGAAATTGACGATGATTGCTCATCGCTAATTGTCTATTAGCATTTGTCATGCCAACTTTTTTGAACTCCTATTTGTCTTTATTTTTCAAACGCTTAACTAATTCACACTGGTTCGTGTCACTTATTGCACTGCACCATACCCGAACATATTGCATGGAAGCGTGCGCAAAAAAAGGGCGATATTTGATGTTCAGTTTTATTTGCCAGCGTCATTCTTGCTGCCACTGTTTCAGATAGCGGCCACGAACGGGGCGATAAAAATCGAGGATCGCTTTCATATCACGCGCAACATCACCACTCGGCACGAAGAGGGGGCCGAAGCCGACCGTGCGGTTGGGAAAATCAAAATAGGCCAAGACAATCGGCACATTGGCACCCTGCGCAATATGCAAAAAGCCGCTTTTGAAGCCCTTGCTCAAGGTGCGTGTGCCTTCCGGCGATAGCGCCAAAATCATGCGGTCGTTGGCCTTAAATGCATCGACCACTTCGCCCACTAAGCCATGCGCTTTGGTGCGATCTGCAGGGATACCACCCAGGGAGCGCAGCCAGCGGCCAAACACGCTGCCGAAGAAGCCGCTAAATAGCGTGTGCTTGCCGATAAAGTTAAGCCGAATATCGAGGGTAAACAAGGCCATCACGCCGATGACAAAATCCCAATTGGACGTATGCGGCGCGACCGTTATCACAAACTTCGGCAAATCCGGCAGCTCACCCGCGAAGCGCCAGCCAGACAATCGCATCGCCGTGCGGCCAATAAAATTCGCTACGGGCGCATTACGCCGCACGTATTGCGCGGGGATCGGAAAGTTGGAATTCAAGGAAGCTCGCTTCGAACGGTTGCTATTTTTAGAAGTGGTGACAAATTATTAGTGGTTTGCCTGCATTGTAAACACGGCGTGACTCATCAAAGCTTGTTGAAAGCCGTTATGCATCAGCCATTCAGAGCGCCAGAGCCTTCTTCTTAATCGATCTACGGGCAAAAGATGCAATGAACCATGCAATGCTCAAAAAATCGGACAGCTGAATGCGCGAATATTCACCAAGCCGTACAAAACGGAACCGCTAAGAGGCACGCTGCTTCTGCGCGTCCAGCGCTTCCTTAAGCGAATCCTCTGATAGCGCATTCACGCCAGACGCCAACGCCTCGGCCAGCGGAATTGCCGAAACTGGCAAACGTGCAATGTTCAAAATCTCCACTAACTTGGCGGCTGCCCCTGCGACCCGCAGCAGCGCATCACGGTCCGACATCATGATTTCAATTTCGCTACGAAGCATCGCAACGGCAGGGTGTTCGGCTGGCTTATTCATGTTGGCTTTCTTGTTTGGTGTTCAATGTATCGAGTGGATTAATGACGATGAGCTTGGTTAAAAAGACTTCACCCTCTATTTTATTCTTAAAGGTGGGCGGGGTGCGGAGATGCGCAAATTCGGCGATGACCGCTAACTGATATTGCATGCAACACAAATTGCATGACATCGGGTAACAATGCAGATTTTTAGGGAAACCCTACCGGTGGCGGACTATTGGGGGCATTTTCGCTTGGAAAGCCGCGCGGATACCCGCACGAATAGCGAAGATGACTTAAAAATACCTCTCAAATTTGACAGTTATTTATTTTTAAACAGAGCGTACAAATTCTAAGCTCTGTCTTCGTTGCCCGTAGCGCAAAACCTTGTGCGTGAAGTGCGGAATTCCACTCTCCCCCGGCCTCGTCAATCTCAATCGAAATTGCGTTGACTGGCCGCAAAAAATCGGCAGCGCCACGCAAAAATACATTGAACCAATACCGATTCCGGTCCGACTCAGTACCAGAGAAGCTGTTGTGTAGGCTCGCTCAACGCTTGCCTGCCCCTCTCATTGTTGTATTTTTACGTTGAGAAAAAATTTCAGCAGAGCCGACGCAACAACAAACTGGCTGTGACCAAAGACTTAATTGCTGACGGCATAAATCGGCGCAGACAGTGCGTCGCCAATGCTGAGAGGTATCTCCCACATTGCATACCGGACCGGGCATATTGCCCGTTGCCTGTAAAAAAACAGGATGGAATTACAAATGATCAAATTACTGTTAACGACCCTCTCAACGCTGGCCTACGTTTCAATATCCAGCGTGGCATTGGCGGCGCCAACCGGGACCACTGCTCGCGCGCTTACACCAACAATGAACGCCGACCAGTCCGGGTGCGCCACTATTCATTACTATGACGTCGGCCCAGCGCAAACTTATTCGGCGCTAGGCCAATTGCCCTGGAGCAAATTTAAAGGCTGCGACACCGTCAGAATTTTTGCAAAACCAAACAACGGCACCTACAACGAAATGATCCTGATTTCTGCCGGCACGGACGTAGCGCCGACTGCACCGAATCAATTTATGCGGGTCATCGGCATGCCTGACCCCGTAACCGGCGCACTCCCTATCATCGACGGAACCAATGCCACCCAGATGGAAACGCTGCCCGGACAGGCGCCACGCTCATTGCGCTACCACGACAACAATAATCCCGTACGAGCGCTGTATAACCTTGGGCTAGTAATGGTGGGGCCGCAGCTTGGCTACAATTACAACAATGGCCCTGCTGGCTATATTGGCATCGAAAATCTTGACATCCGCAATGTTCAGTACAACGCGCCTTTCACAGACGCAAAGACAGGCTTGGCAGATGTTTATAACTCATTTGGATCATGCTTATTCGTCGAGGCCGCGGCGCATCTGGTGATTAAAAATAACATTCTTCACAGTTGCGGCAATGGATTGTTTATTAACTCGAAAAACGACATTATTGTCGAGCTTTCGCAAGACATACTTGTCGAGGGCAACTGGATATATAACAATAGCAATCCGCCGATTCCGAACGTCAGCAATGGCTTCCATGAGCACAATAGCTACACCGAAGCGCGCGACATTATCTTTCAATACAACACGTTTGGCGATGTTCGCCCCGGCGCATTTGGCGATTGCCTTAAAGACCGTTCCTCGGGAACCATCGTCCGCTACAATATTTTTACGTCCAACTGCAACATCCTGCTCAATCTTCTCAATTCAACCGGATCGCCCGCACTAATCGCGGCCGATGCCGCATATGGCAACGATTATGTGTACGGCAATTTATTTGACGTTGCACCCACGGGTTCTAGAAATGCGAACTTGGTAACGTATGGTGGTGATACAGCTGTTTATAGTAGTTATCGCCAAAAAACACTGCGCTTCTATAACAACACGGTCGTTGTTAAAGGCGATGCCGTGGCGACAGTGGGTTATGCAGAAACATACCTATTTAATTTGCTGATGCAAGTATCCGTTGCCGATGTACAAAACAATATTTTTTATGCGCCTTCCATTACGCCCAACAAACCCGGCAAGCTACAAGCCATGTCGATTGGCATCGGCACCGTCAATTTGGCGAATAACTGGGTCGGACCAAACACGGGACAGTTCTGGCTGGGCCATAAATTGCCCAGTGTATTGATCAATGGCTGGAATACCAATATTGGCGCAAATAATATGCCGGCGTTCGTAAACGAGTCGGCACATGATTATCGCCCTACTGCGCTCTCGCCACTGACCAATGCGGGCAGCATATTAGCCAATCTCAACGTGCTCTCGCTAGTGAGTCCAACTCCGCCTTCAGTGATTCCCACGTCCGCAACTAGACGACCGGGCGCGCTCGATATCGGCGCATACGAGGCGACTTTTGCGCCAGTGCTCGCGACACAAACCATCACGTTTAACCCAAGCCCACCGGCTAGTCTTCTGACAACTGCCGCGCCATTCACAGTGTCCGCAAGCGGTGGCGGCTCAAATAACCCCGTTACGTTTGCTTCTAAAAATATTGGCATTTGCACAACCAGCGGCATCAATGGTGCGCTGGTCACACTAACAGGGGTTGCGGGCACGTGTATCGTTCGCGCCGATCAATTGGGTAACGCAAATTATGCCGCCGCCGCGTTCGTTGATGGTTTGATTGTGGTCAGCAGCCTAGCTCTACCATCGACATTTACCATAACGCCAAGCGCTGGCGCTAACGGCACCATCAGCCCAAACACCGCGCAGGTAGTGGCTTCCGGGGCATCCAGCGTCTTCACCGTTACACCGAATGCAGGCTTCACCGCATCCGTTGGTGGTACCTGTGGCGGTTCCTTGGTGGGTTCGACCTATACGACTAATGCCATTGTTGCCAATTGCACCGTGATCGCCTCGTTTGTGGCAATCCCACCGGTTACCTTTTCAGTCACGCCAAGCGCTGGCGCAAACGGCACCATTAGCCCAAACACCGCGCAGATAGTAGCTTCCGGGGTAACCAGCGTCTTCACCGTTACGCCAAATGCAGGCTTCACCGCATCCGTTGGTGGTACCTGTGGCGGTTCCTTGGTGGGTTCGACCTATACGACTAATGCGGTCGCGGTGAGCTGCACAGTTATTGCCAGCTTCGCCGCTATTGTGCCACCGCCACCGGCTGTATTGCCGCCACCAACTGCGCCAACTAATCTGGCATGCGCCATTGCGACTGGCACCGATGTGAACTGTTCGTTCACTGGCTCGCAGGCAGTCAGCGGTGTAACCATCACTGGTTATCAGTTGAGCTGTAGCGATGCCATTGGTAATACGCTGTCGCGCACATTTTCGGGGCTAACGATCTTGCTGCAAAATGTACCCACCGAGAAAATCTACACTTGCCAAGCATTGGCACTATCCACGGTTGGTCCGAGTCTGCCATCTGCATCGGCACGTTTTATCGTTCACACGATCCCGATCAGCAGGCGTCAAATGGTTGACGTTGATGGTGACGGCTATGCCGATATCCTGATCCACGCACCGGCAGCCGTTGGCAGCAATACGCCGAACCCCGCCGCGGGTTTGCAGGTTGGGCGTTGGAATGGCAGTGCGATCAACTTCACGCCGGTGCTTGATTTGGGTACGGGATGGGACATTCTTGGTCTCGGCGACTTCACGGGCAGCGGCAAGACTGGCATTGTTTCTCGTGATGCTGCCGGTCAGGTGCGGGTTGACCTTTCGATTCCGACTGTCGGGGCTTCGATTCCGCGCAGCACCAAGCTCGATTGGGCTGTCGAAGCCGTAGGCGATTTTGATGGTGATGGCAAATCCGATATTTTGTGGCGCTACCTCAAACCGGGCACCAACGATTCTGGCGTGACCTTTGCGTGGTTTATGGAGGGTGCAACAGGGATCTCGACAGCAAACGTGAACGTGAACGAAGTCAAACACCGCGGTGGTGCACCGCTGTCGTGGAATCTAATTGGTTCGACCGACCTTAATGCGGACGGCCTCGCTGATATTGTTTGGGTCAGCCCGGGCAATGATATCCGCGCGTTGATGGGCAAAGGCGGCCGGACGTGGAGTAACCAAAAGATCGGCGTGGTGCCGCCGGGCTACGTCTTGTTTAAGCTTGGCGATATCAACGGTGACGGCAAAGGTGATTTGTTGTTCCGCAATGCGCAGGGCAATGTCAAAGCATGGTTGATGGATGGCATCACGGTCTTGGCTGAAATTGATTTGCCGACTACGCCCGCCGATTGGACGTTCTTTGCCTCGGGTGATTTTGATGGGAACAACACCATGGATATCGTTTGGCAAAAATCGGACGGCACGCTCGTGGTGTGGCTCATGAATGGCAATACGCCTGCTACACCGGCCATATTCAATAACGCTGGTGCCGTGCCGGCGGGATATGTGAATGTGGAGCCTTGACAATTCAATTGCGCAGAGGCTGCATTTATTTTCCGACGGCTGAGATAGATGGTAAGCGGCTTCAGAGCGATTTCAACTCATCTGACACTGCATACCAAGACTGTCCGATAAATTTAAAAATAGGTGTGCCGATGTGAAAGCAGGGCAGCAACAGATCGAGCTCGCACAACGAGGTCTATCTAACCCTATCATCGATTAGAAAGCCACATTCGCCAAATTCTTAGCCCGCTACAGGTCACCACGCTCGATACCCACGCGCAATTTGAAACCGATGCGCTATGCACTATGCGCTATGCACTATGCGTTAGCAATGCGCCCGCGCTCATGCGCGGGCGAGAATTGAAGCGCGTTAGAGACCGCTGTAGATGTTGGTTCCTGCGCGTTGTACATCTGTTGCGATATTTCAAGTTACCGCAACGCAACCTGCATTTTTTCCTTCGGCATTCTAACGACGATGTTATTTATTAGGCCGTTAATCTGCTCCTTAAAGACGAGTTCTAATTCGCCATTCTTAGAGGCGAACGTAAATGCGTCGGTTGGAGCGACCTCAATACTGGGTTTCCCACTGATTTCGGCGTAAAACTGGCTGCCATCGCGATACAACGTAATCGAGCGGTCGTCTTGATCAAATAAATACGTGCCGCGCGCCTGTTTAAAAAGCGCGTTCATTTTTTTGCTCGATTGTGAACTCGATCGAACCTCTAGTACCGCTAATGCGTTGATGCCCTCAGCCTCCACTTTCACCGGCTCGGCGTTGGCAGAGCTGATCAATGCGCAAACAATAGCAGTACTTAGCGTCGTGCTGATGGTTGTCATACGGATAAAATTTTGCATAAATATCTCACTTTAGGTTTGAACGATGGATAGGGAGCCTCGCTTAGTTGTTCCTGTCGTGGGCCTTTTTGTCCTCCGTTGCGGCCGCGTTTTCAGCCTGATTGAGCGGGGACGATCGAACTGTAGCGATCCGCGCCGATACGCTCAACGGTAAACCGATAGTTTGCGGAATTCGTATATTGGAATGCAGATGAATGCGGGGGCGGATAAAGGACGCGCCTTCGAGGTGAAAGTCTGCGTCACTTGCCAAAAATTTAGGTTTAGTTTTGGCTCGAAAAACTGGTCATCCACGCAACGTGCAAGCGCAATTTGCAACAGTTTTGTCGCAAAAAAGAAACCCTAATAGAACCGTATGGCAGCACTTTGACGAACGTGGCGCGGGCAAACGATAAACCAACCCGGAAGCCGACAGTCGGCGCTGAAATTGTTAACGTCAGCTTTGCACGCCTCACCCTAGCGACAGCATCTTTGTCGCTGCATTGCGAGCGGCAAGCGCTAGCCAGCCGTTACGCGCTAACCGCTAGGGAACTGACTCACTCGCTAATTTTTGCAGATGCGATGATAGCAACGAGGGTGCGCGATATTGAGGCACAACGCAGCACGATGCGCGTGAGAGCACGGCACTTCAAATCAAGGCACTGCAATGCAATGCGCGTCAAATGGGAAGGCTACTTTTCTTGGGCAGTACCGATAACGGACGATGCGCACGCATTGTTAGAATGCAATTTTATTTTGCCACTGGTATCGGCTTGTTGAGTGCATTAGCGAGCATTTGTGCCGTCACCGGCTTTAGCAGAAAGTCTTCAGCGCCGACCGCGAGCGCCTCTGCTTTCAGATCGTAATCATCCATTGATGAGATCACGAGAATACGCGTCGAAGTGTCGGCTAGTAACCGCTTTACGCTGCGAAGAAAGCTGATGCCATTGAGCCGCGGCAGCATGATGTCGCAAACAATCCAATCAAAATACTGACTTTGGCAAAGATCAAGCGCAGCTACGCCATTGCGCGCGACTGCGACCGTATAGCCGTGCCGCTTAAGGCAAAATTGCATGTGCTCAACGACGGCGTCATCATCTTCGACAATTAATGCTTGCATCTCGTATCCGCTCAGGTGGGCTGCCGCACACAATCGACGTAATAGACTAACTTACCATCATTTTTCTCTTCAACCAAGCCGTGAATATCGGCTTCAAATCCGGGGAAGTTAGCGTTAAATTCGCGGGCGAATTTAAGGTATTGCACAATAGTTTTATTAAATCGCTCGCCGGGAATCAGCAGCGGAATGCCGGGTGGATAAGGCGTCAGCAGTACGCTTGTAATGCGGCCCTCTAGTTGCTCGATCTCCACGCGATCGATATCACGATGCGCCATGCGGGCAAACGCATCAGCGGGCGTCATTGCCGGTTCCATATTGGAGGTGTACATCTCCGTGATGAGCCGCGCAATGTCGTTGGCTTTGTACATATCGTGTATCTGCTGACACAAATCGCGCAGCCCCATACGCTCGTAGCGTGGCTGGGTAGCGACGAACTCGGGCAGGATTTTCCACATCGGTTGATTGCGGTCGTAATCATCTTTGAATTGTTGTAGTGCAGTGAGCAGCGTATTCCAACGGCCTTTGGTGATGCCGATGGTAAACATGATGAAAAATGAATAGAGGCCCGTCTTCTCGACAATTACGCCGTGCTCAGCTAAAAATTTGGTCACAATCGAGGCCGGAATACCGGTCTTGGCAAACTTGCCGGATACATCCAAGCCGGGCGTGACGATGGTGGATTTTATCGGGTCGAGCATGTTAAAGCCTGGTGCTAAATTACCGAAGCCATGCCATTTTTCATTTGCCTTGAGCACCCAATCACTTTGCGCACCAACGCCCTCTTCGGACAACTTTTCAGGGCCCCAAACCTTGAACCACCAATCTTTGCCGAATTCATCGTCGACCTTGCGCATGGCGCGGCGGAAATCGAGCGCCTCGGCAATTGATTCCTCAACCAGCGCGGTGCCGCCGGGTGGCTCCATCATTGCAGCGGCCACGTCGCAACTGGCGATAATCGCGTATTGCGGCGAAGTCGAGGTGTGCATCAAATACGCCTCGTTAAAGGCGTGTCGATCCAGCTTACGGGTATCGGAATCTTGGACAATGATTTGTGACGCTTGGGAAATACCAGCGAGCAATTTATGAGTCGAATGGGTAGCGTAAATCAATGCCTCTTTAGAGCGCGGGCGATCCTTGCCAATCGCGTGCATGTTTTTATAAAAATCATGGAAGGTCGCGTGCGGAAGCCAGGCCTCATCAAAGTGCAAGGTTTCAACTTGCCCGGCTAGTGTTTCTTTGAGAGTCTCTACGTTATACAACACGCCGTCGTAAGTCGATTGCGTGATGGTCAGGATGCGCGGCTTAGCTTTTTTATCTTTAATAAACGGATTTGCGGCAATTTTTTTCTGAATACTCTCTGCCGAAAATTCAGACAGCGGAATTGGCCCGATAATGCCCAGATGATTACGCGTTGGCATCAAGAAAATCGGATTCGCACCGGTCATGATGATGGCGTGCAGAATCGATTTATGGCAGTTACGATCCACGATCACAATATCGCCTGGCGCAACGTTCGCGTGCCAGACCATTTTGTTTGAGGTCGATGTGCCGTTGGTCACGAAGAAGCAGTGATCGGCATTAAAAATCCGTGCCGCATTGCGCTCAGATGCACCCACCGGGCCGTCATGATCCAACAATTGGCCTAACTCTTCCACCGCGTTGCAAACGTCGGCACGCAGCATGTTTTCGCCAAAAAATTGATGGAACATTTGCCCAATGGGTGACTTCAAAAATGCCACGCCACCGGAGTGGCCCGGGCAATGCCATGAATACGAACCGTCCTGCGCGTAATTTACCAGCGCACGGAAAAACGGCGGCGCCAACGAGTCTAAATACGATTTGGCCTCACGAATAATATGCCGCGCCACAAATTCGGGCGTGTCTTCAAACATATGAATAAAGCCGTGCAGCTCGCGCAAAATGTCGTTTGGTAAATGACGCGAGGTACGCGTCTCGCCATATAAATAAATCGGGATTTCGGAATTCTTAAAGCGAATTTCTTCAATAAATTTGCGCAGATTCAGCACGGCCGGATCAAGCTCGGGACCTGGCGTAAATTCCTCGTCGTCAATTGACAAAATAAAGGCTGACGCCCGCGATTGCTGCTGCGCAAACTGCGAAAGATCGCCATAGCTGGTAACGCCCAGCACTTCCATTCCTTCGCCCTGAATCGCATCGGCCAGCGCACGAATGCCGAGACCAGAAGTATTTTCAGAGCGAAAATCTTCGTCGATAATGACGATCGGAAAACGAAATTTCATGAGAATCCTTCTGTGCGCGGCGCAAAATTTATTATCAAACGGGTTGAGACGTAATCTACGCGAATGTCGCCACTGACGTATTACGAATTGAGTGCGAGAGAAACCGCGTGAATTATACGGCAGTCTCCGCACCCCGATTGGCGAAGCGGTTAACTTTAGTGCGGCTCACCCAACGACCTGCAATATACGCGATTGCGCCTTTACCTACGGTTGGCCGATGTCAGCATTACGTTGCTGCCAACATTGACATTGCGTTGACCCTATCAGCGCGGCGTGAGAAAATAATAATATTGGGCGGTTAGCTCAGCGGTAGAGCACTGCCTTCACACGGCAGGGGTCACTGGTTCGATCCCAGTACCGCCCACCATAAATTCAACGGGTTAAGTCAAGAGACTTAACCCGTTTTTCTTTTGTGCCCAGTTGGTGCCCAAACGGTGCCCATTTCGTGCCCAACGATTCTTGAACTTCTTTGTGCGTTCAGGTTTTTGACCCTTGCACTTCGCGCCTAATTTCGACGCCGGAACAACTTGCAAAACGACAACCAAATTAATCAATTCGATAATTAACGACTACTTCGGGACACTTCCATTTGCGGCAAAACTCTTGCCTCCAAAAGGATCAACTCTGATCTTTTTCAAATTCAAATAACTCCCCAATCTGGCACTCAAAAAATGCGCAGAGCGCATCGATCGTCACTAAATCAACGCGGCTTGCGGTCTCGTTATAAAGAAGCGTGATCGTATTGCGATGCAGACCAGTCTCGCGCGAGACATCGGTGATCTTCAATTTGCGCTCGCCCATCAACCGAGAAAGATGACAATGAACCATGTCTTCCTAAATGAAAAAAAGATACTTAAAATGAAATAAATCTATTGACAATGGCATTTTATCGTGCAAAATGTCATCCTGAATAACAAAAAGTATTTTTATCCGACTTTTTGCAATTCCAAGCGCACTTTAACCCAAGGAGATAGCGTGGCGTTTGAAGCAATTTAATCTGGCACTCCCTGAACCACATTTTGAGATTTTCCTGTGAGCGTTGCTTTTAATGAATGTACGCTTGGATCAGCTAATTCGATACCAGTTAGTTGATGTTCAATTACGATATCTGCAAATGCCGTAGTCACAAAAATTTCACTTGAAACTTCATCGGGAGGCATGATGACCTTAAAAATCGGCGGCAGTACTTTCGGCAGCTGCGGCTTAAAAATTGCGATATGCAGTGCAACCGGGCTTTGAGGTTCAGGACCTACGTAGAGGATTTTCGATTTAGCAATATCTAAAAAGTCGTGTTCAACGCGGATTACATTCATTACAAAAATTTCTTTGTTTTTTATTGCGTGGAATGGTAGAAATTGCGCATACCCTCCCAAAATCGGTTCCAAAGCGTTTCGAGCTTTTTTCGTGACTAATGGTGCACCACTCCAGCCTATAAAGTCGCCAATTTTTTTGGATTTCCCTAAAATGTGTATTGCTGGTGGCTTCCAATTATTGGCAATATTCACTCCACAGAAAATGCCTTTTAAATCATCTAGATCGTCCGGCGATACACTTAAATACTTACGAGACGAAGTCTCAAAGCGCCAAATATTTTCTCGTTTCATGTCAATTACAACCCTTGCAATGTTGATTGGTAGTCCTTCAGCACACCTTCGACCTTTTTCTTTGCATTGCGTCCACTGTCTGCCTTCACAAGCTTTTCATTTAATTTTCGATAGTATTCACCTGTATGCAAACCCTGATGAGATTCTTTGGCCATTGCTGCCCCATTCTCAGCAGCATGAATATCAATGCCATGTTTTGCTAAAATTTTACGCGAAGGCTCCGCAGCGCTTGCTGTTTGCGCAACAATATGGTGTGCCTCCTCAACGCCCTTTACAACACCGTTACCTGCCTCGGCCATATTCTTGGCAAGTTTTGAGCCGGTATAAACAGCTTCAGACGCTTTTTCTGCGCCGCGCGCCAACTCGACCGCATGCGACGCACGTACTGCCTTAATTGCCAAGCCGGTTCCAGGCACCGGGCTAATTAATCCAGCCGAGCTAATCGCCACATCAACCAATGCTGCACCAACACCTACACCGCTGTAAACCGCTAAGCCAAGTCTTCCCACATCCCATATCAGGAAGCCAATATCGAGCGGTGAATTTCCATCAGGGTCAGCAAAGTGATAAGGGTTGTTATTCCCGTAACCAAAACGGTTGAATGAATGCAGGTTTCCTTGTTGGAACCCAACTGCATCCACGCCCATGAATCGTCCAATGACCGGATCATACTGTCTCGCTCCAAAGTCCGACAAGCCCGTATCCCGATCCACCGGCTTCCCGCCAAACCACTGCCGGTTATTCAAGCTCAACGGGTCTTTCACCGCTCTGTCGCCAAACGGCGTGTAGTTCTCTTTCCATCGCACACCGCCTGCACTGTCAGTCGCGGCAATAGCA
>JBBRAM010000020.1:0-71115 GCA_038206765.1 Burkholderiales bacterium | reverse complement strand
GTCTTCTACAACAATGTCAGAAGACATTCAAAAATCAACAATCAGTCACCGACTGATTTTGAAAAACAATGGTACGACCAGCAATTGAAGAAAGCAGCTTAAAATCTCAACTTATGGTGTCCGCTTTTTTGAGCCTGTCCATTCGCCATATTTTCCTCGTACTCCTTGCACTTGTTTCTTTCGACGTTTTTTCGCAGAATGTTAAAACTGATTGGATAGCTAGTGTCATTCTTTCCGATGCTAAACCGTTAGATCCCGAGCGCTTTGCCGCTGCTCTTCGGAAAAAACTAACCGTGCAGGAACGATTCACTGGCATCGAGCCCGGCAAAGGGATTGTTGTTCTTCGAGTAGCTGGTGGGACAGCAATGATTTCGCTAATAGACAGGCCCGTCCCCAAAGGTGAACTTCAGGAAGTTTGTCGCGCCGCATGGTATTGGCGCGATGCGTGCAATACGATCAAGGATCACAAAGCTCACTTCCTAGTAGTTCTCATGGCGACTGATCTTGATAAGCTCGGATCGGCGGTATTGCAGACCAAGATAATTAGTGCCATGTTAGAAGAGTCGAATGCCGTCGCAACTTATTGGGGTGATAGCCTCCAGTCTCGTGAAACGTTTCTCAAAGCAAGCGCAGGCGTGTCTCGTGAGAATATTCCTGCGACGCTTTGGATAAGTTACCGGCTTAGTAAAGAGTCAACCGGTAATTTTTCTCTTTCAACCCAAGGTCTCAAAGATTTTAAGCTTATGGAAATAGAAACGAAAAATGCACCCATGCCGGGAGTGGATCTCTTGGGTCTCATCTTAAACACCACCCAATACCTCATTAAGAAAGGTCCGGTCATAAAGGATGGCGACACAATTGGGGACTCTGCGCAGCAGAAAATCCGTGTGCGTCATGCCGAGTCTTATTGGAATGCTGGCGAAAAAGTTTATCGAGTCGAATTTAGCGGGTGACGATTTGTTTGATTCGGTACTCTTAGAAATCGTATCCCGGCAAGGAGGGAAACGGATTCCGGGTCGGTGGTTCAAAAAAAGTAGTGCTTGCATAACGCAACGAGGCCGGGGGTAGCCCGGCGGCAAGTCACTTTCTTTTGCTTCTGCAAAAGAGAAGTAACCAAAGAAAAGCAGCCCCGGGTTCGTCGTTTTTGTTGCGATAAACCAGCAACAAAAATCCCCTGCGCTACTCGAAGCGACAGGCCGCTGCGGAACTCGTCGCGCGAATAAATTTGCGTCAAAAGGCGATGATCGTGGCGCGCTCCTCAGACAGTCCTCGCGGAAAACTCCTGTCGCTTCTGCGTTGCTCGGCGACTCGCACGGGATGATCGCATGCGACTGTTGTGACTTCTGTTGATAGCCGACTGCGGTTGGTTGCCGTCATTGAAAATCCTCCGAACGCCGCGCCAGTGAGTGTAGGGTGGGCAAAACGAAGTGTGCCCACGCGGATGCTGATGGTCGGCGCGCTTCGCCGCAAACTACGCGGCTCATGCCCGAAGTACAGAATGCCTGAAGAGCCGCGCCAGTGCTTGAGTTTGGGGCTTTTGTTCGGTGTGCACCTGCGCGCTGCCCAAAAAATCCCTTATCTTTTCACTTCCTCACGCGCGAGGCGCACCTCACTACCTTCCACTCATTTCCCCATCAAATGCTTCCCAAAAAACGCCTCAATCGTCCGATCACGATGCAGCTTATTCGCCTTGGTCGCAAAGCCATGTTTGGCCCCGGGATAGGTCATCAAATCAAATAAAATTCCGCGTGAGGTGAGTTCGCTAATCAGCTTGGTGGAATTGGTGAAGAGTACGTTGTCGTCGGCCATGCCGTGTATAAGCAGCAGCGGAGAGCGTAGTCCGTTTAAATGTGTAAACACGCTGCTTTGTTTGTAGCCTTCTGCGTTTTCTTTTGGTTGTCCCATGAAGCGTTCGGTGTAGTAGGTGTCGTAGAGGCTCCAATCGGTGACGGGCGCGCCGATGACACCGGCGGCGATTTTATTGGAGCCTTGCGCGAGCAAACGTGCGGACATGAAGCCGCCGTAGCTCCAGCCGAATACGCCTATTTTTTTAGCATCGACATAGCTTTGCTTCGCTAACCAATCGATGCCCGCGAGTTGGTCTGCGACTTCAACTTTGCCTAAGTTCAAGTAAAGCGCATCTTCAAATTTACGTTCCCGCCTTGATGATCCGCGATTGTCGAGGGTGAAGACGATGTAGCCTTTCTGCGCCATGTATTGCTCAAAAAATCCGCCCCAGTGTCGCGTCACGAGCTGGGCATGAGGGCCGCCATAAACGTGGATGTAAACGGGGTAGCGTTTTTTGCTATTTGCGATTTTTGCGTTGTTTGCGTTGTTTGAGATGAAGCCCGGCGGTTTGATCATCGAATAATGCAGCGTCTGGCCGTCGGCGGCGGTGAGGGTGCCAAATTCGATTGGCAAATGGTTAGCCAGATAGGGGTGATAGGGGTGTTTGGCAGTTAATTCGTTCTGTTCAAGCCAAGCCGCCAGCGTTCCGTCAGGGCGGCGGACGCTCACCTGCGGCGGATGTTTTGGGTCTGACCACGTATCGACAAAGAGCTTGCCGTTGGTGGCGAATTTCGCTTCGTGCCACCCGTCGGCTTTTGTGATTCGTACCGGCTTGTTTGCAGTGCTGCCGTCAAGCGCTAGTGCGTAAACTTGCTTATCGATAATCGCATCGCGATTTGACTCCACATAAACCTGCCCCGCTTTCTCGTCAACGGCTAAAAGCTTGTCGATGCCCCATTCGCCAGCCGAGATGGGATGCAAGATTTTGCCATCAAGATCAACTAAATAAAGATGCTTGCGCCCGCTGCGCTCGGATGCCCAGATAAAGGCGTTGTGGCTTTCCAAAAAGCGCAGATCATCATGCAAGTTCACCCATGTTTTTGATGTTTCAGTCAAGAGCGTGCGCTGTTTGAGCGTGACCGGATCAACCGCAATTAAATCGAGGCGCTGTAGATTGCGCGATTGGCGTTGGAAAATTAGCTGCGGCGCGACATCTTTTAAACGATTGCTCCAGTCAGCGCGAACCAAATAAATATCGGTCTCCGCACCCAAATCAACCGCGCGAATATTGCCGTCAGCCAAGCTGACAATATGCAACGAGACCAGCACATTTTTAGCCCCGGCATAAGGGTAGCGTTGCTCGACTACTTCAGTGCGATCCGCATAAATTTCAAAGCGGCGCGCGATGGGGACGGGTGATTCATCATAGCGTTTAAAGGCGATCGCAGAATCATCGGGCGCCCACCAATAGCCGCTACTTTGATCCATTTCTTCTTGCGCAACAAACTCCGCTTCTGCGTTGTGGATCGTGCCCGCGCCGTCTTTAGTAAGCTGGCGTTCCAAGCCGCTGGCAATATCAACGACGAATAAATTTTGCTCGCGCACATACGAGACATATTTACCCAGCGGCGAGACCTTGGCGTCGATCACATTGCCGGTGGCGATGCGCTTGCCGCTATCGGGTGCGGCAACTTCAATCACATATAAATCGCCCGCTAATGGTACTAACAAACGCTTGCTGTCTTTGGACCAACTATAGTCAACAATACCGCGAAAGCTGGCGGTGCGTTGCCGCTCACGGCGGGCTTTTTCTTCATCTGAAATTGTCTCTTTTGGTTGCAGTTTTTTGGAATCGACCAAGCGACGCATGGCCTTGTCTTGCAAATTAAATTCCCAGAGGTCGAGCTGAAATTGGTCGTCTTCACGGCCCCGCAAAAATGTCACGCGCGCCCCATCCGGCGAGACCTGTACTTTGCGCGGCATCGGTCCGGAAAGTGCCGGGTCGCTGTGGATTCGTTCCAGCGTTAGCGGTTCGGCTGCGGCGACACAGGGCAGCAGAAAAGCTGCACAAGCAAATATGAAAAAGGATTTAGCCAGGGGTAAGTGACGGGTAATCATTTTGCGGTTATCAATTCATTTATGGTTAGGCAGAGAAGTCGTGGGAAGCGAGGGGTGGGCGAGTGGAGAGGGAGCGGTGAGGGAATGGTGAGGGAATAGCGAACGGAGAGTCTTAGTTTAGGCAGCGCTGTCGTTGCGATTGATATATTAAGTGCAACCGGAAGCGTAAGTGCAACTGGAAACGTAAGTGCGATAACGTTAACTACGTACCAATTCGCAAATTTCCACCGTGCCGCCAGCGTCATAGACCGGGTTGCCCTTCAAAAATAATTTGGCCTCCTCGATATTGGCTGCTCTGACTTGGATGAAGCCGGTGATGCCGCTGGGCGGTTTCGCGGTGCCTGATCGATTCGCGCTCCACCCCACTTTAATCGAGCTGCCGCCGGTAAAGTGCTCACTCTGGCGGAGCATGGACAAATAAGTATTCCATCTTTCGCCGTCACCCGCCATCGGGCGATCGTTTACGTCACCGTGCATGAACAAAATGTAGTCGCCCATCACATATTCCTATTCAAATTTACGTTTACGCGCATATTATTTTCAGGCTTCGGCCCATCAAAATTTACTGCAAAGTATCAAATTGCGCCGTACGTCCTCATAACGTCTTCATAACGTCCTCATACCTACCCTACCGACTCAACTTTGGCGCGCTCATCGCGCTGCCCTCGCCACTAATGCCGAATCGCTTAATCGTGATGATCCGCCAATCCAGAATTCAGCAGTGACCTTGCTTCAAAAATGACTTCGGACGCTGTCAAACCATTTGGCCCCATGCCGTGATGGCAGGCTGCATCGGCAGCGGCGCCGTGTAAATATACGCCTAATTTTGCGGCGTCGAGGGCCGACAAGCCCTGCGCCATGAACGCCGCGATCATGCCCGATAGTGCGTCGCCCATGCCGCCGGATGCCATGCCGGGGTTGCCCGTAGTGTTGATGAAATAGCGACCGGATTGTCCGTCGATGGGCGGCGTGGCGATGACGGTTCCCGCACCTTTTAAGACGACGATTGCATCGGCTAATTCGGCGATTTTAAGCGCCACACCGATACGGTTTTTTTGCACGTCGGCAGTGGCGATATTGAGCAAACGCGCGGCTTCGCCGGGGTGGGGTGTTAACACTAATGTTTGTCTTAAACTCGGGGCAGAATGGGCGTTTCGGGACGGTTTTGCTTGTAAAGCTGCTCCAGAGCTAGAGGTTGATGTTTTTTTCCGCTGCGAGGCCGGTAGCGAAATCAATTGCAAGGCGTCCGCATCGATCAGCACAGATCGGCCATTCGCCGCCGCGGTTGTCATCACGTTTGCCATGATGGTTTTGGCGGCGTTACGCTTTTTGGCAATCCCGACCATCCCCATCCCCATGCCAACTGCGAATGCCGTGATGGCGGGATCGATCGCTAAATCTTCCGCAGGCCGCACCATGATCTCTGGGTTGATCGCATCGAAAGCCATGTCTGCCTTCGCCATGAGTCCAACATAAACTTTACCCGGCCCCATGTGCAATGCGGCGCGGGCGGCCAGTACGGCAGCACCCACCATGCCGTCGGCGCCGCCGATGATACCAACGTTGCCGTAGCTGCCTTTATGCGAGTTACGGCGGCGTTGCAGAACGAGGGCGGCGCAATTGGGTTCTGTCAGCAGTGCGCCGGTGCTCAATAGCATTGGCAACTCCAACTCAACACCTAACGAATCGATGATGATCTCACCACAGCAATCAACACCATCGGCAGTGTACAAGCCCGGCTTTGCGCCGAGAAAAGTGATGGTGGTGGTGGCATGGATGCAATCGTCCGAGAGTTCACCCAAGGCCTCGCCGGTATCGGCAATCAGCCCTGATGGGATGTCGATCGCCAAAACGGGAATGTTGCGCTTCGCGCTGAGTGCGTTTGCCGCGCGGATGGTTTCGGTAAATTTGGCGGATGATTTTTTGTTTGCTTTGGCAACCAAACCGATGCCAAAAATGCCATCAATAATCAAGCCGTAGTCATTGTCAAAGCCCAGCACTGGAGCGGCTTCCGAGGCAATGATGCCCTTTGCAGTTTTATATTCGCCGTATGCTTTTTTAGCGGCTGCGTCTTTGTGTATTTGCTCGCCCAGCGCCAATACCGTCACGTTAATTTTGTGCTTTTGTTGTTTTTGTTGTTTTTGCAAAGCCCGCGCCGCAACCCATCCATCGCCGCCGTTGTTGCCAGCACCGACCAGAACCAGTACAGCTTTTTTGCGATTATGGAGAAGCTTGATTGCCTGCGCTGCCACGGCTTCACCCGCGCGTTGCATGAGCGAAACCTTGGGATGCGCCTCGGTGTGCGCCGCTTCGATTTGGCGGATTTGCGTTGTGTTGTAGAGAGCGGTCATTTTGTTGGTTTTGTTGTATAGTTTTTATTGTTAGATGCGATTCGTTTGCGGCGAACAACTCATCTTGCCGGCGCTATGTAAAAGTTGGCTTGTCCGCATAAAAATATCAAAATAAAATCCCAAAATGTAAGACTAAGGCACCAAAATCGTGTCCTTCGCCAATTCCAACATTTTCGGGTAATCGGCGCTGTAATGCAGCCCACGACTTTCCTTGCGTTCAACCGCACAACGCACGATTAGTTCGGCGGTTTGCAGCAGGTTGCGCATCTCAATCAAATCATTGGTGACGCGAAAATTGGCGTAGTAATCGTGGATCTCATCTTTCAATAAGTTGATGCGATGCATCGCGCGTTCCAGCCGTTTATCGGTGCGGACAATGCCGACGTAATCCCACATGAAGCGGCGCAGTTCGTCCCAATTGTGCGAGATGATGACCTCCTCGTCGGCATTGGTGACCCGGCTTTCGTCCCACGCCGGCAAAACCGGAAAATCGACGGTTGGTGCGGCCTGTATATCGGTCATGACCGCTTCTGAAAATACCAAACATTCAAGCAGCGAATTGCTCGCCAGGCGGTTTGCGCCGTGCAAGCCGGTGCAGGAGACTTCACCAATCGCGTAGAGGTTATCGACATCTGTTCGCCCTCTTAGATCAGTCACCAAACCGCCGCAAGTGTAGTGGGCGGCGGGCACAATCGGAATCGCATCTTTGGTGATATCGATACCGAGAGTAAGGCATTTTTCATAAATATTCGGAAAGTGTGATTTTAAAAAATCAGCAGGCTTGTGCGAAATATCAAGATAAACAAAATCGATGCCGCGCTTTTTCATTTCATAATCGATGGCACGGGCCACGATGTCGCGCGGCGCCAGCTCAGCGCGCTCATCATGCGCAGGCATGAATCGTTCGCCGGGCTTGGATTTGTCGTTCGGGTCGGGTAATTTGAGCAAGCCGCCTTCGCCGCGGACGGCCTCGGTAATTAAATACGATTTGGCGGCAGGATGGTAGAGGCAGGTTGGGTGGAACTGCATAAATTCCATATTTGCCACTCGGCATCCCGCCCGCCAGCCCATTGCGACGCCATCGCCCGTGGCGACATCGGGATTGGTGGTGTATAGATAAACCTTGCCCGCGCCGCCAGTGGCAAGTGCGGTAAATTTGGCGGCAACAGTATGGACGCGGCCGGTTTTGTTGTTCAATGCATACGCGCCGTAACAGCGGTTTTCAGCAGTTTCGGGGCTTCCGGCATGGCGCCCAAGCCGTTTGCTGGTGATGAGATCCACCGCAATGTGGTGCTCCAGCACCTCAATATTCGGATGCGTTTTGAGTTGCGAAACCAGCGTTTTTTGAACGGCGCGGCCAGTCGCGTCCGCTGCGTGAACGATGCGCCGGTGCGAATGCCCACCCTCGCGGGTGAGGTGCAGCTCGGCGTGGTTTTCGTCGTCGCGGGTAAACGGCACACCTTGGTTGACCAGCCATTCAACCGCCTCGCGGCCATGCTCCACTACAAAGCGCACTGCGTCGTCTTTGCACAAGCCTGCACCTGCAACATGGGTGTCGCGTATATGGTTTTCAGCGGAATCGTCGTCGCTCAACACCGCTGCGATCCCGCCTTGCGCCCAAGCGCTGGCGGCATCCAAAAGCTCATGTTTTGTTAATAGCGCAACTTTTTGTGTTTCCGCTAGCCTGAGGGCAAGCGACATGCCCGCCAAGCCTGAACCAATAATTAATACATCGTAGTTTTTCATTTTTTGTTCGTTGGGAAAAGGTTTCAATAAAACTGCTCCAAAATAGCAGAAATTAGCAGTAAAAATTTAAATGATGGCGCTAGACCGAGTAAGAGCAGCGTTCGGGAACTATTGGCCCGCAGATTTGTCACACAAAAGTAATAGAAATAAGTAAAAGGGTATTTTTTATTAAGTTAAAGATTCAAACGTGTGGAATGCCGACGAAAATTCAATACCGTTGCTCTCAATGCGAGTAGCAGCAAAAGGCGCATTCCACAACACAGGAGAGCAAGCATGACAGCAACGACAGACATGACGTTTATAATACCTGACGGGTTGGCGATTCATCCTGGTATGGCGAATGCGATCGCGGTTGGCAAAAACGCAGGCAAAAGCAATGCCAAGATTAACAACAGCGCCAAAGGTTTTGGTGCAAGAATCAGTGCCGTCGTTTCCAAGTCCGTGCGGTTGACGCAGACCAAAGCTGAAGCCGTCAAAACAGCTAAAGCAGCCAGCGCAGGCGCCACCAGCAATGTGGCTGATTTTATCGTTCAGGGAAAGTCATTGATGAGTGATCGCGAAGTCGATCAACAGTTAGTCGAACGGGCACAGGCAGGCGATAAAAAAGCGTTTGAATTGCTCGTCATCAAATACCAGCGCAAGGTGGAGCGTTTGTTATCGCGCATCGTTCGCGACCATGCCGAGGTAGAAGACATTTCACAGGAAGCGTTTATTAAAGCTTACCGCGCGTTGGCAAATTTCCGGGGCGATAGTGCGTTCTACACTTGGCTCTATCGCATCGCGATCAATACCGCCAAGAACTATTTGGTGACCAAGGGCCGGCGCGCACCGACGACCACTGAATTTGACGTGGAAGAGGCGGAGGGATTTGAAGATGCAACCGGGCTGCGCGATGTTGCAACCCCGGATGCGGAACTGATGTCAAAGCAGATTGGTCAGATCGTTAATAAAACTATTGATGCGTTGCCAGAGGAATTGCGCACCGCGATTACGCTGCGGGAAATCGAAGGCATGAGTTACGAAGAGATTGCACAGATTATGGATTGTCCGATTGGTACGGTACGATCACGCATATTCCGTGCGCGAGAAGCGGTTGCCGAGCAATTGCGGCCGCAGCTAGATACGTCGCAAGACAGGAGATGGTAATGGCAAATACGAGCAACACTGGCAACACCCGCAACGAAAAATTATCGGCGTTAATGGACGGCGAGCTGACGCGCGACGACGCGTTGGCAGTCATTAAGGCCCTGGGGCAAAATGATTCGCAGCGCGGCGATTGGGATTGCTATCACTTGATTGGCGATGCTCTGCGTGGGCAAGTGATGCAGGATTCGACGCCACAGGCGATTCCGCAGGTGACGGCAGATGCGAGGCCAGTTGCGCGGACAAAAGAGCCTCACGTAAATGCATCCGTCACAACGCAGGTTGCCGCGCCAATTGATTCGACTCTCACCCGTTGTCGTGTTTCCACTGAGGCCATTTTTGCACAATTGGCGGCTGAACCAACCGTGTTTGCGCCGGCTGCTGCCCGCAATTTGGCGCAACAAGTTCGCCGCGCCAAACCTTCCGCAGTCCATCAAAAAACGCGGTTTGCGTTAGCCATGGCCGCATCTGTGGTGACCGTCTCGGCGATTGGTGTGATCGCTTTTAAACAACAGCAGGGGAGTGTTGCCTCAGCAGTCGTGGCGCAACAAACGCCGGCGAAGCAGGCTCAAGCGTTGGCCGATGGCAGCGCGTCTGAAATCCGTGTCAACGATTACCTGCTGGTACATCGCCAATTTGCAAATCCTGGCGCGTTGCAGGCGGCGGCTTTAAAACGTACCGAACGTACCGAACGCACGGAGCGCATGAATCAACAGCCGCTTCCGGTTAACCAACAACCAAGAATTGAGCAACCCCGCATTGAGCAACGCGAGGCCGTTAATCAGTGAGCAACTTTGTATTTTCAGCGATAGTTATGAATAGATCGTTTGTTCGGGCTTTTCCCCATACTTCTTTGACAAAAAATAAACTTGCAGCGATGCAGCGTGAAATGGTCGCCAACGCTTTTTGTTCGTTGATGCTCGTGTTGCTGGGGTCGATCTGCCTTTGGGTGACAAATGCGCACGCCCGCGACCGCGATGTCCGTCCGCCGTCAGATGTGCGCGACCAAGAGGCAGTTGAATGGCTGGAGCGAATATCCAAAGCGGCACGTGAGCTGCCTTATTCCGGCGTTTTTGTCCATCAAACGGTCGATAACAGCAGCACCTCGCGGGTGACCCATTTGCTCGACCGTCAAGGCGTGGAGCATGAAAAAATCGAGGCGCTGGATGGCCCGATGCATGAAATTATTCGGCGCAATGAAGAGATGTTTTGTTATCAGCCCGATTTGAAAATAGTGCGGGTAGATCGCCGCGCGAGCGGGCGTTTTTTTCCTTCGCTGATCACCGGCAATCCCAAATTAGTGTCGGAAAATTATCGGGTCAAAATGGGGCCCATTGAACGTATCGCAGGCTTTGATTGCCAGTGGCTCACCTTAGAACCCAAAGATGAAATGCGCTATGCGCAAAAACTTTGCGCCGAAGTGGGGACTGGCCTATTGCTGCGGGCACGCACCTACAACGATCGTAGTCAGTTGCTCGAACAATTTATGTTCACCCAGCTTGATGTGAATAGAAGTGTGGCAAAAACGGGCATTAAATCCCGCTACGAGCAAAATGCACAAACATCAACATGGCTCCGCGATTATTCGGTTAAGTCGCCCCCTGCGCCGCTACCAGCGTCTTCGTCCCCATCGTCTCCTTCGTTACCCTCGATGACCTCCACAACCTCAGACACCAACACCGGTTGGCTTGTCAGCAATTTGCCCGCTGGTTTTAAAAAAGTCATGGAAATGATGCGCTTCCTGACCGGGCGTCCGCAGCCAGTGGCGCATTTAGTTTTTTCCGACGGCTTGGCGCATGTTTCGGTGTTTGCTGAGCAGTCGCAATTACCGGGCAAGCTGACCGCCGCCGGTTCGTCCGACGAGAGTCCGACCAGCTTTGCAGTGCGCACGGTAGCCGATCATCAGATCACCGTGATGGGTGAGGTGCCGTTGGCGACGGTGCAGGCGATTGCCGACGGGGTGACTCGGACCCGCGCGGATCGTCCGGTTGAAATCGACAAAACTGCCCAAAAATTAATTCGATAGAACTTGGTTTCGGATATTTTTGAATCAAAATGGATGTGTTGTCCGTAAGACCTTGGACTGCGCCATGATTACACCGTTCCGTTATGCACGATGGTGTTTTGCTTGTTTTTTGCCTGGTCTTGCTACGTCGCTGGTACGTTGGTAATCAGCGCGCCCAGCAGTTTTTTAGCCACTTGCCCTCATGGAGAAAAAAGAATGAACTATCGCAATACCAAAAAAAATGCGGCTAGCACTGCCGCTGGTACAAAAATACGCAAGGCGTTTAGCTTAAAATGGTTGGCCGCCACGTTTTTCATTGCTGGCGCATCGTTATTGCTGGCGCTGCCCAATACCAATGCCAGCGCAAAAGAGCTGCCTGACTTCACCGAGCTAGTTGATAAATTCGGTCCGTCCGTGGTGAATGTGAGCACCAAGGCGCGTCCGCAGCGGGCTTTAGCCGGACAAGGCATTCCGGGCATGCCACAATTAGATGAAAACGATCCGGCCTATGAGTTTTTTCGCCGCTTTATGCCGCCTGGTGCCATACCTAATCCCGGCAACCCTAATAGCCCCAATAATCCTAATGCGCCGCGCCGTAAAGCGCCCAAAGTCGCGCCCCCCGGCGGCGTCGAAGAAGCGCCGCTACGCAATTTAGGTCAAGGTTCCGGCTTTATTTTTTCAGCTGACGGTTATGTGTTGACCAACGCGCATGTGGTGGCCAACGCCGACGAAGTAACGGTTACCTTAACGGACAAGCGCGAATTTAAAGCCAAAGTGGTCGGCTCTGATCAGCGCACTGATGTGGCCGTGCTGAAACTCGAAGCAACCGGCCTACCAAAAGTCGCCATTGGTGACTCCGACAAAGTTCGCGTGGGCGAGTGGGTGATGGCGATTGGCTCGCCGTTTGGTTTTGAGAATACGGTCACTGCTGGCATTGTCAGCGCCAAGACGCGCGACACAGGTGATTTCGTGCCGTTCATCCAAACTGATGCAGCCGTCAATCCGGGCAACTCTGGTGGCCCATTATTTAATATTAAAGGCGAAGTGATCGGTATTAATTCGCAAATTTTTTCCGGTGGTGGCGGCTATATTGGCATTTCGTTTGCAATTCCCATTAACACCGCTGTCGATACGGCGAACCAAATTATCAAAGGCGGCAAGGTTCCACGTGGACGCATTGGAATCAGCATGGGTGGCGCCCCGATTTCGGATGAGCTGGCCGAAGCGCTGGGTTTGCCAGCATCACCCGGTGTGATGATTGACGGCGTTGAAAAAGATGGCCCCGCTGAAAAAGCCGGCATAAAAAAACGCGACATTATTCGTAAAGTCAACGGCACTCCGGTGAAAACTAATATCGATGTCGTGCGCAATATCGCCAGCAAAGCGCCCGGCAGCAAAGTCACGCTGACGATCTGGCGCAAAGGTGTTGAAAAGGATTACGCAGTCAATGCGGTCGAGGCGCCGCAGGATTTGAATGCGGTTGCCACGAAAAAAGACGCTCCCCCTGCTGGCGAGGATACAAACCGCTTAGGCTTGGTGGTCAAAGACCTCAGCGCGAAGGAAAAATCTGACCTCAAACTGATGCAGGGCGTAATCGTTGAAGATGTGGATGGCCCGGCCGAGCGCGCGGGCTTGCAAGCTGGTGACGTGATCTTGTCCCTCAATACGACTGAAATCAAAAACGCCAAGCAGTTCAATGAACTGGTCGCCAAGGCGGACAGCAAGAAGATGGTTGCATTGCTGGTGCAGCGTGGCGACGACTCGCGCTACATCACCTTGAAGCCAGATGGGGCGGCCACTAAAAAGTAATCATGCCGTTGCCGAAGTTTTGGGAGCTCGCGAGGGTGAAAAACATACTGACGGACAGCCGGATTGGTGGCTTTACATAGTTAGTTTGAAAATTTGATAAAGCTCGTTATTCTTTCTCGCACGTATTGCCATCTTTGTGATGACATGATCGCGGCGCTGCAAATCGTGCAGCGCCGCATTTTGTTGCAACCCGCGTTGTTTCACGGTTTTGATATTGAGATCGTCGATATCGATCAACAGCCTGCGCTAGAGCGCGTTTGGGGTGACAAAGTGCCAGTTCTTCTGGTCGAAGATGCGGGAAACGATTTAACCAACGACGCAGCGGACGACACCAAAACCGAAATTTGCCATTATTTTTTGGATGAAACCACGCTACTGGCAAGGCTTTCAGTCACTTTTCAATAGCTTGTACCGACGCTTGGGCCAATGCCTTTGCCAACTTCAGGCCCCCAAATTAAGTAGCCGTCAGTAGGGCTTTTCGGTTAAAATCAAGGGCTATCTTGCACAACCTTTCGAATGCATCAACAACAAGGGCACGACATCGTGCCCTTGTTGTTGATGGACATCTAAACCAATGAATTTAATCAGAAATTTCTCCATCATCGCCCATATCGACCACGGCAAATCGACGCTGGCGGATCGCATTATTGAGCGCTGTGGTGGGTTGTCGTCACGCGAAATGGCATCTCAGGTGTTGGACTCCATGGATTTGGAACGCGAACGCGGCATCACCATCAAGGCGCAAACGGCCGCGCTGAGCTACAAAGCGCGTGATGGTCAAACCTATGAACTGAATTTGATCGACACGCCTGGCCATGTCGATTTCTCGTATGAAGTCTCGCGCTCGCTGTCCGCCTGCGAGGGCGCTCTGCTAGTGGTCGATGCATCGCAGGGGGTTGAGGCGCAAACGGTGGCGAATTGCTACACAGCCGTTGAGCTGGGCGTAGAAGTCGTGCCGGTATTGAACAAGATCGATTTGCCCTCAGCTGACCCAGCTCGTGTCATTGCCGAGATTGAGGATATTGTTGGAATCTATGCCTCAGACGCGGTGCAATGCAGCGCCAAAACTGGCATTGGTATTGAGGACGTTATTGAGACCGTGATCGCGAAAATTCCGCCGCCCAAAGGGGATCGCTCGGCCCCCTTTAAGGCGCTGATTATCGATTCTTGGTTTGATAATTACGTTGGTGTGGTGATGTTGGTTCGCGTCGTCGACGGCGTGTTAAAGCCCAAAGAAAAAATCTTGATGATGGCCACGGGTGCGCAGAACCTCGTCGAGCAAGTGGGTGTTTTTACGCCCAAATCGCTGGCGCGACCCGAGCTCTCCGCCGGCGGCGTGGGCTTTATTATTGCAGGTATTAAAGAATTAAAATCTGCCAAAGTGGGTGATACAGTCACGCATGTTGACCGTCCGGCAGCCGCTGCCCTACCGGGTTTTAAGGAGATTAAGCCGCAGGTGTTTGCGGGGCTGTATCCGATTGAATCGAACCAATATGATGCGCTCCGTGATGCGCTCAATAAGTTGCAACTAAACGATTCCAGCCTGCGCTTTGAGCCGGAGACCTCGCAGGCGCTGGGCTTTGGTTTTCGCTGCGGTTTCCTCGGCCTGTTGCACATGGAAATCGTACAAGAGCGCTTGGAACGCGAATACAACATGGAACTGATTACCACCGCGCCAACGGTGATTTATCAAATCGTCAACATGGACAACACGGTCATGGAGATCGAGAATCCATCAAAGTTGCCTGAGCTATCCAAAATTCTGGAGATCCGTGAGCCGATTATCACTGCGACGATGCTCATGCCGCAGGAATATGTGGGTGCTGTGATTACGTTGTGCAATAACAAGCGCGGCTCACAAGTCGATATGCAATACGCTGGGCGTCAGGTGATTTTGACCTATGAAATGCCGATGAACGAAGTGGTGATGGATTTCTTTGATAAATTGAAGTCTGTTTCACGCGGCTACGCATCACTTGACTATGATTTCAAAGAATATCGCGCTGCCGATTTGGTCAAGCTCGACATTATGATTAATGGCGAAAAAGTCGATGCACTGTCGCTTATTGTGCATCGCGCCAACAGTCAATACCGTGGCCGTGAGTTGGCCGCGAAAATGCGCGAATTGATCCCCCGCCAGATGTTTGATGTCGCCGTGCAGGCGGCGATTGGTGCCAATATTATCGCCCGAGAAAACGTCAAAGCGCTTCGCAAAAACGTGTTGGCAAAATGTTATGGCGGCGATATTTCGCGCAAACGAAAATTGCTTGAGAAACAAAAAGCCGGTAAAAAACGCATGAAGCAAGTCGGTAGCGTCGAGATTCCGCAAGAGGCATTTTTGGCGATTCTTCAGGTCGACGGCAAGTAGGTGGCAAGTAGTTGGCAAGTAATGCGTTTGCATCAACAAATGCCCAGCAGGTCATCATGCAGGATCGTGTTTAATCTCGCGGTTTTGGGCGTTAGTCGCATCAATAATGAAGTTGGTTAATGTAAAGCCAATAATAATGGTGGCGCAAGTGAACCGGACAACCTGGTAACGCGACAAAATGGCAATCTTAGCCATCATCAAATTTGAACATAAGGTAAAAATATGAATTGGGAAATAGTCGGTTGGGCGGCATTGGCAAGCAGTGGCGCGGTCATTTTGGCGAGTGTTTTTATGCCGTCAACGTCGTTGGAAAAAAGCGCGCTTCCTGTAACGCCAGCGCATGACGCGCCGATACCCACCATGCATTTGCTGCTTGAGATCGCTTGGCCGATTTTTTTTATCGCCGCGATGGGGATGCTCACATTAAAAGAGGTGATGGGGTTTGCAGCGGTGTTGTTGCTGGCAACGGTGATCACGGGTCTGATTTGGTTATTTGACGGCTTGGTTACCAGTAAAAACCGTGCCAAAGAAAGTGGTGATCCGGTATTGGTCGAGATGGCGCGCAGTTTTTTCCCCGTTATCCTGATTGTATTTTTGCTGCGTTCGTTTTTATATGAGCCGTTTAAAATTCCGTCCGGCTCGATGGTGCCCACATTGCTGGTGGGAGATTTTATTCTGGTCAACAAATATACTTACGGTGTCCGGATTCCCGTCATCAACAAAAAAATCATGGAAGTCAATTCGCCCAAGCGTGGCGATGTCATGGTGTTTCGCTATCCGCAGAATCTCAGTAAGGACTACATCAAGCGTGTTGTCGGCATTCCGGGCGACACTATTACCTACCAAAACAAGCAGCTAATTCTGAACGGCAGAGGCGTTTCGCAAGTAAAAGGTGAAATATTCACCGAGGTTGACGAACGGATGAACATGACGCAGTTTGATGTTTACAAAGAGTCGCTGGGCGATAAGCCGCACACGATGATGGTGAACAAAAATCGTGCAGCGTTTTATCTATCGAGCGTCTTCCCAAATTTTCCATTCAAAGAAAATTGCGCCTACAATGAGGACGGCTTTAGTTGTAAAGTTCCGGTTGGGCATTATTTGATGATGGGCGACAGCCGAGATAATAGTGAAGATGGTCGGTATTGGGGCTTCGTTCCGGAGGAAAATATTGTTGGCAAAGCCGTCATGGTGTGGATGAATTTTAGTGCATTCAAGCGTGTTGGCTTGGCGATTGAGTAGCGGTTGAGTAGCAGTTATACTTTTGTGAGTCGAATTATCTCGTGAGGTCAAAAGCGATGGTCAAAACAGCACTTTCCAATCCAAATCAGCTCCCGGCCTCTCCCTACCGCCAGCGCGGCATGAGTTTCGTCGGTTTCATATTGATTTTTGCGGTGGTAGCGTTGTTTGGATTGGTGCTGCTGCGAGTTTTTCCATCGCAAATGGATGCATGGGCAGTCAAGAAAATCTTAGCATCGATGTCCGTTTCCGAAGAAGTTAAAACGGGCACCGTTAAAGACATTCGAGATAGTTTTGACCGCCGCGCCATGGTGGATAACGTCAACTCCATCAAAGGCTCGGATCTTGAAATTACCAAAGAAAATAACGAAGTCATCGTGCTGGCGGCATGGCAGCAACGCGTACCGCTCTTTGGAAACTACACTCTGCTCATCGATTACAGCATGAGCACCAGCGATAAATAAGTGCCATCATCAAAAGCTCTCATTTGCAAAGTCATATTGCGCCCCTGTCCGCCGCACCCGATCGAGAAGCACTGGAGGCCGAGCTTGGCCACACATTTGCGGACACCGCGCTGCTAGCACAGGCGCTAACACATCGCAGTTTTAGCGCAAACCATAATGAACGCCTCGAGTTCCTGGGCGACAGTATTCTTAATTGCGCGATAGCCAAACTAATTTTTGAGCGGCACCGTGCAAAGCCCGAAGGTGAGCTGAGTAGGCTGCGCGCGAACTTGGTGAATCAAAACGTGCTGGCTGAAATCGCGACCCAATTGGGCATAGGCACCCAGCTACGTCTGGGTGAAGGCGAGATCAAAACTGGCGGTGTTACCCGGCCGTCGATTTTGGCGGATGCGGTTGAAGCGCTGCTTGGCGCGGCTTTTCTGGACGCCGGTTTTGAAACGGCTTTTGCGATGGTCGAACGCTTGTATGTAGATCGATTGAATCTCGCCGATAGTAACGCCACAGCCACCAAAGACGCCAAGACAATGCTTCAAGAATGGCTCCAGGCGCGGCGTTTGCCGTTGCCGGTCTATGTCGTTGCAAGAATTAGCGGCGAAGCACATCAGCAATCATTTGAAGTCAGTTGTACCGTCGGGGCTGCTGCCGAAATTGAAAAAATTTCAACATCCGGTATAGGCGCAAGCCGACGTATTGCTGAACAGGATGCTGCAATGAAGGCGTATGCTCTGATCGTTGCAGGGCAATCTGCCACCAAGCGCAAGGCAAAGAAAGTAGCCTCGTCGGCGACGCTAGCTGAGCCAAGCACAACCCCAACTGTGGCAACACGAACGGCCGGTAAATTAAACGAACAAGCGAAAGTAAAATCACGTGGTTGAAAAGAAAAAAGTTAAACCGGTTTCTGGGGCCTTATTGCCCGCTCCGGCTCAGGCTCCCGCTCCTGTGTCCGCACCTATGCCTAAGGCTAAGCGATCGTCCACCGTGGCGGCGGTAGCGCCGGCTGATTTCCGCTGCGGCACAATTGCCATCGTTGGTCGCCCAAACGTCGGCAAATCGAGTTTGCTCAACCATTTGATTGGTCAGAAGGTCAGCATTACGTCGAAAAAAGCCCAGACTACCCGCCATCGCATTACCGGCATCGCGACCGATGCCGCCTCGCAATTTTTATTTTTGGACACCCCAGGCTTTCAAAAAACGCATGAAAACGCGCTCAACAAAATTTTGAACCGTACCGTGAGCCAAGCGGCTTCGGACGCGGATGTGCTGGTGTTTGTAACCGAAGCGCTGAAATTTTCTGAGCTCGATGAAGTGGTTTTAAAAGCCATCAACAAAGCCACGCCGACCATTTTAGTCGTCAATAAGATTGACCGAATTGAGGATAAAACCCGGCTCATGGCGTTTTTGCAAACCATGGGCGAAAAATTTAATTTTGCTGCCATTGTGCCAACCAGCGTGAAGATTGCGCCCACCATTGCTGCACTCAAAGACGCCCTACGTCCACTATTGCCCATTGCGCCCGCTGTGTATTCTGAAGACGAAATCACGGATAAATCGGAACGCTTTATGGCGTCCGAATTTATCCGTGAAAAAGTGTTCCGCCAGTTGGGTGACGAACTTCCGTATAGCGTGAGTGTGGTGATTGAAAAATTTGAGATTGAGGGTAATTTGCGCCGCATTTTTGCCAATATTGTTGTCGATAAGGACAGCCAAAAAGCGATCTTGATTGGCACCAAAGGCGAACGCATGAAACGGATCGGCACTGATGCTCGCAAAGATATGGAAACCACCTTTGGTGGCAAGGTTTATTTGGAGCTTTTTGTAAAGGTCAAAAAAGGCTGGGCGGACGATCAGGCGCTGCTGCGCCAGTATGGCTACGAATAGATCAATACGGCGATGGCAAGACATATCGGCGAGGTCAGTCAGGGCTTTGTGCTACACAGCTATCCGTATAGCGAAACCAGCTTGATTCTGGAAGCGTTCACCCGCACGCATGGACGCATTGTGTTCATGGCCAAGGGCGCCAAGCGCCCATCAAGTGCAATGAAAAGTGTGCTCAACCCGTTCCAGCAGCTTCGCTTCAATTGGTTTGGTCAAGCTGATATGAAGACGCTCAAAACGGCCGAACATGAGCAAATTTTTCCACAATTGAGTGGCGCAACCCTGATGTCGGCCTTTTACATGAACGAATTGTTGCTGAAATTAACCCATCGCGAAGAAGCGCATGATCAGCTCTTTGATGCCTACGAACAAGCATTGGCGCGGCTTTCAGGTGTTTATCGTCCGGATGCGTTAACAAAATTTCCCCAAGACGTCCGTGCGATCGCGTCGGTGTTGCGCCGCTTTGAAATTTCGTTGCTGCAAGAAATCGGCTACGCGCTCAGCTTGACGGAGGAGGCCGAGACGCGGGCACCCGTGATCGCCGATCAACGCTACGATTATATTTTTGAGCATGGCCCTGTTTTATCTGGCAAACCGAGCGAGCGCGATAGATTACAATTGATCGGTAAAACCTTGCTCGACATGGCGGCGGGCGATTTCAGCGATCCAATTACGCAATTGCAATCCAAACAGCTCATGCGACGCGCGATCAATCATGTGTTGGGCGATAAAACGCTGCACACCCGACAGCTCATTCGCGATTTGCAGACAAATTAAAAACGAATAGAAATGAATTTGAAATTCAAATGACCAAACTAAGCGTCAACCTCAATAAAATTGCGCTGCTGCGCAACACGCGTTCCATTGGCATTCCCAGCGTGATTCGCGCCGCGAACATTGCGCTCGAGGCAGGTGCAAATGGCATCACTGTGCACCCGCGCCCAGATGGGCGGCATGTCAGGGCGCATGATGTTCGTGAACTGTCCGCCTTACTCAAAGCGTGGCCGCAGGTTGAATTTAATATTGAGGGCAATCCGTTCCACAACCTGCTCGAATTCGTCCGCGAGGCGCGCCCGCAGCAATGCACGCTCGTGCCCGATGAATCGGGGCAATTCACCTCTGATCACGGTTGGAATTTGCAAGCAGATGGCGAAAAATTGAAGCCGATCATTGCGGAACTGAATGCGCTCAAAATTCGCGTTAGTTTGTTTATGGACCCAACGCCCGATGCGATGGCTGCGGTTAAAAAATTGGGCGCTGATCGGATCGAACTTTATACCGAACCGTACGCCGAAGCCTTTGACAAATACAACCAAAACGTTGTACTACAGCAATACATCGATACCGCTAAAGCCGCACAGGTACTGGGGCTTGGGGTCAATGCGGGGCACGATTTAAATTTGCGCAACCTCCCGTTGTTTTTGAGCCAGGTCCCTGATGTGCTCGAAGTTTCCATCGGCCATGCGCTGATCGCGGATGCGCTGGAACTGGGTTTAGCGGAGGCCGTGAAGCGTTATAGAGCGGTGACAAGCAGGGTGGTCACAAATTCGGTGGCGACAAATTTGGCAACGGTAAATTCGACCCCAACGAAAGCCGGCTAAATGATCTACGGTATCGGTACCGACATCGTTTGCATTAAACGCATTGAGGAATCACTTGCCAAATTTGGTGATCGCTTTTTGCGCCGGATTTTAAACACAACTGAAGTCGCGGAATATGCCGGAAACGGCCAGCCTGTGCGGTTCTTGGCCAAACGCTTCGCTGTAAAAGAGGCGTTTTCAAAAGCGTTCGGCACCGGCATTGGCGCCGACGTTTCGTTACACGATGTAGCCGTCTCGCACGATGCGGTGGGCAAGCCAATGATTGCGCCGTCAGCCGAATTGGCTGCACGCCTTGCTGCACGCGGCGTTTCAGCGATGCATGTGTCGATTTCAGACGAGGCTGAATATGCGATTGCGTATGTCGTGTTAGAAAAACTTTAGAAAAATCGTAGAAGAATTTAAAAAATTTAACGTAAAAGCATCGGCGAGAAACAATGAATATGAATATGCCTTTAGGTTGCGTCATGGCGGACGTTGTTGCCCTTGCTTTGACCGACGACGACATCAAGCGATTACAACATCCGCTAATCGGCGGGGTGATTCTATTCGCCCGAAATTACCAATCACCGGAACAGCTAAAAGCGCTAACGGCCAGTATCCATGCGCTCCGTGAGCCATCGCTGCCAATTGCGGTCGATCATGAAGGCGGCCGAGTACAACGCTTTCGCGATGGCTTTACGATCATTCCGCCCATGCGTACCATCGGCGAAGTCTGGGCAAAATCAGCCGCCGACGGGACAAAGTTGGCGGAGGCTTGCGGCACCATCATGGGCTCCGAACTTGCCGCCCACGGGGTTGATTTCACTTTCGCGCCGGTGCTCGATTTGGATTGGGGCGAAAGTGGTGTGATCGGCAATCGCTCGCTCAATCGCTCGCCATTGGCTGTCACCGCCTTGGCGCGGGCGCTGATGAATGGAATGCGTGCGGCAGGTGTGGCGAGTTGCGGCAAACATTTTCCGGGCCACGGCTATGTCAAAGCGGATTCGCACCATGAAATCCCCCGGGATGAACGCTCATTGGCCGCAATTGAAGCCGACGATATTGTGCCGTTTCGCGAGCTGGCGGGTGAGCTCGACTCGGTCATGCCAGCGCATGTGATTTATGAAAACGTCGATCGTAATCCCGGCGGCTTTTCACCATTTTGGCTGCAACAAAAACTACGCGGCGAATTTGGTTTTAACGGGGTGATTTTTTCCGATGATTTGACAATGGAGGCAGCGTCGGTGGCGGGTGGTGTGGTGGCGCGGGCGGAGGCGGCGCTGAATGCAGGCTGCACCATGGTGTTGTTGTGCAATGACCCGGCGCGGTGCGATGAATTGTTGAACGGGTTGTGGGATCGCGGCCATCGCGCCACGCCCGAGACGGCCGAACGGGTGGCGCGGATGCGGGCGCGGGTGAGCGGCGTGGCATTGGCAGATGATGCGCGGTACTGGGAAGCCTGCCGTACATTGGCGGAAATGGTCGCCTAAATTGGCTCCTGAATTAAGGCCTGCTTTCGGGACCACCCCACGGCCTACGTTATCGCCTGAGGTGTCGCCGCAGTTGTCCCCGGAGCTGCCCTCGGAGTTGCGCCCGGAGTTGCCGCCGAAGTTGCCCCCGGAGTTTCCATCGTCGCGCATCACCTGCGACATATTCTGCCGCGTCGTTGATAATTTTGGCGATATCGGCGTCACTTGGCGGCTTGCAAGGCAGCTGTCGAACGAGTTTGGGATTGCTGTTCGGTTGATCGTCGATGATCTCGCCAGTTTTCAAAAGCTGGCACCGGAAATTGATCCCGGCCTGACCAGGCAACAAATTGGCGGCATTCACGTCATAGCTTGGCAAGAAACCAGCACGCTGGAACCCGCTCAGTCGGCCATCGAGGCGTTTGCGTGCGAGCTTCCGACTTCGTACCTAAGCGCGATGGTCAAAATGCCGCAAAAGCCCGTATGGCTCAATCTTGAATACCTCTCGGCCGAGTCCTGGGTGGGGGAGCATCACCTGCTGCCCTCGCCGCATCCGCAAACGGGCTTGGCCAAGCATTTCTTTTTCCCCGGCTTTCGCGCCAATACCGGCGGTGTGTTGCGGGAGCGGAATTTACTGTCCGAACGGGACGTTTTTATTCGCGAAAACCCGAGCCTGGTTGCGCCATCAGCGCCACTAAAAATTTTTCTGTTCGGTTATGCGAACGCCGCATCTGGCGGGCTTCTTCAAGCATTTGATGCCGTTGCCAGTGGGTCAAACAACGGTGTTCGGTGCACCATTCCGGCAGGCGAATTGGCACAACAGGCTGAAGCGGCACTGTCGTCTCAAAAAAAGCATGGCGCGGTTGCTAGCGCGGAATTAGGTCAGTTCCAGCTCAACATTGTTCCCTTCACGCCCCAGCCCGAATTCGACAGCCTACTCTGGAGTCACGACATTCTCTTCGTTCGCGGTGAAGATTCCTTCGTTCGCGCGCAATGGGCGGGCAAGCCGTTTATTTGGCTGATTTACCCGCAAGCCGAACGGACCCACTGGGTAAAGTTGAACGCATTTTTAGATTTGTATTGCGATGGGTTGGACGAGGTTTCAGCTGCTGCATTGCGTGAATTGCACCGCGCTTGGAACGATGAAGATAACACGAGCATTGGCGAGGCGTTTGAGGCATTTTTGGCTCAAATGCCGCATCTGGCGGTGCATGCCCAAAAGTGGGCGGCGAGGCTAGCTGAAATGCCTGATTTGGCCACGCAGCTGGTGACTTTCATTACGAAAACGGCTAAAATTCACGGCTTTGCAGGGCATCATGCTTAACTGCGCTTCATTGCGCCTCGTTACGCATTGTTGCCCACCCCAGATTCCAGAATCCTGAATCCCGAATTTTTAACCGCTTGAAAGTAATCCCATGAAAATCGCACAAGAACTCCGCGCTGGCAACGTCGTCATGATCGGCAAAGATCCGATGGTTGTTTTAAAAGCCGAGTACAACAAAGGTGGCCGCAGCGCTGCTGTTGTTAAAATGAAATTCAAAAATTTATTGACCGCTTCCGGCATGGAAACTGTCTACAAAGCCGACGATAAATTCGAAGTCGTTTCGCTCGAGAAAAAAGAAGTTACTTATTCGTACTTCTCAGATCCGATGTATGTCTTCATGGACGGCGAATACAATCAATACGAAGTTGAACCTGAAAACATGGGCGATGCCTTGAGCTACCTCGAAGACGCGATGCCCTGCGAAGTTACGTTCTACGACGGCAAAGCGATTTCGATTGAATTGCCAACCTCTGTCGAGCGCGAAATCAGCACCGATCCTGCTGTGCGCGGTGATACTTCCGGCAAAGTGATGAAGCCGGCAAAATTGGTTTCGACCGGTTTTGAAGTTGCTGTGCCACTGTTTTGTGAGAACGGCGACAAGATTGAGATTGATACCCGGACCGGCGAATATCGTCGCCGCGTTTAACCATTTTTGCGGCAAGCAAATTGAAAAGGGCACGGTTTACCGTGCCCTTTTTGTTTCATAAATTTAAAATAACGCCATGAAAACGACCAAATCCTACGACCCAAACTGTCGCCAATGCCCGCGCCTCGCCACCTTTCTCGACGATGTAAAAACGGATTACCCCACCTATTTTTGTAAGCCCGTCCCGCCGTTCGGTGATGACCCAGCACCTGATTTATTCGTTGTCGGTCTGGCTCCCGGCATGCACGGTGCCAACGCCACTGGCCGCCCGTTCACCGGCGATCACGCCGGCATTCTCCTCTACGAAACCCTGCATAAATTTGGCTACGCGACCAAGCCACAATCGGTCAGCGTCAGCGACGGCTTAAAACTAAACCGCGCGAGAATCTCCAACGCCGTCAAATGCCTGCCACCCGGCAATAAACCGACGTTAGATGAAATCAAAACCTGTAACCATTTTTTAGCCCACGAACTAGCCCAAACCCCAGCATCCACGCGCATCTTGGCACTAGGCCTCATCGCTCACAATGCCGTGCTGATGGCGTTTAAATTAAAACCCAGCAGCGCCAAATTCGCCCACGCCGCCCGACATGAATTAGCATCCGGCCACACCCTGTTCGATAGCTACCATTGCTCTCGCTACAATACGAATACGAAGCGGCTGACGGAAGAGACTTTTTGTGATGTTTTTCGGTTGATACAAGCAAAATCCTTCCGGAAAAAATGAAAGACTTAATTATATGGACGATTCAAATTCTCTCGATGCAATGAGCGTAATACGCCGCAATCCAGGAATGTATATTTCAACGGACAGGAGGCCTTTAGCACTTAGGCTATTGGACGGCCTACTGTTTGACACAGATTGTCTCAATGTGGAGAGTATTACCGTCAATCGTAAGGGAGAGTGGACCTTTGTAGGGAGCAATATCGACTGGCTGAAGCTGGGTAAGTGGCAATCAGATGCGCCTACCAAGCTATTTGACCGTACGTTCCCGTTTGCGGAGGCAGGGGCGAATGCTGTTCGTCATGAGGCGGTATTACATGCTTTGGCTGACAGAATTCTATTGTTTGGGCCCGAAGGCTGTGGTTTCCTAAGTCCGTTCGAGCAAGAGGCAGTGCCGAAACAGATGATCGAATATTGTCGCGCCATGAATATGGTTAGGATCGTTGGCTATGAGGTTAAGTAACCTCCGCAGAGTTAGTCTGTGTAGCGCCTTGGCGCAGACTACAAAATTTGTCATTCTGAAGACGGTCTCATTGACTGAGAAAACTGCTTTTTTGTCGCGAATCGCCGCCAACAGCAGATTCCTAACGCAACCCCGTTCGGAGTGACAGCTCAGACATTTGACCGGCTCCTACAAGCGTCCCGGTCTTTTGCGTTCATCCTTTATTTTTCCACCGGCGAATTTCGTACGCCTTCAAATGCGTATAAGCGACGCGAATCAAACTATCATCAATGCCGTGCTGCCTTGCTTTGCCAAGCATAAAACCAACGATATGATCGGCTTCAACCGGGTTGCTACTTTCCAAATCGCGCAGCATGGATGCCGTCAAGGTTGAGCCTGTTGAATCGAGGATTTTTTCGAATCGCTCAACCATATTGGCGCGTGGTGGGTAGCCTTCTGCGGTGGCAATCGCCATGCTGGTGCGCACATATTCGGTCATGATCGCGCGTCCGTCGGGTGTGGCAAGGATTTCGCCAACGTTGGCGCGCATCAGGCAAGTCATGCCGGCGAGGGTGGAGAGGAAGGCAACTTTCTCCCACATATCGAGCATGATATTGTCAGACACTTTCCACGTCACAATCGTTTTTGCGAATGCATCACCCAGGGCTGCGGCAATGGTTTGTTGCTGCGTTTGATGTTGTGCTTGCTGTTGTGCTTGTTGTTGTGCCCTATGTTCGCCTTCGCGCAATTTTTCTCTGGCGCCCCACAAAATCAAATGCGTATCGGCCATCGATTTAACGATGCCATCGGGTGTTAACGTGGCGGCGATCTGGCAGCTGCCGCCCAGCACTCGGAGCGCACCGAAAGCGGTATCGAGCTGATCCAAATGCGCGATACCGTTGAGTAGCGGCACAACGAACGTGTTTTCACCCATGGCAGGTGTGATGGCTTCGATGCTGGAAGCCAAATCATAAGCTTTGCAGGCGAGGATGATGACATCGAATATTGGCTTCACATCAGCCGCCAATACCGTTTGAACTGGCAACGTGATTTTGTCGGAAGGGCTTTCGATTCGCAGGCCGTGGTCAGCCAACTGCTGTGCGCGGCGCTCGCGCACGAGAAAGGTGACATCCGCGCCGCCTTGCGCCAATCGGCCACCAAAATAGCCGCCAGTCCCGCCTGCGCCAAGAATGAGGATTTTCATATTTTCTCGCTATTTTTTATTTTGCAGCGGTTTTTGCCGGGTCAGCTTTGACTGCTTCAGGCTTTGCTTCATCCGTTTTCTTTTTCAAAAATAACTCGGCTGCTTCCAGCACCCGATCACGGTTGAGCACATAATCTTCACGATTCAGTGGTACGGCGATATCCGGAATCACACCCACCGTTTCCACGCGCTTACCCGTTTTCGATGAGACGAAGCCGACTTCGCTGTAGGCGAGCCAACCGCCGCCGGGCACATCGGCGTAGCCCAAATAAGCCAGTAGACAGCCGCAGGTGCGTTCGCCAACGACAGTGGCGCGGCCAAGCTCTTGCAGCATGCCTGAGGTCATTTCGGACGCGGATGCGCTGCCTTCGTTGGTGAGGATCACGAGCGGCTTGGTGTAGGCGGTTTTTTTGTCGCCTTTCAATTCGGGTTCGATCTTCATTATCTCAATAAAAAACAAACTGACTGGCTTGCCGGTGCGTGTAAGTAGCTTGCCTGGCTTTTCCGCGCCGCTTAAAAATTTCGTGATGAGTGCTTCCGACATCGCAGCCGAGCCGCCACCGTTGCCGCGCAAATCCAGAATCAGTCCCGGTGTATCTTTCATTGAATCGATGCCGCCGATTACATCGCCGCGCAGCGACTCCACGAAGTTAGAAAACCGTACATAGCCAAATCCAGACGGCAAAACCCGTTTAGTAAAACTCGGGGGTGTCTTGAATTTACGGCGTTTCATGGTGACGTTGATTTCGCCTCCTGCGTCTTTGCCTTCGGTGCGAACAAAGGTCATTGAAACAGTGGTGTCCACATCGCCTGAACTAATTTTGCGCACCGCACCGCGTGCGCGAGCCCAAGGCGTTGAGGAATCGCGGGCTTCCTTGCCCACGCGCTGATAGAGTGGCAGCGCCGCCTCGCCATTGATGGTTTTGATCGTCATGCCAACCCGTGCGCCCGCGAAATAGGCGTCTGACTCTGGGTGCACGCTGGTCAACATCAGCGAGCCATCGAATTCGGCAAAACCAATGCCCAGCGAATGCGATTCGCTGTTGCGCTGCTGCTCGACTTGGTTGGGCGAATTCACGCGGGTATGTGAATCCTTTAGCTCGCCGGTCATTTTGTCGAGTAGTTCCCAGTATTCATCATCATTGCCGGCTGCCTTCAACATTGGTTCGTACCGGACGCGAACGGCACGCCAATCAACCCCGTTAAATTTCGGGTCGTAATACTTTTCATTAACGGTGTTCCATACAAAATCGAGCGCCTGCTGCTTCCAGGCGCCGGGCGTCACGTCCGGTACGGGCTTGTCGCTGTTGGGCACTGCGGGGTTTTGGCGGCTCAGTAGATTGTGGGGATCAACTGTCGCGCAGCCTGATAATAAACCGAGCAGCAACGCAAGCACCAAGGCGGGGGCGGCAACCACGGTGGTGATAAGTGCCGGATATTTAGCTGAGGAGTTTAGTGTCTGGGGCATGGTGGGCTTTTGGCGCAGTAGGGCGCTTAGGAAAAGTTGAACGAGCGTTGCTCGCGTTGAGAGAAGGTGGTGAGGTCTTAATAAGTTTTGAACAGGGCGTAAATTGGTAAGCAAACCAAACTATTTTTTTTGCTTTGCGACTGCTTATTTTAATCTGAACCACCGTTGCATTTCACCCTGTTCATCGCACCTATCCGCGTTTCGTCGCATGCCGAGTTGTGTCAAATGCCGTTGCCTGCAATACTGCACCGTCTTCCACTCTGCCCAAAATAATCCTATGGACCTCATCATTCGCGGCCTTTCCAAGACCTACCCTAACGGCGTGCAGGCGCTTAAAAACGTAACGCTAACCATCCCCAACGGCATGTTTGGTTTACTCGGGCCGAATGGTGCGGGCAAATCAAGCCTGATGCGGACCTTGGCAACGCTGCAAGATGCGGATAGCGGCACGGCGCAAATGGGCGAACTCGATGTGTTGAACGATAAAGACGGCGTGCGTCGTCAGCTAGGCTATTTGCCGCAAGATTTCGGCGTCTATCCAAAGGTATCTGCCTGGGATTTGCTCAATCATTTGGCTGAATTGAAAGGGCTGAACAAAAAAGCAGAGCGCCACGAGGTGGTGGTTGGTCTCTTGCAGCAGACCAATTTATTCAACGTGCGATTCAAAGCGCTCGGTGGGTTTTCTGGTGGGATGCGGCAACGGTTCGGCATCGCGCAGGCGCTGTTGGGAAACCCGAAACTGATTATTGTTGATGAGCCAACTGCCGGATTAGACCCAGAAGAGCGGGTGCGCTTTCATAATCTGTTGGCCGATATTGGCGAAGAAGTGGTGGTGATTTTATCGACGCATATTGTTTCGGATGTGAGCGATTTATGTCCGAATATGGCGATCATCAATAAAGGCGAGGTGCTGTTGACTGGCCAGCCCGATGAACTGACTAAACGGCTCAATGGACGCATCTGGGCGGCATCGGTTGCACGTGATGAATTGGCAGCCGCCAAACAAAAATATCCGGTCATCTCAACGCGTCTGATGGCGGGTAAAACGCTGATACACGTCATCGCAAACTCGGCTCCTGGTGCAGCGTTTGAGCCGGTCGAGCCCACACTGGAAGATACCTATTTTGCAGCCATTGGCGGGCATTTCGGTGTTTTTTCGGGCGATGCGATGCCCGATTCTGTGACCAGTGCCGCCGCAGATGCTAACGCGATGACGGCTTAACCGGAGGCGATGATGCTGAAATCGATCGCGCTCTTCGAGCTTAAAACACGTTTGTCGCGCATTTCCACTTGGGTTTATTTCCTTGTTTTCTTTTTGCTCGCTTTGCTGTGGATTGCGGCGGCGGGAGGTTTGTTCAAAGAAGCCAACATTTCGTTTGGCTCGGGCAAAGTGTTTATCAATTCGCCGTTCGCGCTTTCGCAAACGGTGTCGGTACTTGGTATGTTTGGCCTCATCATCATGGCCACTATAATGGGGCGCTCAGTCCAGCAGGATTTTGAATATCGCTCGCATCATTTTTTCTTTACCTCGCCGATTAGCAAGTTTCAATATTTAGGCGGGCGTTACTTGGGCTCGCTGATGACGGTGTTGTTGATATTTTCGAGCATTGGCCTTGGCGCGTTTTTGGGCACGCTTCTGCCGGGTTTGGACGCAGAGCGCATGGGGCCGAATCGCCTTGTTGCCTACTTGTGGCCGTATGTGCTGGTCTTGTTGCCGAATGCGTTATTGATTGGCAGCTTATTTTTTGTCGTCGCCACGTTAACGCGCAAAATGCTGCCGGTCTATATAGGCAGCGTGCTGGTGTTGATCGGTTATCTGATTGCCATACAACTGAGCCGCGATCTCGATAACAGAACCATTGCGGCGTTGCTGGATCCATTCGGCACGCAGGCCGTTTCACGCATCGCGGAATATTGGACGATTGCGGAGCGGAACACGCGATTGATTCCGCTGGAGGGGGTGCTGTTGTGGAACCGATTGCTATGGTTGGGGATGTCCATTTTAGCGACTGTTTTTTGCTTCTGGCGATTTTCATTCGCACAATTTTCGGCTGAAAAAGTTTCTAAGAAAACGAAGGCTGTCGCTTTCGCGCAGGAGACTGTTGGCGTGGCGGCTGCGCCACGCTCGGAATATGGGCGTCAGCAAAAAGTCGCACCCAGCCTCGAGCTGGGCATGGTTTCGCCAAGTGGTTGGACCATGTTGCCGCGCTTAACATGGCTCAATTTTATCGAGACGGTAAAGAACATTTATTTTGGTGTGTTGGTGTTTGCGGGTCTGTTATTTTTGATCTTTGCCGCCACCACGCTGGGGGATTTGTATGGCACCAGCACATGGCCAGTGACGTACCAGATCATCGAACTGCTCAACGGCAGTTTTGGGCTGTTCATGCTCATCATCATCACGTTTTATGCAGGTGAGCTAGTGTGGCGTGAACGCGATCAGCGACTCGATCAAATCTTGGATGCGATGCCATCGCCCACATGGCTGCCGGTGACCGCCAAGCTGCTGGCGCTGATGCTGGTGCCTGTTGTGTTGCAGGTGATGTTGATGCTGTGCGGGATGGCGGTGCAGGCATCAAAAGGCTATTTCAACTTTGAAGTAGGGCAATATCTGACAAGCATGTTCGGGATTTCGTTGATCGATTATTGGCTGTTGTGCGCATTGGCGATTTCGGTTCATAGCATCGTGAATAATAAGTATCTGGGCCATTTTTTGATGATCGTTTATTACATCGTCATTTCGTTTGCATCGGCGCTCGGGCTTCAGCACAATTTGTACAAATTCGGCTCGGTGCCGAACGCAACTTATTCGGACATGAACGGCTATGGCCATTTCATTCAGCGCGTGGTTTCGTATCAGGCTTATTGGTCAGCGGCGGCGTTATTACTGGTGATTGCTGGCTATTTGTTTTGGACACGCGGCACAGCATCCGGCTGGCGCGAGCGCTGGGCGATTGCCCGTAGCCGCGTGAGCAGACCGGTGTTGGCGACAAGTGCGGTGGCGCTGCTGGTATTTGGGGGCATGGGTGGATTTATTTTTTACAACACCAATATGCTCAATAAATATATGACCAGCAAACAGGGTGAAGAGCGGCAGGCTGACTATGAAAAAGGCTACAAAGCCACCACTCGCGAGCCGCAGCTGCGTATTACGGCCGTCAAGGCACGGGTCGAGCTGTATCCGTCTGAGCAACGGGTGCGCATGATGGGCACCTTACAGCTCAAAAATAAAAATGACGTACCCGTCACTCAAGCGCAGCTGGTTTTCTTTAAAAGTGAGGCGTTGATTTATCACAAAGTCGAATTCGGTGTGCCAGCTGATTTGGATGTGAATGATAAGCGGCTCGGCGTGCAGATTTATAAATTCAAAACGCCGTTAGCACCGGGTGCGGAAACGACATTGACAGTTGATCTTGAACAGCCAACCCGCGGCTTTGAAAACTCGGGATCGAACACCGAGATCGTTTATAACGGCTCATTTATTAACTCGGTGAGTTTATTGCCGCTGATCGGCTACCAACCGAACGGCGAAATCGCGCGGGATCAGGACAGGAAAAAATACAACCTCGCACCGCGAGAGCGCATGGCAGACCGTGACGATGCGGAAGCGCTCAAACAAAATTACATCTCGAATGACTCGGACTGGATTGATTTTGAAGCAACCGTTGGCACGGAAGCCGACCAGATCGCCATCGCGCCGGGATATTTACAGAAGGACTGGACGGAGAACGGGCGGCGCTATTTCAATTACAAAATGGATGTGCCGATTTTGAATTTCTTTGCCTTCCAGTCGGCGCGCTATGCCGTCAAAAAAGATGTCTGGAAGACAGTTGACAGTACCGGCGAAAAAACAGTACCGATTGAAATTTATTACCACCCAACGCACACCTTCAATTTAGATCGCATGTTTGAGGCTACCAAGGCATCGCTGACCTATTACAGCAAAAACTTTGGGCCCTATCAGCACAAGCAATTTCGTATTATCGAGTTCCCGCGCTACGCCAGCTTCGCGCAGGCATTTCCGAACACGATTCCGTATTCAGAAGCCATCGGTTTTATTGCGCGGGTTCGCGAGAATGATCCAAAGGACTTGGATTATCCGTTTTACATTACCGCCCATGAGGCCGCACACCAGTGGTGGGCACATCAGGTAATTGGCGGGGCAGTGCAGGGCAGCACGGTGCTGTCGGAAACGCTCGCGCAATATTCGGCGTTGATGGTGATGAAGCAAAAATACGGCGAAGCCAAAATGCAGAAATTTTTGGCCTACGAGCTGGATCGCTATTTACAAGGCCGCGCGTTTGAACAGAAGAAGGAATTGCCGCTGGGGCGTGTAGAGAACCAAGGCTATATTCATTACAACAAAGGTAGCCTTGTTATGTATGCGCTGCAGGATTACATTGGCGAAGCCAAGGTCAACGAAGCCATCAAAGCATTCCGTGATGAGACGGCCTTCAAAGGGCCGCCCTACCCGAATTCGCCGATGCTGATTCGCCAGTTCAGAGCCGTCACCCCAGCGCATCTCCAATACCTCATTGATGATATGTTTGAAAATATTGTTCTGTATGACAATCGCACGACTAAAGCGACTTACAAAGAATTACCCAATGGTAAATTTGAAGTCACGCTTAAAATCATCGCAAAAAAACGTCGCGCGGACAAATTAGGTAAAGAAGAAGACGTGCCGATTGCGGACTGGATTGATGTCGGCGTGCTAGACGAAAAAGGTGTGCCAATCTTCATTGAGAAGCGCAAGTTCGAAAAAGAAGAAAATGAGATTGTTTTAGTCGTCGATAAAAAGCCTACGAAGGCAGGTATTGATCCGCTCAATAAGCTGATTGATCGCCGGCCCAGGGACAATACGGTTAGCGTTGAGAAGGCTGGGTAAGTCTTAAGCCAGCGCTAATTCCCAGTTTCGCGTCAGTTTCGATCTTGATTTGCCAAGCCCGCCGCGCGCATTCTGCCCATCGCGGCGGGCTTTTTATACGTGCTTTCACAACGGCACGACTTTTCCGGTAAACTTGCGCCCGCCGCTAGACGGGAACACAATTCCTCTGTTGGGCGGTAACCATATGCTTTTAGTCACTACACTAGGCATGTAACCCGCACGAAACGATCGTGCCCCAGAACAAAATTTTGAGGAGCTGTTGATGTCTGCTGTCCTTTCCGCCATGCCTAGCGCTGCGTCCGATTTTAATTCCATCACGCTTGACGACAAATACCTGCTTGAGCACGGTCGTGCCTACATGACCGGCACACACGCCTTGGTTCGCCTGCCAATGTTGCAGCGTCAGCGTGATTTGGCGAATGGTTTGAATACGGCTGGTTTCATCTCCGGTTACCGCGGCTCGCCATTAGGCGCATATGATCAGGCGCTGTGGAAAGCCAAAAAATTTCTCAAAGAAAATCACATTCATTTCACCCCTGGCGTGAATGAAGAATTAGCTGCCACCGCGGTGTGGGGCTCACAACAAGTTGGGCTATTCGCAGGTGCGAAATACGATGGCGTGTTTGGCATTTGGTATGGCAAAGGTCCGGGTGTAGACCGCTCCGGAGATGTGTTCAAACATGCGAATGCAGCTGGCTCATCCAAGCATGGTGGCGTGTTACTGGTGGCTGGTGACGATCATGCATGTAAGTCGTCAACGCTTCCGCATCAGTCGGAACATATTTTTGATGCCGCGATGATTCCGGTTTTGTATCCGACCGGCGTGCAAGAAATTCTTGATCTCGGTATGCACGGTTTTGCGATGTCGCGCTATTCTGGTTTGTATGTCGCGTTCAAATGTATTTCGGATACGGTCGATGCATCTGCCTCGGTATTGATTGATCCCGATAATCCCAAAATATTATTACCCGAAGATTTTCCGATGCCAGAGAAGGGTCTATCGTTGCGCTGGCCGGACGCGCCGCTGGAGCAGGAACTTCGTTTGCAGCACGATAAAATTTATGCCGCGCTTGCCTATGCACGCGTGAACAAATTAAATCGCGTCACCATCGACGCCCCGAACCCGCGCCTCGGCATCATCGCATCCGGGAAAAGCTATCTCGATGTTTTGCAAGCGCTGGAAGATTTGGGCATTGATGAGCGCCACGCCGCCGAGATCGGCATTCGCTTGATGAAAGTCGGCATGCCGTGGCCGCTGGAGCCGACCAGCTTGCGCGAATTCGCGGCAGGCTTGGATGAAATTTTGGTGGTGGAGGAAAAACGCCAGCTTATTGAATACCAAATGAAAGAGCAGCTCTATAACTGGCGCGACGATGTGCGCCCGCGCGTGATCGGCAAATACGACGAGCACGGCGAATGGGAAATGGCACGCCAGGCTTGGTTATTACCGGCAGCAGGTGAGCTAACACCAGCGATGATTGCGCGCGTGATTGCGAAGCGCATTGCGAAATTTTATACGTCGAAAATTGTTGAAGCACGGCTCAAATTTATTGAAGACAAAGAAGCCGCGCTGGAACGGCCACGCGCCAAGGTATCGCGTATTCCCACTTTCTGTTCCGGCTGCCCGCACAATACTTCAACCAAAGTTCCTGAAGGATCCAAAGCGTTGGCAGGTATCGGCTGCCACTACATGGCAACATGGATTCGCCCGGAAGAAACGATGACGTTTACACAAATGGGTGGCGAGGGCGTGCCTTGGGTGGGTATTCAGCCATTCACCTCTACCAAGCATATTTTTGCAAATTTAGGCGATGGCACTTATTACCATTCCGGCTTATTAGCGATTCGCGCGGCGATTGCGGGAGGCGTAAACATCACCTACAAAATTTTGTTTAACGACGCCGTCGCGATGACTGGCGGCCAACCGGTGGACGGCCCAATCAGCGTGCCGATGGTCACACATCAAGTGGCATCTGAAGGTGTGAAAAAAGTGGTGGTGGTCACGGACGAGCCGGAAAAATATCAGAACGCCGAAATTCAGGCGGGCTTGGCCCCGGGTGTAACCGTACACCATCGTGACGAGTTGGATGCCGTGCAACGTATGTTGCGTGAGATCGAAGGCACAACGGTGATGATTTACGATCAAACCTGTGCCGCTGAAAAACGCCGCCGCCGCAAGCGTGGGAGCTATCCAGACCCCGCCAAGCGTGTTGTCATCAACGAAGCGGTGTGCGAAGGCTGCGGTGATTGCGGTAAAAAATCGAACTGCGTTTCCGTCTCACCTGTGGAAACCGAATTTGGCCGCAAACGCACGATCGACCAATCATCGTGCAATAAAGATTTCTCCTGCGTCAAAGGTTTTTGCCCCAGTTTTGTCACGGTTGAAGGCGGCCAACTTAGAAAGAAAAAACCGGTGTTGCAAGCGGTGTTAGCAGCCATTCCAGAGCCAACCTTGCCATCGCTCGATTCGCCGTACGGTATTTTAGTCACTGGCGTTGGCGGCACGGGTGTCGTCACTATCGGCGCATTGCTGGGCATGGCTGGGCACTTGGAAGGCAAGGGCGTTGCCGTGTTGGATATGACCGGCTTGGCGCAAAAAGGCGGCAGCGTTTACACGCACGTTCGCATTGCGAATAAGCCGGAAGATATTCACGCCGTAAGGATTGCAGCTGGTGAGGCCAATGCATTGCTAGGCTGCGACATGATCGTATCCACCAGCGATGAAGCGCTCGCCAAAATGCAAAAAGGCAAAACGCGCGGCGTGGTGAATGCGGATGTTGCCACCACCAGTGAGTTTGTAAACAATCCTGATCTACACATCCCCGTGGCTGAGATGCAAGAAGTGCTGAAAGAGGCAATGACCGAAGTGGATTTTGTTGACGCCGGTTCGCTGACCACTTCGCTCTTGGGTGACGCGATTTACACCAACCCATTCGTGATGGGTTACGCATGGCAGAAAGGGCAAATCCCGCTGGGCTTGGCCGCGATCATGCGGGCGATTGAGTTGAACGGACAAGCGGTTGAAAAAAATAAACAGGCATTCGATTGGGGTCGCCGTGCGGCCGTTGATTTGAATGCCGTGAAAAAAATCGCCACACCACCCGAGGCAAAGCCAGAGAGCCAACGTTTATCTGATACCGTTGAGGAAATGATTGCGCGTCGCGTCAAATATTTAACCGACTATCAAGATGCGGCTTATGCAGAGCGTTATCGTGCGTTGGTTTCAACGGTGCAAAAAGTGGAAGCCGAGCGGTTCCCCGCTAAAAAGGCACTCACCGCGGCCGTCGCTCGCTATGCATTCAAGCTGATGGCTTATAAGGATGAATACGAAGTCGCCAGGCTCTATACGCAAACTGATTTTGTCAAACGCATCGCCGAACAATTCGAAGGCGATTACAAACTCACTTTCCATCTGGCACCGCCATTGATGAGCGAAGTAGATGCCATAACGGGTGAAGCCAAGAAAAAAACCTTCGGCCCGTGGATGTTGACGGCGTTTGGTTTGCTCGCGAAATTCAAGGGCTTACGTGGAGGGATGTTTGATATTTTTGGCCGCACCGCAGAGCGCAAAATGGAGCGGCAATTGATTGTTGATTACGTCGCGATGGTCGATGATGTGCTCGCAACACTATCGGCTGATAACTACGATACCGCTGTTGATTTAGCGAGCGTGCCAGAACATATTCGCGGCTACGGGCATGTGAAGGAAGCACATTTTAAGGATGCGAAAAAACTGGAAGCCGATTTGTGGGCGAAGTTTCGCAATCCGGCCACGGGCTTGGCGGGCAGAGAAATTCGGATAAAGGTGGCAGCGTAGTTAAAAATCCCAACGCGTCTCGTTGGTCGGGGCGTTGGGAGTAAAAATACTGTTGCGCCGAAACACGGAGTCCATTGAAATGCCGCGCCACTGCTTGAGTTTATATTTTAGAAAAATTCCCGCTTCAATCATTTGAGGATGAAGAAAATGCGTCGCAGTCGACGCATTTGGGGGAAATATGCCGAATGTGGGCACATTATGGAGCGGTCAAACGCGGCAATATGCGTGGCTTGACGGAGTGCTTGCTTGGATTAACATAAATGGCGGCGCCACTTAGTTTGCGATTTAAAGCGCTATTCGTTGGTGCTCGCGCTATCCGATTTGCCGGCTCGGTCAGAAAAAAGTTTCTTCCATTGCTTAACCAGCAAAAAGGTTGCGATGATAAGCACTGAGCCTAAGATCACGAGACGAAGCATCGCGTGCGGTAGCGCAGCCTTGAAGTCGACAATCAGTTCAACCATCACCGTACCCAATAACTCTGCGCCCGAGATCGCAATTAGCATCGTCAGCAAAATTACAATAGCCCATTGCGGCCATTGTGCCTTTTGCTCGGATGCGGAGACCGATGCGGGCGGTGTGCTTGCGTCCATGTCTGCGCTAATTTCAACATTAGGGGTCATGTTTTTAGACGGGTCAGGTTGTAGTGGATCATTCATGTGGGCCTTAGAAAGGCTGCTGAAAATCATTGTTGCCAGTTTAGTCGCACGAACTTGCAGGCTGGTTCAAATATGTTGAAATGCTCTGACCATCACTGCAAGTATTATACCAACCATCATTTACAGCCTGTTTCCCTACAGGTTAGAACAACACCGCAGCTTACAACAACAACGATGCCCTCTACATGTCTGTTATAACCGCCTGCTGTAACCGCCCGCTATAAACGCAAACACTATCGTACTACTTCTCAACCGTTTCGGCTTCAGTCTGCTCAGCGGGTTGCTCTTCCCCAGCTTTGCTACCGGTCGCTCTGCGGAAAAGGGCAGCGGTGGGGCGTTGTTGTTTGCCGCGTTGCGGCGTGGTGGGTTTAGCAGACAGACTTGCCAGACTGTTTGCATCGGGCTTGGCGGATGATTCATAGGGCTTGCTGAAATCAAACCCGCCGGGCATGGGAGCAGGCGCGGCGTTTGCGCCGTATTGAGGGCGAGGGCGCTTGTGGCCGGCATCTTTGTCGTTGCGATGGTTGCTGTTGCCTCGGTCCGTTCGCTCGTTCCTGTCACCCTTTTCGCCGCCTTTGCCAACCGTGTCACCTCGACCAACTCGGTCGCGCGGGGCGGCGCTTGATGATGCATTTGAAGAACCGTGGCTGGATGAATGTTTTCGCTCGCCCGCAAACTCTGGAACCGGCAAACGCGGTATCTGGAATTTCAGCAGTTTTTCAATGCCCGCCAGATAGTCCATCTCATCCGGGCTGACCAGCGAAATCGCCTCGCCGGGGCTGCCCGCGCGGCCCGTGCGGCCAATGCGGTGGACATAATCTTCGGGCGTATTCGGCAATTCGTAGTTAATCACAAAAGGCAATTGGTCGATATCTAAACCACGCGCAGCGACTTCGGTCGCCACCAAAATTTTGACTTTGCCTTGCTTAAATTCATCCAGTGCTTGGGTGCGTTCAAGCTGCGAACGATCACTGTGGATCGCGGTTGCTAGCAAGCCATCGCGGGCAAGTTTGCGGGACAACTGGTCGGCATCAATTTTGCGGCGGGTAAAAATCAGTACTTGCTGCATATCGCGCGATTTGATGAGGTGCGCCAACAGCGCATGTTTGCTGGCGGCTGGCACTTCATAAGCTGAATGGGTGACGAGCCCAGAAGGCGTGTTACGACGCGCCACTTCGATCATTGTCGGGTTGCGCATGAATTGGTTGGCAAGGCGTTTAATCTCTTCCGAAAACGTCGCCGAGAACAGCAAATTTTGCCGGTTTGCCGGCAGCAAACCGAGGATACGGTTGATCGCCGGCATAAAGCCCATATCGAGCATCCGGTCCGCTTCATCCAAAATCAAAATCTGCACCTGCGACAAATTGATGCTCTTGCCTTCAACGTGATCAAGCAGACGCCCCGGCGTGGCAACAACAATCTCCACGCCCGCTTGCAGCGCCTTAATTTGTGGCTTGATGTCGATGCCGCCATAAACAACGGCGGCCCGAAGTGGCAAATATTTGCCATAAGTGCGGACCGATTCCTCAACTTGCGCGGCCAGCTCGCGCGTCGGCGTGAGCACCAGCGCGCGGACGGGATGGCGCGCGGGCGAGGTGCTGGCACTGGCGAGCGGCGCCAACAAATTCAACATCGGCAATGTAAAGCTCGCCGTTTTGCCGGTGCCGGTTTGTGCGCACCCCATGATGTCGAGCTTGGCCAAAATGGCAGGGATCGCCTGCGCTTGGATTGGCGTAGGCTCGGTGTAGCCGCTTTCTTCAACAGCACGTAGTAATTCGGGGACTAAATTCAATGAAGCAAATGTCATGCAAACGGCCTAAAAATGAAATTAAGAGTGAGCTACGGCCGTACATTGGGCGGAATCGAAAAGAATAGGCGATTGGCCGACAGGGCGCAGCAGTAAGTAACAAAAAACAGCGAAAATTGTCGCCGATAGTAACGTCGCTTTGTATCACTGACGCGACTGAGAAAATTCCCAAAAGCGCTTACAAAACAACCCACTAACCCCTATTGTACCGTGGGTTGGAGGTTGGCTGTGGGAAAACTGGGGAACCGCTTGAATACAACCATTTGAGCGGTGAGAAAAGTTGGCGTACTTTGTCCTTTGTTTGTCCTGCATGTTTCGTTCTGTACTTCCTTCTGTACTTCGTTCTTTACTTTGTGAGTACATTTGTTTTTTATGATTTACTATCGTTTATCCGCGTTTCGCGTCTGATCTTGCGCGCGATTTCGTTTTTCTAATTCGGATTTTGACTTGGATTTCGATATACCCTCCCCCACAACCGAGTCGCATTGTCGCTCGCTCCGCAAATTGAGCTTATTGAACCCTATGCCCATTGACCGTTACAACAAGCCTTATTTCGCCTCCATCTGTGCTGGCGTTGCCATTCAAATTTTTCAACCGGTAACTGCTAAGCCTGACCTCATCACGGCCCAGCCAATCGCCAATTCCGCCACCCTTTCAAATCTATCGCAGCCATCCCAGCTCGCCCAGCAAGCCGCAAAATTGGCCCCGCCAGTTGCTCCATCGGCGCTGCCGCCCGCTTCGCCATCGGCGCGCGACTTATTTGCACGCTATAAAGATCGGCTGGTTCAGGTGCGGATTTTGCGCAATAGCGCCAACGAGCAATCGTCGCTCGGCTCAGGGTTTGTGGTGCGCGACGATGGTGCCGGGGGAGCTTGGTTGCTGACGAACTATCACGTGGTCTCCTCTTTGGCGATCAATCCGGAGAAATTTCGCTTGGAGCTTCGGCAAACAAGCGAGCGTACCGTCAGAGCGAAGCTCATGGCCATTGATGTTATCCATGATCTCGCGGTATTGCGGACGGAGCCGGAAAGTCCGGTCTTGCCTTGGCCTGCATTTAGCTTGCGCGAACCGGCGCTTGCACAGGGCGAGCGTGTTTTCTCACTAGGCAACCCATTGGAGCTGGGCTTTTTAATTTCGGAGGGCATTTATAACGGGCCTGTGGAATCGCGCATTTATGAGCAGATGTTATTTTCTGGGGCGCTGAATTCGGGAATGAGTGGTGGCCCGGCGATTGACGAATCGGGCAGGGTCGTTGGCGTGAATGTCGCCACGCACCGGCACGCCATGCTGATCAGCTTTCTAGTGCCGATTCGTTATGCGCGTGAGTTGCTCGAGCGAGCGTGGAAAGCCGCGCCACGCAACGAGTGGCGCACTGAAATCGCGCGACAACTGTTAGTTCATCAAGATTTTGTGGCGGGTAAATTTTTAACGTCTGAAAAAGCAAAGCCGTCCGCCGCTACCTCTGGTCCCACGTCATTGGCAACACCCGCTGCAACGCCTACTGCAGCGGTTACAGCAGCGCCGCCCCCACCTTCAGCGGCATCTCAACCCTCGCCTTTAACCGTGCCTAGCGCCAACGCTGGCTTCGCAAGCCAAACCCTTTCCGGACGCTTAGTACCGACTCTCGACGGTAGCCTGACCAAATGCTGGGCAGGTGGTCGCGATGGCGAACGGTTGCGCTACCAACAAGACACCCTCAATTGCAGCCTACATTCTGAGCTATTCGTGCGCAATAATTTGTACGCGGGTTCACTCAGCATCAGCCACACACTGCTACGAAACGATAAATTGGCGACGCCGCAATTCTTGGCGCTGTTTAATCAAAGCACGTTTCTGAATTCTTTGTACGGGCGCGGCAACGCCGAGATGACACCTGCCGAGTGCCGCGACGATTATGTCAAAACATCTGCCCATGTCTATCGCGTCTCGATTTGTCTGACTGGATTTCGCAAATTCGATGGTGTTTATAACTACACGGTCAGCGCTAATCAGGTGGACGATGCGAGCGAGCGATTGAGTAGCGTGCTGTCAATGAAGGGCGTTTCTTTTGAGAATGGGCAACGATTAAGCGGTATGTTTTTGGAGAGACTCCGATGAGTTGGATTATTGAGCAACTGCATCGCGATGGCAGTATTCTGGCCCGAGTAGCGCTTTCGAATCGTCGCTACTCCCTTGAAGCCGAAACGCAAGCACAGGTAAATCAGGCCACGCTGCGAATTGGTCGCGCGCTCGATAATGATTTGGTCTTGGACGATCCGCATAGCGCACCGCATCACGCCGAACTTCAAATAGACGCCGATGGTCGCGTATCGCTTCGAGATCTCGGCACGCGCAATGGCATCATCGCCGGCCGCAGCAAGCGCGCTCAGGTGGTTCATTTCACCGAAGACATCGCGAACGAGCAAATTTACCGAATCGGAAATTCGCTTATCCGGGTTCGCTGCAGTGCGTGGCTGTTAGCACCTGAGCAAACGTTGTCGCGCCGTGCCGTCTGGCCGTACGCCCTGCTGGCAGTGGTATGCGTGCTGTTGCACGGCGCCTGGCGAATTTGGCTTCAAGACGTAAACCAAAATTCGCCAGCCTATCTTTACGATCTCAGTGGACAAGTGGCGTTGCTCTGTATTTGGAGCGGTCTGTACGCGCTGTTCGGGCGGCTCATCAGCGGCAACGAGCGATTTTTCTCTCATCTCCTCATTGCCTGTATTGGCTACCTGAGCGGCACCCTCATTTTGCACCTGCTCGATGTGCTTGCATTCGCCATGTCATGGCTGTGGCCGATCCGCATCACTCAGCCCGTCATCGTGATTGTTGCCGCGATGACCATACGCTTTCATCTGCGATTAGCCGATGCGCGACACTGGCCCACTCTGCGCTACGCGGTCGCGCTCGTCGCCACCATTGCCATCATCATCCCGGTTGGGCAGCACTGGATTTCGCGACAGCGCCTAACCGATGTGCAAACCATAGGGCTGATTGAACACCCGTCGTTAAGGTTAGCCCAACCCATAACGACAGAGGCGTTTTCGATGACCGCCGCAGCGCTGAGAGAGCGGGTTGATAGAGCGCGCAAAAAACAGGAGGAGGACGAGGACGGGGCCGCGTATGAAAATGAGTTTTAAAAACGTCATGATTATTGATGCCTTTGGCTCAAGGTTACTCAAAAGCGACCATTAGCGTCGTTTTGCAAAACGTCAAAAGCCGCTCCCAGAGCGGCTCTTCAGGCATTCCATCGGTAAATTCTAGGAGCTACAGGACAACATAGAACACCCAGCCTTCTGCCGCGCCCAATCAGGCCGAATCGCGCTAAACGCTTCCCGTCCCGCCTGCACGGCGTACGGATTGCGCATGACCTCTAGCAATTCGTGAATCATGCTGGTGTCGCCTGCTTCAGCCTTGTCGATAGCTTGTTGCGCGAGGTAGTTGCGGAGCACGTAGCGGGGGTTTAGCTGGTTCATGCTGGTGATGCGTTCGGCGGTGGGGCGGTTGTCTTGGCTTATGCGGAGCGCGTAGCGGGCGAGCCAGGCGGCGAAATCAGCGCGGTTTTGTTGGAACAAATTATCAACGTAGAAGGCGCTATGCAGCGCATCGACAGAAGGACTGGCTACATCAACCTCGGCCAGCTTACGGAAAAATTCGGTCATGTCTACCTCGGCGCGTTGCATGAGGGCGAACACATCGCCGACTAGCGCGCTGTCACCATTTGGGCCATCTTGCCATTGGGTAAACCCAAACTTTCCTGCGTAAATTCGGGCAGATTCATTGCTGTACATTTCATCGTATTGGTTTAGGCAATTACTGAGTTCATCGTGATTGGCATGAATGGCTGCCAGCGCGCTAGCCAAGCGTTCCAAATTCCATCGTGCGATTTCGGGTTGGCGGCCGAAGCAATAGCGTTTGCCCTCCCCATCGGTGGTGTTTGGCGTCCAGCCGGGGTCGAAATTGTCGATCCAGCCGTAGGGGCCGTAGTCGATGGTGAGTCCTAAAATCGACATATTGTCGGTGTTCATGACGCCATGCACAAAACCAACGCGCATCCATTCGGCAACCATCTTGGCGGTGCGGAGGCATACCTCGGAGAACCAGGCTGGAAGCCGCTCTTGGGGCGTTTTTCCTGCTAAATTTAAGTCGGAAAAATCACGATCAATCGTGAAGGCCACCAATGCTTTAAGCAACTCGAGTTCGCCCCGCGCGGCCAAAATTTCAAAATGCCCAAATCGGGTGAACGAGGGTGCAACGCGGCACACAATCGCGCCCGATTCAGCCGCAGGGTGGCCATCGTAAAACATATCCCGCACGACTCGATCGCCCGTCTCAATCAGGCTTAACGCTCTGGTGGTTGGAATGCCCAAATGGTGCATTGCTTCGGAGCACAAAAATTCGCGGATCGAGGATCGCAATACGGCACGACCATCCGCGCCGCGGGAGTAGGGCGTGCGGCCTGCACCCTTGAGTTGCAACTCGTATCGTTCACCGGCGCGATCGCCTTTTTTGTTCACCACCTCGCCCAAATAAATTGCGCGACCATCACCCAACTGTCCCGCCCAGTTGCCGAATTGATGGCCACCGTAACGCGTCGCGTAAGGCGCACTGCCGGGCAGGACAGCGTTGCCAGCAAGTGCTGCGATCATCGACGGGGATTGCATCGCAACATCGTCCAAATCAAGGCTGGAAGCCACTTCTGGCGAATAGGCCAGTAGCCGTGGCGCGGTAACTGGGGTCGGTGTGACGCTCGACCAGAGAATGTTTGAAACTTGCCGAACTGTGTTGGGCAGACCCGTCTCTCCCGGGAGTTCGCGTTGGAAGCGGTTATCGAAATTGAGCATTGAAGTTCCATGAAAATAAAGCAGGTTGCATCATTTTACGGCGTTGATTCCGCCATATGGGGATTGACTGAAAATGTTAAAATGGAACTCATTCTTAAAGTAACGTTATGTCTTCTTCAGCCCCTCCAACTTCGTCCCTGTCGACTGCGCCACCGGTTGTCGATTTACCCGTTAGCTTAAAAGCCGATGCCACTATCATTTCGCTGATTGGTTTCGCCCACGGCACATCGCATTTTTTTCATCTCATGTTACCGCCGCTGTTTCCTTGGTTCATGCGGGAATTCGGCTTGAGTTTTGTACAGTTAGGCATGTTGATGACGACATTTTTTGTCGTTTCCGGCGTAGGGCAGGCATTTGCGGGACTTGTCGTAGATCGGTTCGGCGCACATCGCGTGCTGTGCGCGGGCGTGACGCTGCTAGTTTGCGCTGCATTGCTGGTTGCTGCATCGCCGAATTTTGCGGCGCTTTTTGGTGCGGCGGCGGTCGGGGGTTTGGGCAATTCAGTTTTCCACCCGGCTGATTTTACGTTGATTAATCGCCGTGTTTCTGTGTCACGCCTCGGGCATGCGTTTTCGGTGCACGGCTTATCGGGCAACTTAGGCTGGGCGTTGAGTCCGGTGTTGATGTTGGCACTTGCCACGACTTACGGTTGGCGGATCGCGGCGCTCGGCGCAGCCCTTGTGGGCGCGATTGCATTGGCGTTTCTGATCTGGAGCCGTAAATTGCTGCAATATGACTTGGCGCAAGCTTCGCCTGATAGAAATTCCGTAAATCCACCGCAATCAGCCTCAATCTGGCGGTTCCTCAGCTTGCGCGTCGTGTGGCTGGCGTTTGCGTTCTTCTTTTTCTCAACGATGGCGTTCGGCGCGTTGCAAAATTTTGCGCCGCCACTGTTGCGCGAGCTTTACAGCGTTTCGTTGGCATTGGCGACTTCTGCGCTGACGGCCTATTTGCTGGGTGCCTCGGCTGGCTTGGTGTGCGGCGGCTTTGTGGTGAAGAGCTTTGTGGTGAAGCATGAGATGCAGTTTGAATATCTGATCTCGGCTGCATTAGCAGTGTCCGCCTGCCTTGCATTTTTGTTGGCCTTCGCTGTGTTGCCGTCTATGCTCATTCTGCCAATCATGGCCTTGATGGGCTTTGGCGTGGGTTTGTCGGGACCCTCGCGCGACATGCTGGTGCGTCGCGCCACGACAGCAAGGCTCGGCGAGGGCGCATTTGGGCGGGTCTATGGGTTGGTCTACTCGGGCCTCGATGTGGGCTTGGCGATATCGCCAATCGTGTTTGGGCTGTTATTGGACGCACATTTGCCAAGCTGGGTGTTTGTTGGCGTGGGATGCGCGTTTATTTGCGCCATTTTAATGGCGCTGGCGGTGGGGAAAGAGGCCGCGAAACCGTTCGTAAATCAATAGGGGCTTCACCGGCTGAGGGGGTTTGACCCTTCGCAATTAAGCCACGACAGCATTCCTGCCGGTAATGATGACGCTGATGCCGACGTTTGCCCACTCAGCGGCCTCTTGCTTCAGTTCATAGTCCGTTAAGTCATGGCTCGCCAACCAGATCGGCTCGACATCGAGTGTATAGTCGTCCAGCGCGAGCGGGCCAGCGGGTAAGCTTGGCAACTTGAGCGGCTTGGGCAGGCGGGACAGCGTGAATAGCTTAGGGTCAATGTTGCGGCGGCTGCGCGACAGCAAAACTGCCAATCGCAAGCACAACGCACGCGCAATAAATTCACGATCAGCCAACAAGTCGGTTGATAATTTCCCAAGCTTGCCGCGCTGAGACAAGAGCAATGCCGCCAGCGACACCTGCTCCCGTTTTGAGAACCCCGGCATATCGGCGTTGCCAATAACGTAGGCCGAATGTTTATGGAAAGCGGCTTGCGCAATTGAGATGCCAATTTCATGCAAACTGCACGCCCAGCCTAGTGTTTGGCGGGATTGGAAGAAAATTTCAGTATCGGTTTCGCGCGCTGATTTTGTGGCGCTATCTGGATGCAGCGCGTTAAAAAATCGCATTGCCAAACTCTCAACACGTCGCGCTTGGGCGTGATCGACGTGATAGCGTTTTCCGAGCTGTGTGACGGTGACATCACGAATGTCGGCGTGCGTAGTGCGTCCCAACAAATCGTAAAGCACGCCATCGCGAAGTGCCGTATCAGCGACCGACATTTCCTGCAAATCCAACTCGTCAAAAATTGCGGACATAATCGCCAAGCCACCGGGCAACACGGGCAGTCGGTCGCCTTTGACGCCCTTGATACCAAGGCTGTCTAAACTTTTAAAATCACCCGCCCGAAGCGCTTTTTCTTTCAGCCACGCCAAGCCTTCCCGGGTGATAGCGTGTTTGCTCAAGCCGTTTTCGACCATAATTGCGCCCAGCGCCTTCGCAGTTCCACTGGAGCCGTAAGCGTTGCGCCAGCCTTCTTTTTTGAACGGGACGATGATCGATTCCAGCTCCCGCGCCGCCGCGTATTGCGCATCTTTAAACGATTTTTTATCGACCTTACCGCCGGGAAAATAACGCTCTGAGAAGGTGACGCAGCCCATATAAAGGCTTTCCAACAGCTTCGGCTTCAGGCGATGGCCGATAATAAATTCAGTTGAGCCGCCACCAATATCGATCACCAAGCGGTTTTGGCTGTCGGGGGGCAGGCTGTGTGCCACGCCAATATAAATCAGGCGCGCTTCTTCACGTCCGGCAATAATTTCAATCGGATAGCCCAGCGTAGCCTCAGCCTCGCGCACAAAATTATTGGCGTTCTTGGCGATCCGCAGTGCATTAGTCCCGACCACGCGTACGGCATCTTTGGGCATGCCGCGTAGCCGTTCGGCAAACAGGCGCAGCGCCGCTAGCGCGCGCTCGGCAGTCTTATCGTCAATCTGTCTATCGGGCGTGATGCCGGCGCCAAGCCGTACCGTTTCTTTTAGGCTATCGAATGCATAAAGCTGGCCATCAACCACGCGGGCAATTTGCAAGTGGAAGCTATTGGAGCCTAAATCGATGGCGGCAAGGGTGTTGTGGGGCATGGGGGAATATCAGAAATTTTTTAGAAGGTTTAGGCATTCAATTTGATCGGCTGAAAGTATGTCATAACAAAGCGCACAATAACCCAACGGCAACGAGTCATAAAAATGTCATAAGCTACAGGTAATGTGAATTTCGAACACGACCCTGTATTTTTACTGCCGATAACCGAAACGAGCGCCAGCATGACCCCAACAAAAGCCACCAAAACCATTTCTAAAAAAGCCGACGCTGCCTCACAAAACACAAAACAAAAGGTACTGGGCCGGGCGCCTTCTAAAAATGTTGCACCTGCAACGGCCGCAACAACCGCAGCGCCTGTCATCCCAAAGACGTTAACGTTAACGAAGGCGAAGGCCGCGATCAAAAAAGTTCCCTCTGCCGCTGCTCCCCGCGCGGGTTTGGCAATTAACAACATCACTAAAGTGCCTAAAGCTGCCGACATTGCAGAGACGAGCAAGCTTGGCGTTGATGCTAAGAAAAAAACATCTAAAGTCGCTAGCAAGGCTGCGGAAAAGTTTGTTAAAAAAAATACGAAAAAAAGTGCCAAAATACGCGCGAAAAAATGCACCAACAATGTTACGAATGGGCTTGCAAAAATAACCAAAGTAGCTAAAAGCTCGCCGCTAGCGCCGAGTAGCCCAAAGCCCGTCAGCCATTTTTTAAATCGCGAAACGCAGTTGCTGGCATTCAATCGCCGTGTCTTGGCGCAAGCTGAGGATACAACTGTGCCGCTGCTGGAGCGGTTGAAGTATTTGTCGATTGTATCGTCAAATATGGATGAGTTTTTTGAGATTCGCGTGGCTGGCTTAAAAGAGCAAATCAAGTTAAATTCAGTCGCCATTAGCAACGATGGCCAATCCGCGATGCAGACGTTTAATTCAATCGCCATCGAAGCGCGGACGATTGTGAACCAGCAATACGCGCTACTAAACGATGAGCTATTTCCCGCGATGGCCGCTGAAGGCATTCGATTTTTACGGCGGGCACATTGGACACCGGCACAGCAGGTTTGGGTAAAGGAATATTTTTTCCGCGAAGTGATGCCGGTGCTCACGCCAATTGGTTTGGATCCGGCGCACCCGTTCCCGCGCATTTTTAATAAATCACTTAATTTTGCGGTGGAATTAAGCGGCCGTGATGCCTTTGGCCGCGATTCTTTGCGGGCGATTGTGCAAGCGCCGCGCGTGTTGCCGCGGGTGATTCGGCTACCCGCATCGGTGACGGATGGCGCAAACGATTTCGTGTTCTTAACGTCGGTTCTGCACGCGCATGTGGGTGAATTATTTTCCGGATTGGAGGTCGTTGGATGTTATCAATTCCGCGTGACGAGAAATTCAGATTTGTTTGTAGATGAAGAAGAGGTTAAAAATCTGCGATTGGCGCTGCAAGGCGAATTGCCACAACGCCATTTGGGTGATGCTGTGCGTCTGGAAGTGGCGGATAACTGCTCGCTTGAAATGACACAATTTTTACTTGCGCAATTTGGCTTAGAAGACATCGATCTTTATCGCGTAAATGGGCCCGTGAATCTGGTGCGTTTAATGAATGTGCCCGATCAGGTGAACCGCCCCGATTTAAAATTTGCGCCGTTTACGGCTGGTTTGCCAAAGGCATTGTTGAAAGCGTCAAAACTCAACGGCAACAACCGGGATATTTTTGAAACCCTCAAAAAACAAGATGTGCTGCTACATCATCCATTCCAAAGTTTTACGCCGGTCATTGAGTTTATTCAAACCGCCGCGCGCGATCCGCTGGTGGTGGCGATCAAGCAAACGGTTTATCGTACCGGCACCGATTCAGTCATCATGGAAGCGCTAATTGATGCCGCCAAGCGTGGCAAAGAAGTGACCGTGGTGGTTGAGCTCATGGCACGCTTCGATGAAGAGGCGAACCTCAATTGGGCCGCTAAATTGGAGGAGGTTGGGGCGCATGTGGTGTACGGTGTGGTGGGCCACAAAACGCACGCGAAAATGGCGCTGATTGTACGTCGTGAAAAAGAGTTTTCAGACGAAGAAATCAGCGATCAAAAAACCAGCCCCAAACATGAAAGCGAGCACGACGGCAAACATGGCAGTAAGCGCGACGCGAAACATGATGGGAAGCATGACAACAAGCAGGACAGTAAGCACGACAGCAAACATGAAAACAAACCGGTACTCCGTCGCTACGTCCATCTCGGCACCGGCAACTATCACCCCCGCACCGCCAGGCTCTATACCGATTTCGGCCTCATCACGGCTAATGAGGCAATTTGCGCCGATGTGAACGAGGTTTTTATTCAGCTCACCGGTTTGGGACGCGCAACCAAGCTATCGCATGTTTGGCAAGCGCCATTCACGTTGCACGATAAAGTGATCGCCGCCATTGATAATGAAACCAAAATCGCCAAGTCTGGACGCGCCGATGCGCGCGGCGTCATTATCGCCAAAATGAATTCGCTGCTTGCGCCGGAAGTAATCGAGGCGCTATATCGCGCCTCTGAGGCGGGGGTAAAAATTGATTTAATTGTGCGCGGTGTGTGTGCGTTGCGCCCCGGTGTGCCGGGCTTGTCCGAAAACATTCGCGTCCATTCAATCGTTGGTCGTTTTTTAGAGCATTCGCGTATTTTCTACTTCCGCAATGGCGGCGGCGCGGACGAACGGGTTATGTTGTCGAGTGCTGATTGGATGGAGCGTAATTTTTTCCGCCGAATCGAGCTTTGCTTCCCCGTCATCGACCCGAGGCTCAAAAAACGCGTGCTAGCCGAAGGGCTGATGACCTATTTAAAAGACAACTGCCAGGCGTGGGAAATGAGCGGCGACGGCAGCTATGAGCGTAAAAAACCAGCCGGGCGCGCCAATGGCACCAACGACTTGGGTGGCTTGGGTAGCGTGCGTCATAGCGCGCAAGAGGAATTGTTGACGCTGTTGGCAGTCGACAATTAAACTCATACATAAAATCCAAAATACGCGAATGCAATTTGAACGATTGCTCTACGTTGCGCAGTGGCGTTTTCGAGTACGATTTTTAGTTGTGATTTGCGGGGGCGCAGTTTAAGCGATATGCAGATTGTGGTGACCGTTGTACAGCAGCAAAACGATAACAATAATGCTTTTCACTAGTTTAGCCTCCTAGTAATACGGCAGGTAGTGGCTGGGTGGCAATTCAAAGGGAGTTCAAATGTCCGGTTTAAGCGAAGAACAAGCACGTGCGTATATGCACAAATTGCTGGGTGCCATGAGCCAGGCGGGTGGCTCCGATTTGTTTATTGCAAATGACTTCCCGCCCAGCATGAAGGCCAATGGCACCATGCAGCCGCTCGCCTCACAAAAGCTCACTGGCGATGTGACCAAGGTGCTCGCGCACGCGATGATGAATGAAGAGCAGCGCTCAGAATTCGCGAAAGAGTTTGAATGCAACTTTGCTATTTCAATCGCCGGGCTGTCGCGATTTCGTGTGAATGTTTTTATGCAGCAGCGCTGCGTGGGCATGGTGATCCGCACTATCGCGGCGGAGATCCCCAATTTTGAAAAGCTGGGTTTGCCGCCGATTTTAAAAGAAGTCATTATGAATAAACGCGGGCTGGTGCTCGTGGTTGGTGGCACGGGCTCGGGCAAATCGACGACCTTGGCGGCGATGATTGACCAGCGAAACCGCACCTCCGCCGGCCACATCATTACCGTGGAAGATCCGGTTGAATATGTGCATCAATCCAAACTGTCGCTCATCACGCATCGCGAAGTTGGTATTGATACCCACACTTGGCACCACGCGTTGAAGAACACCTTGCGGCAAGCGCCGGACGTAATTTTAATTGGCGAAATCAGGGACGCCGAAACGATGGAGCATGCCATTGCGTTTGCCGAAACAGGGCATTTGTGCCTCGGCACGCTACACGCGAATAGCGCAAATCAGACCATTGATCGCATCATCAATTTTTTCCCGGAAGAACGCCGCAACCAATTGCTGATGGATCTATCGGCCAATCTGCGGGCTATCATTTCGCAGCGCTTGGTGCGTACACAAGATGGCAAAGGCCGCAAAGCCGCAATCGAAATTTTGCTCAATACGCCAACGATTGCCGAACGTATTTTTAAAGGTGAATTCCAAGAGATCAAAGCGATGATGGCGAAATCGATCCAGCTGGGGATGCGGACGTTCGACCTTGCTTTGTTTGATCTTTATAACGAAGACCATATTTCGTATGAGGAAGCTATTCGAAATGCCGATTCAGCCAATGAGCTACGTTTAAATATCAAGCTAAAAAGTAAGCGCGGCGAGCCAGGCGTGGAAACAGGCAGCATGTTCTCGATGCAACCAGAGCCCAAGCCTGCGGCAGAGGCGGAAGGCGCTGAAGAAGAGAAAAAAGTAGAAGCCTGACAGGGTTGTTAGGAACAAAGTCTAGCGTAGGCGGGCTTTTCAAGGGTAAGGTGGTTCAAGAAGGGCGCTGAGAAACTAACTTTCCTATTTTAGGCAACGACAGTTTAACGCCGAAAATGATTCTTTTTAAGTCCGTAAGTTGCACAAAAATTCGGCCGATGCCGAGGTCGTTATTTCGAACGAAATACAATGGGTATTTCGCAATCTGCAACGGAAATTGACGCTGCTATTTGAATTGCGATTCGGATGACGAAAGTGGAATTTTGCTCGAGGGTCTTGGCTTGAGGCTGGCACCGTTGAGTGGCTATAGTCGGCCAAAAGCAGACAGCAGAAATGATCCGAATATATTTGAGTCTTGAAGATGTTTAGCCGCAAATAGCGGCATCGGAAAGCTGTGCCATGAATCTCGCCCCAGAACAAAAAACATCACCGGCACTTGCCGTTACTCTTAATGGTGAGCTCTTAGCGACCGTGTCGACTTTAGGACTAAACGTAGTTTCGGTTCGTGTTCACGGGGACGTGAATGGGCCAGACTTCGCCAGCATCGGAGCAAACGGCGGACTCTATGGTGAGGCCAAAGAGAGCATACATATGATTTGGATAGATGAGCGACAAGTTCGGCCTGATGCTGAAATAGCAGTTACGCTCCTGCAAAATGCTTGCGAATCCCATGCAGGTCGAACAATTGAAGAGCTATATTCCAAGGATGAAATTGCAGAAGAACCTGTAAAATCGAATGAGGAAGTCTTTGATCACTTATCGAAAAAACGGAAAATTCGGGAAGGGTTTTCCTTCCATGTGGTACCGCCCAATGGCGAGCTTATTATTGCGAGGACTGCCGAAGACGATTACAGCTTTGGATTCTCGGTCTTGTGGAACTGGATGAACCCTGATCGCGCACGCGTATCATTGCACTCGTTTACGCTTGAGAACTTGAGATGCGGCACCAACGGATCAGACCATGTGACGTTTCGATTAGCGTTTGATGAGATGGTCAGGTTGCGAATTCAAGAGTTGCGCACAACATGAGCAATTGTTCTGGCTTCGATTGAATGTCCGAGCTGGGGCGTATACAGGATATTGAACAGAACGTACGGACCGGTACGTTTGTGGTGTCTTGTCGAATAACGTAAAAAACACCGACATCGAGGTGTCGTATTTTCAAGACGCCTTAAACCGCGGCGCAAAGCTCCAATTTAATAGCATTCAGGTTGCGACAATCAATGTTAATGCCGTTTTTTCGGCGGTCAAATGCCGTATCCGAAGAATTTCAAGTACGTCCGTTACCGTGCAGCTACCCAAAGCAGCCGCTAGGCCCGCTATGCAGTTCTACCAACCGGTGATGATCAGCGCGTTGAATCATGCATGCTCTGCATCACCCCGCCTCGTCGTAAGCCGCCTCCAGCCACAGCTTCACATGCAAATCAAAATCGGCCATTTTTGCAATACGCACGCGGTGGCTCAACATGCCGTTCCAAGTTCCAGCTAATTCTAAATTGCCGGTCAGCTCGATTTGTTTGAGATGCAGTCCAATATCGAGCCGCTTTGCTGTGGACGGTTGCAGAATGGCAAATTGCTTTTTGCGGCGCACACTGACGCAATCTTTTTTCGGCACGAACGTAATATCCTTGCCAAATGTTTTGATCGCTTTGCAAATCGCGTCATAGATCGGCTTGAGCGTCTCTTTGTCGCCCGCGAATAGCGCTTCAATCGGATCAGTCTCAACCACCGCATCAGGCTTGCGTGCTTCATGCGCAACGAGGTTGGCGTAGCTGTGGCTCATACGGCCTTCGGTTTTAAGGTAGGCCACGATATCTTTGTGATGATCAGTGCCGAGCGAGCGGGCGATGTTGACCCATGCACCTAACGATTTGCCGGTGCGCTCCTGAATGTTGGCGCGCATTCGTACACTTTGTAGCTCATTTGGCGCTTCGTTGTTATTCATGTTGCTGTTCATTGTTTGCAGATGGCTCTCGTGGGCTACTTGTTGCGACTGCCTGGTTTGGCTGCTTCATTCGGCTGCTTCATTCGACTGCTTCATTCGATTGCATTATTGGGCAGCTCTACCGAGCCGTCTTATCCAACTGCTTTATTCGGTTTTGTTTTCATGATCGGGTTTATTGATTTCGCAAACATCGGCGCGCGGCGCAGATTGCTGGCTTGCTCATAGGCATAGGCGATCTGGATTAACTTGGGCTCACTCCATGCGCTGGCGACAAACGATATGCCGACCGGCAGTCCATAAACCGCACCAGCAGGCACGGTGATATGCGGGTAGCCCGCTACCGCTGCGGGCGAGGTGAAGCTTCCGCCGCTGTTGTCACCTTTGATGCAATCTGTCAGCCAAGCGACATCGCCGGAGGGTGCAACCAGCGCATCGAGTTTGTTTTCGTTCATGACGGCGTCAATGCCTTCTGCCCGTGAATAGCGATGGTTATTGGCCAGTGCATCGAGATATTCCTGGCTATCGAGGCCGCCTTTTTTCGCGGCACGGATGAATGTGTCCTGACCAAAGTAGGGCATTTCTGTGTTTTTATTTTTTTCATTGAAATCGATAATGTCTTGCAAGGTTTTGATTTTTGCACCGGGCGCAAATTCTGCTAGGTATGCCGCCATGTCGGCTTTCAATTCATAAAGCAGCACTTGAAATTCCGAATCGCCATATTTGCCGGCGTTCGGCAGCACAACATCGATCAGCGTGGCGCCTTGCGCTTTTAAAACGGTTAGCGCTTCTTCGATCACAGCGACCACCAGATCATTTGCACCATTTGCGACGTCCAAATTAGCCCGGACAACGCCTATCCGCGCGCCTTTCAAGCCATCTACCTTGAGAAATTTGGTGTAATCAGTTTTGTTTTTATTCGCATCATTCGTGGCCGCATCACGCTTATCGCTGCCGGCCATGGCGGTCAATAAAATTGCGGCATCGGTCACGGTGCGCGTCATCGGCCCGGCGGTATCTTGCGAATGTGAAATGGGGATGATGCCGTTCCGGCTAATCAGGCCAAGTGTCGGTTTAATGCCAACCAAACCATTGACGTTGGCCGGTGAGATGATTGAACCGTCCGTCTCGGTACCAACCGCAACAGCTGCCAGCGATGCCGCAATCGACGCGCCAGAACCCGAGCTTGAGCCACTGGTATTTCGGTCCAATGCATACGGGTTTTTGGTGAGTCCACCGCGACCGCTCCAGCCGGAAGTGGCGCGTGCTGATCGGATATTGGCCCATTCACTGAGGTTTGTTTTGCCTAAAATGACGGCACCCGCCTCGCGCAATTGCGTCACCAAAAACGCATCGCGTGGTGGTTTTAAGCCGACCATTGCCAGTGAGCCAGCGGTGGTCTGCATATTATCAAAGGTGGCAATATTGTCCTTGAGCAACACTGGGATACCGTGCAACGGTCCGCGTGGCCCTTTGGTTGTGCGCTCTTTGTCGAGTGACGCCGCAATTGCTAATGCATCCGGGTTGAGTTCGATGATTGAGTTGATGCTCGGCCCGGATTTGTCAATCGCGTTGATGCGCGCCAAGTACAAGTTGGTGAGTGCTTTAGCCGTGAGCTTTCCGGATGACATGGCGGCTTGCAGATCGGCAATCGTGGCTTCGACGATGACTGCATCACTCGATTTGCGACGCATATTTTTATTCGTCGCTGCTACGGCTTCGCCGCCGCTCCCTGCTGCATTCAACATACCCGCGCCGGCGATCCCGATTTGGATGAAATTTCTACGATTCATGTTGCGTCCCGTTAGATGATTAAGATGATGATGCGAATAATGATGCAAATAATGATGAGCCAATGCGCGGTCTAAACACGAGCACTGACGGGTGTTTTGAGGTACTTTTGCTCGGAACGGCACTCTGGAAGCAGACTTTGTTCATTTTTTGCAAGGCCACCGTTTAACAAATCTACACTGCCGATTTTACTATTTATCCCGCAACTCCCGCCGCAGAATTTTGCCCACATTCGATTTCGGCAGCGCGTCGCGGAACACAATCGACTTGGGGCATTTGTAGCCTGTGAGATTTTTTCGACAATAGTCCATCACGGCGGCCTCGATCAGCGCCGGGTCTTTTTTGACGATAAAAAGCCGCACAGCCTCGCCTGTTTTTTCGTCCGGCACACCGACCACCGCACACTCCAGCACGCCTGGGCAGGACGCGACGACATCTTCGATTTCATTCGGATAAACATTAAAGCCCGAAACCAAAATCATGTCTTTCTTCCGATCAACAATTTTCACGTGGCCGTTTGGCAACATGATGCCGATGTCGCCAGATTTAAAGAAACCATCTTTCGTCATTGCGCTCGCGGTTTCATCCGGCCGCTGCCAGTACCCGCGCATCACTTGCGGACCACGGATGCAAATTTCGCCGGATTGCCCTAAAGGCACTTCATTTTCGGCATCATCGCGGATGGAAATTTCTGTGCTCGGCATCGGCATGCCAACATCACCGGAATAAACGGTGCTCATGATTTCGTTGCAGGTTGCACCCGATGATGTTTCCGTCAAGCCATAGCCCTCAACAATTGGGGTGTGGGTGAGCCCCAACCATTTGTCGGCCACCGCGCGCTGGACGGCCATGCCGCCGCCGTTTGAGATTCGTAGCCCAGAGAAGTCGAGCGTAGCAAAGGCGGGATGATTGACGAGTGAATTAAACATCGTATTCACTGCCGGCAGTACGTTGAATTTCTGTTTGCCAATCGTCGCAATCATGCCTTCGAGGTCGCGTGGGTTGGGGATCAGAATATTATGGCCACCGGTTTTGATCGCCATCCACATGCAGCTGACCAGCGCAAAAATATGGTACATGGGCAAGGCGCAAACGATGACCATCGGCTCGTTCAATGCCCCTTTGCGGGTATCGTTCAACGCGGGTTGCAACCATGCCTCAGCAACGAGCGCGTTACCGTAAATATTGGAATGCACCAGTACCGCACCTTTGGAAACGCCCGTTGTGCCGCCCGTGTACTGCAAAAACGCAATATCATCCGGGCGCAACTGGGGTTTGCTAAACGGCAAGCTGCGCCCAGCGCTCAAGCAGTCGTTAAACCAGACGGAGCCGTGCATGCTAAATTTCGGCACGGCTTTTTTTACGCGGCGCACGATGAAATTGGTAATCATGCCTTTCGGAAAACCCAGCAAATCGCCAACGGATGCCAAGATGACATGCTTGATTTTTGTTTTCGGTAGAATCGCCTCCAACGTCGTGGCAAAATTTTCCAGAATGATAATCGCTTCGGAACCACTGTCGGTCAGCTGGTGCTCCAATTCTCGCGGCGTGTAGAGCGGATTGACATTCACTACCACGTAGCCCGCCCGCAGCACCGCAATAATCGCGATTGGATATTGCAGAATATTGGGCATCATCAACGCGATGCGCGCGCCGCGCGCCAAGCCCTTCGATTGGAACCAAGCCGCGAGCGCTTTGGAGAGGACATCGACCTCGCCAAAGGTTATCGTTTTATCCATGCAGGTGAAAGCGGGGTTGTCGCGATATTTCTCAAAGGCTTCGTCGGCCATCGCGGGCAGCGACGCGTAACGCGTTAAATCAATCTCATGGACGACGCCCGCCGGATAATGCTTTAACCACCATTTGGGTTCTAATGCGGCTGCATTCGCCATGATGTGCTCCTCAATATTTTATTTTGAGCGGCTAACAGAAGTCATCCAAACCAACCGCTGTGCCAGGTAAATTTGAAACGCTACGGTTTGCCGAGATATTTCCCGAACTCCATCTTTGCCAGGGAGGCGCGATGCACCTCGTCCGGGCCGTCAGCCAAGCGCAGGATGCGCGCCCAGGTATAGGCGTAGGCCAACGGGAAATCGTCGCTTAAACCACCCGCACCATGGGCCTGAATCGCCCAATCAATAATTTGCTGCGCCATGTTGGGCGCGACAATTTTTATCATGGCGATTTCTTTCTTCGCGACTTTATTGCCCGCTACGTCCATCATGTATGCCGCTTTTAACGTGAGCAAACGCGCCTGTTCAATCATGCAACGTGATTCGGCAGTACGCTCGCTCCAGACAGATTGTGCGGCGATCGGCTTGCCGAATGCGGTGCGCGATTGCAGACGTTTGCACATCAGTTCAAGCATCCGCTCTGATAGTCCGATCAAACGCATGCAATGGTGAATGCGTCCCGGTCCCAAGCGACCCTGTGCAATTTCGAAACCCCGGCCTTCACCAAGCAAAATGTTTTCTTTCGGCACACGAACGTTTTCAAAAACAATCTCGCAATGCCCGTGTGGCGCGTCGTCATAGCCAAACACGGGAAGAGGACGCACGACCGTGACGCCGGGTGTATCGGATGGCACCAAAATCATCGATTGCTGCGAATGTACGCCCGCATTCGGATCAGTCTTGCCCATCACAATGTAGATTTTGCAGCGCGGATCGCCCGCACCCGATATCCACCATTTCCGGCCGTTGACCACGTAATCGCTACCATCCCTTTCAATTTTTGTCTCAACATTGGTGGCATCAGAAGACGCAACACCTGGCTCGGTCATCGCAAAAGCGGAACGGATCTCGCCGCGTAGGAGTGGCTTTAACCATTGGTCTTGCTGCTCTGGTGTGCCGTATTGCGTCAGCACTTCCATGTTGCCGGTGTCGGGTGCGGAACAGTTAAAGACTTCCGGTGCCCAGTGCACGCGTCCAGTGATCTCGGCGAGCGGCGCGTATTCGAGATTGGTTAGGCCCGCGCCGTGCTTGCCCGGCATGAATAGATTCCACAAGCCTGCGGCCTGCGCTTTGGGCTTCAGTTCGCCAAGCAATTGCACCGGTGTCCAGCGTTTACCGGCGGCGGTGTTGGCAGCGATATCGTCGTTGAATCTCGCTTCGTTCGGCAAAATATGTTCGGCAAAAAACGCCTCCATACGTTGTTGCAGCGCGACAACTTTTTCGGAATAGGTAAAATTCATTGCTGGCTTCTTTCCGTGATTAAAATTTTTAAAGAGATGACTTACGCATCAATCGTTCAACCATTTTCCAGCCAAGCTCCGCAATCGGCTTTGCGGCTTTGCCCATCGCGATCGCTTGTTCGGAGGCCGCTGTGCCATCGACGACGCGCTTCATAATGCCCTGCAAAATGCCCGCCATACGGAACATGTTGTAGGCCAAGTAATAATCAAAATTTTCGATTCCTGCTTTACCGTCGCTATCGGTCCCAATGCGCCCAGTGCGTTGGCAATATTTAGCAATATATTCCGGCTGCTCTGGAATGCCGAGTGCGACCAAATCCAAACCAGCGAGCCCCCGAAAGGCGCTCGGCGGCACATGCCAAGTCATGCAATGATAAGCAAAATCGACTAACGGATGTCCGAGGGTGGAGAGTTCCCAGTCGAGAATCGCCAAAATTCGTGGCTCAGTCGGGTGGAGAATCAGATTATCCAGCCGGTAATCGCCATGTACTACGCCGGTTTCCTCCCCTGGGGGTATGTGTGCAGGCAACCAGTCGATGAGTCGATCCATTGCCTCAATTTTTTCGGTCTCCGAAGCGCGATATTGCTTCGTCCAGCGGCCGATTTGTCGTTCTAAATAGTTGCCCGGTTTGCCGAAGCTACCCAAACCAAATGCGGCATAATCGACCTGATGTAATCTCGCCATGACCGCATTCATTTCGTCAAAAATGGCGGTACGCTCGGCGTTGGATAGCCCCGGCATCGCCGGATCCCAAAGTACGCGGCCTTCGACCATTTCCATGACATAAAATGCGCGGCCAATCACGGCTTCATCATTGCAAAGGGCAATTGTTTTAGGAACCGGAATATCGGTTTTCCCGAGGGCTGTCATGACTTCGTACTCACGTTCAATCATGTGTGCGGACGGCAGTAGTTTAGCGGCCGGGCCCGGCTTGGCACGCATCACGTAGGATCGATCTTTGGTCACTAATTTAAAGGTGGGATTAGATTGCCCGCCCTTGAATTGCTCGACCATCATATTGCTAAAGTCCGCGCCAGTACTAGACTTTAGCCATGTCGCTAATGCGCCAATCTCAAATTCATGCTGCTTGGCGACTGGCTTGGTGCCTTTGAAATGATCGAAGCCTGATGTTGATTGGCCTTCAGACATTGATTTGTTCTCCAAATCCGGCACCTGTTTTTAGCCGATTTAGGCGATATTGTTCGTAATGTTCAAACAATGATTCCATCGTTGTTTTACGGGTCTCAGTTTGCAAATAATCGGTCGGCGAAACGTTCATGGCGCGCAGCACCACATCACCTTTTATCTCGCCAACGTCGACTGCGTTGATGCACGCAGGCGCTTGCGCCAAGCCGCCCATCATCATGCGCTGCCCGCTTAAAAGATAGGACAATACCGCCCGATTAACACCACCATGCAGCACCAGCAAGGCAATATCCCAGTCGGTTGCAGCACGTAGTGCATCGATCTCGGGAATAACGCGGTCTAACAATTCACCGACCGATTCGCCGCCCAAGAAACGCGTGTTTTCTTGCACCATGCCGTCAAACGCCCCGTGGAATGCGGTCTTTAAATCAGCATCAGCAATGGAGCCCAAATGCCCGCCTTTGAGTTCGACCAAATTGGGACGCGTCTCAATCGCAATTTGTTGCCCGGTTTCCGCTAAAACCTGCTGTGCGGTTTCAACGGTTCGAATGAGTCCGCTGACAATGACGCGATCAAATATCGCTTGTTGGGACGCAAATAATTTACCCGCCGCTTTTGCCTGCAACACGCCGTCAGCGGTAAGCGATGCGCTTTCGGGTTGAAGTGGTTTGCCGGATGGGTCAAAGTAAGTCACGCTGCCGTGGCGCATGATAAAAAGTCGGCGGCGATTGGCATCTTTTGGGATCATCCGAGTTTTACTTTTCCGGTCCAAATTTCGGCATACATGATCCAATCGCTTGCAAAGCTATAGAGCGGATATTTGAAGGTGGCAGGGCGGTTGTGTTCAAAGAAAAAATGGCCCACCCATGCAAATCCATACCCGGAAGGAATTGCGGCAAAGAGCCAGTTCGGGTTTTGTCTAAATATTGCCAAGCCAACAAAAACCAGTACCAGCGAGGTGCCCACGAAATGCAGGCGACGGCAGGTGAGGTTGGCATGCTCGGATAAATAGTATGGATAAAATGTTTTAAGCGATGTGTAGCGTGGGGCTGTTGTTTCCATTTTCGCGCCTTTCATGAGCGACTTCCAGCTTTAACTTTTATACGATGCATCCATTCTATCCAATTTACGCAGCAATGCTGGCCATGCCAATGCACCCGGCCCCATACCCTTGGTGACTGCTTTGGCTTGCGCTTTGGCGCCATCGAGAATGGATTGCGAAATCATGGTGAGTGGACCGCCCCCCGCTTGGGCGCGGATTTGAATCATGCAGGTCGCCTCAAAAAAATACATACCCATAAATGCGTCGGCAATCGTTCTGCCAACCGTTAGCAGGCCGTGGTTACGCAGCATAAAATACCGGTTATCGCCCAAATCACGCACCAAGCGCGGCTTTTCATCATCGCTTAACGCTACACCCTCATAGTCGTGATAAGCGAGGCTGGGAATCACAAAAATCGAATGTTGTGAAATAGGCAGCACACCGTCTTTTTGTGCGGATACTGCAACGCCGTTGATCGAATGGGTGTGCAGGACGCATTTGGCATCGTCGCGTGCAGCATGAATGGCGCTGTGGATCACGAACCCAGCAGGGTTAATCGGGTAGGGATTCTCGGCATCTAGTTTGTTGCCGTCGCCATCGATTTTAACCAAGCTGGAGGCTGTGATTTCCTCAAACATCATGCCGTAGGGATTGATGAGAAATTGATTGTCCAAACCGGGAATTTTTGCGGTGATATGCGTAAATACCAAATCATCCCAGCCTTGATGCGCAACCAAGCGATAGCAGGCAGCGAGATCGGTCCGGGTCTGCCATTCGTCAATTGAGACTTGGTGTTTAACGGATGTGATGATTTGCATGATGTGCTCCTGTTGACGTCATGGCTAACATCCTACTACGGCCGACCGCCGATTAACGTTATCGTTTTGTCGAATTTGTCGTTCGGCGAATTCTAAATCGACGCACGCCGCGAATAAATTGTGCGGTCGCATCTGAGCCGGCGCGGCTTGGTGATTTATGGGCATGGCTAGAAGGCTGTCCGCGTCCCTCGCCCGGTCGTTTGTCTTGTCCCTGGTGGTGTGCTTGTTCCTGTTCCCGTCCCTGCCCGTACCGCAACGCAATGTATTGCTCAAATAAGGGCTGTAGTTCGGGTGCGAGCCTCGGGTGATGCAACGCAATTCGGTTCAGAAAATCCATTGGCCCCTCGTGCGGTGCGCGCGTTAAGTCAGCACCCGTGTTCGATTTTAGCTGCGCTAACTTGCCGCAGAGACGATCATAAGCGGCCACAACTGGCTCTTTTTTGGTTTGATAAACGCGCCAAAAAAGTATGCCGCCAACCACCCCGCCCGCAATGAATATACCGATCAGCAGTGCCAAACCAGTTGAGCGCCAATCGACATCACGTATGCCAAAATTTTCAAACAAATTTCGTTGACGATCTGCGTTAAACCCCACTACCCATTGATTCCACTGGCTATTGACGGCGTCCCACGAATAACGAAGCTGGCGAAGAATGCCTAGTTTGTCGGCCTCCATCATGATGTTAAACGCGCCCTGCGGCCCAACGGCAGCGCTCAAGCCGCGATTAATCCGCAGCGGCGAGACAAAGGAAGTCGGATCAACCCTGAGCCAGCCGAGGTCATCAAACCAAACTTCGGTCCACGCATGGGCATCGGACTGGCGCACGATCATCTGTTTGGTAATGGGATTGATGTCGCCGCCTTGATAGCCCGTCACAACCCGTGCCGGGATGCCGGCCGCACGCAAGATCAAGACAAAGCTGCCGGCATAGTGCTCGCAAAAACCTTGCTTGGTCTCGAACAAAAATTCATCCATCGAATTCACGCCGAGCTTTGGGGGCTCCAAGGTATAAGTGAACTCTTTGTTGTAAAGAGTGAATAGTTTTTCGACCAGCGCTTTTGGATCAGGATTGTCCTCGGCTAATTTTTTTCCATAAGCGATAGTGCGGGGATTAAAGTTGCTGTTGTAACGCAGACTATTTTGGCGATCAATCGGGGTGAGCGGGTCAAGCGTTCGGTAACCCAAGTGCGACGTCACATCATAGGCGATTAGCTGGGAGACGGGCTCGCGAGAGCGCATTTGAAAATCTGCCAAAAAAAACGCACGTCCCTGTGCTTCGGCAGGCAAAGCCGCAGGCAAATCTAGCGCGAAGAGCCAGGTTTTATTGTGCGGTTGTAGTGTCACCCGATACTTAATCGGCGGTGATCGCTTCTCAAAATTAAGTTGGCTGCGCTCTTCGGTGGAAATCGGTGTCCAGCCGCGCCCAGACTGCCTTCCCAGCACGGGGCCGCGCCAGTAAAGCTCTTGGCTTTGCGGCGTGACGCTCTCAAAATCGACCCTGAACGCAATCGCGTCGGACAAGCTGAGGCTGCTAATATCGCCTGGTGTCATGCTGTCAGACAATCCCGATATCGCTTGATTCTCCTGGGGCATGCTCCACAACGGCCCGGATAGACGAGGAAAAAGAAAAAACAGCACCAGCATCATCGGAATCGCCTGTAGCATGAGCCAGGCCGCCGGGACGATCCGCTCACGGACGGTTGCCTCGGTATTAATGCGTTGGAAACCAATCAGGGTGGCGATAAAAATCCACACGCAGCCAAACATGTACGCGCCCATGAAAATGGATTGTGAATATAAAAAATTGGTGAGCGCCAGAAAAAAACCTAGAAAAATCACCAGCAACACATCGCGCTTCATTTTCATTTCAAGCACTTTGAGACAAAGCATCACAATCAGCAATGTCACGCCTACCTCGCGGCCAAACAAGCGTTTGTATTCAAAAAACGCGCCTGCCGTAATTGCGACGGTGATGATCGCCATCAGCCACCACGGCGGCGTGCGCAACGCTTTCCGAGCGCTCCACAAACGCCAAACGCCAGCTGCGATACAGGTTGCCGTCACCCAAGCCGGTAAGTGCGCTACATGCGGCGCGATCACAAACGACATCGCGGCGAGCAGCCACATAACATTGGCTAGTGTGAGCGCGCCCTGGTTAATCATTGGTTGCCGCCGGTGTTTCAGGCGCTTCCGACACTTCCGACACTAAAGCGGACAACCCAAACAGTGCCAATGCTTGTAAGCATTGCTCATAGTGGACGTAACCTGTGGATGGATTGAACGATTGATTTTGTAATTTCAAACCGTATGGCACGTGTAGGCGTTCGGCCTCTAAAATCCACCATGTAAGTCGGCTCAGACGTTCCTCATGGCCCAGGTGTAGCAAAGCTTCGCAGTCAAAATCGAGCCAAAAATCGGCACTAGCCGTGGCACCGAATTCCTTGGATAACAAACCCTGTTCACGCGCCAACGCTTTCCAAGCAATCTGGCGCGGTGTGTCTCCCGCACGATAGGCGCGGAGCGATTGAAACTCTTCATCGCCCTTGACGGCGATATTGCCCACACCGCTGCCGCGTGCATTGCTGGGTAAGGCGCCGCCGCCGGTGTCGGGCTTGGGATAGGTTAAGCAGCGCATATTGAAATCAACATACGACCATGAATGAAACAAACCAACTGGATACTCGGTAAAAATTTCTAGCCGCCCACAGGCTGTATAGCCGCGTTTTTCGGCGACCATCGGGATCGAAAATGTTGTGCTGCTCCGGCTGGCGATATCACCAAAGCTCGGTTCGGCGTCGCGTAATTTGGTGCGTTTTACGCCCACCGCAAAGCGGGGTAGGCTGGGGTTGGTTAGAACGAGTGAAAAATGCGCGGTCTCCCCGGCAAAAACAGCATCAACCTTACCGGGACTAATCGATAGCTGCGCCAAATTGCGGAACGTGTGGAGCATCGAAATGCTGCCCATTCCCGCGAGCAAAAAGGTCAAGAAAAAACCGAGCGACAGCGTGTAATTGATTGACGCAATGAGCAGCAACACCAACACAAATGCAAAAAAATAGCCGGTCCGCGATGGGATGATAAAAATACGACGCTGTACCAGAATAACCGGCGGTTTCTCAGGGACGCGTGAGCGAAAAATCCAATCTGCAATGCGTTGGCGGAACACGCTGGGGAGGCTTGGTGAACGGGCGTCGGGCATGGGCAAACCGTGCTGAATCAAATTCTATTTGCTGGTTTTGACATCCGATATTTTGGGTTCAGAGGTCTTTGCGTCCGTTGGTTTGGGAGCAGACTTGCCGTCATTTGCTTTAGCGTCCGACGGTTTGGGTTCAACCGGCTTATCGTTGAACATGAATGCACTCGGCTTGGCTTTGTCGCAGTCTTTCAGGCGGCGCTGATATTTACGCAGCGCCGCAGGTTCGTCGCCGTCGGGTTTGGAGGTCGAAATAATTTTGCTGGCCTTCGCCTGAAATTCAATCAGCGTGTCGTTTAGAAAATTAAAACGTTCCTGCTTTGGCTTCCACGTGGTGTCTGATTTTTGCAATTCACCCGATCGTTGCGCTTTGTCGATCTCCATCGATAATTTTTCACGCTCACAAAGACGATCCTCAAAATCGACAAACAGGGTTCCCAATTGCAGCATGGGCGTATTCGCCGGCTTAGCGGCTGCCGAATTCGATGCCGATGGTGGTTTGGACAGTACATCCTTATCGACGGCGCAGGGACGATCACTGTATTCAATTTTGCCGTCAGCCCCTTTGCATTTGTAGCTTTGGGCAATCGTGTTTTCGGAGCAGAACATCAACATCCCGCCTAAGAGGGCGGCTATTGTGCAGGCAGCATTGAATGAAGTTCGCATAGTAGGTAAGACCGTTTAAAAAGTGTGGTGGTAAAAATGAACATGATCTAGTGGTTAGCGGTTATTCGATTACGGGACTGCAACGCTGCGCAATAACTCCTGCGCAACATCAAGGATTTTGGTCTCGCCGCTGGTGATGGCGCGCAAACGATGTCCAACCACCGAGGGCGCAACTGCTTGCACATCTTCCGGCAGCACCTGCTGGCGGCCTGCCATCATCGCCCATGCTTGTGAAGCTCTGAGTAATGCCAAACCTGCACGCGGCGACAGCCCCATCTCAAAGCGCGCTGAATCGCGGGTGTGAAGAATGAGCGCTTGAACATAATCGATCAACGCGTCCGAGACGAAAACGCCGGTAACCGCTTTTTGCAGCGCCAGCAACTGCGCAACCGTCATCGCCGGTGTGATCTTGGCAATCAACTCGCGACGATCTTCACCTTTTAACAGCGCCCGTTCAGCGACCTGATCGGGATAGCCCAGCTTGATGCGCATTAAAAACCGGTCCAGCTGCGATTCCGGCAGCGGGAAGGTGCCAATTTGGTGTGAGGGGTTTTGGGTGGCAATCACAAAAAACGGTTCTGGCAGCGGCATGGTTTCCCCGTCGGCCGTGACCTGATGCTCTTCCATCGCTTCCAGCAGCGCGGATTGCGCCTTGGGCGAGGCACGGTTGATTTCATCGGCCAGGATGACCTGCGAAAAAACAGGTCCGGGGTGGAAGCGAAACGTGCTCGATTCACGATCAAAAATAGAGACACCGACAATATCGGCTGGCAGCAAATCGCTAGTGAACTGGATACGCTGATAATGCAGCCCCAACAAGCTGGCCAGCACATGTGACAAGGTGGTTTTGCCAACACCGGGCACATCCTCGATCAGCAAATGGCCACGCGCCAAAATGCAGGCCATCGCAAGCTGGATTTGATGGTCTTTACCCAAAATAATATCGCCTGCCCGCGACATCACGTCGACCAACGGGCTAGTTTGGGCAGTCAGGAGTTCTGTTTTTTCGGATAGCATATTCCGGATGTCTTTTGTGATGCGCGGCGGATTACGGATACGGGTTTAAAATTCATCTTTGTTGCATCTTCAGTGAAGCTTTATTGTACGCTGTACGGGTGGAACGCTAATCTAGATGTGGTATCGACCTGACGAACGGCAGCTAATTACATAACGCTAAATTATGCACAGCGTTAGCTTTCGTCATTGTTAAATATTGTCCGGACGGTGAGAATAAAAAGATGATCTGGCGTCGATGGCGGGTGACTAGATAGGGCAAATGAGCGAGATCGACATCGCAAAAGCCGTAATAGTGAGGAGAATGATTTTTGGTTAACATTTCAACTGAAAGTATTGATGGCGCATCCGCCAGCTCTAAAAGCGCGAGCACTGCTTTCATCACGCATCCCGTTTTTTTAAAGCACGAAATGGGCGGGCATCATCCCGAAAGTCCCGCGCGGCTACAGGCGGTTTATGATGCATTTGATCGTTCGGGTTTGATGCCGCGCCTGCAATCCGTAGAAGCGCCGCTAGCCACGCAAGCTCAGCTTGGGGCGGCGCATTCGCTCGATTATGTGGATGCCATTTTTGCGGCAGCGCCCGTTAGTGATTACGCCTATCTTGACCCAGACACTAGCATGAACCCCTTTTCGCTGGAGGCTGCTTGCCGGGCAGCGGGTGCGGTCGTGAAAGGCGTTGATATGGTTATGGCCGGCGAGGCAGCAAATGCGTTTTGCGCGGTTCGTCCGTGCGGGCACCACGCCATGCATGACCACGCGATGGGGTTTTGCATTTTTAATAATGTGGCGGTGGGGGCGCTGCATGCGATCAACGCGTATGGCTTGGCCCGGGTGGCGATTTTAGATTTTGATGTGCATCATGGCAACGGCACGGAAGATATTTTTCATCAGGACGAACGAGTGATGTTCTGTTCGAGTTTCCAACATCCGTTTTATCCGGGCACCGGGGCGAATTCGGGCAATCGGCATATTGTGCCCACACCCTTGGCGGCGCGAACAACTAGCGCCCAATTCCGCCAAGCGATCGACGCTACATGGTGGCCTGCGCTGGATCGATTTCAACCTGAACTGATCATCATTTCTGCGGGCTTTGACGCGCACGCCGACGATCCGCTAGCGAATTTACAATTGCATGAAGATGATTATGTTTGGATCACCGAACGCATTCGTGAAATGGCGGACGTCTATGCACAGGGGCGCGTTGTGTCTGCGCTGGAGGGCGGTTATAACTTGGCGGCATTGGGGCGCAGCGCGGTGGCACATGTTGAGGCGCTGCTGTAACAAAATGACAGGCTTACGACGAAGGATCAGTGAAAGGATTCAGGACACTGCCTTTCGGGGCATTGCCCGCTCTAATTTTAAGCCACATGCTCCAATCCCTTTTGCCGTTATTTAAGTTCGACGTACTCGAACATTCACATCGTCAAAAATCGGGATAATTGCGAGCATTAACACCAACGCTGCGAGCGGAATAGTGAAGCTAAAGCCGACATATTTAAAACCCACTGCACCGATCATGCCGCCTACGAAAAATAGCAAGATTAATGAGCACAATATTTTAATTTTGTTTCTATCTGCGCGAACAGCATTGTCAACGGCGTGGCTAACGGCATGTTCAGCCTTTGCCCGACGCAACGAATGGCCAAACGGTTGCGCGTTCCAATAAAACAGTTTGCCCAGCTCGATTCCGACATCGGTGATCAAGCCGGTGACATGGGTAGTGCGGATTTCGGCTTTTGATATTTTTGTAATGAGCGCATTCTGCAGACCCATGATGAAACACAGCAGCATGACCGTCATGGAGACAAACAGACCCATTTGTGCCGTAAGGTTTGCGCCTGCCACGCCGAAGCACAGCAATAAAAAAGATTCCAGCAGCAGCGGAATCGCGTAAACACTATTGAGCGCTTTTCGCCGTCCCCAATTCACCAAAATAGCGGTGCATGCCGCACCACCGAGAAACGAAAGTAGCGCTCCCAGCGCGGCAAGTGCGGCGGCGATATTTCCGATAACCGTATTGTCGGCGATTGACGCGACGATCCCCGACATATGCGAGGTGTATTGCGCGACGGCCAAAAACCCGCCCGCGTTCACTGCGCCCGCTACAAAAATCAAATAGCGCGCTAAATTTAAGTCAAATCCTAGCAACCGATTTTTACCCGAGATATTTCTGAGATAGTTGACTGGCATATTGCGTTGGTTCGTGCGTTTCTCGGCTTTTTCGGCAGGCTTTTTTTCGCGCGGATGTGCGCAAACGAAATGCAGGGCTTCAGGTAAGTGGCGTTGGCGTGCGCTGATCGAGCTACTTTTATAACACGCTCGCTGGCATGTGTCTGCAATCGTTCGGTTGCCTATGTTGTAAGCCGCTCCGGTGCCAAATTTTCAGCCAGCGGGTGTGGCAATGCTGATGCCAATTCCAATGCCAATGCTGATGCCAATGCTAGTGCTCATGCAAAGGCCGAAGCCATAGCCAGCGCTACCACCGATGCAAAATTCATTGCTGACGTCATAGCATGAGCGAAAAATCAACCCGCTTTCGCCGTCATCCTAGAACTAATCCGCTCGGCCAAGGTATCTTTGTTGTAAGGCTTGGTGATCACGCCGTCGTATTCACTGTTGTCTTTGTGGATGGCGTCAATGGCGGCGGTGCTGTCGGCCAGCAACAGCGGAATTTGATGGCCGTCGCCGAATTGGGCGCGCAGCTGGGCGGCGATGGTCCGGTGCGGGTCAAAACCAGGCGTATCGGGATCAACCAGGACGACATCAAAAATATCTTGTAAAAGTGCCGCAAATGCATCGCCCGCCGTTTCAACCACCACCGCACGAAAATCCTTTTTTCGCAGCGCTTTAGCGGCGAGGGCGGCGTGCTCTCGGTTGGCATCAATAAGCAAAACGGTGCCCGCTTTGGATTCGCGCAGCGAATGCCGGGTGATTAGCGTGTGTGTGGCCTCGGCATCGTCTTGCGTACCCATGACGGCGGCTATCGCGTCATTGATTTGATCGGCGCTAATCGGGTGGCGCAAGTACGCACTGATGCCATTCTCGCGGCATTGGATAGCATCGCCTGGCTTCCCGGCACGGGCCAGCATCATGATCGCGGTCCGTTTTAATTTCGGCATATGCTTGATTCGGAACGCAAGCACAAAGCCGTCCTGAAGCGGCATCGAATTGGCGGTGATGACGAGTGGAATCGCGGTCTCCTCATCGGCCATGCGCGACAGCAATTGGATCGCGACACCGGCATCATCGGCCTCACGCGCGTGCATACGCCAGCTGCGTGCGAGTTCAGCCAGCTCTTTGCGTTCCTCTAAATCGCTGCTGACAATTAACACCGGCAAGCCGGTAAGCGTCACGAATGTTGGGCGGGTGCGTGCCTCTTTCACTTGCCGAAATGAGAACGCGGCGGTGAATTGATACGCGATGGAGTCTTTGCGCTCGCGAATTTCAATTTTGCCTACCGTTGCATTGCTGCCACCTTTGCTGCCCCCTTTGCTGCCAGCGGTGCCCGCAGCCGTACTCCCGGCGTTGCCGACAATCGCCCGAACAATTTGTCGCGCCATGGCCAGTTGCATCGTGCCCGATGGCGTAAGTGCCTTACTGCGCGCACTTCCTTTGGGCTGAATATGCTCGACGCTAAAGCTTAAGTGAATTACATTGTCGGCCACATATTCAGGCTCAATCGTGAGCGAAAGTTCAGCATGGCGGTCTGAGCCGCTAGCGGGATCGCTGCTGAGGCCGCACTCCATTAGGTTACGCAGCGCCAATGCCAAACGTGCGCCATCGCCGATGAGGTGTTCCGGCACGTCTTGCTCGACGCGAAGCCTGAGATGAATCCCGCGCTCCTGCGCAAGGGGCACAATCCGCTCTAGCAGAGAGGCGATGCTTTCACGCAAATGAAATTCGCTTGATTCCAGCATAATTTCGCTTGTTTCAAGCCGAGTGAAATCAATCAAACCCGCAATTGCGCCGAAGGCAGATTGGGCGGACGCCTCGACGCGTTTGAAATGCTCGATCAGTTGGCTTGGCAAATCAAGCTGTTCGGCACGGTGGATCGCGCTACCTGCGCCTTCAACAGTGGTCGCAAGTTCGCGCGCCACTTTCTCAATGAGCTGAACCTGCACAGCGGTGGTGGCTGAAACCGCTTTGCCCTCGCCGCTCGCGCCAACACTCGCGCCACCGTCTGCCTCAATTTTGGGACGAAACAAATGCAGACGCCCGGCAATGCCGTGTTCAGTCGCAACGGGGCGAGTTTGTTGGGCAACCATTGCGCCCGTTTTGAGTGGGAATTCCAACTCGTCAGCCTCGGCAGAATCCATCGGAAAATAAATCGGCCCGATACGTTTTTCCGTCACCGCTGATGCGCCCTCAAATAGTTCCGGGGTTGCCATACCGATTAACGATTGCGGTGCGGATTTAATTTCAAACAAATTGCAAAAGGCATCGTTCACCATTTCCACTAGACCGTCGCGGCTTTCAATCACGCAAGCGTCCGAAATATGGTCGACCAAATCAAGCAGGTGCGTGCCCTGCACGGTCGCCGCCATTTCATTGGCTTTCTCGACGCTTAAATCACGCAACCACGCTGCGATACTGGTGACCTTGCCGGCCTCACCTGCAATTGCGGCAAGCTTTAGCTCGACGGCGATTCGTTCGCCATTGCTTTTACGATCAGCGTCGTCATTGGTATCGGCAGCTTCTTGGGACCCATCGGTTTTCGAAGCGCCACGGATCAATTCGATTTCAAGGGTGGCATCGCGGGTCTTGCCGTCGACAATGCGTTTGAGGGTTTGCTCGAAACGATTGCTATCCGATTGATCGAGCGCATCGGCAAATAAATAGCCCGGGGTATTCTCAACCGGTTGGTCAATCCACGCGCTGGCATTGCCGGTTGCATAAACTATGCGCCCGTCGACATCAAGTTCGAACACAGCTTCATTGAGGGCGGCGATAATTTGTTGGTAACGTGACATAGCACTAGTTTACGAGATTTTAAGGCTTGTTTTTTGATTCGCGATTTTTGTTTTTTAATTTATCAGTTAGCGCGTAAAACCCCGTCCTTTAGGGCGGGGATATAAGCGCGGAATAGCGCAGCTATTCTTGCACATGACCTTCGCTGTTGTCGTGATATATTACTGATTACTTATACAGTAATACATATCAAAGGAATAA
>JBBRAM010000019.1:0-75678 GCA_038206765.1 Burkholderiales bacterium | reverse complement strand
CTTGTCGATGTCTTCCATCATCATGCTGGCGATCTTGGACAAACGCGCTTCGGTGTAACGCATGGCCGCTGGCGGGTCGCCGTCAACCGAGCCAAAGTTGCCCTGGCCATTGATCAGCGGGTAGCGCAGCGAAAACGGCTGGGCCATACGCACCAGAGCGTCATAGACAGCGCCTTCCCCGTGAGGATGGTACTTGCCGAGAACGTCCCCGCAGACACGAGCGCACTTGCGCGGTGGCCGGTTCCAAGTCAGGCCCATTTCGTTCATCGAATATAGAATGCGGCGATGCACTGGCTTTAAGCCATCGCGCACATCGGGCAACGCCCGGCCGACGATCACGCTCATCGCGTATTCGAGGTAGCTGGTGCGCATCTCAGATTCAATCGAAATCGGGTGGGTTTCTTTTGCGAATTGGGGCAGTAGCGGTTCAGTCACGGCGGCTCTTCTCTTTAAATGCTGTTGAAGCAATGATTAAACAAGACTCGACAGGGTCGAATCAGACCTAAGTGTTTGATTTATATACATTTTGGAATACACCAAGCATTCTAATTTAGCATATCGAGCGAAAAAATGCCATCAAACCTCTTGAAAACCACTAGCAATGCTGCTTACGTATTGCTGCAACACACAACCTGTAGTGTTTGGGATCGAAATGCGTACTAATTGGTATTTTTGTTGCGAATCTACAACTTCACGACCCATAGTGTTGCTAAAAGGGGGTGTGAAGGTTGTGTGCGGCAAAATGAATCGTGTATCATTCGAGAGGTTGAAGTTCGAGGCGTTATTTTTAAAGCATCTCGCGCCACAAATTTTTGGATCATCGAATTGAGCACGCAGCAGATGGCGAAAGCATTTATGTTTTTCGCGCTTTCCTCTCATATCGCTGACACCAGCATTCCTCTAATCGATGTTTAATCGATGACAAGCTTTCGTTTTTATAATATTTTTATCTTATCAATCCTCTCCGGGAGTACAAAATGAAGAGTTCTCTGATCACTAAATTGCTCGCAGCAACACCAGCCTTCGCGGCTTGTTTTGCCATCGCAGGCGTAACGCCAAATTTGTTGGATTCACAAGGCCAGCCAGTACGTGACGGTTCTGGCGCTTGTGTCCGCAGCGAGTTTAGCGTTGAGCATCCAGATTGCGTTGCCAAAAAAGCTGAACCAGCCAAGCCTGCCGCACCAGCAGCGCCAGCAGCGCCTGTTGCGCCAGCCGCACCTACAGCACCAGCAGGTGGCGCTGCACCGGCATCAGTCAAGCAATCGATCACTATCCAAGCCGAAGCGTTGTTTGATTTTGATAAATCAGTTTTGAAGCCGGGCGGTAAAAAATCGATCGACGAAGCGATTGCGAAGATGAAAGACCTTGATATCGATATGATCATTGCCACAGGCCATACTGATTCAGTCGGTACTGACGCTTACAATCAGAAACTCTCCGAGCGTCGTGCTACGACCGTTAAAGAGTACATGGTCAGCAAAGGTTTGCCAGCAGCCAAGATCACCATTTTGGGCAAAGGCGAAACACAGCCCGTTGCAACCAATAAGACCGCTGAAGGACGCGCCAAGAATCGTCGCGTTGATATCGAGTTCAAAGGCGTCAAGAACAAGTAAACAGTAAGCATTAGGCAATAACTTGAAATGCCAGAAAAGCCCCGCCAGTCGGGGCTTTTCTGTTTGCGCAGCCCGTTTGCCGCCCCGTTTTCCTGTTCTTATAAGCATTTTTATCGGGACTTTTTTGTACCCCCCGTTTGTGCCCCTTTTTGTAACCTTTCCGGCTACACCACTGGTGTTGTTACTTAAACTTATGATTGATTTTACCCGTGAGTTATTTAAAACCCGTTTCTTCGCTCACAAACCCGCCAGTTAGCGAACACGTGAACCTTGACGCTAGCTCTCTACAACGCATTCACGCCCGCTGGATCATCCCGGTCGAGCCGCGAGGTGTGGTGCTAGAAAATCATTGCGTAGTTGTGGCGAATGGTCGGATCGCGGCGATTTTGCAAGATGCTATCGCTCGCGAGCAATATCCAGAAGCGCACGAAATCAATCTTGGTCACCATGTGTTGATTCCTGGCCTTATCAACCTCCACACCCATGCCGCCATGACGCTCATGCGCGGATTGGCTGACGACACACCACTGATGACGTGGTTGCAAGAGCATATTTGGCCCGCTGAGACCAAGCATCTGTCCGCGCAATTTGTGTTTGATGGGACTGAACTCGCCACCGCCGAGATGATTCGTTCCGGTACGACTTGCTTCGCCGATATGTATTTTTATCATGATGTAGCTGCCCGCGCTGCGCTCAAATCAGGCATGCGGGCAGCACTAGGTGGCGCCATTTTGGAATTCCCCACGCCCTATGCAGCGGATGCAGAGGGCTACCTTGCCAAAGGCATTGCCACCCGTGAAGAATTTTTAGCCGAATCGCGGTTGAAGCTGATGTTGGCGCCGCATGCTCCGTATACCGTCTCGGATAAGACGATTCAGCGTGTCGTCACCATTGCCGCTGAAATGGACGTACCAATCATGATGCATATTCATGAAACCCTCGATGAATGCGCGCAAAGCGAGGCTGAGTACGGTGTTCGGCCGATTGCTCGCTTAGAGCGTTTGGGGATGCTTGGACCAAATCTGATTGCGGTACATTGCGTGCATATGACCGCAATTGAAATCGAGCTATTCGCGAGCCGGGGCGTGCATGTCGCACATTGTCCAGTGTCGAATCTCAAGCTTGGCAGCGGCATCGCGCCCATCCAGGCGCTGCTAACGGCAGGCGTCAATGTCGGCGTTGGTACCGATGGCTGCGCAAGCAATAACCGCCTTGATATGCTAGCTGAAACGCGCCTCGCCTCGCTGCTACAAAAAGGCATCACCGGTGACGCAGCCGCCCTGCCCGCCCATCAGGCGTTAGAAATGGCCACGCTCAATGCCGCCAAGGCGCTCGGTTGGGACGACGACATCGGCTCACTCGTTCCGGGCAAAGCGGCCGATATGGTGGCGATTGATCTATCGAGTATTGAAACGCAGCCCTGCTATGACCCAGAATCGCATTTGTTCCACGCAGCTAGCCGAGAGCATGTGACACATAGTTGGGTGGCGGGTGAACTCTTGTTGGATAATGGCGCTCTGACTCGTATTGATATCAATGAATTGAAAACGAAGGCAAGGATTTGGCAGCAGCGGCTGCGGCCGAATCATTGAAGCCAACCCCGAAATCTTGAATCTTGTCGTCTGTTCGTCTTTTCGTCTTTTCGTCGGACTCAAGCAAAACCAGAAAGCAATCGCATGAGCACCCAATCCGCCTCTAAAACCGAAGCCAACGACACCATCAACACCAACGTCGACCGGGCCGAGCTCGAAAAATTCGGCGCGCTTGCCTCGCGCTGGTGGGACCCGAACAGCGAATTCAAGCCGCTGCATGACATCAATCCACTGCGTTTAAATTACATCGATAAATTAGTCGGCGTAAAAGGCAAACGCGTCATCGATATCGGCTGCGGCGGCGGTATTCTGGCCGAAAGCATGGCGGTTCGCGGTGCAGATGTAACAGGCATTGATTTGTCTGAGAAACCACTCAAGGTGGCACAACTGCATTTGCTCGAAACCGGGCAAAAAGTGGACTATCGTTTGGTATCCGCTGAGCAGATTGCTGCCGAGCAACCGGCCGGCTTTGATTGCGTCTGCTGTATGGAAATGCTGGAACACGTGCCTGAGCCAATCTCCAGTATCCGCGCGGCATCCCAGCTGGTTAAGCCCGGTGGCTGGGTGTTTTTTTCGACACTCAATCGCAATCCAAAATCGTTTTTATTTGCCATCGTCGGCGCAGAATATGTACTCAATTTGCTACCAAAAGGCACGCATGAATACAAGCGCTTCATCACCCCATCCGAACTCGCCGCGATGGTACGTGAAGCGGGCTTAACGGTTTCGGGTTTCACCGGAATGACTTACAATCCGTTCACCAAACACTACGCGTTAAACGATGATGTTTCGGTGAACTACATTGTTGCTTGTCGTAAGCCCCTGTAAGAAGCGAACAACACATGAACCGCAGAAACTTTTTATCCGCGACGCTCGCCGCAACGGCAACAGTACCGCTGATCGGCATGCCGTGGACTGCGTTGGCGGATGAACCGGTTTCGTCCCAAAGGTTGCTCATCCTCGTCTACCTCAAAGGTGGCAATGATCCCTACAACACCTTTGTGCCACATAGCGATGCGAAGTACAAAAAGCTGCGCCCCACCATCGCGTTGCGCAGTGAGAGTTTGGTCCACATATCCGATTCGCATGGTTTCCATCCGGCCCTCGCAGCGCTTATTCCAGCTTGGGACGCCAAACAGGTGGCACTGGTGCAAGGTATTGGACAGCAAGAAATTACCAACCAGCATTATCGTGATCTCGAAATGCAGTTCACGGGTGCCAGCCCTGATCAATATCTCGATCAAGGTTGGCTCACCCGCGCGTTGTTAAAAAACCCGCAGCCGGCATCGGCATCAAAATCGGCATTAGATGCACTTGCCTTTGACGATCTCGACATCCGTGAAGCTGATCCGATGGGCCCGTTTCGCGGGCAAAAGCTGCGTGTCGTACAAATGCAGCATCCATCCGAATGGCTCGCCAACCGGACGGTGATCGGCACCAAACACAGCTCCACACCCGCTGCCATCGCAAGCGGCGCTGAACAATCCTTTGTGCAAACCGATATTGCGAAGCTCAAAACAAATTTCCCCGCCGATGCATTTGGCGATGCCCTCAAAAGCGCCGTCCAGCTTGCCAGCCAGGGCATGGCGCCGCCAGTGATACACATCACGCTCAACGCCCTTGATGGCGATCAGCACAACGCGTTTGATACCCACTGGGCGCAGCTGAAATATCATGGCATCGTATTGGAGCGCTTGGCCAACGGACTCGCCGCGCTTCGCGAAGGCATGATTGAAATTGGCAAATGGAATAACACGCTCGTCGCCACCTACGATGAATTCGGCCGGTCGCCGAAAGAGAACATCGATAAAGGCACGCACCATGGTTGGGCGAGCGCGCAATTTGTGATGGGTGGTCGCGTCAAAGGTGGCTTACACGGCGAAGCGCTGCCAGTGGTCGATGTGTTCTCGATTGATGGCCCGCCGCCGGTGATTGATTACCGCCAGCTCTACACGACGATCATCGAAAGCTGGTGGGGTGGTAGCGCGGCCGGCGTGTTCGACCGACGCTTTAAAACGCTTGATTTGTTAACGGCCTGATGCGCTTAAGTTCCGCATCCTCGCCTATCGTCCAAGCAGTCTTATTCGATTTAGACGGCACTTTCGCCGACACCGCGCCCGACATGGCCGCTGCCGCAAACGCGCTACGAAGTCGCCGCGGTTTGCCGCCATTGCCGCTTTCGGAACTCCGTCGATATGTCTCAAACGGCGCGCGGGGCATGGTGTTTGCGGCATTCGGCCTGAAGCCAGACGACGCAGATTTTAGCGAACTGTGCCAAGAATTTTTAAGCGAATACGAAGCCGCCATCTGCGTACATTCGTTTGTGTTTGATGGCATGTTGGAAACTGTGACGATGCTTGAGAACCGAGACATCGCTTGGGGCATTGTTACGAACAAAGTCGCCAAGCACAGCACGCCGCTTGTTCGGGCATTTGGTGTGGAGACTCGCGCCGCATGCGTGGTCAGTGGCGACACTTGTGCCCGCGCCAAACCGTTCCCCGATCCGCTACTGCATGCCGCAAAACTCATCAGCATCGATCCCGGACACTGCCTATACGTTGGCGACGATATCCGTGATATCCAAGCTGCGCACGCAGCCAGCATGCGCAGTGTGGCAGCGCTATATGGCTATTTGGGCGATAGTCATCCGGAAACTTGGAATGCCCATGCCACGATCAACAGCCCAGCCGAGATTTTGCAACTCGTCTAACATTTTCCTGCCTCAGCGATTGCGCTGTTCACGGAGGATCGGCCTAAACGATCATCGCTTCAAACGGTGCGTAAAACTCTTCCGAAATTTTGAAATCTTGGGTGATACCACCGCCATGCAATAGCCCTGATTCGGGTTCCGCTTGAAGAATTCTTGGTGATAGTCCTCAGCAGGATAAAACGTCGCCGCCACTGCTACCTCGGTGACAATCGGCGCGTCCCAAATTTTTTCACCGTTCAGCCGCACGATCATTTGCTCGGCGATCTCGCGCTGCACAGCTGAATGCACATAGATGCCGGAGCGGTATTGCGTTCCGCGATCAGCGCCTTGTTGGTTCAGGCTTGTCGGATCGTGAATTGCAAAAAAAATGCCCAGCACATCCGCTAACGAAATGATGGTCGGATCAAACTTAACCCGCACCACTTCCGCGTGGCCGGTATCGCCGTCGCAGATTTGTTCATAAGTCGGATTCACTGTGTGGCCGTTGGTATAGCCTGACACCACGTCAGTGACACCAATCACCTCGTCAAACACCGCTTCCGTACACCAAAAACAGCCGCCACCGAGGGTGATTGTTTCAGTGGTGGAGGTTTGTAAATTTCTCATATTCATTCCTTCGCAATTCAATTTTGCTCAAACTAAGTTAATTAGTCTCGTCGCACAAAGTTACCTTACAACGAAGTGACCCTATGGCGGAATAACGCTATCGCGAAATAACCTTATAACGACGCTAAATTTTGAACCCCTAAAATGACAAACCGGCTAGTTCCCAGGTGCGAACTAGCCGGTTGGTTGGCGACAAATTTTGTTAAAACGGCGTAAACCACCGCCGCAGACTACTTAGCAAAATTAGCCGCAACAAAATCCCAATTCACAATCGACCAAAAACCTTTCAAATAATTCGGACGGCTGTTGCGATAATCAATGTAGTAAGCATGTTCCCAGACATCGCAGGTCAAGAGCGGTGTAACGCCCTGGGTCAATGGCGTAGCAGCATTGCTGGTGCTTTCCAGTGACAGCGTGCCATCGGCCTTTTTACAAAGCCACGCCCACCCCGAGCCAAACGTACCGGCCGCTTTGGCATCAAACTGCTTTTGAAACTCTTCAAACGAACCAAACTGGGCATCAATCGCTGCCGCCAACGCACCCGTCGGCTTGCCACCACCACCAGTGGCGACCGGCTTAAAGCCCATGAAATAGAAATCATGATTCCAAATCTGCGCTGCATTATTAAAAATCGGCCCTGCTGGCGCCTTCTTCACCACTTCCTCCAAGGACAAATTCTCAAACTCGGTGCCCTTGGCGAGGTTGTTCAAGTTCGTGACATAGGTGGCGTGATGCTTGCCATAGTGAAAATCGATGGTTTCAGCAGAAACATGCGGTGCTAAAGCGTCTTTGGCGTAGGGTAATGCAACTTGGGCAAATACAGTCATTTGAAGCTCCTGTGGGTTGTTGGTGATTGTTAATAGCTAAGTGATTAGTTGGGCGCTTTGGGTGGGATTTCAAGCCGAACGTTACAAAATTGATCGAAGCATTTTCGCAGGAAAAGGATCGTTTCGCCGGTATGAACATAAATTTTATGATGGTCATCGTCCGCCTACATTGCCCATTTAGCTAATTTTGCTTTGCATTTTAAGCGCAAGGTCACTTTTGACGCTGATGCGAAAATCTACCGAACTCGGCCACCTGAACCGAAGTCAGCCAACGAAATGGCAATAGAATTGCGCCAATTTCTTTTACGACCAAAAACCGATGTTAATAACGGTGAACTGCAACAACTTCACACTGGGTTTATTCAAGTTCTCGATCATTCGCCGCATGCATTCAAACGCTAGCGCCGAAGCGTATGTTCAAACCAATACCGCCAAACTCCGCACCAATACCCGCGCTACAGACCAAACTCAATGCGCCAATACCCCAACCCGCATCACCGGATAAACATTCAATCGTTGATCCCAAGACTGATGCCGCTTTGCAAAAAAATCTAATCGTGCGGCCGGGTTTTTGGCGAATTCCGGGTCGGTGTCGAGGCGTTCTTTGAAGGCGACGACAAGTTTTGGATCAGCAGCCAATTGCTCGCGGGCGACCGCCTCGGCCACGTAATCCTCCATATACTCTTTGCGTTCAAACGCATTGTTGAAGTTGCCCCAAGCAAGAAATGAATCCGGCGCTTGTGGCTCCAGCAGCGCCATCACCAGCAATGACTTCGCCTGCGCAATCGGCACAAACAAGCTGCCGGGCTGAATTGAGGCGCGCAGTTGAGCCTCGGCGCTTGGCGATTCATTTTTCGCGAGAGTCTGCCATTTACCTTCTACCTTCAACTCCTGATGGCTTTCATTTGATCCTTTGCTGAATGTTACTTTCTCAGCTCGAAAGACTTCAAGCTCGGCATCAATAAAAGATTTGCTTAGCTTGCGGAACACAATGCCGTGTTGTCGCAGCTTTTCGCCAACCCATGGAGCGTGCGCAGCGGGCACAATATAGCCGCCTCGTGGCGCAACAATGCTCAGGTTCGGTACGACGTCATCGCGCACGGTCAGCTTCCAAATTTGCGGTTTGGTATCGTCATAGCGGGTCATCATCGCGCCCGAAACATCAGACATGGTGCGGGTGTATTCGTACCCCCTGAAATCAATCGCACGTTTTTTCTCAGATGCTTTGTAGCTCAATTCAACCGACTGTCCGGCAATGCCAACTGCCTGAAGATCAGCCGCCAGAGCGGCGTTTCGCCATTCTGCCCCGTGTTGAGCGATTTGCGACATAACCGAAACGACGGTATTGCGCGTCGCGCGTACCCGCGTCGCATAGTCTTTCCATGAGTGGGTTTCAACGAGCATTCCGAAGCGGTTACGGGTTAAAAAATAACCTGTCGAAAATCGCGGCGGCGCGACACCATCGGTAAAACCTGAAGCCGGATCATCGTTAACGTTAAACGATGGATAAAACGGCAACGGGAGCGAACCCGTTCCTGCGAGGTCTTTGATAACCGCATCGCGAAAAGCCACCCCTATTTTGCGCAAGCGAACATCGCCCGCGTGCACAGGCTCGACTTGGATCGCAATATCATGCTCAAATTTCGCGCCATCGGTCACGTGTAAATCAATGTAGGCCAGCGGATCCCATGCGTTGACCAGCGCCAGCATCGCCTGCATTTCCGGCGCATCAGCTTTGGCGTAATCACGATTTAAATTAAAATTTTGCGCTGTTGTCCGCCAGCCCATCTCCTCGGGGCCAACCTGGTTCGGGCGATTCCACTTACCAAACCGCTCATGGCCGTCGACGTTAAACACAGGAACAAAAATCAGCACCTGTTTTTCAAGTGCGCTGGTTGTTGAGGTGACGGCCGCGCGGTTATTGAGCACATCCTGCAGCGCCAAAAACCCCGCGTCCTTGCCGTCAATTTCACCGGCATGAATACCGCCCTGAACCAGAAGCACGGGAATGCCGCGTCGCTTGGCGGCTTCAGGGGTAAATGCGCCGGTCCGGGTTGCAATCAGCGCCATCATCGGCCTGCCCTCTGGTGTGACGCCAAATGATGTGCAGCGAACTTGCTGCGGATAGGCCTGTTGGTACGCCTTGCAGAGCCGAATCACCTCTTCATAGCGGCCGGTTTTTTTAAAGCTTGTGTGTTCGGCGGTGGTCTGGAGGTCTGGCTTCGCCGCTGTACGCTGCGTCGATACCGCACCGAGGGTGGCGCCATGCGCGCTGAAAGCGGCACCTAAAGCAGTAACACAGGCAGCAACAAAGGCAGCAACAAAGGCAGCAACGAAAGCGGAACGAAGGGGAGAGATGATGGCGATGATTTTTGAACGTGGCATATTTTGAACCTAAGGCTGGGGGAAGTGAAATAATAGCAGCCAGTTTAGCCTGCAAGGGGCAACGCATCCTAAAGCGAAGCGGGGGTGAGGCAGATTAAAAGCCCGGCATCCGCGCAGAACGCGAGGCATATGCCTTCAAACGCCGCGCCAGTACTCGCGTTTGGGACAGTTCGCAAAAAAATGCCCCGCCAATTTCTTAGCGGGGCGTTTCGACAATTTCAATTTCAACTGCGCAGAAGATCGTAAAAAAACAAATTATTTAGGCAAATCAGGACGCACGAATTTTTCATCGCTGGTCAGGGTTTCTAAAAACGCCACCACCTTTTTAATCTCAATATCGGTCATACCTGTCTTGACCAGAAGCGGTGATTTGTTCGGGTCATCGTTGCCGCCGTTGGCCATGTATTTCACGGCTTCTTCTAAGGTGGCTGTGCCGCCATCATGGAAGTAAGGGGCAGAAATGCCAACCGAACGAAGTGTCGGCACTTTAAACGCGCTGGTATCCTCCACTTTTTTGCTGACATTGAAGCGACCTAAATCTTTTTTCTCTTTATTTGCTTCCAAGCCAATGTTGTAGAACTCGCTGTTGGTGTAGATGCCCGGCGTATGGCAAATCACACACCGGCCTTTGCCAATAAAGAGCTCAAAGCCCGCTTTCGCATCGGCGCTAACAGCTGCTTTATCGCCTTTCTCGTAGCGATCCCAGGGCGAATCACCGCTGCTTTTGGTGCGCAGATAGGCGGCAAGCGCTTTCCCGACATTCATTTCATTAGGCGCCTCGCCAAATACCGTTTGAAACTGCGCGGCATAGCCTGGTATGGCCGCAAGTGCGGCAGAAACTTTCACCGGATCAGCGCCGAGCTGCCCCTTCCAAGCCGCGCGATTATTGGCCTCCAGTGTCCCGGCGCGGCCATCCCAATACCACGACGTTAAGAAGCCGACGTTGTACATCGTCGGCGTATGGCGGGTGTTGAAGGTGCCATCGGCTTTCTTCGAGAATTTATTGCCATCCGCCCAACCGAGATGACGATAATGGCAGCTCTCACAAGACATTTCGCCATTGCCGGACATGCGCTTATCAAAAAATAATTGTTTGCCGAGCGCTACTTTTTCAGGTGTGCCCGGGTTTTCTGCCGGGTTCACGATGGCAGGGAGTTGCGACATTCGCGGTGCGGCGGGCGCGTCGATCGAATTGGTTTGGGTGGTTTGCGTGCAAGCGACAAGACCAAGTGCGCCAAATCCCCCCAAAATCCCCCACGATAGGGCGGCCGCAAGCGCGGCTGTTTTCGTCCGTTGCTGTTTCATGTTGTCCCCTCTTTTAGCGTTTGAAATGAACTGCTGAAATGTTGAGCAAACTTGATCCAAAACCACGCCTAACCGCGAATATACTACGACAATATCGAATTGTTTGTTTTTGCCTTCGGGCGATTGCTTGCCTTTTGGCAATCGTATTCTTTTTTGCATTCCCGTTTGCATTCCCGTTCTTGTTCCCGTGCTTGTTCCGTGCGCCGTCATCATCACCGCGTCTAGTTTACCGATTGCTGGATTTAAGTTGAGCCATAAAATTATCCCCATCACTGTTACAAATTTCAACGCGGACGCCAGTACCGCTGCCCGTGGTGGCAGCCGTACACTGGAAATACCAACGCTGAATGCAAAACCAGATGCCGTCTCGCTCGTCGACCAACGAGGCCGTCGTATCCGTGATTTACGCATCTCGGTTACCGACCGCTGCAATTTTCGCTGCACTTATTGCATGCCGAAAAATGTGTTCGACAGCGATTATCAATTTCTGCCGCATGACGAACTGCTCACCTTCGAGGAAATTACCCGTATCGCTCGCATTGCCGTGAGCTTGGGTGTGGAGAAAATACGCCTCACCGGCGGCGAGCCATTACTACGCAAAGGGATTGAGCATCTCATCGCGATGCTGAACGAAATTCCCGGCATCGATCTAACCCTGACCACCAACGGCTCGGCGCTCAGAGCTAAAGCGGTCGCACTCAAAGCCGCAGGTCTGAAACGCATCACGGTATCACTCGATTCGCTAGACGATGCCACCTTCCGGGCGATGAACGATGTTGATTATCCCGTTGCCAAAGTGCTTGATGCCATTGATGCCACACAAGATGCGGGTTTAACCCCGGTCAAAATTAACATGGTGGTTAAACGCGGCGTGAATGATCATGACATCGTAGAAATGGCGCGGCGATTTAAAAACACCGGAAACATTGTGCGTTTTATCGAATTCATGGATGTCGGCGCCACCAACGGCTGGCTGATGGACGATGTGATCCCTTCCGCGGAAATTGTTCGCCGTATCAACGATGTTTTTCCGTTAGAAGTTGCCGATGCAAACTACGAAGGCGAAGTGGCCGAGCGTTGGCGCTATCAAGATGGCAGCGGCGAGATTGGCGTGATTTCAAGCGTCACTCAAGCATTTTGCGGAACCTGCACAAGGGCTCGACTGTCCACCGATGGCGGGCTTTACACCTGCCTGTTTGCGCAGAAAGGCTACGACTTGAAGGCGTTGTTGCGGGGCGGGAAAAGTGACGATGAAATTCGGGATGCGATGGGAGCGATTTGGCAGTCGCGGGCCGACAACTATTCTGAGATTCGGACAGCTGAGACTGCCAAGAGTCGTAAGGTTGAGATGAGTTTTATTGGGGGGTAAAAGTGCAACGACATCGTTTTTGGCTAGTCTATTTTATTACGTATAGCGTTTTAACGATGCTGGCGATAATCCTATTTTTGTTCCCCGTGTTAATGCCAATAGATGAGTTTCAAATCGAAATCGATGAAATTGGTTACTTTCTAATTGCTCCGATTGAAGTCCTTGGCCTTTATGGTTTTATTTTTTCACGGCGATTTGGCGATTCAGGCGTATGGAAAATCGCGTTTTTAACCTCTCTCGGCATTGGTTTATTTTCCCTTTACGAGTTCTGGAATACTGACTTATCAGAGGTAAAAGAATTTGTATCACGGGGCATATTATTTGTCCTTGGCACATCGCTTTATGTCTTGACACTACCGCTCTGGATTGCTCTGTACCGCTACGGATGGCACGAACGGCATATTTGGGTAGCTGAAACAGAAAACACATCGGCCTAATATTTTTGTAAAGACCCTCAAACAATGCACATCCCTGCCCTCCTCCAATTCCTAAAAGAGCTCGACGAAAATAACAATCGTCCCTGGTTCTTGCACAACAAACCGCATTACGACATCTTGCGCGAAGAATTCATTGAGCTTGTTGGTCAAGTCGGTGCAAAGGTCGCTAAGTTCGACAAGGAACTAGGCCCGTTCGAGCCCAAGAAGGCAGTATTTCGTATTTACCGCGATGTCCGGTTTGCGAAGGATAAAAGCCCATTCAAAAATCATATTGGTGCTGTGCTCGGCGCAAGGACGACAGACAAAACACGGCCCGTTTACTATTTTCATGTCGACCACCGAGGCCAGCTTTTGACGGCTTGCGGCGTCTATATGCCGGAAGCGCTGGCGATTAAAAAAATCCGCGATTACATCGTTGCCGAACCGGCAAAATTTGCGAAATTGTTAAAAAATAAAGCGATCAACGACACATTTGGCGGACTCATTGAGCAAGACCGTATGGTACGGCCACCCAAAGGCTACGCATCGGATTTGCCGTATATTGATTACATCAAAAATCGGCATTTTTTGTGCGAAACATCGATCAATTTGTATAAAAAGGTGCCGAAGGATTTGCCGGCGATGATCGCCCAACATTTTGAAGCCGCCAAGCCGCTGGTCATGTGGTTGCGGGAAGCAGTAAAGTAAATCGTAAAACTGAGGATGACCGTTACGGTAGTGCTACCTTAATCATCTCCAACACACGTTAGGGCCCCTCGGGCAGACGTTGCCGCGCAGAAATAGTTGACCCAACGTTGACCGCGCGCACATATAGAATTGCACCGATACCAGCCGCCGGATCTACAAAATTATAATTTTGTCAACCTGTCAGAACTGACATTGACGTAATATCTGCCATATCCGACAATTGGCCGTCAATATGGGTTTTTACTAGTCGCCGGGCAGTAGATTTCAAAACCTAAATACGGCTTGTAAAACACATTGAAAAATAATTCGTGAGTAATCTCGGAGTCAACCCAGTGAATGCTAGTGTCGAGGTAGTGTCCGAATACGCGGCCATCGAGCAACGGGTAAAGCTTCAGCAGGCGGCGCTGCTGCGTATCATGAAGAGTGATTTATTGGCGCAGGATCTTGCCAAGGTTTTTGCGCAGCTTACGGAAATATGCGCCACCACCATCGGTGCGCGGCGTGTTTCTATTTGGCAATTCACCGACGCCCGCGTCACGCTTGAGCTGATCGATCTTTACGAGCTTGACACTAATCGGCACTCGTCTGGCACGCGGCTCAACGCCTCACAATACCCTGCCTATTTTGAAGCCCTGCGGTGGAATCGCGCCGTCAACGCCAGCGACGCGCGCGTAGATAAACGCACTGCGGAATTGTCCCAGACTTACCTGCTGCCCCTCAACGTTTATTCCTTGCTGGATGCGACCCTTTGGTTCGGCGGTGAAAGCCAAGGGGTGGTTTGCATTGAGGCCGTTGGTGCTAAACGCGACTGGACACCCGACGAACAGCAGTTTGCAGGATCGATTGCCGATCTCACCGCCATGGCAATTGAAAACAGCCACCGTCGCGATACGGAAGATCAATTGTCAGCTTCTGAAAACCGCTTCTCTCGCGTCTTCTGGCTGAGTCCTGATTGGATTGTTGTGAAGCGGGTAAAAGACGGCATGATTATCGAAGTTAACGATAGTTTCGAGCGCCAATCCGGCTACACCGCGCAGGAGGTGGTCGGCCATACTGTGAGTGAAATTGGCCTATGGGCCTTTGCAGAACAGCAGGAGACTTGGCATAAACGCTTGAGCACCGACGGCAGCGTGCGCGGATTTGAGGCGGCATTGAAATTGAAATCGGGGGAGATTCGCACCTTTGAAATCGCTACCGAGCGGCTTGAAATTGATGGCGAGATGTCGCTTATTTCTATTGGTCGAGATATCACCGCCAGCAAGCGTCAAGAGCGCTTGGTGTTCGATATTGCCCAAAGCGTTGCCGCTACCAGCGGAGAGGAATTTTTTCGTTCACTCGTTGAATGTCTGGCACGTGCTCTGGATGCCGATATGGCATTTGTCGGCGAACTTGATCAAGACGATGAAAGCTGCGTAAGCACCATTGCTGTGCAAAAACAGATTGGTGTTTTGGATAACTTTGTCTATCGCTTGGCTGGCTCACCCTGCGAAACCGTGCTGGAGCGCGGCATTTGTGCTTATCCCCGTAACGTCGCCCAGTTGTTCCCCAACGACATCGAGCTGACAGACAAATCTATTGAGGGCTACGTCGGTGCGCGACTACTGAGCTCAACGGGCAAACCACTCGGCTTGATCGCCGTTTTATTCAAAAAGCCGTTGGAACAAAGCGGTGTGGCGATCCATATGTTGCAGATATTTGCGGCACGCGCGGGGGCTGAGCTCGAACGGCGGGATCAATTGGCAGTATTGGAATATCGTGCCACCCACGATTTGCTGACCGGACTCAAAAATCGCTCAGCAATAGAACGCGATATTAACCGCTCCATCGATGCCGCCAAACATCAACATAGCGCATTGTTGCTGATTGACTTGGATCGTTTTAAAGAAATCAACGACACACTCGGCCACGCCGCTGGCGATGTGCTACTCGCAAGGCTAGCGCGTCGTTTGGTGCTGGAAAACGATGAAAACAGTTTGTATAAAGGTGAGGTTGCCAGATTGGGCGGCGATGAATTCGCAATTTGGATTGAAGATTTACCCGATCCGCAATTAGCGAATGTGGCGGCCGGAAGAACATTGGCGACGTTAACTAGGCCATTCGATATTGAGGGCTACAGATTGCAGATCGACGCCAGCATCGGCATTGCCTTGCATCCGGGGCACGGTGCTAGCGCAATTGAAATCATGCGCTGCGCTGATGTCGCCATGTACATTGCCAAGCGGCGCGGCAATAGTTACGCCGTCTATAACAGCGCCGACGATATGCATTCACGAGCCCGCCTTGCCCTCATCGGCGAAATTGGCGATGCCATCACCAACGGGCAGCTGGAGCTGCACTACCAGCCAAAAATTTCGTTGCGGACTAACCAACCCACCGGTTTTGAGGCGCTCGTTCGGTGGCGCCATCCTACGCAAGGGCTATTGCCACCCTCACAATTCATCCCGTTGGCTGAACTGTCCGATATTATTTTGCCGTTAACGTTATGGGTGTTGGATCAATCGCTGGCGCAGCTTAAATCATGGACCAACGATGCCACGATCACGGGTAGAACCCATCAAAATTTCAGGATAGCGGTGAATCTATCAGCGCGTCACCTCATGGATGAAGCATTCCCCGAACAGGTTCGCCAATTGCTCGATAAACATCAAGTATCCGCATCACAACTGGAACTCGAAATTACAGAAAGCGCATTGATAGCCGATCCTGAGCGGGCGACGCGGGTGCTGCGACACGTGCAAGACATCGGCATCAACATCGCGATCGATGATTTTGGCACTGGCTATTCATCCTTGTCGCACCTCAAAACGCTGCCCGTCAGCGCGTTAAAAATTGACATCTCATTTGTGTTGCAAATGTTGAGCAACAAAAAGGACGCGGCGATTGTTGAATCCACTATTAACCTCGCCCACAATTTGGGCTTATCGGTTGTTGCCGAGGGCATTGAGGACGAAACTACGCTCACCGCGTTGCGCAACCTCGGTTGCAACGAGGGGCAAGGGTTTTTTATCAGTCGGCCGATGACGAGCGCACATGCCACTGCCTGGCTTACGGCTGCTGTAGCCTAGGGCGAGCAAGTTTTCCGAGAGTGCCTCTGGTGGCGCACTCCTCACAACTGGGCGAGGTTAAATGTTGGCTTAGCCTTAGATGTGGCCGCATCACCGTCGGCAATCGTTCAAGCAGCCGTCAGAACAGTCCTTAGCGGTCCCTCGACTGCCCCAGCAGGACCCAGAAACTGCCAAGCAGCCAGGCAGCCAATCTGTCCTAAGCAGCTGCTGTTTCCTGCCAACCTTTAGGGATCGAACCCAATAATTTTTTGGTGTATTCCTGCTTCGGATGCAAATAAATCTCATCCGAGTTCGCGACTTCAATGACATCGCCTTCACTCATGACCATTACCTGGTCCGAGATATATTTCACCACCGCCAAATCATGCGAAATGAAGATGTAGCTCATTTTGTATTCGTCTTGCAAATCTTGCAGCAAATTGAGCACTTGCGCTTGTACCGACACATCCAGTGCCGATACGGATTCATCACAAATCAATACATCGGGCTTCATCGTCAAACAGCGCGCAATCGCAATCCGCTGGCGCTGACCACCGGAAAATTCATGCGGATATTTATAAAACGATACGTCGGGTAGACCAACGCGTTTAAGAAGTGCCATCGCCAAGCCGATACGCTCTTGGTCATCTGCGCCGATGCTGTGAATCTTCATCGGCTCCAGCAAAATTTGACCCACTGTGAAGCGCGGGTTCAGCGAGGCGTACGGGTTTTGAAAAACAATTTGGATGCGGCGCTTGTATTTTAAGAAATCTTTTTCGCTCAGCTTTAATAAATCCACGCCGTCGAACAATACCTCGCCGCCGGAGGCAGCATGCAGGCGCATCAGCGTCAAACCAACCGTCGTTTTCCCGGAACCTGATTCGCCGACCAAGCCCAACGTTTTACCGCGTGCCAGCTTAAATGAGGCATCCTTCACCGCGGCCACTTCACGTTTTTTAAACAGGCCGTCTTTGAGCATGAATTTTTTGGAAAGATTATTTACTTCCAACACAATTTGGTCATTTGGCTCGCAGCCGCGTTTGCGCTGCGCGAGGTTTTCTTTGTTCACACCTTCTGGTCGCAAGAAATCATCGATCACCGGCAAGCGCTTGGGCCGCTCTGAAACGCTGGGACGGCACGATAGCAGTGCTTTGGTGTACGGATGTGATGGCGCCTCAAAAATCGCCTTGGCAGTGCCTTTTTCTTTGATTTCACCACTTTGCATCACCACCACGTGATCGGCAATTTCGCCAACCACCGCCAGATCGTGCGTGATGAACAGCACCGACATATGGTGGCGTTGCTGCAAATTGGCAATCAAATCCAAAATTTGCTTTTGAATCGTCACATCAAGCGCGGTGGTGGGCTCGTCGGCAATCAGCAGTTTCGGTTCGCACGAAATAGCTTGCGCGATCATCACGCGTTGCTGCTGCCCGCCGGAAAGCTCATGCGGAAATGAATTCATGCGCAGCTTGGGGTTCGGAATACCAACTTCATGCATCAGCTCTTCCGCCCGCGCCCAGGCTTGTTTGCGCGTCATTTTGGTGTGCAGGCGCAGCACTTCAGCGATTTGATCGCCGACCGTAAAGACCGGATTCAGTGACGACATCGGCTCTTGAAAAATCACCGAGATATCTTTACCGCGAATATTGCGCACGTCTTGCTCGGGCAGCTGCAGTAGATTCTTGCCCTCAAACAAAATCTGGCTACCGGGCGAAATGATGGCAGTTTCTTTCGGCAACAAACGCACAATCGACATCGCCGACACCGATTTGCCCGAGCCTGACTCACCGACTAGCGCGACGGTAGAATTTTTGGGCACGTCAAACGAAATGCCTTTAACCGCTTCAAAAATTTGATTGCCGTCGAGGCGGAATTTGACGTTGAGATTTTTAACTTCGAGTAAATTATCCATTGGGGTAGCCCGTTTTTTGTGATTTGCTTATTTGATTTTTGGATCGAGCGCATCGCGCAACGAATCGGTCAGCATTGAAAACGCCGTCACCAATATCGCCATCGAGATACCCGCCGCGGCCAACTGCCACCATTTGCCAATCACCAGCTCGGATTGCGCTTCGGCCAGCATGGTTCCCCATGAAACGGAATCAACCGGCACGCCTAATCCGAGGTAGGACAAAATTACCTCCGCCTTGATGAACTGCACCACGTGCTGCGAGAGTTGCACCAAACAAACATGGCTCACGTTCGGCAAAATATGCACGAACATACGTCGCGAATCGCTGGCACCAATCGCCTGCGCCGCCTTCACGTACTCGCGCGAGGCGTGCTTGATATATTCAGAACGCACCAAACGATAGATACCCGTCCAACCGGTGAACGCCAAAATCGCCACCACCATCGGCACGCCCTTATAGGCTGCAAGTTGTGGCGAGCTCGAGAATACTGCCGCGAACGCCAAGATCAGCAGGATGTACGGAATCGAGGTAAAAATGTTGTAAAACCATTCCAACAAATCGCCGACTTTACCGCCCATGTAGCCGGAGATCGCGCCCAGCGTTGTGCCAATAATGGTGGCGAACAAGGCAGCAAAAAGTCCAACAAAAATAGAAGTCTCGGCACCCTTGATGGCTTTTTGCAACACATCGCGCCCCCATTTATCGCCACCAAACGCTAATGATTCAGCGCGTTTAATCTCGGTGGTTTTAATCTTCGCGGTACGCTCCGCCCATTCAGCGTAGCGCGGCGCTAGTGGATCAATATCCGATAAATCAACCGGTTCAATTTTGGGGGCATTGGCATCAGCTTTGGTCCGCACCGCCTCCAAGTTTTCAGCCCCCGCCATGAAGCTAGGATTGGCATACGAAACGCCAACTTCTTTAGACCAATTTTTAGCCACCAGCCCCGTATAGGAACCCGCCATCATCAGCAAAAAGAAGATCACGACAACCAGTGAGACCATCCCGACTTTATCGCGCTTCAGTCGCCGCCATGCGAGCTGCCAGAGGCCGGGCGACACTTGATGAAGCGGCGCCAACGGTGGTGGAGGTGTGTGGCTGGCATTCAAAACTGCACTCATGTCGGCTCCTTACTTGAACGTCACGCGCGGATCGACGGCTTTGTACAGCACATCCACCAGCAGGTTAATAATCATCGTCACCATCGCGAGATAGACGGTGGCTGCTTTAATCACCGGAAAATCGGAACGGTTCACCGCAACCAAAATTTCGCGCCCCAAACCGGGAATAGAAAAAAAGGTTTCCAACAAGAACGAACCGACGAAAATACCAGGCAAAGCAATACCGATATTGGTCAGAATCGGAATCATTGCGTTGCGGAGCACATGCTTAAGCATTACCGTTTTTTCCGAAACGCCTTTGGCCCGTGCAGTGCGAACGTAATCGTTGTTAATTTCGTCAAGGAAAAAGCTGCGATATAAACGCAGTGCCGGTGCCAAGCCGACAAATACGGCGAGCATGATCGGTAACGGTGCGTAGTAGGTAATGTTTTTCCAGAAGGAATCGCTCCACCCCTGTACCGGGAACCAGCCCAGCTGGAAGCCAAAAATATACTGCGCCACGATGATGTAAACGAGGAACGAAACCGACATAGCGACGGTACACACCATCATAATCATTCTATCGGTTAGCGATCCGCGAACATAGGCAACGCCTATTGCCAAAATCACGCCAAGGAAGGTTTCCAGAATCAGCACCGGGATCATGATGGTGAGTGTGGGCACGATGCGGGTAGTCAAAATTTTCGGCACTTCTTCATTGGTGGCCCATGAACGAACCGCCTGACAGCCTGATTTGGGCTGCGCGGTTGCCTTTGTAGCGTCTGTTTTGGTGTCCGTTTTAGCGTCGGTCTTCGGATCAACTTTCGGATCCGTCTTCGGTGGGTCGGGATTATCCGTAAAGCTCTTCCAAGTGCACGTAAATCCAGTTGCCACCTCGAATGCAAAGTAACCAAGCTGCACATAAGCGGGCTGATCTACACCAAGCTGTTTTTTGATATTTTCGATTTGCTCTTTATTGGTGATTTTGCCCGCGAGCACCAGTGAAGGATCGCCGCCCACCCAATTAAACAAAACAAATATCAGCAACATCACACCTGCCAGGGTGGGAATCATTTGCCACAACCGTCTTAGAACATAGGCACCCATCAAGCCTCCTTATATTTATTTACTATCTGATTTTTGTCTGATTGCTGTTGGTTCTGTCGTGCTGCCATTTATTTTTGCTGTGCAGCTTGTTGTGCGGCAGTATCAATATCTAAGTATTTAAACGCCGTATACAAAATCGGATGTTTTTTATAGCCCAACACCCACGGGTTAATAAAATGGCTAAAGGTACGATTTACACCTAAACGCCAAGGGGCATAAGCAACAATGAGCCGGTTCATATCTCGATAAATTTTGTTGCGCTCGGGGCTATCCGGCAGCTTTAATGCTTGAGAGTATAAACGGTCGTACTCGGGTAATTTAAAACGTGCATCATTAGATTCATCAACATTGGGGCCGTACAAAAGCTGTAGAAAATTCTGCCCATCGGGATAATCGGCAGTCCAAGCCAGATTCGACATCTGGAATTTGCCAATTTTGCGGTCACGCAATAAATCCGCAAACTGCACCGCCGTCGTTTGCATGCGAATGCCAATAGCGGTCATCGATTTCACCCACAGCTCGGCAATCTGGCGGCCCTCCACTTCAGCACGGTATTTAAACGTCAAGATAAGCGGGCTGCCGTCGGGCATATCGCGCCAACCGTCGCCGTCTTTATCGACGTAGCCGTACGTATCCAGCAATGCCTTAGCACGCGATAAATCGTAATCTTGGTCAACAGCGTAAAAATTCGGGTCATAGCCCACCACACCGGGCGGGATAGCGCTTTTGGTTGCGACCGCCTGCCCCTTGCGGATAATGTTGACCTCACTTCCGCGATCATGCGCCAACACTAGCGCGCGGCGGAATGCCACGTTTTCCGGCTTATAGCCGCCAACAATTTTATCCTCCATGTTGAACGCATCCCACGTAATTTCTGGCTCATCAGTCTGCTGAACCAGGAGATGGCGCTTCAACATCACTGGAGAAGGTTTGCCCAGCGGGAGCAGCTGGCTCACAAAATTGGGCGGTGTTTCTTCGATGTAATCGTGCTCTAAATTCACGAAGGCCAAAAAGCGCGGTTGCTCTTCTTCGATCGGCGAAATTTCAATCCGATCAATCAGTGGCAATGTTTTCCCCGCCAGCGCTTTGATGGCAGCTTGGTCAAACGGATCGTTTGGCTTCGCGTATTGCGGATCAAGCTGATGGCCGCGATAGTTGGTGTTGCGCTCCAGGACGATTTTAGATCGGCGCGTCCATTCTTTCAAAATATAAGGCCCCGTCCCAACCGGATGCGCCATCGTGTCAGACGCGTACGCCGCGATGATTTCACGCGCTACCGGAACTACGATTGGCATCGCAAAAAAATACAGAAAATTGTAATCGGCTTGTTTCAGCTTGAACGAGATCGTATATTTATCGAGCACCTGCACGCCGGGGATCGATTTTTCGTAATCATATTTATTTGCTTTTTTGGCGGCTTCAACATATTCATCAAAGCCGACAATGCGGTCAATAAATAGCCAGGCATAAGGACTGCGATTGGCGGGATCGCGGAAGCGTTTGATTGCATATTCCATATCGCGTGCAACCAGCTCCCGCTTCTTGCCATTGAACGCCGGATCATCGGCAAACAAAATGCCGGGCTTAATGCGGAAGGTAAAGCGCGTCCCGCCCTCCTCGCCTTCCGGCACTTTCTCGGCGGCCAGCGGGACCAGCTTGGCAGGCCGGGCGAGCCAGTCGTAGGTGATGAGCGTCTCAAAAAAATTCTCGCTAATGCCAACCGAATAGCGATCCTCAATCCGCTGCGGATCGAAGCCGGTCTCGGCGTTTCGGAAGGCGATTTTGAGCGTTTTCAGTTCACCGGCCTGCGCTAAAGAGACGAGGAAAATCGACGCCAATATGAGCGCCAATGCCGCAATGGCGCGCTTCGCACAATTTAATGTTGGGATGTTTAGATTCATTCGACCCATTTCATTTTTATCGATTAACGCACCACTTTTAACGAAAACACTAGTATCGGCGGGCGTTTCAGGGCAATAACTTCTTAAGATGCCCGCCAAAACTAGTGTTTATAAACCTTGCTGTGACGATTAACATCGAGACTAATACCCCGCTTTTGCCTTCAAGTCCAAATCAATATCGACGTACTTATACGTATCATGCAAAATTTGGTGCTTCCGAAATCCCAACACCCACGGCTGATTGAAGGTGTCAAAGGTGCGGTGCGTGTGCAGCTTCCATGGCACATAAACCGCAATCAGCTTTGACATTTCTTGATAAATTTTCGTACGGGCAGGTCCAGCAGGAATGGCTGCCGCTTGCTCGTATAGTTTGTCAAAAGCAGGCAGTTGGAAATTGCTGTCGTTTGATGAATCGGCGTTTGGCCCATAGAGCAACTGGAAAAAGTTTTCACCGTCAGGGTAGTCAGCGCCCCAAGCCAGAAACCAAGTTTGTAGCTGCTTCAACTTCGATTTTTTGCGCAGGTCTGGCCATTTTTCGACCAATAATTTCATGCGAATACCGATCGCATCCATGTTCTTTTTCCACAGCTCGGCGAACAACTTTTCGAGTTGGCTGGGTCCGGTGGGATAGATGAAGATTAACGGCGACCCGTCTGGCATTTCGCGATACCCATCACCGTCGCGATCCACATACCCAAAAGTATCCAACAACGCTTTCGCACGTGCTGGATCGTAATCTTGACCCAGCTTAAATTTCGGGTCATAGCCCAAAACACCAGGCGGAACAGGCGTTTCGGCCTTAATGGCATTACCGTTGCGCGCAATATTAATTTCAGATTCCATGTCGTAACCGAGCGAAATAGCGCGTCGCAATGCGATTTTTTCGGGCGAGTAGCCACCGACAGTCGGGTCCTTCATATTGAAGTAGGTGTAGGTAACGACTGCCTCGATTTCATGGGTGGCCGTCATACCCAACTTCGCCAAATTAGGTGCGATGCTGCCGTTGGGAACGGCAGTGCTGTTGAATTCATACGGCAGCTTGACAGTATCAAGTTCAGCGCTCAAAAATGCCAGCCAACGCGGCTGCGATTCCTCAATAATTGAAATTTCAACCCGATCTAACTGCGGGACGCGTTTGCCTTTCATTTGTGCGGCAAGATTCTGCGAGACGGCATCATCGCCCGGATCAGCATCGTAGAATTCTTCGCGGAAGTTTGGATTTTTCTCCAGTACGATCTTCGAGGAGCGCCGCCACTCTTTGAGCAAAAATGCACCCGTTCCCACAGGATGTGCGCCGATTTGCGCGCCATATTTTTCAACGACTTCACGAGCCATAGCACCTGTTGCAGCCATACCCAAAATATAAATGAAATTAAAATCCGGCTTGGTGAGCGTCACACGCAGGGTATTCGCATCAAGGACTTCTAAACCCGGCACTTTTGCATCGTAATTGAAATTGCCGGTCTTTTTAGCCTCAGCTGCAATGGAATCCAATCCCACAATCTTCCCGTCAAATAGCCAGGTATTCGGCGACCGAAGCTTGGGATCAACAATCCGCATCCACGAATAAACATAATCCTGAGCGACTAACTCACGGCGCTTGCCGTTAAACGCAGAATCATCGGCAAACACAATCCCCTTCTTCAATTTCAACGTAAATACCTTGCCACCGTCCGTTACTTCCGGCATGGCAATCAGGGTTTGCGGCTTTAGTCTAGCCGGTCTGGCCAGCATGTCATAGGTGAGCGGCGACTCAATAATTTCTTCAATGACAGTGTTGGAATATAGATCGGAAACCTTGGCCGGATCAAACTCGGTTTCTGCAATTAAAAAAGCGGAGCGGAAGATTTTTTTGGGCGTCTCAGCAGCAGCGGGCAATACCCACGACCCAATCGCCGCAAACACAAAGAACGCAAACAGCGAGCGCAACATCCTCAATTCTTCGCCGCAAATTCTTTTTGCATCGCCACGTCAATGTCCACATATTTCCACCAACTCTGGCTTTGCACCAGCGGGCGACGGAAGCCTTTTACGTAGGGATACCACATGTCGGTTGAGATACGGTGAATATTGATTTTCCATGGCGCATAGGCCACCATCAGCTTCGCCATTTTTTGATAAAGTTTGGTGCGTTCGGGGCTATCGGGTAGTAATGACGCCGCTTCAAAAGCCTCGTCATACTCTTTGAGCTGAAAGTTGGCAAAATTACTCTTTATCCCTGAGTTCGGGCCGTACAGCGAGGTGAGCCAAGTCTCGGCATCGGGCGTAGACGCCGAGCCGCCAAGCTGCCACATCATCAGCTTTCCAGCATACGAGGCTTTCAGCAAATCTGGCCATTTGGCTTTGTTGAATTCAATTTTTACGCCGATATCATCCATCGATCGTTTCCAAACCTCATCGATCTGCTTGTCGCGTTCGGTAGGGGTAGAATTGCTTTTCAGAACAAGCGGTTTGCCGTCTGGCATATTGCGCCAGCCATCGGCAGCGCGCTTATAGCCATACATGTCAAGCAGTGCGTTGGCCTTTGCGGGACTGTATTCGTTGGCGCTGGTCTTAAAATTGGGATCGTAGCCTGCCACACCGGGCGCGTAGGGCGTATGCGCGGGAACGGCTTGATATTTGCGGATGACACGAATTTCATCGTCGGTTTGGTAGCCCAATGAAATCGCCCGGCGCAGCGCAATTTTATCCGGCGTGTATCCGCCAATAACCGGGTCTCTCATGTTGAAAAACATGTAATTGAGATCCAGATTGGGCACTTGCGCGAACTCAATTTGCTGTTTCACCAAATTGGGAGCAAGTTTATTGCCGGGGACAGCGACGGTCGCGAATTCTTCTGGCAACCGCCATAGTAAATCCTGCCCGCCGCCTAAAAATGAAATCCAGCGCGGCTGCATTTCCTCAATGACGCTGACTTCGATCCGATTCACCATCGGTAGGCGCCTGCCCTTCAGCGCCGTCAAAATAGCCTCTGCTTCTTTGTCGCCCGGCGTCGGGGTACCGTCAAAATATTCTTCACGGAAATTGGGGTTGGCTTCAAACACCATCTTCGACGCGCGTTTCCAGGACGTCAGCTGATAGGCACCGGAGCCCAACGGATGCGAGACAAAGTCTTTACCGTAAAACTCCACTACTTCGCGCGCTACGGCGCAGCTGGCGCGGCAATCCGTAAAGACATAAATGAAAATTGGCGCAGGCTTTACCATCTTGACCTGAAAAGTATAGCGATCTAGCGTGCGCAAACCTTCAATTTGCGCATCGTAATTAAATTTGCCGGTTTTACGCGCCGCATTGATCGCATCGGCCGCTCCCATAATCTTGCCTTCGTATTCACCAATCTGGGTGGCAGAGTTTTCGGGATCTAGCACCCGCTTGATCGAGTAAACATAGTCCTCTGCGACTAACTCGCGCTTTTTGCCCTTGAAAACTTCGTGCGGCGCAAAGTAGATTCCCGGTTTTACATGGAAGGTGAACGTGCGGTAGTCACTCGAAATTTCGGGCATTGACGTAAGCGTATTGGGCCTCACCTTCAACGGCCGTGCGAGGTAATCGTAAGCAAGCGGCGTGTCGTAAACAGCGCTCAAAACAATGTTGGAGTAAACATCGCTAATGCGGATTGGATCCATGCCGGTCTCGGCAATCTCAAACGCGTAGCGCAGCACCTTTTGCGGGTCGGGTGCGTAAGCGGTTGGCGCGGTTGGCGAAGTCGGTTGATTCACCGTTTCTAATTTTTTCGTCGCCCCGTCTGGCGCACTGACTGCTGCGTGGCCTAGAGATGCCAATTGAGGGGACAATAGGCCTGCAACAGCAACAACGAAGGCAATCGCCGCTAACAGATTGGGCGCAAAAAATCGTTTAATCCGCTTCATACCCAGCATTCCTTAAAAAACCATTCATTCTTGAATTCATCATTGGCTCGAACGAACTGCCCCGCGCTCTCACCATGCAATCCGCTAACACTTAATGCGCCGTAACTATAGCGGAAAAAACATCCGCTTGACCATTGGGTTAAGCATTGGTGTGGAGGGATTAAATTCACGGCGCATTTATAATGACGTCTCATTTTGAAACTTCCTAAGCCCCATCCTGTCTGCTTAACAGCAATCACAAAATAAGCGCGCAATGGATGGGACAATCCAGTTCACGTTTTTCAAGCTTCGTTCCCTTCGCCGCCGCGTTCCGGCTACGTAACCGCATCAAAACCACACTAACGATAATTTATGAACTTTCATTCGCAACCCGCCTTTAAAACTGCCGTTTTATCGCGCGCATCAATAGCCGCATTTATTTTTTACGCTGGCACTTCGATTGGGCAGACGTCAGTTTCATCACCGACGGCTACGCATACGTTGGCACCCGCTTCATCCCCGGAGGCAGTGCTGGAAAAAATTCTCATTAGCGGTGAGCAACCCGGCCCGGGACTTTGGAAAGTATTAAAAGAAAATCATGTGCTTTGGATCATTGCAACCCAAGAGCCAGTACAAAAAAAAATGACGTGGCGAACCAAACAGGTGGAATCGATCATCGCACAATCGCAGGAGGTGATCGGGAGTGTGGGTGTCAGCGTTTCAATGAAACAAATTGGTTATTTTAGAGCGATTACATTGCTACCAGCCGCCATGGAAGCCCGTAAAAACCCTGACGGCAAAACCTTACGCGACATTGTCCCAGCGGATGTTTACGCGCGCTGGGCGGTTCTGCGCGATAAATATATTGGGGATTATCAAGAGGACGACAGCGATATCGAACGTCGTCGTCCAATGTTTGCTGCGCTCGAGCTATATTCAAAAGCGATCAGTCAAAATGGCTTGACATCGACCAACCCGGTTAGATCTGCCGTGGATGAATTGGCGAAAAAATATAAGGTTAAGGTTACCAATATCAATTTTGAACCCGCCATCGGCGACCTGCGCGAGGCGGTAAAAGAGCTTAAATCCACCAATTTGGCCGATGTGGAATGCTTTACGAAAACGGTCGCGCGGATTGAGAGCGATTTAGCGCTAATGCGTGCACGTGCCAATGCGTGGGCCACCGGCGACATAAACGCCCTGCGCACGTTGCCAGTCAACGATCAGCGCGCTGCATGTACGGCGGCGATTGAAAATGCATCGTTCGTCAAAACGCTGGGCATTCAAAACGTGCGCTCGCAAGTCGAAGCGGCTTGGATGAAAGCAGCTGAGGCGGCGCTAACCAATAACGTATCCAGCCTTACGGTGCTACCGATGCGGGAAATGTTTAGTCCGGACGGCTACCTGGCTAAGCTAAAAAGCAAAGGGTATGTGGTGATTGAACCAGACGCCGACTAACTAATGGCTCTGCGATGGCTCCGCAATGGCTCTGCGATGGCTCTGGTCGATATCTTTCTTGCGTGACGGTAAAAAAGGCAACATGCCTTGAGTGTAAAGATCTAGGTTTCCTGCTCTCGGGCAATAGGCAAAATCTGGACATCAACTCCGACGCAAAGAGCTGAATAGAAGCGCTGAGGGCAATCGCTGAACGCAAGGGCTGATAGCAAGCGCTAAGCCAAAGAGCTATACGCCGAGGCTGAAAACCTTGAAGAACCGCGCAGACACTGGGGTTTGCGGCGTTTTAGCGGCTAAAAACCCAACATCACACTCATCTTTTGCGTGCGGCCAATTGGGTGCCACTTGTTTCTGTTCCACGTTTGTAGTCCTATTCCGCGTTGGTTTGCGTTAATCTGTTCATGGTTAGCAATTTTTGACAAAACGCAAAGGAGTTCGATATGAAATATTCAATAGCGATTGCCCGTTTTATTCTTGCTAGTTCGGCGATTTTTGCGGGCATTTGTCACGCAGCCGATGCCAAATGCGACAACTGCGGGTCGGTCACCGATGTCAAAACGGTTCAACAAAAAGGCAAAGGGACGGGCGTCGGCGCGGTAGCTGGCGGCGTGCTCGGCGGCGTGTTGGGTCATCAAGTAGGCGGGGGGCGTGGCAAGGATATCGCAACCGTAGCAGGGGTCGCAGGCGGCGCGTACGTTGGCCATCAGACCGAGAAAAATTTGAAAACCAAAACGGTTTATCAGGTCGTGGTGACGCTCGAGAGCGGTGCGGCGCGGACGTTCTCATTTAGTACCGCTTCGGGCTATAAGGTTGGCGACAAGATTAAGGTAGTCGATGGGAAGCTGGTACGGCGGTGATCGTCAATTAAACAAAAAAGCCCGCAATGCGGGCTTTTTTTCTGGATGCTTACATTAACCGTCAGGTTGGCATTAAATTTTAAACCACCATCTCAGCAACCAAATCATGCTCATTAGTCTCCGTCACGCGGACCCGCACCAAATCGCCCTGCTTTACATTTTTAAACGCAACTGAGTTGACGCCAGCAAGCGCAGTGGCATGAACATGTACTTGCCCGTCGATCTCAGGTGCATCGGCGCTGCTGCGACCTACCAAGCCATCGCGGCTTACCAAATCGACCAGCACATCCATCTCACGGCCAATTTTATTTTTTAATTTGGCTTGGCTAATTTTAGTCTGGGTTTCCATGAAGCGGCGCTGGCGATCTTCGCGGATTTCTCGTGGAACGGGATCGGGTAATTCGTTGGCCACAGCACCGTCAACTGGCGAATACGCAAAGCATCCCACGCGGTCCAATTGGGCCTCCTTCAGGAAACTCAGCATTTCCTCAAACTCGGTCTCAGTTTCGCCGGGGAAACCGGCAATAAACGTTGAGCGCAGCGTAATATCGGGGCACATTTTGCGCCATGCATGGATGCGATCCAACGTTTTTTCTGCATTCGCGGGGCGCTTCATCAGTTTTAAAATACGTGGGCTGGCATGCTGAAACGGCACATCCAAATAAGGCAAAATCTTGCCGTCGGCCATGAGCGGAATGATCTCATCCACATGCGGATACGGGTACACATAATGCAGGCGCACCCATACGCCGAGTGTGCCCAGCGCTTCGCAAAGCTCGGTCATCCGAGTCCTTAGCGGGCGGCCTTGCCAAAAGCCGGTGCGGTACTTAATATCAACGCCATATGCGGACGTATCCTGCGAAATGACGAGCAATTCTTTAACACCGGACTTCACCAAATTTTCCGCTTCCTGCATCACCGAGCCAACAGGCCGGCTCACTAAATCACCCCGCATCGACGGGATAATGCAGAAAGTGCAGCGATGGTTACAGCCTTCGGAAATTTTGAGATATGCGTAGTGCTTCGGTGTGAGCTTGATGCCCGCAGCCGGCACAAGATCAGTAAAGGGATCATGCGGCTTGGGAAGGTGCGCATGAACATGCTGCATCACTTCTTCTTTCGCGTGTGGCCCTGTCACGGCCAGCACTTGCGGATGGGCGAGCTTAACTAAATTTTCACCGCCATCGCCCGATTTGGCGCCTAAACAGCCGGTGACAATCACCTTGCCGTTTTCAGCCAATGCCTCGCCAATTGCATCCAACGATTCTTCAACGGCAGAGTCAATAAAGCCACAGGTATTAACAACAACCAAATCCGCGCCAGCATAGTCGGGCGCGATTTCGTAGCCCTCGGCGCGTAGTTGCGTGATGATCTGCTCGCTATCAACCAGCGCCTTCGGGCAGCCTAATGAGACGAAGCCGACGCGCGGCGCACGAATAGGTTGAATTTGCTTTTTTGCAATTTTGATGGGGCGGGCGATCGAATTCATGTTGAGCTTATTTTTGCTTTGTTGGTTTGCGTGGAGCGGGATTAACGGGATTAACGGGACTAACGTGACTAATTCGCGGTGACGCTATTTTGCGGGCTTCTTGCCGCGAGCCCTCGCGACAGCCGCGCCAGCTGGTTTGCGTTTTGCTTTTGGTGCGGCTGGGGACGGAGCATTGTCAACCCCGCCGCTACTGTCGTCGGCATCGTTTGCCGCGGTCGGGTTAGCGCCCGTCGTGCTCGCTGACCCTGCGGATCCTGGAAACGGGAAGCCCGAAAACATTTGCATGGCTTTTTTGCGCAAATCTTCTTGCAGCCCCATGACGCTCGATGCACTTTTTTCTAGATAATCATTCATCATCGTGGGCACGGCGGCTGGCGCGGTTTGTAACATTTTCGACCAGGCATCCGGCTTGAAGCCCTGCGCAAAGCCGGTAGTGGCAGCGGGTGCGATGTTGTAAAGCGATTTTGATTGCTCTTGAAAGCGATTCTGCGCCTCGTGGAACGCGCCAATACTGCGTTCGAGGTAATTGCCCATCAGCCCCTGCATGGTGTGGCCGTAATAACGAATGACATTAGAAAGCATGTCCGCTGAGAACATCGGTGCCCCGCTACCCTCTTCTTCCAAAATGATTTGCAACAAAATACTTCGGGTTAAATCTTCGTTGGTGCGGGCGTCGTGAACCTCAAACTGCTGGTGATCGAGCACGAATTGCTTTACCTCGGCCAACGTAATGTAAGCACTGGTTTCGGTATCGTAGAGCCGACGGTTTGGATATTTTTTAATAATTCGAGCCATGACTAAACCCCTCAATGTCGTTATTTAATGTTGTTTCGTGTTGTTTCGAGCCGCCTGAGTCAATCAACATCTCGCTGCATCACAGTATGCCGCAGGCGCAACAAAACCTGCCAGGCCAATATTTGTTCAAACGGTGTCCCTTAATGCTGCAACACACCAAAAATCGTGACTAACTCGATTTGAAGTGCGTCTGAGCTAATTTCAACGCCGTCATTAAACTGCAACAGCTTATTGATTATTATAGCATTTTAGATATTTAACAAAAGTCGATATTGGCCTTCCGTTATTTTGTTGCATTGCAACATAAAAGGCTTGACATTCGTTCCTCATGCCCATATCATTTGTTTTGTGCAGCGCACCATTTTGATTTACTGCGTAACAATTAAGCGCCGACGGCGAATTAGTCAGAAGCTTGATCGCTCAGTTACGGCTGGAGGTGTCCTGCAAAAGAGCGATCTTTAATTGCATTCGTTTAATTGCATCAGACATCTCTTCCAACCCTCATAGGAGCACCATCATGGCAAACTTAAATACAGCGACAGAACAATTCGGCGACTTCTCTAAAACAGCTATTGACGCAGCGATGAAATTCGCAACTGCCTCATTCAGCAACGCAGAACGCATGATCGCATTAAACCTTGAAGCCACCAAAGTTGGCTTGGGCGAGACTGCAAAAAATGCAAAAGCATTCGCAACCATTAAAGATGCACAAGAGTTGAATGGCTTGAGCACCAAAACTGCTGAAACTGGCGTTGAGTTTTTGATGGGCTATTCAAAAAACTTCTACGAAATCTCCACCGCCGCGCAAGCCCAATACAGCGCTTTGGTTGAAGAGCGTATGAATGGCTTTCAACAATCAGTTGCTGAAACACTTGATAAAGTATCGAAGTCAGCCCCAGCCGGTTCCGATGTTGCGATCACCGCTTTGAAATCCAGCATGGCCGCATCAAACGCAGCAATGGATAACTTCAGCAAAGCCACGAAACAGATGACAGCCTTTGCTGATTCTGCTTACAAGCAAGCATCAGAAACAGCGACTGCTGCAACGAAGGCTGCGCCGAAACGCAAATAAGCCTAAGCAAGCAAAACCAGCATTCGATTCAGCAATACCGCTTTTAATTTCATTACCGTCTCCTCCTCCTTTATTGCATTCCAAAGAATCGGTAAAGGATTCAACCCCAAGAATTATTTCTTGGGGTTTTTTTTATTTCTTCAGCGCTGCAGAAGCGCCGTTGCTCAACCCGCTTGCCCCCATACAAAAATCAGCTGATCTGTAAGCGCAGCTTGATACCTCTCAACAAGATTCGACATCAAAGTTAGCAACACATAGCCTATAATGTGAGCGTTGGCTTTGAAGAGGAAGGTCTAGCAAGTTAAGAAATCTAGACGCAAAGCCAATACAACGCTAGGGGTGCTGATCGGAATTTCCAATTTCGTTTCGGCTGAGAACAAACCCTAAGTACTTGATCAAGATAATACTTGCGCAGGGAAGCGTTGCAGGCGTTTCGTAACCGTCATGGTTACGGCTCCCTGCATCCTTTTTCTGCCGTCGTGTCTTTTTCGCATTTTGCGATTTCACACAGCTAACACGCAGTTAAAAAGGACAGTTTTTCGATGGCTCATTTCAACAAAGTTTTTTCATCTGCCACTTACTTGGTGGCGCTAGCATTTGCTTCATCTATACATTTCATAGCAGCACAATCTCCATCACCGTCCGCTACACAGCCCGTGGCCCCCGCAGCTGTACCGCAACAAATAGAACCCATCAACGTTATCTCAAGAGCCGCGCCAGTACTAGAGGTGGACCGTGCCGATGTTTCCGGATTTGGTATGTCGTTATTCAAAACACCGCAAAGTATTTCAGTGTTGAGTAGCGATTTATTGAACGGCACGGCCGCGCAAACCCTGTCGCACGCGATCAAGCTGGATGCCTCACTGGCCGACAGCTACAACACGATAGGCTATATCGAAAGTATTTCAATTCGCGGGTTTTTGCTCAACCAAAAAAGTAACTTTCGACGCGATGGTTTGGCGATTTCAAACTATGCACCCATCGCATTTGAGAACATCGAGCAGATTGAAATACTCAAAGGAGTAGCTGGTTTGCAGGCCGGTGTCTCCGCGCCGGGTGGACTTATGCAGACGATCACCAAAAAACCGCAGCGCGAGACGTTTACATCGCTGACGGTCAGTGGCGACCAATACGGCAGCGCCAAAGCGCATGTTGATACCAATTTCATGTTGAACAACGGTGTTGGGTTGAGATTCAACATCGCCAGTGGAAAACTGAATTCGCATTTCAACGATACCCGCGGCCAGCGCCAATTTGCGAGCATCGCGATTGCTGTACCTGTTGATGCAGCAACCTCCATCTCGGTCAACGCGGATTACCACACCCGTTCGCAGCGCAGCGTACCCGGCTTGGGGCTTCTCGACACGAATGGCGACGGTGTTGGCGACACCCTGCCCCGCAGCATCAACCCACGTTTGAATTTGAATAATCAAACATGGTCGTTGCCCTATCAAGCCAACACCACGACCGCCCAAATAGCAGTCGATCATCGTATCAATGATGGGTGGCGCACTCACTTGGCCGCCAACACGCAGCAATCCAGGATAAACGACCGAATTGCGTTTCCTGATGGTTGCAGCAACGCCGCGACGTATGTTTACCCCGGCTTATGTGCGAATGGCGATGTCGATGTTTACGATTTTCGCTCGGAAGCTGAGCACCGCACACTGTCGAGTTGGGATGCACGCCTTGATGGGCGCATCGATATTGTGGGATTGGAACACCGGCTCCAGTTTGGTGTGAGTGGCCGCACGGCGAAGGATCGTTTGCCGGCATTTCAAGCCTACAACTACGTCGGCAGCACAAATATTTTTAATCCTGTCGCCCTGCCGGCAGACCCCAGCCTGACCTCCCGCAACACCAACAGCAGCGAGCGCACGGTAGAAAGCTATTTCAGCATCAACTCCAGCATTAGCGCGGCTTGGCAGACATTTGCCGGGGTGCGCGTGAGCCGTTTTAAACGGGATAGTGCCGTGAGCGATGGCACTGAGGCCACGCAACTCTCGCAGACCGTCTCAAACCCTTGGGCTGGCGTCAGTTTTGCGCCAACGACCGCAAGCCTCGTTTATCTTTCATACGGAGAAGGTGCCGAGCTTGAATCCGTGCCGAACCGGCCCCTGCAATATGCGAACAGCGGCGCGGTGCTTCCCGCCCTCAAAAGCCGCCAACTTGAGATCGGCAGCAAATGGCAAATCGATTCGCGCTTGCTCGTCACGATGGCGTTATTCGACATCAAAAAGCTCTACCCAGAAGATCAAGCTGAGGATAAAACCCAAGGGACAAAATTTATTCGCGTGATTGGCAACAAAGAAGCACGTCATCGCGGCCTTGAGTTAAATATTACTGGGCGCGTAACGGAATCACTTTCATTGCAAGCGAGCGCCACCGCCTTAGATGCCACCTTCACTCGCGCCGCCGATCAAAGTCTAATCGGCAAACGCGTCACCAATGTGCCGCGTTTGGCGACATCTTTTTTTGCCGACTATAAAATTGCCGCTCTGCCGGGCTTGGCTTTCAACGCGCTAGTTACCGTCCAAAACGGGAAGACGGCAACAGCCGACGGTAGCGTGACGTTGCCCCGGGGTGAGCAACTTGATTTAGGCGCCCGCTATTTGCAGCGCCTAGCCAGCTTCCCCTTACATCCTCTGCTGTGGCGGCTCAATATTGAGAACGCCACCAATCGTATTTACTGGCGCGAAGCACCCACCCAATCATACGGTGGTATCTATCTCTTCCCTTCTACGCCGCGAACGGTACGGATGAATTTGAGCACGGACTGGTAATCGACGTGACGACCGACCTAGCGCCAATCATGAGCTTTCTCAATTTGTTTCTCGCGCCCGCGTTTACCCTTCTAGGGACCGTGGTCACTTGGCTTGAAGTGGCTGCGTTTTTTCTGGCGCTGGGCAATGTGATCTGCGATGTGCGCGAGATTCATTGGGCATGGCCGCTGGCGTTGCTATCGAGCCTGCTTTACGCTTGGCTGTTTTCGGCGAGCAAGCTCTATGGCGAGGCAAGCGTGAATATATTTTTTGCATTCGCCGCAATCTGGGGATGGTGGCAATGGTTGCGCGGAACCAGACTTGGTAGCGCGATTCACGCACGCGAAAACCACTTGCCGTCGCCTGCCGCACCAGCCAACGGGGGCCAGACTGCCCGGAAAGCCGCGCCAGTAGCGGGTCTTAAGATCGCCCGCCTTGATAATAGCGGCCTAGGGTTTATGTTCATTACATGGCTGCTGCTGTGGGTGTTTTTGGCAACCATTCTTGGCACCATCACCGATAGCGATGTTCAGGTTGCAGACGGTTTTGTGACGGCAGGCAGCGTTGTCGGAACCTATTTGTTGGGCCGAAAATTCATCGAAAATTGGCCGCTATGGCTGATCGTAAACGCTGCCAGCACGGCGCTATTTGTATACAAAAATTTACAGCTCACTGCGATTTTGTACGTTATCTTTATGGCACTCTCGGTCTGGGGGTGGCGTTCTTGGGCGGCACGGCTATCTGAACAATTTATCGAGCGACCAACTGGCGCAGCCACAGCGAGCGAACCCTAAATCGTGCCAACACCCAGTCAAACGCCACAGTTAGTTGCCATCCTGGGCGCGGAGAGCACCGGTAAAACAACGCTCGCCAAAGCGCTTGCGCACAAGTTCAACTGCCCCTGGGTGGCAGAGTATTTGCGCGATTTTTGCGCTGAAGAAAATCGTACCCCGCGTATCGAGGAACAACACGGCATCATGAAACGGCAAATTGCCCGAGAAGGTGAAGCGCTAGCGTTCGCCACGACCAATCAAGCGCCCTACGTGTTTTGTGACACCGCACCAATTCAAACCGCCATCTACAGCGACTATGTTTTCTCCGACGAGTCACTTTATGACGAAGCAAAAGCGTTGCACGCTCGCTACGCTGTAACGCTGATATTGGCGCCAGATATCGATTGGGTCGCTGACGGATTACAGCGTGAAGGCGCTCATGTACGCGATGACATTCACGCCCTGATAATGCAAAACCTCGGTGAAATTGGCACCACGGCGATTTTGATCGAAGGCCAGGGTGAAATTCGAGCAATCAATGCGGTGTCTGCATTAGCAAATCTACCCGCCAAGCCCACACGATTACCAATAGCCAACTCTGGCAAGTTATAATCAGAAAACGTAAAAAATTAAGCAGCGTGCAGTCATGCGCCTCACCAAACTAGAAAAGCATCATGGAAGCCGACCAAATCAATCTCATCTCAAACAGCCTTACCGACTTGTCCGCACGCGCGGTTGAGTTGCGGAGGTATCTTTGACTTTGACGGCAAAGTAGCGCGTCGCGAGGAAGTCTCCAAACTAGCAGAAGACCCTGGTATTTGGGCAGACACCAAAAAAGCCCAGGAGTTAGGACGCGAGAAAAAAATGCTCGACGCCGTCGTTGATGCGCTCATCAACATGACCCAAGGGTTAAAAGACGGGCAAGAAATGTTCGATCTCGCCAAAGAAGAAGGCGATGAATCAACCTTGATGGCCGTATCGAGCGATGTCGAGGCGATCCGCACGGTGGTGGCCGATATGGAATTCAAACGGATGTTTTCCAATGCGGCCGATGGCTTTAATTGCTTTCTCGATATTCAATCCGGTGCGGGCGGTACCGAGGCGCAGGACTGGGCCTCGATGTTGCTGAGACAATATTTACGCTATGCCGAACGCAAAGGATTTAAGACTGAATTGCTAGAGCAATCTGATGGCGATGTGGCGGGCATCAAAAGTGCCACAATTAAAATTTCGGGCGATTACGCCTATGGATTCTTACGCACTGAGACTGGCGTCCATCGGCTGGTGCGTAAATCGCCATTTGATTCGTCAGGTGGCCGACACACGTCGTTTGCAAGTATTTTCGTCTATCCGGAAGTTGATGACTCGATTGAAGTCGACATCAACCCCGCTGATTTACGGATTGATACATTTCGCGCCTCTGGCGCCGGTGGCCAACACATCAACAAAACCGATTCGGCGATCCGCATCACCCACGCGCCGACGGGCATTGTTGTGCAATGCCAAAACGATCGCTCTCAACACCGCAACAAAGCAGAAGCCATGACGATGCTGAAGGCAAAGCTTTACGAACTCGAAATTCGCAAGCGCCAAACGGAGCAAGATAAGCTGGAAGCCACTAAAACCGATGTGGGTTGGGGACATCAAATCCGCTCTTATGTGCTGGATCAAAGCCGCATTAAGGATTTGCGCACAAACGTCGAAATCAGCGCCACACAAAAGGTACTGGACGGTGATCTTGACCCGTTTATCGAAGCCAGTTTGAAGCAAGGAGTGTGACGATGGTTGCCGTCAAAACTACCCTGATTACTGCATTCATACTCGCTATCGCCGGGCAGGTGCTTTATCACGTGACGCAGAAAAGCATTGCGCCGGGAACGCATCCGGGGGTTTCGCTGCTGATGTTTTATCTACTAGCGGTAGTCCTCACTCTCCCGCTACTGATCTGGTTTCCACTGGATGAGCCGATCATCGGCGAAATTAAAAAATTGAATTGGGCAGTGTATGGCGTCGCGGTTAGCATTGTGTTGATTGAGATTGGCTTTCTGCTGGCCTATCGCGCCGGTGCCGAACTTTCCTCCGCAGCAGTGTTGACCTCATCGGTGGTAACGGTCTCAATGTTGCTCGTCGGTGTGTTCGTGTTTCGTGAATCTGTTTCTGCTGCAAAGTTAGGTGGTATTGCGCTGTGTCTAGCGGGCATTGGTCTATTAACCTGGAAGCCTGAGGTGGCAATATGATCGTTTCAACTAAAACTTTGTCGATGCCATCGACACCCCCACTTCCTGCGTTCTACGATAGCCTCGATGCCTCTTTAAATGAAGCATGGCGATTATTGGCTGATGGATTAACAGACCGACGCGCCGCTTTCCATGCGCCAGTCGTGGCAAGCATCGATTTACACGGGCATCCAACAGCACGCACGATGATCTTGCGCGGCGCGGATCGTGGACATCGAACGCTTACTTTTCACTCGGACATTCGCTCGGCAAAAATTGCAGAACTGCGCGCCAGGCCTAATGTTTGCGCCATTGCCTATGATGCAATGCAAAAAATTCAACTGCGTATTTCAGGTAGCACCACGCTACACTTGGATGATGAAATCGCCAACAGCGCCTGGGCCAGTTCGCGAGCGATGTCGCGCCTCACGTACAGCGTTGACGATGCGCCAGGCAGTGTCATTGGCATACCCACCACCCTGCCCGCGCCAAAGCTTGAGATGGTGAACGATGCGGACAATGATGCCGATTCCGATGCGGCTAAAGAAGAGCTCGATTTGGTTGCAAACCTGGGGCGCAAAAATTTTTGCGTTGTGATCGAGCATATCGCGTCAATTGAGTGGGTCTACTTGGCCTCGCAGGGCAATCGGCGGGCATTGTTTAGCTGGGTCGGTAGCGAGGCTTTAGAAGCGGCTTGGCTACAGCCTTAATTTTTTAGTTTTAGTAAGACAACACAAACAACCCTGACCACGCAGAGAATATGATGAGCGACGAAACCAACAATCAACCACCACCAGCAGATGAAAATCACGTTATTGCAGAGCGCCGCGCGAAGCTAGCCACGATCCGTGAAGCATCGAAAGCGGCAGGCGTAAACCCCTTCCCCAACGATGCAAATCCCGAGCATCGCGCAGCCGAATTGCAAGCCCAATACGGCGAACGCAGCAAGGAAGACTTAGAAGCCAATCTTTCGCCTGCCATCAAAGTGGCCGGTCGCATGATGCTAAAGCGTGTGATGGGCAAGGCGGGCTTTGCGACGATTCAAGATGCATCGGGTCGCATTCAGCTCTACGTCCACCTCGAAGGCCTTGGTGAAGCCGGGCTAGAAGCGTTCAAACATTATGATTTGGGCGATATCTTGGAAGCATCGGGCACGATGTACAAAACCAATAAAGGCGAGCTGTCGATCAACTGCACAGCCCTCAGGCTGATCACCAAATCGTTGCGCCCCTTGCCCGAAAAATTCCACGGTCTTTCTGACACCGAGCAGCGTTATCGGATGCGCTATGTGGATTTAATGGTGAATCCGGAAGTGAAGCGCACCTTTGAGGCACGCTCGCTGATCGTCGCCGAGATTCGCGCGTTCATGGTGGCCGCGGGCTACCTTGAGGTGGAGACGCCAATGATGCATCCGATCCCCGGCGGTGCAGCCGCGAAACCCTTCATCACGCATCACAACACGCTTGATATGCAGCTTTACCTGCGCATTGCGCCAGAGCTGTATTTAAAGCGGTTGATTGTTGGTGGCTTCGAGCGTGTGTTCGAGATCAACCGCAACTTCCGCAATGAAGGCATGAGCGTGCGCCACAACCCTGAATTTACGATGATGGAGTTTTATATCGCCTATCGGGATTTCCATCATTTGATGCAGTTTACGGAGGATATGATTCGCAGCTTGTCGCTCAAAGTTTGCGGTGCGACGACGATTGATTACCAAGGGTTGGCGATCGATTTCGGTAAACCATTCGATCGCTTGACCATGCCGCAAGCCGTTAAAAAATATTTCCCAGAATATCTCGATACCAATTTGGATGATTTTGAAACGCTCAAAACATTGTGCAAAAAGCATCATGCGCAGGTGAAAGCGAACGATACCGTTGGCACCCTGCAATTAAAACTGTTTGAAGAAACCGCTGAAGCGTTGCTGATTCAGCCGACCTTCATCGTCGATTATCCGGCAGAAGTTTCACCCTTGGCGCGGCGTAACGATGACAACCCTGCCATCACCGACCGCTTTGAACTGTTCATTGCTGGCCGAGAATTAGCCAACGGCTTCTCCGAGCTAAACGACGCCGAAGACCAGGCCGCACGCTTCATGGCGCAGGTGGAGGCCAAAGAAGGCGGCGACGAAGAAGCGATGCACTACGACGCCGATTTTGTGCGGGCGCTGGAGTACGGCATGCCGCCGACCGCGGGTGAAGGAATCGGTATCGATCGGTTGGTCATGTTACTCACCAATTCGCCATCGATTCGGGATGTGATTTTGTTTCCGCAACTTAGGGCTAGTGATTTGGCGCGGTAAGCTTCTCGTACCTAAACTCTAAAGGGTTTCAATGGAAGATTGTTTGCAACTAGGCAAATGGCGCAATATTCCAGTTATGCTTCACTGGACGGCGCTGCTTAGTTTCGTCTGGTTATTTGTTATCTTTCACGATCTGCTCTACACCATTGTTGGCGCAGTGTTTCTCTTTGCTGTTTTTGCTACGCACGAATTCGGGCATGTCATTGCGCTACGTCGCCGCAAAATTCCTATTGACCGTGCTGTTTTTACCGGCCTTCATGGCGAAACTACGCGAGGCTCAGCGCGTAAAGAAATAGATGAAATTTTGATCGCGCGGTCCGGCGTTGGCGCACAGTTTATATTGTTTTTAATTGCGCTCGCAGGTTTCTACGCCATCAGGGGTACATCCAACGCTTTAATTAGTATGATTTCATTTCCAATTTTTTACGTACTGTTTGAAATCAACTTGTTTCTCGCGATAGTAGCTCTGCTTCCAATCGGACCATTTGACGGACGGGTGGCATGGAGAATAATTCCTTGGACACGATCTTGGCTTCGCCGCCATAAGCGACAAAAAGCATCACCAAAAATATCCGCCGAAGAGTTAGCTGATTTAGAAGAAAAATCAAAGGTAGCAGCCGCTAAAATCATTGAAGAGCTTGTCAATAGAAAATAGATTTGCCTCGTATTCGTCGGTTTGCAAACACCCTCACCCGCGCTATCGTTCCCTTACAGGTGGTATTGCCCGTGCATTGGGCAATCGCTCCACGAGCGAATGAAATGACGCGGGAATTCCCTTATCGCCCCCAACCGCAGCACAAGCGGTAAGGCTGCTACAGGCTGCGATCAAATTAAAACTTCCGATTTTTGAGCCTTCTTCGCATGACGAACCTTCTCCTATGGGATGGGAGGCCGCAAAGCGGCAGCTAGCATTGGCTAGAAATACGGCCATTTTGATGCGAAAATGCTATTATGATGTTATTGCATTTTTAAGCTCAATTTCAATTCCATTCGCTAAAGCGAGCCTCCATGAGAACCACGCTTTCCCTCTCCGATGATGTATTCCTTATCGCCCGCCAAGTAGCCGCTCGTGATCGAGTGTCACTTGGTGAGGCGGTTTCGCGCCTTGCACGTGAGGGCTTTCGGGCGCAATCGTTGTTGCCTACAACAAACGTCAAGCTCAACAGCAAATATTCAGTTCTGCCGGCACGAGACGAAATTGTTACGAACGAACACATTCGCCGTCTCATGGACGAAGAGGGCATATAACGCATGCGGCTCCTGCTTGATGTGAATGTTTGGGTCGCGTTGCTTGACGATGCGCACATTCATAACGCCGAGGCGATTCAACTTTTCAGTACGCCAAAATTAAAGATTGCGACTTGCGCATTGACTGAAAATGGTGTTTTGCGGTTGCTGAATTTGCCGGGCTACGCCAAGCGGGCGCCGCCGGGTTTTGATTTGATTCGCGAAAAATTGGCGCTTGCGTGTAGCGATGTTGACCACGAATTTTGGCCGTGCGACCTTAGTTTGCGGGATAAAAACGTGCTGGATTGGACGCGCATCATGGGGCATAACCAGATTACCGATGCATACCTTTTGGCGCTTGCGGTTAAACACAAAGGTGCGCTCGCCACTTTTGACCATCGAATCGCGTTGAGCGCTGTCCACAAAGCAAATGTCAAACATTTGCAATTACTTTAGCGCTCAATTCTCGCAAAGAAAAAAATGATCTCAACCCTCCTAACGAATATCTGGGGCGCTGACGTTAAGATTTAGCTTTTTGATCCCACCGATGTCTCTGCTGACCGTCAATTAACGCCGCTAGCAGATTGAAAAGATGTCAAATAAATCAACCGTTGTCGAATATTATGTTTTCACTTTGGATTCGAGATGCCAACTAAATCTATCGCCACCATAGCCCTGCCGAAAACCGCCTCAAAATCTGCCCCTATCGCTATCCTCATCACTGGCGGCACATTCGATAAAACCTATAACGAGTTGAATGGTGAGTTGTTTTTCAAAAAATCGCATTTGCAAGAGATGCTCACCTTGGGGCGTTCGTTGCTGCCAGTTCGCGCTGAAACGCTGATGATGAAAGATAGTTTATTAATGACCGATTCGGATCGCTCATTGATTGCCAAGGCCTGCAAAACCGCCAAAGAAAAGCACATCGTAATCACGCATGGCACCGATACGATGGAAGAGACTGCGCGTTATTTGGCGCAAGCTCTGGCCATTCAGGATAAAAAATCGGCCGCGAAAAAGGCCGTGACTGCTGCTGCTACTGGCAAGGCCATCGATAACGCTAGCGATCAATGCTTTAACAAAACCATCATCCTCACTGGCGCGATGGTGCCGTATAAATTTGGTTCGTCCGATGGTTTGTTTAACCTTGGTTCAGCATTGGCTTATGCGCAGCTGCTGCCGCCCGGCGTTTATGTGGCAATGAACGGCCGCTGGTTTGAATGGGACAATGTGCGAAAGAACAAGAAGCTTGGCTATTTTGAAGAGCTGAAGAAGGCCAACAAATCAAAGTAGGTGTTGCATCGCCAGTTAATAGCCACGCTGCGATTGTTGCAAAAAGCGTTTTTGCCGTTCTAACTCCAGCTGGGTTTTGCGGCGTTCCAGTTCTTCTTGATTGAGACGATTTCGCTCAGCCAAATCAGCGGCCTGCTTATCACGCGCCTGTTGTTCAAGCGTGGGCAGCGGCACGAAGCGTCCTTTGCGCATTTCCTCATCATGCGCAACGCGTTGCGCTTCGATACGATCACGTTCGGCTTTCTCGCGATCTTGCCGATCGCGTTCCTCAGCCAATTTGCGATCGAGCTCGAATTTGATGCGCTTGGCCTCCAGCCGTGACTCCTCGGCGATGCGCTCGGCCTGCTCCTGCTGCGCGCGTGCTCTGGCTTGGTTGTCCATATAAAAATAGGTCCCACCTGCCACCAGAGGCACGGCGACGAGAAACGCAATTTGCAGCATTTTGGCAGTAGCCGATGGCTGACTGGCGGCCTCACGCTTTTTGAGCAGTTCACCATCATAGGCAGCACGCAACTTCTCGTCAGTTAAAACACGATGCGCCTCGTTCGCCTCACCTAACGCCGCCTCGCGCTTTTTTGCCTTGAGCGCAGTGTCTTGCGCAATCGCGAACAGACGTTTTTGATGCGCGCGCTCGATCCAAGTCGCGCTGGCATTTTCGGGAATATCGAGGATGTCGTAGTGGTCGCGCTTCATGTGGCGAAATACTCTAATAGGCGAAGACGGCGTGGAAATTACGCATTTCGCTATTATGAATTCAAATCAGCTTGTTTTGTACAAGTGAATTTTATCGACACAAGATGTTTAGTAGCGACTTACTTTCAAGCGGCATCAAGTACTGATTCAGCGCCAGCGAAGCGTGATTTGGCAATTTCCATGGCCGCGCAGCGGCAAGCAGTGGGCACAGTTCGCTTTGTGCGTCCTACGTTCGGTAGAGCAATTCCCTAGACGCCAACTCTGCCCAGGGTTCAGTTCTGCTTGAATAGATGAAAAAACTGTCTTGAAACAGCCAGTTTTTCAGTGCGGTTCTTAAGATATAGCGTGAGCTTTTCTGGTCCCTCCCGCTCGACGCGATCAATCATATTGGCGTTCACAATCGTCGATCGATGGATTTGCCAGTATTCGTGTTCATCCAGACCTTCAAGCAGTTCCTTGAGCGGTGTGCGAACCAAGGCCTCGCTATCGTGGGTAACGATGCGGGTGTATTTGGTGTCGGACTGGAAAAATACGGCGTCATTAATGTTGATGAGCCGCGTTTTATTGCCGAGGGTGGCGCGGATCCATTTTAATTTTGGTGGTGCGGCTGGGGCTGAAGCTAAATTGCTGGTGGCGTCAACCGGATCACGACGATTCAGCAGCGACTCTAACAAGCCAAGCAAATTGTCAGACGCTAGCGCTGGCGCGGCGTTAGGCGGCATTTCGCTGGCTAGTTGTAGCCGTTTTTTGAGTCGCGCCACCGTCGCTAGCAGGCGCTCTGCCTCAACTGGTTTTAACAAATAATCAGCCGCATCGTTCTCGAAGGCTTTGATCGCATATTCGTCGTAAGCCGTCACAAAAACGATATGTGGCGCGTCGTCTTCGGCAGCCAATTCGGCGGCGACCTCCAAGCCAGTTTTGCCGGGCATGCGAATATCGAGAAAGGCGATTTGCGGGCGATGCTTTTTCCATTCAGAAAGCGCATCCAATCCATCGTTCGCAACCGCGACGATTTCAAGTTCCGGCCACGCCTTCGCCAACATGCCCACGATGCGCTCACGCATGAGCTTTTCGTCTTCGGCAATGAGTGCCGTTAGCGGCGGCGTTAAATTAGTGTTGGTGTTCATTTTTGTTGGCTGCTTAATATTGATGGTTGGCGGGGTAGTGGGTAATTATGGCTAAATCGCCTGTGAAGCAGTGGGGCTGACAGTAATAGGCAAACACAGCGTCGCGGCAAAACCATGTGGCATATCTTCCGCCGTGCTGGTTGTTAACGTTGCGGCATCGCCATAAATGGCGTGAAGTCGTTCGCGAATATTGCGCAAGCCCAAGCCCTGCGGTGACGCTACAACCATGCCGCGCCCTGTGTCAGCAACGCGCAGCGTCAGCTTGTTGTCCTCCATTGATGCCGCCACAGTAATCGTCCCGCCAGGCGGGTGAGGCTCCAATCCGTGTTTGATCGCGTTTTCAACCAGCGAGATCAACATCGCGGGTGGTACGGAGGTATTTTCTAGGTTGGCGGGCAACCTCACATCAGCTGAAAGCCTAGTATCCATGCGGATCTTCATGATGTTGAGGTAGGCTTCAACCATTTTAAATTCGCACTGCAAGGTGGTGGTCTCATCGCGGAAACCAGCCAAACCAGACCGTAAAAATGTGATCAGTTGCGATGTTAGCGCGGCCGCTTCCGGCGCACGATCTTCGGCCAGCTGTTGCATACTGGCTAAGGTATTGAACAAAAAATGCGGCTCGACTTGTGCCTGCAATAGTTTTAATTTTGCCTCGGTTAATTGGCGGGAAAGGCGATCTTTTTGCGCCGTTGCAGCGAGCTCATCGTGTCGGCGTTGGAGTTGATTGCGACGAAACTGCATGATCGCTAACGCGGCGGCGGCATAAACAACACCGGCAATCAAACCGCCGAGCAGTACTGGCACGACAACCCGCTCTATTTCAGCCCATGTCGGGCTCGAAAACCTATGCTTCACCATATAACCAATTGCCGCGCCAAATATCCCGCCGACAATCGCGAGCCCGACAAAAATGACGAACAACTTCATACTGGGCCGATGCCGCGCATGGCCAAACCAAGCGCTCATCAGGCCAATCGCAATGGAGGCCACCAATATCAAGGCCAACACGGCAGACTCAAACCAGTCACCTTTTTCGCCCAACCACAGCTTAAAAATGAACGTGACCAGCAGCCACACCGCAAAGGCTGTTCCATAGCTGGGAATTGGATATTTTTTTATCCGCGCATCAAAGGCCAACACATCTTCGCGCTCGCTGGCGGATAGCGTTGCCAATTTTTTGGCCTCATAGGCGCGGTAGCGAACTTTCATGGTGTTGATGAATAGCACGTTTTTCCTCATTCGTTTTTAGTGTGTAAAGCTTATCCCCCGCCACACTGCCCGGCAATTGCAACGCGACGAAATACGATCTAGCGTGACGAATGCCGCAATTTTCCTGCGCCCGCCGGTTTGTGCGCTGCTTTATGTGGTTCCTCATGCGCTGCTTTATTTGGTTCCTCACGCGCTGCTTTATGCGGTTCTTCATGCCCTGCTTTAAGCCCCGCTACAGGGATCGCTCGATGCGCCACTCAATACGCGCTTTATCTGCACCTTAATGCCACCGCTTCTTGTAAACTTTAGCCATGAAATCAAAAACAAACCACCACGAGGAGATTGTATGGCTGACATTACCCTAAAACGCGCTCATAGCTTGGGACACCAAGGCGCCCGCGCCGCCGCCGATAAGATGATGGCAAAATTATCGGAACAGTTCGGCATGTCAGGCGACTGGAACGGAAATGTACTCGTGTTTGAGCGCTCGGGCGTGAGTGGAAAATTGGCCGTAACAGAAGTGGAAATTGAACTAGAGGTCACGCTCGGCTTTTTTCTGAAGGCGATGAAGAGCGGGATTGAGCGCTCCGTAAATGAACAGCTTGACAATGCGCTGGCAGCCGGTGCGCCGCCTGCGAAACATGCCAAGCCTCTGAAAGCCGCGCCAGACAAGGCGCTTGAGGCGTCAACGAAAAAAGCAGCCCCGAAGAAAAAATAATATTATTTGACTTTCTAGGCGTGCCGATTTTCAGCAAAGGATACGAAGTTGATTCATCGAGGAAACGGCATCGCTTGACCCAACCTCGCTTCCGTTCAATCAGATTGTTACCCGACGTATTAGAGAATGTGGAAAAGTCTCAGCCCAAATTTCGACTTTTTACGCACAATCTATTTTTACGCACAATCTAAAAAGGCGCTGTGATAGTCTCCGCCTGCCTAAGGCTGGGTGAAAAGTTATGATGACTGTCGCAGTCCGCCCCAGGACGGACCTTCCCAGCCCAGATCTAATTCCGCAATATTACGTTGAGAAGAATACATAACTTGGGAATAACGTGTAGATAAGCAGCTGCATGATTTTTTTCGCAGCTCGGATTGAACGCCGGGCTAAGCTGCACTCTGGCTAGCTTCGCGCGTGAAAGTAACGGCAATAAGGACAGCAGCAATTGGGAAGAGCAACCCGTACCCGATGATGCCAATGTTCCTGATGTTCATATTCGCCAACGGTACGCCCGCCAATCCGAGGAAGCCAAGCGCCGCGCTGAAAAGCAGAACACCTCGCGCAAGGCGCTCCGGACCTCTGATGCGAAGCGCAAGTGCGGCGAACAGCGCCCCAAGCGGGAAGAAGACGTCCCACGCCAGGATATCCAACGCGTACACCAAGGACGGCCAGTTGAAGGAGAAGACCAATGGCGCCCACTCCGCCGAGGCAAACGCTGGAAGGCGACTGAGGGTCAGCACGGTAAAATGGACTGTACAGGTAAGAGCAGCGCACATGCTCATGAACGTCACGCCAAGAATAGCAAAGGGCTTGCGTTCGACGGCCACTAACGCATGAAGGGCTACCGTAAACGCGACCATAGTTGGAGAGATAGCAAGAATCAGAATTTCCATCAGAGTGAACCAAGGGTTTTGAATCTGATGATCTGGCGACGGAAGGGTGAACAGGCCAAGCAATAGGACAACTGCGTAGGCGAAACATAAAGCCGCCAACGTGTAGCCAGCAACTACGACTAAGCGGAGGGAGACGGGAATGCGTTTTCGGCTGGAATCGTCGTTCAAGAAAATCAACCTTTTTTCATGTCTATTATCACTTTTCCTTTGTGATGCCCCTACCCAAAGTAACGCAGTGCTTCCGGTACATCACATAATCTGAAGGATCGATCTATTACCGGACTCATCTTGCCAGACTCGAATAGCTCTATCATATAGGCCAAGTCCTTATTAGGCTTCAAGGCAACAATTCGTATGTTTTTTTGTGTGCCCAAGCGAACCAAGGCCTCAGAAATATTGCTTGGAAGAGTCGTTATAGGTTGGTTACGACTTGCCCGTAGTTGCAGTCACATTATCTTCTGTTTTGGTATCAAAGTCGCTGGCCTCGTGGCGCTCGTGTAGTTGACTTGAAGGCTCACCAAAGACGCGATTGACCTTGCGACCGCGCTGCACAGCTGGGCGCGAGGCGATCTCATTAGCCCAGCGGAGTACATGCTTATACTCATGCACGCTAAGGAACTCACCTGCTTCGTAAAGCAAACCCTTGACCAGTGCGCCATACCAAGGCCACGTCGCCATGTCTGCGATGGTGTATTCGCCGCCAGCCAGAAAGCGGTGCTCTGCTAGCTGGCGGTCCAACACATCCAGCTGGCGTTTGACTTCCATCGCGTAGCGGTTGATGGGGTACTCAAACTTGGCAGGCGCATAGGCAAAAAAATGGCCAAAACCGCCGCCTAAAAAAGGTGCACTGCCCATTTGCCAGAACACCCATGACAAGCATTCGGCACGAGCCGCTCCGCTCGCTGGCAGGAAGGCATCGAACTTCTCAGCAAGGTACTGCAGGATGGCACCAGACTCAAATACCCGCACCGGTGTTCCGCCGGTATGATCCATCAGCGCAGGGATCTTCGAGTTGGGGTTGGCCGCAACAAAGCCGCTGCCAAACTGGTCGCCATCATTGATACGGATCAGCCAGGCGTCATACTCTGCGCCGCTATGGCCCAGCTCCAGCAGTTCTTCAAGCATGATGGTCACCTTGACGCCATTGGGAGTGCCTAGCGAATAAAGCTGGAGCGGGTGGCGCCCTACGGGCAAGTCCTTGTCGTGCGTAGCGCCAGCAATGGGCCTGTTGATGCTGGCAAACTTTCCGCCGTTATCTTTGTCCCAGCGCCAAACTTTGGGTGGAGAGTATTCGGGAGTGTCGCTCATAAAATTATTTCATTCAAATTAAAAATGTTCGACCCAAGGACGCACCTCAATCTCCCACGACCAGGCATTGCGGGGCTGCGCTAAGAGATGCACATAACTGGCGGCAATGGCGTCCGGGTCGAGCTGTGCGTCCTGGCCATCATTCGTCACTCCCGCGGGACGGACGGAACCGTCTACAACAACATGCGCGACATGGATGCCCTGTGGCGAGAGCTCGCGCGCCATACTCTGCGCCAAGCCACGCAATGCAAACTTGCCCATTGCGAAAGCCGCCGATTGCGCGTAACCCTTGACCCCGGCGGAAGCACCGGTAAAGATCACTGCACCGTGGCGTTCAGGCAACATCAGGCGTACCGCTTGCTGCGCAACGCGAAACGCAGCCACTGCGGTAATGTCAACCGCGCGAGCAACAGCCTCAGCGTCAACATCGACGAAAGCGCCGCGTACCCGCTGGCTGGCGTTGTAAACCACGACGTCAGGCGCGCCACCCAATGCCAGCGTTGCCGCATCGAACATTGCCGCGACGGCTACAGCATTACTTGCATCAGCCACGAGCGGCACGGCGCCAGTCTCAGACGCAATCGCTTCGAGTGGCTCACGGCGTCGCGCTGATACGGCGACGCGCATTCCACAGTCGCGCCCGAAGGCGCGTGCGAGGCTGGCGCCAATCCCGGGGCCGGCACCAAAAATCAGTGCACGCCGGTATGGCGTCACCGTCACACGCCCGCCGGCGACGAGAGTCGGGCGTTCTGTGGGAACATCGCCTTGCGGGCCTCTTCGTCCATCTCGGATTTGTAGGTGTTTTTGGTTTTGAGGGCTTCAGCTCGCTGGCCCGCTGGTCTAGCATTGATCTCATCCAACAGCCGTTTGACGTTCGGCAAGGTTGTCCATGCTTCAGCACCCAAAATAAACGGCACTGCGCGCGCCCAACCCCACACGGCCATGTCGACGATAGTGTACGTCTCACCCAACATATAGCGATGTTTTGCGAGTTGCGCATCAATGATGGCCCAGTGGCGCTGCGCCTCAAAGTCGTATCGATTCACGGCGTAGGCCTTGGGCTCGGGTGCGAAATGCTTGAAGTGAACAGCCTGGCCAGAATACGGGCCGATGCCGGACGCAACAAACATGAGCCAAGACAGCATTTGCGCTCGCTGTGCGGGGGTGTCCTCAGGCAAGAACTTACCCGTTTTTTCGGCAAGATAAAGCAGGATGGCATTGCTGTCAAAGACCACGGCGTCACCATCAACTAGTGCCGGCGTTTTGGCATTCGGGTTAATGGCGGTGAACGCTGGCGAGTGCTGGTCTCCCTTGCGCGTATCCACTGGAACGAGTTCATAAGGCACGCCTGCCTCCTCAAGAAACAGAGCGACTTTGGCGGGGTTGGGAGACGGGTGGTAGTAAAACTTGATCATAAATTTCCTTTTCAGTGTAATGCGACTGTCTATTGCAACTGTTGCGAGGCCCTGCTATTGCAAATTTGTTTACCTGTCAACCTTGGATCCGGCGCAGACCTCGACTGGCAAGCAGACGGGGCGGGTTTTCGGCGCGGTCCTGCCGTGGGAAAATCTGTCCGCAAATCTGTCTCGAATGCCTGCAATCGACACAGTTTGCGGCCTGGGGATCTTGGAAACTTTTGTGATTTTCCCGACAAAGCCGAGTTTATACAATACTCATTTTGCTATTAGCGCTTGCTCGCGTTTGTGCGAAGTTTAGGACTGCCTGTTGCGAGTTGTAGGAGGGTGTCTAAAACGCATAGCGACAGGTGCAAAGCCCCACAAGAGCCGGTCAACGCCAATCCTCGATTCAGGTTATCTTGAGTCCAAGACTTGCGCATATTTTTTCGCGATGGTTTTTGACGCCACTTGGCGCCAGGAATGTAACAAGATTTCATTGAGATGTTTCGTTGACGCGGCCGACATACAAAGTAGAACCCATGGATGGTTGCGATAGTGGTCGGTAACAAAAAACACCTTCGGGTAGAGCGTTACGAGCCGCTCCCGTTCTTCCCAAGCTACGCGCAACACCACGGTTTCGTTGTCTTCTTTAAGTCGGACCATGAGTTTGCCATTAACTTTAAGCGCCGGCGTGCCGTATGATGTCGCCTCCATAACCTCTGGTAGCAGGAGCGCAGCAAATTTAATTTGCTCATAAGTAATAAAATTAAGAGACGCTTGAGTCATGGTGAGTGTACTAAGTGGTGGCGAAAATCGCCCTAGGGCGTGTGAAGAGTCTCAGAACTGTTGCATTGCGGCCCAAACCCGACGTTCACAGTGCACTTCCAATTCGTTCAAAAGCGGTCATCACCGATTATCCCTTTTCGCGGCGCAAGTTGGCAAAGCCCTTTGGTTCCCACTTGCGCTGCGCAACCATGAGGCAAGCGCTACTGCGTTGGTCAAACGGCGCGCTCATGCTTTCTCGATGCAGTTCTGCAAACTCATCTCGCAGCTTTTTCAGTTGAACCTGCAATCTCAGTTTGGCGGCAGGGGTCAACAATCCAAAAATAAAGTAAAGATTTTCGCCAGGCTCCGTAAAATTGCTTGTCAGGAAATCATCCTTTTCCTTTTTCCGGAAGAAGTGCTGAATGGGCCCATTGGGAAGCCACTCAAAATCGCGGGCGACATTCAGGCGCACGCGATCACCTGGAAGTAATGTGATAAGGCTCAGTCGATCGAGCTTCAACAGATGCTTGACGCACTCCGCCTTGGTGAGCTTGTAAATCCTCGTGATTTCTGGCGGCGACCAATTGTTCAATACGCAAGCCGCGACCAATAATAAGGCTGGCTCGGCAACAAGATCCTTTTCTTGCGCCGCCGTTAGCGAGCGGATGCTTGGCGTTGCGTGGCTTGCTTGGTCTGTCACCTCGGCGAGGCTCATGCCAAGAAGCGAAGCGAGTCGGACCAGCCGATCCAGCGTGAAGACTTCCTTGGAGAACATCCTTTTCACAGTCTGTTCAGAAAGGCCCAACTCCTGACCGATCACGCGGTAGGTAAAACCCTGTTTTTTTAGCAGGCTTTTCAGCGTTGCGATGAGGCGTTCAGTCTCGGTCATCGCCAGATTGTATCAATATTTGATACCAATTACGCTATTCTTCGACACTTTCAGCATGGTGGTTCACTTTTATGAACCGTTGCCCCATGATTACCCCGACCCAACCAAAGGAGATGAACATGGAACAAATTAAGCGCTGGATCCCCACCGGAATTATGTTGCTCGTTGTAGCCGCGATGATTGTGCATGGACCGATTGCGCAATTCGCTCACTATCACGAGTTCGCCGACAATCGGACATTGGGTAGTCTGCCCAATGCTGCTGACGTGCTCTCGAACATTGGTTTTGCTCTGGTCAGCATCTGGGGGTTCTGGGCACTCAGAGGCAAAACAAAACGATCGTCGATCGCCACGGCTTGGCCCGGCTATGCGATTTTCTTGGGAGCCGTGGCGCTGACGGCATTCGGGTCAAGCTTCTATCACCTAATGCCGAACAATGACCGACTTGTTTGGGATCGTCTACCGATTGCACTTGCCTGCGCGGGGCTACTTGCCGACGCTTATGCTGAGACGCACATTGCAGCGCGGCGTTGGCTTTTGCCGACCCTCATCGTGGCCGCCGTCGCTAGTGTATTCTGGTGGTCGTTCACGGACTCGATCGCCGTGGGCGATCTGCGTCCTTATCTGCTAATTCAGGGTGCGCCGTTGGTCCTCATTCCGCTTTGGCAATGGATGGCCCGTTCACCGCGCGCCGATCGTATCGCGTTCGGTATTGCGATACTGCTCTACGTTTTCGCCAAGGCTTTTGAGCTGAACGACCATGCTGTATTCGACGCATTGGGATTCTTCAGCGGACACACGATCAAACATTTGCTGGCGGTTGCCGCCGCTGCCGTCTTGGTCGCAAGTTTTGTGCGCCGGGCAAATACTGATGCGCATTCGGCCTATTTCAGCACGATTTCCACTTCATCTGGGCATACAAAAGCCAGTGCCAGATTGCAGCGTCAGCATTAACCCGTTCTGACTAGGAGACATTTATGCTGGGGTACATCGTTGTGATTGGCGTCGGTTGCATGGTGCTGGAGAGAGTGAGGCCCGGCTGGCGCCTGCCGCGCGTGAAGACTTGGCCGCTTCGCGTCATCGCCATAAACCTCGTCCAGCTGGGCGTCGTGTTGGTAGCCGGTGCAACTTGGGAGAAGTGGTTCGCAGCGTTGTCAGTGTTCCGTCTCTCGGATCATGTCTCCCCGGTTGTGGGCGGACTCATCGCTTACTTTATTGCGACCTTCATCTTCTATTGGTGGCACCGGTGGCGCCACGAGAATGATGTGCTGTGGCGCCTGTTCCACCAGATCCACCACAGCCCCCAGCGGATTGAGCTGATCACCTCGTTCTACAAACATCCCGGTGAGATGGTGGTGAATTCGCTCATTGGCAGCGCACTCGTTTACGCGTTGCTGGGCTTGTCCGTAGAAGCCTGCGCCGTCTACACGGCTTGCACGGCGCTCGGTGAATTTTTTTACCACACGAGTGTTCGCACGCCGCAATGGATTGGCTACTTCTTCCAACGTCCTGAGATGCATCGCATTCACCATCAGCACGGCCGGCACAAAAATAACTACGGCGACATCGTGTGGTGGGACATGCTATTCGGAACTTATAAAAATCCGAAACTATTTACGGAGCATTGTGGCTTCGACGCAGAAAAAGAGGAGATGCTGGGTCCGATGTTGCGATACGTTGATGTGCATCGGGACAAATTGAAATAGGTTGCCTGCCGCCCGAGCCTGTGTCAAAACACGCAGCGACCGTCGCAGTGCGCCCCATTGCAGACATCCGGTTTTGTGACAAAACGATCAACATATTTGTCCGCAGTGCCAACGATGGCCACTTCCGTTTGGATAAAAAAAAGATCCGCACTTTGGGCATGACTCAGGGTTACCCAGAGGCTTGTATGGAGCAAAATCCATGCGAAGGTGATGAATGGATAGTGCCTCCTCGGACGTCGCTGCGTCGAGGTCATAAAGCTTTCTTTTTAGACTAACAGCAGGATTACTACGTATTTTCTCCAGTTGTGCGGAATGAAATAACATGACCCCATCACCCGTCTCCCAAGCTTCGTATTTATTTGTTCGCGTCATAAATTTAATTAGAAGTATCAGGCACTACTCGCCCCAGAGGCGCCGTTGCCAAGAGAGTGCTACGCAAAGGGGTTTTGCAATTCAACACCGCACCCACGAAAGTCATCTACATTTCTGGTCACGACCGTTAAGCCGTGAATGAGTGCAATCGCAGCAATCTGTTTGTCGATTTGGTGTTGATTGTGCGGTGACATTAATCTCCCCCACACCTGAGCGCACTCTGCATCAAAATTCAAGATCCGATCACTATATTCGTCCAGGATTAGATCAAGCCAGCGCTCCAATTTTCCTGCTTGCGGAAGATCACCGCGACGCTTGATGTTTTCAATTCCCCTGCGTATTTCACCAATCGTCTGAACGGATAAATATAGTTCGGACTCATCAACCGTTTTCCAGAATTTCTGAACACCGATATTTGCTTTCTTGCCTTTGCGTGCCTCGCTTACGACATTCGTGTCAACCAAGTACACGCTATCCCCGGCCTTTCCGGCGAGCAAAGTCCGCGTCTTCTCCGACATTCGGCATGCTCGAAAATACGTCAGCGAGCGAGCGGCGCTTTGGACGCTTGAGGGCAGATTTCAAGATTTCTCTGTGCTCTGCTTCCGCGCTTCTTCCATGTGATGCCGCAACCTGCTTAAGGGCCAAGGCCACGTCTTCATCAACATTGCGAACAACAAGATTGGTAGCCATGATTGTCTCCTATACACATGTAATCATTGATTGCAATTTAGCATGGGGGCGCAATCAATGCAATCATTTTAGGATCGGCCTCGGGAAACCGCTGCGGGCTCAGCCAATGGCTGCTAGCGAGAAACCTCAATGACTGCGGATGGCCGGCTCTGGCCATTCAATATTACCGGCCTCATGTCGCGGCTCTAGCAGGAAAATTCCGCTTTCGCTATCTGGATCACAACTCCAATAATAGCGTCAATTTCTGCAAGAAATTACGAACTACTTGGCGTCTTTGTGTCGAAATGTCGAAATGTCGACTTCGACATTGGCTAATGTGTTGCGCCATTGTCTGATGTGTTGCGCTAATGGCTGATCTAAAAAGGATCAAAGTCGCCGTTAAAATATCGTTTCCCAACCACACGCCCTTGGCTTGGGTAGCGGTGTCGTGAATCACTTATTGGCGTTTCACGCATCGACAATCTCGAATGGCTTCGCCACGCCATCAAAAATACGATCGATTATCGCCGCCTCGCGAGAGGCGATAGTCGTCAAAAAATAATCAGCGCCATTCATATGACGAAAGGCGGTAAAGCCCGCTTCCAAGAATTTTTGCATGGCGGATAGACCCGCCAATTTTGAAGGCGTACGCAACATCTTGAGCGTGGTGTAAATGAACGGCTTTTTGACCACCGCTTCCAATCCCGTGCCAACTTCTTGCATTAATTTCACTTGTCGCAGGCGATCATCGCGCCGTCCCGCAGCGCGAAATGCGGCAATATAATCATCTTCTGTGATCGAGCCGTTCGCGGTGCTGGCGATATTTTTGGCAACGGCTTGATCGAACTCTTCGGCTAATACATCCAGCTCAAGCGCTTTTTCAACAGTCTCAAACGCAAATTGCGGCAGCACCCGCTTCATCGTCGGATACATCCGTATCAGATCACGATCGCGTAGCGCTGACGCATTCACACTGGCTCCGCTACCGTACAGTTCGTCGAGAAAGAACGTAACCGCGGGCGCATAGCGGTCGTCAGCCGCCAAATCACGATAGGTGCGCACTAGTCGCAAATGCTGCCAGGTTTTCACATCACGCAGGGTTTTGCTAAACGGAGAATCCGCTGTTTGTTCACGGTTAATACTGCCGCGGAGGCGCTCTAATTTTTTGAGATGTTCGATCATAAAATGGTCACCATTGGACGCCTCCGAATTAGAGCAGTCAATCTAATTGAGCTCCCTAGAATCAGCAGGGCACTGGTATTCTACGGGATGGTCTGAAACGAATTCATCAACACCTGCTAAAGCAAACTGAACAACCGCTGGTTCCACACAAGGACGCTACGATGGATCTTAGTCAACCCGACATTCTGCAATCTCCCCCGCCCGGGCTAACGACACAACCTTCGCAATCTACGCCGCCGATGTCACCGCCGCCAACCCCCGATCACAGCATTAATCTGATGAGCGAGGCATTTGGCCGCGCCAAGAACGCGTTTGCCCATGATCGCTCGCCCAGCTTGGCGGCTCGCCGTGAATCACTGCAAAAATTGGCTTCGCTCCTGACGGTGAACAAAGACCTGATTACCGAAGCGATTCGCGGCGATTTTGGCAACCGTTCAGTCCATGAAACAGCTTTGCTCGAAATTTTTCCGGCTATTTCTGCTGTCAAAGACGCGAAGCGCCATGTTGGCAGCTGGATGAAACCAAAGCGTGCTTGGGCATCGCTTTATTTCTTACCGGCACGTACCGAGTTGCGCCCGCAGCCACTCGGCGTAATTGGCATTATCGTTCCGTGGAACTATCCGCTCTATTTAGCGATTGCCCCGCTTGCTGCCGCGCTCGCTGCCGGTAACCGCGTGATGATAAAAATGAGTGAATTCACACCGCGCACCGGACAATTATTTGCACAACTCATCGGCAATGCTTTTACGTCCGAACAGATTAGCGTTGTCAACGGCTGCGCGGACGTTGCCGAGGCTTTTTCGCGACTGCCATTTGATCATTTGCTCTTCACGGGTTCAACCAATGTGGGCCGCCATGTCATGCGTGCTGCAGCAGCCAACCTTACCCCCGTAACATTGGAGCTTGGCGGCAAATCGCCGGCTATCATTGGCCCCGAATGCGACATCGTTGAAGCCGCCGAAAAAATCTTATTCGGCAAATGTCTGAATGCTGGGCAAACCTGTATTGCCCCTGACTATGTGTTGTTACCGCGCGGGCAAGAGGCAGCGTTTATTGACGCCGCTAAAACCGTCGTCGCCACGCTCTACCCTACCCTCGCAAGCAACCCCGATTACACCAGCATCATCAATCGGCGTCACTTAGAACGATTGCAAGATTACTTAGCCGATGCGGCCAGCAAGGGCGCGTCGATTGTGCCGCTCGCTGCAAAAAGTGAACCACTCGACGACGTACAAAAAATTGCCCCCACCATCGTTCACCCGGTGAATGACGATATGCGTGTCATGCAGGATGAGATTTTTGGCCCTATTTTGCCGCTCGTTACATACGAAAATTTGGATGCCGCGATACGCTATATCAACGACCGCCCACGTCCCTTGGCGCTTTATTATTTTGGTCGCGATGGGCAGCATATTGAGCGCGTCTTGAGCGAAACCATTTCCGGCGGCGTGACCATCAACGACACATTGCTGCACATTTCGCAAGAATCGTTGCCATTCGGCGGCGTTGGGGCGTCCGGCATGGGCGCTTATCACGGCAAATTCGGCTTTGATACGTTCTCAAAACTAAAACCGATTTTCCACCAAGCGATGTTCAATGGGTTACCGCTTTTTAAACCACCGTACGGGAAGCGGTTTGAAGCGATGATTAAACTTTTGCTGCGTTGAACTGTGAAAAATTGACGACGAATTTGTCAACTCGCGCACGCTATTTTAAGGCGATAAAATAGCCAAAGCCTAGGCTGGGCGGGGCTTATTAGGCAGCTCACCTTGAATTGCGATGCCCATATCTTCAAAAGTAGAAAAAAGGCCTGCTAGCTGTTCCGCGTCAAATTCCGCATCAAAAAGAACATCAAATTCCACATCAAAAAGCACATAAATTTCCGCGCGAGTAACGTAGCCTCGCTCTTTTCCCAGCGCGACGATCCCTCTCAATTTTTCGGTTTGTATTTGGCTTAGCATTTACATTCCAAAGTAAAATTCAATGCGCACCCATCATCAAAAACGCCAGCACCGTATAAATAATCCCGGCAACCGCAGCACCGCCCGCCAAACCCAACATCCAACGGCGGCGGGTTAAAACGCAGATGGCCGCGAGTGAAATCGCGATTTGGATGAACGTCATGGCCATGGCGAGTTTGTCGTGTGGCTCCAGTTCATGGGCGGATTTTTTATCGGCTTCAACCGATTCTTCATCCAGTGCTTTTGCTTTGGTACTGAGTGTTTCTTTTTCGCCTTTGTAGCGAGCGACTTCGCCTGTGAGTTTTTCCCGCACATCCGGTAATGGCGTGAGCAACGCGCCTAACTCAGCCAAATTTTGTTTGGTACTTTTTGCCTGGTACTGCGCCCAAACGTTGGAAGCTTCGGTTTTCTTCAAGACCGCTTGGTTTTTAAATAGCAGCGCCTCGTTTTGCGTGTGCCCTCCTTTGTAGCTCACAATCGCGCCAATGGTCGCCAGCAACGCCGTAAAAATCGCGACCCATTGAATGAATTTGGCATCGGACTTGCCTTTTTCGCTTGTGTCGCCATGACCGTGGCCTTGCGTTTCATGCTCAACCGCGTGATCGTGCGGGCCGTGTACGTGAAATCCTGCTCCTGACATGCTGTGCTCCTAAAAGTTTGAATCGACTTAAAAACGAATACTGAATTGTAGGCGTATTACATGACACTTTGGATGACAGTTTGCATGATACTTTTCATGTCGTGCCCCTCCGGGGTGCGCTTTTGTAGCGCAGATTAGTGCGATCAAAGCGGTTGGTGGCGCCCGAAATAAAGCGAAATCCAACCCAGCGCGAGCATCACCATGAACAAAACCGCATTGGCCGGGATTTGCAAATTAAAATCGACGCTGGAGTGGATCATGATGGCGATAGTGCCCATCATCGAGGCGAACGACAGGCCGCGCATCAAGGGATCGCGCCGCTTGGCTTGGGCCATCAGCGCCACTAGGAAGCTCCACGCCACTATCAACCCCAGAATGCCAAACCCGATCAGACCAAATTCGGCGGCCATTTGCGCAAAGTCGTTATGGGCGTACTCAAAAAATCCCGGCATCACATCCTCACCGCGATAATTTGGAAACACCAAGACCCATGCGCCGGGACCCACGCCAACCACCGGGAAGGCGCTAACCATGGACAGCGTGGCAGAAGTGGCATCGAGACGTTGCTCCAATGATTCCTGCGCCCCGATTACAGCCACTTCCGATCGCAAGATGCTGGTCGCCTCTATCCGCTGGGCAAGCTGTTCCACGCCAAACCATGATCCAACGATGAATATATCAATCGCAATCAGGCTCACCAGCAAGATCACCGTGCCCCGCGTTGCATAACGCGAGAACACAATACCAATCACCCCAGTTGCCAGCAGTGCCGCGAAAAACGCAGTGTTGCCCATGCGCGAACGCGTGCTGAGCAGCGCGATCACCAACACGCAAAGCATCAGCCGCAGCCGCATCTTGGGGCTAAAAACCCATTCTAAAAAATGGCGTAAAAACTGCCGCCAGGTTGTGGCTTGGCGATCCCGCAAATCAGCAATCAGCAGCCCAACACCCAGCGCCAACATCATTTCCAAATAGCCCGCAAAATGATTGCGATTAAAATACGTTGCACTCGCTTGCGCACCATGCGACATCGGCGAGCCAAACCAGGTGATTTTTGCGTTGGTAAGATTCATCAAGATGCCGTAAACCGACATCGCCAGTGCTGCCACCACCAACACAAACATGCATTGCCGAACCCGTACACGCGAATTGAGCGTTAATAGTGTCACCATAAACGCGGCCACATACGCCAACGAACGCAGCCAGCTCGCCAGCGCCGCATGCGGATCAAGCGCTAGGGTACGTAAGCTTGAATCAAAGCCCAGGGTCTCGCGATGCATTGCGGCGGTGGCCGGTGATATTTTGGCGATGATGTCGAGTGGCAGCGGGACCAGATAAATCGCGAGATAAGCCAACCATATGGCCAGCAGCCAAACAAACCATTTCGCCCCACGGAAAGCTTCACTGGGGCTGGCGACACCAAAAGCATAGCCCACACACCATGCCGCCAAAATTGCAAATACCCCTACCTCAAGCACCGCCCATGCCCAAGGCTCAACGCTACCCAACGGGATCGGCAACCAGCAGAGCAACGCCAGCCATGCCCAGAACAATAAACCATCAAAGTTGAAGGGCATTTCGTTGGATTCGCTAGCGCGGCGGCGCGTGGTAACAAAATGGTTGGAAGGCATGACGACACAAGAGTAAATATTGAAAAATAAAAAACTCTAGTGCCAGAGCGGTTTTTCAGGCATTTATTGCTGAAAATCCGCTCCTGAACTAGAGTTTGTATCGATATAACGCCAAAGATTGATCGGGGAAAATACACCCCGATTCAATCGTGCCTGGCTATTCTGTTTGAGGCTATTCTATTTGACGCTACTCAATACGCATTGTTGATGTTGGCCTAGGAGGATTTAAAAGGTGTCTGCACCCCCTCATTGCCGCGACTAACAGAACAAGCGGGAAACTGCCTCAGCCTAAAACTACTTCGCGGGCGGTATGCAACCGTCTGGTACGCGTGTCGGTGAAACCGAGGTGCACACCACGCTGCCACCACCACTTGAGCCCGAATTTGCTCCAGACGATCCAGTTGCGCCCGACGCTGCCTTTGCATCGGCCGCAGCTTTGGCCTCAGCCGCCGCGTCGGCGGCAGCCTTCGTCACCGCATTCACGAGTGCATCTGTGTTGACCGTCTTCAACGCATTGGCTAACCCAGGGTTGGCCGCGACAGCTGCGTTGATCGCATTAACCGTATCTTTGGTTAGTTTGCCATTGGCCGACAATACGCCTTGGCCCGCTGGAACGGCAATCGTTTGGCCCAGAAACGTAAAAGAAATTTCGCCGTTAGCCACCGTCACCACCACGTCGCCATCGGCCGTTGCAAAGGTTACGTCGGTGCCGCGAATACCAATCGTGGCATTGCCCGCCCGATAGGCAACCGCCTGCGGTCTAGCCTTGCCGATCAACCCTGTTATCGCCCGCATGCCACCGTTCAGCAGCGACAAAAAAACATTGCTTTTGGCTGGCTCGGCCTGGTTATAAACATAGTTGTTAATTGCCATTGATGAATTCGATGCCATTGCAGCGATTTGGCCATCGCTAAATCTTAGAACGATAGACGATACCGCTCCAGTCTTAATGGTTTCACCCTGACTCACCGTATCCCCCTTGCGCAACGCCCGACTAACCGGCGGCGTAGCGGCAGGCGCACCTGGTGCGGCGACGGGCGTAATAAGCGCCGCCGTAACCGTGCCCGTCAGTTCAAGTACGGTGGCCGCTTGGGCGAACACCGTGCCGGCCGTGGCGAGCAACGACAGTACAACCGCGCCCATGCAAAAATTGAATAACGTCTTGGTCATCTTCATAAAAACCCCTTTCAGGTTTAGGTGCTTCAAAACAAACATTGGTGCATCTAATTGCGTTCGATTGTATTCCACTGCATTTAACTAGACGACAAAGAATTAACAGCAGGTTCAATTACTTATGGGTATCACATTGACTGAAATCGTACACTCTTTTCGCGCGGCGAGTCTTTTTTCCATACACGCTTCAGCCAGCCTGCCGCGATGCGCTGACAGTGAGATCGCATCATCCGGCTGGCGCTGCGCCAAATGATTGACTGACTGCATCACGGACTGGCGGCTCGCGACGCTCAGGGCATCCCAATTGGCGAACCCGAGATCAACCACGGCGCGCAACACATGCGGCTCGAATGCGCCAAGGGCTGCCGCACGCAGGAGCGCTTGCTCAAGTGCAGCTTGGCCACCGGGCAGTCGGTTCTGCGCCATCAACTGGTCCGACACAAATGCCAGACTTGTCCATGCATAGGCGCTACTGGGCTGGCTCACGACAGCGGCTTTTGCTGCCGCATAGGCGCCATCAAGATCAATAACGACTGCGCCGGGCGCGTTGGTGAGAGACGCATTTAGCATCCGAGGCGTGGAATGAACGCGCGTCAATACGTCCCGGTACTGGCCGTTGCCAGGTGCATAGCGAAGGGCCAATTTGGCATCCGCTTCCAATTGCAGGATAGCCGCGCCATCCGTCGCGACACCGGTTTGAGATTGCACACGACCCAACTTGACTAGACGACCGTTGATACTGCGAACGATTTCATCAGCCATCGCATGACGCACGGCGACAACCGACGCGCCCAGTAACCCAAATATGAACCCACACAAGACGACTGAGGACAACACCCGCTTCATGCGCTGGCAGCTTTCGTATGGGCGCCATCATGAGCTCCGGCCGTGGCAGCAGCGGTGGCGGCGGCATGGTTCTTGCCATCGGCATGCTGCCCGTAGCCGTAGCCATAGCCTTTCCCGCCCGCATATTTGCCGTAACCCGAATATTCGCCGTAGTATTTTTCGGCACGTTCCAAATCGAGCTGGTTTAGCACCACACCGAGCAACGGCGCATTGGCCATCGCCAAACGGCGGATGCCGCCGCGGGCCAACGGGTATGGCGTTGAGTCAGCTTTAACGACGTAGATAACCGTGCTGGCGAGCTGGGAAAGGACGACCGCATCGCTAACCAACTGCACGGGCGGTGAGTCGATCAGTATGATGTCGAATGCTTCGCGCAGTTTTTCCAATACCCCGGCAAATTTCTCAGAGGATAATAATTCCAAGGGGTTGGGCGGCACAAAGCCTGCGGTGCAAACATAAAAACCACCCTGATCGTGCTTGACCACACATTCACTCGCGGGCGCCACGCCAGAAACCAAATGCGAAAGGCCCGGCGCGTCGGACGCGCGGCCAATTAAACGGCCAATCTTGGGGCGGCGCATATCGGCGTCGATCAGCAGCACGCGTTTTACTTGGGCCAAGGCGCAGGCCAAGTTAAACGAAACCGTCGTTTTTCCCTCTTCAGGCACCGACGATGTGATGACAATCACCTTCTTCGGCGTATCAAGCGCACTCATCAGTACGCTGGTGCGGAGCGTACGGATGGATTCAGAGAAGAGGGATTGGTTGTCATTTAAAAACGCCATCTCTGACTTCATGCTTTTCTTGCCACCGCCGGTTAATTTTTGCAAATAACCGAGCATCGGCAAACCTAATCGGGTTTCGACTTCGCCCGCGGTATTGATGGTGTTGCTGATTCGATCCAACAGTAGCGAGAGCATCATGCCGATCAGCAATGCAACCGCCGCGGAAATGCCAACGATCTGGGTTTTCTTGGGCGCGAAGGCAAAACTTGGCACGGTAGCCGGATCGATCACGCGGGCGATGGTGGACTGTAGCTCGCCTCCGACATTGGTTTCCTTGGCACGGTTGCCAAACATATCGTATAGCTGTTTGTTGGCTTGCGCCTCGCGCTCCAACACGCCAAGCTGGAATTCTTTTCGGTTTAAGCCTTGGATCTCGGCCTTGCTTTGGCCAAGCGCGCGGCCGATAGAATCTTCGTTTGATTTCGCGATTTCGTATTCTCGGGTAACCCCCGCGACGACCGACTCTACTTGGCGTTTTACGTTTTCGCGAACGGCGGCAAGCTCAGCATTGGCTTGCAGCATTTTCGGATGCTCGGGCCCATAGCGTTTGGAGGCATCGGCTAGTTTTCGTTCGGCATCGCCTTCACTTTCCTTCAAACGTTGTACCGTCGGGTGGCGCAAGACGGCGGGGATGGATTCGTAGCCACCGGTTGCCTTGCCCTGCTTGACGGCCAGCACCTGATTGTAAAGCGCCTCAGCTTCGGCACGTTTGGCACGGACCGAAACTAAGTTCGAGGTGGCTTCCTCAAGCGCTTTTGAAGCGCCTGAGAGCACCAAGCCTTTGGCGTCAACAATGCGTTCTTTTTCACGATAATCTTGCAGCGACTTTTCAGAGCCCTCGAGTTTTTTACGCAAATCCCCCATGCGCTCGGTGAGCCATGCACTGGCTTTTTGGGTCATCGCGACGCGGGCTTCGAGATCGCTTTCGATATACAGCTCGGCTAACATATTCGGGACTTTGGCAGACAACTCACGGTCATAGGCCGTGAAGCTCACCTGCACGAGTTGGCTGTTGCGCACCGGCTGAATTTGAAGCTCCTCGCTAAACCGGCGCAGGGCTGTTTTTAACACCTCGTCATCGGTGGGTACTGCTTTGGTTTTAAACCACTGGCTGGGCACCCATGGGGGGGTTGAATCCTGGAACAAATCGAAATCGGGATGCTTTGTAAGTTCGAGCTTGAGGATAACTTTGCGCGCTAAATCAGTTGATTTTAAAATCTCAACTTGGGTTTGGTAATACTCACGATTGCCACCCATCGCGTTATAAACCTCTTCAATCGAGACCACCTTTGATTTGCCCTGCTCAATCATCACCGTTGCGGTCGATCGATAGGTCGGGCGGAGCGAAAACACGACTAGCGTGGTTAATAGCGCGACCAATACCACCAAACCCAAAATGCTCCACTTGCGTTTGGCGATAGAGCGCCAGTATTCGACTAAATCCAGCGTTTCACTCTGGATGGGTTGGTTCATTGCAGTGAACGCATTAAATCCATGATGGCTACCCAACGCGCCCCCTAACGACGGCATTGGCGGCATCGCCGAATTGTGCGTTGGACTGTGATACGGAGGCGTATTGAAACTGCGGTCATTCATCAGAAAAAACTTTCTTCAACGGTGATGATGTCGCCTGGCCGCACCGGCGCATCAAGGCTAATTCGAGCTGAATTTCCTTTGTTATCGTCCTCACGAATAACGTTAATTTTTTCTTTGGAGGCGCGCTCTTTGAATCCGCCCGCAATCGAAATTGCTTTGCGCACCGTCAGGCCCGGCGTGAACGGATAACCGCCCGGCTTGCCAACCTGCCCGTTCACAAAAAAATCCCGATATTCGAGAATCGTTACCGTCACCTGCGGATTGAGGAGGTAGCGGCCCTTCAGGCCTTTGGTGATGTAGTCTTCAAGCTCGCCGACCGTCATGCCCCGCACCCGAATCTCACCAAGGTAGGGGAACGACAAAGTGCCCGCATCTGACAGCCGTACCTTTTCGCGCTTGAGCTCATCTTCACCCACGACTTGAGCGCTGATGACATCGCCAACACCGAGTTTGTAACTAGAGAGCTCGCTCGATAGGACGGGCGATATAGTCGATTGGGCCGTAGGCGTTTTTATAGATGGCGAGGCGGCAGATGAACCAGAAGGTGAGGCTGCCGGCGTTTGGGCTTTCACCGGCGTTTGCACAATAAATGCCATCAACACCACCGCACACAACAGTGCCATCGTAATGGATGGCACAACTAGCCGACCAGAATAGGCCAAAGAATGCGCAAATGAATGTTGCGCTGCCGTATCCACGTTATTCACCGCGCCTTCGACTGTCGCCATCTTCATCGCTTTTGCCTTATATTCTGTTTTTGCTTCCGCTTTTTGCTTTAGCCTTGTTCATGAATGTTCTCGAACATCGTTTCATATAAACAGGCTCCATCAAAACGCATGTCAACGCGCACTAGCGAAGCTGATTTATGTTGAGCCAAGACTATCGAGTCCATTTTTATGGTGGATGTCGACATCACAAATATTTTAACCATTACCTGGTTGACGGCAGCATCACATTAAAGCGTCGCACCTACCGTAAACATGTACAGGTTTTTCCGGTAGTTCGCGCTGCCAAGGTTTGAATCGCGGCTCGAATGCGAGAACTCACCTCCCAACGTCAGCCAACGCATCAGCTTGTAGTTAAGCCTGAAGCCGCTTGAGTCGGTGGTGTCGTTGCGCGAGTTCCCAGAAAAAGTATCGTCCGCGCGCACGAACGATAGTGTGGAGCTTAAACGCGAATCCCAATCGTGATTCCAAGCCACGCCATAGCGTTTATTCAAAATAAAATCGCCCAAACCAGTCGATTCCGTAAATGACTTCGAGGTGAAAAAATCAAATTTCGAATAGCTTAACGGCGTCCAGCGAATATTACCTTCCCAGCCGGTGCCGGAATAATCTTTGAGAAGTGATGACGCGAAATCTTTACGAATCTGACCAAATTTGACGGTGCCACTCGTTGCCGCCGTTGCATCCCAAGTTGCTCCCAACAGATAGCGGCGCTCTTTGCTGTCTTGCAAAGAAGTGTCCAACGAGTAATCGAGTTTATCTTCACGCAGCTCGATAAACAGAGACGTCTTTGGCGCGACGCGGACAAAAAAGCGGCCGGCGAAACTATCGGTTTTGCGATCGCTGCCAGCGGTTGAAATACGGTTGTTTGTGTAGCGCTTTTTAAAGCTCCCTGCCTCAAACTCAACGCGCCCCATTGCGTCGTTGCCGCCATAGGCGAATAACGCATTGACACCTGAATTATCAAATTCATCGGGCTTGGTCGCACCGACGCGGTCTGTTGAGCCGCGCGGATCATGACTTTGCTCGTACAGCCCACCCAAACGCAAACCTATTTTGCTGGAAAATGAAAAATCGGCCACCGCATTGAAGCGTTGGTCTTGGTAGTTGTCGTCAGATGATGAGCCATAGCGCCCGATTTTCGACTCGGCGCCGATGCCCAATTGCATGCCATCGCCCTTGATCGCGAGCTTCAAGCCGGGGTTAAAAATAGTTAAGTTGGACGATTTTTTGTTAGCATTCGCCAAAAACAAATTGTCGTCTTTGCCGAAACTCAAATTAGCGAAAGGAATTAATGTGACGCCGTCTGAGAGCGCAACGCCAAGCGGGCCGTCCTTAGATTCTTCTTTCTCGGCCTCGCCACCGGGGATCTGATAGGTCGGCTTGACTGGCGCAGTTTGCGCCGCCGCTTGCCAACTCGCGCCTGAGAGCGCGGTACCGCCCAAAACGGTACTGCAGACAATCACTATGTTTTTGAGCTTCATAGCTTAGTTCCTTAGAGGTTTTTGAGCAGGTTTTTGAGCAGTTTTATCAGCCGGTCAATAATAAAAATAACAAATCAATTGACAGCGTTGAACACGTATTAAATTATAACCCGTATTGGCAGAGTCTACTTTATTGATATACGCCAACAATCTGACCATGAATTTTGCCTTATTTGCATCGCACATTGATGAAATGATGCTTTCGTCGGCGTTGAGATCGGGCAATTTGGAAAAGACGAAAAAACGAGATTTGAAGCTCCGCTTCAAATCAGATGAGGTTGCTGAAACGGACAATATAGCCACCCTATGGCTGGTTCGACGTTTCTTGTTCAAGTCGCGCTGGAAATAAACAGCGAAATTCAGCGCCTTCGCCCTCAATGCTCGTCACGTCGATCCGCCCTTTGAGCCGATAGCTGACGAGATTAAACACGATATGTAATCCCAAACCAGATCCGCCTTCTCCCCGCTTAGTGGTCACAAATGGATCAAAAATGCGCGGTAGCAACTCGATTTTGATTCCTGCGCCATCATCGATGATTCTCAAATCAACTTGGTCTTCGGCTAGCGTTGCCCTGATCAGAATTGAGCCACGCGAAACATCAAACGCATGACGCAAGGCATTCATGATGAGATTAGTGACGACTTGATCGAGTGCCCCCTGGTAGGACTTTATGGTGATTCCCCGTTCGCATTCCAATTTGCAGGTTATACCGTGGCGCCTACACTCCGGGCTGACGCTCAAGACGAGGTCGGCGAGCGCTTCATGGAGGTCAAATGAGGAGATACTTTCGTCCGAGTGGTTGACAGCGACTCGCTTGAAGCTTTGCACTAAATTCGCTGCGCGTTCAAGGTTACGCAGCAAGATATCGGCGCTTTCCATCGCGGTACTCATGTATTCTTCAAAATCAACCCGTTTAAGCGAATCCGATTCCATGGCGCTCTTGATCTTCTTAGTCGACGTTTTAAGGTGGCTGGCCGCCGTTACGCTGATGCCAATGGGTGTATTGATCTCATGCGCTACGCCTGCAACAAGCGCGCCCAGAGACGCCATTTTTTCGGTTTGAATGAGTTGTTTTTGTGCCTCTTGCAATTGTGCGAGTGCGCTCCTTAGTGAGTGGGTGCGTTCGCTTACCTGGCGGTCGACATCCGTACGGGCAAGCTTGAGCGCGTCTTCAGCGTGCTGACGCCGCTCTGCACCGAGTGCACGCGCCGCCAACTCGGCCAACGCATTCATAAAATCTTGATCTTCCTCGTCCCAGCATCGCGGCGTATTTTTTTGCTCGCAACCAATCAATCCCATCACCTTGCCGTCAAGGTGTACTGGCAGGATTAAGATAGAAGCAATTCCGGCGGGCGCCGCGTACAGCGCATGAAACTCGGCGGTGATCGGATTGGCGAACACATCATGGGCGGCAACCATCCGGTTAGCTAGAACGGTCTCAAAAAGACCGGGGAAATCAGCCGCAGCAATATGTCGGGCTTCTTCAAATTGCTTGCAAACCCCATTCTCATAAAAGGCCAAGCAATATAGATTTCGCTGGTCATCTGAAAACAGCCAGACACTACCCCGCTTGACGTTTAAACCCGTGCAGGCGACTTCGATAATTTTTTCAGCCGCGATAGTGAAATAACCCGAATCAATGTAAGCCGACTTGGATAGTTCAAAAAGAAGATTGCTCCGGTAGGGTTGCATGTATCGATCAGCAATAGGTTAGTAACGCGGGTTAGACGCACGGGTTGGTATTGAGCGATGACAAAATAGGTGATTTCATGGGCATTACTTTCGACTGGAGCAGGCTGACTCCGAGACCCGCAAACATGCCCGGCGTATCAGTCGGGGTACAGGACACGCAAGTGCAAGTAATCGGGTAACCGCGAAAGCAAAAGCGCCACGAGACGCGGCTCGAAGTGCCTTCCTCGCCCATGTTCGATCTCCGCCACAATCGCTTGCGCATCCCAAGCATCCTTGTAACAACGTTTGCTACCGAGGGCATCAAACACGTCAGCGAGTGCAGTGATGCGCGCGGAAATATCGATGTCCTCACCAGACAATCCGGCAGGATAGCCGCTACCATCCCATTTTTCGTGATGCTGTAGCGCGATGACGGCACCGCGTTTCATAATGCGCTTGTCCGATTTATTGAGCATCTCAAACCCCATCACCGCGTGTGTTTGCATGACGACGGTTTCGCTCTCGCTGTGTTTGCCGGGCTTATTCAACACGGCGTCGGGGATACCGATCTTACCCACATCGTGCAGGGGGGCGGCAAAGCGGATCAGCTCAACTTCGCGTGGGTCCAGGCCATAGTCTTGTGCAAGCATTTGCGAAATTGCCGCGACTCGCCTGAGATGACCACCGGTTTCCTTTGAGCGTTGCTCGACGGCTTCTCCAAGCGTGTAGATTAGTTCGCGCTGGGTTTCTTCAATTTCTTCGTGAAGCAACAAATTCTCATATGCAACAGCAACGTTTGCGCAGTAAAGTTCGAGCAGTTTTAGGTTGACCGCCGAGAGCACACCGCAGTCTGACAAATAAAGCAGATTCTCACTGCCCTTGGTGGTGCGGAAAAACCCCACATAGTCACTACCGTCAGCTTGTGACTGTTTGGAGTCAAACGCGCGCCGCAGTTTAGCATCTAGCTCTGTCGACAGCACAGTCGGCCAGCTAGCAGGATCCGCGCTTTCCAACCCCTTCCCCGCCATCGCCAGCAGCCGGTAATTTGGCGATTCTTTCACTTCGGCAAAAGCCGTCAGCACATTCCAATACTGCGCATCGCTCAGATTGATAAGGTTGGCGAGTTGGCCGAGAACCGCCGAGGCAAAGCTCGGGATGGAGCGCGCCTGCGCCACCTCGGAGAGCGCTTCGATCATGCGCTCCAACCCGCGGCGATGGTTATTCAGCAGACAAATATCGCGATAGCTCCGCAGCGCTGCGTAAAGCAGCGTATTCAGTTTTGTGGCAGTGAGTTCGGTTTTACTTTTGTAGTCGTTGATGTCGTACGCACGAATCACACTATCTTCGGGCGCGATGCCGGGCTGGCCCGTGCGCAGCACAATACGAATGTCGTGGTTATGCAAATTTTCCCGGATGTAGCGCACCAGATCCAGCCCCGCCATATCGCGTTCCATCACGACATCAAGCAAGATCAGCGCAATATCATTTTCTTCATCGAGAAAATGCTTGGCTTCAATGCTGTCGTGCGCACTCAAGATGCGCAGCGGCCGCCCGTCGTATTCGAATCCCTTCAACACCAGACGGGTAACACCGTGAACTTCCGGATCGTCATCAACCACCAGAATATTCCACGCGGTGACGGCACGTGGCGCGACAAGGGTGTGCGCTGCCTCGCCACCAAGGTGTTGATCAGCAAAACTGAGAAGTGCCACGTTTGATCCAATCCTCGGTTATTCACGTGATTGTTACAAAACCGGATGACAACGAAAAATTTTACGGCCTATCCACTTTAAAGCAAAAATAAGCATGAATAGGGTCAACAACTGTGTCGCAATCGACTGTTCATAGTGCTTAATACTGCGTTCTAGCGCCTCACCTCAATACGCAAAGCTCGCCCGGCTCCCATATAGTTCCCAGCGCTTGATTATATTTCACGCTTTGCTTGAGACTAGTCGCCGCGTCCACGTTCGTCAAGCGCATATGCGCAGATTATCTAACCGTCAGTATCTCTACAAACCGCCGTTTTAAACGGTATCAGTAAATCCTCAACGACAGCGCGCTCGCCAAAAACAGCGATTGCATCCCGACGTCCTTAGGCTTTGCCCGGCATCATTTCGATAACAATTTCTGCACAATTGAGCGCCTGTGGCGCCAGCTGGTCAGGTAGTGATGCACCTTTCTGCAAGGTCACGTCGTGAAGACCTCCGGTGAATTGGATGCGATATTGGCCCGGCGTATCGAAGGCATAAACCTCGGCGATATTGATAGTTCGAGTGCGTTTAGTGTGGGGACGGATACGTAAATATTCATCGGCGCTCGGTGCGCCGCGTTTAACCATCGCGCCGCCGTAGTTCAACGTACCGTGCGGGCCGATAATCGTGAGGTACTGGCCCAAAAAGCCTTCAAACGGCGTGTTGCGCATCAACACGTTTAGGGCTTTGCTGCCACGGTTGCGCAGGTCAAACGTTAATAGAACAGGATTGCCAACGCGCGCACGGTGCGGTGCTCGCAGCGTGCAATCAAGTTTAAATGTGGGTTTAATTTCTTCGGCCACAGTAGCACTTGGCACCAGAAAACCACATGCCGCCGTCGCGATAGCAATGATTAGCCTTCGAAACGGCAGCGTGTGCATTTCCTAAATCAGGCGGCTATAGTTATTGAAGCGCCGGTGTGTTCTCAGCAAAATACTCATGGCTATCAGCATTAAAACGAGCTTGCGATGGATTTGAAATCGCGAGACTCTTGGCTGCTGTCTGGCCGTATGCATAGTCTTGCGTACCGGCATTCACGTTGAAATGGGATGATTCATGAATGATGGTTCCGCCCTTGGAATCGGTGCCGGTAAGCGGCGCTGTCCAAAACGCATTGCACAAATAGATCTTGTACGGTTGTGTGGGATACACATAAGCGTAGTAGCTCTTTTTGCAGGAGCAATCGAAGACCACGGGCTTGCTGTCAAGCTCGGTTTTTATATTGACGTAGTGTCCTTTGACTTCGTTCCAATTGGCGGTGGAGAAGGTGCCAAACCAAGTCGTGAAGCGCGCAGAAGCCTTGGGTGTGGCGCTCAAATAGGTCACGGCTCCGTTGGTCATCGTTTGTGCAGCTGAAGCGGCACTGACAATTGCGCTTTGCTGGGACGCGCTGCAGCGACCAGAATAGGAAATCGACTGGGTGAGAATCGTTTCAAGCGCGCTAGGCGTTTTCTGCAAAATGGTAGCAATGCTTGATGAATCCTTACGACCCTCGATAAATTTCGATGCTTCATTCGAGAACACGGTAGTCAAACGCGCGCTATCGTCTGCGTCAAACTGCGTCGTCAAATCGGGGGAAACGCGGTTGCCGAGGCGGCTGCTACGCGGCTGACCAAACACATGGGCTGAGGCAACGCCATATTGGATGGTGTAGACGCCGGATTGGGAAAGATCGTACAGGCCTGACAACTCGGCCGTGCGGGTAACGCTCTCACCCGCTTGCAGCGTAATCATGTCATGCGCGGTCGGTGCAGCGCGCTTGATGATGGGACCGACGTAGGGCACGGCCTCGCCATTGCGTGAGAGCAAAAACAAATCGCCTTCGGGCTCACCATCGGGCATAAACCATTTCACAACGCTTATCGGTGTGTCGCCAGTGTTGGTGAAGACCACATCCACCGCAACATCTCGGTCAGCACGTGTTGCGGGATCGGCTGGCGCAATGCTCACGGAAAGATTATTGAAGCGACTAACCGGCGCTGCGAAGCTAACCAATGACAACGACACAAGCGCGGAAGCTAATAGCGTACGAATTAACATTGCATGTCCCTTTGAGTAAGATTAACGGAAACTATGTTTCTGATCGAAAACAACCCCAACAACTTGCAACAACCTGCAACCATCTACAACTATCTACAACTTTTTACGTCACTTTTTCAGTATCAATAGTAGACCCTAATTTGTCAACCACAAAAATTGCTGCTCCCATTTGGCATCGAATTTCAGTTTAAATTGCCCGACGACTGGTACCACCCATTCATTCCATTCGGATCGCCGTGTCGAAATGCCAGGTTCTTCTAACCTCGATCACATCGAAGTCGCGGGTTAGTGCAGGTGGGAACGCCAGGTTGGGCGCTTGGCTTTGAACAATGCGGCGGATCGCCTCATCAACTTCCGCCACGCCGCTGGTCAGAACAAAAATCACGGACTCAACCGACCCATCGCTACGAATGGCCACCGTCACCACCGGATTGGTATGAGGCCGCTTTGCCACTTCGCGAACCGTCTCGACAGACGTGTTGAATTGAATCTTCCGAGCCCACGCCTCCGCATACTTAACCAGTTCGGCGTTGGGGTCGGCACGCCCCCACAGCCGCCCCCGGCGTGCAGTGCTGAACGAATAGGGTAGCGTGGGTACCGGCGCAGACGGCGAGGTGGATGGTAAGCGGGCGGCACTTGCAGCGGCGGCACTGCCTTCAGCGGCTGCACGTTGGGCGGCCTCCTCATTGAGCTGGCGCCCCATTGCCTGACGCCGCGCATCCCGTCTCGCGTCCTCTTCCTTTTCCGCCTGCGCTTTTTCAGCCTGCGCCATCGATGCCGCTTGACTGGCTGCAGCCTCTTGCACAACTGCTTGTCGCGCGGTTTCCTGACGTGCCGCCTCCAGCCTTGCAGACTCAAGGCGCTGACTTTCTAGTTTCGCTGCCGCCTGACGAGCAACTTCCAGACGCTGCGCATTGGCCTGCGCAGCAGCCCGTTGCAAGGCGTCCAATCGTGCAGCTTCTAGTCGCGCAGCAGCAATGCGCGCCGCCTCAATTCGCGCAGTCTCAAGAAGTTGGGGCTCCCGTTGCGCCGCTTCTTGGCTCGCTAACTCCCGGCGCTGCGCATCCGACCGTGCCGTCTCTTGACGCTTAACTTCCGTCTGCGCTACAGCGTCACGCTTGGCCTCCGACTGCGCTGCCGCTAAACGCGCGGTTTCAAGCCGTGCCGACTCAATACGCGCTGCATCCACGCGGGCGTCCTCTCGGCGTTGCGTCTCAAGCCGCGCTGCCTCCAACTGATCCGCCTGCCGTTGTTGTTCTCGCGCCAGCTCTTTTTGTTGCTCTTTCTGTTGCTCTTTCAATTGCACTAGCCGCTGGTCCTCCCGTGCCTCGCTCGCTGAAACATCCGGCTTGACCACCTCAACGGCTCGCTTCTGCGGATTCTCGCTGGCCTCTTTAGCTGCCGGCTTGACGGTCGCAGGGCTTGGCGTGGTTGGCATAATTTCGATGGCCGGCGTTGGCACCGACGGAGCAGCCGGTGAAGCCGTCGGCACAACAAACGTGGCATCTTCGGACCTTGCAACAGCGATCAATTCTGGGATGGGGATCACGACTGGCGCAAGGATCGGTGCGGGTGCTGCCGCTTCAAACCGATCAGTGTGCAATGGCGTTTTTATTGGGGCCGGCGGTAACGGCAGTGGCGCGGGTGGTGGACTTGGCGGAGGTTGCGTAATCGATGCTGGAACCGCACCGGTCGCGATGTTTGGTTCTAGATTAGCCTCGGGCTTCATCGCTGACTCAGATCGCTCCAGGGGCGAGGGCAACAGCGCGGAGAACATGGGCAGTATCGGCGCAGGTCCGCTAGCTGCCGCCTGCTTGATCGGTAGCTGTGACGGTTGCGCATTAACAGTCGCAACCAACGGCTCGGGCGCTGTAGCTTGCAACGTAACGAGTACAGCGTATAAATCAGGCACTTCGATCCGGCGTTCCTGCCAAGGCAAGTTGAAGCCCGGAACCCCCAGCCCTTGCCCAACGGGAATCAAGCTCAGCAGCAACGCGTGGATCAGCAACGAGAGCAGCAATGCAAGCGTCAGCCGCTTACGCTCCGCGTTCATAGGTTGCTGCGAATAAGGGAAATAAGAGGAGGCGCCCATTGGCCGGGAACTATTAAAAAATCAAAAGCACAATTGATGGAGGCACTAAAGCAGCGGTAGCGTTTGAGGAATCAATGTCGCTTTTTTAAAGCCCCGTTACTCCAGCTCGCCTCCCCCTTAATTTGTAACCGTAGTGTGATTAACTTCATACCTTAGTTTGCCTCTCGGTTTTGCCTCGCGTTGGATCTCGCTTTTTTTTCTATCTTCGCATAAAAGCGTGAATCGCCCAAAGACTGAAACATGCTCAATTTAGCTAGAATGGTTCACCGATCCCGGCTTTAAAACTAAAAAACGCCGCAAGAAAATTCTTGCGGCGTTTTGGTTTTCGACAATCTACGTTGAAAATTACGTCAACAAATGCGCAACCCCAGCACGCTCTTCTTCCAACTCCTTCAAGGTCGCATCCATCTTGCCACGTGAGAAATCATCGATTGCCAAGCCGGTCACGCGGGTGTATTTGCCGTTTTCGCAGACCACGGGCACGCCGTACATCACGCCATCGGGGATTCCATAGCCACCGTCGGACGGGATGCCCATGGTCACCCATTTGCCATTGGTGCCAAGCACCCAATCGCGAATGTGATCAATCGCTGCGTTGGCGGCGGATGCGGCGGACGATACGCCACGTGCTTCGATAATCGCTGCGCCACGTTTACCGACGGTGGAAATGAAGGTATCGCGATACCAAGCCTCGTCATTTATGACGGCTGGTGCCGCTGCGCCGCCGATGGTGGCGAAGCGGTAATCGGGGTACATCGTGGGAGAGTGGTTACCCCAGACGATCATCTTTTCAATGCTGTCCACTGGTTTGCCACTCTTGGTGGCGAGCTGTGACAGTGCGCGGTTATGATCTAGGCGCAGCATGGCGGTAAATTGCTCGCGATTGAGGCTGGGCGCGGACTTCATGGCTATATAGGCATTGGTATTGGCGGGGTTACCGACAACTAAAACTTTAACGTCACGCTTCGCGACGGCATCGAGCGCCCTGCCCTGCACGGTAAAAATCGCACCGTTGGCCTCCAACAAATCTTTTCGCTCCATGCCGGGGCCGCGTGGGCGGGCGCCGACTAGCAAGGCAACGTCGATATCTTTAAACGCTGCCATGGCGTCCGAATGCGCACTCATGCCGGCCAATAGCGGGAAAGCACAATCGTCTAGCTCCATCATCACGCCTTTAAGGGCTTTCTGCGCTTTTTCATCCGGAATTTCGAGCAGCTGCAATATCACGGGCTGGTCTTTACCGAGCATTTCGCCAGAGGCGATGCGGAACAAAAGGCTGTAGCCGATTTGGCCGGCAGCACCGGTAACAGCGACGCGCATTGGTTGTTTCATGAGAGCTCCTTGGGGGTAAAGGTAAAGATAGAAATAGAAACAGAAATAGAAATAGAAAGAAAAATGTCGGCGGGGAGGAACAAAAAGTCTGAAAAATTCGGAAAATTTGCAGCGTAGTCGTGAACCAACCAGGAATGCTACAGTGCGCTGTGTAGTCTCCTATTATACAAATTTTGTAGGGTGACAACACTTCTAATTCCATTTCCACATCATTAATGCAATAATATAACCCTCTTAATAAATTTTGAGGTGTGACATGGGCAGACCAGCGCTTGGTGTAGATGTATTGGAGATAGCCCACGAGATGATTCGGCGGGCGAATACAGTCGACG
>JBBRAM010000018.1:0-76816 GCA_038206765.1 Burkholderiales bacterium | reverse complement strand
GATTACGCAATATTGCTAAACGCTGGACAATGCCAATACAGAACTGGAAACAAGCCATGAGTCAGCTTATGATTCGTTTCGAAGACCGTTTTAACCCCGCCCAGTAAAATTGATTTACACAAAATTCGGGACACCCTCGTTGGAGCATTTGTACTGTCGCGTTCTCTCCTAGCGAAGACTATCAGCCGGTGGGCTGTAGTCTAAGATATCTTCTCAAAAAATAATGCTGTGAATCGCTGTAGTGCAGCGTTTATTTCTGCGCAGCCTTTACCGTCAATGAGGTACCCATTTAAAATATCTAGATGCAGTTCACTCTCCCGTTGCAATCAATACGGCATTGCCGTATCATAGCGTTATGCGAACAGTGGCCGAAACGGCGATATTTCAGCGCTACGCTGAAGACATTTGGGATGAAGATGAACGTCTTGAATTCATTACGTGGATTGCCCTGAACCCCAACGCTGGCGCGGTGATTCCTGGTACGAGCGGTTGTCGAAAAGTGAGATGGTCACGGCAAACGAGGCGGTGCGCGAGTTATATACTTTAATCCGAGCGAAACCACGTTATGGCTTTTGATTGTCTATACCAAAGCGAAGTTTGATAACTTGCCCGCGTCGTTTGTAGCACAACTGAGGAAGGAGATTGAATATGCCAACTGAGATGAAAAAATTTCAACACGATTTATTGGAATCGGTACGCCAAATGCAGCGTGGTAAAGCTGCTCGTGTAACCAAAGTAGCCCTGCCGCCCGCCGCCGTTGCAAGAGCCAGCATGGGAATTTCTCAACAAGCGTTTGCCGAATTGCTAGGGGTTTCAGCACGAACGTTACAAGATTGGGAGCAAGGTCGCCGAGAGCCGACAGGTGCTGCGCGAATGTTGTTAAAGGTAGCCGCTAGACATCCGGAAGTATTACGAAAGCTGTCGGCATAAATTCAACCACCATCCGCAACGATCATCAACATTATGTGCGCTATTTAGCGATCTATTAGCAGAATCAATATTCGCCAGACCCCAGCACCGGCGGGGCGTTTAACGGTTTTACCATTAAGCTTCGCCATCGCGCCTAGCCTGAAAAGCACCGTTATTTTATCATTCGCATTTGCGGCTCGCTCTTTACAATATTAGCGTTGTAATATGAGCGTTCGCTCAGCTTGCAATCGCAATAACGGAGAAAAATAATGATCCATTTCACCCACGAAACAGATTATTTAATCGTTGGCAGCGGCGCGGTGGGCATGGCGTTTGCGGATACCTTGTTGACAGAAACCGATGCACAAATTTTGATCGTCGATCGATTCCACAAACCGGGTGGGCATTGGAATTTGGCCTATCCGTTTGTAACGCTGCACCAGCCTTCCTCGTTTTATGGTGTAAGTTCGCGTGAACTGAGCAAAGGTTTGATCGACAAGGTGGGCCTGAATGTGGGCCTCAACGAGCTCGCCTCTGGTGCGGAAGTTAGCGCTTATTTTGATAACGTGATGCGCGAGCGGTTTTTGCCTTCTGGCCGGGTGCAGTATTTTCCGATGTGTGATTATTTGGGGAATGGCAAATTCGTTTCCTTGCTCACGGGCAAAACGCACCAGGTCAACGTCAAACAAAAGACGGTCGATGCAACCTATTTAAAAACGACCATCCCGTCGACCCATACGCCGAGTTTTTCCATTGCGCCCGGCGTGCAATTTATGCCACTCAATGACTTGCCGAAAGTAGCGAAAGCGCCCGCGGGCTATGTGGTGATTGGGGGCGGCAAAACCGGGATTGATGCCTGTTTGTGGCTACTGGAACACAACGTGAACCCGGATGATATTCGCTGGATCATGCCCCGCGATGCATGGCTGATTGATCGGAAAAATACGCAGCCGACGGTCGAATTTTTTAACGATTCCATTGGCGCACAGGCGGCCACAATGGAGGCGGTTGCGCTTTCAGAATCGATGCACGATCTGTTTGACCGACTAGAGGCGGCGGGTGTGTTTTTACGCATCGATAAGAATGTGCGCCCGTCGATGTTTCATGGTGCAACCGTAAGTGCATTGGAGTTAGAGCAGCTACGTCGAATTAAGAACGTGATTCGCATGGGGCGCGTTAAGAGCCTTGGTACCACGCAAATCGTGCTTACTGAAGGAACGATCCCGACGAGCGCCGAACACTTGCATGTCGATTGCTCGGCGAGCGCGCTGACGAACCTCACGATGAAACCGATTTTTGCCGGTGATGTCATTACGCCGCAAACGGTGCGCTCGTATCAGCCCGTATTTAGTGCCGCGTTTATTGCGCACGTGGAAGCCACTTATCCGGATGAAGCGACGAAAAATAAAATTTGCAGCGTCGTGCCGCTACCGAACCACGACACGGATTGGATTCGCTTAACCATCGCCAATTTGATAAACCAATTTACGTGGTCACAAGACAAAACTATTCAGAAATGGCTGCTGGAAAACAGGCTCGATGGATTTGGCAAATTGGTACGCGGTGTTGCTGAAGACGATCATGAAAAACAGGCCGTCATCAAGCGGATGCGCGGCAATATGCAGGCTGCAATGGCCAAGCTGCAAGGCTACATCGCGCAAATTCATGCTGGACAAAAACCATAGGATTGGATCATCAGATGAGTGAATTTCAAATCAGCAGAGGTGATTACACCAAAGTTCGTGTTGTAGAAACTCATTTAAGGGAACGCGATGTCAATGAAGGCGAAGTTCTGGTCAAAATTGATTGCTTTTCCTTTACCGCAAACAACATGACCTACGCGGTGGTTGGCGATAAATTGGGTTACTGGCAGTTTTTTCCGCCAAGCGGAAACGAGACGGGGCTAAGTATGGAAGGCTGGGGCGTATTGCCAGTTTGGGGTTTTGCGGACGTGGTTGTGTCACGTGCGGAGGGTGTCGATGTCGGCGAGCGTTTATTTGGATACTTTCCGCCGGCAAGCCATTTAAAAATGAAGCCCGTTCATATCAGCACCCCCCGTTGGATTGATGGTTCTGACCATCGTGCGGCGTTGCCAGTTGGCTATAACGTCTATCGCCGCTCAGAGCCTTCTGCCAGCAAATCATTGGATCAAGAGCATGCATTGTTGGCGGTACTTTTTTTAACGTCGTATTGCATCGTTGATTTTTTACGCGATCATGATTGGTACGGGGCAAAGCAGATTATCGTAATCAGCGCGTCCAGCAAAACGAGCATTGGCGTGCCCTACGCGCTCGCCGCATTGGAGGCGCATGCCAGTGGACCCAAAACGATTGGCCTAACCTCCAATCGCAATCAAGCCTGGACAACGCAATTGGGCGCCTATGACAGCGTGTTGACTTACGATGATATTGCCCAGATCGATGCCAGCGTGCCGGCCGTGATCGTCGATATGTCCGGCAACGGCGCGCTGCTCGGCAAACTTCACAAACATCTCGGTGACAACATGAAATTCTGCTCGAATGCCGGCGCGACTCATTGGGAAGACGGCGCAAGAAGCACGGACTTTATCAAAGAAAGAAGTGAAATGTTCTTCGCCCCGAGCCATATTCAAAAACGCATCAAAGATTGGGGATCCGATGTTTTTGAGCAGCGCACTGGCGTATTTTTGCAGGAAGCCATCGCAAAGAGCCGCGGGTGGTTGAAGCTCACCAAATTATCTGGGCTGAACGGACTGATGGCGCGGTTTGATGATGTTCGCGAGGGACGTATTCCGCCAGAAGAGGGGTTGATTGTGGAGATGTGAGCGCTAAGTTGATCATTACAGATGGGGCGCATCCGCTCAGGTTTAAAAACATTTTCTCTTAGATTTTTTTCATAACTGAAAAATTCATATGCAAAAAATATCGAGGGACGCGTCGGTTTTATTGATCCGGGCAATCTTTGCCTTGGCGCTAACGGTATGCAACGTGTTCGCCAGTCCTAATCTCAACGCCAACGCCGACGCCGACGCCGGCGCCGACGCCGGCGCCAACGCCACCGCAAATACCGACCTTGACACTTTAATTACGGCTGCCAAAAAAAGCGGATTTGCGGGCACTGTGCTGGTGACTGATCGTCACAAGCTGATCTATGAACGCGTAGTCGGCCTCGCTGATCGTGAGCGCAACATCGCGCATAACACGACTGAGATTTGGCGATGGGCATCGGTAACCAAGCAGGTTACGGCGATCATCGTGGCGCAGCTGATTGAAGAGGGAAAGTTATCGTTGGATGGCAACATCGCGAACTACCTCTCGAAACAAGAATTCAAGGGCAAGAATGCGGCGCAGATTACGATTCGGCAACTCTTACAGCACACCAGCGGCCTGCCGAATCCGGATGATGTTGCCGCTGATGAAAATATCTTTCCACCGCTCTACCAAACAAAAATTAATGCGTCCGGTGCCAACCAATTCGCCACCAGCGGCATCTGTAGCGGGCAGCCAAAACGCAAGCCTGGCGAGCGTAACGAATACAACAATTGCGATTATTTGGTGCTTGGCAAGATCATCGAAAAAATTTCCGGCAAACCCTTTGGCGCTGTAGTAGTCGAACGGATTGCCAAGCCATTGGGCATTCAGGTTTCCATCAGCCCGCCTGGAAACAATGTTCGCGGATACCTTGACGCCAAAAAAATCGAACCGGCGTTCAATCTCAACGCCTTCGGTGCGGCGGGTTCGCTGGTTGGTTCTGCACGCGATTTAGCGGCTTTGGATCGGGCGTTGCTGGGCGACAAACTGATGTCAGCTGCATCGAAGAAAATTTTCTGGCAGGGCGAGCCAAAGCTCGGCTACGCGGCGCTCAGCGTATGGGCGTTCCCTGCACAGCTCAAAGGCTGCAAAGAAAGCGTCGAGCTCATTGAGCGGCGGGGAGGGATTGGCGGCGTGCAAGTACGCAATGTGCTGATTCCGTCAAAAGACAAAGCGGTGATCATTTTTACCAACCGCGGTGATATCGAATTTGGTGAAATCTGGCAAGCGAAGGGCTTCATGTTTGATGTGTTGAGTGCGGCGCTTTGTGAATAGCGCCGGACGATAGCATCCACCATTTGTATCGGCCCAAACGCTAGCACTGGCGCGGCATTTGACGGCGTTTGACGGCGTTTGACGGCGTTTTCCCAGAAGCATTAAAACAAAAAACCCGCTAAATAGCGGGTTTTTTGTTGGAAGAAAAAGCTAAAATTATTTCAGCTTTGTCTCTTTGTACATCACATGCTTGCGAGCTTTAGGATCAAATTTCATGATCTCCATTTTCTCTGGCATGGTGCGTTTGTTTTTGCTGGTAGTGTAGAAATGACCGGTACCGGCACTGGATTCGAGTTTAATTTTATCGCGCATGATTTTTCCTTTGGTCTAGTCAGGCGGCTTAGATAGCCATGCCCTGAGCACGTAGATCGGCGAGCACGACATCGATGCCCTTTTTGTCGATGGTACGAAGACCAGCGTTGGTGAGACGGAGGCGAATCCAACGATTTTCAGATTCGACCCAGAAACGGCGATATTGCAGATTTGGCAAAAAACGACGCTTGGTTTTGTTGTTGGCGTGGGAAACATTGTTACCCACCATCGGGGCTTTGCCCGTTACTTGACATACGCGTGCCATGGCACACCTCACAATTTTAAAAGTTAGAACGCGGACCGAAACAACCGAGTCCATGATTTTGATGATTTCTTCACCGAGCAATGAATGCCCTGCGAAGCCCTCAATTATAATGAATCCACCCTACTTAATGCAAGCTTAATCTTTGATTTTGTTGGATTTTATGGGTTTTAGGCAAGTGGGTGAATAATCAAAACCCCATAATCCCCTGTTCGGCAAACGATAACGACGCGCCAGGCGCCACGATAAAATGATCGAGCACCTGTACATCAACCAGCGCCAAGGCATCGGCCAACGTCTTGGTCAGTGCGCGATCCGCTTGGCTCGGACTGGCCTCGCCAGACGGATGATTATGCGCAAAGATGATGGAAGCAGCGTTATGCGCGAGCGCCCGCTTCACGATTTCGCGAGGATAGACGCTGGTTTGCGTCAATGTCCCACGAAAAATCTCCTCCACCTCAATCACTCGATTTTGTGCCGTGAGAAACACGGCAACGAACACTTCATGCGGCAATCGGGACAGGGTTAAGCGCAAATAATCGCGCACGGCTTGCGGGGACGAGAGCGCATCAGTGAGCTTAATGTCCTCATTCAATGCACGCTTGGCCATTTCTAACACCGCCTGCAGCTGCACATATTTGGCCTCACCCATGCCTTTGACTTCGCAGAGGGCTTCGCGGCTTGCCGAAAATAAGCCATTGAGGCTACCGAAGGTTATGACCAATTCCCGCGCCAGATCAACTGCTGTTTTCCCCTTCATACCAACGCGCAGGAAAATGGCGAGTAACTCGGCATCAGAGAGCGCCGGGGCGCCTTGCTTTAGCAATCGCTCACGGGGACGTTCGTCTTCGGGCCAGTCGGTGATGGACATTTGCGGTGAGATTGAGGATTGGGGGAAATGAGGCTAACAAGCGGCTAACGCCTACATTTTGATCGATGTTAAATCGACGAATGAAAAGCGACGATTTGTTGGTGCGGTGTTGCGTCGGTTAGAATTCGGTTATGAAAACTGTGCCCTCATCCTCACCCCTTTCGCCAGCTGCCAAACCGCGCCGTATGGTGCTCGGTATTACCGGCGGCGTTGCGGCGTATAAATCGGCTGAGCTAACGCGTACGCTCAAAAAATCCGGTATTGATGTGCAAGTGGTAATGACAGAAGCTGCGACTGAGTTTATCACTCCAGTCACGCTGCAGGCGCTCTCTGGGCAGAAGGTTTACACCGATCTGTGGGACAGCGATATTCCCAATAACATGGCGCATATCGAGCTATCACGCGGTGCAGACGTAATTTTGGTTGCACCAGCAACAGCGGACTTTATGGCCAAGCTGGCCAATGGCCTGTGCAATGATTTGTTGTCTACGCTTTGCATCGCCCGCAATGCCGCCGCCTGCCCACTCATGCTCGCGCCCGCGATGAACCGCGAAATGTGGGAAGCACCTGCCACACAGCGCAATGTGGCCCGGTTGCGGGCCGATGGCGTGATTATTTTGGGGCCTGATTCGGGTTACCAAGCTTGTGGTGAAACTGGGCTGGGACGCATGTTGGAGCCGACCGCGCTGGGTCAAGCAGTCGAGAGTTTTTACGCGGAACTTGATGCGATCCAATCAACTCCCAAATTACTGGCTGGCAAGAAAGTCTTGCTCACGGCGGGGCCGACCGTTGAACCGATTGATCCAGTACGTGCGATCACCAATGGCAGCTCGGGCAAAATGGGCTATGCCATCGCCATTGCACTACAGAAACTCGGCGCCGATGTCACGCTGATCAGTGGTCCGACCGGGCTAGCGGTGCCCGTTGGCGTTAAAATTGAAAAAGTTAAGACAGCTTCACAGATGTTAGAGGCCGTTAACGCCAACTTGAGCGATGTTGAACTATTTTTTGCGGTTGCTGCTGTCGCCGATTACACACCTGCAGTACCTAAATCGCAAAAAATGAAAAAAACAACGAATAGTCTAACGATTTCGCTCGTACCAACGGTGGATATTCTGGCGAGCGTTGCATCGCGTCCCTCGCCACCTTTCTGCGTAGGCTTTGCAGCAGAAACTGAGAACGTCGTTGATTACGCACGTAAAAAACGCGAAAAGAAGCGAATTCCCATGATTGTTGCCAACTTGGCCTCGTCGGCGATTGGCGCAGATGACAATGAGGTCACCATCATTGATGGTCAGGGTGAGCATGCAATCCCCAGAGGTAGCAAGGCGAGTATCGCGGAATCGATTGTTCTCCATGCCGCCAAACTCTATTCGGTTCAATCGGCGCCAAAAATCGATTCCAGCAAATCCATCTCACTCTCCGTCGTTCCCTCTAAAAAACGACCATAAAGACCAACTGCCATCATGCGTAAAATCGATGTTCGGATACTCGACCCACGGCTCCACGACCAGCTTCCCCAATACGCCACACCCGGTTCTGCCGGTTTGGATTTACGCGCTTGCATTGAATCGACGATGACAATTAAGCCCGGTGAAACCAACCTCGTGCCGACTGGCATGGCGATTCATATTGCGGATTCCGGTTTTGCCGCGCTTATTTTGCCGCGCTCTGGGTTGGGACATAAACACGGCATTGTCTTGGGCAATTTAGTCGGCTTAATTGATTCGGATTACCAAGGCCAAATTTTTGTCTCGGTCTGGAATCGTGGCCAGGCCGAATTTACGATGCAGCCGATGGAACGCATCGCCCAGCTAATTGTGGTGCCGGTCGCGCAGGTGGCATTCAACGTCGTCGATGAATTCGCTGCGTCAGCTCGTGGCGATGGCGGCTTTGGCAGTACCGGTAAAAAATAAATTTCCGCATACAGCCCGCAAATTGTCGGCGCGGATTGAAGATGCACCGTTTATTGATGTCAATTGATAACTTTTTTGTTGTCGCTTTTGTAATCCTCGAAAGAATTGTAAAGCCATGAATGCAGCATCACCTTTTTCTGCCAACTTCATTTTTTGCCTTGCAGTGTTCGTCGGCTTGGCAAACGCACAAGATGTCGGCGCCAAAGAATTGGCAAGCGCCACGCCAGCGGCGGCCGCAGCGTCCACCGCCGCCACTAAAAAAGCCCCTACCCTCGCGCTCACTGTTGGTGGCCATACTGTCAAAGCCGAAATCGCTGCCGATGACCCCACCCGCCAGCAAGGTTTGATGTATCGAAAGCAGATGCCCAAAAACGACGGTATGTTGTTTGTATTCCCGGAACTTGGTTATCACGCCATGTGGATGAAAAATTGTTTTATTCCGATCAGCGTTGCCTACATGGATGAGACTGGCAAAATTATCAGCATCCACGAGATGGAACCGCAAACCGAAACCCCGCATCAAGCTCTTGGCCCCGCTCGTTATGCGCTGGAAATGAATGGCGGCTGGTTTAGCGCCCATAAAATCAAAGCAGGCGACAGCATCAAAGGCATTGAGAAAGCACCGAAGCCGAGTTGATTTGGCGTCACATCGTACTAACGAGTAACCGTTAACGCGCCCTGGCTATCAATCAACCCAGCGCGCATCTTCTTGGCTGGATACAACGGGGCAATTGCATCGCAGTAGGCTTCGAGCTGTGCACGATGTTGCGCGACAGCGGCATCATCAAAAACGCCACCAGTTTTGTAATCAAGCACCCAAACTTCGTCGGTAAATTCGACGAGGCGATCAATGCGAAGCGTTTGCGCATTCGCTTGAACCATCACGCTCATTTCCAATTCATTAAACGCGGCCACGTATTGAGCGGGCTTGAAGAATTTCTGCAACGCTGCTGATTGCACAATTTTATCTGCGATAGCAGCGGCTTCTGGCGAACTCGCAATGTTGGTTCTGCACAATTTATTTGACGCCGGGATCTTCCATTCCAGCAAGGCGTGCACTTCGATGCCGAGTACGCGCAACTCATCATCGTAAGCTCGTGGCGCGCGTGCGCCGATCACGTGGCGCGCAAGGGCTGGAGCCGCTTGACGGATCCCATTTGCCAATTGAGCGATCGACAATGTCGGCTTGGTTAATTTTGCATCGAGCGTAATTTCACTCTCCACTGCCGCACTTTTGAGTAGAAAATCGATTGATGCGCTTGCGCCAGTGCTGGCGGCGCGGCCAAGCCAGGACGGGGTGTCACCTGCCTTCGCCGATATTTTTCCAGCGGTTCCGCTGATGATAAAAAATTGTTTCGCCCTCGTCGCGGCAACGTAAAGCAAATTTAATTGCTCGCGAAATTGATAATCGGCCTCCTCTTTCAAAATTGCGTCGCGACGATTCCCTTTTAGAGCCTTGGTCGCCAAAAAGGAAAAATGGCGCGGCGCCTTATCGTCTGGCTGCCAATCACACAACACCGTGTGCCCATCCGTTTTCGTGGAGACACTATCGGCATCAATCAAAAACACAATCGGTGCTTCCAAGCCTTTGGAGGCGTGAATGGTCATCAAACCCACGGCGTTAACGTTAAGGTTGGATTCCGCCTCAATCTCAGCTCCGCTCTCAATATCGTCATCGATCACCGCACCTTCATCAGGCGCATCTTGATCCGGCAGCGTGCGATAGCGTTTCAGCTCGTTTAAGAATCGCGTCAAACTCGGATAACGGCCGCTGTCCACCGCAAGTGCCAGCGCCATAAAAGCATTCAGATTCGCCACCACACCAGCCCGCATTGCGGTGGGCACCGCTAAGCTGTAGGCCGCGATCACATCGGCCTCGAAATACACCCGATCTAACAAGTCATGCACCGGCAAATGGTCCATCGCGTGCAACCAGGCCCGAAGTGTTGCCGCGATCACGTTAAAAATGGGATCGCTTGTTTCAATCGCCGCCAAACGCATCACACGCTGCCACCAGGTGCCTTCCGTCTCATCAAAACGTAAACTCAACAACACTTGATCATCCACACCGAACAGCGGCGATTTCAGGACCTGCGCTAACGCCAAGTCATCATCGGGGGCCGATAAAAATGTGAGCAGCGCCACCATATCGCGCGCTTCCAATGTTGACATTAAACCGCCCGGCTTCGCCCCCACATACGGGATGCGTGCGGCACGCAGCGCGTGTTCGAACGCAGCCAGCGGTGCACGGCGTCGGAATAGTACTTTGATATCGCGGTATTCAGCCAATCGTTGCCTTGATTTGCCGTCAATATCTTCATCAACCATCAGCCTGCCGACGATTTGTGCAATCGCGTGAGAAAGGGCATGCGCCTCGTTGGCGAAACGGTCTTCGCTGGTATCGGCACGCGGTTCGGTCAGCGGGTTCCTCAGGATATCAACTGATGCCATAGCCGCAGAAATTTCGGCATCGATTGCCGGCAGCGCCACAACCGCACCCGCTAGCTTCGGTCTCTCGGATACATGTGTTTGGTAGCCCTTAAAAAGGGGCTCCGCCTCAAACACTGCATTAACAAACGTCACCACAGAAGGCGCATTGCGGCGCGTCAAATTCAGCTCAAAAGACTGCGCATCAAATTGGTTCTCAAAGTATTTTTTGGCGATCTGAAACAATCGCGAATCAGTTCGACGGAATCGATAAATCGCTTGCTTCGGGTCTCCCACCATAAACACCGTTGGCTTATTGTCGGCTGCCACGCTGGCATCAAGCCACGCCGTTAAACACTGCCACTGGATCGGATTCGTATCCTGAAATTCATCGAGCAAAATATGACGATAGCGTTGATCGAGACGATACTGAATCGTTTCGGCATGTTCGCTATTATTGAGCAGCGAGAACGCGCGCCATTCCAGGTCGGCAAAATCAATTGTCCGCTGATCTGCTTTTAACGTCTCATAGACATCCAGCAATGCTGTTCCGGTAATAAGGGCATCGCGGTTGTAGGCGAATATCTTTTGATTCGTTTGCGCATCCACGACCTGCAAAATTGAATCACAAACGCGTTGAAAATAATCCCGCGCGCCCGCCTGTTCTGCCCAGCGGGATTGATTCGCACGCGGCTCATCTTTGAGGGTTAAAAATTCTTTGCGGATAGCTGCGAATTTTTGCGCCGGATCGGCAATAGCGAGCCCAAACTCTAGTGCTGGCGGCCACTTCAGGGCAGCTTCGGTCAGTTTTGGGGTTGCGATGACGGCGCGAATAATGGCGCAAATGGCCGCATCATTGAGCTCATCGGCTGCCCAATCATCGATCGGATTGCGGTTTAAATCGACATCCCATTCTTGTTGCCATCGTTCAAGCGCCGCGGCAATTTTGGCGGCGTCTCTGTTATCAGATTGACCATCGTCTACTGCCGCGTCAATCACCAAGCTACCTGCGTAAGCCCGCCATTCAGCGCGGCGTTTGATGAAATTCCACATTAGTGTTTTCGTGCTGCTTAATCCCCAGTCGGTAAATAAGCGGGAAAGCGCCTGCGCTTCATCTGATTCCGGAGCGCGGTTCAATGACTCACCCAGATTCATCCACGCTTCATCAAGTAATGAAGATTCACTTTCGGCAATGGTCGCATCATGCATCGATTCGCCTATTGGCGCTGCCGACAAAAGCTGCTGGAACCAGCCATGAAAGGTCGAAATCGCGAGCTTTGGTGAGGCGAACGCAACCTCTGTAAACAGGGTTTTAACGCGCGGCAATGCATCGAGAATTTCCCCCTCACTCATCGCCCGTTGCTGCAAAAATGCCCTGGCATCGGTCTCGTCTGCCGTCGCCAAAAACGCCAACCAGTCCATCAGGCGTTCTTGCATTTCTTGGGCCGCTTTGCGGGTAAAGGTGATCGCCAGAATACTCGACGGCGCAGCACCGGTCAGCAGCAAACGCAATATCCGTGAGACCAGCAGCCATGTCTTGCCTGAGCCAGCGCAAGCCTCAATGACCACGCTGTGACGCGGGTTGAGCGCTGCGGCCGTCATCGTTTGGCGCGCGTTATTCATCGCCATCTTGCCCAGTGTTGTCGACAGCCCGGTCGACAAGGGTATCGACCCAATAGTCACGCCGACACAAGCCGCGTGCCTCGCAAAATTGGCAAGCTGAATCAATGCCCTGCGCGGGCAAGGCGTGGCCGGCAAACATTGCTTCAAATAAATTTTGCAACCGCGTCACGTGATGCTGGCCGGACGATTCTGCTTCAGGATATGGTACTGGCCTCACGCTCTGACGCTCGATACTCAGGTAGCTGGCCTCGACGACCTTTCGCGACGGGTCGAGCGATTCAAGCAGTGCCACATAAACTGGTAATTGCACATCCTCGCCGGGTTCTTTTAGTTTTTTACTCAGCGCCGAATAGGGCCGCGCTTTGTAATCGATGACGGCGCTTTCATTCGCATCAGCGCCTTTATCCGACCTATCGTCCACACGATCAATGCGTCCTTCAAGCTGGATCCGCTCACCGTTTTCTAACCAAATTGGAAAGCCCGCTTTAACCTCTCCATCGCGCCAGCGCCAGCCGGTACGTTCACGACCCAACTGCCAATCGAGATAGTCGTCCAGCGCCGATTCCCATTGCAGCCGCCATGCGCGAGCCGTGAAATTTTGTTGTAGCGCCGCGGAAAAAACAGTGGCTGATTCTTCAATCAATGCGGCTTTCAATTCAGCATTGTCGAGCCCCGTCAGCACTGGGAATCGATGATGGAAGCGGTTCAATATATCGTGCACAAATTCACCAAAATCGCGCTTCTCCATTTCTTCCTGCACATCATCGGGCTCGCGCAGCCTGAGCACGGCGCGGGAAAAATATTGGTACGGACAGTCGATTAAACTTTGATAAGCGCTAGCTGAAATTTTACGGGGCACTTGCTCAAAGCCCAGCACTGGCGCGGGGTTTGCGAGGGAGGCACCCGTGCGGGTGCGGGGCATATTCTGTGCCGCTAACGCTTCGGTGGACTCGGTTGCATGCTCCACTGCCGCATCTGTTGCAAACACGACAATCATGGCTTCGTGTCGTCGCGATGCAAAGGTTGCTATGGGCGGTTTCTTCGCCATCAAATTCACCCCGACACGCTTTGACTGCAAGCGCAGCGCGGCCACCCAAGGCGACGGATTTTGCGGCTCGACCCCGGCTTGTTTTTGCCAGCTGATCCAACACGAATCGCTGCGATTGAGCACCCCGATCAAATCGCTAGTGATGTGCGCCAAACTATCTGAGAAGGTTTTAAGCCCCAAACTCCGGCGCACCGACTGGTTGAAAATGCCCGTAGATAATGGTTTTCCAGGCAGATTGCTGTCGGATGCGCCGAGCAAAATAACGCCGTCAAATGAGCGGTAACGCGTGGCATCAAGCGATGTCATGACGACCGGGCTGTCGATCGCCGCATCTCGAAAACGCGCCTCCTCCAATAGCGCGCGCAACCAGTCTGTCCACTCGCTAGCCGACAATTTAATTGCGCAAGCCGCAATATCGTCGCGGGCATTTTTTAGATGCCCAAGCAACCCTGCGCCGGCGGCATCGCGCCGCAAGCCAATGTCTAAGCCAAGCTCAGTGAGGACGGCAAATAGTGCATCAATCCATTCAGCCGCGCTGCGGCGGGCGTTGGTGAATTCACGGTCAGCGGTAATGAGGCGCCCCAGCAGCGTCTCTGTATCGTCCGTTGGCGCATTGCTGACGGCGGCGATCTGGATAACCGCCTCGCGTACCCGCAAGAGCCCCGCCACCACGCCCGCGCGGCAGATCGCGCGTTCAATTTGCAGTGACGCCGCCTTGACCCGTTCACGCCCCCAAGTCGCGTTCAGATCGGCGAAAATAAACGGTGATTTAATGAGGTCAATCAGCGTTTCAAAATAAAATCCGTCGCGCTTGGCCTCCAGCCACGCCATGATGGCTGTCGCACTGACCGTCGTCGAATATGGCCAACCAATTTCATCCGACATCAAAATCTGGTCGCGCTCGGCAAGTGCGCGAAGCCGTCGCGCGGCCAAGCGATCCAATGCGACGACGGCGATCTCGCGTTTACCTTGGTCGAGCCATCGTTTGATCGTGGAAAGTGCCGCGCTGGCCTCGTCTTCCACATCAAGTGCGGCGTAGCATTCGATCGCAACCGAGGCGTCGGCAGCGGATGTCGCGACCGTAACATCGGGAAAACCGGGCGCGCTGCGAAGTGCGGCGGCAATAAACCTTCCGCGCCCTGTTTCGCAGCCCGCCAGTTCTTGATCAAGAAATATCGCCGAGCCGTAGCGTTCCAAAAACGCCATTTCAGCGCCTGTAAAATGATGGCTACCGATCACGTAAATCGGTTGTCGGTCCGCTCTGACTGTGCCATCGGCCCATGACGAGAGCTGAAACGCGTAGCGGGTGGGTGCGTCAATGCTATCGGCTGACGGCTTGGCCAAAAGTTGCCAGACATCGTAGGTCAAGCGCGCTTCCAAACTGAAATCGCCGTTTTGTTTGGAGATTTGATAAGCGCGGGCGAGATTGCGGGAGTGCTCGTCCAGCGATTTCGGCAACGCCGCCAAGTTGCCGGTGAGTTCATCGGCAAGCTGCACCAATTCACGACTTAGCGCTAAGGTTTCGCCGGCCGAAAACCAGCGCTGCTTTTTGAGTACCTGAAAAATATCGAGGACGCGTTCGCTCGTCGGCGCAACGCGGATGGCTGCGATCGCTACCCCAGGTTGGCGCGCCGCGAATTCAGTCAGGGTCGCGATTTGCGGAAGGAGTAGGGTTGCGATGCCTCGCTTGCCTGCTGCTTTGGCGAGAGCCTGCCGCAAGTCTTTCGCCACCCGCGGCATCGCGACGATTTGAAGTTGCGATAAATTGGGGAGTGCTAGAACGTGGCGGGAAACAATTAATTCAGCAGCATCTTCTAAAAAATGCGCGGGCGGTAAAGCAATTTTTTCGACGGGCTCAATCAAGGGGCGTGCAAGCATCAGTAAGTTTAGTTGATGACTATTTCAGCCCGAGCCTACCGCAGATTGAAAAAACTAGATGCTAATGAGCCACCGCAGCCTATTTCTCCAGCAAATGCGCCTTCTCTTTAACTTTCGCCCATTCATCGGCATCCGGTGGTCCCGGCTTGCGCGCCACAATTGGCTTCCAAAGTTTGGCCAGTTCAGCGTTGATCGGAATAAATTTATGCTGCGTCGCTGGCACGTCGTCTTCGGCAAAAATGGCTTCTACCGGACATTCCGCGACACACAGAGTGCAATCAATACACTCGTCTGGATCGATCACCAGCATGTTGGGTCCTTCGCGGAAACAATCCACAGGACACACATCCACACAATCGGTGTATTTGCATTTGATACAAGATTCGGTAACGACGTAAGCCATGAAACAACCTTAAGTGAGATGATTACATTTTGCTATTTTACCAGAGCATTTACGATTCCTCGGTAAAAAACGCCGCCAGCAAACAGTGGCATAATGGTTTTTGGTGTTAGCCTTGGCTTGATTTTTGAAAATCGCGCCCCAACTCCTTTTATCTTTACTTTAAATTTTGAACCGAGGTTTTTATGAGCGATGCCATTGTCCACGTTAGCGATGCCACCTTTGGTGCTGAAGTTTTACAAGCCACCACGCCTGTCTTGGTCGATTACTGGGCTGAATGGTGCGGCCCCTGTAAAATGATTGCCCCGATTTTGGACGATTTGGCGCGTGAGTATGCGGGCAAATTGAAAATCGCCAAGCTCAATATCGACGACAACCAGGCCACCCCGCCACAATATGGTATTCGCGGCATTCCGACACTCATGCTTTTTAAAAACGGGGCGGTAGAGGCCACTAAGGTCGGCGCACTGTCTAAAACCCAGCTAATGGCATTTGTGGACGCGAATATTTAAAGGGTTTCGAAGCTTTCCCTACGCGTCCTCAAAGCTATCTCTACGCTTTTTAAGCGTTCCCCCACTGTATTTCCAAGAGAGCAACGCATCAAGTTTTGCTCTCGGATGGCCCCTCGCGTATAATCCGCTTTTTGCCGGAGCTTATTACGTGAAACTCGTCAAAAAAGCGTTGACGTTCGACGACGTCTTGTTGGTCCCCGCCCACTCCCAAGTTCATCCGCGCGAAGTCTCGCTTGTCACCCAGCTCACTAAAACGATTCAGCTCAATTTGCCGCTCGTATCTGCTGCCATGGATACGGTGACCGAAGCCCGCTTGGCGATTGCGATGGCGCAAGAAGGCGGCATCGGCATTATCCACAAGAATTTCTCAATCCGCGCACAGGCGACTGAGGTTGCGAAAGTTAAGCGCTTTGAATCCGGCGTCGTGAAAGACCCACTCGTTGTCACGCCCACCATGCTCGTTAGCGATGTGATGGCACTCACGCGCCAACATAATATTTCAGGCTTGCCCGTGGTTGACGGCAAAACCTTGGTCGGTATCGTTACCAATCGGGATTTGCGGTTTGAAACCGAGCTCGATCAGCCGGTCAAAAACATCATGACCAAACGCGAAAAGCTCGTAACGGTGAAGGAAGGCGCATCGCTGGACGAGGCCCAGGCGCTGCTGCACAAATTCCGCCTGGAGCGTGTGTTGGTCGTCAACGATGCGTTTGATTTAGTCGGTTTGATTACCGTTAAAGATATTCAAAAAGCCAAAGATCATCCGCACGCCTCCAAAGATGCACAGGGCCGACTTCGCGTCGGTGCCGCCATTGGTGTGGCAGGCGACAATATGGAGCGCGCCGCCGCGTTGATCGAAGCCGGTGCCGATTGCTTGGTGGTCGATAGCTCGCACGGCCACGCACAGGCGGTGCTCGATATGATTAAAACCGTGAAAGTGGCGTACCCGAATGTGCAGGTGATCGGCGGGAACGTCGCCACCGCCGCAGGTGCTTCGGCGATGGCCGATCATGGTGCGGATTGCGTGAAAGTCGGCGTTGGCCCCGGCTCGATTTGCACCACCCGCATCGTCACCGGCGTCGGCATGCCGCAAATCACGGCGGTGGCAGAAGCTGCGGTGGCGCTGGAAAAATTAGGCATTCCGTGTATTGCCGACGGTGGCATTCGCTACTCGGGCGATGTAGCCAAAGCGATTGCGGCAGGTGCATCTTGCGTGATGATGGGCTCGATGTTTGCGGGTACTGACGAAGCGCCCGGCGAGATCGAATTATTCCAAGGCCGCTCATATAAAAGCTATCGCGGCATGGGCTCACTGGGCGCGATGCAAAAAGGTTCATCGGATCGCTACTTCCAGGAAAATATCAGCAACTCCGACAAAATGGTTCCCGAAGGCGTGGAAGGCCGCGTGCCTTACAAAGGCCCGGTGACGGCGATCATCCACCAACTTATGGGAGGCGTCCGGGCCTCGATGGGCTTGGTTGGTTGCCCAACGATTGCCGATATGCGTATTAACGCAACCTTCGTCGAAATAACTTCAGCCGGAATGCGCGAGTCGCATGTTCATGATGTGCAAATTACCAAAGAAGCGCCGAATTATCGGGCGGATTAAATAAATCGACAAAAGTAAATCCCTACTTGGGTTAAAGCCAGCCTAGGCATACTTTTATTGGGCTGGCCTCGACTCAATCGCTGGCAGAGCCAGACGCCTCGTTATTGCAAAAATCTGGGAGCAAAATTTTGTCTGATTTGCCTGTTTCGACCGCATCAAACCTCGCACCTGATGCAGCCGCCGTTGCAGCAGCGTTAGCCAAAAAACGGGGCTTTCAGTTTGTTTTGGCCGTTGTGTTTCTTGACATGCTAGGCATCGGTATTGCCGTTCCAGTATTGCCGCTGCTCGTTGGCAATTTCGTGCAATCACCTGACCAGCAAGCGCAATGGTTTGGCATCTTGGCGGCAACTTTTGGCCTAATGCAATTTTTATGTATGCCAATGTTGGGCGCGATCAGCGATAAAATTGGCCGTCGCCCGGTGATGATTTTTTCCAGTGCAGGCATGGCGGTTAATTTTCTGCTGACGGCTTGGGCACCAACGCTGACGTTGCTTTTTCTGGGCCGTTTGGTCGGCGGTGCATGCTCAGCGTCGATGTCCACTGCATCGGCGTATGCATCCGACATTTCTACGCCGGAGAATCGTGCCAAGACCTTTGGCATGATTGGGGCCGCATTTGGCTTGGGCTTTATTTGCGGGCCAATGATTGGCGGCTTGCTCGGTGAGATCAATTTTCACCTGCCATTTTATGTTGCGGCTGCAATGTGCGCTGCGAACGCCGTATTCGGTTATTTTTTCGTGAAAGAATCATTGTCGCGCGAAAAGCGAAACATCTTTACATGGGGCAAAGCCAACCCTTTCTCATCGGTCGCCCGCTTGTTTACGCGGCGCGACATTGGCGGGCTTATTGTCGTGTTTGCGCTATCGACCTTCGCGCAATTTTTGCTGCAAACCACATGGGTGCTCTATGCGCATTTTAAATTTGGCTGGGGTCCTCGTGAGAACGGTATTTCACTGTTCTTTGTTGGTTTAACCGCCGCCGTTGTGCAAGCGGTGCTGCTCGCCAAATTGATGAAGCGCTTCGGCGAATTAAAACTTTCACTCATCGGCCTCACAAGTAGCATGTTGGCCTTCTTAGCCTATGGCCTCGCCACCGATGGCTGGATGTTCTACATCATCATCGTCGCTAATTTCTTGGCCTTTGCCGCCGGGCCAGCGATGCAGGGCATTGTTTCCAAAGCAACCGATCCAAAAGAACAGGGTGCGCTCATGGGCTCACTCCAGTCATTGTCGAGTATCTCGATCGTGGTCGCACCACTCGTTGGCACGCAGCTCTTGGCAACCGTGAGCCACTACCCTGCTGGCGATTGGCGGATTGGCGCACCGTTTTTTCTTGCTGCCATTTTGCAGGCAATGGGCCTAGGGCTCGCCTGGCGCTATTTTAATACCCATGGTGTACCGGCGCACCATGTTGAGCCAGCCGCCACATCCAATCCTGCTGACGTGAAATAACCTTTAGTAAGCCCAACATAAGCCCAACATGACTGACAAAATTCTCATCCTCGATTTCGGTTCGCAAGTCACCCAACTCATCGCCCGCCGCGTGCGCGAGGCCGGCGTCTATTGCGAATTGCATCCATTCGACATGCCGGACGCCGACATCAAAGCGTACCAACCAAGCGGGATTATTTTATCGGGCAGCCATGCTTCCGTTACCGAAGAAGACACCGCCCGCGCGCCGCAAATCGTCTTTGAACTGGGCGTACCGGTACTAGGAATTTGCTATGGGATGCAGACTATGGCCGCGCAACTGGGCGGTAAGGTGGAGAACGGTTTGGTACGGGAATTCGGCTACGCTGAAATCCGCGCGCACGGCCATTCCAAATTGTTCAATTCCATTGCAGACCGCACCAATGCTAGTGGTCACGGCCTGTTAGATGTGTGGATGTCGCATGGCGACAAGGTCACAGAACTGCCCCCGTGCTTCAAAGTCATCGCGTCAAATGAGACCACGCCGTTCGCTGCCATGGCCGACGAAGCACGCCAATTTTATGCCGTGCAATTTCATCCGGAAGTCACCCACACCACGCAAGGTGCGGCGATGTTGAGCCGTTTTGTGCATGAAATTTGTGGCTGCAAATCAAACTGGAATATGCCTGAATATATCCCGCAAGCCGTCGCCAAAATCCGTGAGCAAGTGGGCACAGATGAAGTGATTTTGGGTTTGAGTGGTGGCGTGGATTCTTCCGTCGCCGCAGCCCTCATTCACAAAGCGATTGGTGACCAGCTCACTTGTGTTTATGTCGACAACGGCTTGATGCGTTTGAACGAATCCGTGCAGGTGAAAAAGACCTTCACAGATCATTTGCACATGAAAGTGATTTACGTCGATGCGGCGGATGACTTTTTGAACCAACTCAAAGGCGTTGCTGATCCCGAGCAAAAACGCAAAATCATTGGTCGCGTGTTTGTAGAAGTATTTCAGCGTGAATCGGCAAAATTGAAGAACGCAAAATGGTTGGCGCAAGGCACGATTTATCCTGACGTGATTGAGAGCGCCTCTGCCAAAACAAAAAAAGCGAACACCATCAAATCGCATCACAACGTAGGCGGTTTACCCGATACGCTGCATCTGAAATTGCTGGAACCGCTGCGCGAATTGTTCAAAGACGAAGTCCGCAAGCTGGGTATTGAGCTAGGCTTGGCACCTGAAATGGTCTACCGTCACCCATTCCCCGGCCCCGGCTTGGGCGTGCGGATTTTGGGCGAAGTCACTAAACCCGCTGCCGATTTATTGCGGCGAGCTGATGCAATTTTTATCGAAGAATTACGCAACTCTAAAGATGAAAACGGGGTGAGCTGGTACGACAAAGTCGCTCAAGCGTTTGCCGTCTATTTGCCGGTGAAAAGTGTCGGCGTGATGGGCGATGGTCGCACCTATGAAAATGTTGTAGCACTTCGTGCCGTGCAGACTACCGATTTCATGACCGCGCATTGGGCTGAGTTGCCTTATGCGTTGTTGGGTAAAGTCTCGAACCGCATCATCAACGAAGTGCGCGGATTTAACCGGGTTGTTTACGATGTCAGTGGTAAGCCGCCGGCGACGATTGAGTGGGAATAATTTTCAACCTTTGACGAGGAGAGCACCATGATCGGATACACCACAGTAGGCACCAACGATTTGGCGAAAGCTGCGGCTTTTTACGATGCCCTGTTTGAAGTTATCGGCATCAAACGGCTCATGGACTTCGAACGCGGCGTTGGCTGGGGCGTGAGTTTTGACAAACCGATGTTCTCAGTCATGACACCCTTCAATGGTAAGCCTGCCACGGTCGGCAACGGCACGATGATCTCAGTTGTCATGTTAAAGCCCGATCAGGTCAACGCCGTGCATGCAAAGGCGCTAGAACTAGGCGGCAAGGATGAAGGCGCGCCCGGCGCGCGTGGCAGCAATTTTTATGGCGCCTATTTTCGGGATTTGGACGGGAATAAGATAGCTGCGTTTTGCATGATGTAGTCGCTGCGCATCGAAAAAATTTTGGAGGCGTTATGAATTGCTTTACGCATCAACAGTCGGTAGCTATCGGCATCTGTAGATATTGCGGAAAGGGTATTTGTCCAGCCTGTTGCAAAGAATCCACTCATGGCGTCGCTTGCTCGACTGCATGCGCTTCCGAGCTTGAGAAGAACGCTGAATTGTTAGCGATTAGCAAAAGAACGTATGGGATCGGCGCGAAGAAACGGCTGCCCCTTGGTCCCGTGTTTCTTGGCCTGTTCGGCCTAATAATAATCGTAACAGCGCTTGGGCCAATGTGGCGCGATTACTCTCCAGATTGGCTATTCCTGGGGATGGGCGTGCTGTTTGAAGGCTTTGCTGTTGCCATTTATTTTCGCAATAAATCCTCAGGTTTAAATCTTTGAGCAGTCGCCAAAACATCACCTCCAACGCCCCATGGGAAGCCATCGTCGGCTACAGCCGCGCGGTTCGTATTGGCGATCACATCTGGGTTGCGGGCACGACCGCGACTGATGAGCACGGCAAGGTTGTCGGGGTCGGCGACGCCCCTGCTCAAACGCGCTATGCATTGCAAACAATTGAGCGTGCTTTGCAGGAGGCGGGGGCGGCGATGACTGATGTAGTGCGCACGCGCATGTTCGTCACCAACATAGCCGATTGGGAAACGATCGGCCGTGTGCATGGCGAATTTTTTGGTGCTGTTCGGCCTGCGTCGACGATGGTGCAGGTTTCGCGGTTGATCGACGTGGATCATTTGGTCGAGATTGAAGTGGATGCGTTCCTTTCACTTCCATAATCTGCGATTTATCATGCCAAATGCAAAGGCATCACACAAGCACCCAACGAACGAGCCCTCGTCGATTTTGATCCAGCTCCAACTTACTTTCCACCCCGCTTGATAGCGCACAGTTTCACCACCATGCCCCGCAAACAACCCGCCCCCACCAGAGCATCGGCACACAACCTTTCCGGTATCCCTCAAGGCCGCAACCGCGTTCGCATCATCGGCGGCGCATTTCGCAGCCGGGTGATTGAATTCCCCGATGCGCTGGGTTTGCGCCCGACGGCGGATCGGGTGCGCGAGACGTTGTTTAACTGGCTGGGGCAGACGATGACGGATTTAGACTGCCTCGACCTCTTTGCCGGTAGCGGCGCGCTGGGTTTTGAGGCAGCCTCAAGGGGCGCTGCGTCGGTAGTGCTCACGGAAACCAACCGTAGCGCGGTCGAGGCCTTAAAGCGCAATATCGTCCTCCTGAAAGCCGCCCAATGTGAAGTCATTTCAACCGACGCGTTGCAATTTATCGACGCCACGGACAAGAAATTCGACGTCATTTTCATCGATCCACCGTTTGCCTCGGATTATTTGCCTAAATTATTGCCCAAACTGCCACGCTGTTTGAAGCCTGATGGCTGCGTTTATGCAGAATGGCATGAACCGTTAGCCGACGTCATTTCCTCGCTTCATGGATCAGATGGCAACGCTGATTGGCATATCTTGCGCGAAGGGCGCGCAGGCAAGGCGTTTTTTGCGCTACTATCCGCAGAAGTCATTCACCCACAGGTAAAGCCATGATCCGCGCCGTTTATCCAGGAACATTCGACCCCATCACCCACGGCCACGAAGATTTGGTCGCACGCGCTGCAAAATTGTTTGGCGAAGTGATCGTCGCCGTGGCACACAGCCAAAACAAACGCCCGCTCTTCACCCTCGAAGAGCGCGTCGGCATTGCCCGCGATGTACTGAAGGGAATTCCAAATGTAAAAGTCGTCGGCTTCGGTGGGCTATTGTCGGAATTTTTAACCGCGCAAGATGCCAGCGTAATCCTGCGCGGCTTGCGTGCCGTGTCTGATTTTGAATATGAATTCCAAATGGCCGGCATGAACCGCAAGCTCAACCCAGGTGTCGAAACGATGTTTTTAACGCCGTCCGATAAATACATGTTCGTCTCGGCCACTATCGTTCGCGAAATCGCGGTGCTGGGTGGCGATGTGCGAGATTTTGTGCACCCACTTGTTGCCGCCGCCCTCGCTGGAAAAGTCGGGAAGTAGGGACGTAAAGCCGTGGCACTCAAAATTACCGATGAATGCATCAACTGCGACGTCTGCGAGCCCGAGTGCCCGAACGGCGCTATTTATCAGGGTGTTGAAATCTATGAAATCAACGCCTCAAAATGCACCGAATGCGTTGGCCATTTTGATACCCCGCAATGCCGCGAGGTCTGCCCAGTTGATTGCATTCCGCTCGATTTTGCTGAGACGAAAGATGAACTGCACGCGAAGTTTATTCGGCTAACGGTTGCGAAGACAGCTTAGAAAATCATATGGTATTCTCTCAAACTCTAGTCCTGGCGCGGCGTTTTAGGCAGTAATCGCTTCAACATTTCACTGTAGGAATTGCAAATGAAGCGAATTGTTTACTTCGATATTGATGACACCATCGTGCGCTCCTTCGGGCAGAAGCGAATCCCCATGCCCGCTGTGATTGCGCAAATTCGCAAGCTGAAGGCGGCAGGTACGACGCTTTATCTGTGGAGTTCCGGTGGTGCAGAATATTGCAAATCGACAGCTCTTGAATTTGGCATTACCGATTGTTTTGATGGTTTTTTGCCCAAACCAACTTTCTATGTTGACGACCAACCCATGCACGAATGGAGGCTTTGTCAGCACCTTTATCCGGCGCAAATCGATGAAATGCCTATACCGGATTGATCTTAGGAAAAATGTTTTAGGAGTGAGCCATGCCAAAAGCCGAACTCAAAACCAAAAAAACAGAGGCAAGCGTCGAACAATTCATCGAATCTGTAGCCGATGAAGGACAGCGCGAGGACGCACGAGAAATTGTGAAATTGATGGCTGCCGCGACTAAGGCCGAGGCCAAAATGTGGGGCACCGCTATCGTCGGATTCGGCTCGCAAAAACTCAAATATGCAAGTGGTCGAGAACTAGATTGGATGATCATCGGATTCTCCCCGCGCAAGGCCAATACGGTGCTTTATATCGGCGCTGGTAATCCGAAATTTGAATCGCATTTGGCGAAGCTCGGGAAGCACAAAGTGGGCAAGGGTTGCCTTTATATCAAGCGATTGACGGATGTTGATTTGAAGGTGTTGAAGGACATGATTCGGGTTGCAGCGTCGGTCGATGGCTTAACTTGCGAAGCGAAAATTGCTTGAGAGCGTCGTTAGCGGGCGATAGGGCTTAAAGCGGTTTCAGATCGTCAAAACATACAACGCCATTCCCGCCGGTTATTCTGCGCGACAATTTAATTCGATGCTAGGCATTCAAATCGTTACGCAATGCTGGCCCTATTAATTAATGTCCCCGGTGCGACTCCTTTTATTTTTTGAATCAATTGGGAAGAAATAGTCCAGTAAACATCTAAATCCGAAACAACCAAATTGTCGATCGTGTCATGTCCACCAAGAAGCAAAGGCTTTTTATATCCAATGCATTGTGAAAAGCCCGGCGACTGACCGCCGCTGCGAATCCACTGCTGAAAGAAACTTTCAGCTAATGCCTCTTCGCGGTACTGAATGAGTTCACTTTCGTGGAAGCTCGCAATATTGCAAGGTATCGCCAATGCTTCCCCAGTTCCCGGTTCGAGCATAACGACGCTAGGACTTCTGTCTACCAAGCTTGCGGAATCAATCGCAAATACACGGCCCATCCAGTCGACCGCGAAACAATTTATCCGCCCAGAAAGAACAGGGAATGGGGCTGCAACTAAGTCATTCCAATAAGAAACGTTATCTAACGCAATGATGCGATAAATACCGTTGTTGAACGACTGACCACCAAATAGTGTGAGCAACGTTTGAAGTTTATCCCTCGCAGCACCTACTAACGATGTTGTCGCCCGGTTAGTGGTCACTTCTTAGTCAGGCTGAAACGCAGCTTTAAACGTATCAAACATTTTCCACTACCCCATCGTGATTTCATTTTTAGGCATAACCGCAGGAACGCTCATGATTCACTGTTTTGCTTAACTGGGCAAACAAAACTTATCGGACCGATACGAGTAATAGATCACAGCGCCGCCGGAAATCCCCATCAATATCCCTTTTACTGGGGGAAGTGCCTAACTGCGATTTCAACTAATTCCCATTTAGCACGCTATTGGAAAGCGTGGCGAGCAGCTCAGGTCGCGTTCGAAATGCGCAGCCGTATGCTCGCCTTTGCCAACTACGCGGCGAGCATCGCGGACGCGAATTGAGTTGCGCGAATCAGGCCTATCCGGCTTACGACAACTTCCCATGACACTGCTTATACTTCTTCCCACTCCCACACCAGCAAGGATCATTCCGACCGATCTTTACACCTTCGCGGACAAATGGCTCGGGAGTAGCTTGCGGGGCAGCACTGGCCTCGATAGCAGCTTCACCACCCGCTTCAGCCTCATTAAATTCCGCATGGGTGTATTGCACATTCTTGGCTTGGGCGGCTAATGCGGCTTCGGCAGCGGCTTCGGCGGCTTCGACTTGCTCTTGGGTCTCAACGCGGACGTTGACCAGAATCTGCGTCACTTGGCGTTTGATACCGTCCAACATGCCGCTGAATAATTCGAACGCTTCACGTTTATATTCTTGCTTCGGCTGCTTCTGCGCATAGCCGCGCAAATGAATGCCCTGGCGCAAATAATCGAGTGAGGACAAATGCTCGCGCCAATGCGAATCAATCGCCTGCAACATTACGGCGCGTTCGTATTGGTGTAACAGCGGCTGGTCAACATTGGCAAACTTGGCTTTATAGTCGGCATCGGCCTGCGCAATAATGCGCTCGGCTATTTTTTCGCTATCGAGTTCCGCATCATTTTTAACCCAATCATCAATCGGGGCAACCATGTTAAAGTCCGCGCCCAGAGCGCGTTTCAGGCCATCGATGTCCCATTGCTCTTCCACTGTTTCGGCGGGCACATATTGCTGCACGGTCTCGCGTAGGACATCACCGCGCATGGCGGCGGTGGTCTCGGAGATATCTTGCGCGTCGAGCAATTCATTGCGTTGGGTGTAAATCACTTTACGCTGGTCGTTGGCGACGTCATCGTATTCGAGCAATTGTTTGCGGATATCAAAGTTGCGCGCCTCCACCTTGCGCTGCGCACCTTCGATCGAGCGTGAAACGATGCTGGCCTCGATGGCTTCGCCTTCGGGGATCTTGAGTCGTGCCATGATCGCTTTCAAGCGATCACCGGCAAAAATCTTCAACAAAGGATCTTCGAACGACAGATAAAAACGCGATGATCCAGGATCGCCCTGACGACCGGCGCGGCCACGTAACTGGTTATCAATGCGGCGCGATTCATGGCGCTCGGAGCCGACAATATGTAGCCCACCGGTGGCTACAACTTCATCGTGAACTTTTTGCCAATTGGTTTTGATCTCGGCGATCTTTGCTTCTTTTTCTGTTGCGCTCAATGCTTCATCGGCTTCAACCGCATGAATGCTGGCCTCGGGGTTGCCGCCAAGCACGATGTCGGTGCCACGGCCGGCCATATTGGTGGCAATTGTAATTGCTTTGGGTGAGCCTGCCTGGGCCACGATATCGGCTTCACGCGCATGCTGCTTCGCGTTGAGCACTTGGTGCGGGAGCTTTTCCTTCATCAATAACTCGGACAATAGTTCTGAATTTTCAATCGAGGTCGTGCCCAGCAATACGGGCTGGCCGCGCTCGTAGCAATCTTGAATGTCCATCACCAGCGCATGGTGTTTTTCTTTCGCCGTGATGTAAATGAGATCGTTGGTATCTTTACGCACCATCGGCTTGTTCGGCGGAATAATGACTGTTTCTAAGTTGTAAATCGACTGGAATTCAAACGCTTCGGTGTCCGCCGTGCCAGTCATGCCTGAGAGTTTTGAATACAGGCGGAAATAATTTTGGAACGTGATTGAGGCCAGGGTTTGCGATTCATTCTGAATCTTCACGCCCTCTTTCGCCTCGACCGCTTGATGCAGACCTTCCGACCAGCGGCGGCCAGTCATCATACGGCCGGTGAATTCATCAACAATCACCACTTCGCCACCTTGCACCACATAATGCTGATCGCGATGGTAGAGCGCGTTCGCGCGCACGGCGGCATAGAGGTGATGCATGAGCATGATGTTGGCGGGATCGTAAAGCGATGCGCCATCGGGCAGCAGACCGTGCTCCACCATCAAACGCTCGGCGTTTTCATGGCCGGTTTCGGATAGCGTGACTTGATGTTGTTTTAAATCGACCCAAAAGTCGCCTTCGCCTTCTTCGGTTTCTTGCGGCTTTAAGGTGGGGATGAGTTTGTTAATGCTGACGTACATCGCCGCTGAATCTTCTGCTTGGCCTGAGATGATAAGCGGCGTGCGGGCTTCGTCAATCAGGATCGAATCGACCTCATCAATAATGCCAAAATTCAAGCCGCGCATGACGCGCTCGCCAGCATTGGTGACCATGTTGTCGCGCAGATAGTCGAAACCGAATTCATTGTTGGTGCCGTATGTGATATCGGCAGCGAACGCTTTTTGCTTTTCATCATGCTGCATTTGTGAAAGATTGCAGCCAACCGTTAGGCCCAAGAAACTGTGCAGCTTGCCCATCCATTCCGAATCGCGTTTAGCAAGGTAATCGTTGACGGTTACCACATGCACACCCTTGCCGCTGATGGCGTTCAAGTAGGATGGCAGCGTTGCCATCAAGGTTTTGCCCTCTCCGGTGCGCATCTCGGCTATTTTGCCGTCGTTCAGGACCATGCCGCCAATCATTTGCACATCAAAATGGCGCATGCCGAGAGAGCGTTTGCCAGCTTCGCGCACGGTGGCAAAGGCTTCGGGCAGGAGAGCATCGAGGGTCTCGCCCTTAGCGTGACGTTCTTTAAATTCATCGGTCTTGGCGCGAAGTTGTTCATCGCTCAACGCCGCCATTGCGGGCTCAAGGGCGTTGATCGCAATGACACGCTTGCGATATTGTTTTAACAAGCGCTCATTACGGCTACCGAAAATGGATTTTAAAAAGGCTTCAAACATGAGGTGCTTTCAATCGGAGGTTGGTCAACAGCGAACTTTTGGACATCATCTAGAACTCAAAAATAGTCGAAAAGTTGTCGTTTTATTGTTGGGGGATTGGAAAATTAGTCGAAAATAAATCGGAATTGAATCTAAAAATTAAAGTGTGTGCAGTGTGCCTGAATTTCCATCGGAAGTTACCGATCAATCGCCCCCGCAATCGCAAGGCATGTTGCTGGTGTGGGGGCGTTTTAGGCAAACGCAGGCGAGCAGCACTGCCGAAAAGGCGGTTGCTCGGCGAAATATGCAGGGGAACTACGGGGCGGCAGCGGTTTTAGTAGCCTGAGCAGGCTGCTGGGCGCGGGCAAAATTGAGGAAGCGGTTTGGGTTGAGCGGCACGCTGTTTTCGCGGACTTCAAAATGCAAATGCGGGCCGGTGGCACGGCCAGTCGAGCCCAAATCGCCGATTAACTGGCCTTTGAGGACAATATCGCCTTGCTTGACGCGCATTTTAGAAAGGTGGGCGTAGCGGGTTGTGAGGCCATTGTCGTGGTTCACATCAATCATATTGCCGTATTCGTTGTGCCACTCAGCAGCGGCAACAACCCCACCAGCAGCGGCCAAAATGGGCGAACCCGGTGCGGCGGTAAAATCAATTCCGGTATGGAAGGTGCTGCGGCCATTGAACGGATCAATCCGGTAGCCAAAATTGGAGGAATAATATCCCGTCTCGACTGGCATCGTTGTGGGGATCGCTTTGGCGGCCAAGCGGCCATCCATCAATACCGAATCAAGCACACCAAGCTTATCGGCACGGTCGTCTAAGGCGCGGGAAATTTCGCTTAAACGAATCTCAAAATCACGCTTAGAAATTTGGCCAGAAAGCGCTTCTGACGGCATCGGTCCGCCCTGTCCAGGCGTTTCGGAAAAGCGGAATTCGTTGGATTTAACACCCGCCGCTTTGCCGAGCCGCTCGCCAAAGGCATCCAAGCGCATTAAGCGCGCTTGCAATTCGCCCAACTTGACTGCCAGCGAGCTTAACTGCTCTCGCATGTCTTTTTCAGCTTCAGCGGTTTGCTGTTGGGTGAGCGTAGAAATCAGGCTCTGGATAAACGGGTTTTGGATATCCACCGCGTATTTCATGGTCACCCAATAGGTGCCAAGTGCTAACATAAAGCCCGCGCTGACGAAGCCCATGACCGCCATCATAATCTGCGATTGCGAGATCGTGACAATTCGGCTTTTCGCCAATGAATCGGATACCAAAATAATGTTCATACCAAACCCTTTACAACTTGATGCGACCTCAGTGCAGGCATCCGTCTAAGCCACATGAAAACATTTGGCAGTAGGCAAAAAAGCGGCTTTAAACCTTTGCGAGCACTAATTAGCGAGGATGAGGGTATTGCGCCGATGATGCGCAAGGCTCAACTGATTTCCCGCCTTCAAAAAACATATGCCGAATCCATCCCCGCGAATTTGATTCACCTTAGCGAATCAAGTCGAATTGCTGCAGTGGAGGGAACGACGCTGGTTATTGCGGTGGCCAACGGGGCCGTTGCGACAAGTTTGAAACAGATGATGCCGCGGTTGCTGGTGGCGTTCCAAAAAAATTTGCAAGACAAAATAAATCGCAACATTTCGGAAAATCAAAAGCAGGAACAAGAGGTTACAGCAATTAAACTACTGGTGCAACCCGAGTATTTTGGGGTCATTGTGGAACCAAAACCAGTTCGGCGAACCATTATCGCGAATATTCCTATGCCAGCCGACGCCATGGCAGAATTGGCTAGTCAGCTTTCTGATTCACCCTTAAAAGAGACATTAAAGAAGATTCAGGGGCGACGTGAGCGGGCGCTTACGAACTCCAAAAAACCCAGCAAATAGGGTGTTTACTAAAAATTCATGGCCTTAGAAAAAACTTCGGGGAAAAATTAGAGAAAAAACAAGCGCTCAAGGATATAAACAACAGCAACCAGTACGACAAAGCCTGCAGTGACTTTAAGAATGATTTTGGTGAGCCGGAGCAGCTTTGGATTTTGGGTAAACAGATAGCCCAAAAACGTGATCGAAACGGCCAGCATCGCGACCAAAAATAGAATACGAAGACCGATCATCGCGTTTTTCTTTGGTTTGCCAACATCAAACCGACACCAACGACATATTTCCAAACGCCCGAGGCAAAGCATCACGCTTGTCAAAGGTCACAAATTCCCAGGCGGATACGTCGGCGAGTAGCGCCCGAACCAGCTGGTTGTTCATGGCATGGCCGGATTTCACGCCATAAAACGCGCCAATTAGCGGATGGCCAAGCATATATAAGTCGCCGACGGCATCGAGCGCCTTGTGTTTAACAAATTCATCGTCAAAACGTAAACCGCCATCATTGAGAACGCGAAAATCGTCAATCACAATCGCGTTATCGAGTGAACCGCCGCGCCCCAAACCCATCGAGCGCATCGCTTCAACCTCATGAGTGAAGCCGAACGTCCGGGCGCGGGCGACTTCTTTGATAAATGAAACATTGGCAAAATCGATCTCAATTTCCGATGCGGAATCGTCAAACACGGGATGGTCGAAATCAATCGCGAATTTCAATTTGAAACCATTAAACGGCTCCAGGCGCACTAATCGATCCTTATCTTTTAGCTCAATTGTTTTTTTAACGCGAACGAATTTTTTTGCTTTCGCCTGTTCCTCAATGCCTGCCGATTGCAGCAAAAACACAAACGGCCCGGCACTGCCATCCATAATCGGCACTTCTTCCGCCGATAAATCGACGTAAGCGTTATCAATTCCCAGCCCGGCGAAGGCCGACATCAAATGCTCTACGGTCGAAACCCGCGCACCCGATTCTGGATTTTCGATCCGGGTTGAGAGCCGCGTATCGTTCACATTCAAGGCATGGGAACGCACCATTGGCGCACCCGGCATGTCAGTACGGCAGAAAACAATGCCGGTATCGGGTGCCGCAGGCCGCAACATCATCTCCACCCGATGACCAAGGTGCACGCCCACGCCCGTGGCGCGAACTTTATTTTTTAGGGTGCGTTGTTTGATCATGGAATTTGGGGTGACCAGTGCTGCTGGGAGCAGCGCTATGCTTTGATACGTTTGTCTTTATGCGAAAGACTTAAAGCAATAATGACTATATTGTGACCATTTTAGCAGCTTCAAGCTTGGACCATGCAGTAAACATCGCTTAGGTTAGGCGTTTCCAACACTAAACCTAAATAGGAGAAATTTTTATTGATGCCAATACTTGCTCGCTCTGTTTCCTAAGCTCAGCAATAGCTACGGGATCCCGCGCCGTTCCTTGCCCAAATCGGATGCCAAAAGAAATTAAATGCGAGGCATCGAAGCGCGTGTAGTAATTGTCAGTTGCAGCTTGATCGCGAGCCTCATCGTCAACCCGTCTAATTGCTACCCACTCGGTTCCACCAAAATTTACGACACGTTGATCAGTAACAACCCAAAAAAATGACACGTTGGGGTTTGCCATTTTAATTTTTCGCTGTTGTTCAAAAGCAGCAGAAAGTTCTGATGCAGACTTCGCTAGCATTACCTCGTTAGATTCATTTGGCACAACGGCCATTGAAATATTGTAATCAGTATGGACATTGATAACGCCAACTGAAAGGCCAACTTGCTGTCAAATGATGCGAAAAAACTTATCGTACTTGTCAGGAACCGGGTTCGGCTGAAACGAGAAATTCGTAAGGTCACTTTTGTTAACAGGGAATTGGAAGGAAATCCGTTTGTCGTTGACGATCGTTGAGAACTCTTTCCACTCGACTTTCATATCGACAGGTTTCGAGTACTTGGTATGAGCGCACGCACATAATAAAATCAAAATACTAAAAACATAAATGAATTTTTTAAACATGTCGCGTCTCACTTTCCACCGTTTCGCGGACTTCGGGGTTACTCGGAAATATATTGGGTAATGTAAATTCCAAAGACAGCAATCCAGCCCGCACGGCAGAGGTTCGCGCGGGCTGAATCTGGCGCTACAGGCTAATTTTTTTAGTCTGCTTGTTTTCGCAAAAACGCCGGGATGTCGTACATCTCAACGCCGGATTGCTGCATAGCCGAAACTGTCGCATCACGGCGCCGGCGAGTTACGGCTGGGGTGTCGAGATCCGCGTAGTTGATGGCGCCAGCCGGTGAGGACATTACAGCACCTACGGCATCATCTGTGCCCGTACGTTGCATCACTGGTGCCGAATAAACCATTTGCGGCTGCTTCTTGGCGATGCTACCGCCCAAGCCAGTGGCCACGATCGTCACGCGCAATTGGTCACCCATATCCTCATCAAAAACACTGCCGAAAATCACGGTGGCGTCTTCAGCTGTGAAGCTGCGGATGGTGTTCATGACTTCATGCACTTCCTTGAGCTTCAACGATTTGTTTGCCGTGATGTTGACCAACACACCGCGTGCGCCGGTGAGGTTCACATCTTCAAGCAATGGGGATGCGGCTGCACGTTCCGCGGCGACTTGCGCACGATCCGCACCTGATGCCATCGCTGAGCCCATCATCGCGACACCGTTCTCGCTCATGACGGTACGTACGTCGGCAAAATCGACGTTCACGATACCGGGGCAATTAATGATTTCAGCAATACCCGCCACCGCGCCATGCAACACATCGTTGGCAGCTTTGAAACCGTCCTCAAAGGTTGCGTCTTCACCCAATACTTCCATCAACCGATCATTTGGGATGATGATGAGCGAATCGACGTGTTGCTTGAGCGCTTCAATACCGGCGTTCGCTGCCTTCATGCGTTTGCCTTCAAACGCGAATGGCTTTGTCACTACCGCAACCGTCAATACGCCCATTTCGCGGGCGATTTCGGCCACGATCGGTGCCGCACCCGTGCCGGTGCCGCCGCCCATACCAGCGGTGATAAAGAGCATATCCGCACCCTGAATCATTTCGGCAATGCGTTCGCGATCTTCAATCGCTGCTTGGCGCCCGACATCGGGGTTCGCTCCTGCACCCAAGCCGCGTGTAGTGGTGCCGCCAAGCTGCATCACCGTTTTCGCCTGATTGCGTTTGAGCGCCTGTGCATCAGTATTGGCGCAAATAAATTCAACACCGGATACGCCGTATCCGATCATGTGGTCAACGGCGTTGCCGCCGCAACCACCAATACCGATTACCTTAATAACGGCTTCCGGCTGTTCTGCATCAATAACTTCGATCATTTTGATTCTCCTCTGCTGTTGTGGAACAAGGTACAACTCATAAAAACAACTCAAATTAAAAATTTCATTTCTCGTTAAACAAAAAATCACGCGCTTTTATTAGAAATTTCCTTTAAACCATGAAGCCATGCGCTCAAATACGCTCTTAAAATTAGCCGAGTGCAACCGCACATGCTCGTCACGTTTTTTCTGCTCTAATCCTGAAAGCAACAAACCAACAACGGTAGAAAAACGCGGATTGCGCACCACCTCCGACAACCCACCGTTATAGTTTGGGACGCCTAGTCGCACCGGCATGTGGAACACCTCTTCACCCAACTCAACCATGCCTTGCATAGCTGCGCTACCACCAGTGAGTACAATTCCTGACGAGAGTAATTCCTCAAAGCCACTCGCACGAAGCTCACGCTGAATCAGTGAATACAGCTCTTCCACGCGCGGCTCAATCACCTCAGCAAGGGTCTGGCGCGACAACTGGCGCGGCTCACGTTCGCCCACACCGGGCACTTCAATCACATCGTTCACGCTTGCCATTTGCCGCAATGCGCAGCCGTGCGCGATCTTAATATCCTCGGCATCTTTAGTGGGCGTCCGCAGCGCCATCGCGATATCGTTCGTGATTTGATCGCCCGCAATCGGAATCACCGCCGTGTGGCGAATTGAGCCACCGGTAAAGACTGCAATATCGGTCGTGCCGCCACCAATATCAACCAAACATACACCCAAATCTTTTTCGTCCTGGCTTAATACAGCAATGGCTGAGGCAAGCGGTTGCAAAACGAGATCACGCACTTCCAGCCCGCAGCGTCGCACGCATTTCATGATGTTTTGCGCGGCGCTGACGGCACCCGTGACGATATGAACTTTGACTTCCAAGCGAACACCACTCATGCCGACCGGTTCGCGCACATCTTCTTGGCCGTCGATAATGAATTCTTGCGTAAGGATATGAAGGATTTGTTGATCCATCGGGATGTTTACCGCACGCGCGGTTTCGATCACTCGATCGACGTCAAATTGCGAGACTTCTTTATCCTTAATTGCCACCATGCCGTGCGAATTGAAGCTCTTGATGTGCGAGCCTGCGATGCCGGTCAGCACATCGCGAATTTTGCAGTCAGCCATAAGCTCTGCTTCTTCGAGCGCCCGCTGAATACCGTGGACCGTGGATTCAATATTGACAACCACACCTTTTTTTAGCCCCTTCGACGGGTGTTGCCCGAGACCCAGCACCTCGATACCGCCCTCGTCGTTTATTTCGGCAACGATCGCGATAATTTTGGAGGTGCCAATATCAAGCGCGACCAGTAAATTTTTGGTTTCACGCGGTTTATTCATGGCGAGCCCCAATTAAAATTTGGTTCATACGGTTTTTACCTTCTTTGCATTTTTCTTTGCAGCGGGCTTCGCAGAAACTTTGTTTTTTGCAGAAGAACTTTTTGATGAAACTAGCTTTTCGGGCGCGCCGATGGTTTTGAAATTTGCAACCCTCGATAGATTTCGTAGTGCGAGCCCCGATGCATAACGCAGGTCGACATGGATATTGGCTGCCTTGAGTTCGACAATTTGCGACTGCGCTTGGATAAATCGTTGAAGTCGCTGCGAGGCTTCGTTGCGTCCGAGCTCCAGCGCTACGCCGTTATCAAGCTTGACCGTCCACGCGCGACGCACCGATAGTTGCAATTCCCGCGGCGTCCGCTCAATGCTGACTAATTGTTTTCTAAATTGATCGAAGGTAACGATTACGTCTTTTGAGGCCGCCGGTGGCCCACCTAGGATCGGCAGTGCGGCGAATTCGGTATTGGGCAAACTTGCCTTGAAAACTTCACCGAAGCTATTGATGAGCATCCCGTTAACGGCGCCTTTATCTTCAGTATTGGATTCACTAGCCAGTGATTTTGGTTCAGCAGCGGCATTGGCAAGAGACACAAGTGAAGCTGCCGTAGGTTGAACGCTATCTAGTTCGTGCCAGATACCGAAGGGCACATGCTCCTCGATCCGCACTTCAATTTTGTCCGGTAAGCGACGGCGCACATCGGCGCGCCGTACCCATTCGAGCTGCTCGACTGCGACTTTGATTTCATTTAAATCGGCTCGCAATGCATTCAGCTTTGCAATCCCAACCGCTGCTGCAACACGATTGAGCTCTTCTGTTTTCAAATGTACGAATGGTGCGATTGGCGCAGTGACCATAGACCCGGTCGGTTTAGTGGGTGCATTGGGTGCCGTGGGTTCAAGATTTGCAACCAACGAAGCATTGACAAAAACTACCTCGCGCACCGGCACCTCGGGTAATGCACGCCAAATTAGCCACACACCCGCCGCTGCCGCCAGCATCGCGCACGCGCTCACGCCGATGACGACGATGCGTCTGCGGAAGAATGGAGTTGCCAGCTGATCGGAATTTTTGGCGGTTGCCATATTGGGCTTTAATTTTTTCGGCGGGTTAGTTCATTAATTTTTTAACGATGCAGCAGATAAAATTTGCACACATAAATCGGCATAACTTAGCCCCGCCGCGCGACCAGCCATAGGCACGAGCGAATGGCTGGTCATACCGGGCGCGGTGTTCATTTCTAAAAAAGCGTATCTGCCATCGGCCTGCAACATTACGTCGGCCCGTCCCCATCCGTCGCAACCGAGCACACGAAATGCCTTCAAGGTATCGGCACGAATCGCGGCTTCAATCTCCGGACGAATTCCGGACGGGCAGTGGTACTTCACGACATCTTCAAAATATTTATTCGCATAGTCATACTTGCCTTCCGGTGCTTCGATGCGAATGAGGGACAGCACTTCATTGTTCACCACCGATGCGGTTAACTCCTGGCCGGCAATGAATTCTTCTGCTAATACGAGGGGATCAAGTTTGTAGGCCAACTCAAACGCGTATGGAAGATCGGCAGCAGTTTGCACTTTTGTAATGCCAATGCTGGAGCCTTCTCGGGCAGGTTTGACAATGAGCGGCAGTTTCAAGTCATTCATCACCTCGACCCAGTTAGAGGTTTTATCCACCAGGTGGTAACGCGGCGTGGGAATACCTGCTGCTTGCCAAATTAATTTGGTGCGCCATTTATCCATCGCAATCGCGCTCGCCATCACACCTGAGCCGGTGTAAGGAATCTTGAGTGTTTCAAGCACACCCTGCACCGTACCGTCTTCGCCAAAGCGGCCATGCAGCGCAATAAAGACACGATCAAATTTTTCGCGTGGCAAATCGAATAGCGAATTAAAGGCTGGATCAAACGCGTACGCATCAACGCCTTTTTCGCGCAGCGCGGCCAATACGCCGTTACCGGAAAGCAGCGAAATTTCGCGCTCGGCAGAAGAACCGCCCATCAACACCGCGACCCTGCCTAGTTTTTTAACGTCGATGTTCATACAGTTTTTTCCAAACGATTTCCAATAATTTTTACTTCCCGCACCAACGCAACGCCCGTCTGCGCGAGAACAGTTGCTTTCATATGCGCGATCATTGATTCAACATCCGCAGCCGTTGCGTGGCCTAAATTGATAATAAAATTCGCGTGCTTGGTTGAAACCTGTGCGCCTCCGATTGTGTGGCCTTTAAGTCCACTGGACTCGATCAGGCGAGCCGCATAATCATTTGGCGGATTGCGAAATGTCGAACCCGCATTTGGCTTATCAAGAGGTTGCGAAGCCATGCGTTTGGCCAACAATTCTTTGATGCGCGCTTGCGCGGTCGCCGCATCGCCCAGTACAAATTTGAAACGTGCCGAGACAAACCATTCATCACCGGGACAAAGAGCCGCAACATGCCGGTAGCCAATATCGAAATCAGCTTTTGTGCGCGTGCGCAGCGCACCCACGCGGTCAACTGTTACGCAGCTAACCACTTGATCCCAAGTCTCTGTTCCATAGCAGCCGGCATTCATTGCCAACGCACCACCGACAGTGCCCGGCACACCAGCTAACCATTCAGCAGCGGCGAGATGATTCTTGGCGGCAAATTTTGCAACATGGGGTGATGCAACACCCGCTCCCGCCGTAACAATTGTGGCCTCGTTCGAAGCTTCATCTACCGCGAGCGAAATGCCCGACAATGTTGGCGTAACCAGAATAACCGTACCCTCAAAGCCGCCATCACGCACCAGTAAATTACTCCCGAGACCCACAAACAGAATGGGTTCGCTAGCGGGCAATGTCGGCAAGAAGGCTTGCAAATCAGCGAGATCCGCAGGCCTGTAAAATTGCTTTGCATCGCCCCCAGCGCGCCACGAGACGTGCTTTGACATCGGCTCATGGTTTTTGAGTTCACCGCGCAATGTGGTCTTTATGTTTAAGGATTCGGCCATGTTCATTCCGCCGTTCCCGTCGATGACACGCCGCCTGCCAAGCGCGGTGCTACACCACTAACTGAACCGGCGCCCATCGTAATCACCACATCGCCATCGCGCACGCGGCTCTCGACGGCTTCTGCAATTTCATCGGCGGTGCTCACAAATAGCGGCTCTACTTTTCCCGCTAAGCGAACGGCACGTGCCAAGGCGCGACCATCGGCGGCGACAATCGGCGCTTCACCGGCGGGGTAAACATCGGCCAACACTAACTCATCAACGGTTGACAACACCTTTACAAAATCCTCAAACAAATCGCGCGTGCGCGTGAAGCGATGCGGCTGAAAGGCAAGCAGGATGCGGCGTTCGGGGAATGCACCCCGCGCCGCCGCGAGTGTCGCGGCCATTTCAACGGGGTGATGGCCGTAATCATCGACCAACGTGTAGTGCCCCCTCTTTTGACCACTCACTTGCCCACCCTCGTGCTCACCCGCATGCTCGAAATCTGGGATAGCAATTTCGCCATAGCGCTGAAAGCGTCGCCCGACACCCGTGAAGCTAGCCAATCCCCGCGCGATGTGCTCGTCGCTCACGCCAATCTCCCGCGCAATCGCAATCACCGAAAGCGCGTTCGCGACATTGTGGAGGCCCGGCAAATTAAGCACGACATCTAAATTCGGTTTATCCCCGATGTGATTACGCTTGGAGATAGCAGTGAAATGCATTTGTGCGTTGACTGCCGTGATATTGACAGCACGTAAATCAGCGTGCTCACTCAACCCATAGGTGCGAATCGGCTTCGATAGACGCGGCATAATTTCACGCACATTCGGATCATCCGCGCACAGCACCGCCAAACCGTAAAACGGCAGATGCTCCAAAAATTCTACGAATGCATTTTTTAATTTTGCAAAATCATGCTCGTAGGTTTCCATGTGGTCTTGGTCGATATTGGTGACGACGGCCATGATCGGTTGCAGGTATAAAAATGAGGCATCCGATTCGTCCGCTTCGGCTACCAAATATTCGCCCTGTCCCAAATGTGCGTTCGTGCCAATGGAGTTTAAGCGGCCACCGATTACGCAAGTCGGGTCCAGGCCTGCCACACCTAAGACATGCGAAATCAAACTGGTGGTGGTCGTTTTGCCATGCGTACCGGCAATCGCAATACCCTGCTTAAAGCGCATTAATTCGGCCAACATCATGGCCCTTGGCACAACGGGAACACCGGCCGCTTTGGCCGCAACCACTTCTGGATTCGCCGCCTTAACGGCGCTAGAAATCACCACCACGTCAGCGCCCGCAATATTGCTGTCGGCATGCCCAATCACGACGTTTGCACCCAGCTTTTTGAGTCGTTTCGCAGCAGCGTTCTCAGTCAAATCTGACCCCGACACCTGATACCCAAGGTTGAGCAACACCTCGGCAATGCCCGACATACCCGAGCCGCCAATGCCAACAAAGTGAAGCTTTTTGACTTTATGTTTCATATCTCTATTTCTTTATTTCGCTATTTCCATACAAACTTGTGCACAAGCGGCGGTTGCGCCTGGCTTGCCCAATGCGCGCGCCTGCGCGGCCATTTTCTGACATTGCTCACGTGTGAATTCAGTGATTATTTTCGCCAAAGCCTTTGGTGTCACTTCAAGTTGATTTACGACAACACCGGCGCTGGCTTCAGCTAGAAATTGGGCGTTTGCAAGTTGTTCCTCGGCAACAAAATAAGGTAGCGGCACTAGGATGCTGGCGACTCCCGCAGCGGCTAATTCGGCCACGGTGATCGCGCCAGATCGGCACAACATGACATCGCACCAGCTGTACATCTCGTCCATGTTGTCGATGAACGGCAGCACCTTGGCATCTACATTAGCAACGCGATAGGTTGCCAACAATTCCTCCGCATTTTTTTCACCGGCCTGATGAATCACTTCTGGGCGTTGCGATACGGGCAATGTTGCCAGCGCGGCCACCACCAAATCGTTCATTGTTTTTGCTCCCAAGCTACCGCCGACAACCAACAAACGAATGGCGCCAACGCGATTAGCAAAACGTAATTCAGGCGCGGCCAATTCGGCAATTGAGGCGCGCACCGGCGTGCCGAGCCATTCCACTTTTTTCGGTGTTGGCAATACTTTGGCAATTGCATTTTTTGGTACTTGTCCAAATGTTTTTGGAAAGCCGACTAATACCCGATCCGCAATTAATGCCAATACGCGATTGGTCAAACCTGCATGTGCGCCAGGCTCGTGCACCACGAGCGGCTTGCCCAACAGCACGGCCATCATTCCACCAGGAAAAGCGATGTAGCCGCCCATCGAAATCACGACGTTTGGCTTGACGCGGCGAATAATTTGCAGCGATTGCCAGAATGCACGGAGCAATTTTAGCGGCATGAAAAGCCATGCGACAGCACCCTTGCTGCGTACACCGGACATGTTCACTACCTCAAGCGGATAGCCAACTTTACCGACCAGCTTATGCTCCATGCCTGCGGGCGTTGCCATCCATACAATCTTCCAGCCGCGCGCCACCAATACCTCGGCGATCGCTAAGCCGGGATAAATATGTCCACCCGTTCCGGCGGCCATGATCAAGGCGGTTTTGGTCGCGATAGCATTCATGATCGCCGCACCTTTGAACCTACTTTTGAAGTCTGAGCACGATTTTCAAAATCGATGCGCAACAAAATAGCGACGGACACACAGTTCATCAAAATACCCGTCCCACCGTACGACAAGAACGGAAGCGTTAACCCTTTTGTTGGCAACAAGCCCATGTTCACGCCCATGTTGATGAAAGCCTGCACCGTGATCCATACTGCGATACCCTGCGCGGTTAACGCTGCGAAATATTTTTCACGCATCATGGCTTCCCGCCCGACGGCGAAGGCGCGGTGAATCAACAAAACGAACAGGCCAATCACAATAGCAACGCCAACTAATCCCAACTCTTCGGCAACGACCGCTAGAAGAAAATCGGTATGCGCCTCAGGCAAATAAAATAATTTTTCCACGCTCGCGCCCAAGCCTGTACCCAGCCATTCACCGCGCCCGAACGCGATGAGTGAATGCGAAAGTTGGTAGCCTTTGCCAAATGCATCTGCCCACGGATCCATAAAGCCAACGATGCGTTGCAGGCGATACGGTGAGGAGATAATTAGCGCCACAAAAGAAACCGCTAGCAAAACCACTAGGCCTGCAAACACGCGCCAGTTAAGGCCACCTAAAAATAAAATTGCCATCGCAATCGTCGTCACAACGACCAGTGCGCCAAAATCAGGTTGTCGCAGCAACATCGCGCCGGTAAACACCATTACCGCCAGCATCGGTAAAAAGCCCTTTTTGAAGTCATGCATAAAGGCCGCTTTACGGACCGTGTAATCCGCTGCGTACAGGACTGTAAAGAGCTTCATCAGTTCAGACGGCTGCATGGTCATAAAGCCCAGCGAAATCCAACGTCGACTACCGTTCACCACGTGACCGATGCCGGGAATTAATACCAACACCAGCAGAAATCCGCCACCAATAAACAGCCACGGCGCAAAACGCTGCCACAGTGCCATTGGAATTTGAAACACGATGAAGCCCGCAAAAATACCGATGACCAAATAGATCGCGTGGCGCACTAAAAAATAATTCATGCGATAGCCAGAAACTTTCTCGGCTTCGGCCATGGCAATCGACGATGAGTAGACCATCACTAAGCCGATTGAGAGCAGGAGCACGACGCTCCAGAACAGCGAGAGATCCAACTCGGCACGAGGTGCGGCTGGGCTATACAACATCGCGAGTCTCCAACTTTTCTTTTAAAGCGCGTACACAGTCGGCGAAAATTTCACCGCGATGTTTATAGTTTTTAAACATATCAAAGCTCGCACAGGCGGGCGACAACAACACCGCATCGCCTGCAGAAGCGCGCGAAAATGCACTCTGAACGGCATCCACCATCGAAGCTGCATGGATACAGGCGATACGAGCGCTCGTAATCGCGCTTTCAATCGAGCGGGCATCTTTACCAATCAGCACGACAGCCTTTGTGCGTTTACGAATTGGCTCGGCAAGGGGCGAGAAATCTTGCGCTTTGCCCTCGCCGCCTGCAATCAAAATCACTGGAGCCGTCATGCCGTTCAACGCGGCAACCGTAGAGCCAACATTCGTGCCCTTGGAATCATCGTAGAACGTCACGCCGTTGATCACGCCAACTTTTTCCAAACGATGCGGCAAACCTTTGAATTCACGCAGGCCATTGACACATTTTTCAAGATCCACACCAATCGCGTTACATAGCGCGAATGCGGCGAGTGCGTTTGCGGCGTTGTGTAGACCGGCGATAGGCAGGGCATCAAGTGCCATTAAATTTTTACTTCCGTGCATGAGTTGATGTTGTGCCATGCCGAAATCATTTGGTGTCAACGCCGCATCCGACCCAAAAGTTGTATGCCCAACCGATGGATCGAGCATGCTCATGCTGATTGCATCATCGCGGTTTAGAACCTGATGTTTGGCATGCAAGAAAATTCGCTTTTTCGCTGCTGCATAATCGTCCATCGAACGGTAGCGATCCAGATGATCTTGCGACAAGTTCAACATCGTCGCGGCATCTAGTTGCAGGGTTGATGTGGTCTCCAATTGAAAGCTCGACAACTCCAGCACATACACATCCGGTTCGCCTGCGACTCCTACATTGGCAAGTGCATCCAACACCGGCAAGCCGATATTGCCCGCCACAACCGTGTGCAGCCCAGCGGCGGCGCACATAGCGCCGGCCATCGCGGTCACGGTAGATTTGCCGTTGGAGCCGGTGATGCCGATCACGTTAGGTTTCCTTCCTGTCTTAGCAGTTGCTACGCTTTGGGGGGGCGCAGGGTTGATCGCGTAGTGGAGCGCGAAAAGCTCGACATCCCCAATGATTTTTTTGCCTTGCGCGACGGCGCGCGCGATGGCCGGGTCACACGCGGGCCCCGCAATGGCCACGCCCGGGCTTGCGACAATGAGTTCGGCGTCGCTAAGCCATTGGCCAACTGCGGCTGCGCTCCATGGGCCAAAGTGGCATTCGATATCGGGGAAATTTCGTCGCAAGTATTCAACACTGACGGCAATGGATTCAGCCGGGCGGCTGTCGGCGATTCGCATACTAGCGCCCACACGTTGCCCCCATCGGACGACAGAGAGCCCGGTGTCTCCCGCACCCAGAACAAGAATTTTTTGTCCATGCCAGTTCACCTTTTTCCCGGTATTTTTTTATTCGCAAAAAAAGAAAGATGTGTTGACTGGCGAGGCTCTTGAGGCAAAAAAGCTTCAAGCATCAGGCTAGTACTCGTATCTTTAGTTAAGCAATTCATTTTTTTCGATTTAGGCATTTCAGCGCAGTTTTAGCGTTGACAACCCAAACAACACCAACATCATCGTGATAATCCAGAAACGCACCACGACCTGGTTCTCCTTCCAGCCCTTTAATTCAAAATGGTGATGCAACGGTGCCATGCGGAATACCCGTTTGCCGGTCAGCTTGAACGAGGCGACTTGGATCATCACCGAGAGTGTTTCCACGACGAACACACCGCCCATGATGATGAGCACGATTTCTTGACGGCAGATTACCGCGATCAAACCCAATGCACCGCCTAACGCCAACGCGCCAACGTCGCCCATAAAGACTTCCGCCGGATAGGCGTTGAACCATAAAAATGCCAAACCCGCACCGGCAATCGCACCGCAAAAAATTGCGAGTTCACCTGCGCCGGCGATATGCGGCACGCCCAGATATGTGGCAAATACTTTATTGCCGGCGACATAGGCGAAAATCGCCAACGCTGACGCAACCATCACCGTTGGCATAATCGCCAAGCCATCTAAACCGTCCGTTAAATTGACCGCATTGGAAAACCCCACGACCGTAAACCAGCCCAAGATGATGAAACCAACGGTGCCCAATGGAATGGCAACCGTTTTGAAAAACGGCACGATTAAATCGGTCTGCTGCGGTAAATTGGCGCGATATGCGAGATACGAAAGCGCTAGGGCAGCGATGACGGTTTGCCAACAAAATTTGGCTTTTGACGACAGTCCTTTGGAATTTTTATGAACTACTTTTCGGTAATCATCAATCCAGCCGATCACGCCAAAACCTACCGTGGTGACCAAACACGCCCACACATATCGATTGGATAGATCAGCCCACAGCAGCGTGGTGACGGCAACGGCGGCGAGGATTAATGCGCCACCCATCGTCGGCGTTCCCGCTTTGACCAAATGTGTTTGCGGCCCGTCGTCGCGCACGGATTGGCCAATTTTGAGCGAGGTTAATTTGCGAATCATCCACGGCCCCAACACGAACGAAATCGTGAGGGCAGTCATCGCAGCCAGCACTGTACGCAATGTGATGTACGAAAACACATTGAAAGCACGAATGCCCAAATCGCGGGCCAACCACTCAAAAAATTGTAGAAGCATTAGTTTGTCGTTTTCATCAGTGGGTAGTTTCCAAATTAGTCGAAAAATGGGGAACAAGTTTTTCAACCACTCGCTCCATCTTCATGAAGCGCGAACCTTTCACGAGCACCGTCACGTCAGGGGCAAGCAACGGGATGAGTTCGTTGACCAGATCATCAATATGTTCAAAATGCCAACCGCTGACTCCAAGCGACATCACTGTGGCTTCGGTGAGTTTGCCAATCGCCACCACCCCCTCCAGCGCGGCGTGCTTGGCGTACAAGCCAATATCGGCGTGCATTTCGATAGCTTCGGCGCCTAGTTCACCCATATCGCCCAGCACCAAAATGCGCTTCCCCGGCTTAGCGCGCAGCACATCAATGGCCGCGCGAACGGAATCTGGATTGGCGTTGTAAGTATCGTCAATGATGGTGGCTTTATTGTGGCCCTCGAACGTGCGCAGCCTCCCTGGAACGCCTTCAAAATCTTCAAGGCCCTCACGAATAGTGGCGAGCGGGACATTGAGCGCAATCGCGGCAGCGGCCGCCGCCAAGGCATTGCGCTGATTGTGTTCGCCGGCAACGTGAAGCTGTACGCTGACTTTCTCTCCAGCATGGCCGATGGTGAGAGCCTCGGCGGAAAATTCGCCAATCACATCATCCTCGGTTGCGATTCCAAAACTGATCACGCGGTGGGGGGTCGCGAGGTCATCGACCAAGCTGCGCCAGTAAGTTGCAAAGCGATCATGCATGTTAATGACTGCGATACCGTTGATGCGCAATCCCGAAAAAATTTCACCCTTGGCTTGGGCAATTGCCTCTCGGCTACCCAATTCACCGATGTGCGCCGTACCAGCTTGGATTACAAGGGCGACATCTGGCTCAGCCAAACCGGTCAAGTAGTCAATTTCCAGAAGATGATTCATGCCCATCTCGAACACCGCAACTTTATGGCCGGCGTTTAGGCGTAACATCGTCAGCGGCAAGCCGATGTTGTTGTTTAAATTGCCCTCGGTGGCCAACACGGCGGCAGCGCTGCTGTAATGCGCAGTCAGGATCGAGCGCAGCATTTCTTTTGTGGTGGTTTTACCGTTACTGCCAGTGAGCGCCAAAACAGGGATATTGAAACGGCCACGCCAATGTTTCGCCAATTGGCCCAATGCCAGCAACGTATCGGCAACTATAATTTGTGGAATCGGCACAGCCGTTTTTACGTCGTGCGAAACTAGCACCGCAGTAGCACCCCGCGCCTGCGCTTTTTCAATGTATTCATGGCCGTCAAAATTTTCGCCGTTGAGCGCTACGAATAATTCGCCTGCCATGATGCTGCGGCTATCAGTTGAAACCCCGGTAAAGGCTGCGTCGCCGTGGACGCAGGTTGCGCTAAGCATGGCTGCGGCCTCAGCCGCCATCATCATGATATTGCCGCTCATGACGAAAGTCCTTTCCACTGGGTGAGAGCTTCAACTGCCACTTCGACATCGCTAAAATGATGTTTGCTGTCGCCAACAATTTGATAATCCTCATGGCCTTTGCCCGCGATGAGCACGATGTCTCTTTGATGCGCGGCGTTGAGCGCTTCGTAAATAGCCTGATAACGATCCGTCACCACCCGATAGGCAGCACCTTTCATGCCGTGCTCAATGTCGGCAATGATGCGTTGCGCGTCTTCAGTGCGCGGATTATCAGAGGTAACAATCGTAAGATCGGCAAATTGCGCTGAGGCCGCGCCCATCAACGGGCGTTTGCCGCGATCACGATCCCCTCCGCAGCCAAACACGGAAATTAAACGACCTTTATCGGGAACGACGGCGGCAAGTGTTGACAGTGCCTTTTCTAACGCATCCGGCGTATGAGCGTAATCGACGACCACCAGCGGCTTATTGGCGTCGCCGCCTTTTTGCCCGCTGCGCACCGTCTGCATACGGCCGGGCACGGGCGTTAATTCGCTAACAATTTTTGCGGCCGTTATTAAGCTCACGCCGCTCGCCAACAACGTACCAATAACGGCGAGTAAATTTGAAATGTTGAATGCGCCTAAAATGGTGCTGTCCACATGCGCTTCTTGTTTAGTGCTCCCGAGCAGCCGCACGGTGAATGACAAGCCGCTGGGTGAAACTGACAAATCGGTCCCGATCAAATTTGCAAACTTGCTTCCACCGTTACAGGCGAAGCGGATAACGCGAACGTTACCGCCGTTATTAGAAATGTCTTCCGCTAAGGTGCGCCCAAACGGATCATCAACATTAATTACCGCTGTTTTAAGCCCGCGCAATTGAAACAGCTTGGCCTTGGCCGCACCGTAAGCTTCCATCGTTAGGTGATAATCAAGATGGTCGCGCGTTAAATTTGTAAAGACAGCAATATCGAATTTTACGTCTGCCACCCGCCCCTGATCCAAGCCGTGGCTGGATACTTCCATTGCACAGGCATTGGCACCGGCATTGGCATAATCGCGCAGCAAACGTTGCAATACCACGGCATCAGGCGTGGTGTTTTCTGCTGCTGCCAATTGGCCTACCAAGCCGTTGCCAATGGTGCCCAGCACAGAAGATTTCTTTCCCGCCAACTCAAATGCTTGCGCAATCCATTGCGAAACGGACGTTTTCCCATTGGTGCCAGTAACACCAACCATCCACAAATCATGCGACGGGTTTTTATACACATGCCCTGCGATCAAACTAGCAAAGCATTTCAGATTTTTCACGGCAACATGCGGGACCGTATTTGTAAATTCTGAATTTTCCTGCCGCCCAAGACCAGTCTTAAAATCGGCCTCGTAGAAAACCGCCGATGCACCACGCGAAATCGCATCGCCAATAAACGCACGTCCATCATGCGCAGCACCGGGGTATGCCAGAAAAACCGCGCCCCGCTTAGCTTCCCGGCTTGTTGCTGTTACATCGGTGATCTGTGCGGACAGCGCGCTAAGCTGCGCAATGACCTCCCCAGCGGCGTCAGCGGAAGCCTTGTCGATGGCAGAATTCACAGGGGCATCGACCATATCAATGCCCGCCCTTCGCGAGGGCCACGACCGCATGCGCGGTGCCAGGTGTGGCGGGGGCGGCGTGCGCTGGGACCGCCGCCGCTTCGCGCGTCATCGCATCTGGCGGAACCTCGGCGAGCCTGAGCGCTTGCGACATCACATTCGAAAAAACAGGCGCAGAAACTTCCGCACCGTAGTGTTTACCAGCGGAAGGCTCATCCACTGTAATGGCTAAAATAAAACGCGGATTTGAGACTGGGCCGTAGCCCACAAACGATGAGATATAGGCGTTTTGATCATATTGACCGTTGATTACTTTATAAGCCGTGCCAGTTTTCCCCGCCACGCGATAGCCTTCAACTTGGCCTTTGGTAGCGGCGCGCTCAGTCACGTTTTCCAGCATTGCAGACATCTCGCGCGCTGTTTTTGCCGACACAATTTGTCGACCGATTACCTCGCCGTCGCGCTTTAAAAACGTAACCGGCAACAGCACGCCATCGTTGGTAAAGATCGTGTACGCTCGGGCGAGTTGAATCACCGAAACCGAGACGTTGTAACCGTAAGCCACGGTCGCATGCTCAACCGGCTTCCATGTATTCATGGCATGCAGTCGACCCGAGGCCTCTCCGGGGAATCCGGTTTTGGGGGCCGTGCCGAAACCTAGGTTATGGTAAAAATTCCATAGCGTTTCTTGGGGCAAACGCAGCGCCAATTTTGCAGTGCCGATGTTGCTTGATTTTTGAATAATTTCGGATACGGTCATTTGCGGCGCGGGGTGCGTATCCGTAATTGTTTTGGTGCCGATCGTTAAGCCGTTGCCAGTCGCAACAATGGTGTCAGGACTTACAATACCTGCCTCCAACGCCGCCGATACAGCGAAAGGCTTAAAGGTCGAGCCGGGTTCAAAGGTGTCGATCACGCTGCGATTTCGCATCTGCGCCATTTCAACGTTCGCGCGATTATTCGGATTAAAATCGGGCTGATTCACCATCGCCAAAACTTCACCGGTATGCGCGTCGAGCATCACGAGCGCGCCCCCTTTGGCTTTGTTTAATTCAACTGCCGCTTTTAATTCCTTGTGGGCGATGTATTGCAAGCGTTCGTCAATAGACAAATTTAACGGTTTTCCCTCTCGCGGCACTTTCAGACTCGCGACGTCTTCAACAATTCGGCCTTTGTTGTCTTTAATCACGCGGCGTTGGCCGGGCGATCCTGCCAATGATTCTTGCTGCGCTAACTCCACCCCTTCCTGACCTTTGTCTTCCACGCTGGTGAAGCCGATCACGTGCGCGGCGACATCGCCGGTTGGATAGAAGCGGCGAAATTCTCGCTGCTGGAAAATGCCGGGGATTTTCAACGCCATCACCCGCAACGCCTGATCTGGCGGAAGATGGCGTTTTAGCCAAACAAAATTTTTATCTGTCGTTGTGAGTTTATCGACGACTATTTTTTTATCCATGCCGAGCGCCGCAGCTAACTTTCCAGTTTGCTCCGAATCCAAAGGGCCCATATCTTCGGGCGCGGCCCAAATAGACTCAACCGCGGTCGATACCGCCAGCATTTTGCCGTTGCGATCCATCAAAGCTCCGCGCGATGCGGGCATATCGACAACGCGAAGAATGCGTGCATCACCTTTGGCGTGCAAGAAGTCCGTATGCAACCCTTGCAGGTAGAACGAGCGTCCCAGCAGCAACGCGAATACGCCAAAGCAGCCGATCAGCACTACGCGCGAGCGCCAGCTTTCGAGCTTTAAGCGCAGTTCGGGCGAGGCAAGTTTTTTCGATGAAAAATTCATTTCCGTTCTTGCGTTTCCATGCTTTTGTCGTCTGATCGTTTCGCGGCGGGGCCAGTGCCGGGCGATGCGAAAGCGGAGGCGGAGGCGGAGGCTTTTAATTCAGCGTTAGCGTCCAACACCACAATCACTGTTTTCTTTGGGTCAGGCACTACCATTCCCAGCTCGCGCTGCGCTTTTTGCTCGATGCGTTTGCCGGTTCCCAAGGTTTGCGATTCGATTAGCAACTCGCGCCATTCTTGATCGGTCTTACGTTCGCGTTCTTGCTCGGTCTGCAATTCCATAAATAATTTGCGGGCTTTATGTTGGGAGGTCACGACTGATAAGGCGCAGCCGACTAGTGCCATCAGGAGCAAGATGTTAAGGCGTGTCATGATTGCCCCTCCGCTCGGGCGACCGCCGCCGCATGAAGCGCGGTGCGTTCAGCAACCCGCATCACCGCTGAGCGAGCGCGCGGGTTTACGGAGACCTCCGCATCGCTTGGTTTGTGTGCCCGACCAATTAACCTCAGCGTGGCTTCGTCAATTTCGCCGGCGCGAATCGGAAAATTTGAAGGGAGTCGGTCTGCCTTGGAAGCTGCTTGCATGAAGCGCTTCACAATGCGGTCTTCCAGTGAGTGGAAACTAATCGCGACCAATCTTCCTCCAGTGCGCAAGCTTGCAACGGCTCGCGGCAAGACTTTTTCTATCTCTTCAAGCTCTTGATTGATGAAAATCCGAAAAGCTTGAAACGTGCGGGTTGCGGGGTGCTGGCCCGGCTCGCGCGTGCGGACGGTTTCAGCCACGAGGCGGGCAAGCTCGCTCGTGGTCCGAATACGTCCGGTGCTCCTTGCCGCAACAATCTTGACTGCAATCGATTTAGCAAACCGTTCTTCACCATAGCGAAAGATGACCTCCCTAATGTCGCGCTCATCGGCGCGATCTAACCAATCGGCCACGGTCTCGCCTTGACTTTGATCCATCCGCATATCGAGCGGCGCATCAAATCGAAAGCTAAAACCACGGTCTGCAACATCCAACTGCGGTGACGAAACCCCAAAATCTGCCAACACACCATCAACTGAATTTACTTTTTCTTGCTTTAGCACTTCCGCAATGTCACTCATCGCCGCGTGAACTAACGTAAATCTTGTATCGTTGATTTCGCAACTGTTAATCGCCGCTTCATCACGGTCAATTGCAATCAGCTTTCCGCTCGGCCCCAATCGCGACAAAATCTCGCGGCTATGCCCACCGCGCCCAAAGGTGCAATCAACGTAGATGCCATTGACTTTAATATCGAGCTGATCGACCGCCTCACGCAACAGGACGGTCGTATGTTTAAAATTCGAAGCTGGCGGGCTTGGAAAATCGTTAGAAGCATTCACGGCACTCGGTCAGAGCGAAAAATCTTCGGTTCCCGGCGGCAGGCCTGCCGTGCCGGTTTTAAGAGCATTGAGCTGCTCTTCCCACGCGTTCAAATTCCAAACCTCAAAGTGGCTACCTTGACCGACGAACATGATTTGCTTTTCAATCCCTGCGTATTTGCGCAACTCGGGCGATACCAAAATGCGGCCTGCGGCATCAAGCGTGATTTCTTCGGCATTGCCAATCAGCAGCCGCTTCCATGCACTGGCGGTGCGATCCAAGCTGGGAAATTTCATCGCCTTGTCGCGGATCGGCTCCCACGCTTGCAACGGATAGAGCAAGAGGCAACCTTCCGGGTGTGCAGTCAGCACCAATTTGCCCGCGCTGGGCGCTGCCAGCGGGTCACGATGTTTGACCGGCACGGCGAGCCTGCCCTTAACATCTAAATTGATTTGTGAAGCACCTTGAAACACGGCTTATCCTCGATAACGTTTGCTTTGCGCAAAACAATTAAAAACAGCAGGATTTTCTTAAATTCCCACTTTTCACCACTTGTGGACACTATAGGCAACAAAAAACCCGCAGTCAAGCGGGTTTTGAGATTTTTTTCTTTTGCTTCAGGGACTTAGCAGTGTTTGTTTGTGCAGTTTGCCTGTGGAAAACTTTGTTGGTAATTAGGGATTTAGCATTTGAACTTAAAGTGATTTCAGAGGTTCGGCCGCAAAATTGCCAGTTTTGACCTCACTACACAGAATAAGCGGAAGCTCACCGATAAGCCGGATTCTGTTACGGCATTCATGCTCGCCTTAGGTTGCCCCAAAACTCGCCCTCACGCTATGACGGTCATTCCTCTGGGACGCACATTACTGCACGCCTCTAGCTACCTACCCGCAGGCTCCGTGGGCCACGTCAGCACCTGCCTATTTGGTATTGCTCCAGGTAGAGATTGCTCGTTTCACCCAGACTTAACTGGCTCGTCTCTGTAGCTCTAATCCTCACCTTTCGATGGATGGGCGTTACCCACTACCCTGCCCGATGGAGTCCGGACTTTCCTCTATGCACATAAAATGCACAGCGACCGTCTGGTGAGCTTCCGCAGCTATTATCGCATGCGAGGTTACAAACAGAATTGAAACCCTGCTCTTGTCGGGCCAATTGGCATTCAATCGATGGTCAACACGGGCGATATGCCAGACAATTGAAAGCGAAAACTTGCAACAAAAAAACGTCTAGCGACTGTTCATCCTGCCGCTGCGAAAATAATGGGTGTCGTCGTAAAAGCTGGGCGATTCATTTCTTGCATCCCACCCGGGTATGCCGAGAATCGGTAGCGGATGCAAATTCCGGGTGCTTGAAAGATTGCCAGTATTAATCAGCCATTCCGCGGCAATGCCGTCAAACGCCAGTATCTGCGCGGGCTTCGAGAGAGCATCGATTTTTCTGTCCACGGTGTGCCGTGTATCAATGAGCAATGCCTTTGCCGTAATTCCGATAAACGGATTGAGCATTTTTTCGAGCACGGAATGTCCGGCCAAATAAAAATGCATATGCGCTTTAACATCTTCGCGGCGTTCCACAAACAGCGTGCGCCATTGAAAATTGCGAATCAAATCGAGGAGCGATGGGTCGGCAGAGGCAACAATGATGCCGCCCTCGTCGAATAGCGTGAGCACATCACGTTGAATCGAACGGGCCTTTACCTCGCCATCATTCGCGGCAATGAGCCGCGCGTGCATCTCGCTGATCGTCGCTTTCGCTTGGGGAAAACTCAACCATTGCAAAGCGTTAAACAGATCGTGCCAATTTTCGCGGGTGGCAATTTGGCCAGTGTCAGCGATGCAGGCTTCGTAGTGCTGTGTTGCTGAAACATCAATATTTGGCGATATAAATTTCAGCGGCAGACCGCGAAAATTCTTTAACCGTTGATGTTTTACAATTTGATTCAGCGCCTCAAGCGATGGCCACGCTCCATGATCAAGCTGTTGCAACGCATCGCGCACTGCATCAAAACAGTTTTCCTGAAACTGAGGCTTTGCGTCGAGCCACTGAAGCGGTTCTACCACTCAAACCATCTTCCAATGAATCGTCTCGTCTGCACGCAGCGGAACGAGCGTGGTGTCTAAAAACTTAAACGTTTGCGGGATTTTCCAATCCGCTTTTTCTAACGTAATTGTGCCGGTGTTGCGCGGCAAACCATAAAAATCCGCACCGAAAAAACTCGCAAAGCCCTCCAACTTATCCATTGCATTCACGCTATCAAATGCCTCCGCGTAAAGCTCCAGCGCGTGCAGCGCCGTGTAACAGCCGGCGAAGCCGCAGCATGATTCTTTATCCCCTTTCGCATGCGGCGCACTGTCGGTGCCGAGAAAAAACTTCGGGTTGCCGCTGGTCGCAGCTTTCAACAATGCTTGGCGATGCTCCTCGCGCTTTAACACCGGCAGGCAATAGTAATGCGGACGAATCCCGCCCTTGAAAATATCGTTGCGGTTAAATAGCAAATGATGCGCAGTAATTGTTGCCGCGACGTTGTCGTTCGCGGCCGAAACAAACTTCACTGCATTCGCCGTTGTAATGTGTTCCAACACGATTTTCAATTTCGGGAAACGCAGCGTTAGCGGGATCAAATGCTTTTCAATAAACACTTTTTCCCGATCAAAAATATCGATCTCACGGTCTGTCACTTCACCATGCAACAACAGCGGCATGCCGACCGATTGCATGGCTTCGAACACCGCATCACATTTGCGAATATTCGTCACGCCCGAATCGGAATTTGTCGTCGCACCGGCTGGATAATATTTCACGGCGTGGATGAAGCCCGATTGCCTAGCATTCACAATTTCATGCGGCTGGGTGTTGTCGGTCAAGTACAGCGTCATCAGCGGTACAAATTGTGAACCCGGCGGGCGGGCGCCCAAAATCCGCTCTCGATAAGTCTGCGCCTCCTCAACTGTCCGAACTGGTGGCTTCAAATTCGGCATGATAATCGCGCGCTGAAATTGGCGAATGGTATGCGGTAGAACTGCCTTCATGGCCTCGCCATCGCGGACGTGAAGATGCCAATCGTCTGGGGTTGTTATCGTTAGCTTTGTCATATTGTCATTATAAGTTGCGATTGGTGCGTGGTAAAGTTATCGCCGGGTTGTGGACAGCAAATCTTGGCGAGAATCTTGTGCTGAAATTTACGCTGCATTTTACGTTGCCGCATTGCGCCATGGACATTTTGTGAAACCAGAAAACGTATTATCAAAAACATTCAAAAAGTTTTTCGACTCCGAGCGGTCCGGCGGCATATTGCTCATTTTTTGTACCACCTTATCGCTGGCCATCACGAATTCGCCACTAGGCGAAGCGTACTTGGGATTCTGGCAGAGCAATCTCGGCCCGCTAACAATCGAGCATTGGGTTAACGACGCACTCATGGCGATTTTCTTTTTGCTCATCGGTTTAGAGCTGGAACGCGAGCTGTACATCGGCGAATTATCCGACTTCAAAAACGCCCTTCTGCCGATCGTTGCGGCGATCGGCGGCATGTTGGCACCCGCCTTGATTCACCTCAGCCTCAACATCGGGACGCCAACCCAAGCCGGCTTTGGCATACCGATGGCAACCGATATTGCGTTCGCAATTGGCGTGCTGGCGTTATTGGGGAACCGAATTCCCGCATCACTAAAAATATTTGCTGTCGCCTATGCGGTCATCGATGATTTGGGGGCGATTGTGATCATCGCCGTTTTTTATAGCGCAAAGCTATCAATTGGCTATCTGGCAAGCGCATTCGCTGTGTGGGCGTTGTTATTGATGCTAAACCGTGCGTTTCGCGTGATGTCGCTTATCCCGTATCTAATCGGCGGCGCATTAATGTGGTTCTTTATGTTGAAGTCGGGCATCCACGCGACGATCGCCGGCGTCCTGCTGGCGTTCGCGATTCCATTTTTACCAAAAGACGATGATGCGAAATCGCCATCGTACAAACTGGAGCACTTTCTTCACAAACCTGTCGCGTTCGTGATTCTGCCGATTTTTGCGCTCGCCAATACTGGTGTTGTTGTGGGTTCCGGTTGGTTTGAAAGCCTTAGCAGTGCGAACAGCGTTGGCATCATGGCCGGCTTGATCGTTGGCAAACCGTTAGGCGTTGTGCTGTTTTGTTTTGTCGCAGTTGTTTCTGGGCTTTGCCGCCTCCCAGCCGATATTAGGTGGCCGCAAATCGTTGGTGCCGGAATGCTTGGCGGCATTGGTTTTACGATGTCGATTTTTATTGCGAATCTTGCTTTCGCATCGAGCGTGGCAACTATAAATGGTTCAAAGATGGCGATTTTGTTGGCGTCGTTGACAGCAGGTATCGCCGCCTTTCTGTGGCTTAAAATGTTTAGCAAAACTCCCGGTATTCAATCGGGATAGCACGCAATTTCCAAATCTAAAATATCAGCTCGCTGTTTCTGTGAAGTGAAGGCAGGAAGCAACTGTCGATTGGATTTTTTATCCCGATGAGTCCCCAACCTCCTCCATCCCGTCTTGCATTTTTAAAGCCATCTCATAGACCCGATTTTTCTTCTCCCCCGTCAATTTCACGGCGATCGTTACCGCTTGTTTAAGAGGCAACGCCTCCAGCAAAATAAGCAAGGTCCTCTCCAGAGCTTGCGTTTGAGCCATTTCTGCCTCAATCGCCTCGCCAACGCTGGGGTTTGATAGTATTAGAACGAACTCACCGCGTTGATTATTGGCATCACTTTCCAGCCACGCCACTGCCTCGCTTAACTTTAATCGCTTGATGGTTTCGAATTTTTTCGTGAGCTCACGGCAAACGATGAGTTCTCGCTCGTCATTAATTACAGCAGCAATTGTGGCAACTGATTCAACAATGCGGTGCGGTGATTCATAGAGCACGATCGCATAGGGCGATGGTTTTAACAATTCCAATGCGCGCCGGCGATCACCTTCTTTAACGGGTAAAAATCCGTGAAATAAAAATCCGTGTTCGCCTTCGCCACTCGCGGAAATCGCGGCAACCAATGCGCTGGCGCCGGGAATCGGCACCACCGTAAAACCGGCTTCACGGACCGCTGAGACGACACGTGCGCCAGGGTCGCTCACAGCAGGCGTGCCCGCATCGGTGACGAGCGCGACCGATTGTCCGTCCGATAATAATTTCACGATCCCATCGGCGGCATTGCGCTCATTGTGTTCGTGTACAGCAATCAATTTTGCGCCGATGCCGTAGTGCGCAAGCAGCGACTTCGAGTTGCGTGTGTCCTCCGCCGCGACAACATTGACGTTACGCAGCGTGTCAAGTGCGCGTTGCGTGATGTCACCTAAATTCCCGATGGGGGTTGCGACGACATATAATGCATTAATAATTTTTTCGGTCACTTTTAGTCAATCTGGTCGATTCGTTCGGTTATGTTTGGGAAGTTATTGGTATGCGGCTGAATCCTTCTTTTAAATCTGTGTTGTCGACGATGCTTGTTTTGATGCCGAAGACGACGGCTTCGTTGTTAACCGGTGTTTTGATTTGCCTCTCGGTGCTGTCAGCAGGCGCGGGAGCGGCGCAAGATAAGCCAATAGCCTCCACCAATCTAAACACTAACCCAAACGCAGCTGCGCCGCCAGCGAGCACCCTAATCAATGTGCCGGATCAGCCCGACCCGAAGCCTTCTGAAAAAAATACGCCGAAAAAATTGGCCGCGCCGGGCGGAAAATCAGCCGAAAACAGCGCTGATAAATCAGCGATCCCTTCGTCCGTATCCACTACCTCTACCCCCGCTCCCGCTGCTGCCCATATTGCCCTGATTCTACCGCTCAATTCCAAAGTGTTCGGCAATGTCGCGGAGGCCATCAAACAAGGCTTTATTGCTGCCGCCACCGTTGATGGCAAAGATGCCACGCCGTACCGCATTTATCCCCGCGATGACGAGGCGGCGTCACTTGGGTCACAATATCGCAAAGCGGTGCAGGAGGGCGCGATTGCCGTGATTGGCGGCGTGACGCGCGATGGTACTAATTTGATGGTGAAAGAAGCTGGCTATTTGCCCACGCTGGCCTTGAATGCGCCAACCGAGACGGATTTACCGGATCGCTTTTTCTATGTCTCGTTGAGCCTAGATGCCGAGGCCCGCAATGTGGCACGCGAGGCGGCGCAGTCGGGTTTTCGCAATGCGGCGATGCTATCAACCAACACAACATTGACAAAGCGCATTCAGGATAGTTTTGAAAAAGAATGGATTCGCCTCGGCGGCGCAGTAGTGGATCGCATCACCTTTACAGGCGATATTGCCGAATCGAATAGGCTTCAAAAAGCGCTAGACAAAACGAAGGAAAAATCACAGGCGGATGTAGTTTTTATCGCTGCCGACGCGAAAGCCGCGCGAATGGCGCGACCGTTTGTTCCAGTTGGCATGCCCGTGTTTGCGACTTCGCACACGCTTGATGCGCGGGCCGGCGCGGTGGAAAATTTAGATTTGGATAGCGTGCGGTTTTTAGAAATGCCGTGGTTTGTGGAAAAAGATCATCCCGCCGTGATGGCCTATGCAAAGCCGCACGCGCCGTTATCGGTGGATACCGAGCGACTCTACGCGCTGGGCATCGATGCATGGCGGTTGATGCAAGTAATTTTGAAAGCGGACAAGCCCAAAAACATCGCGTCGCTTGACGGCGTGACCGGAAAATTAACGCTTGACGGTGCACAGTTTATTCGTACGCTCACCGCAGTAGAAATGCGCGACGGTCTGCCGCAATTGTTTAGGCCATCGGATTCAGTTTTAGGCAAACCTAGCGAATAATGGCCCCCATTTTCGCCCGGCTGATTGAGAAAATTAGCACCAAAAAACAAACTGGCGATGAAGCAGAGCGCATCGCTGAGCGGTATTTATTGAAGCACGGCCTAAGCTGTGTAGAACGCAATTATAGTTGCCGCTTTGGTGAAATCGATTTGATTTTGCAGGAAGCACCAAAGCGTCAATTTGGACGGCATGAGGCTGAAAAAACCTTGGTCTTTGTTGAGGTTCGGTTGCGAAAAAACAGCGATTTTGGGGGCGCCGCAGCGAGTATCGGCTCGCACAAGCAAAAACGCGTCATTGCCGCCGCCCAACATTATCTAAGCGGCGTACGTGAGATGCCGCCATGCCGTTTTGATGCGGTGTTGTTGAACGATTTATCGGGTGAGCGGATCGAATGGATTCGAGATGCGTTTTCAGCTTAACAGCTGATAGATCTCATGCACTTTTCATACTATTTTCATCCACTTTCGTGCATTTAATGGGAACACCGCCACCTAGCGTACAGTATCGGACTCAGGCTTAAATTATTCTGTCTTTTTGGAGATCACCTATGCGTTTCATCCCTATTTTGCTCCTCGCCGCCTCGGCTGTTCTCCTGCAAGGCTGCTTCCCACTCGCGGCGGTTGGCATTGGCGCTACGGCGTTGGCGCTCGATGATCGTCGCTCAACGGGGATGTATATTGAAGATGAAAATATTGAATGGAAAGCGCGGGCGCGGCTCATCGATAAGCATGGCGATGTTCACGTCAACGTCACTAGCTATAACTTATCCGTGCTCATTACCGGCGAAGCGTCATCGGAAGATGCGAAACGAGCGGTCGCCGAAACGATTCGCGCCATTCCCAGCGTGAAGACAGTGACCAACGAAATCGCGGTGAGCGGCAACACCTCGTACGCATCACGGAGCAGCGACGCAATCGTCACTACTAATGTCAAAGCGCGGCTTCTCAACAATGGCAAGGTTTCACCCAACCATGTGAAAGTAGTGACTGAGAATAGCGTAGTGTATTTGATGGGCATCGTTAGCAAGGAAGAAGGTGATGCGGCTGCCGAAATTGCACGCACCACGAGCGGTGTAACGCGCGTCATCAAGGTCTTTGAATATATTTCGCAAGTTCCCAAGCGATAAGTCCCGCGAAATGAGTGGCCGGTTCCAAATGTTGCGCTTGCCGCGCATTTAACTTTGCCCTAGTATCAACATTCCAACATATTGTTGGCGCTAAAAAAGCATATCAGCGAAACCAAAAACGCGGCTTGTTGAGCCGCTTTTTTTACTGGGTTTTTGTTGTTATTTCAAACCAAATTATGTTGCTGCGAGTTCGCCATGTTATCCAAGCACCAAATGAATACCTTTAGCCCGCAAAACGTTGCGTTCACGCATGGTGAAGGCGCGTGGCTCTACACCACCGATGGCCGAAAAATTTTGGACGGGCTGGCCGGTATTGCGGTCAATGGCCTTGGCCACGCGCACCCGAGGCTTGTGCAAGCGATTTCATCGCAAGCGGGCAAGATTATTCATGCCTCAAACTTGGTGAACATTCCCGAGCAAGCCGCGCTGGCGGATCGCGTTTGCGAATTGGCTAATATGGACAATGTTTTTTTCGGCAATTCAGGCTCAGAAGCCAATGAATGTGCAATCAAAATTGCACGCCTCTATGGCCATCAACGCGGCATCACCAACCCGCAAATCATTGTCATGGAACGGGCGTGGCACGGCCGCACGTTGGCAACCTTAGCAGCGTCCGGCTCGCGTAAGGCGCAGGCCGGGTTTGAGCCGCTGGTGACAGGTTTTATCCGTGTGGCCTACAACGACATCGCGGCGATTCGCGCGATTGCCGAACACAACACGGATATCGTCGCGGTGCTCACAGAAGTGTTGCAAGGCGAGGGCGGCATCTATGAAGCCCGCACCGATTATTTGCGCGAGTTGCGCCAGCTTTGCACCGAAAAACAATGGTTCATGATGATCGATGAAGTGCAGTCCGGCATTGGCCGCACCGGCAAGTGGTTCGCGCACCAATGGGCGGGCATTGTCCCGGATGTGATGCCACTCGCGAAGGGCTTGGGGTCAGGGCTACCGATTGGCGCCTGCTTGGCCCACGGGGTAGCGGCAAATGTGTTTAAGCCAGGCAACCACGGCACAACGTTTGGCGCGGGGCCGCTGGTGTCAGTGGCTGCGCTGACAACACTTGATGTGATGACGGACGAGAATTTGCTGGATAACGCCGCGAAAATGGGGGCATTGATCAAGACTGAATTTGCAATCGCTCTCAAAGGCGTGCAGAAAATAAAGGAAATTCGCGGCATGGGTTTGATGCTCGGTATAGAGCTGGATCAACCCTGCGCTGAGGTAGTAAAGATTGCGCTTGATCAGGGCGTTTTCATCAACTGCACACATGAAAATGTTTTGCGCCTGTTGCCGCCACTCATCATCAACGAAGCCGAAGCGCGAGAGCTGGTGGCGCGTGTTTCAAACGCGATCAAAATATTTTTGGCTGCACCACCACATAGCGCACAATAGGCCGAACAGCAAGCCGCCGTCTAACGACACAAAGATAAAGTCATGAAACATTTTCTACAATTTACCGATTTCACGCTTGATGAATTTACCCACATCATTGAGCGCACCAAGATTCTCAAACAGCGATTTAAAACCTACATTCCCTATCAGCCACTGACAGATCGCATGTTGGCGATGGTATTTGAAAAAAGCTCCACCCGCACCCGCGTATCGTTCGAGGCGGGCATGTTTCAGCTCGGCGGCGCCTCGATTGTGCTCAATACCTCTGACAGCCAATTGGGACGGGGCGAACCGATTGAGGATGTCGCTCGGGTGATTTCGCGGATGGTCGATATCGTCATGATTCGCACCTTCGATCAAACTATTTTGGAGCGGTTCGCGGCGAACTCCCGCGTGCCTGTCATCAATGGTTTAACCAATGAGTATCATCCTTGCCAGGTGCTGGCCGATATTTTTACGTTCATTGAATTTCGTGGCGGCATTGCGGGCAAAACGATCGCCTGGATTGGGGATGCAAATAATATGTCTTACACTTGGCTGCAAGCGGCGCGTATTTTTGGCTTTAAATTGAACGTGGCCACACCGGCGGGTTATGAGATGAAATCCCAGCTTGGGGAAGCGCTAGACCTCGGTTTTCTTGAAACCTTCACAGACCCCATGCAAGCTGCAAAGGGTGCGCACTTGGTCACGACGGACGTATGGACAAGCATGGGCTTTGAAGCCGAGACCGAGGCCCGCAAAAAAGCGTTTGCAGACTTTATGGTCGACGCAGATATGATGGCCGTCGCCGCCAAAGATGCGCTTTTCATGCACTGCCTGCCCGCGCATCGCGGCGAGGAAGTGTCAGCTGAGGTGCTTGAAGGCGCGCAAAGCGTGGTGTGGGACGAAGCGGAAAATCGCTTGCACGTACAAAAAGCGTTGATGGAATACTTACTGCTGGGCAAAATCAACAGCTAGGTGCTCATCGCGTGCATCGGGAATTATGGTGCTTGGTGCGAGGACGTCGTTGTAGATGCAAGCTTGAAGACACTGTTCGCGCATCATTTCCGCTGGTTTTGCCACAAAGACGAGTTTCGTCGGACATTTTACGCGTCTCGTCGCACACCCATCGCGGCCTCGGTAATCGTTATGTAAAGTAGAGCCTGTAAGCTTAGGCATGAAGAAATCTGTAAAGAAAACACCAGTATGGGCGGGGCTTTCAAGGCAAAAACGCCTTGAAAGCCGCATGAATAAATGATCTTAATATGAAAGTACAAAAATGAAGTTCTCTCACAAAGCTATTTTGCCTCTCGCCTTATCGATGTTGTTTGTTGCGACATCTGGATTTGCGCAACCCATTGCCGAGCCTAACGCCGGTGCGACTCTTGCCGCGCCAAAATCAACCGCCTCGGTCCCCGCCAGGAAACAGGTGTTCGCACTCATCTCGGCCGTCGGCGATCAATTCACCTACGTAAAACTACGCCAGCAAGTCGGCAGCAATATCATCGACAACAATTATCGCAAGGTCATGAAAGCGCCTGATAACGGCCTCAATTTGGCCGTGCTCAAGGGGCTTGATACCGCAGTTGCCGCCGCCAATCCGGATAGCGAGCGCGTGTTTTTGTCTCTAAACCCCGTTGAGCTTGAAGGGGTGTTGCCGCAAAACCGTGAAGCGGTGGCGATTGGCAAATTAATCGCCGTGATTGAAAAAATGCCGGAGCGCCAAAACTGGGACAAAATTGTCGTCGCCACGCCAAAATTTTTAATGTCAGAGCGCGACGGCATGGGCCCGAAATTGCAGGGTTTTGGTATCTATGTTCAACCCTTGGTTAGCGGAGGCTTAAGCGGAATTAGCGGTGACAATAATACGGAAATTTTAGGCAATGATATTGATCGCGGCACCGATTCGGATACCGGCACGCCCAACGGCAAGCGCTCACGGTCCAAACAGTATGTAGCTCCATTTGCCTATATGGAGGTTTATATATTGGATGCTAAAACGCTTAAGGTGCTGGAAAAAAACGCACGCTACGATTACAGCAAACTATCCGATCCTGAATCAACCGCTCTCAATATCGAAAAAGCGATGACAACCGAATTCATCAGTTCGCGCATGACGCGGCTCATCGAGCGCTCCGCCGCCGCGGCATTGGGGGTGACTGATTCCGGTGGTTCAGTGGTCATTGGCGACATCAAACGTGCCCCAAATGCTTCCGTGCCTGCGCCCGCGACAACCCCTGGACCCAAGTAACATCGGCCTTTTGCAAGGTTCAAATAAAGTAGCCTATCGGTTTTCAACGCCACTCTGCACACGTATAATCATCTGGCGTTGAAAGCCGGTCAGCGCGAGTAAGATCCCGTCTCGCCACTTCCGCAGTTTGCGTTCTGCATTCAAACTACCCCCCGCGAGCGGTGACCTTTCCGGCAGAATTGCGCGCTTCGAGACTCGGCGGAGCAAGCGTGCGCATCTTGGGATATTTTCATCATGAGCGAAGCAATCGGTCTGAAGGCAGGCGCAAAACCGGCTAAAGCAGACCATAAAGTCAACAAAGTGGTATTGGCGTATTCCGGCGGGTTGGATACCTCCGTCATTCTCAAATGGCTGCAGGATGTCTATCAATGCGAGGTCGTGACCTTCACCGCTGATATCGGCCAAGGCGAAGAACTTGAGCCTGCTCGCAAAAAAGCGTTGCAACTGGGCATTAAAAAGCAAAATATTTTTATTCAAGATTTGCGCGAAGAGTTTGTCCGCGATTACGTATTCCCGATGTTCCGCGCCAACGCGGTTTATGAGGGCGAATATTTACTCGGCACCTCGATTGCGCGTCCGCTAATTGCCAAACAAATGATCGAGATTGCCCGCCAAGTCGGCGCTGATGCGATTTCGCATGGCGCGACCGGCAAGGGCAACGATCAGGTCCGTTTTGAGTTGGGCGCTTATGCGTTGATGCCGAACGTCAAGATCATCGCCCCGTGGCGCGAGTGGGATTTACTCTCGCGTGAAAAATTATTGGCCTACGCGGACAAACACCATATTCCAGTTGACTTTAAGAAACGTAAAGGTGGTGGCGCGCCTTATTCCATGGATGCAAATTTACTGCATATCAGCTATGAAGGCGGCATTTTAGAGGACCCCAATTTTGAGCCGGAAGATTCGATGTGGCGCATTACCAATTCGCCCGAAAAAGCACCGGGCAAGCCCGAATATGTAGAACTAGGCTACCAGCGCGGCGATATTGTTTCCATCAATGGCAAAAAATTGTCGCCTGCAAAAGTACTGACTGAGTTGAATCGGCTTGGTGGCAAACATGCGATTGGCCGTCTCGATATGGTGGAAAACCGCTATATCGGCATGAAGTCACGAGGCTGCTACGAAACACCCGGCGGCACGATCATGCTGCGGGCACATCGGGCGATGGAATCGATTACCATGGACCGTGAAGTGCTCGCGCTGAAAGACGATTTAATGCCGCGCTATGCACGCATGGTCTATAACGGCTACTGGTTCGCGCCGGAGCGCGTGCTGCTGCAATCGTTGATCGATCAGTCGCAGTTGGTGGTGAACGGCACGGTGAAGTTGAAACTATACAAAGGCACCGTGTTGGTGGTGGGGCGCGAATCGAAAACCGATTCGCTGTTCGATCAGGCTATTTCCACTTTCGACGATGACGGTGGCGCGTACAATCAGGCTGATGCGGCCGGTTTCATTAAGCTGAACGCCTTGCGGATGCGGATTGCAGCAAATAAAGCGGCGGCGAAGGCAGCGAAAGTGACGAGCGCAACAAAGGTCGTAAGATCAAAAGCCAAAAAATAATTCACCAGCAATGCCCCACACCCGCCCTTCTACTCGTAACAAAATGAAGAGGATGACTTTCAAGACCCTACTCTCACATAAAACGGTGGGGTGAGGGGAACCGCAGTGTGGTTAATAGGGCGGCTTGCAATACATAAAAAAGGAACCAACATGCCATCGTTTGATATCGCCTCTGAAGTAGACAAAGTAGAACTTAAAAACGCGCTTGAACAGGCGAATAAAGAGATTACGAACCGATTCGACTTCAAAGGCTCCGATGCCCGCATCGAGCAAAAAGAATTTGAGCTGACCGTCTATGCAGACGATGATTTTAAATTGAGCCAAGTGAAAGATGTGTTGCTCAATAAAATGGCCAAACGCGGCGTGGATGTACGTTTACTGGACGAAAAAACCCGCGAAAAAATTGGTGGCGATAAAGTAAAGCAAATCATTACGGTTAAAAACGGTATCGAAACAGAACTCGCCAAACGCATCGTCAAGGCCATCAAAGAGGCGAAGCTGAAAGTGCAAGCGTCGATACAGGGTGAAACAGTGCGTGTCACCGGCACCAAGCGAGATGACTTGCAGGAGGCGATCGCGCTTTGCAAAAAACAAATCGATGATGTGCCCCTGCAGTTTAATAATTTTCGCGATTAGTGCCATCGATCGAACCAGATCGATTGAACTTAACGGTTCACCAGAACGACTGATTTGAGCACCGATTGCGACGGCCTGCTATCATTTGTAAAAATAAGGCAGGTTCGATGGCGGTTGCGGCGGTCGCCTTAGTTGCCCAACGGGGGCAGACAAATAGGTGTAGCTGAGCATAATCCACTACGGCCAGCCGTTCACGGAGCAATAACAGATCGCGATGAACGCAATGAACGATCCCTCTGCACCTAATCCATCTTCCATCGCAGCGCCTCAAGCCGCAACGGTGGATGCATCGCCGGTCGCGTCCCCGACAATGCGTGTCAAAGTATGGGGCGCACGGGGTTCATTGCCATCGCCGCTCACCCCAGAAGAGCTGCAATTGCATATGCGCAATATGCTGATCGAATTCACAGAACGCGGGTTAACGTCCCCCAACGATGTTGATAAATTTTTGGCTGGACTGCCGCGTCAGCGCTTCGGCGGCTTCGGTGGCAATACACCATGCATTGAAGTCACCACAAATCAACAGCAACTCATCATCGATGGCGGTAGCGGAATTCGCCAATTGGGCTATGACCTGATGGCCGGGCCGTGCGGGCGCGGCGAGGGCGAGGTTCATATTTTGTTCACGCATTTTCATTGGGATCATTTAATCGGGCTGTTATTTTTCACGCCGGTTTTTATTCCCGGCAATAAAATTCATGTCTATGCGGTACAGCCTGATTTGCCCGACGTATTCAAGACGCTGTTTAAAAAACCCTATTTTCCGGTTGAACTAGAACAGCTTGGTGCCACGATTGAATATCATCGCTTGGAACCGCGCCAACCGAAAATATTTAACGATATTACGGTCACACCATATGAACTCGATCATCCCGACCCCTGCTGGGGCTTCAGAGTCGAGGCCGGCAATATCGCATTCGCACATTGTGTGGATACCGAATGCACCCGCATCTCACGCGAAGAATTGGGCGCGGATTTGCCGCTCTATCAAAACTTAGACTTGATGATTATTGACGCGCAATATACGGTCATGGAATCCTTCGAGCGCATCAACTGGGGACATGCCTCCGCACGGCGCGGGCTCGATATCGCGATGCGCGAAAACATTAAACGCGTGCTGTTCATGCACCACGATCCCGGTGCATCTATGGGCAAAATCGCTGCTGCCGAAACGCAGGCGCGCCATTACTATGAGCATCGCCTCGATAGCCCGCCGCCCGGCAGCACCGTGCACCCCGCCGAATGGTCGTTCGCGTTTGAAGGGCAAGTTATCGCCCTCTGAGGCGTCGAGCATTGCCATCCTGCCATGGTCGATTTTAGGTTCGCTTGCCTGGGTTTACTGCTAATACGCGGGGAGGATGCACTAGGTCGGCGCGGCCCCTACCCCACGCTCTGCTTACATCTTGGCTAAGGCCTTTGGCGGCGCCGCTTGAAGGGTCTCGGGAAACGTGGCGGCTGGCTCGTTGCTCGCCGTCGCGCCAGATTTTTTCTGCAACTGAAGTTCAGCATCAGCCTTTTGCTTCTCTTCAACCATTTTGAGACGGTCCGCGGTAAAGACTCGTGTTTCGGTTTTCCCGCAAGCACTGAGCGCGATCGCAAAAAACGCAGTTGCTAGGATTGCCTTGCTAATTTCAACGGTAGGCATTTTGAAATAAATATGGATGTGCATACGATTTCCTTCAGAGTTGAGAACAACAGGCGTTGTCGCAAAATGCAGCTGCGATTGGTTCGCCACGGCTAGTAACTCTCTCGAAAGCGGATGACTGTGTGATGACAGCGGCAATATGCTTTGCCTTGCGCAGCGCGTTGACCGATCAACAACTGTCTTGGCTGAGAGGGACAATGCACTAGTTATTGTTTTACGCGATAGTTTTGGAGTAATCCCTCTAAAATTCGCCGATGGCAAGGCCTGTCCACACCTCCGTTCGAATCCGAACTTTTACAGGTGTCTCGGTATAAAAATAGCTCTTTGCGGCCACAAAGCCCTTAACGAACCACGCTTGACAAGCACAGGTCCGATGTCATTTCCCGTCATCTTGCGATGTCACGGGCGTGCGCCAGAGAAACCATTGCAGAGACCAATAATATTACGTGTCAACGACGGCTGTGTAGAGCGTTTTGCTACTAGCTCGCCAGCATAGATATTCACGAGCGTCTTAATCTCATCATGCGTTAGTGGCCTGCTTGTATCATCAAACAACTCTCTACCCTATGTGGCCAGCCAATACGGATAGCGTTACGCCTTTCGACCGATCATCACGCCATCCACATGCACGAAATCGGTGCGAATACCGTCTCGAAAATTCGCCCGCCAATGCGGCAACGCATCCGGCCGACCAATTGTTTGCGTTTGCAGGCCGGGTTGTTGATTTTTAGATAGACAATTGTGGGCGTTGAAGAATAATACAGAAATCTGTATTATCGCGCTATGAAGACAACTCTTGATATTAATAATTCGTTGCTCGCCGATGCGAAAGCGTTAGCCGCAAAACAGCAAACTAGCCTAACTCGACTGATTGAGGAAGGTCTGCAATTACGTTTGCGTTCAACGCACGCGTTGGCAACTAAGCAGAAAACTAAACTCCCCATCTATAAAGGTAAGGACGGCTTGGTTGCGGGGATTGATGCAACCAGTAATAAATCCATGCTGGATGCTGCCGACAAAGACGATTCCAAATAATGACGCCCGATGTCAATGTGCTGGTTGCGGCATCCCGCAGCGATCATCCCCACCACAAAATAGCGAATACACAGTTCGAAACCGCCATCGCCGCCTGTGCAGATGGGGCAACGATAAAATTGATGCCAATGGTTGTTGCGAGTTTCTTACGGCTAGTGACAAATCCAAAAATATTTGTCCATCCGACACCCATCGGGAATGCGGTGGATTACGTGGACGCGCTCCTTAGTATTCCCGGCGTCGAAATCGTGGCGCTGGGTCCCGAATGGCCACTATTCCGTGAAATTTGTATTGAAAAGCAGTTAGGCGCAAACGATATTCCAGATGCGTGGTTAGCTGCGGCGGTGATTCAATTTGGAGAGCATTTGGTCACGTTTGACTCAGACTTTAAGAAGCTGATGCGACGATCACAGCTAACTGTCTTGAGCCCACGCTGATATTTTATGCCCGCAATAAGCAAATCGGTCGTCTCGTTGCGAATAATGGGAGACTCACTTCTGCCTGCCCACGTTACATCGCTTCTCGGAGCCAAACCAACTCTTAGTTATCGTAAAGGTGATACTCGGTTGACCCTTCGCGGACGAGAGGTAGTGCAGCGCTCCGGGTTGTGGTCTATCGATGCTGAGGATCACTCGCCAGAAGGCTTGAACGACCAAATTACAGAAATTTTCTCTCGTCTCACCCCAGACTTGTGCGTCTGAGAAGAGCTTGCGCGTCAATTTCGGTTGGATTTTTTCTGTGGACTGTTTATGGCGGATTCAAATGAAGGCATATCGATATCGCCTAAAGTTCTCGTTTTAGCAGGCGCAGGAGAAATTGAAATTGAGCTCGATATATATGCTCCCGACGAGCCAGACGACGAAACCTTAGGCCAGCCGTAATCCGCTAAGCCCTACTACCCCTCAACCGCCGCCAACACCTGCGCCACCCGTTCGATATCATTTCCCGTCATCTTACGGCGCCACGCGCGTGCCCCGGACAGCCCTTTGCACAGCCCGACAATATGCCGCATCACGGAATGTTTTGTTGCGCCTTTGGCCACTTGCTCATCAGCATACACATTCATCCGCGCTTCAATTTCATCGCGGCTCAGCGGATCGCTTTCATCGCCGAAAAATTCGCGATCCCACGCGGCCAACCAGTAGGGGTTCTGGTACGCCTCGCGGCCGATCATCACACCGTCCACATGCGCGAGATGAATGCGAATATCGTCTGCGGTATTCACGCCGCCATTCAAGACGATGGTGAGGTTTGGAAAATCCTTTTTGAGCTGATAGGCGTAGTCGTATTTCAGCTTCGGGATTTCACGGTTCTCTTTGGGGCTGAGGCCTTTTAAAATCGCGTTCCGCGCGTGGGCGATGAAGACATTACAGCCGGCATCGGCAACCGTGCCAACAAAATCGCGCACGAAGGCGTAGCTTTCGTTGTCGTTGATGCCGATGCGGTGTTTGACCGTGACGGGGACACTCACGACATCGACCATCGCCTTTACACAATCGGCCACTAACCGTGGCTCGGCCATCAGACATGCGCCGAAGCTGCCGCGCTGCACGCGTTCGGACGGGCAGCCGCAGTTAAGGTTGATTTCGTCGTAGCCCCATCGCTCGCCCAGCTTGGCGCAAGTTGCCAAATCAGTTGGTTCACTCCCGCCAAGCTGAAGTGCAACGGGATGCTCCTGATCATTGAAATCCAGATGCCGTGGCTGGTTGCCGTGAATCAGCGCACCGGTCGTCACCATTTCGGTATAAAGCCGAGTGTGTCTGGTGAGCAGCCGATGGAAATAGCGGCAATGCCGATCGGTCCAATCCATCATCGGCGCAACGCTGATTTTGTGGCTACTCATTTGACCGTTTTGGGCTATATTTTTGTGATCCATGCCGCGATTTTAACAGCCGCTTGGTGATGAGCCGCAGCCACGGCAAAAAATGAAGCAAAATGTCGGCATGACGAACAACAAACTCATCAATCATCCAGAAATTTTGGCGGCCGCTCAGGCCTTGCAACGCGGAGATCTGGTCGCGTTGCCGACTGAAACCGTCTACGGTTTGGGCGCTGACGCGACGAATCCCGATGCATTAAAAAAAATTTTTGCCACCAAAGGCCGCCCATCCGATCATCCGTTGATTGTGCATATTGCCAAAGGCGCTCCACTGGGCCATTGGGCTGTGCAGATTCCCGATGCGGCGCATAAGTTAATTGACGAATTTTGGCCGGGCCCGCTCACGCTGATTCTCAAACGTGGCAAAGGCATACCGCTCGATGTAACGGGCGGGCAAGAGACAGTGGGCATTCGCTGCCCGGCTCATCCGATGGCACAGGCATTGCTGACGGTGTTTGCCAAGATCGGCAGCGGTGTGGTGGCTGCACCATCAGCAAATAAATTCGGCCATGTGTCGCCTACTAACGCCCAGCATGTGCGCGATGAATTTGGCTCGGCCATTGGGCAAACTATTTATTTGCTCGACGGCGGCGCCTGCAATGTGGGGATTGAATCAACTATTTTGGATTTATCGCGCGGGAAGCCGGTGCTGTTGCGACCGGGCGCAATTTCGCGTGAGCAAATTCGTGATGTGATGGGGGATGTGCCGCTTATGCCCGATGAAACACCAACTGCCAAAAACGAAGACGCCACCCCGCGTGTCTCAGGCTCGCTTGCCGCGCACTATGCGCCGCTGACACCGCTTAAGCTGCTGGCCGCCGAACCGTTACAGGCAGAAATGGACGCACTGCTCGATGCTGGGAAACGCGTTGCGGTGCTCGCATTCGCAGCGCCACCCAAAATGAATCCATCGCCGGTGGGTGTTGGCATCCGCAATGCGCGGCGGTTGGTTTGGATTACCGGCGATCAAGATGCTGTAGGTTATGCGCAGGGGCTGTATGCGAATCTGCGGACGCTTGACGCAGCGGCGACGTCAATCATTTTGGTGGAAAAACCGCCCACGACAGTACCCTGGGATGCCGTAAATGATCGACTGTCGCGCGCGGCGGTCGGATCGGGCAAACATCGTTGATTGGCAGCCAAATAGGGAGCCGTACCGGCAACCGAACCGTGAATCGATCCGGCAACCGCATAGGCAACCCCCAACGGGGAGCCGCAATCAGAAGCACCATCAGAAGCGAACAGGCTGCGGTAAAATCGGGGATTGTTTCTTAAATAATATTATGCAGCCTACCCAGGCGTTGCCCTCGTGGTTGTTCGCACCGTTGCCGGAGTTTCAAACACATGTTTCGCGCATTCGAAAAGCTCGTTAATCCCTATCCCGACGCCAAGCCCACTTCTCCGCCAAAAAGTTTTTTCGCGTTTATATGGTCGTGTTCAGTTGGCTTACGGCCGTATATTTTGGGCATGACGCTTCTGACAGCAGCAATCGGTATTTTTGAAGCGGCGTTGTTTGCGATGTTGGGCAATGTGGTGGATTGGCTATCGACTGTGGCCCCATCTCAATTGTGGACCGAGCAGCGCGGCAATTTATTGCTGCTTGCGGCTATTTTATGCGCCAGCCCGATCGCGGTCGCGCTACAGGCGGGGCTGAAGCACCAAGCGATGGCGGGGAATTTCCCGATGTTGCTGCGCTGGAATTTTCATCGCCTGATGCTGAGCCAATCGCTCAGTTTTTATCAGGATGAATTTGCCGGGCGCGTTGCCACCAAGGTTATGCAAACCGCGTTGGCGGTGCGCGATGTGTGGATGATTTTGGCCGACATTATGGTCTTCGTGCTGATCTATTTTGTGACCATGGTGGCGGTCGTGGGCCGTTTTGATTTATGGCTATTGTTGCCGTTTTTGGGCTGGCTCACGCTTTATGTAGGCGCCTTATTTTTCTTCGTGCCACGTTTGGGGAAGGTCGCCCAGGCGCAGGCTGACGCACGCTCGCTGATGACGGGGCGAATCACCGATGCTTACACCAACATCACCACGGTAAAACTGTTTTCGCATACGAATCGCGAAGCCGGTTTTGCAAAATCGGCGATGCAAGATTTTATGCAAACGGTTTATCGTCAATGGCGGCTCATCACAAGTTTTGAAATTGTTAACCAAATCATGAGTGTGCTGCTGATAGCCAGCACAGCTGGCGCAACTTTATATCTGTGGACGCAGGGGAAAGTCGGCATTGGTGCCGTGGCAGCGGCGACCGCCATGGCGCTCAGGCTAAACGGCATTTCGCATTGGGTGATGTGGGAATTTTCCTCGCTTTTTGAGCATATCGGCACGGTGCGAGATGGCATGTCGATTCTATCAAAGCCTCATACAGTGCTCGATGTTGATTGTGCGAAACCGCTCGTCGTCACCAAAGGCGAAATACAATTTGAGCATGTATGCTTTGCCTATGGTGGCGAGAAAAATGTGTTGGATGAACTGAATCTCACCATCCAGGCCGGTGAAAAAATTGGTTTGGTCGGGCGCTCCGGCGCGGGCAAATCGACTATCGTAAATTTGTTGTTGCGCTTTTACGATGTGCGTAGCGGCCGAATTTTGCTCGACGGGCAGGATATTTCACAAGTTTCCCAAGACTCTTTGCGCACGCAAATCGGTATGGTCACGCAGGACACCTCGTTGCTGCATCGCTCTGTGCGCGATAACATTTTGTATGGCCGCCCCGATGCAACCGACGGGCAAATGATTGCCGCCGCCAAACGAGCCGAGGCGCATGAGTTTATTCAAACCCTGACGGATCCGGCTGGGCGCATTGCCTACGATGCGCATGTCGGCGAACGCGGCGTGAAACTGTCCGGCGGGCAGCGCCAGCGGATTGCCATTGCCCGGGTGAAGCTTAAAGATGCGCCTATCTTGTTGTTAGACGAGGCCACCAGCGCGTTGGATTCTGAAGTGGAGGCGGCCATTCAAGCAAGCTTGTATAAATTGATGGAGGGCAAAACGGTCGTGGCGATTGCGCATCGGCTCTCCACTATCGCTGCGATGGATCGGTTGATTGTGTTGGATCGTGGGCGCATTGTGGAACAAGGCGATCACCGCAGCCTATTAGCCGAGAATGGCTTGTACGCTAGACTTTGGGAACATCAGAGCGGTGGGTTTTTGGGTGAGGAGATTGATGAAGCGGATTCAGAAAAAGTCGTGTCGCTATTGAAATCAAGCTATTAAAAACATAAACCCCAGCACTGGCGCGGCGTTTGAGGCAAAATGCTTTCAAACAGCTCGCCAACACTGGCTGTTTATTATTTTCAATTTCGAAACGGCTTGAAAACCCGTTGCCCCGTTTCAATCGCTACCAGCACCGCTGCGCCAACTAAAACGCCCGCCAAACCATCAGCCAATGTCGGTCCCACCGCCGCGACCACTCCGCCGTATTCACCGGTGAATGATCCGATTGCCGCCTGCAATCCGTGAATGCCGTGCACAATAATCGAGCCACCGACCAAAAACATCGCCGCAGTTCCGACCACGGACAGTAGCTTCATCAATATCGGCGCGAAGGCGACCAGACCATTGCCGATGGCACGCAAGACACCCGTATTTTTCTGTGCTAAATACAAGCCGACATCATCGAGCTTCACAATCGCCGCCACAAAGCCATAAACACCGACGGTCATGATGACCGCGATTGCGACGAGCACCACGATTTGCTGGACAAACGAAGCCGCCGCAACCGTGCCGAGCGTGATGACAATAATTTCAGCTGACAATACAAAATCCGTCCGCACGGCACCCTTAATTTTTTCTTTCTCGTAGGCAACCAGATCAATGGTGGGGTTATCGATGGCCTTTGCTAGTTCAGCGTCATGCGCTTTATCTTCATGCTTGGAATGCAGGAATTTATGCGACAGTTTTTCAAAACCTTCATAGCAAAGATACGCGCCGCCAATCATCAACAGCGGCGTTACCGCCCAAGGTGTGAATGCGCTAATCACTAACGCCAGCGGCACTAAAATGGCTTTATTGACCATCGAGCCTTTGGCAACCGCCCACACGACGGGCAGTTCGCGCTCGGCGCGGTTGGTGGTGGCGCCCGCAACTTGCTCGGCGTTCAGCGCCAGATCATCACCCAACACACCTGCTGTTTTTTTCGCGGCGACTTTGCTCATTACAGCGACATCGTCCAAAACAGTCGCGATATCGTCAATGAGCATGAGTAAACTGGAGGAAGGCATATTATTTTTTGCGGTTGGGTTGCTGATAGCAGCTGTTTTGGGTCACGCTAACAAAACGGTTGATCACATTTGAATTGTATTTGTAATGCACTGCGATGGCATTTTATGGCATTGCAGGCTCAATGCCTTAAAATACTGTCAGTCTCCTCGTACTTTGTACTTTGCACCCTGCGCTACGCATTACGTACCCTGCAACCTTCAGTTTTGAACGGACTCAATTTGTTTTCCCTATTTGGCAGCAAAAAACCGGCTGACGATGCCAAAAATTTACCGCCTTCGGAGCCACAAAATAACGGCTGGCTATCCCGCCTAAAATCGGGCCTCGCCAAGACACGAAAAGTCTTAAACACCGATGTAAACGATCTATTTTCGCGCCACGCAAGTGTTGATGAGGCGTTGTTTGAGGAACTGGAAACAGCGTTAATTCACGCTGATGTGGGCATTCGCGCCACGACCAAGCTGATCACTGATTTACGCCTTGTCGCCAAAGAGAAAAAAATTGCTGATGGCGCAGCGTTGCAGGCTGAATTTAAGTCGGCATTGGTGCGTTTAATTGCGCCGCTTGAACAACCACTTAGTATTAAAAACGCCAAGCCATTCGTCATCATGATTGCCGGTGTCAACGGCGCGGGCAAAACGACGACGATCGGAAAACTCGCCAAATACTTTCAGTCGCAAGGTTTAAGCGTAATGCTTGCTGCTGGCGACACCTTTCGCGCGGCGGCTCGTGAACAGCTCATGACATGGGGCGAACGCAACAATGTGACGGTGATTGCGCAAGAACAAGGCGACTCGGCGGCGGTTATTTTTGATGCGGTGCAATCGGCCAAAGCACGCGGCATTGATGTGATTTTGGCCGATACCGCAGGCCGTCTCCCGACACAATTACATTTGATGGAAGAGATCAAAAAAGTGAAGCGGGTAATTGGCAAACTCGATCCCACCGCACCGCATGAGACATTGCTCGTGCTCGATGCCAACACCGGCCAAAACGCGCTCACGCAAGTGAAGGTTTTTGACGACGCCTTGCAGCTTACCGGGCTCGTCGTCACCAAATTGGACGGTACGGCTAAAGGCGGCATGATTGCGGCACTAGCGGTGTTGTCAGATGCAGAGCGCCCTGACCGAATTATTCCGGTACGCTTCATCGGTGTCGGTGAAGCGATTGATGATTTGCGGCCGTTCAGCGCGAATGAATTTGTTGATGCATTGTTTTAGTTGCTGTTTTCTTTTCTGTTTACATCAAGACTCGCGATGATCACATTTTCCAACACCGTTAAGCGCTACCCGAATGGCTTTGAAGCCTTGCGCGGGGTTTCGCTGACCATTGAAAAGGGCGAGATGGTGGCCATCACCGGCCATTCTGGTGCGGGCAAATCGACGCTCTTAAAACTGGCGGCCGGTATTGAGATGGCCTCGCAAGGCAGCGTGCTCGTGAGCAATCAAAACCTGAGCCAAATCAAAGAGGCAGGCTTGGCGGTGCTACGTCGCAATCTGGGCTTAGTGTTTCAAGACCACAAATTACTGTTTGATCGTTCGGTGTTTGAAAATGTCTCGCTGCCGCTGTCGATTGCGGCTTTTCCGCGCGCGGATGCGGCCAAGCGAGTGCGCGCTGCCTTGGATAAAGTGGGGCTACTCAGCCGCGAAAAAGTGAATCCCATTACGCTGTCGGGCGGCGAACAACAGCGGCTGTGCATTGCCCGTGCCATCGTCAACCGCCCTGCGATTTTGATTGCGGATGAGCCAACCGGCAATCTCGACCAAGCCTACGCCGCAACGATCATGGATTTGTTTAAATCGTTTAATCAGGTTGGCGTCACAGTGCTTCTCTCAACCCACGATGAAATCGGCTTGGCGAGGCTTAATTGCCGCCACATTAAGCTGGTACTAGGCAAGGTGATTGCATGATTAACGCTTGGCTGACAGCGCATCAGCAGGCAGCAGCAAGGGCCCTCTCGCGCCTCCGGGCAACGCCGTTTGCGAGCGTACTGTCAGTGCTAGTGATCGGCGTGGCCATTATGTTGCCGTTGGGGCTTTATGCCTTGTTTGCCAATATTTCGGCTGCCGCCGGGCGTTTGAATACTGACCCGAATGTGAATGTGTATCTGCAAGTTACCGCCACCGATCTTGATGCCAAAGAAATTGAGAAGCGTTTGCGGGCGATGACGAATGTGGCCGAGGTGCGCTTTATCACCCGTGAGGTAGCGTTAGCCGAAATGAAGCGGGTTGCCAGCATGTCCGATTTGTTAGCTGGGCTGGAAACCAACCCGCTTCCGCATGCGTTTTTGCTTAAGCCGAAATCTGTTGAGCCCGCTGCCTTGGACGCGATGCGCAAAGAGATCGCTGCAATGCCCAAGATTGACGCGGTGGTGATGGATTTTGAATGGGCAAAAAAATTGAAACGCTTTGCCACTTTTGCGGAACGAATCGTTGCCCTGCTGGGTTTGTTGCTGGGGCTAGCGGTTGTTTTTGTAACGGGCAACACGATTCGGCTGCAAATTTTGACGCAGAAAGATGAAATCGAAGTCAGCCGACTCATCGGTGCGACCAAACGGTTTATTCGTCGGCCGTTCCTATATTACGGCGCCATCCAAGGGTTTTTAGCCGGTACAACAGCAGTGCTGGCAATGACTGCCCTTATTTGGTGGGCAAGTGCGGAGGTGCAGGCACTTACTATTTCATATGGGTCAGACTTTGCGATTCAATATTTGACACTGAACCAAATCCTCGCCGTGCTGGGAATCGGCACGGCGCTGGGCTGGCTGGGCGGTTTTTTGTCAGTCTCACTTTATTTGCGCAAATAATTACGCCCAACAGACCCACGTAGCTTGACGCGCGCGCACCATCTCAAAATCGAACGGCCGCTCTGGGACTGACGGGTGCGGATGAGGGCGAATCGGGGCGTTTGGCGGTTCAAACTGATGCAAAATTAAACAGCCAGTCCTCGCTCCAAACGAAGGTGCTGGCTGTTGTCGTGAGCACCTTCGTTTATTGCAATAACAGGTCTTTTCACATTGCCGCGATGTTATTAGACGCTACGCCCAGCGCCCAAAATTGCGAGCTTAATCTTGAAAAATTATTTTGCAGGTAGCCCCCTCCCTTAAAAAATGAACTGGCGTTCCTTTGCGTTTTATCAATTCATCATTGTGTCAATAGCGCATCGTAGCTTGGCAGATTGCCGCAACGTCAAAAATATCTACGGAGGTAGTGAAATGTTTAAGCACATACTGGTTCCAACCGATGGAACGCCGTTTTCTGACAAGGCGATAGAAATGGCGCTAAATTTCGCAAAGTTATCCGGCGCACATGTCACGATCATGACGGTATCAGTGCCGTTCCATATGCTGACAACGGAAACATTGTCACTGTCAGACACAAAGGAAAGTTATGCGGTTGATGCAAAAAAACGTGGCGAGGAACGACTCAAGGTCGGGTTTGATCGCGCTAAAGCTACTTCGGTCACGGCCGAAACTGAGCATGTTTTCAATGATCATCCGTTTGAAGCCATTATCGAGCTGGCGACAAACAAGGGTTGTGATTTGATTGTCATGGCATCGCACGGACGGCGTGGACTCGCGGGTTTACTCATTGGAAGCGAAACAACCAAAGTGCTGACACATTCGAAGACCCCAGTGTTGGTTTGCCGTTAGGGGCCTATTTTGGTGTCGATTTATCTAACCAAGCCGGCAGCAAGTCTCGCCTTCAAAAAGGTGTCGTTTCGCAATTATTTAAATAAAACGTGCACTTGTAACAATTTTGAATTGATTAAGCTCCTGCATGCAAGACTCTGTTATTGCAGACTTTTTTGCTTGTCGCAGACGTTAATGGCACAGATCAATCATGATCCGTGCCATTAAAGTCTGAGACAACTGCTCTATAAAAATCAAAGACTTGGCAAAGCCCCGAAAAAATTAAAGTCTGAGACAATAATTGTTGTGACTAGAACGAAAATCTAGGCGCTATTGGAATCATAAAAAGCGC
>JBBRAM010000017.1:0-77564 GCA_038206765.1 Burkholderiales bacterium | reverse complement strand
CTGCCATGAGCTGCTCTATAAGTTTCTGGCTGGCTAACGGTAATGCGGGAATAGCGGTTTTGCGGTGCGACATGCGTGACTCCTTGGTGAGTTAAGAAGCCTAGCAAAAATTTAATCTACACAAAAATATTTATACCCTCTATTAGAACCTATTCGCCGGCGCCAAACAAAACGACTATTTGCCCAAACCCCGCGCCAGTAAAGGGGCTTGAGCATGTTGAGTGGACTAGCCCGGCTGCTTGACCACCCGTAAATAAGGTTTCACCGTCTTCCAGCCGTCAGGATAAATCTTCTTGGCATCCTCATCTGTTACCGATCCGGCAATGATCACATCTTCGCCGTTTTTCCAATTTACAGGTGTGGCGACTTTATATTTGGCGGTGAGTTGCATCGAATCGAGCGCGCGCAAAATTTCGTCAAAATTACGGCCGGTTGTCATCGGGTAGGTCATCATTAGTTTGATTTTTTTGTCTGGGCCGATGACGAACACTGAGCGCACTGTCGCGTTGGTGGCGGCCGTGCGACCATCGGCTGTGCCGGGTTCTTCGGCAGGTAGCATATTGTAAAGTTTAGCGACGTTTAAATCGGTGTCGCCAATCATCGGGTACTTGACCTTAGCGCCCTGCGTTTCCTCGATATCGCTCGCCCATTTGGCATGGTTGTCGACCGCATCCAAGCTCAAGCCGATAAGTTTGGTGTTGCGCTTGGTAAATTCAGGTTCGATCTTGGCCATGTAGCCCAATTCTGTCGTGCAAACCGGGGTGAAATCCTTGGGATGCGAAAATAAAATCGCCCAGCTATCGCCGATCCATTGATGAAAATCGATCTGGCCGTGGGTGGTGTTCGCCGTGAAATTGGGGGCGATATCGTTGATTCGTAACGACGTTGCGATAGACATGGTGGCTCCTCAAGTGATAGTTTCGAAAAATAGACTTTTTCCCAAAGAATAGATGGGTTGCGTTGCTGATTTTACAAGCGAACTGGGCCGTCGGCGTGCCAGCTGTGCGATGCCGTTGCGCTTGAGTTGAAAAAGTGGCGACTCAGACGTAGACGCGGGCAATCAAACACTGCCGCGCTGCCCACCACGATTCGTCGAAAAGCAGGGGCAATCAATATTTAGAGCGTCTGGCATCAGGTTGTCTGGGCTTTCGCGTCCATCGCGATCTCGTTCGCTGGAGCCGCCTAGGGATTCACGACAGTCCACACATCAGCGGTCCACACATCAGCAATCCACCACGCTAATTGTTTGAGTCCAGCTTGTTTGAGTTCAGCTTAGCCGAAGGTCTGGCGCTTTGCCCGATAATGGTAGAAGCAATTCGGTGGCTTTTTTGCAGCAGCAGATTGGCACGACAACGGCGGCTGACGCTTCGCCGGGAGCGTCGTTGCAATTGTTGTTTTGTTAACAATCTTGCGAGCTTTTGGTGATGACACATCGAATCGACTGTGTTGTAATAAGTACTCTAGGATTCAGCGCATATCGAAAAAGGGTTCCGGACTACATCCAGAGGCTGCTCGTTGCTGGGAGAATTGAGCGCTCAAGCACATTTATTAAAAATAAAAGAAGAGTGCCTGAACAGAGCCAGATTGATTAAGCATAAAACGGTGCCCATCAGGTTCACAACCAAATTGCACGATGAAAACATTTTTTAAGTCATTTTTTTGCACAGGAATGGCTTTATCTTTTCGTAAAAACAATCAAAGGCAGCGTTACCGCTTGCCTAGTGAGGCGGCGGCTGTCGCCTTGCTAATGCTCGCATTATGGCAGGCGGTGATTGCGTCGTCCGGATTTGCCGAGGCCAGTGTGGCCAATACAGCAAGTACTGCGAACACTGCGAACGCAGCGAACACAACGAACACAGCCAGTACAACTAGCGCCGCTCGGGCGGAAGTCAAAGTCAACCCTACGATGCGGGCGGTTGTAAAAAACAACGAGCCAATGGTTGGCAACCCGCCCATCGATCGGTTCGTACCCGATATTGATGTGTTCCCACAGCATTTTTGCGTTGTTCAAGATAATGCCGGGATTGTTTACATCGGCACGACGGGCGGCGTGTTGGAGTTTGACGGCGAACAGTGGCGCTTGATTGCATTGCCAAACGGCGAGATGGTGCGCTCGCTGGCGGTTGCGGACGACGGTCGCATCTACGTGGGTGGCTATAACTATTTTGGTTATTTGCAACGCGATAAAAATGGCAGAAATAGCTTCAAAGACCTCACGCCTATATTCCGAGATCGCGTCAACCGAGCCGGTGGCGGCGACGCAGCAGTTGCCCGCGAATTCGCCGATATCTGGGAAACGCTGGTGACCCCGGAAGGTGTTTATTTCCGCGCACTAAACGATGTTTTCCTGTGGAGTCCGGCGGATAACAGTGGGATGCACTGGTACGACGAGCAAAAATTCGGCGTAATCATCAGACACAATGAAAAAACGTTTCTGCAATTTCGTGGTGAGGGGATAAAAATTCGGGTCCGAACCAAAGGCGACAACGATGATTGGCAGCTAATCCCGGCATCGAAAATCTTAACTAAACTAGTGCATATCTGGGTGCCGCTTGAGGACGGCGGGCTACTCGGCGCGGCAGCCGACGGAAAATGGTGGCGGCTTGATGAAACAACGTTGACCCCGGCAAAGCTACCGACAAATATGCCGGCAGCGACAACATTTTCACGTGGTATCGCACTCAAGGACGGAACTATTGGGCTATTGAGCGCGGATGGGTCACTATATTTAATGGATCGTAATTTGCAATTCAAGCGCCGGCTTAAGGTGGAAGCTGGTTATTTGGCGAGTATTTTTGCGGGCGCTAATAATGCGCTTCTGGTGTTGTCAGAGGAGGTGCTTTATCAGCTACGTTGGCCTAGTGAATGGTCGGTGATCGGCAGTGAAAATGGTGTAACTAGCAACATCTCGCAGATAGCCGAATGGCGCGGCGAGCGGTATCTGCTGACCAATGCCGGCATGCTGAAGGCTAGGGTTGAGGCAGGCAGCGTCCAGTTTTCACCAGTCAAATGGGGCGATACAAACGGTTACGATCTGATTGGCATCGACTCGCATCGGGCGTTGCTGGCGGGGACACACCATTTAATGCTGGTTGAATCGCGCCAAGTCGGCAATCCTTCATCAGAGTTGGCGACTCCAAGAGCGCGGTCCCAGGCGATCCGCGGTACCACCCGCCAAGTCTCGCCTGATCTTCTGTACCCGCGATTTTTTAAGCGTTCCCGGTTCCGCCCCCATCAAATTTTTATGGGAACCGATGATGGTTTGCGGTCAATCTTTATTGGCGGTGCCAAGTTTTCAGTAAAACCGGGTGCAGTCGGCAATCCAACATCTGCCTTTGCCGATATTCAGGTGTCGGCTGCGCCGCCGGACGATTTGAAAGATGCGATCAACAATGTGGCAGAAATCAGCGCAGAGGAGGTGTGGGTCGGCACGGCGCGGCATGGTGCATGGCGCTATCGTTTGTCTGCGGATGGTGAAATAATTGAATCACGGCGATTTTCCGAGAAAGATGGCCTTAAAGTAGGACAAATTGCCAACGCCGAAGTGAGCCTGCTGCCCGACGGGATGGTCGTTGTCAGTACGCGTGCAGGGTTGTTTGGTTTGGAAGGCGATAAATTCTCACCGATCAGTCTGGGCAATCTTGCAGTCTTAAGAGGTGCTATCGAAACGTTTAGCTTTGTGCCTGGAATAGACGGCGCAATGAATAAAACACTTTGGGCTTATAGCGATAGCCGTATCCTCCAGCGCCAAGCGGACGGCAATTGGCGCATCCATGATATTCGCGGGTTAAAGCGCGGGGCGATCAATAGCCATTTCGTTGATTCCTCCGGGAACATGATGTTTCTCAGTACCAATGCCTTGCTCCTGCACAATTGGGTCACTCAGATAAAGGCGACCCCGCCGGCACCAACAAGCGTCGATAACAAGCCCCAGTCGGTGGTGCTGCGCGGGGTGACGCAACTCTTCGCGGACGGTACCGAGCTCCAGCATCCTGTTAATCCCGAACGTCCGTTGCAATTTGCGTCGGGGGATTTCAGCCTTCGATTTGATTTTGCGTTGCCTGAATTGGCGCGCGATGGCATCAAGCGCTATCAGGGTCGGCTGGTCGGCATGGAGGACGTAATGTCAGCCTGGACGAGTTCACACACTTATACCTATTCGGTATTCAAGCCGGGCGACTACACAATGCAAATTCGGGCGAAAGATTCGCTGGGGCGCGAGTCTGAAATGATCCCTTATAGATTTGAAGTTACGCCGGCTTGGTATGCCACTGTACTGGCGCGTTTGCTGGGCTTAGTGGCAATGGTCGCGTTGGGTTGGCTATTAGTTTTATTCGTGGTGCGCCGTCGTACAGCGCGCCTAGAAATCGCCAACCAAGACCTTGAAAATAAAGTGATCGAGCGAACCCGTGAGCTGGCCGATGCAAACCGCCGGCTCGAACTCATCGCCCACGTTGATGGGTTGACGGGCATCTCCAATCGCCGACGCGTGGACGGTTATTTGGATGCAGTTTGGCTGAGTTGCCGGGAACAGCAGCGTCCGTTGTCTATTTTGATGATCGATGTAGACCACTTCAAGCAATACAACGATACCCATGGCCACTTGGCGGGTGATGAACTATTGAGGCGTGTTGCGCAGACACTCTTGCGCTGTTTGCGTCGTAGCGAAGATTTATTGGCGCGCTACGGTGGCGAGGAATTCCTCGTTGTGCTGCCCGGTGCAAATGCAAAAGTTGCACAAGATATGGCAGAAACGATGCGCGACGCGGTAGATCGCTCGGCACAAGCTATCACTATTTCGGTTGGCATTGGCTCGCGCATTCCGAACGAGGAAGGTCCCTTTGATTTGCTGATTGCCGAGGCCGACCAAGCGCTGTATGCGGCGAAACGCGGTGGGCGCAACAGAGTTCAGATGGGCGCTGCCTCCCAGTCCGAAGGCGCTGCATAGGTAACGGGGTGGTCAAAAGTAGGGCAGCAGAAACGGTGGCGTTTGGCGTGTAAGCTAACGGCTTTAGAGATTTCAAACCCCTCAAACGTCTCAAACGTCTCAAACGCTTCAGACGCCTCAGACGCCCCAAACGCTGTAGGCGGCTTCGGCGGTTTCGAACAGCATTGAATCAAGCGATTCCAACTAGCTTCGGCCCGCCATTTTGTATTGCTTAAATTGGCGTCGCTTTTTCCAGTCGTTTGCAACCGCTGTGCGTTACGCGTTTCGAATCTGTATCCAATCTGTATTCAATATGTATCCAAGCTGCATACTGGATGCATGCAGGATGCTCTATCGATGCCACAATCACGCTAAATTGAAAATAATCCAACTTGAAAACACAAACTCTATTCCAAAAATTGTTTCGCACTAAATCTATTGATTCGCATCTCGAGCCGCACCAACACGAAACGGAGCAACTCAAACAAACCTTGGGTGTTTTTTCACTGATGATGTTGGGCGTCGGCGGCACCATTGGTACTGGGATTTTTTTTACGTTAGCTGAAGCGGTTCCTAAAGCAGGGCCAGCTGTAATTTTATCGTTTTTGATGGCGGCATTTACCGCTGGGTTAACCGCACTTTGTTACGCCGAATTGTCGTCACGTATCCCAGCCTCAGGCTCGTCGTACTCGTATATTTACGTGACGGTAGGCGAGTTCTTTGCCTACATTGTGGCTGCCTGTTTAATACTTGAATTTGGACTATCCGGCAGTGCCACCGCGATTGGCTGGTCGGCATACTTAAATAATTTTATTGAGAATGCATTTGGCTGGCATATCCCACCTGCATTGCGTTCGCCGACGATTGTCTCGGGCGCTTCCGGGATGGAGATCCATTTATCGCAAATAAATTTGCCGCCAATTCTGCTGATTTTTATGTGCGGTGTTTTATTGCTGCGCGGCGCGCGTGAATCGACCGTGGTTAATTCAATCATGGTACTCATTAAAATTGCCATTTTGATTTTCTTTGCTGTGATCGCACTCTCTGGTTTTGATGCGAACAATTTCACACCCTTTTTCAATACAGACAATAGCAAAGGCCACGCGGGTATGACCGGCGTTACGGCAGCAGCGGCGACGGTATTTTTCTCGTTCGTTGGTTTGGATACGGTGGCCACTGGCGGTGCGGAAGCCAAGAACGCGCGGCGCGATGTCCCTCGCGGCATTATCGGTGCGTTGATCGTGGTCACCGTCTGCTACATGCTGGTGGCTGTCACGGCGCTCGGTGCACAGGCTGCTGCGAAATTTGATGGCCAGGAGGCGGGGCTTGCGGTGATTTTGCAAAACGTCACCGGCAAGGTTTGGCCCGCCTTGGTACTGTCAGCAGGCGCGGTAATTTCGGTGTTCAGCGTGGCACTGGCGTCGCTTTATGGCCAAACGCGGATTTTGTATGCTGTTGCTTGTGATGGACTGATTGGGCCAACCTTTAAACGTGTCAGCCGCAATCGCAAAGTGCCTGCCTACAACACCGTCATTGTTTGTTTTTTTGCAGCCGTGGTCGCCGGCACAGTGGATTCAACGTATCTGTGGGACATGGTGAGCTTAGGAACCCTGTGCGCGTTCGCAGTGGTGTCAGCCGCTGTGCCGCTAGTGCGGCGAAAACGCTTTCATGTTAGCGCCGAAGAGGCCGCGCGCAGTGTGGCCAAACATGGCAAAGGTTTCCGCGTTCCATTCGGCCCTTATTTTATTCCCGGTTTAAGTATTTTGTCGTGTATCTACATCATCAAAGACTTATCGGCGATTACTTTTGTGGTGTTTGGTGTGTGGATGGCACTCGCGCTACTGGGATATTTTTTTTACGCGATCAAACACTCACATTTGGCGAAACGGGTTGCACAAAGCGTACAAAGCTGATGCCTGACTGCGTGCGATTTAGCGCTGGCTTTGGCGTGGACTTTCATGAGAATAAAATTTAAGGTGTTCCGTTCAGCTTGGCTGGTACTTGCAGTTCGGCAGCAAATCGGCAATATCCTTGATGTCCGGGCTCACGCAACTCCATGATATTCGTCCAGCACCGCCGCTTGCGCTAGCAATGAAATGAAGCTGTTGTTCCAAACCTGGCGCTGGCGCTTGTCCGATGAATTTTATGCGTATCCGGATCGATTGACCGAATGGCTCAATGCTGACGCTGCGCAGGGTTTCGTTTTTATCGCTCTCGGGCGGCGGCATACCCACCGCGGCATGGTTAGCGGGCCATCTCCCTTCGCTTTGGAAATATTCAGCGCTAGCTGTTTTTACTTCTTGCGCGGCTATCAATGCCTCGCTCAATGCCTTGCCTCGTTTGCTCCTTTCGCTGAGCTGTTGTTGATATTGCTTGCTCGCGTCTACCGCGTTATTGCGAGACTGGGTAATTCGCTGTGCCTCTGCCACGGATAGCTCGGCGCTGGAGTTGACTGTTCCGAGCGATGTTTGTTGTTGCCTGGCCGCTGCAATGGTTTGTTCTACCGCCGTTTTTTCGATTGCCAGTTTTGTGCGTTGCTCTTTAAGATATAGGGCGGTAACCGCCATCATGATGGTCACGACGATGGCCGCTGCGATGAAAACTTTGGTCGCGCTGATATTCGACATAATTCCCTTTTTCGTTTGGTGCCTTCCTATCGCGGCCCTTTGTGATGTGTTGTTGCCAGCCTCGGCCTTACAACCCCTGCCATACGATGGTAAAACATAAAATCAATTTATGCGTAGTATTGCAATGATCAGCCGCAAAAAAGTTCCCGCGCATGGATTTCGTGCGCCAGTTTTAGTGGTCATTTTTTGGAGGTGGCATTGAAATTTGACGTAAAAAATATGATGCCGTATTCGATCCATTCGTTGAACGTGTTTTCGTTGTCGTTCGGATTGCTATTTTACTTCTCTTTATTTTTGCCGTTCGCGACCTTTGCGCAATCCTCCACCCCCGAGACAGTCACCTTTAATAGCGCAGACGGTAAGGTTAAGCTGATTGGTTTTTTGTATTCGCCAGATGCAAAAATATGGCCGGACGCACGACCCGCCGTGGTGATGCTGCATGGTCGCTCCGGCGTTTATAGCTCGAATGCCAAGCACTATGCTGCAACCACACTCGCCAGTCGCACAGTTCTGTGGGGAAAGTTCTGGGCGGACCGTGGATACATCGGGCTCTACGTCGATTCGTTTGGTTCGCGTGGCTATTTCAAAGGCTTTGAAGCAGGCACCAATAACGGTAGCCGTCCACGGGAGATTAACGAGATCACGGTGCGGCCGTTTGATGCGTACATGGGCCTTAAATACTTGCGCAGTCGTTTAGATGTGCAAAAAAATAATGTGTTCCTGCAAGGCTGGTCAAATGGCGGGAGCGCGGCATTATCGACGATGGCTCGCGATACGGTCGGATTTGAAAAGCCTACGCCCGAAACCGGATTCCGCGCTGCTATCGCGGTTTATCCCGCTTGTCCGCCAGTTAGTAAGCATTACGGCATGCGGTATCAAGCCTATGCGCCGCTATTGCTACTAATCGGTACGGAAGATGAAGAGGTTAGCATTGCCAAGTGTGAAAAGCTGGTGGGCGACAGTCCCAGCTCAGTATTGAACAATGCGGCGGGCGGCGATTTGGCCTTTGTCCGCTACACTGGCGCGCAACATTCTTACGACACACCGAGCAGCAAACGCCAAGCCGTCTCTGCCAATGTTGCGGCTACTGAAGACACGAAACTGCGCGCTGAAGCATTTTTTAAAAAGCACCTAGCGGCTCCAACTGAAAAGTCAAAACCCTAGAAGGGGCGGCTGTTTCAGCAGCATTTTGACTTGAGTAGCCCGCCAATTCTAGTGTTTCATTGTTTATTCTTGGCTCATAAGACTGGAGTTCAATATGCCAAAAATGATTGCATTTCTTGCTGACGGAACGTGGAACGGCACCAACGTTGATAAGGATGACGACGGTCAGACAACAGCCACGAACGTCCTGAAGCTCTATCACAACCTCGCGGGGGATGACACGCTGGACTCTTGGCAGCTGAGGGGCGAGGGTGAGCGGGTGTTGATTGACGCGACCGATCGCACCGTCATCCAACACGCCAAATACCTGCACGGTGTGGGCGATTCGGATAACGTCATTGAGCGATTGCTCGGCGGGGCGTTTGGGGCTGGCATTATTTCGCGCATCGTTCGCGGCTACACCTTCATTTGCCGCAATTATCAGCCGGGGGACAAGATCGTCATCGCCGGTTTTAGCCGTGGGGCTTACACTGCGCGGGCGCTGGCCGGCATGATCGCCAAGGCCGGGTTAATGGATTATGCCAAGCTGAACATTTCTAGCAAAGAAGAAGGCTATCGTTACGGTTTTTATGTGTGGGCGTATTATCGGCAGCAGCGCAATTCTAATCTTGCGCAAAAATTGATCAACAATTTATGGCTGCAAGTTCAGTCAGCGGGTTTTCAAGTTGGTGAAGAGCACATGATTCGCAATGTCCCCATTGACGCCGTTGGCGTGTGGGACACGGTAGGCTCGCTCGGTTTGCCGGTTTATGAAGGGGAAAACAAGCGCGTTGATTTATTCCGTTTCGCCGATACGGCGTTAAACCCGCTCGTAAAAAATGGCTTTCATGCGCTAGCCGTCGATGAGTTCCGCGCTGATTTTAACTACACGCCATGGGATGCCAGGGCTGCCGTTGAGCAGCGCTGGTTTGTCGGGGGGCACGGCGATGTGGGTGGAGGCTATGAACAGCCGCAGCTGTCTGATATTGCGCTTGGCTGGATGTCGGAACAGCTTGGCACTGTCGGGCTCCTTTGCAAATCGCCACTGCCCATTTTGCCGCAGCCCGATTATCGCGGGAAAATGCATGATGAATCAAAAAATGGCGTGTTCGCGTTGGGCGCAAAAATTAAACGCAGCATCACCGCTGACCAGGTGATCGACGAATCGGTGAATCAACGCCGACAAGATGCGGCAATGCGCTATGCGCCGAGCAACGTGAGTGGATAGGTCATTGCTTTTTAGCACTAAATTGACTGCGGCTGGCCAACGCGATTTATCGTAAACGCCGCACCAGCACTCGAGCTTAAGGCATTTTTTCTTAGTCGTCGGCGTGGTTGGAGGCTTGGTTGGAGGCTCGGTTTGCGACTTGGTTTTCGACTTCGTCCGCCTCTTGGTTTACGTCAATTGCGCCGCCACCTAGTACCGGTAATCTTGTCTTTTAATACCGTTGATCCAAAAAATTCAGGAGAATAAGATGACCGAGGTGGTTAAAATGACACGCCGTGTGATGCTTAAAAATACGCATGCAGTGCTCTCCGGCAGCGCATTGGCAGCGGTAGGTTCGCTCGGCTTCTTGGGCGGATGTGCCACGAACTCGGCTGGTAGTAACGGCAAAGATAGCGGCAAAGATAGCGGCAGAGATAGCGGCAAAGACAGCGGCGAATGCAGCGGCGAATGCAGCGGAAACAATACCAGCAAAGGGGCAGGTTCCAACATGTCTATTTCATCCAACAAGAACACCACGCCAACGCTGTTCAACCTCGACACCATCTCGATCCCAATCGTCGGCCAATTAGCGCGCTTTCCGGTGCGTCGCATTTATTGTATCGGTCGTAACTACGCGGCCCACGCCCGCGAAATGGGCTCGGATCCGACACGTGAGCCGCCATTCTTTTTTCAGAAGCCGACCGATGCCGTTCAAAACGTGGCCGCCGGAACCGTTGCCGATCACCCATATCCGACACTCACGAAAAATTATCATTACGAGGTCGAGCTGGTGGCGGCAATTAACAAAGGCGGACGGAACATCAGTGTAGAGTCCGCACTTGACTATGTTTATGGCTATGCCTTGGGGCTCGATATGACGCGGCGTGATTTGCAGCGCGCGTTAGGGGATCAAAAGAAACCCTGGGAAATTGGTAAAAGCTTTGATCACTCGGCGCCGATTGGCCCGCTGCATCCGGCAGCTGAAATCGGCAAATTTTCCGAGGGGGCGATTTGGCTGAAAGTGAATGGTGAGATAAAGCAGAACGCGAATTTAAACCAAATGATTTGGTCAGTCGCCGAGCAAATTGCCAAGTTGTCCGAGGCGTTTGAATTGTTCCCCGGCGACATTATTTTTTCAGGCACGCCAGAAAATGTCGGGCCAGTGGTTAAGGGGGATGTGATCGAATGTCACATTGATAAACTACCCAATTTATCAATCAAGGTTGTGTGACCTGATGCTGGCACTTCTGATGCGACAGGTTGTTGCGGGAGCACGTTCCAGCTAAAAAAACCAAGAATTAAATTTCTGCTTAGCGGAAAATTAGCGCCGCTGACAAACCAATTACCGCACATGCCAACACCACCAGCATCGCAACCGGCGCCCAATTAGTTGTATCTACTTCGCTATCATCGTAGGGCGATAAGACTACTGTGGTGTCGTCTCCAGCACGACGTCGGCCCAACGATGATGTTGCAGCGCCGGCTGACGAAGCTGCCGCTTCGGCGGAATCCATGGTGATTCTCTTCGGCTCGGACGCACCCGTAGCGTTGGCAATAAAGTCTGGCTCTGCGACCAGGCTGGGCAGATCGCTGCTGCGTAGACCGCTGAGACGTGCGTCGGTAATGTTTCCCGCGTAAGCTCTCATTTTTTTTGTGTCAGAAATATACTGGGTAAACTGCGTGGTCTGGTTGGTCATGGCGGCGAGCCGCATTGTGGCATCGAAAGAATCAAATTTTTGGGCAAGCTTTAACGGTGGTGCTTCCTCGACGGCGTCATCTTTTTTCTGGTAGCGACCGACACCGGCACCTAGGCCAAGTGCCTCGAGATTGCCCTGCTTGGGCTGGCTCGGCGCACTTTTGGCAATCACTTCTGAGCGCGGCTTGCCAATTTGCATCTGCCGTTTAACTTCGTTCAAATCATGCGCAAATTCGGCCATTGTTTGATAACGCTCATCGACTGTTTTGGCGAGGGCCTTGGCAACAATTAAATCGAGCATTGCGGGCACTTCAGCGTTAAGCGAGGAAGGATTCGGCGGCGGATGATTGACCGTCGCGTACATAATCGCATTGACGTTGTCGCCATCAAACGGTGGCACGCCTGTCAGCGTTTCGTAGAGCACCACGCCAAGCGAAAAAATATCGGTGCGGTGATCCAGAGTGCGGCCAATCACTTGTTCGGGCGACATATAGCGCGGGCTGCCGAGGATCAAACCGGTCATCGTTTTAACTGCCGAGGCCGTCATGCGGGCGATGCCAAAATCGGTGATCTTGATGAGGCCGCCGCGCACAATCATGATGTTGGAGGGTTTCACATCACGGTGAATAATTTCGTTTTCATGGGCAATTGAAAGCCCCAATGCAGATTGTGCGATCCAATCCACGACTGACGATACCTTGGGGCGTTCGCCCTCGGCCAGGATGTCTTTTAGCTCCTTACCTTCAAGAAACTCCATCGCCATGTAGGCCATGTTTTCGTTTCGGCCCACATCATAAATAGTGACAATATTGGGATGATTTAAGCGACCGGCGGCTTTAATCTCTTGCTGGAATCGTGCTTCGTATTCGGTCAGGTCGTCTTTATTCAGCGATAGATTAACCGTCTTGATCGCTACCGTACGGTCGATCATCGGATCGACGGCCTTATAAACTACACCCATGGCACCTTGGCCAATGATGGAAAGTATTTTGTAGCGACCCAGCGTCTCAATCATAGCGGCAAAATTTTATTTCTTTGGAGGAGTGAGCGGGGCGGACTTAGATGCCGCAGCCGCGGCTTTTTGTTTGGTTTTGACTGTTCTAAACGATGGGCCCCATGACGGATGCCCGGCTTCCGCAGGCTCAAGATCAAAATCAGGCTTTAGAAGCAATAGTTTTTCAAACTCAGCGCGACACAGACTTGGACGATTGCTCAAGCAATAGCTGAACGCAGAAAATTTAGTAACGCGAATTCGGTCCTCATCAGAAATGACTTCTTTGAGTGCGTCTTGGTACGACTTGATCGCTTTGCTGTAGTCGGCAGCGTCGTAAGCCGTTGCGCCCTCGGCCATCAACTTATCGGCCACTGTTAGTGGCTTGGGCGGAGGCTGAAGGCTGCGTCCGGATTTACGGATGTCCATTTCGGTTTTGATCTGGCGAAACACGGGCCCCCAAGTCGGATGGCCAGCTTCGCCAGGCGTCAATTCAAATTTAGGGTCAAGAACAAATGATTTTTCAAACTCTTCTCTACAGGCGGCTTCGCGGTTACTGACGCAATGCATAAATGCCATATGTTTGCGGGCCGTAATTTGTTGCGGTAAGTTGAGCAATCCAGTATCGAGGGCCAGCAGAAAACTGCGCATCGATTCGTCATAAGTGCCAGCTTCGTAGCGCTTGAGGCCATCCGCAAGATGCGTTTGTGCCCGCTCAAGCCTCTGTTGCTTGACGAGATCTTCAGCGGCAGGCGCGTTAGTAACCGTCTTTGGAGGCACCACACAGCCGAAAAGTGAAAGTACGGCGAACATGGCTAAAAAAATACCGGCAACACTTCTTGAGAGGCGTGCCAGCGACGGCAAAGACGATGAGGCAAACGGCAGGTGGCGGGCGGGTCGATTAATCATTTGAACGAAACCTAATTTGCGATCCAAGGGTAACAGTGACAATAACTACAGTATGCCTACTATCTGCAAAGGTACGCAAACCGAGTCAAAAACGAATGGAAATAGCATCCCTTACGAGGCAATAAAAAATTATTGAAACCGGTGTTTAATCGGCGTTTCTTCTTTGGATTTAACTTCAATACTGGTCGTCAGAGGCGCGAACGTCGAGTTTTTAACTTCGATTTTATATTTGCCCGGTTGCAATTTAGTATGTTTTAGGGGCGGTGAAACACCGATTGATTTGCCGTTCACAAAAATTTCACCCCAAGGCTGAATGCTAAATAAGACGGTTCCAGATGCCGGTTTAGGCGTTTCTGTTTTAGCGGGATCGGCCTTGGCCGTTTTTGCGCCATCAGCTGGCTTGTCCAACGCGCCGGGGCTTGCGGTATTGGGCGAGCTGGGATTACCAGCTACTGCGCCACGGTTTTGCAGAGCAGCGGCGGTTGTTGGTGTCGAAGTTGGTAGCGTTGTTTGCGCTACCGGTTGCGCCACTGCGGCTGAGGCGATCGAATCGTGACCTGCTGATGCCACAGACCCATCAGGGGCTTTTGAAGGCTCGGCAATGCCGACGGCCGCACCTGACGCGGCGTCTGTTTTGCCAAGGTCATTCTTGGAATTGGGGCTATTTGGTTGCTGTGTTGATGGGTCAACCGGTTTATCAATCGCTTTGGCGGAAAGGCTAGCGCCAGGTGGCGGAGTGGAATTTGGTTTTTTCATGACTAATGCAGCCACGAGCACCAACGCTACAACGGCCATAATGCCGCCCACGGTCATGAGCTTTTTTCGATCTTGCAAAAAATTGTTGACCGAGCCCAATTGTGTTCCATTGTTCGCGGAGCCGTTGGCGTATGCGCCAGTCGATGCGCCAATTAGCGCTGCCTTGAGTTTCGTATTGGTGTTGGTTGTTGCAGCCCTATCAACCATGCCGGCTTTGGCTTGATTAAAAGCAGCGACGGATTCGCCGACAATATAAATTTCATGTTCACGGACATGCTTGTCGGTCCGGGAGCCTTCATAGTGGAAGAGCTTGGCGTATTCTTCAGAAATGACCGACACCACATCGTAGTAAGAACGCGAAACCACAATCTGCGCGGGCTGGGCGAAACTCATGATACGTTGTGCAACGTTTATACCGTCACCCACAATATTCGGCTGGCCGTTAATGTCGCGAATCAGCTTGACCGGGCCCAAATTGATGCCGATGCGCAACCCAAGTTCCCCGGCAATCGTGGCTTCATCGGCATCGAGCAACGCACGTTGCAAAAAGTCACGCATATGCATCGTGACGAAGAGTGCATCTTCAGGATCCCCCAAAAAGCTGATTGCCGCGCCATCGCCCGTGTCTAGAATGATCCGTTGGTCAATCGCAACATCTTTCAACGCTTCCGATAGCAACATCGTGAAGCGATCTTTCATCATGATTTGTTCGGAAACGGATTTTTTGGAATAGCCAACAATATCGACAAAGCAAACGCTGCCGATAAAAGTACGGTTTCCCTGATCTAGTTTGTCGTTCAAAATGTTCAGTCGTTTATTTGTCTGTACTTCTATACGTTGAGAGCTTCAGTTTGTGCATTACTTGCACTGGCGCAGTTGATGGTTGTTAACAGCTAATCATCCATGCTTAGCTGCGTACGTTTGCTGATCCCGATGGATGCAAAATAATTCTCAAAGACTAAACATGCGTCTTCTAACAACCGAATTTTATCGACTATAGATAGTTTACCGAAATCTGATGACAATTCGATACATATTACAGTTCCTCAACGGGCGTAAGTGTGAGTTAGGCGTCCCCTAATCAAGTCAGAGATATTAAAGGGCATACCTAATTTGCCCAATGTACCTAAGGGGACCGGTTAAATGCTGTTGCCTGGCTCGGCCATAAAATACAAAAATGCGTTTGCAAGACTTGCTGAATTAGGAAGCGATGTCGTGAGCTCGCCGGGATGGCTTTTGTGGCGCATGGGGCTTGATACGGGGCCCGGCGTGACGAGATGAAAATGAACGTTATCTGTATCAAGCATTTCGGCTTGCCAGATATCGACGACCGACTGTAATGCCCCCTTTGCCGTGGCAAACGGCCCCCAATAGGCGGTGCCGGGGCTGCTTGCCGTCGCGGCGTGCGATTCTGATAAAAATATGACGTTGGCCGGATGAGGTGGTTTTGTTCCCTTAACCGACATTTTCAGCAGCGGCATACACGCTTTGGTCAGTGCAACCGGAACGGCGAGATTCACAGTTAGCTGCTTTTGCCAAACCTCCAGCCCTTGCAGCGCTAACGGCATCAACGGCGAAAAATGCGAGGCACCATGGAAAATACCGTCCAAGCGCCCGAATGTGCTGCGTATCGTTTCGGCAAAGCCGTCCAAATCTGCCTGCTTCGCCTTCAGGTAATCTAGCGGCATAATCGCAGGTTGAGGATAACGCAAGTCTTCGATTTCGTCGTAGGCGGCTTCAAGTTTTGGCATGTCACGGCCATGCAAAATAACGGTTGCGCCATGCGCGGCATAGGCAATGGCAGCGGCGCGCCCCAAACTGTGAACCTGGCTCGCACCGGTGACCAAGATCACGCGATCTTGCAAAAGGTTGGCTGGCGGCTGGTAGTTTGGCGGTATTGCGGGCATAAGGGAGGGACGCTGATTGGATAATGGGTTTGTGAGGTGATTTGGTACGTATTTTGTCGCTACTCTTTGAGGGTATTGACGCGAACGTTATAGCTCAGCGTGGATTATGTCAGCTGCGCGGCAACCGTTGCGAACGGCGGCCTCTAGCGTGGCCGGATAGTCGCAAGCCACGTAATCGCCCGCTAACACCAAGCCTCGGACGGCTGTTTCAGAAGCCGGCCGCGTCAGGTTGGGTGTACATGCAAACGTGGCGCGTTTTTCATGGACTACTTTGTGCCAGAGCGGGGCGGGCAAATTGGGAAGCCAATCCCGTAATTCCCGCAACGCAACATTCGCAATTTCATCCAACGACCATTGTTCATGCATACCGGATGCCGACACCACGCCGGCATAGACGCCTGCATTCCCATTCTGGCTGCTCAAGGCTTCCCGGTCAAAAAACCATTGCACCATGCCCTCAGTCCGACCTAGCATTGTCGCCGGCATCAAAATAGGCCGGGGCGTTTTTTGCGGTGGAAACGCGAGGTAAATCGTGGTGATCGGCTCGTATTGGAAATGGTCAACCGCGTTTAAAAAAATCGCTCGAATCTCACTGTCCAAGCTGGCCAACGAGCCTAGCTGGTGCGGCGCAACGGCCAATATGATGTTTGAAAATGTTTCGCGTGCTTCAGGTTGCGCATCACTTCCAGCGCCATAAATGATGTCGAAGCCAGCGTCGGCCTTCTCAATCGCGGTGACGCGCACGCCGGACTTTACCGTTGCACCTCTCCCCGCCAACCAATGCGCGGCGGGATCGGGGAAAAGCTGCGACAAATCAACCTTTGGAAAGATCAAATCGCTTTCTGCGCGGCCTGCCGCTAAAGCGTCACGCAAAACATTGGCAAACACTTGCGCTGAAGCCGTTGCCAGCGGCGTGTTCAGAGCAGAAATGGTCAATGGCTGCCACAGAAACTGGATGAGTTTGGTTGGCTGCTGGTGGGCGTTTAGCAATTCCGCGACATTCATCCGAGCATCCACTTTGAATCTGGATTTCTTAAGCGCTCGCATGAGGCGAATCGCCGCCAAGCGTTCGGTCCAGTCAAGCCCCTTTGCTGCCAGCAAGCCCGCGGCCATGTGAAGCGGGGCGGGGAGTTTGGCTGCGTTGAGCGCAAATACGGTGGGGGCACCCGCGACAGCCGATGCAAACGTCAGGCTCAGTGGAACCCGCTCAAAGGCGGTGTTGGGAACGCTCACCAAGGCCATCAGGCGCAGCAATTCGGTGTAAGCACCTGACAAAATATGTTGGCCGTTATCGAGCGTTGCACCTTTGTATTCAACGCGTCTGGCGCGACCACCAAGGGTTTTGGCGGCTTCAAAAACGGTACAGGATTGCCCTGATTCGGTCAGTTTTACGGCTGCTGCCATGCCGGCATAACCGCCACCAATGACGGCGACAGATTTTGGCGGCTTTAAATGTTTTTTCAATTCAACACCGTCGTTGGCAAGCGTTCACGCGAATACCCAAGTTTTCCATGCAATCCAAAGCTTGCGTAGCGGGGTGAGGGAGGTGCGCTGGTTCAATACCTTGAAGCCATCGCGCTCTAATTCATGAAGCAGCGTGCGATAGATAGCCGACATAATTAGCCCGGGCCGCTGTGGACGCCGATCTTCAGGCATTAATGCCTCAAACGCCGCGCCATAAAAGGACTTTGCCCGATCGGCTTGGTGGGCCATGAGTTGCTCGAAGGCGGGGGAATGTTTGCAATCAAGGATATCGGCATTGGTTACGCCAAACTTGGCCAAATCTTCCTGCGGTAGATAAATCCGATCCCGCCGCGCATCTTCGCCGACATCGCGAATAATGTTTGTTAGCTGAAACGCCAGCCCAAGGTTTTCGGCGTAGACCAGGGTTTTTGGGTTAGAGAAGCCAAAAATACTCGCCGATAATTGCCCGACAACACCGGCAACCCGGTGGCAGTAAAGGCGGAGTGATTCGAAATCCTGATAACGCCGGCGCGACAAATCCATCTCCATACCGTCGATAATTTCATTGAGCCGAGATGCATCAATGCCAAATTGTCGGGTAGCAGGTCCGAGCGCTTTGGTCACAGGATGCGTCGGATGCCCGGCAAACAAGTTCGCCACTTCAGCGCGCCACCAGCCTAACTTGGCGCGGGCAACATTAACGTCTTCAACTTCGTCGGCGATGTCATCCACCTCGCGGCAGTAAGCATAAAGTGCCGTAATCGCGCGGCGCCGATCCGGCGGCAGAAAGCGGAAGCTGTAGTAAAAGCTGGAACCGGATTGGGCCGCTTTATTTTGGCAGTATTGGTCAGGAGTCATCGGAAATATTGATTGCCAAAATAAAGCGAGCGCTCGGCTTTTTGAGCGATGGCCTTACGTTTTTGTTTATTACGGCAGTATTGGTCAGGAGTCATCGGAAATATTGATTGCCAAAATAAAGCGAGCGCTCGGCTTTTTGAGCGATGGCTTTACGTTTTTGTTTGTTAAGGCAGTATTGGTCAGGAGTCATCGTTTCGATCGTTTTAGAGCGGCAATAAAGCACGCGGCGCCGCCCTCAGCCAATCCCATTTATTCATTTTGGGGCGATGCCGAAATATATCGCCATTGACAGCGTCTATTTTATCTAGAATCGTGGCGCCGCCCGCAATGATGACGCGCAATTCCGCCCCCATGCGTCCGCGTAGTACACGCCCGAGCGGCTTGCCTGCTTGTAGCATTTGACGGGCGCGGTGGCACTGGAAGCGCATCATGTTTTGCCACGCGGTGTTGGTATTGCCATTCGCGATATCGGCATCACGCAAGCCAAACTGTTGCAATTCATCCTGAGGCAAATAAACGCGCCCCCCATCATTTTTTTGCCAATCAACTGCCACATCTTGCCAATGGTTGATCAGCTGCAACGCAGAGCAAATTTGATCACTCATCAGCAAATTTTTAGGCGTTACCGCATGATTCAGATGCAGCAACAGTCTGCCGATCGGATCGGCCGAGCGTCGGCAATAATCGATTAATTCGGCGAAATTGGCGTAACGCGTTTTGGTGACATCTTGTTTAAACGCATCAAGCAGATCGTGGAACAGCTGAATCGGCAATTGATGTTCGCGAATGACCTTCCCCAACGATATAAATAACGGCGCGTCGGTGCGCGCGTTAGCGGCAATCGCGTCCAATTCACCGCTGTAAGCGTCGAGTAACCGAATCCGCTCTGCGGGCGACAAATCACCTTCATCGGCGAAGTCGTCCGCCGATCGGGCAAAATGATAGATCACTTCGATAGGATGTCGCAGTCGTGGAGGCAAAAGCCAAGATGCAACCGGAAAATTTTCGTAATGGTCAACAGGCACGGGTGGTTACTTATGGTGGCTCAGAGTTGCTTATGGTTATCAGGGTCGCGAAACCTGTTAGGAGCCCGATCGTCTCTACCTAGCCTCGGGTGTTCTTGAGGCTTTCTCGCGCTTTCACGGGGACGCTGCCAATTATAGTTGTGAAATCAAACACTTTATTCTGGATCGTCGAATAAAAAGTCATGCTGCAATACGCGAAGGCAGGTTGTTTACGGTAAAATCGTTGATAAGCGAGTGTGGCGGAATTGGTAGACGCACTGGATTTAGGTTCCAGCGCCGTAAGGCGTGGGGGTTCGAGTCCCTTCTCTCGCACCAAATGGTGCAAACATTGATACAACAGCGGTAAATTAATGGTCAAAATACATTTCGCATCGAGTCATGCGATCTTTACTCAGCCATTGGTGACTGGCGCGCCTCTACTGCGCTCGTTTGGGTTGGCAAAAAATTGTCGGGCCGGAGAGTGCTTTTTTATAACATTCTGAAATATCCAACACGTATCAAAAACGCTTTAAAGTGGTCGATCAGTGACCGCAGTTAGCTTTTAAATACGAATCAATCGAAACGGGAAACAATATGCAAGCACAGGCCACCACTTCCAACCTCCCCAGCGCGACTGTTGTCAACAAACTTGAACGCAATCTGACCCTCTCGTTGCCTGCCGTTGATGTCGAATCCGAAATTACATCGCGCCTAAAGCATATTGCTCGCACGGCCAAAATGCCGGGCTTCCGCCCTGGCAAGGTGCCGTTCAACATTGTGGCAAACCAATATGGTTATCAAGTTCGTCAAGAGGTGATGTCAGATGCAGTGCAAAAGACATTTGCCGATGAGGTCAATAAGCAGCAATTGAGGGTGGCCGGTTATCCGCGCTTCGCGCCTGCAAATACCGGTGATGCGGCTGATAAATTTGAATTCACGGCGAGTTTCGAGGTTTACCCGGAAGTTGCGATGGGTGCATTGACGGGTAAAAAGCTGGAAAAGCCGTCTGCCGTAGTTGGTGATGCAGAAGTTGACAACACGCTCGATACACTCCGCAAGCAACGTGCGACCCATGACAAAGTAGATCGTGCGGCTGAAAAAGGTGATTTCTTGCTTGTTGATTTTGTTGGCAAATTAGACGGTGAGCCATTCAAAGGTGGCGACGCGCAAAATTTCGGAATCGTGCCCGGCGAAGGCCGCATGCTGCCCGATTTTGAAGCGGCATTAATCGGCATGAAGGCTGGAGAAACCAAAACCTTTGACCAAACCTTTCCACCCGAATATCAAGCTGAATTGGCTGGCAAGACAGCGCAGTTCACGGTTACGGTGAAGATTGTTAATGCGCCAAAGCTGCCAGAAATTGATGCTGAATTTGCAAAGTCATTGGGTGTACTAGATGGCGATATCGCCAAAATGCGCGAAGAAATCAAATCGAATTTGGAGCGCGAGTTGAAAAAGCGCATTCAGACCAAAACTAAGGATCAAGTGATGGCTGCATTAATGGACGTCGCGACGTTGGATTTACCGCGAGCCTTGGTGGATGCTGAGATTGGCCGGCTGCAAGAGCAGGCCGTGCAAGATTTGCAAGCGCGCGGCATGACTACCAAAGATCTGCAATTGCCCGCTGAATTGTTCGTTGAGCGCGCTGAACAGCGCGTCAAACTTGGCCTCATCCTGAATGAAGTCGTCAAGAAAAACGAACTTAAAGCGACCCCTGAGCAGATCCGTACCGTTGTTGAAGAGCATGCCGAAAGTTTTGAAGATCCACAGCAAATGGTTCGCTGGTATTACAGCGATGCACAGCGTTTGCAAGAAGTAGAAGGCATGGTTCTTGAAGATAACGTGGTGGAATGGGCGGCTAAATCCATGGATGTCAGCACGGTGACAAAAACATTTGATGAGATCATGGAAATAGTACGTAAATAAGGACAAATATGAAAAATTTTAACGAGTATCAATCGCGGGCATATGACCTTACCGGCATGGCTGCCGGGCATCGTGATGATTATGCCGGGATGGGCTACACACCAGCTACTGGCCTGGGCTACGTACCGATGGTCATTGAGCAATCAGGCCGTGGTGAGCGAGCGTTTGATATTTATTCGCGTTTGCTGAAAGACCGCGTCGTATTTTTGGTCGGCGAAGTCAATGACATGATGGCGAACGTCATCGTCGCGCAATTTTTGTTTTTGGAAAGTGAAAATCCGGACAAAGACATTTCGCTCTACATCAATTCGCCCGGCGGATCGGTCTCGGCTGGTTTGGCCATTTACGACACGATGCAATTTATCAAATCCGATGTCTCAACCATGTGTACTGGTTTTGCCGCCAGCATGGGCGCCTTCCTGCTCTGCGCTGGCACCAAAGGCAAGCGTGTTTCTCTGCCCAATGCCCGTATTATGATCCACCAGCCATCTGGAGGATTTCGTGGCCAAGCGTCGGACATTGCGATCCACGCACGTGAAACTCTTTTTGTAAAGCAACGCTTAAACGAGATCATGGCCAAGCACACAGGGCAGCCAATTGAAGTTATTGAGCGTGATACTGACCGCGATAATTTCTTGTCCGCAGATGAGGCAATGAAATACGGTATCATCGATAAAGTGCTGGAAAATCGTAGCCAAATTTAGAACATTGTCGTTATTCATCAGCAGCAAACAGAGCAGAAAAATCAGTAGAAATATGCGCTATAGTGCGCAGCAGTTGGTGGCTTGCGGGTGAGTTTTTTAGTTCGCCACTAATGTTCAATTGAGGTCGGTAATGAGCGAGAAAGTTGGCGAAAAACTGCTGTACTGTTCCTTCTGTGGCAAAAGCCAGCATGAGGTGCGCAAGCTGATTGCAGGGCCATCGGTGTTTATTTGTGATGAATGTATCGATCTGTGCAACGACATCATTCGCGAAGAAGCCCAAGCTGACCCGAACGCTAAAACCAGCAAAAATGACCTGCCGACGCCGCAGGAAATTTGCGACATTCTCGATCAATACGTTATTGACCAAGTTCAAGCTAAGAAAATTTTGGCTGTCGCCGTCTACAACCATTACAAACGCCTCAAAGCAGGCGCAAAGGACGGCGAAGTTGAACTCGCCAAATCCAATATTTTACTGATCGGACCAACCGGTTCCGGGAAGACATTGCTTGCACAAACGTTGGCGCGTTTGCTCAATGTGCCGTTCGTGATTGCCGATGCGACTACGCTGACTGAAGCGGGCTACGTAGGCGAAGACGTTGAAAACATAATTCAAAAACTGCTGCAAAAGTGTGACTACGACGTCGAGAAAGCCCAACGCGGCATTGTCTACATCGATGAAATCGACAAAATTTCCCGCAAGTCAGATAACCCGTCGATCACACGTGACGTGAGCGGTGAGGGCGTTCAACAAGCCTTACTAAAGCTCATTGAGGGCACCATCGCTTCAGTACCGCCGCAAGGTGGCCGGAAGCATCCTAACCAAGAGTTTGTGCAGATTGATACGTCGAATATGTTGTTTATTTGTGGCGGCGCATTCGGCGGCTTGGAAAAGGTAATTCAAAACCGTACGGCCAAAACTGGCATCGGTTTTGGTGCCGATGTACGCAGCGAGCAAGACCGTAATGCAACCAACGCGCTGCTACGTGATGTCGAGCCGGAAGATTTGATTAAATACGGTTTGATTCCTGAATTTGTTGGTCGCTTGCCGGTCTTGGCAACGCTTGAAGAGTTAGATGTGAAAGCGTTGGTGCGCATTTTGACCGAGCCAAAAAATGCGCTAACAAAACAGTATCAAAAACTGTTCGCGATGGAAGGTGTTGAGCTGGAATTTCGCGAGGGCGCATTGGCTGCGATCGCCAAACGCGCCCTCGACCGTAAGACTGGTGCACGCGGTCTGCGTTCGATTATCGAACACGCTTTGCTGGAAGTGATGTTTGAGTTGCCCTCGTTGTCCAATGTCGAAAAAGCGTTGGTTGATGAAAACACCATCAATGCAGGCCAAAAACCGCTCCTTATGTATGCGGATCAACCCAAAGTGGCCGGTGCACAAAGTTAAGCTGGATGCGGTTTTTAAGCCAATTTAACATCCAATTAGGCATTCAATCGCGACGCGAAAGCTTGGCGACAGATGTCAATTAATTGGAAGCGAACGCCTTCGATTGCCAACAAATCTCGCGAGGTTCTTGCGTTTTCAATATATGCCTCCATTTCGTCTATGAGAAAGTCCTAGTCTCACTAGTGGCAAATCATTCCGGACTATTTCGGAATTTTATTTTCAAAAATCTATAAATCGTTAACGCTAAAGCTAAAGGCGCGACCATGACTATCCCAACCGACGACCTTTCTACGACTATTTTGCCGCTTCTGCCGCTACGCGATGTTGTGGTATTCCCGCACATGGTCATTCCGCTGTTTGTAGGCCGTCCCAAATCGATCAAGGCGCTGGAAGCCGCGATGGAGGAGGGCAAAAATGTGGTGCTGATCGCGCAAAAATCGGCGGCCAACGACGACCCGACGCCGGCTGATCTTTATGACGTAGGCTCGATTGCCAGCATTTTACAAATGCTCAAATTGCCCGATGGAACCGTCAAGGTATTGGTCGAAGGCATCCACCGTGCCCGTATAAATCATGTGTTGGATGTCAAAGAAAATTATGAGGCCGAAGTCACGCCCGTTCCACAGGCCGAGACTGACAACAACGAAGTCGAGGCGATGCGCCGTAGTTTGTTTGCGCAATTTGACCAGTATGTAAAGCTGAATAAAAAAATTCCACCTGAGGTTTTAACTTCTCTTTCAGGGATCGATAATGCCAGCCGATTGTCGGATACGATCGCCGCACATCTGCCGTTGAAGTTGGAACAGAAACAGCAAATTTTAGAAAATTTCGATGTGCCGTCACGCTTGGAGCAGTTGCTCGGCTTATTGGAAACTGAGATCGATATTTTGCAGGTGGAAAAGCGAATCCGTGGACGTGTTAAGCGCCAAATGGAAAAATCGCAGCGAGAATATTATTTGAATGAGCAAGTCAAGGCGATCCAAAAAGAACTCGGCGAGACCGAGGAGGGCGCTGACATTGATGAGCTTGAGAAAAAAATCAAAGCCGCCCACATGCCCAAAGAGGCGCGTACCAAAGCTGAAGCGGAGCTGAAAAAATTGAAACTGATGTCGCCGATGTCCGCTGAAGCGACGGTAGTACGAAATTACATTGACACCGTCGTTAACCTGCCATGGAAGAAAAAAACGAAGGTCAATACCGATTTAAGCAACGCGGAAAAAGTGCTCGATGCTGATCACTACGGTTTGGAAAAGGTCAAAGAGCGGATTGTGGAATATTTGGCGGTGCAATCGCGCGTCGACAAATTGAAAGCGCCAATTTTGTGTTTAGTTGGCCCACCTGGCGTCGGCAAGACTTCGTTGGGGCAATCGATTGCCAAGGCAACCAACCGAAAATTTATTCGCATGTCGCTCGGCGGCGTGCGCGATGAAGCCGAGATTCGCGGCCATCGCCGCACCTACATTGGTTCGATGCCCGGCAAGATTCTGCAGAATATGAGCAAAGTCGGTGTCCGCAATCCACTCTTCCTGCTCGATGAAGTCGATAAGATGGGGATGGATTTCCGCGGCGATCCGGCGAGCGCGTTGCTGGAGGTGCTGGATCCCGAACAAAATCACACCTTCCAAGATCATTACGTCGAAGTCGATTTCGATCTGTCAGACGTGATGTTTGTTGCCACCTCAAATTCATTCAACATCCCGCCCGCATTGCTGGATCGCATGGAAGTGATTCGTCTATCGGGCTATACCGAGGACGAGAAAGTGCATATTGCTCGGCAGTATTTATTGCCCAAGCAAATGAAATCCAACGGCGTTAAAGATGATGAACTTGCCGTGGCCGATACGGCATTACGGGACATCACACGCTATTACACCCGCGAGGCCGGCGTGCGCGGAATGGATCGTGAAATTGCGCGTATTTGCCGCAAGGTCGTAAAAGCACAGATGACAAAAAAGAAAGAGGGCAAAGTTCAAGTTACCGCCAAGAGTTTGGATAAATATTTGGGTGTGCGTCGTTACAGTTACGGCATCGCTGAAAAGACGAATCAGATCGGTCAAGTAACCGGGCTGGCATGGACGGAAGTTGGTGGTGAGTTGCTAACCGTTGAAGCGGTGCGGTTGCCCGGTAAAGGCAAAATTGACACGACCGGCAAGCTCGGTGACGTAATGCAAGAGTCCATCAAAGCCGCGCTCTCCGTCGTGCGATCACGCGCGAAGGTGCTTGGTATCCCGGAAGATTTTTATGAGAAAAATGATCTGCATATTCACTTTCCCGAAGGCGCTACCCCCAAAGACGGACCGAGCGCTGGTATTGCCGTCACCACTGCGTTGGTGTCGGTGTTGAGTGGTATACCGGTTCGTTGCGATGTGGCGATGACGGGTGAGATCACGTTGCGCGGCGAGGTTCTGCCGATTGGTGGCTTGAAAGAAAAATTGCTTGCGGCTGCGCGTGGGGGCATCAAAACTGTTCTGATCCCGGAAGAAAATCAAAAAGATTTAATCGAAATTCCGGTTGAGATTACTAAAGATTTAACGATCATTCCGGTACGATGGATTGATAAGGTATTGGAATTGGCATTGGAAAGGAAACCAGTTCCGCTTGTCGAGAATGTTGATGTGCCCGCAGTTGCGGGTGCGGCGGCCAAGTCGGAAACCCCAACTGTAACCAAACATTAACGACAGAATGCTGTTGATTCGGTGGTTTTGTTGTGGCTCTGTTAAAGGTGATGTTTTCGGCTCGAAGCAAATCACCCAACAATAATTTTCACGCTACTTGGCGCGCAGTTTGAGAAATTGCTATAAAATTAAAAAATATTAATTGATTTATTTGTTTTAATTAAATGCAGCGAGGGATTGAACAAGTCCGTAAAATTTTTGAATTAAATGCGGGGGACGTTTTAAGTTACATATTCGCAGATGAGCGGAATCATTTTAAAACGTGGTCTTTTTTTTTATGATTGGATGTTATGTTTTTGCGATGTCTGCCAAAACGTAGGCTCTATTCCAAACGCAAGCAGATTCAAAAAATCTCGTTGGTTAAACTTTAGAATTTTTTCATTACCAAAAGGGGCATCACGTGAACAAAACAGAATTGATCGACTCGGTTGCCAAGTCCGCCGATATCTCCAAAGCCGCAGCCGGACGGGCTGTTGATGCGATGGTGACTGCGGTGCGCGTCTCGCTTAAAAAAGGCAACATGGTCACACTAGTCGGTTTTGGAACTTTTTATGTGGGCAAGCGCGCTGCCCGTGCCGGCCGCAATCCGCGCACGAATGAAGTTATTAAAATCAAAGCCGCAAAAGTACCCAAATTCAGGGCTGGTAAAGCATTGAAAGATGCGTTAAACTAGCAGGCTTCGGGTGCTTAGCTCAGCTGGTAGAGCGTCGCCCTTACAAGGCGAATGTCGGGGGTTCGAGCCCCTCAGCACCCACCAAAAGAGTTTTTGCAACTTGCGAATGTTCTGGATTGGTAACAGTTCATTTAAGCGTTGAGTCTGTTTACGGTTAGCCATTAATTTTCCTGTTGTGCGGTTGTAGAGTTTTGGAGTGGTAGTTCAGTTGGTTAGAATACCGGCCTGTCACGCCGGGGGTCGCGGGTTCGAGTCCCGTCCACTCCGCCAATTAAATAAAGGGCGAACTTATCTCAAGTTCGCCCTTTTTTATATGTGTTCACTTAAGTACTTGCCTCTCAGGAGGCTGAGCAAAGTAAGTGAAGTGTGCAAATTATTCTCGTTTTTTGTTGCTTTCATCATCGTCGCCAGTTTTGGCATATGATCACGCATTATTTTTAATATTTTATTCATTTCATAAGCCCTATTACCCATGCTTGAATACATTCGCACCGCCGCCAAAACCTGGATTGCCAAAGTGATTTTGGCACTAATCACTATTCCCTTTGCGCTTTGGGGGGTTGAGTCATATGTTCGTAACACACCGGGGCAGGATGCCATTGCTAAGGTCGGTGACGAAAAAATCAGCAATCAAGAATTCAACGATGCTGTCAAAAATCAGCTTGAGCGATACCGCCAACAACTAGGCAGCAGCATTGATTCCTCGTTGTTGGATACCCCCGAAATGCGGAAATCTATTTTAGATTCGCTGATCGATCAACGGCTACTTACAACAGCAATTCAAGCGGGCGGATTGACCGTTAGCAATGAGGCACTCAAGGACCGCATCAGCAATGAGGCATCATTCCAAGAAAATGGCAAATTCTCTAATGCCCGCTACGATATTTTTCTGAAATCTCAAAACTATACGCCCGCACGTTTTGAGGGCTTGCTCCGTAAGGATATGGAAACCCAGCAATTTGTTGAGAGCATTTCTAGCACCGCTTTTACAGGCAGCGCGAGTGCACAGCAGTATTTGCTGGCATCCGAACAGTCGCGCGAGATCGCCGTAAGCGCCATCGCCCCTGAAAAGTTCTTGTCCAGCGTGAAACTAGCGCCTGAGCAAGCCAAAAACTACTACGAATCACATCAGGCCGATTTCACCATCCCAGCGCAGGTCAAGGCTGAATATCTCGAGTTATCCATTGATGCTTTAGTGCCGCAAACACAAGTAAGCGCTGAGGAAACCAAAGCTTATTACGATGCCAACGCCGCACGCTATGTGCAAAAAGAAGAACGCAGAGCTAGCCATATTTTGATCTCGGTGGCGGCAACTGCCAAAGACGATGAAAAGAAGGCGGCCCAAGACAAAGCCAATTCGTTGTTCGCTCAGGTTAAAAAATCGCCCAAAGATTTCGCCGATTTAGCCAAGAAAAACTCGCAGGATCCGGGCTCCGCGCAAAACGGTGGCGATTTGGGATTTTTCGGGCGTGGTGCCATGGTGCCGCCATTTGAGCAAGCCGTTTTTAAAGCCAGCAAAGACGAGATCGTTGGTCCGGTAAAATCCGATTTTGGTTATCACATCATTCGGTTGACTGAGATTCGCCCTGAGAAAGCAAAGACGCTTGCCGACGCTACCCCTGAAATCGAAGGTGAATTGAAAAAACAAAAAGCGCAGAAGAAATTTGCCGAACTCGCCGAGAAATTTACGAACCTTGTGTACGAGCAATCGACCAGCTTGAAAGCAGCGGCAGATGCTATCAATTTGCCGATTAAGCAATCGCCATGGATGGCTAAAGGCGCAGGGTTGCCAGCACCGTTTAGCAACGCAAAACTGGTGGCGTCGGTATTTTCGGATGAGGTAATAAAGAATAAGCGGAATACTGAGGCGGTCGAGGTTGCCACCAACTCGCTCGTAGCCGCGCGCGCGTTGGAATCCAAACCGTCCAGCGTTCGCCCCTTTGCTGAGGTGGAACCAGCCATTACGGCACGTTTGACGCGTGAAGAAGCGGGGAAGCTAGCCAAGAAAGAGGGCGAAGCCAAGCTCGCATTATTGCGCGAAGCCAAGCCAGCTGATGTTGAATTCCCGAAACTGTTGGCCGTTAGCCGCACGACCCAAGGTGGACTTCCGCCGAATGTGATCGATGCTGCACTGCGGGCCGATATCAAAGCCCTGCCGTCCTACGTGGGTGTCGAGAACCCAAACGGCGGTTATTTTTTGGTGCAGGTTGCCAAGGTGATTGCGCCACCAGCCAGCGATGAGGCCAAGCTCAAAGCGACCAGCACTCGGTTAACGCAATCGCAAGCCCAGCAGCAATTGCAATCAATCGTCACCAGCATGCGCACGAAGATCGACGTATCGATCACCAAAGACGCATTGGATAAGAAGGCGGAGAAGTAAGTCGTTTTCCCTTTATTACCACCGGTGACTGATCAATTGCATCCGAACCTGCCTCAAGATTGCGTTTGAGGGTGAACACGCAATAACCAGTTATTCTGCAAGATAAAAAACTGCTTATTCCGAATGGGTAAGCGGTTTTTTATTGGTTCTCGATGCTACGAGTCATAGAGAAACCCACAGGGATCCAGAGGGACATGAAAAAATTCATAAACGGCTCGCATAAGCTCCGGCAAATTTTATGCAAGCTTGTTGAGCACTGGTCGACTGTCTTCTTTCAACGCATAAGGGTCACGCGGATTCTGCATGTGTTCAATGTCTTCCAAACGCATCTTCACCGTCGCCATAATTTTCGGATGCGTGATAATGTAAAATTTCTCATCACGAACTGCATCGAAAGTCAGCTTGATCACATCAGCTGCCGTTAATTTGCCGGAAGTGACAGCTTTATGGATTGTTTTTTGCGCAACCATCATTGATTCGGTGGGAGCTGATTCGTTTTGTAATTCGGCAGGCCGGGTTCGGTGCGAACTGCTGATTCCGGTGGGAACGAACGCGGGGCAAAGTACTGAGCAGCTAATTTGTGATGTCACCGAGCGCAAGTCTTGGTATAAGGTTTCAGAAAGCGTCACCACAGCGTGTTTGGAGACATTGTAGGCGCCCATGAGCTGCGGAGACAGTAGGCCAGCCATTGAGGCTGTGTTGACGATATAGCCCTCGTAATCAGCCTCCCGCTTGGCCTGCGCCAGCATTAACGGAGTAAAAATCCGTACACCGTGAATCACACCCCACAAATTCACGCCCAACACCCATTCCCAGTCTTTAACCGTGTTTTCCCAAACAAGGCCACCAGAGCCAACGCCCGCGTTATTAAAAACAAGGTTTACGCCGCCAAAATTCGTCATCGCTAAATCAGCCAGCGCCTGAACATCTTCGGCGCGACTGACATCGCATCGCATTCCTACCACCTTGGCGCCGGCTGCTGTCAATTCAGCGATCGTGGCATCAAGCTGCGCTTGCTGTATGTCGGCCAGAACCAGTTTCATACCTTGTGCTGCACCAGCAATGGCAAATTCACGGCCAAAACCACTTGCGGCACCGGTGATAACAGCCACTTTTCCATTGAAATTCTTCATATCAAATCCTTTGCCATGGTTGCTGCTATTGCATGTTTTGACGAGTTTTACGTCGAATAATATTGGCTATACATGAACGCCATATTCATCGCGTAAGCGCCTCGCCACCTCACCCAGGACCGAGTTTGGTGCCGTGGCGTTGTCGCGCCCTGGCGATAAAGTGGCACGCGTAATGCCATGATAATGCTTTACGCTCGAAGCGCAAAGCCCCATGCCAAAATCTGTAAATTTATATTTCAATGTTTGACGCACATAGGCATGCAATCTTGCGCCGGTGTCGTATTCGCAAAACGCAGGGCTGAGCTTTGAGTTTGAGCCGCTGGTTGGCGTCAAGTTCGGTGTCGAGTTGGGCGTTGAATCATCCGCTGGCTGTTTCCGGAATCGATGCAAAAATGTCAGCTCCAAGTTTTTCAGCAACGGCAAACGATGCCGCGCATAAAGCGCCTTGGACAGCAGCAAACTCCGCGGGAACTCAAAATAATCTCGGGAGTGCATAAACGAGTTCCCCGCCTTCAGCGCAGCCCGTACCGGCGCGACATTCAGGCACGTAAATGGAATCCACATACGTTCCATGTAATAGCCGTTGGCGGAGGCCGGCAAATGCCCGCCGCGAATCCACTCGCCCGCATGTAAAAATCCAGCGCCATAAATGCCACTTTCGGAAGCGGCGCGGATTGAATCAGCAACGATCGTCGGCGATAAAATTTCAAGATCAGAATCAATCAGTAACACTTTGTCGGCGCGGATTTCTTGTAACAGCCGATCAAGGGTCTTGCCATGCGGTCGCAGTGGCATTTTGACCATGTCAAATGTGTGATGCGCAAACGAATGTTTGGCTGCGAGTTCGCAGAACCAATCCCAACTGCCATCGGTGGACTCGCAGTCGATCAACAGAATCGGGACCTTCGCGTGACGTAACGCACTCAACAGCGCCAGCGTGGTGACCAAGCGCGTATTGCAATTAATAATGACGGCGCGAACCGGCACATGCGCCAATTCGGCAATTTGCTGAGCGATCATGTTGCTGTGCGTGTAGGGGTGGAAAAAATGGTGGCTAAACCAACCAACACCTACCCCGGCATCCCCGAAGCAATCACGTTAAAACCGCAATCGACATAGGTAATTTCGCCCGTCACGGCGCTCGCAAGATCGCTCATCATGAACGCCGCAACATTACCGACTTCCTCTTGCGTCACATTGCGGCGCAGTGGCGCTTGCGCTTCAAAGAATGACAACATTTCACGGAAGCCGCTAATACCCGCTGCGGCCAGCGTTTTAATCGGCCCCGCCGAAATCGCATTGGCGCGGATACCTTTTGGCCCTAAGCTTGCAGCCAGATAGCGTGTCACCGCTTCCAGACTGGCTTTTGCGGCACCCATCGTGTTGTAATTCGGCACCACGCGTTCCGCACCCAAGTACGAAAGCGTGAGGATGGCGGCATTGCGACCTGTCATCATCGGCAAGGCGGCCTTTGCCATCGCGGCGAAGCTATAGCTCGAGATATCGTGCGCCATCCGGAAGCCTTCGCGGGACAGTCCCTCTAAAAAATCTCCGGAAATCGCCTCGCGAGGCGCAAAAGCGATGGCGTGAACAAAGCCATCCAAGCCATCCCAGTGTTTGCCAAGTTCGGCAAAACAATTATTAATTTCTTCATCTTTGGAAACATCGCAGGGCAAAATAATTTTGCCGTCAAAATCAGGCGCGAGCTTTTCAACACGCTCGCGAATATTGTCGCCTGCATAGGTAAACGCCAGCTCGGCTCCTTCGCGATGCATTGCTTTGGCCACGCCATAAGCAATCGAGCGACTCGACAACAAGCCGGTGATTAGAAATTTTTTGTTGGAAAGGAAGCCCACGGTTCTGTATCCTTTTTGAGGTGAATAAATGAGTAAAAATGCAGATAAACTGGTAGGCGATTGGTAGGAAGGATTTGCATGAGCTCTCCGCATGTGCCCGTCGCATGATCCGTTGAATGGGCCGTTGCAACCTCCAAAACCTCGTCGCCTAAGCCACAAACATTAAGAACAACTGCAATTTTATCTTAATGGCGCGACATTCTTTGATTCCGCTCATCTTGCCGTATTCTTTGGTATTCTCCTCTGCTCGTATTAGTTGGCATTTGGTTTCACCTGACCGCCCAAACTCCGCAAACTCCGCCGCCTCATAAAGGCGCCTAACAACGCCGCCGAACAACGCCGCCGAACAACGCCGTCTAATAACGCCGCACAACACTGCCGCTCAATGAAAATAAATCAAGCAACACCGCGCCGATGGACAGACACTGCAATGCTGGTCGCAGTCTATGCGGCAACTGCGTGTCTATTCGTCGCGCCATTTCGCGGTGCGACGGGGTTACGTGCGGGGCTACTCGCGCTAGCATTTTTGCTCATCGTTTTGGTCGCGATTGCCGACAATATTGCCAACCACAGCACCGTCAAGCAATCGACGGACAGCGAGAATGCTAACAAATCAACCAAGCGTTCGTGGCACGCCAGCATGCCGCGCAGCATTACTTACAGCACAGCGGCTTGGGGGCTGGCTTTGCTGATTGGAAGCGCACTATCTGATGATCCGATGCGGTCAATGGGAAGCTGGAAAGGTGATGTATTAACGCCGCTGCTAGCGCTATTTGTTTTTTTTGCGCTGACCCGGTCGATGAATGATGCGAAGCGCTGGTTGATGGCACTATTCCTCGGCCTGATCGGGCTGACTGGCGCGGCAATTTTTAATGTCTTCGTGCCGGTTGATGCGTTGACGATGCCCGCTTTCGGCGGCGTCGGTGCCTATTCAGCTTGGCTCGTTACACTTTGCGCGCTACTCCCGCTGGCTTGGCTATTGTGGCCATCTTGGCCTTCATTGCCATGGCAGGACGATGTTCACTCACCATCTGCACAGGTTACCCTGCCCAAAACTCCAGCGCTGGCGAGGTGTTTGACGGTGATGGCAATGGTTATGATCCTCGTTTCTGCGTTCCTCACCACCAATCGCGCTATCTGGATTTGCTTTGGTGTCATGCTCGTCACGTTTGCCGCGACGTCAATTTATGCGTCGCATAATCCAGATGCCAAATCGAAATTGTCCAAGTCTTCCAAGACTTCCATGCCCGCATCACGTTGGTTGCGGATGATTGCACTGGTCGTCGTCGGTGGCGTTGTTTTCACCACCTTATTTTTTGCCACAACCGAAATGCGTTTTCACGGTCAACCGCCCGGTGGTGGCGGCGCCGTTGAAATGGTCACACATGACAACCGCGGCGTGATTTGGAAAGAGGCCTTAGAACTCATTGCCGCCAAACCACTCACCGGCTATGGTTACGGGCGCGAGACGCTCGAAGAAATCATGAGCGCTCGTTTTACCCAGCCGTTAGACAAAGCGCTGTTCATCCAAGGCCACAACATGGCCTTAAACCAGATGCTGCAGATTGGCGTGATCGGTGCAGTGTTGCTCATCACCCTGTTCGCTAACTTATTTTTTGTTTTTGCCAACATGTTACGCCGCAATATTTTCATGCAAACGCTTGGCCTCTGTGGCCTATTGTTGGTGGTGGGCGTATTCGCCCGGAACATGGTCGATGATTTTTTCATTCGCCAAAACGCTATTTTATTTTGGGCGATTGTGGGGATGCTGCTGGGTTTAAGTGGAATTGATAAATCAAGTGATTCCGGTGAACGCAGCCAATCAGAAAAGCGCGGATGATGAAAACAATGGATCAACTATTGCCAAAACCATGGCGCTTATTTTTTGCGATATTGCTCTCGATGCTACTTTATTGTCTCGTCATGGGCCCAATGAGGTTGGCTGCAGCCAGCGAGGCGGAGCCACTGCGCATTGGCTCTAAACGATTTACGGAGTCCTACATCTTGGCGCAATTGCTCGCCAAAAGCGCCGCGCCACAAGCTGTGGAAATCAAACAAGGTTTGGGCAATACAGCGATCGTGTTCGCCGCACTCCAATCGCGGGGTATAGATCTTTATCCTGAATACGCAGGCACTATCGCGCAGGAAATTTTAAAGAGCACCAAGCCGCTAACTATCGATGAAATGAACGCGGCGCTAGCGCCGCTCGGCTTTGCTGTAGCGATTCCGTTTGGTTTTAACAACGGTTATGCGCTGGCGATGCGGGCGGCCGATGCGGATGCGCTGGGCATTAAAACGCTGGCTGACTTGGCCAAATATCCTCAGCAGCGCTTGGGCCTATCTAATGAATTTATCGGCCGGCAGGATGGCTGGAAAGGCTTGGCGAGCCAATATAGCTTGCCACAACTGCCGATCAGTATCGATCACGGACTTGCCTATGACGCAATTAAAAAAAAGCAGATTGATGTGATGGATATCTACACTACCGATGCAAAGATTGTGCATCTAGGTTTGCGGGTGCTGGCGGATGACCGCCATTATTTTCCACGCTATGACGCCGTTGTACTTTACCGCCTCGATGTGCCAACGCGGTTCCCCGAAGCATGGCAGACGATGCAACGATTAATCGGGGCAATCACCGAGCCCGACATGATTGCGATGAACGCACGTGCCGAGCTGGAGGGCGTTGCCTTCGAGGCGATCGCAAAGGATTATTTGGCGGATTCCCCAAGGGCTATGGAAGGCAATGGCGCTAACGTTACTAACGCCGCCAAGGTCGGTAAGGTCGCTGATGCCGCCAAGGCCACAACATCGCATTCACAATCGCCATCGTTTAGCGAGAAGCTGCTTGGCGATGATTTTTGGCGGCTCACGCGGCAGCATGTCGGGCTCGTCTTGGTTTCCTTGTTAGCCGCTGCATTAATCTCGATTCCATTGGCTTTTTTTATTTTTCCGCATCGCCGTATCCGCGCTTTCGTGCTGGGCGCAGCCGGGCTTTTGCAAACGGTGCCGTCGCTGGCGCTATTGGCGGTCCTGATTTCATTGATCGGCGTGATCGGCATGGTCCCAGCACTGCTGGCGCTAACGCTCTACGCGCTGCTGCCAATCATGCGCAACACCTGCGCGGGGTTAGCCGAGGTTCCAGAGGGGCTCAAACAGGCGGGCAAGGCACTGGGCATGTTGCCACGCGATGTCCGTTGGCAGATTGAATTACCGCTGGCATTGCCAACCATTATCGCGGGCATTCGAACCGCGGCAGCGATTACGATTGGCACCGCAACGATCGCGGCGTTTATTGGGGCAGGGGGTTACGGCGAGCGCATCGTTACCGGCTTGGCGCTTAATGATCGGGCGTTGTTGCTGGCCGGCGCGATTCCAGCTGCACTGTTGGCGCTCATTAGCGAGGCGATTTTTGAGTGGGTGGAAGTTATACTCGCGCACCGCGCGGGACGTGCGAACCTGAATAGCAGTTAAAAAAATCCTCAGGCCAATGCGCCGATAGGTTGCGCGGCACCATCACCGACCTCTTTCCCCAGCGTCGTAGGCCCTAAACGTGCCATCAATAGTGCGCCGTTGGGAGAGGCCGCAAATAACAGTGCTAAATTATTATTGCGGTGTAGCTTGGGGTATGGCTTGCGGTCTCGGCTGCGGTGCCATCGGTGGAACAACTGGGTAATCGTTGAGACGTAAAAACTTGAAGCCTTTTAGGACCAGGCCAACCTTGCCATTTGCGAGGTTTCGCGCTTCGCGAGCTTCAGCCCGTTTGATGAATTCCTCGAAGCTTTCCTCGCGCACTGCAGGCTCGGACGAATGCAAAAAGCGCCGCTCGCCGTTCTCGCCAATCACCACTAGCCCAACATGCGATGCTAAAAATTCGCCGTCTTGTTCCGCACTTTTTAGTGCGCCTTTGAATGAAATGACATTGACGAAATCACCCGACTTTAGCTTAGGGAGCGCATCCGCCAAGGCAATTATTGGAACATAGCTTTCATTGATGACTTGCGCGGAAATATTAGTTTTGATGCGGTGCGTTTTTTGTAAAAATGCCGCACGGTCAATCACTGCCGTGTAGCGAGCCACACGATCACCTGCTACCTCGGTACTGATATCGGCCACCAGCCATCCGTTTTGCACATTCCAATCGGCTTCTGTGTAGTGGTTTCTTGTCGAGACGCCGATTACGCCGTTTGCATAGCGAATGCGTTGCAACATCCAAAAAAATTCTTCCCATGAGCTGCTCAACGCCATCGCATAAGTATGTTCCGCAAAGACAACGCAATCGCTTCGCTCAAGATTGAACATGGGGTTGGTGTCATGGATCTCGTATGGGTATTCACCGAGTAAAAAAATCTGGTAAGGCTGACCAATATTTTTGCGGGCAAGGTGCGCAACGCGTGCGCGTAAGTCGGGTTCGGCGTTATGCAAATAGGCAAGGTAACGCCCCACTTCACGGGGCTTCATTTGGTAAAGCGGCTTCTTGACCAGCGCGGTTAATTCGCTTTCACTAATCCTGTCACCAACGCCGTCACCAACACCGATCATGGCAGCGATTTTTAGCGGCACGTGGTTCGCTGAAGTGTTCTTTGATACTGCGACGCTTGCTTGTCGATTGTCCTGGGCATTAGCGCCGACACTTTGCGCGCCAAGTGCTGCAACTATCGCGACAGCCAAAATTGGCATATGCAAGTTGATGGCTAGACGGCCTATGGTGTGAAAGCTCATCCCGGCGCCGCCATGGCAGCCGCATTGATTGCTGTGTTCCCTATCTTGACGATGCTGCCCTCAAGTCGTGAATAGGCAAAAAATAACGCCACTAAAGCATGCGGTCCCTGTCCGACAGATGGCATAGCGATTTCCTTTCCATGATGAGCCGTGTCTGAACGATCAACACTGCAAAAAGCGTTGTCCGCAGTTTACTGGTTTCACGAGCGCAAGAACAACCTACGCTGCCCAAAGATCATTTGAACGCGACGCGAATTATCGGTGCAATCAGCGCGGCCCAACAGTTTGCAAAAATAGAACGGAAATATTTTTGCCGAAAATTTGTCGCAAAAACATCATATAGCGTCGCGTTGATGGACTAACTTTTTCCGATTTTTGCCTATATTGAATCTTCGTAAGGCGTTGGTAAATAGTTGATTTAACAGTAAATTGTTGCATTGCACCAAAAGCAAAGTTTTGATCGTCTCGTCACTTACACATAAGGGCACACATCATGCACAGCGAACAGTGGACCAAGCAAATGTTAGTCAATCGTTTTTCGAAATTTATTCGCATTTTTTCAAAGTGGGCTATTGCAGGATGCGCAGTGGCGACCACTACGATGGCCCTAGCAGCTTGCCTCACCGCTGAAATTGAGCCCAACAATACTGACACCGGGGCCAATACCGGCATTTGCTCCGGCGTGAGTGTCGCGGGCACGCTGGGTTCATCGTCTGATTACGATTGGTACAAACTCGATGTGACGGGGCCGGGGACTATTTCAATTAGCCTGTCCCATGGCAATAGCGTAGATTTTGATTGGTTTTTGTATGCGGCAACCGGCAGCTATATCGCTTATGCCTCAACATCTGCCAATCCTGAAACCGGTAGCAAGGCAGTCTCGGCAGCTGGAACCTATTACATCAGGGTGAAAAGTTATTCTGGGACTGGCGCCTACACTTTAACTGTGACGGGTCCGCTTGCCGGTTCGGGCGGCGGTGGGTTTCCCGCACCGGTATTCGGCACCTTTAGTGTGCCCGCAAAAAATGTTGGCGATGCGCCGTTTGCTTTGGCGCCACCAAGCTCCAACAGCAGCGGGGCGTTTAGTTATACAAGCAGCAATACGGCGGTAGCAACGATTTCCGGCAACACGGCGACGATTGTCGCCAACGGCGTATCAACCATCACGGTCACGCAGGCGGCGGATGCAACACATATTGCGGGTAGCACCACCGCGACGTTGACGGTGGGCGGGAGTGCTGGCGTGTGGCCATGCACATTGCCGAGCGGGGTTGATCTCGGCAAAGTGGGCAGCACTACCGACAAAGTTTCAGCCACAACCGGCGGTTTTGTGTTGATGGGTGGCGGCACAGATGTCGATGCTGCAATGCAATGGATGATTGCCAAGTCGGGCGGTGGTGATGTCGTCGTGTTGCGATCAACCGGGACGAACGCCTACAACAGCTATTTATATGGCTTGGGTGGCGTGAATTCGGTGCAAACACTGCTCATAGATTCGACCGCCAAGGGCGACAATGCTTGCGTCGGTGAAACCATCAAACACGCCGAGATGGTGTTCATCGCCGGTGGCAATCAGCAAAGCTATGTGGATTACTTCAAAGGCCGCGCGACCGGCATCGCGCTGAACTACTTGATCAACACTAAGCATGCGCCGATTGGCGGCACGAGCGCGGGCATGGCGATCATGGGCCAGTACTACCATCCGGGCGGCGCGGCAGAGGACGCGTCAGTGCTTCAAAACCCAACCGCCATTGCTATTGGCAATAACTTCTTGAGCAATAGCCTGCTCAATAATGTGGTGACTGAGCCGCACTTTAGCCAACGCAGCCGCCAGCCGCGCCTCACATCGTTCTTGGCGAGCAGTATCTATAACTATGGTGCTACTTGGCAGAACATGCGTGGCATTGCGTGTGACGAGGCTACTGCCTATGCTTTGGATGCGAACGGTTCGGGCAACATATTTGGCACCAATGCTTGCTTCTTTGTAAAGCCAACCGGCGCGCCGGAAACATTGGCCGCAAACACCGCGCTAACCTGGTACCTGAATCAGCAAGCCTTGAATGTGTACAAGGTGCCGGGTAGCACAGCAGGCAGCAATACCTTCAACATGAATACCTTTACCGGAACCGGTGGCACGACACAGTATTGGTCAGTGAGCAGTGGTGCGCTAACGATTCGCTAGCCCGCCAATTTGCGAGGTAAGTACTAGTGGAAGTTTCGCCAGAAAAGCCTGTCTTAGGTTCAAGACAGGCTTTTTTACGTCGTAGTTTGTTGATGGGGGCCTTGAGAAATCAATCGCCGGTAAATATTAAACAAAAGCTGGTAGTGTGTCGGATGAAAATTTGTAGGCTTTCATTTGAGCGCATATGGTTCAAAAATTGTTCAAAAATTGCTCAAAAATCGTTCAAAAATCAAGGGAAAATTGAATGCACAAAGCAATCCGCTGTATTTCGTACCCTCCGCGCCAGCCAAACCTCCGCCTTGCAACGGAAATAATGGCAGCGAAAATTCGCTCAGGCATCAAATCCGTCGCCACCTCCGCCGCGATCATCATTGCGCTCAGTTGTCTGGCGGCCACGCAGATTCCGAGCGCATTGGCGCAAGAAGGTGCCGCACAGAAGGCGTTTGATAATGCGCGTAGTGTCGCCAAACTTGGCCCACAGGCGGTGGCCTTGGACGATCAAGCCGTGCTGCAATTGCCCACTGGCTATGCGTTTATTCCGCAGCCGCAAGCCAACCAGCTTCTCAACGCCATGGGCAACCCCGGCAAGGATTCGCGGCTGCGCGGCCTGATTATGCCGACGGAGGGCGATAGCTGGTTTGTGACGGTCCGTTTTGAACCGGCGGGTTACATCAAAGATGACGATGCCAAAGATTGGAACGCCGATGATTTGCTCAAGAGCTATCGCGAAGGTACCGAAGAGAATAACAAGGAACGGGTTAGGCTCGGTGTCCCGGCCATCGAAATTCTAGGCTGGGCGGAAAAGCCCGCGTACGATGCGGCAGCACATCGCTTGGTGTGGGCGATGTCGTCCAAGGAACGCGACGATAAATCGAACCAACCGCAAGGCGTGAATTACAACACCTATGCGCTGGGCCGCGACGGCTATTTTAGTTTGAATTTGGTGACAATTTTAGACGAGCTTGCGACCCACAAACCGGCTGCCCGCACGCTCTTAGCCGCACTTAATTTTAATGACGGCAAACGTTATACCGATTTCAACGCCTCGACTGATCGCGTGGCGGAATATGGCTTGGCGGCGTTGGTGGCAGGTGTCGCTGCCAAAAAGCTGGGTATGTTTGCGTTGATCGCTGCGTTTGCGGCCAAATTTGCCAAGATTATTTTTGTTGCGGTGTTGGCGTTTGGTGGCGGTATTTTTAAGTTCTTCAAGCGCGATAAAGCACAGCCGCCAATTCGAGCCAGTGTGGCACCCAGTTTTTCCGACAAGTCAAACACCCCGAACACACCAAACACCACCAAGCCACCCGATTTACCGGACTTCGAGCCAACCGGTAAATTACTCGCCGACGCGCCAACCGTCCCCGGCCCCGTTTCCAATCCCCACAAAGAATCGGAAAACCGACCGCGTGTTTAGCGTTAGAGCGAGATTCCGAGCTGGGTTTAGCCCAACTAACGCAATTTAAAACTAGACGCATTCAAAACGATGTTAAAACTACTTGCACTGCTACTGTCCGGTGCCAAACTGGGCAAACTGTTCACCACCGGCGGCACCATGCTAATTTCGGTTGTCGTTTATTCGTTTGTGTTTGGCTGGTGGTACGCGGTTGGATTTGTATTGCTGATATTGGTTCACGAAATGGGACATTACATGGCAGCACGCCATCGCGGGCTCGATGTCGGTGCACCGACATTTATTCCATTTCTGGGCGCATGGATTGAACTGAAGGACTTGCCGCACGACGCTGAAACCGAAGCTTTTGTTGGCCTAGGCGGGCCACTGGTAGGCACGTTGGGTGCGTTGGTTTGCTATTTCTTTGCGCGCAGTTTCGATAGCAATCTGCTGCTCGCTATCTCGTACTCAGGGTTTTTCTTAAATCTGTTTAATTTGATCCCCATCTCGCCATTCGACGGCGGGCGAATTACCGCCGTGCTATCGCCGCGGATATGGCTGCTCGGCGTCCCTGTTTTGGGCGCGTTGTTCTTCTACCGCCCCAGCCCTATGTTGCTCATCATCGCCTTTCTCGCAGCGCCCAATGTTTGGAAAGCCATCAAATACAAGTCGGACAGTGATGAGGCAAAAACGTACTACGCCGTCTCCAATGCCGTGAAGTGGGAATACGGGCTCTATTATTTGGCACTGACAGCGTTTTTGGCGGTGATGTCGCACGATGTCCACGAGCTTGTGCAATCATCGATCGCGGTAAAAGGCGGGCCATAGCAGTTAGTTTTAGAAATTGCTGCGGCGATCTGCGCTACGGTGTAAGAACAACAACTAAAAAACCAACAAACTAATCCAATACGCCACCGCCGCCACAAATGCGCTGGCTGGTATTGTGAAAATCCAAGCCCATACAATATTGCCTGCCACACCCCAGCGCACGGCACTAGCGCGGCGTGTTGAACCCACACCAACAATCGCACCGGTGATGGTATGCGTCGTGGAAACGGGAATGCCCATCGCTGTTGCTAAAAATAGCGTGATTGCCCCGCCGGTTTCAGCGCAAAATCCGCCCACTGGCCTAAGTTTGGTAATTTTTTGCCCCATCGTTTTGACGATGCGCCAACCGCCGAACATCGTGCCCGATGCAATCGCCAAATAGCAACAAACAATGACCCACATTGGCGGCGATGCGGCATTTGATGCCGTGTAGCCGGTTGCGATTAGGAGCATCCAAATAATGCCAATCGTTTTTTGTGCGTCGTTACCGCCGTGGCCCAAGCTGTATGCGCCCGCCGAGACCAATTGCAGCCGTCTAAACCATCGATCCACGCGTGAAGGCGTAGCGCGGCGAAATCCCCACGACACCAGCACCATCATCAGCGAGCCCAGCAAAAAACCGAGAAGCGGTGATACAAAGATAAATAAAACCGTCCACAAAATACCTTTTGCAATAAGCGCGCTAGCACCAGCCTTCGCGACGACCGCGCCGACAATCCCGCCGAGCAGCGCGTGCGATGAGCTGCTTGGGATACCGTAATACCATGTCAGGATGTTCCAAGTGATGGCGCCAATGAGCGCACCAAACACCACGTGTGCATCGACAATACCCGGCTGCACAAAGCCCTTGCCAACGGTAGCAGCGACGCTTAGATGAAAAATGAAAATCGCCAGAAAATTAAAGAACGCAGCAAATAAAACTGCTTGGCCGGGCTTCAATACACCGGTTGAGACCACGGTAGCGATTGAGTTGGCGGCATCGTGAAAGCCATTCATGAAGTCAAACGCAAGCGCGACCAGTACCAACATGGCCACGACCCAAAACGCAACTTGGACGTTTTCCATAACCGAAAGGACTTACGAGTTTTCGAGGACGACGCCCTCGATCACATTGGCAACATCCTCGCATTTGTCGGTGATCGTCTCTAATAATTCGTAAATCGCTTTGAGCTTAATCACCTCGCGCACGTCATCCTCGCCACGAAATAGTTTGCTCATGGCCGAACGCATCACGCGATCCGCGTCGGATTCGAGTTGGTCAATTTCTTCACAGGTTTTTAATGCCGCTTCGGCTGTGGCTGGCTTGGATAAATCACCGATCAGTGAAACCGCGTGGCGCATGCGCTGGCAGCATTTCAGGCTCAAATCGGTGAGCCGGATAATCTCGTCGGTGGCATGGCGCACGTCGTAAAGCGCCATGGTCTCCGCCGAATCCTGAATCAAATCGGCAACATCATCCATGGTGTTGATGAGGGTATGGATTTGGTCGCGATCAATCGGCGTGATGAAGGTTTTGTGGAGGGTGCGGTTCACCTCGTGGGTGATTCGATCCGCCGCATGCTCGGCATCGTCCACCTCACGTGCATAACGCTCACGTAATTCCAAATTGTCATAATTGGCCACCAGCTTCGACAGCGCCTCAGCCGCTTTAACCACGCAATCCGCATGGCTGTTAAACATCACAAAAAAATTACCGTCGCGTGGCAATAGTTTTCCAAAAAACATTCTTAACCTCCCGTTTGTTACATTTTTATGGATATTTGATGACGGATTTTACACGGTGTTGGCTGGAATGAGCAGAACACGCGATGGAGGATTGATCAAGGGACCATTGCAGAAGCCGCTAACAACATTTGAGGACCATAACGTCGCAAAACTGTGGCACGGCTATAACGCCAAGCGGGACACCAAAAGATGGCGTGGGAGAAGGAGGAAAGGTTGAAATTCTAAAAGTTAAGCACTGGCGCGGCGTTCCAGACCATTCTGCCTGGAACGCCGCGCCAGCTGTAGCATTTCAATGTGTTCGCGGCGCTATTTGTGATAATTCAATTTTGCGCAAGCAATCGCTAAGTTGACACCAACGCTATCAGAACCGTTTCCAAAATCGCGCGAAATACGATGCGCCGTTTAAGCCAAATTGCACGCTATCGTAGATAAACCCGTTATCGGTTTCATTCGGGTCTTGTTTGGTGGGTTTGACGTTGAAAATGTTGTTGCCGCCAATGGTGATTTTGGTATTTTTATCGAAGCTGTACGTGAAGCTTAGATCCGCTGAGGTTTTCGGTGCGTAGCGGGCGTTGGGGACACCGTTCTCGGTGCCAGAGAAGGTGCCCAAAGTTTGCTCGCCAAAATGGATAATTTTAAGGTCCGTTGATATTGGGCCCGTACTGTATTCGAAGCCCAATGTGGCTTTGCTGCGTGGGCCGCCTTGTTCAATGAAGAGGCGCTCGCGCTCCGACAGCAGTACGTCCTCAAAACCGCGTAACGATGGCGGCGCTTTGATGCCTGTCACCTCAGTTTTGCTGTAGTTATAGGCCAAGTAGGTATTCAGTTTTCCTGAGCCCAGGTCGGCCTTAGTTGAGAATGTGAAATCGACACCTTGTGTTTTTGTGTTCACCGAATTGACAAAAAACTGCGCTTGGCCAACGCCCAGTTTTTGCAGCGTAGCACCTAACGCTGGATAGTTATCGGCATCGAATCGGCCTGAAAGCACAATACGATTGTCGATATTGATACGATACAAATCGGCGGTGAACGCGGTGACAGCACCGGGGCTAAAAGTGAAACCCAGTGTGCCGCTCTTCGATTTCTCTTCCTTTAATTTGGGAATACCCGCCGCGTTGGCGACCGCTCCACCATTGGGAGCCAGCACCACGTCCTGTGGCTTTCCACTAATAAAGTCGGTAAAAGTGGACGAGAAATAAACCTGTTGCAATGATGGCGCACGGAAGCCTGTGCTGGCCGACCCGCGCAGCAAAAATTGCTCGCTGGCTTTAAACGAAGCGGCGAGTTTACCCGTTACCGTTGAGCCAAAATCGCTAAATTTTTCGGCGCGTAGCGCACTCTGGATTTTAAATAACTTGGTGATATCAGTTTCAATATCCACGTAAGCAGCGACGCTATTGCGGTTGCGATTGGTCGCATCACTCGGCTGAAAGCCCGGAAAACCCTGGCTACCTGCGTTGCCGCCGTTACCCACACCATCGGCATCGATGTATGAACCCGGCTCGCCGGCAAAAATTTTGTAATCTTCGCGACGATATTCAGCACCGAAGGCGATGTTCATGCCGTTCGCAATGCCGTCGAAAAAGCGGTTGACGTCAAAGTTGGTCGTGAGTTGACCAAATGAAAACCCGCCCGCATCAAATTTGCTGGCGCTTTTTCCGTTGTTCGCAGGGAGATTGGCAATAGAAGCATTGATAGTGTTGCTGATGTTGTAGGCCAACTTGTTGTAGCCGTAGGTTTGCGAAATGTCAGAATTCCAGTCGCCAATTTGCCCGCGATGGCCGATGGTGAGGTAGCGGTCTGTGATGTCGCCGTTAATGAACGGCACAAACCCGTTGGGATACTGCGCCGCCGAGTTGCGCGACGGGATATCGTCTGAGCCAACACCGCCACGTGCAAAAGCTGCGGAAGATGCATCACGGGTTTGTGTGCCGAGGGTAAAATAAGTTTTACCTGCGCCGCCGGTTGGAATTTCCCCGTTGATATAAACGGTTGCGTTCTTAGCTTGGGTATCACCGATGATGCGCGGGTTGCCTGCTTCAGCGCGGTTAGAGCGGCCACGATCGACATATTCGGCGGTTACACCAACGATGCCTTGTTCACCAACTTTAAAACCGCAGTAAGCTGAGGCTAAATAGTTTTTGCCGTCGCCCGCCGAATATTGGCTATAGCCTGCCACTGCTTCGCAACCAGCGCGCTTTTTGAGGCCAATATCAATCACACCTGCAATCGCGTCGGAACCATATTGTGCAGCTGCACCGTCGCGCAGCACTTGGACGTTTTCAATTGCCAACAGCGGAATCGCGTTCATGTCAGTACCAGTATTGCCGCGATTGCGCGCACCGAAAAGATTCACCAGCGCAGTCGTGTGACGACGTTTACCATTCACGAGCACCAGCGTTTGGTCAGAGCCCAAGCCGCGCAACGCGGCAGAATCAACCAAGTCGGCACCGTCCGCACCTGTTTGGCGGGTGGAATTGAAGGAAGGCGAAAGATATTGTAATGATTGCGCCAAATCGAACTGACCACCCTGTTCGGCCACACGGGTCAACGAAATCAAATCAACAGGGACCGTTGTGTCCGTCGCGGAAGCATTGGCACGGCGTGAACCGACAATGGTGATTGTATCAATGGCAACGGGTTCTTTCTTTTCCGTAGCCGCCGATGCAGATGCAGATGCAGGGGCGGCTGGTGGTGTTTGTGCCGACGCGTTTTGCGAAGCCAGCACCGCGATGGCGGGAATAGAGACAGCGCCATATAAACTGAGCAAGACGGCTTTACGAAGTGGAGTCATAGCATTTCCCTTGGTTTAAGTTGTGTTTTGGGTTGTGGCGTTTTTATGTTGATTTCTGGAGCTGGCTGGGATCGCAACGGGTTGTCTTTCAGCTGCATTTCGACGGCGTTGTTGGTAGCGTTGGTTGACAACGATAATCCGCCGCTTTGTTTCTATCGTGTTTTTATTGTAACGGCTTTGAATTAACAGACGTAGCAAATAGGCAGTTAAGCAAGAGCGGGTGTTGCAACATTGAGACAGTTTGAGCTTTTGCGTTGGCGCCGGCGCGATGCCAGCACAAAAGGCCAACCAGCTAAAGCCAAAATAGAAATAACCGCACTTAGTCTCAAACGCTAAACGATCGGTTCAATAAACGTGCTTGCGCATTAAATCCACTCGCAGAAATATCGGTAATGTGAATTGGCTTGGCATCCGGCACGCCAGCATAGTTCTTAAACATCGAACGATCATAGGCCGGATCATAGTGGCGGGCTAACATGCTCTCGACGAATGCATGCCATTGTCCGTTGACGGCCATACTTTTCCAATCGGCTATTTGCTCATGGGAATGCAGGGCGGCCAAGCAGTCAAGTTTGAAAAACAGCAGTGACTGATCGGCAATGAGATGCGCGTATTCTTCGTGCAACAGCTCAACCCGCAGCGACTGAGGGGTGATGATTTCATGACAGCGGCCCTGCCACATCGCCCGGATTAGCGGGTCAGGCACGCGCAGCACACCAATTTTTTTGCTCTCAGCTTCAACGAACACCGGGCGCGCTGGGTCAAAAAGGGAGAGCTCTGCCCAAATGCGGCTGTCCAACATTTTTTGCGCGGGCTGCGGCTGGTCTGGCAGATTTCCCAGCACCGAGCCTTTATGAGCGGCGAGTTTCTCAAGGTCAAGCACCTGCGCGCCTTGCGCGGCAAGCGATTCGAGCAGGCGGCTTTTACCTGAGCCGGTACGCCCACAAATGACTTCGTAGCGAAATTGATTCGGCATGGTTTCTAAGTCACTCACCACCTGTGCCCGCCACGCTTTATAGCCACCCTGCAACTGCACCGCACCCCAGCCGATGGCGCGAAAAATATGGGTCGCGGCACCGGATCGTGCGCCGCCGCGCCAGCAATAAATCAGCGGCTTCCAATGCTTGGGTTTGTCCCGAAATTGCTCGTCGATATGCCGCGCGATATTGCGTGCCACCATTGCCGCGCCAACTTTTTTGGCCTCAAATGGTGAGGCTTGCTTGTGCAGCGTGCCAACGACGATGCGTTCTTCATTGGTCAGAACGGGGCAATTGATCGCACCGGGCACATGATCAAGGGCGAATTCTGCCGGGCTGCGGGTATCAATGATCGCATCAAATTTGGCGAGATCGGCGCTGCTCAACGGCAGCGGCTGGACACTTGGATAATGGCTAGAGTGGCTATTGGCGCGACCTTCCGCAGGGTTCGCTAAAGGACTCGCTAATGGAGGCGCTACGGTGTGGTCACTCATTTTGTTGTCGGTGGGGGAGGGGTGGGGTGGGTGGTAGGTGCGGTATGGGTTGTATGGGTGGAATCGGTGGTGTGGGTCGTTTTGATGGCTTTTGTGGGTGATTTTTTTAGCGCTAGCTCCACGGCGGGCATCACATTTTGCAACACCCGCGGCTGTGCGGCGGCCACAGGATGCAAACGGTCCGCTTGGAAGAGCTCCAATTTATCGGCGACACCATCAAGCAAAAACGCAACGAGCGGCGCGCTATTTTGCGTTGCTAAGGCTGGGAACACGGCATTAAAATTTTTGGTGTAATCAGTTCCATAATTTGGTGGGATTTGAATGCCAATCACCACCACACGCGCACCTGCCGCCCGGCACGCGGTAACGATCGCATTGAGGTTTTTTTGCATCGCTGCGACTGGCAAGCCGCGTAAGCCGTCATTCGCGCCTAGTGCCAGCAAGACGATGCTCGGCTTGATACTCGCCAAATCGGCCTTAATCCGTGCCAAGCCACCGCTCGAGGTTTCGCCGCTAATGCTCGCGTTGACAACTTCCACCCCGCGCGGCTGCAGCCGCGCCGCCATCAACGCAACCCATCCGTCCGCCACATTGATGCCATATGCTGCCGATAAACTGTCACCGAACACCATGATTCGTTCTTTGGTCACTGCGGGGCTTGCTTTGAGGCTACTGGTGCTGACATGCTTGGGCACGTCGAGAGCAGCACCGCTGGTAGTGTTGCTCGCAAATGCGGGGAACGCAAGCACCAGCGCCGCTGTCAGAGCTGTTGTCGTTGTCACCGTTATTGCCGTCATTTTCACGGCCAAGATGGCTTCGGAGAATGCGTTGGAAATTCTAAGCCAAGCCCTTGAAAACAAATAAAAACGTGCAACGTTAACCATAGATCCTTAAACCCTTAGCAAGAACTTTTAAAAACGCTTAACGGGCGAAATATTGTTTTTGACACCCGCTATGATGACATTATCTAAGGTGGCGCTGACAATGACGAATTCAACCACGCTAACCGCCATCTGCTCCTTTATCTACCCCTACATTCACTCGCCCATCCACCCCAATAAGAACTGACCATTCACCAAATGCCTGATTCTAACGTTGCCGCGACTGTTAAGCCTATTCCACCAAGCCCCGTCGCCATCATCCGCGTCGATCATCTCTCCAAACGCGTGCCGACCACCGATGGCACCACCAATACGACGCTAACCATCGTTAACAACGCTAATTTTAGCGTTGGTGCTGGCGAAGCGGTAGCTGTTGTCGGCGCGTCTGGCTCAGGTAAATCAACACTGCTGGGTTTGATGGCCGGATTGGACAATCCAACCGAGGGGAAGGTGTTTATCAACGGTGAAGATTTATTTGCGCTCAATGAAGACGGCCGCGCCAAGCTCCGCGGCAGGTTAGTCGGCTTTGTATTTCAGTCTTTTCAGTTATTGCCATCACTAACTGCGCTCGAAAACGTGATGTTGCCGCTGGAGCTATCGGGGGTGGTTGACGCCGAAACGCGTGCCAAGGCGATTTTGGTTCGCGTTGGCCTGGGGGCTAGGGTGACGCACTATCCGAAGCAGCTATCGGGCGGTGAACAACAACGGGTGGCGATTGCACGGGCATTTGTGACCGAACCAAAGCTCCTGTTTGCCGATGAACCCACTGGCAACCTGGATGCCAAAACGGGCAGAGCGATGATTGATTTGCTGTTTGAACTAAATCGCGAGCGCGGCACGACGTTGATTTTGGTCACGCACGATCTGAATCTTGCCGCGCGATGCGGACGGCGGCTGACGATCGAAGAAGGTATCGTCAGCACGGAAGACGAACAAGCCGCGATGGCCATGTAAGCCCGGCATAAAATCTCCATGAAAAAACTATTATTAGCGTTCAAACTGCTCCGTCGCAACGCCAAATCCGGTGAGGCCAAAGTCTTATTGGTTGCATTATTGATCGCCGTTACCAGCGTCACCACCGTCTCATTTTTTGCTGATCGTGTTGAATCTGCGCTGAACACCCAAGCCAACGAATTAATCGCCGCCGATGTCGTCGTTGTCACCGACGCCCCAACGCCGCAACGATTCCGCGATGAGGCCGTCCGCCTCGGGCTCAACATGGCAGAAACGACGACCTTTCCCAGCATGGTTGCGGGCGATGAGGCCAAAGGGCAGGGCGTCAATCTGGCCGAGATTAAAGCGATGACCGATGGCTTTCCGCTGCGCGGCAAAATTCGTATTGCCGATGCGCCGGGCGGCGTGGATCGGGAAGCGGTTGGCATACCCGCGGCGGGCACGGTATGGGTTCCCGACATTTTGCTCACGCGCCTCAACGCTGCGGTCGGTGATGAATTGAAAATTGGCGATTCAAAATTTAAGGTCGCCGCGATCATCACCAAAGAACCCGATAGCGTGCTTGATTATTTTGGCATCGCACCGCGGGCAATGTTGAATCGCGGGGATCTTGCAGCCACGCATCTGGTTCAAGTCGGGAGCCGCGTCAAATATCGGCTGCTGCTCTCTGGCGATAAAAAATCTATCGACGCCTTTATGATGACTTTTAAAGGCCAAACGCAACGCGGCGAGCGGATTGAAAGCGTCAAAGATTCGCGCTCCGAGGTACGCGTCGCGTTGGAGCGTTCGCAGAATTTCTTGGGGCTTGCCGCATTACTGTCGGTGATATTGGCATCGGTTGCCGTGGCACTGGCGGCACGCCGGTATTCGCAACGGCAGCTTGATAGCGCGGCCATGATGCGTTGTCTGGGGGCATCACAGGCCGACATTTTTAAACTCAATTTATGGCAATTTTTAGCGCTGGGTTTAATCGCCTGCGTGCTCGGTGTCGTGGCCGGGTATATTGCCCAAACAGGGCTTGCAGCCTTGCTCTCCGGCATTTTTACGGTTGCGCTTCCCACCCCAACATTCATGCCCGCGCTGCAAGGTTTGGCGATCGGCATGGTGCTGTTGTTGGGCTTTACCTTACCGCCATTGTTAGCGCTCCGAAAGGTATCCACCCTGCGCGTGTTGCGCCGCGATCTCGACCCTTTCGATGCCGGTGCAACCTTTGCTTATTTGCTCGGGTTTGCCACCTTGGCGGGCCTGATTATTTGGCGGGCAGGCGATTTGAAGCTCGGTGCGTTCGCGGTTGGTGGCTTTGGGGTGGCGCTCGCCGTGGCGGGTCTGGCCGGGTGGTTGTTGATCCGCGCGGCATCAGGCTTGCGCGGCGCAACCTCAGGCTCTTGGCGCTATGGCATTGCCAACATGAAACGCCATGCAGGTGGCAGTTTGGTGCAAATCATGGCCCTTGGCTTGGGGCTGATGGCGATGCTGATGCTGACGCTGGTGCGCACCGATCTCATCGCCAATTGGCAGGCGAGTGTGGGTGATGATATGCCAAACCGTTTTGTCATCAACATCCAGAGTGATCAGTTGGAGGCGGTCAAAAATTATTTCAAAACCCGCAACATGGATTTGCCCGATTTGTATCCAATGGTGCGTGGCCGGCTGGTGGAAATTAACGACAAAAAAGTCGTCCCGTCCGATTACAAAGACGAACGCGCGAAGCGGACGTCCGAGCGTGAATTCAACCTATCTTGGTCGACGAAACAGCAGGTCGGCACGCAGATTGTTGACGGTAAATTTTGGGAGGCTGAAACCAAAGACAAGGAATTTTCAGTCGAAGAAGGTCTGGCTAAAAACCTCGGTATCGTTGTCGGCAGCACGCTGACTTACGACATCGCAGGCTCTCGCTTCACTGGCAAAGTGACTAATTTACGCAAGGTTGATTGGAGCAGCTTCAAGCCGAATTTTTTTGTCATTGCCAGCCCAGGTGTGTTGGAGAAATATCCTGCCAGCTACATCACCAGCTTTAAGCTGGCGGAAGGCAATGAGACCGTAGTGAACGGCTTAATCAAGCAATTTCCGAATCTATCGGTGATTGATTTGACGGCAATCATGAACCAAGTGAGAACGATCACCAACCAGGTGGCGAATGCAGTCAGCTATGTGTTCATGTTCGCTTTGGCGGCCGGCCTGGTCGTTCTCTACGCGGCGATCGCCAGCACTCAAGATGAGCGGGTATTCGATGCCGCAATCATGCGGACGCTGGGCGCAAGTCGTAAGCAGATGGTCGTCGTCCAACTCGCCGAATTTTTAGCGATTGGGTTGCTAGCCGGTTTGATCGCATCGGTCGGCGCGATGTCGTTGGCAGCGCTGTTGAGCGATAAAGTACTGGAGGTGAAATACGTCATCAATTGGTGGATTCCGGTGATTGGTATTTTGGGTGGTGGCCTTGGCGTGGCAATTGCGGGCTTGCTCGGCACACGTAAAGCGGTGGATTCGCCGCCGCTAGCAACGATTCGGGCGTTGGCCTAGGGTCTAGTCCGCTGGGAATGCATGCGGTGTCTGGCGTAAGGCGATGGTGATTATCGCGATTAAGCAATTGTTGTATCATTCAACGGTAAAACGCCAAAGGGGAACCGTATGAAAACAGAACTTTTATACCTCGCACTCGTGGCTGCGTTCACAGGTTTGATGCGGATTCCTTAAGTACTAGACCGCATCTCGGTTCGCGGCCTCACTGATGCCGTCGGCTATCCGGCGAACCCAAAGTCACAATCGGCTTGGACGCAACGCCTGATGATGGCCCATGCCAACTGATCGCACAACAGATTTTGTTGCGTTGATTTTGCGCGGTTTCTGCATCACGAATGCTAGTACTGGTTCGGCGTTTGAGGCATAAATGTTCGTAGAATGGCTTGGGTGCTTGTGCCTGTTTTTTTATGTAAATATAATGGTGTCATATCCGATTTTTGCTTTTGAAAGCAAAGGCGAGTTACAGGTTTGAAAATATTGACCCTGAACATCCCTCCAGAAATTTCAAGTGTTTTCTGAAGTTTTTAGCGCCTTGATTCGATAGTCTCGGTCATTTTTGATCATGGTGAAGATAACACGCACCAAATGTCTGGCCAGCGCCCGTGTGGCTTGCATGTGTGACTTGCCTTGCTCGCGTTTGCGGTCGTAGAACGCACGAGACTCTGGCACTTGGCGCATGTGCTGAATGGTGGCGATCAGCATCGCATTGCGCGCCCTCGGGTTGACCTGTCGCGGCAGCTTCGCCGAGCTGCGTTTACCCGAGCTCTTGTCCAGCGGTGCCACACCTAGGTAAACCGCCAGCGAGGCCTCCGTCTGAAAGCGCGCAATGTTGGCGATCTCGCTCGCCACTTCGCTGGCCGTGATGACGCCAAAGCCAGGCATCGACCGGAGCCGTTTCGCGATGGCAGATTGTTCAGCTAATCCGGCAATTTGCCGATCCAGCGCATCAATGCGATCACGCAGCGCCAGCATGCGCTTGGCATCCTCCAGAATCATGACACCCGCCCACTCAACGGATGGCGCGAAGGTGGCACTCTCCTGCCAGCCGCCAATCTCGCCAGCGAACTTCACACCAATGCCCTCGATTTGTAGCAGCGTTGATCGACGCACAGTGGCAAGCTTGCGTAGATCAGCCCGGCACGTCAGGAAGTTGAGAAACCAGAGGTTATCGGCACGACCGGTGATGGCGAGTAGGCCAGGCGCGACCGCGAGCAACTCGGCTTGCATGCGCAGGCTGACTTCCGTGCGTTCTTCGACCATGAGCTTGCGCCGACGCGTGAGTGCCTTGAGTTGTTGATGGGTGTCGTCGATTGGCGCGACTTCCTGTAGCACCGCGCGTGCAATCGGCTGATCCGAACGCACCTGCATGAGTTGCAGCATGCGTTTGGCGTCGATAGCATCGGTCTTGGCCGGGGCAGGGAAGATTTCTTTGAAGCGGGCGAACTTGAGGTTGTTGACCGCGTAGAGCTGCCAGCCTTGGGCGAGGATTTGGTTATCCAGCGGTCTGGCATAGCCGCCAAAGCCTTCCATGGCGACCGATACGGTGGCCCCATGCTGCTCGCGGTGTTGATTGACGCGGGTGAAGAAATCGCTGATGCCGGTCGACGTGTGCGGACAGTCAAACTCGTCGATGGCTGTACCGGTGCTTAAGCCAATGGCGACGCGGTGCATGACACTGCCCACATCAATGGCGACGTTCAATTGGGTTTGCATAGCAGCCCTTTCGTGCAAAGCAAGACGACAAGAAATCGTCTGTGCGCCATGCCTACTCGACAGCCACAACCGCTGGCATCATCCCGTCAGGCGTCCTAGACGATGCGGATGACGGGGGCGGCAATTCAGAGTGAGCCAGATTGTTGCCAACCGGGCGGGCCCCTTGAGCCACACCCCCGTCAACGCGTATCCTACGCCGGATTGCCGAATCCAGCATCTCGCAAATTCGGAGAGTAGACACCTTTAAGGTACTTTAAGGTGCAACTGAATGTGAATGACGAAGAACTGGCGAAGCGGCGGGCGTCTTGGATACAGCCGAAGCCAAGGTATACGCGACGAGTGTTGGGGAAATACTTTAAGTTGGTGGGGACTGTTGATTTTCACTTAAAATTGACCCCCCGGAGGGTCAATTCTGGGTGAAATTCAACAATGGGCCTACCAAAAGCACAAGCGTGGTTCACCGTTAAACGCCAAGCGATGTGTGCCGATCTGCATGATCCAGTCGGCCTCTATTTCGGCACGACCAGCGGTGAGGTTTGGGCGAGCTTTGATGAGGGCGAAAATTGGTGTTGCCTGATTCAGCATTTGCCGCATATTTACGCGTTGGAATCGGCTGCACTGATACCCACTTCGTGTCGACCAGCGACCAGATTACGGATCATCGAAATCGATCGCTTGATGAACGTAAATTTGCCCACGCCGCTGGTTGATTACACCGGCGGGAGCCGCAATGTCATAGGCGACGGTAAATCACTGGCTGAATTGCTGCTCGACCTTGATCGTCAGTACCCCGGCATCCGCTTTCATATGATCGATGAGCAGGGGCGGGTGAGGGCGCATATTAAATTTTTTGTTGATCTGGATCTGCAACGGGATTTAAATTTTCCGCTTGCACCGCAGAGCGAGGTGATGATTGTGGCGGCGCTAAGCGGCGGTTAGCGCAACGGAAATACCTGCCAAACTCTAGGCTAGACGCGGCTTTCCAAGCAATTAGCCGGCGTCACCAACTGCGGAAAAATACTAGGTAACCGGTGATCAGCGCGAGCAGCGCGCCGCCAATAATCGAGCCGAAAAGCACGATGGCGACTCGTTTGTCGGCGGCTTCATCTTCTGCACTGGCCTGGGATAGGTTGCTGAAATTGGCGCCGAGCATGTCGACGGACGAAGAATGGTCAAAAGTACTCTGCGGTTGATGACTAGCGGACGGGTTGCCAAAGCCGTCAATTTTGCGGCGTTCCCGCAGGCAAAACGCCAACACGCCCGCCATCAAGACGCAGAACGCCAGAAATACCAATGCAAGACTGACGGTAAGCCCGAATGAACCCGCGACCATTATTTTTTTTCTGCTGGCGCTTCAGCAGGCTTGTCGGTTTTTACACCTTTTTCACCCGCTTTAATCATTTCGCTTTTGTCACTCTTTTCAACACTTTTCTCGAGCTTCTCAACCTTCTCAACAGGCTTCACGGGCTCCTTTGCCTTTGCGTCAGTAGGGCCAGTTGAATCGAGATCGTCTTCTAATTTGTCGCGCTTGTCTTGCGGCACTTTGCCGTCGTACACCATGTTTAATCGGCGTTGCAAAAATGCATCGCGCAAAAACTGATATTTGTCTAACGCGGCGGCATCTATGGTGTCGGACGCGCCCAGCAGATTCGCACGCAAATCAATTAATTCCACGCCGAAGGTAGTATTGCGTGTGGGGATGTGATCGACATAGCGGAAATAACCCAAGTAGCCATCAACCGGTCTCCCAGCGACATCGCGCAGAGTGGAAGGACCCATCAGTGGTAGTACCAAATAAGGCCCGCTTTCAACGCCCCATTTGCCGAGCGTTTGGCCAAAATCCTCATCGTGCTTTTCCAGCCCCATCGGTGTGGCAACGTCGAACAGACCGAGTATGCCCAGCGTTGAATTAACCAGGAAGCGTCCAGCATCTGATACCGCGTTACCGGGCTTGCCTTGCAACAAGTTATTGACGGCCGTGCCAACATCGCCAATATTGGTGAATGCGTTGGAAATACCCGAACGCACAAACTGCGGCGTGACCGCTTGATAACCCTTGGCGACGGGCTTTAGCACGGCACCATCGACAGCGTCGTTAAATTTATAGGTGGCGCGGTTCATGCCTTCAAACGGATCAGCTTTGGGTGCGCCCTGGGTAGCGCAGCCGCCCGCAATAAGGCAAAAGAAAAGTAGGGTTAAGTTTTTGGTCGTTTGGGTAAACATAGTTTGAATATTCTGGTCTGTGATGAAACGGTGGGAAAGGTGTAACGGCGGTGCGTGGTTATGGGGCTTAGTAACAGGGTGTGACCGCAATCGCGCTGGAAACTTTATGAAGGGTAGTTCCGATACACAAAACGTTGTTAATGCATTTTAAACCGCAATGACAAGTCTAGCGCTTGGATGTCCTTGGTGAGGGCGCCGACTGAAATGCGATCAACACCGGTTTCCGCAATGGCGCGAACGGTATGGATATTGACGCCGCCGGATGCTTCAAGTTCCGCGCGTCCGACGGCAATTTTTACCGCGGCTTGCATTTGCGCAGGCGAAAAATTGTCGATCAAAATAAATTTGGCACCGCAGCCAAGTGCTTCCTCAAGCTGCACCAAATTTTCAACTTCAATCTCGATCATCGTATTGGCAGGCGCGCTGTGCTGCACGAGCTGTTGCGCGGCTACGATCGCGGGCTTGATGCCGCCGGCCGCCATGATGTGATTTTCCTTGATCAAAATGCCGTCAAACAAGCCGATGCGATGATTATGCCCGCCGCCCGCGCGCACCGCGTACTTGAGCGCCATACGCAGCCCTGGGATAGTTTTGCGAGTATCGAGGATTTTGGCGCGAGTGCCCTCAACGGCTTTAACAAAACGTTGGGTTTTGCTTGCCACTGCGGAGAGAGTTTGCAAAAAGTTCAGCGACGATCGCTCTGCCGTTAGAAGTGCCCTTGCATTGCCGCTGATTTCGCACAGCTGCTGACCGGCGCTGATAGTATCGCCATCAGCTACATGCCAAAAAATATCGCAGTCGGGGTCAAGCTCGGTGTAGCAACGTTCAAACCATTCAGTGCCGCAGACAATACCATCCTCGCGCGTGATCACGCCGGCCACGCCACGCGAGGAAGAAGGTATCAGCGATGCCGTTAAATCGCCGGTCCGCACATCTTCATTAAGCGCACGCGTTACGTCACTGGTAATGATTTCTTCGATATCGTGGAAGGGATCAGACATAAAGGTCAGACATTTTGATGGCGCTTTGCTTTCAAACAAGGTTCAGTTTTGGCGAAGGGCTAAAGTACGGTTAACAATACAGTGCGAAGAATAGAGCTCTAGCAATAGAGCGCTAAGAATGGGTTGGGCAGAGCAGCGTGCTTGAAAAATGCCGTTTTGCCTACATCTACTTTGCCAGAATCGGACTAATTTAAAGCGAATTTATGGCGAAGCTAAAGCTGGCCTTAAAACTGTCTTCAGAACATGAACAAACGACAAAATTGTCAGTAAAAGGATACACCAATGAGAATCGATAAGCTAACGACCAAGTTCCAACAGGCGCTCGCCGATGCGCAAAGTCTATCGCTGGGGCACGACAACGGTTTTATTGAGCCGCAACATTTACTGCTCACACTGATAAACCAAGAAGATGGCGGCACATCGTCGCTACTCTCCCGTGCCGGCGTGGCGGTACCGCGCCTCAAGACGGCGCTCGAACAAGCCATTTCGCGACTCGCCAAAATTGAAGGCACCGGCGGCGAAATCACGATTTCACGCGACCTATCGAATCTCCTGAATTTAACCGACAAAGAAGCTACCAAGCGCGGTGACCAGTTTGTGGCCTCTGAATTATTTTTACTAGCGTTGCTCAACGACAAGAGCGAAACAGGGCGTTTGTTTAAAGAATATGGTGCGACCAAGCAAGCACTCGATGCGGCCGTGAAGGCGGTGCGCGGTGACGAAGGTGTGAGCACACCAGAATCCGAAGGCCAGCGTGAATCTCTCAAAAAATATACAGTTGATCTCACTGAAATGGCCCGCAAAGGCAAGCTAGACCCCGTGATTGGCCGCGATGACGAAATCCGCCGCACGATTCAGGTACTACAACGCCGTACCAAAAATAATCCCGTGCTGATCGGCGAGCCGGGTGTCGGCAAGACCGCCATTGTCGAGGGCTTGGCGCAACGCATTGTAAACGGCGAAGTGCCGGAGTCGCTGAAGGGCAAGCGCGTGTTATCGCTCGATATGGCGTCCCTTTTAGCAGGCGCCAAGTACCGGGGCGAATTTGAAGAGCGCTTGAAATCGGTGTTGAAAGAACTCAGCCTCGACGAGGGGCAAACGATTGTTTTCATCGATGAACTGCACACCATGGTGGGTGCGGGCAAGGCCGAAGGGGCGATGGATGCGGGCAATATGTTGAAGCCTGCCTTGGCACGCGGCGAGCTGCACTGCGTGGGTGCGACTACGCTCGATGAATACCGTAAATACGTCGAAAAAGACGCCGCCTTGGAGAGGCGCTTTCAGAAGGTCTTGGTCGGTGAGCCGACGGTCGAAGCCACTATCGCCATTCTGCGCGGGCTTCAAGAAAAATACGAAGTGCACCACGGTGTCGATATTACCGACCCCGCGATCGTGGCGGCAGCAGAATTATCGAACCGCTACATCACAGATCGATTTTTGCCCGACAAAGCGATTGACTTGATCGACGAAGCGGCGTCACGCATTAAGATGGAAATCGATTCCAAGCCCGAAGTGATGGATAAGCTCGAACGTCGTTTGATTCAATTGAAGATCGAGCGTGAAGCGGTGAAAAAAGAGAAAGACGCCGCCTCGAAAAAACGGATGGGCTTGATCGAAGACGAAATCCGGCGATTAGAAAAAGAATATTCCGATTTGGAAGAAATTTGGAAAGCTGAAAAAGCGCAAGTGCAGGGTACGGCGCACATCCGCGAGGAGATCGAAAAAATCCGCTTGCAAATGGCGGAGCTGCAACGCGGCGGGCAATTCGATAAATTGGCAGAACTGCAATATGGCAAATTGCCGGCGTTAGAGGCGGAACTCAACAAAGTTGAGACCGATGAAAAAGCAAATGAAATTGCCCAGCAAAAAAGCGGTGCGCCGCCGAAATTCAAGCTGCTGCGCACTCAAGTAGGGGCGGAAGAAATCGCGGAAGTGGTTTCGCGCGCGACTGGCATCCCCGTTTCTAAAATGATGCAGGGCGAGCGCGAAAAGCTCGTCAACATGGAAGCACAATTGCACAAACGCGTGGTGGGGCAAGATGAAGCCGTGCGCTTGGTATCCGACGCCATACGCCGCTCAAGAGCCGGCTTGGGCGATCCTAACCGACCATATGGCTCATTCTTGTTTTTAGGGCCAACAGGGGTCGGTAAAACCGAGCTATGCAAAGCACTTGCCGCGTTTTTATTTGACTCCGAAGACCATATCATCCGCATCGATATGAGCGAATTTATGGAGAAGCACTCAGTTGCGAGGCTTATCGGCGCTCCACCAGGCTACGTCGGCTACGAAGAGGGCGGATCGCTCACCGAAGCGGTGCGCCGTAAACCCTATAGCGTGATTTTATTTGATGAAGTCGAGAAGGCGCACCCCGATGTTTTTAATGTGCTGTTGCAAGTGCTCGATGATGGCCGCATGACAGACGGCCAGGGGCGTACAGTTGACTTTAAAAATACCGTGATTGTGATGACGTCGAACTTAGGCTCGCAGCAAATCCAGTCGATGGCTGGCAGTGATTATGGCGTCATTAAAATTGCCGTGATGGCTGAAGTGAGAACCTATTTCCGCCCTGAATTTGTGAACCGTATTGATGAGGTGATCGTTTTCCATGCGCTCGATGAACGCAATATTGCGGGCATCGCCAAGATTCAATTAAAGCGGCTCGAACAACGCCTGAATGCGCTCGAGATGAACTTTTCAATAAGCGACGAAGCATTGGCCGAGATCGCCAAGGCAGGCTTCGATCCGGTTTATGGTGCGCGTCCATTGAAACGCACCATTCAGCAGGAAATTGAGAACCCCTTATCCAAAGATATTTTGGAGGGAAAATTTGCCGCAAAGGATACGGTGCATGTTGGCTTGAAGGACGGCAGAATTACCTTCGCAAAGTAATAAGTGGATGCGCATCGGGGCGTCGTCCCCGATGGCGGAAGCGTGTGTCGTTATTTTTCCCGACGCGGCTCTCGCGAGCGCGGCGGCCAGCTTGGGTCTCAGCTGGTATCTGAGTCTCAGTCGGTGTCTTACCGGCTGTCCCTATTGCTGGCGCGGCGTTTCGGCTATTGCGGGCCGTTCAACCCCACGTGTTCAGCCCGATATTCTCAGCCAACCTTCTCGAGCATAACTTGCGCGACGATGGCGGCTATTTCGATTTCGGCGTTCCTATGGAAGCGGCAATTTACCCTACCACCTCGATAATGGCGAAAGGATGGATGCGCGTTGCCCGTGCGCGCAAGTACGACTGCTGCTGGCTGCGATGAACAGCAGGCTGCACCGGTCGAAACTGCCTTTTGCTTGGTTTCATCAGGCCAAATTACAAATTCATCGCATCGTTAAGGTTTTATCGGCCCAGCGGCGTTAGAATGCGGATGGTAAAAATATCTATTCAGCCATTTTCAACCGCTAACCGACCGAAAACTTCCCATAAGGAATAAACGCGATGATTCATACTGCTTTTTTCTCTAGAGCCGCAGACGCGACCGCCCCTTCGCAGAGCAAATTCATTCATACGCCTCACATCAGCGAACTCAACGAATTCAACGAACGCAACGATCGTGTTCGGGTTGCGGGATCGATTTTCGCAAACGTGGTGGTGAAAACACTCTCGATTATTGCTGCCAGCTTGACGATGTTTGCATGGGGCGCGAGCGCCGCGCAAGCCGCGCCGGTTGTTGCCCCCCCGAAGGCCGCAACTCAATCGGCGGCGATGCCCGCTCCACAATCAACTGCGAAGCCCACTAAAGCGGCAATTGCCGCAAAGTCCGCGCCTGGCGCGGCGATTGCGAAGGTTGGCACAGTCGAAGGCATTACTGAATACCAGCTCGCCAATGGTTTAAAAGTGCTGCTGTTCCCAGATCAATCTAAACCTACCGTGACGGTCAATATGACGATTATGGTCGGTTCGCGCCACGAAAATTATGGCGAAACCGGTATGGCGCATTTGTTGGAACATTTGTTGTTTAAAGGCACACCAAAAAATCCCGATATTGATAAGAATTTCAATAAGCGCGGCATGCGCTTTAACGGTTCGACCTGGCTGGATCGCACCAACTACTTTGAGCTGTTCCAAGCCAACGACTCCAACTTGGAGTGGGCGCTGCAAATGGAAGCAGATCGGTTGATGAATTCATTCGTCGCCAAAAAAGACCTTGATTCCGAAATGACGGTAGTCCGCAATGAGTACGAAAGTGGTGAAAACCAGCCGTTTAACGTGATGCTCAAGCGGATGCAGAGCATAGCTTTTGATTGGCATAACTACGGCAATTCGACGATCGGAAATCGCTCCGATATCGAAAACGTCAAAATCGAAAACCTGCAAGGGTTTTATCATCGGTATTATCAGCCCGACAATGCCGTGCTACTGGTCGCAGGTAAATTTGACGAAGCCAAGGTATTGCAATGGGTCGGCAAATATTTTGCCGTGATTCCCAAGCCAACTCGCGTCCTACCGAAGCTGTGGACCGTCGAGCCAACCCAAGACGGCGAACGCCAGTTTTTTGTTCGTCGCAAGGGCGATATTCAAATCGTCGCCTTGGGCTACAAAGTGCCATCCGGCTTGCATCCCGATTCGGATGCGATTGGTTTTATGAACTATGTGCTGACCGATTCACCAACGGGTCGTTTGCATAAAGCGCTGGTTGAAACCGGCAAGGCCGCACAGATATTTGGCTTCCCGTTGTTCGGTGCGGACGGTGGTTTGCACATGATTGGCGCCGTTGTTAAGAAAGGCGACTCAGTTGAGGTTGTACGCGATGAGATGATTAAAGCGGTTGAGGAGTTTTACAAAAATCCGCCAACCCCCGTTGAGATCGAGCGCGCAAAGAAAAATTTTGCAAATGCCGCAGAACGCACCCTCAATAACCATGAATCGATCGGCGTTGAATTATCCGAAACCATCGCGCTCGGCGATTGGCGCTTGTTTTTCCAGGGCCGTGATCGCGCTGTCGCCATGACCGCGTTGCAAATCCAAGAAGCCGCAGCGCGTTACTACAAGCGCGACAACCGCGTCTTAGGCTATTTTATCCCCGAGGATGCACCACAACGCGCCGAAGTTCCTGCACCACCGACGGTCGCCGATGCGATGAAAGGCTTTGTCGCAAAGCAGGTGGTTTCAAACGCCGAGGCATTTAATCCTGCCAATGAAAACGTCGAAAAACGGACAAAAATCATCAATATCGGCGGGCTGAAAGTCGCGCTGCTCTCGAAACTCAACCGTGGCGAAACGGTCAACATGAGTGTTCGTTTGCAGTCGGGTGACGAGAAATCGCTTTTCGGTAAAGCCACCGTTGCCAGCATGACGGGGCAAATGTTGTCGCGTGGCACGAACAAATTAAGCCGCGAACAAATTGCCGACGCGTCCGAAAAACTCAAAATCGAAGGCAGCGTTTCCGGTCTGTCGGCCGATTTGCAAACAACCAAGCCAAACTTGGTTGGCGCGATCAAGCTGGCGGCCCACATGATGCGTGACGCCAATTTCCCCGAGTCCGAGTTTGAGCAGCTACGCAAGCAAATTTTGACTGGCATTGAATCGCAAAAGAGTGATCCGCAAGCGGTTGCCTCAAATGCACTCGCGAAGCAATTCAATACCTATCCAAAAGGTGATTTCCGGTATGTGAATTCGCTGGACGAAGCCGAGCAAGATACCAAAGCAGTTACGCTCGCACAGGTGCGCGAGTTCCACAAGAATTTCTACGGTGCGAATAAAGGCGAGATCGCCGTCGTTGGTGATTTTGACGAAGCTGCCGTGACTCAGGCGATTCGTGAAGCCTTTGGCGAGTGGAAAGCTGGCGCGCCCTATACCCGTTTGAGCAACGCGTTCAAAGAGATTCCGGTCGCCAACGCCAATCTTGAAACCCCCGATAAAGAGAATGCAATGTTCTTGGCGCGGATTAACGTCAATTTGCTTGACGATGATGCGGACTATCCAGCGCTGTTTGTTGCCAACTACATCATGGGTGGTGGCGCCGGGTTTGATTCGCGTTTGATGGCGCGCATCCGTGTCAAGGACGGCCTAAGCTATGGTGCTGGCTCGCAACTGAATGTCGGCTCCAAAGACCGTGGCTCGTCTTGGATTGCATACGCGATTGCCGCACCGCAAAACGTGGCGAAAGTAGAAGCGGCGTTCAAAGAAGAAGTAGCCAAAGCGTTGAAAGATGGCTTCTTGCTGACCGAAGTGGTTGCCGCAAAATCGGGCATCTTGCAGCAGCGTCTGCAATCGCGTGCGCAAGATTCAGGCCTAGCTGGGCGCTGGACTACCTATCTCGATTTGGATCGCACCTTTGTTTGGAGCGCCCAGTTTGAGGCCAAAGTCTCCGCCCTTAAACCCGAAGATGTGTCAGCTGCCTTCCGCAAGTACATCAATATTGACAAGATCAGCATGGTCAAAGCAGGTGATTTCGCAAAGGCGAACAAAAGCGTCGGTAAGATTTCACCAGCGGCTAAACAGTAACGACAACAACGGCTCGGCTTTTATTATTGCTACAAGCTAAAGTTTGAAGGCCACCGACGCGAAGAAGCGTTGGTGGCCTTTTTTATACGCCCCCATTCCAAGGATGTATTTCATGACAAATCGTCAAAACATCGTTTTACCGCAACCCAAAATATATGCAGCGGCGATGCTACTGGTGCTAACAGTTTCATCAATCAACGTATTCGCAGCGCCCCCAGCTCTCGCGACGAAACCCACAGCGAACCCCGCAACAAAGCCCACAACCAAGCCAGCCGTCTCAACGAAAGCGGCGCCAGCAGTGCTACCCATCGTAGCCGAGCGCATTGTTTCGGTTGAGGGCATCACCGAATATCGTTTGCCAAATGGTTTGAAGGTCGTATTGTTTCCGGATACATCCAAGCCAACGGCGGTGGTTAACGTGACCTACCTGGTGGGTTCGCGGCACGAAAACTATGGCGAGACCGGCATGGCGCATTTGCTTGAACATTTGCTGTTTAAAGGCACGCCGACTAATGCTGATATTCCCAAGCAATTCAATCAGCGCGGAGCCGGCTTTCAAGGCACAACCAATTTTGACCGCACAAACTACTATGAATCATTTCCGGCGAGTGACGAAAACTTAAAATGGGCGATTGAATTGGAAGCGGATCGAATGATTCATTCCAATATTGCCCGTAAAGATCTCGATTCTGAAATGAGCGTGGTGCGGAATGAATATGAAATCGGTGAAAATAATCCCGGTCAGGTGCTGAACAAACGAATGTTGAGCGTGGCTTTCGATTGGCATAACTATCAGAATTCGCCAATTGGTAACCGCAGCGACATCGAAAACGTCAAAATCGAAAACCTGCAAGCGTTTTACCGCCAGTATTACCAGCCAGATAATGCGGTTTTATTGGTAGCCGGAAAATTTGATGAGGAAGCGACATTAAAGCTAATCACTGCTGCGTTTGGCAAAATTCCGAAGCCGACGCGCGTGTTGCCCAAGCTCTGGACAATTGAGCCAACACAAGATGGCGAGCGTAGTTTTACGGTTCGCCGCAGCGGCAACATCCAAATTAGCATGCTCGGTTACAAAGTGCCCGGTAGCCTTCATCCCGACAATGCCGCACTAACCTATTTGGGTTTTATCCTCGGCAACACGCCCAGCGGACGGCTGCATAAATTATTGGTCGAAACGAACCGTGCGGCCGGTGTCGGAGCCGGCGGTGGCTCGACGGTTGATCCGGGCATTTTCAATTTTATTGCCGCTGTAAAAGAAGGCGAATCTCTGGACGATGTACAAAAGACGCTTATTGACACGGTCGAAAATTTTTATAAATCACCGCCGACTGAAGAAGAAATGGGTCGACTACGTGTGTTGCTCGATAAATCATTTGATCAGGTGATGGCAAACCCGCAGGGCTTGGCCGTTGCCATGAGTGAAGTTATTGCGGCGGGCGATTGGCGCTTGTTTTTTTATTCGCGTGATCAAATTAAAAAAGTAACGCCTGAAGATGTGGCGCGGGTTGCGAAAAAATATTTGACTAGGGACAATCGAACGGTAGGGCAGTTCTTGCCAACCAAAGACCCGCAACGTGCGGAGGTTCCGATGGCGCCACTGGCCGCAGATGTGCTGAAGGACTATAAAGGCAATCAGGCGATGGCGGCAGGCGAAACATTTGACCCAACACCCGCCAACATTGACGCCCGTACCAAGCGCTATGCATTACCGGGCGGTATGAAGGTAGCGCTATTGTCAAAAAAGAACCGGGGTGAGACAGTAACCGTTAGGCTGAGTTCAAATTATGGTGATGTCGTGTCGCAGCGAGGGCGCACCACAGCGATGTCGTTTGCCTCGCAAATGTTGAGCAAAGGCACCACTAAATTTAATCGCTCACAATTATCGGATGAGTTCGACAAACTCAAAATATCCGGAAACGTCGGCTTAGGAAATGCCGGCATGCAAACCACCCGCGCTAATTTGGTGAAGGCGCTTGAACTAGTTGCGCACGTTATGCGGGAGCCGACATTTCCTGAGGCGGAGCTTGAACAAATGCGCAAGCAATCCATCACTGGCTTGGAGGCCGGAAAAAGTGATCCGGGCGCGCTGGCGGGCGAGGCAATGAACCAACATTTTAATAATTACCAGCGAGGTGACCCACGACACTCGCCAACGCGTGAAGAGAATTTGAGCGATCTGAAGGCAGTCACCCTCGCGCAAGTCAAAAAAGCGCACGAGGATTTCTTGGGTTTCTCGAATGCTGAGATTGCCATTGTCGGCGATTTCGACGAGGCGGAGGCGCGCGTCGCGATTGAGCGGATTTTCGGCAATTGGAAAAGCCCGTTGCCGTTTAAACGAATCGAAAATCCGTATCACGAAGTCGCGGCGATGAATAAAGTCATTGAGACACCTGATAAGGAGAACGCCGTATTTGGCGCGCGGATGTTGCTTGAGGTGGGCGATAACGATCCTGAAAGCCCGGCACTTCAAGTTGCCAATCGTATTTTTGGCGGTGGCGGTGGACTCAGCTCCCGGTTGTCTAAACGAATTCGCGGCAAGGAAGGTTTGACCTATGGGGTGAATACTGGCTTGAGTTTGTCGAGTTTTGATCGACGCGGCTCATTCAGCGCGAATGCCAGTGCGGCACCGCAAAATATTGCCAAGCTTGAGTCCATTTTCCGTGAAGAGCTTGATTTGGCGTTGAAAGGCGGTTTCACCGCAGAAGAACTAGACAGCGCCAAATCGAGCATTCTGCAAAGCCGTAAGCAAGCTTGGGCGCAGGACGCAACGTTGGCGAGTGGTTGGGTTGATAAGCTCTATCGCGGCAAAACCTATGAGGAAAGCGCAAAATATAATGCCGATATCGCAGCGCTGACCGTCGAAGCTGTCAATGCAGCTTTCCGCAAGTACATCGACCCTGCTAAACTTTCAGTCGTGAAGGCTGGCGATTTTGCCAAAGCGGCAAAAGCGTCGACCACGGTGAATGATGCTAAAACCACGGCGCCCGGGGCAACCAGCAAATAAATAGTTGCGCTCCAGCGCTTTTTTGAAACCTGTAAAAATGGTTAAAAGCCCGCAGAGGAGACTCTACGGGCTTTTTTGTTTTTAGCTTCGTGTTTCAAGCTTCGTGTTTCAAGCCTCATGCGTCCATTGGCCACTTCCCATCAAACGCATAGAACCTATTGATTTATTACGCTTTTTGCCGCATAATCTCGGGCTTGCTTGGGCATTTGCATTTTTTCACGCTCAATCGAGAAAATTGAAACAACCTTGCTTCACTGCGGTGCGCATCGCGGGAGGCTCTTCCGGCACATAAGTGCCTAATCCATAAGGAGAATTTAATGCGCCATTATGAAATTGTGTTTATCGTTCACCCGGATCAAAGCGAGCAAGTGCCCGCGATGATTGATCGTTATAAAGCAACGATCGCCCAAGGTGCGGGCAAGATTCACCGCATCGAAGACTGGGGTCGTCGTCAAATGACGTACCCAATCCAAAAAGTGTTCAAGGCGCATTACGTGCTCATGAACATTGAAATTGAACAGCCCACATTAGAAGAACTTGAGCACGCGTTCAAGTTTAACGATGCTGTGTTGCGTCATTTGATTGTCAAGATGGACGCGGCTGAAATTACGCCAAGCCCGATGATGAAGGAAGAAAAACCCCGCTCATCCGACTACAAAGACGACGTTAAGGAAGCAGCATAGGCAATGCAGCCAATGTAGTGGTTTTAGATGGAATCGTTTTGTCGTGCGATGTCATGCGGGTCAGTCCCGGTGGTATCGAAACACTGAATCTGGTGTTGCAACACCAATCGCAGCAAATTCAAATTGAGGGCACCGAATCTGTGGCCGTCGAGCTGGAAATGAATGCAATCGCGTTTGGTGAAGTCGCTCTGGCGCTTCAGGTGCTAAAAGCAAACGACAAACTTTCTGTCAAAGGTTTTTTAAGCCAAAAGAATCGCTACAACACGCAACCTATTTTGCACATTACCCAATTTAAAATGTTAAGTGAGAGTTAATCATGCCCCGTCCAAGCCCTCGTGGTAAAAAGTTCGACAAGAACAAAAAAGACACACGCAATCCTAATCGCGGCCTATTTCGCCGCAAAAAATTCTGTCGTTTCACCGCTGAAAAAGTTGTTCAGATCGATTACAAAGATATCGGCATCCTGAAAGAATTTGTCAACGAAAACGGCAAAATTATTCCGGCACGTATCACCGGAACCAAAGCCAAATATCAACGCCAGTTGGATGTGGCGATCAAGCGCGCTCGTTTCTTGGCGCTGATTCACTACACCGATCTGCACTAATCGACGATCGGACAAGGATAAATCATGGAAATTATTTTGATGGAAAAAGTAGTTAATTTGGGTTTGTTGGGCGATGTTGTAATCGTTAAAAACGGTTTTGCCCGCAACTTTTTGATCCCAACTGGCAAAGCAAAACGTGCGACTGTGGCCAACAAAGCCGAGTTTGAAGCACGCCGCGCCGAACTTGAAAAGAAAGCCGCAGAAATTTTGGCTGCCGCCGTTGCCCGCGCTGCCAAGCTCGAAGGCTACATGGTTCAAGTAACGCAAAAAGCGGGTGTGGATGGCCGCTTGTTTGGTTCTGTGACCAACACTGACATCGCTGAAGCCTTAACAAAACAGGGCTTTGAAGTGAAGAAGATGGAAGTCGTGATGCCAAATGGTCCGTTAAAGACTATTGGTGATTTCCCGATTACGCTTGATTTACACACCGACGCAAAAGCACAAATTACGGTTTCCGTTTTGGGCGAGCACGTTTAAGTCGAACATTAAATTTGCCGTAAAGAAACTTGTTGTAAAGAAAGGGAAAAGGGCTGCTTAGGCGGCCCTTTTCTATTACCGACTTATCCACAAGCTATCCACCGTAAATCCACTACCTTGTGCATTGCCTGTGCATAACTTGCGGCGCACAATAGTGCATCAATCATTTAACGCGTCAATTAATAGATCAAGCACACATGGCCGCCGTCTTTTCCACAACCGACCCGTCAAATCCCTTCAAACCGAGCTACGCCTCCGATAGCGCCATCACCTCGCTCAAGCTGCCGCCCCACTCCATCGAGGCCGAGCAATCGGTTTTGGGCGGCTTGCTACTCAACAACGAGGCCTGGGACAAAATCGGTGACATTATTGCCGAAGAGGATTTTTACCGCGACGACCATCGACGGATTTACCAAGCTATTTCCAAACTAATCGCTGACAACAAACCAGCCGATGTATTGACCGTTGCTGAGCGTCTGCAAATCAACGGCGAGCTGCAAAACATTGGCGGGATGAATTATTTGCACAGTTTGGCCGAAGGCACGCCGTCTGCCGCCAACATCCGGTTGTACAGCGAGATCGTGCGTGAACGGGCCATCATGCGTCGCCTCGCCCGCGTGGGTGAAGAAATTGCTGATGATGCGTATGCGCCGAATGGCCGCGAAGCGCGACAGTTACTCGACGAAGCCGAAAAAAAAGTGTTTGATATTGCCGAAATGGGACGCAAAGGCGGGCAGGGCTTTGCCTCGATGTCGACGTTACTCTCCGAGGTGATGACCCGCCTTGATGAGTTGTCCAAAAACCCATCAGCCGTGACTGGTAAAGCAACTGGCTTTGTTGATTTAGATGAAATGACATCGGGCATGCAAGACGGCGATTTGGTTATTGTTGCTGGCAGACCGTCAATGGGTAAAGCGCAGCCATTGACCGCGAAGATCAAGACCACCATCGGCTGGAAGAGCATGGGTGAACTGCAGCCCGGCGATGCGGTTGCATCAGTTGATGGCGCACCCTCCATCGTGACGGGTGTATTTCCGCAAGGCGAGCGCCAAGTCTATTGCGTTAGGTTTGCCGATGGACGTGCAACCGAGTGTTGCGATGAACATCTATGGACGGTTCGTTATCGTGGCTGGGATGTTCCACGCACCATTACAACAGCAAAAGTCCGTGAAATGTTGACGCGAAAGCGCTACCAGAACCGAATATGGATTGATGAAATTAATGGCGACTTTGGGCACGATGATCCTCTGCCTATCGACCCATGGGTTTTGGGCGCGTTATTAGGCGATGGGAAGCTATCTGGAACGGGGCTTATTTTTTCTACCGCGAGCAGTGAGACAATTGAGCGGCTAAGAGATCGTATTGATATCAATATGTGTGTCAATTATGCGGGCAAATATGATTGGCGAATTGCGCGGGAAGAAACCGTCGCATTGGCACTGGGCCAACAACGTGCAAAAGTTAATCCGCTCATGCATGCGCTAAAGCAATTTGATCTTTGGGGAATAACCAGTATTGATAAATTCATTCCAGAGTCGTACTTGCTTGCAAACCGTCAGGCACGGCTTGATTTATTGAGGGGCCTTCTGGACACCGATGGTTGGGCAGAGAAATGGGGTTCGGTCAGATTTGCAAGTTCAAGCTGGCGATTAGCGAATGATGTCGTCACGCTCGCTCGCTCGCTCGGCGCATTCGTAACGCTAAGTGATAAACGCCCCACCTATTCTTACTTGGGGGAAAAAAAAGAAGGACGCGATTCGTTTGTTGTAAATATCAGCCATCCCAGCCCAAAATCGCTATTCCTACTAGCCGAAAAACGTGCACGTGCGCCGGAGGTGTTTAAGCGTCGAAAGCGCTTGAATTTTTCTAGCATTGCGCCTAGTCGTGTCACCGCAACGCAATGTATTGCCGTCTCGCACGCTACGCATCTCTACATCGCAGACGATTACATCGCCACACACAATACGGCCTTTGCACTAAACCTTGCCGAACACGTGGCGGTCAATCTTGGACTGCCTGTGCTTATTTATTCGATGGAGATGGGCGGCACGCAAATCGCGGGGCGTTTTTTAAGCTCTATTTCAAAAGTAGATCAGCAGCGGTTGCGCACGGGGCGCTTGGAGCCGCGCGATTGGGATCGCTTGAACCAAGCGCTGGTCAAGCTCAACGATGCGCCGATTCATATTGATGAAACACCCGCGCTCAATGCGCTCGAACTCCGCGCCAGGGCTCGTCGGATGTGGCGTCAGTACGCCGGGCTGGGTTTGATTGTGGTCGATTATTTGCAGCTGATGTCATCTGCCGGCGGTGCAGGTGAAAACCGCGCAACTGAAATTTCAGAAATTTCCCGCTCGCTTAAAGCCTTGGCCAAAGAGCTGAAAGTGCCGGTGGTAGCACTCTCGCAGCTGAACCGCTCGTTGGAGCAGCGCCCGAACAAACGTCCCGTCATGAGCGATCTGCGCGAATCCGGCGCGATCGAGCAAGATGCCGACGTGATTTTATTTATTTATCGCGACGAGGTTTACAACCCCGAAAGCGCAGAAAAAGGTTCCGCTGAAATTATTATCGGCAAGCAGCGTAACGGTCCGATTGGCACCGTGCGTTTAACATTCTTGGGGCAAAATACACGGTTTATGAATTACGCTGGAGACGCTCGCCCCAATTATGAGTAACGTTGCCTCAATAGGCGTGACGTTGAATAATTGCGAGTAACTGCGCGTAAAACCTAACAACACTAAAAAGAAAACGCATGCGTCCGATCCGCGCTGAGCTCTCCACGAATGCCTTGCTTCACAACTACGCGCTGGCAAAATCCAAAGCGCCAAGCTCGCAGGTGTTCGCCGTGGTCAAAGCCAACGCCTACGGCCACGGGCTCGATTGGGTAGCCCGAACGCTACGCGATGCCGATGCCTTCGCCACCCTTGAAATTGAAAGCGCAATCAAGCTCCGCAACAAAGGCATCACCCAGCCAATCCTGATGCTTGAAGGATTTTTCGGCAATGACGAGATCCCCACATTCGCCCGCTACCACTTAACACCAGTCGTCCGCGAGCATGAGCAAATCAAAGCCATTGCCGATGCAGAACTCGATGCGCCGCTCGATATATTTTTAAAATTTAATACCGGCATGAACCGTCTGGGGCTGCAAGGCCCGCTCACTGGCTTCGCGATCAACACGGCTGCCTCGCACCGCAATATCGGCGCCGTCACGCTCATGACGCACTTCGCGACCGCAGACGGCAAGTTGGGCATCGCGGCCCAACTCAAAAAATTTGAAGAAATCGTCAAATCCGCCAAGCCAGCATTCAGCAAAAAGCGCTTCACCCAAAGCCTCGCCAACTCCGCCGCAATCTTTCGCTTCCCCGAAACCCACCGCGATTGGGTTCGCCCCGGCATCATGCTTTACGGATCATCACCGTTTGAAGAACAATCCGCTGCCGAGCTGGGTTTAAAACCGGTGATGACGCTCCGCAGTGAAATTATCGCCACCCAAACCTTGACCGCCGGCGATACCGTCGGCTACGGCGCGACCTACACCGCGAAGAAAAAAATGCGCATCGGGATCGTGGCCTGTGGCTACGCCGACGGCTACCCGCGCCACGCGCCGGGCACCAACGAACTGGGCACGCCGGTCCTCGTCTCCGGCGCTCATACCCGCACTATCGGCCGCGTCTCGATGGATATGCTGTCTGTTGATCTCGCCGACATCCCCCACGCCCATGTCGGCGCACCGGTGACCTTATGGGGCGAAGGATTACCAGTCGATGAAGTCGCCAAGGCCGCAGGCACGATTTCGTATGAATTATTTTGCGCCATCTCAGCGCGGGTGCCGATGGTGGAGGTGGAGTGAGCTTGCAAGAATCGCGTCTCGAAACGTATCGGGAAAGTCTAAAACACTCGTTAAATGCGCAGTTTGTTTTGCGCGCCCATGTGACGATGATTATTTTAGGAACCTCACTTGCGACATGGTTGATTGATTTTCTCCTGCTCAAAGCGAGTGTCGTTTCGATGATCTTTCGCTACCCGATAGCGATTCTTGGCGGATACGGTGTATTTTTATTAGGCGTCAAAATGTGGCTGAACTATTCCGGTATTCAGGAATATTTGAACCAGCGTGACGCAGAGGCAATGCTGAATGCGCAACCGCACACTCCGCTAAATCGCTCGTCTTGGGATGGATCGGGATTAGACTTATTTCCCGTTGGCGATGCAGAGGGGTGCCTCTTTATCATCGCAGTTGCAGTGGTTGGCTTTATATTTTTTTGGGGCTTGGGTGCATTCGCCACACAACTTTTTGCCGACGTGGTGCTGGAAGTTATTCTTGCTGCGGGACTGCTCAAAGGTTTAAGAAAGGCAGAATCGTCGGGCTGGGTGACGGGCGCCTGGAATAGTACAAAATATTGGCTGTTGCTCGTACTGGTCATTGCCGGTGGCTTCGCCGTTTGGGCGAATCGCAACTTCCCTGACGCAAATACAGCTTTGCAAGTCTATCAAGAGCGCAGCGCGGCGAATCAATTGCTTCCGAAACCATCAAAATAAATCCCCATGGCCAAACCCAAAACAATCTACTCCTGCACCGAATGCGGGGGTCAATCGCCAAAATGGCAAGGCCAGTGCCCGAGCTGCCATGCTTGGAACACACTGGTTGAGACCGTTGCGGAACAGCCTATCGCATCCACCAACCGTTTCTCTACATTAGCGGGCGTCGCTTCTGAGCGTGGCGTGGTGCAATCGCTCTCTAAAGTCCGCGCTGAAGACGTGCCGCGCAAACCTACCGGCATCAGCGAGTTTGATCGCGTGCTGGGCGGTGGGTTGGTCGAGGGCGGCGTGGTGCTCATCGGCGGTGATCCCGGCATCGGCAAATCCACATTGCTGCTGCAAGCGCTCTCCAGTATCTCAAACACCAACAGCGTGCTCTACGTCAGCGGGGAAGAAAGCCCGCAGCAAATCGCCATGCGTGCCAAGCGGCTATCGCTCGATTCGCACGACGTAAAACTACTCGCCGAAATCGAGTTGGAAAAAATCCTCAATGTCATCGCCCACGAAAAGCCACAAGTCGCCGTTATAGATTCCATCCAAACCGTTTATTCCGCCGCGCTTACATCTGCGCCTGGCTCCGTCGCCCAAGTGCGCGAATGCGCCGCGCACCTCACGCGTATGGCGAAATCGAGCGGCACTACCTTGATCCTTGTTGGCCACGTCACGAAAGAAGGCGCATTGGCCGGTCCGCGCGTGCTTGAACACATGGTTGATACGGTGCTCTATTTCGAGGGCGATACACACTCCTCATTCCGCCTCATCCGCGCAGTCAAAAATCGCTTCGGCGCGGTGAACGAAATCGGCGTTTTCGCAATGACTGAAAAAGGCCTGCGCGAAGTCACCAATCCCTCCGCTATCTTTTTATCGCAGCACGACACCAATGTATCCGGCAGCTGCGTCATGGTCACGCAAGAAGGCTCGCGTCCGCTGCTAGTCGAAATCCAAGCGTTGGTAGATGACAGCCACGGCATGAACCCCAAACGCCTCTCCGTCGGCCTAGAGCAAAACCGCCTCGCCATGTTGTTAGCGGTACTACACCGCCACGGCGGCCTCGCCGTATTCGATCAAGACGTATTCATCAACGCCGTTGGTGGCGTGCGTATCGACGAGCCGGGTGCGGATTTAGCGGTGCTGCTCGCGATTGTTTCCAGCTTCAAAAACAAACCGCTCCCCGCCAAACACGTCGTCTTCGGCGAGATCGGTTTGGCTGGCGAAGTGCGTCCTGTGCAGCGCGGGCAGGAACGATTGAAAGAGGCCGCCAAGCTGGGATTCACTCATGCGATTGTGCCGAAGGCGAATAAGCCGAAGCACAAGATTGAAGGCATGGAGATTATTGCGGTGGAGCGGGTGGAGCAGGCAGTGACTTATTGTCGGGGTGGGTAGCTGGAGCGGGATCGAAGATTGCAATTTATATCGAAACTGGAATAAAATATGAAGCCGTTGAAGTTTCTTGGAACAAGTCGAAAGGACTTGAAGGCGTTTGGAGCCGATGCACGCCAGATGGCGGGTCTACAGCTTGATCTCGTGCAGCAAGGTCGTGATCCGTCCGATTGGAAGCCAATGAGTTCAGTCGCAGTTGGAGTGAAAGAAATTCGAATTCACACCAAGGTCGAGAGTAGGGTTTTATATGTTGCCAAGTTTGCGGACGCTGTCTATGTGCTGCACGCCTTTACAAAGAAAACGCAAAAGACTGAAAAGCGTGAAATTGAAATTGCGAAAGTACGTTTTGCCGAATTAGCAGAAACCATAAAGAAAGAAAGGAAAATGAAATGAGTAGAAAATTAAAGATTGAAGTGGGATCGGGTAATGTATTCCACGATCTGGGGTTTGATGAATCTGAGGCCGAAAATTTGAAGCTGCGCTCAACGCTGATGATCCGCATTATTAAATTAGTCGACGAATTGAATTCAACGCAGTCCGAAGCCGCCAAAATGTTCGGCGTGACGCAGCCCCGGCTCAACCAATTGCTAAAAGGAAAGATTCAACTTTTTAGCGTCGATGCGTTGGTCAACATGCTGGCGAGCGCAGGTATGCGCGTGACCGTCACTGTGAAACGCGCAGCCTAGCGATGACAATTAAAAAATTTCTGCTCCCAAGGTTTCATTGAGAAGCATTGCCCATCTCCTTGCCAAACTCGGCTTTACCTACAAGATTATGCCAATGGCGAATAAGCCGAAGCACGAGATTGAGGGCATGGAGATTATTGCGGTAGAGAGGGTGGAGCAGGCTGTGGCTTATTGTCGGAACTAGAATTTAAATTCAAAAATAGGAGATTTAAATGTTGACTCAAAAAACAAAAGATGCACTCGATCCGCTCTACGGAAAAATATAGTTTTTCGAGGAAGCTAACGTTGAGCAATTTATACGGAAAGAGCAACTTGGCAACGAACTGTCTTTTGAATCCGCCAAACCGCTAATTGAACAAACCCTCAACTTATTTCGAGGATTACGTGGGGTTCAATGGGAACCATTTCCTTTGCAGCTGATTGTTGCCTGTGATTCTGTAGCCAAACAAGCAATTGATTTACTAACAAGTATCCAAAACTTTAACGTAAGTGTTGGCGCTCCAATGCAGCAGCGTGATTCTTTCATACAATCACTCGAAGACCTGCGAATTCCACGGTCATCCGGCCACCCAGTCCACGAACATCCGGCCACTGATTCCATAACGATCCGGCCACCCCGGTCAGGGAGCGACGCAAGATAATTTTCACTTACCATTCGTCCATTTTCTTCGGAAGAGATGGCGGATATGGAGAAGTTATCAATGCGTAAGATCAGAGAAGTATTTCGGCTGAAGTTTGAACTGGATTTGTCGGAACGACAGATCTCCAAAAGTACGCAGACATCCAGAGCCACCGTTGGTGATTATCTGCGCCGCTTTGCGGTATCCGGTTTGTCTTGGCCACTGCCGCCAGCACTGACAGATGCCCATATTGAAACCAGGCTATTTCCACCCAAGCCGACCCTACCCGATGCCTTGCGCCCCGCCCCTGACTGGTCTCAGGTCAATCAGGAGATGCGCAAGAAAGGCGTCACCTTATTTCTGCTGTGGCAGGAATACAAGGCCAAGCAGCCTGATGGCTTCAACTATAGCTGGTTCTGCAGCCACTTCAGGGAATGGACTGGCAAGCTGGACGCTGTCATGCGCCAAGAACATCTGGCGGGCGAGAAATGCTTTGTGGATTATGCCGGGCACACAATGCCTGTCACCGACCGGGGCACGGGTGAGATCCGTCAGGCGCAGATCTTCGTCGGCATTATGGGGGCATCCAACTACACCTTTGCCGAGGCCACATGGAGCCAAACCCTGCGCGACTGGATTGGCAGCCATGTCCGCATGCTGGAACACTTCGGTGCCGCACCTGAAATCCTGGTACCAGACAACCTCAAAAGTGGCGTGAGTAGAACCTGCCGCTATGAACCAGACACCAATCCGGCATACCACGGCTTCGCCAACCATTACGGCATTGCCGTGATCCCTGCACGCTCACGCAAACCACGCGACAAGGCCAAGGTCGAAAATGGCGTGCTGATTGTTGAACGCTGGATACTGGCCTGTCTGCGCAACCGCAGCTTCTTCAGCCTGGCGGCGTTGAACGAGGCCATCAGCGAACTGCTCGTCAGGCTCAACCAGCGCCCGTTCAAGAAGCTGCCGGGATGTCGGGGAACCACGTTTCTGAGCGTGGACTATCCGGCGATGCGTGCGCTGCCGCTTGAGCGTTACATCTTCACCGAATGGAAGAAGGTTCGGGTCAATCTGGACTATCACATCGAAGTTGACAGACGATATTACTCGGTACCTTATACGCTGATCGGCAAGCAGCTTGATATCAGCTTCAGCGAGTACGTCATCGAGATTTTGCATAAGGGCGCGCGTGTCGTCAGCCACGCCAGAGTGCATGGCAATGGCAAGCGCTATTCAACGCAATCAGCACATATGCCGAAATCCCATCAAGAGAAGGCGGAGTGGACCCCCGAACGCATTCTCAGCTGGGCCGTTACCGTAGGCGAACACACCAGCAAGTTGATCGATGCACTGATTGAGCGCAGGCAACATCCGCAACAGGCATTCCGCGCAGCGGTGGGCATCATCGGCTTGGGCAAACGCTATGGCAACAGCCGGGTTGAGGCAGCATGCCGGAGGGCTTACTCCACCAATGCCATCAGTTACTCATCGGTTGATTCCATTCTAAAACACCGGCTGGATGAATTGCCACTGCCACAGGATGCCAAACAAACCAGCTTGCCGATCTTCCACGACAACGTGCGTGGCTCCGGCTATTACCATTAAGTAATAACAGGAACATAAACCATGATGTATCACCCCACACTAGACAAACTACAACAACTGAAACTAACCGGCATGGCGCACGCACTGCAAGAGCAGGAAGCCGTTCCAGACATCGGCTCTCTGCCATTCGAGGAGCGACTGGGCTTGATGGTGGATAGAGAGCTGACCGAGCGTGACAACCGGCGTATGCAGACTCGGCTGCGTGCGGCCAAGCTCAAACAAAATACCGCACTGGAAGATACCGATTTCAAAAGTCCGCGCGGACTGGACCGCTCATTGATGATGAAATTGGCTGACTGCAAATGGGTGACGGAACATATGAACGTACTGATCACAGGCCCAACGGGGGTTGGTAAAACCTGGCTGGCCTGTGCATTGGCGCATAAAGCCTGCCGGGAAGGGCATAGCTCGTATTACGTCATACTACCGCGCCTGTTGCAGGAACTGGATATGGGCCGAGCCGATGGGCGCTACACGAAGATGATGCGGCAACTGAGCAAAACGGCTGTCCTGGTGATGGATGACTGGGGCCTTGCTGCACTGACTGATCAGCATCGACGCGATCTGCTGGAGATACTGGACGACCGCTATAACCTGCGTGCCACGATCATCACCAGCCATTTACCGGTGGCACATTGGCACGAAGCGGTGGGCGATCCAACACTGGCGGATGCCATTCTGGATCGGGTTGTGCATAACGCTTACAAGATCAATTTGAGCGGCAATTCAATGCGCAAAGAAAGGGGAAAATTGACAACAGACAATCAAACCAATTAACCTGAAAATCTTGCGTCGCTTCGCTCCGACTGACCCGGCCGGATCATCGTGGAATAGGTGGCCGGATGTTCATGGAATGAGTGGCCGAATGGCGTGGAATACGCA